>NZ_JBBUTH010000003.1:0-650012 GCF_038066595.1 Pseudaquabacterium inlustre
TAGCGAGGTGGTCCCACTCCTTCCCATCCCGAACAGGACCGTGAAACGCCTCAGCGCCGATGATAGTGCGGATTCCCGTGTGAAAGTAGGACATCGTCAGGCTAGTACAATGTGAGAAACGCCCGGTTAGCGCCGGGCGTTTTCTTCTCTAAAGAGTGTGATCCTTGATTTTGGATTGCAGTCTTTAGCGAAAGCTAAGCAAAGAGCGCAAGCTCTGAGTTCTTTAACAACACACAGCCGATAAGCGTGGGTGTTTGAAGGCGAGTGCCAAGTGTCGCAAGACACGAGGTCGCAAGACTTTAAATGCTCATGGAAGTGAAGTTCACTTCAATTCTTTGAGCGAATTCAAGATCGAACTGAAGAGTTTGATCCTGGCTCAGATTGAACGCTGGCGGCATGCCTTACACATGCAAGTCGAACGGTAACGCGGGGCAACCTGGCGACGAGTGGCGAACGGGTGAGTAATGCATCGGAACGTGCCCAGTAGTGGGGGATAGCCCGGCGAAAGCCGGATTAATACCGCATACGACCTACGGGTGAAAGGGGGGGATCGCAAGACCTCTCGCTATTGGAGCGGCCGATGTCAGATTAGGTAGTTGGTGGGGTAAAGGCCTACCAAGCCGACGATCTGTAGCTGGTCTGAGAGGACGACCAGCCACACTGGGACTGAGACACGGCCCAGACTCCTACGGGAGGCAGCAGTGGGGAATTTTGGACAATGGGCGAAAGCCTGATCCAGCCATGCCGCGTGCGGGAAGAAGGCCTTCGGGTTGTAAACCGCTTTTGTCAGGGAAGAAATCTTCTGGGTTAATACCTCGGGAGGATGACGGTACCTGAAGAATAAGCACCGGCTAACTACGTGCCAGCAGCCGCGGTAATACGTAGGGTGCAAGCGTTAATCGGAATTACTGGGCGTAAAGCGTGCGCAGGCGGTTTTGTAAGACAGAGGTGAAATCCCCGGGCTCAACCTGGGAACTGCCTTTGTGACTGCAAAGCTGGAGTGCGGCAGAGGGGGATGGAATTCCGCGTGTAGCAGTGAAATGCGTAGATATGCGGAGGAACACCGATGGCGAAGGCAATCCCCTGGGCCTGCACTGACGCTCATGCACGAAAGCGTGGGGAGCAAACAGGATTAGATACCCTGGTAGTCCACGCCCTAAACGATGTCAACTGGTTGTTGGACGGCTTGCTGTTCAGTAACGTAGCTAACGCGTGAAGTTGACCGCCTGGGGAGTACGGCCGCAAGGTTGAAACTCAAAGGAATTGACGGGGACCCGCACAAGCGGTGGATGATGTGGTTTAATTCGATGCAACGCGAAAAACCTTACCTACCCTTGACATGGCAGGAATCCTGAAGAGATTTGGGAGTGCTCGAAAGAGAACCTGCACACAGGTGCTGCATGGCCGTCGTCAGCTCGTGTCGTGAGATGTTGGGTTAAGTCCCGCAACGAGCGCAACCCTTGTCATTAGTTGCTACGAAAGGGCACTCTAATGAGACTGCCGGTGACAAACCGGAGGAAGGTGGGGATGACGTCAGGTCCTCATGGCCCTTATGGGTAGGGCTACACACGTCATACAATGGCCGGTACAGAGGGCTGCCAACCCGCGAGGGGGAGCCAATCCCAGAAAACCGGTCGTAGTCCGGATCGCAGTCTGCAACTCGACTGCGTGAAGTCGGAATCGCTAGTAATCGCGGATCAGAATGTCGCGGTGAATACGTTCCCGGGTCTTGTACACACCGCCCGTCACACCATGGGAGCGGGTTCTGCCAGAAGTAGTTAGCCTAACCGCAAGGGGGGCGATTACCACGGCAGGGTTCGTGACTGGGGTGAAGTCGTAACAAGGTAGCCGTATCGGAAGGTGCGGCTGGATCACCTCCTTTCTGGAAATAGCACTCAATTTCTCGCACCCACACTTATCGGCTGTGTCTTGGCAACAGTGACATGTGGAGCGTGAGTCTGGTGAGCGTCGACAAGCGATGTGCATCGCCAGTGACGCTGCATTGCTGGCCTAGCGCTTCAAGCGAATGCGCGGGTCTGTAGCTCAGTCGGTTAGAGCACCGTCTTGATAAGGCGGGGGTCGTTGGTTCGAATCCAACCAGACCCACCAACCATTCGAAGCAAGGTTTCGTTGGGGGATTAGCTCAGCTGGGAGAGCACCTGCTTTGCAAGCAGGGGGTCGTCGGTTCGATCCCGTCATCCTCCACCAAAGTGATCTGTTCGCGACTGACGAAAGCGCCTCATCGATGGCGCTTTCGTCAGTCGACGATAAGTCGGCTGTTGTTCTTTAACAATTCATAGAGTCGAATCAGCGTTGTCGACGGAAAGTACGTGCTTCGTAAAGGTGGCACGTGCACCGTGCCGTCGGCAACATTTGATTGCGTCACCAGACTTCAAACTCGCAATCGAAAGATTGGGAAGAATGAAGAACGGCATAACGCGTACATACTCATTGATCGCAAAGATCAATCAGTCCTTGACGATGCTTTCAAGTCAGAAGGCGTCAAAGTTATAGGGTCAAGTGACTAAGTGCATGTGGTGGATGCCTTGGCGATTACAGGCGATGAAGGACGTGATAGCCTGCGATAAGCTTCGGGGAGCTGGCAAATAAGCTTTGATCCGAAGATTTCCGAATGGGGAAACCCACCCGCAAGGGTATCGCATACTGAATACATAGGTATGCGAGGCGAACCGGGAGAACTGAAACATCTCAGTACCTCGAGGAAAAGACATCAACCGAGATTCCGAAAGTAGTGGCGAGCGAAATCGGAACAGCCTGCGCAAGATAGCCATCGATTCATCAAAACGGCATGGAAAGGCCGACCACAGAGGGTGATAGTCCCGTATGGAAAAAGTCGATGGTGGTACTAGGTGCGGAACAAGTAGGGCGGGGCACGTGAAACCTTGTCTGAACATGGGGGGACCATCCTCCAAGGCTAAATACTCGTAATCGACCGATAGCGAACAAGTACCGTGAGGGAAAGGCGAAAAGAACCCCGGGAGGGGAGTGAAATAGATCCTGAAACCGCATGCATACAAAAAGTCGGAGCCCGAAAGGGTGACGGCGTACCTTTTGTATAATGGGTCAGCGACTTACATTCAGTGGCAAGCTTAACCGAATAGGGAAGGCGCAGGGAAACCGAGTCCGAACAGGGCGTCTTTAGTCGCTGGGTGTAGACCCGAAACCAGGTGATCTATCCATGGCCAGGATGAAGGTGCGGTAACACGCACTGGAGGTCCGAACCGACTAGTGTTGCAAAACTAGCGGATGAGCTGTGGATAGGGGTGAAAGGCTAAACAAACCTGGAGATAGCTGGTTCTCTCCGAAAACTATTTAGGTAGTGCCTCAAGTATTACCATCGGGGGTAGAGCACTGTTATGGCTAGGGGGTCATGGCGACTTACCAAACCATTGCAAACTCCGAATACCGATGAGTACAGCTTGGGAGACAGTGCACCGGGTGCTAACGTCCGGACACAAGAGGGAAACAACCCAGACCGCCAGCTAAGGTCCCTAATATTGGCTAAGTGGGAAACGAAGTGGGAAGGCTAAAACAGTCAGGATGTTGGCTTAGAAGCAGCCACCATTTAAAGAAAGCGTAATAGCTCACTGATCGAGTCGTCCTGCGCGGAAGATGTAACGGGGCTAAGCCAGTAACCGAAGCTGCGGGTGCATCGCAAGATGCGCGGTAGGAGAGCGTTCTGTACGCCTGTGAAGGTGGATCGTGAGGTCTGCTGGAGGTATCAGAAGTGCGAATGCTGACATGAGTAGCGTTAAAGGGGGTGAAAAGCCCCCTCGCCGTAAGCGCAAGGTTTCCTACGCAACGTTCATCGGCGTAGGGTGAGTCGGCCCCTAAGGCGAGGCAGAGATGCGTAGCTGATGGGAAACAGGTCAATATTCCTGTACCGATCTATAGTGCGATGTGGGGACGGAGAAGGTTAGCTCAGCCGGGTGTTGGATGTCCCGGTTCAAGCCTGTAGTCGTGCCTGGTAGGCAAATCCGCCGGGCTTAGATGAGGGGTGATAACGAGACGGCTTGCCGTCGAAGTGAGTGATACCCTGCTTCCAGGAAAAGCCACTAAGCTTCAGCTATAGACGACCGTACCGCAAACCGACACTGGTGCGCGTGATGAGTATTCTCAGGCGCTTGAGAGAACTCTGGAGAAGGAACTCGGCAAATTGACACCGTAACTTCGGAAGAAGGTGTGCCTTTAGTAGGTGAAGCTGTACAAGCGGAGCCCAATGAGGCCGCAGAGAATCGGTGGCTGCGACTGTTTAATAAAAACACAGCACTCTGCAAAGACGAAAGTCGACGTATAGGGTGTGACGCCTGCCCGGTGCTGGAAGATTAAATGATGGGGTGCAAGCTCTTGATTGAAGTCCCAGTAAACGGCGGCCGTAACTATAACGGTCCTAAGGTAGCGAAATTCCTTGTCGGGTAAGTTCCGACCTGCACGAATGGCGTAACGATGGCCACACTGTCTCCTCCAGAGACTCAGCGAAGTTGAAATGTTTGTGATGATGCAATCTCCCCGCGGAAAGACGGAAAGACCCCATGAACCTTTACTGCAGCTTTACATTGGACTTTGAACAGATCTGTGTAGGATAGGTGGGAGGCTTTGAAGCCAGGACGCTAGTTCTGGTGGAGCCAACGTTGAAATACCACCCTGGTGTGTTTGAGGTTCTAACCTTGACCCGTTATCCGGGTTGGGGACAGTGTATGGTAGGCAGTTTGACTGGGGCGGTCTCCTCCCAAAGCGTAACGGAGGAGTTCGAAGGTACGCTAGCCACGGTCGGAAATCGTGGTGATAGTGCATTGGCATAAGCGTGCTTGACTGCGAGACTGACAAGTCGAGCAGGTACGAAAGTAGGACAAAGTGATCCGGTGGTTCTGTATGGAAGGGCCATCGCTCAACGGATAAAAGGTACTCTGGGGATAACAGGCTGATACCGCCCAAGAGTTCATATCGACGGCGGTGTTTGGCACCTCGATGTCGGCTCATCTCATCCTGGGGCTGTAGCCGGTCCCAAGGGTATGGCTGTTCGCCATTTAAAGAGGTACGTGAGCTGGGTTTAAAACGTCGTGAGACAGTTTGGTCCCTATCTTCCGTGGGCGCTGCAAGATTGAGAGAGCCTGCTCCTAGTACGAGAGGACCGGAGTGGACGCACCTCTGGTGTATCGGTTGTCACGCCAGTGGCATTGCCGAGTAGCTAAGTGCGGAAGAGATAACCGCTGAAAGCATCTAAGCGGGAAACTCGTCTCAAGATGAGTCTTGCCGGGGCCTTGAGCCCCCTGAAGAGTCGTTCAAGACCAGGACGTTGATAGGCTGGGTGTGGAAGCGCAGTAATGCGTTAAGCTAACCAGTACTAATTGCTCGTGAGGCTTGACCCTATAATTTTGACGGTACGACAAAATCTGTTGTACAATGCGTTAAACACGTTTTGCCGATCTGGCAGACGCAATCAAAAGCTGATTCGAAACTCTGTGAATTGGTCGGGCTGACGCCGCAAAGGCAAAGTCAGTTCGGCAACAAGTTAAGCCTGATGACCATAGCGAGGTGGTCCCACTCCTTCCCATCCCGAACAGGACCGTGAAACGCCTCAGCGCCGATGATAGTGCGGATTCCCGTGTGAAAGTAGGACATCGTCAGGCTAGTACAATGTGAGAAACTTAGCGCCGGGCGTTTTCTTTTGTGCAGCGCAAAGCGCCCTGTTGATATTCTCAACAGGGCGCTTTGCCTTTTTTCGCCACGCTTTTCAGGCGAAGCCGCACGGCTTCGATTCAGCGGTCGAGGTCGTGCAGCAGCGTCCAGGTGGGGGTGGTGCCGAGGTTCAGCAACTGCGCGATGGCATCGACGTCGTCGGGGAGCGCGGGGTTGTCCCAGCCGTGAGCGCTGTGGCGCGCCACCCGGATGGCCAGCTGCACGTTTCGAACCTGTGCGTTCTCACTGGCGTGGTCATCCGAGATTCGCACCAGCAGGTCTGGCAAATGCCAGCGCTTCATCAGTGCCTGTTGCAGATCGCCCAACGTGACGTTCAGAACGCTGCGTTGTGCGTCGACGCTGCGAAGGTCGTGATCCTGTTCGAGGCGCCGGGTGACTTCCAGTGCGAGCGTCGGCGCGTGGGCCCAGAGCAGCAGTTCGGTGAAGTCGTGCAGCAGGGCGGCCTCGTGGATGACTGCGGCGTCGTGATCGAGACGGTGGGCGGCGAAGCCCAGCGCGAATCGGGCGGCGCGGCTGGCGCGTGATAGCACATTGCGCAGACCCAGCAATGCGAGGGGCTGTGCGCGCAGACGTTCCTCGATCGTCGGTTGCGGCCCGAAATGCCGGAAGAACGGGGTGATGCCGAGCATCACCAGCGCCTCCACGGTTGTTTCTGCGTCGCTGTGTTCGCGCGTGGCCGGTTTGCGCAGCTGCGCCACGTGGCGCAGCAGTTTCAGCGTCATCAAGGGATCGTCGCCAATGCCGTCGGCGATCGTGTGCGCGTCCACCTCCTCTTCGACCAACCGCAGATCTTCGAGCAACAGAGCGCTGTCGCGCAGCACGGGCAGTTCCCGTGTGTCGAAGGCCTGTACCCAGCCGGCCAGGCTGTCTGGCGGTTGGGTCAAGAATTGAGGCGCATCGGCACCCAGGGGCTGGCGCTCCATTGGCAGACTTCCACGATGTGTCGTTCAGCGCATATCGGCCCGCGGCCGTGGGGCCTTGAGCCGCAGCGGCCTTTGGAGCGGGATGAGATGCCCGTCCGGCCGGAAAGGGCCGGACGGGCAGCCTGTGCGCCGTGCGGTTGGGGCGTCACAGGCGTGTGACGCCAGTCAGGTAGCCGACGAGCTCGCCGTCGGCGTACAGCGCGCCTTCCGGTGCGCAGGCGTCGGCATAGAACTCCAGCTCGGGTGTGCGTCGGGCGCGGGCGGCTTGCGCAGCCTCCAGCCGGCGCGCCAGCCGGGCGAGCAGGCGACTGGCATGGCGCAGTGCCCCGGCCGCGACGGGGCGAAGGGTGCGGCGGGGCTCGTCGGCCAGGGGGCCGTGGGCTCCCAGAAGGCTTTCGGTCATGTCGTTCTCCAGGAAGGCGACGTGGCCTTGGGCCGGCGTCTGCCTCCAGACGGTTCAGGGCGAGGGGGGGTGTTCGTGGCGCAGTTCGTGGCGCAGTGCCTGGCGGGCCAGCTGGCGCTCACCGCCAGTGCTGCGGCGGTGCAGGCCGGCTTGCCGCAGGCGTGCGGCGGCCACCAGCGGGTTGCGCGGCTTGCGGGGGGAGTTCGGGGTGACGGTCATCGAAGTTCTCCTCGGCGCCTGGGCAGGGCGCCAGAAAGCAAAAAGGCCCGGAGTGCGGGGTGCGCTCCGGGCCGGGTGGGCGAGGGGACTCGGGGGCGAGCCTGACCTCAACCTGCCGCGGCGCCGGGAGGCGCGGCTGCAACAACACGTCGCGGACCGTGTGACAAGCCCATGACCCGCAACGCCACGCCACACGCGCACAGGCACGACGGCCCGGCGGCGGGTTGACGGTGGACGGCTGCTGACATGCTCAGGACACGGCTCGGTGTAGGTGAAACAAGGGGTGTCGCGAACACCGTGTGCATCGATGACGACCGACGGCTTGGTGAACGCTTGATGCGCATGATAAACAAGTGTTTATCAAATGCAAGCGCTGCGAGCTAGGGGGTGGGTTTGCCCTTGGGCGGGTTGTGGTGGCGCCCGCTGCCGCGGCGAGTGGCTAGCGCTTGCGCGGCAGCGGCGAGACGCCGCTCTGGCTTCGCTGCCACAGCGACAGGTCGTCGTCCGCCGCCGGTGCCGGGCCGGACGCGGTGCCTCCAGCGGCCGGGCGCGGCGTGGCGCCGGTTGGCCGACCCACCACCGGGCCTGAACTCGGTGCCCCCGGTGCCCCCGGCGCGCCGGCACGGGACGCCGGGCGCGCGGCGGCGGCGGCGCGGTCGTCGGTGCCCGGATCCGAGGGTGTCAGCACCTCGCCCAGCAGGTCGAGCAGCCGCGCACGGGCGCGCTGGGGATGCCGGCGGTAGTAGGTGAGCACCAGACCGACGATGAAGCGCTCGTCGTCGTCGTGCGGCTGGCTGGGCGACGGGGCCGCGCCGGCGCTGCCACCTGCGCCGGTCGTTGGAGAAGGCAACGGCAGGCCGCGGGCCGCGCCGCCTGCCGCCCCTGGCGTGTGCATGTGCGCTGGCGTGGCGGCTTGCGCAGACGCGTGGGCGGCGGCGTCGCCATCGTGGCGCTGGTCCATCCAGCCGGCCGGCTTGCGGTTCAGTTGCTCGAACTGGCGGGCCAGCCGTTCGCCGATCTGGCGTGAGCGGGCCTTGATCTGGCTCCAGTAGCTGGGCTGGATCTGCAGGCGCTCGGCAAAGCGGCGCTCCAGGCCGCGCAGCGTGGCCGCGTCGGCCGAGCGCACATTGGCGTGCACGAACTCGTCGAACAGGCGCAGCGCGTTGTCGTGGCGGACGCGCGCCAGATCGAAGGCTTCGGACATGGCCCAGATGATAAATCTTGCTTGCCCTGTGCGGTGGCTTGCCGCGGGAATGGGCACGGCGCCTGCCGGGCTCAGGCCGGCACGTCGTCGGCCGCCGCGGCGCGCTTGCGGCCGTGCACCATGGCCGCCACCAGCGATTCGCGGTGCTGCCAGCTGGTGAACATCACGCCGGCCACGTGCAGCGTCACCAGGCCCACCATGCACCAGGCCAGGGCCTGGTGCAGGCGGTGCAGCCAGTCGAAGCCCCACAGCCAGTCGGTGGTGTACAGGATGCCGGTGGACGCGGTGCCGGCCGCGCAGCCCAGCAGGGCCAGCACCATCCAGCCGCCCAGCGGGTTGTGGCCCAGGTGGCGGGCCGCCCGGCCGGCGGCCACTGCCCGCGCATAGGACCAAGTGGCCCGTGGGCCGCGTACGAAGTGCGCGAAGCGTGCCGGCGCGCTGCCCAGCCAGCCCCAGGCCAGGCGCAGCGCGATCACCAGGGCCACACCGTAGCCCAGCCATTCGTGGCTGTCGTGCCACCACTGGCCGGTCAGCCAGGTGGCGGTGGTGCCGCCGGCCAGTGCCCAGTGCAGGGCGCGCACCGGGCGGTCCCACACCGGCACCGTGCCGGTGGCCTGTGCGGGCGTCATTTCGCGTCGACGCGCTCGAAGGTCTTGGGGTGGAAGAAGGCCTCGATGCGCTTGCCCTGCGGGTCCTTGGCGTAGACCTCGTAGCAGCTGTCGGTGGCGACCATGCGGCGCACCACCCAGCCGTCGGCGGTGAGCTTGCGCTCCAGTTCGGTGTGCGGGCGCCATTCGGCCTTGGGGACCGGGGCGCACTTGACGTCGCCATGGGCCTGGACGGCGGCATGGCTGCCCAGCAGGGCCAGGGTGGCAAGAACGAGGGCGCCGAGGCGGGTGCGGATGGGGTTCATGGGGGCAGTCCGGATGTGGGGAAAGGAGGCGTTGCGCCGGCGGGGGCAGGGCTCAGGCCTGGGCCCAGCGGCGCAGCAGGTTGTGATAGACGCCGGTCAGCTTGAGCAGGCGCTCGTCGTCGGCCGGCAGGCCGGGGGTCAGACTCTGGATGGCCTGGTCCAGGTCCCACAGCAGGGCGCGGGCGCTTTCGTCGGCCACCAGGCTTTCGATCCAGAAGAACGAGGCCACGCGCGCGCCGCGCGTGACCGGCGTGACACGGTGCAGGCTGGTGGACGGGTACAGCACCATGTCGCCGGCGGCCAGCTTGACCGCCTGGGCGCCGAAGGGCGTCTCGATCTCGAGCTCGCCGCCGCCGTAGTCGGCCGGATCGGCCAGGAACAGCGTTGCCGACAGGTCGGTGCGCAGCTGCTGCCCGGTGCCGGGGATGCCCATCACCGCGCTGTCGACATGCACGCCGTAGGTGCCGGCATCGGCATAGCGGTTGAACTTGGGCGGCACGATGCGCCGCGGCAGCGCCGCCGCGATGAAGCGCGGATGGCGGCCCAGCGTGCGCAGGATGTGCTGGCCCAGGCGCTGGGCGAGCGGGTCGTCGTCGGCCAGCTGCTGGTTGCGCTTGACGCTGCGCGCCAGCGTGCCGGCGGTGGCGCCGCCGTCGTGCCAGCGGGCATCGGCCAGCGCGTGGCGGAACTCGGCCAGCGTGGCCGCGTCGAGCACCGATTCCAGGATGATCAGCATGGGGGTCTTTCGTCGGGGCCGGGGGCCAGTGCGGAAGGTGGTGGGGCGATGGGCGCCGGCGCCGCCACCAGGCAGTGCGGTCCGATGTCGGCCAGCGTGGCGCAGCCGGCCAGTGCCATGGTGAGCTCCAGCTCCTCGCGCAGCAGCTTGAGCATGTGGGCCACGCCCAGCGCGCCGGCCACGGCCAGCGCATGGGCCTGCAGGCGGCCCACCATCACCGCGCTGGCGCCCAGCGCCAGGGCCTTGAACACGTCATCGCCGCCGCGGATGCCGCCGTCGAACAGCAGCGGCAGCTGCGGCCCCACGGCGGCGCGCACGGCGGCCAGGCAGTCCAGGCTGGCCGGCGCGCCGTCCAGGCTGCGCCCGCCATGGTTCGACACCACCAGGCCGGCCACGCCACGGGTGGCCAGCGCGCGCGCGTCGTCGGGGTGCAGCACGCCCTTGATCCAAACCGGCAGCGGGCTGTCGGCCAGCAGCCAGTCCAGGTCCTCAGAGCGCGGGGCGTGGCGCAGCGCGCCCTGGAACACGCGGCTGTCACCCGGGCCCAGCGGTGGCGTGGGCAGGGCCGCGTCGCCGGCCGCATAGGGCAGCAGGTTGGGGGCCGGCGCGGCGGGGGCGCGGTAGCCGGCGCGCAGCGCGCGCAGGCTGGGCGACTGCACCGGGGCGTCCAGGGTCAGCACCACGGCGCGGTAGCCGGCGGCGGCGGCGCGGCGCAGCAGGTCCTGCGTGGCCTCGCGGCGCGGTTGCAGGTAGAGCTGGAACCAGCGCGGCGCCGCAGGCGCGGCGGCGGCCACCTCTTCCAGCGTCAGGCTGGACAGCGTGCTGAGCACCTGCACCGTGTCGGTGGCGGCGGCCGCCTGGGCCACGGCGCGCTCGGCCTGCGGGTGGTACTCGCCCAGCCGCGCCACGGCGGCCAGCAGCAGCGGGTGCGGCAGATCCAGGCCGGCGGGTCGGCACCGGGTGTGGCCGTGGCGCAGGTCGCGCAGCAGCCGCGGCATCACCTGCCAACGGCCGAACGCCGCCAGGTTGGCGGCGGCGCTGCGGTCGTGCCCGGCGCCGCCGTCCAGGTGGGCCAGCAGCGGCTCGGCGATGAAGCGCTGTGCCAGCCGGGCGTAGTCGGCGGCCGCCCCCAGGCCCGCCGGCAGTTGCTGCAGCGGGGCCTGCACGGGGGCGTGGGGCGGCCGGTCGGTCACGGCAAGAAGGCTCAGAACTTGTAGTCGACCGTCAGACGCACCGCACGGCTGTCGCCCTTGTACAGGAACGAGCCCGAGCGGTAGGCCGCCAGGTAGTAGTCCTTGTCGGTCACGTTGAGCACGTTGACGCGGGCTTCCACGGCGCGGTTGAAGCGGTAGCTGGCGAACAGGTCCAGCGTGGTGTAGCTCGGCACCGGCTGGCTGCACTGGCCGCTGGTGTAGCCGGCCGCGGTGTCGGGCTGGCCGGCGCAACGCTGGCTCTCGTACTTCACCGTGCCACCGAAGGCGGCGGCGTCGGTGAACTGGTACTTCAGCTGCGCGCTGGCCGAGCGGTCGGCGAAGTTGCTCAGCGGCAGGCCGACGTTGGCCGCGGTGGCCGAGGCCAGCACCTTGCTCTTCATCACCGTCAGGCCCAGCTGGCCGCTCAGCTTGTCGGTCAGTGCGCCCACCAGGCCCAGCTCCACGCCCTGCACGCGGTTCTTGCCGCTGTTGGCCGTGCCCGAGCTGGTGTAGCCGCTGCCTTCCATCACGCCGCGCTTGGTGGTCTGGAACAGTGCCGCGGTGGCCAGCAGCTTGCCGTCCATCAGGTCCCACTTGGTGCCGAGCTCGAAGTTGGTGGACTTCTCGGGCGCCGCGTCGATCGAGTTGTTGGCCGGGTTGATGATCAGGCCGCCGTAGCCGCTGTTGGTGCCCACGTCGGACTCGCCGCCGTTGATGTCGGCGGCGCTGGCCACGCTGCCGTAGACGATGAGGCCGGGCTGGAGCTTGTAGGTCAGGCCCAGGTGGCCGTTCCACAGCGTGTCGTTGTAGCCGTAGTCGGTCACCGCGCCGGTGGTGGCGTTGCGCACCGAGAAGTCGTAGTCGAAGCGGTCGGCGCGCAGGCCGCCGAAGGCCGTCCAGCGGTCGGTCAGGTCCACCGTGTTCATCGCCGACAGGGCCAGCGTCTTCACCTGCCAGTCGGTGGCCCAGGCGCCTTGCGTGTAGCTGCGGCCCATCAGCCGGTTCAGGCCGCTGACGACGGCGCCGCTGGCGTCGTAGATGCAGTACGCGTTGTTGGCGGTGGCCGTGCCGGTGGTGCGGCAGTTGAAGGCGCCGCTGTTGGTGATGCTGTAGGTGCCCTTGACCACGTGGTGGTCACTGAGCTCGACGCCGAGGATCGACTCGTTCTTCAGGCCGAACAGCTGGTGGTTCCACTGCAGGTTGGTCTGGTGCGCCAGGTAGGTCACGTCCTGCCAGGCGTTGTGGGTGCTCAGCGAGGCCGTGGTGTAGGCGCCATCGGTGGTGCCGGCCGCGCCGCTGTAGGCCGTGGCGCTGCGGGCGCCGGTGACGATGTAGCCGTTGCTGGTGGTGCCGAAGCGGGTCAGGCTGGTGATCAGGCGGTTGTCGTCCAGGCGCCACTTGACGCGGGCGGTCAGCGTGTCGACCTTCGAGTCCAGGAAGTCCTGATCCTGCACATACGCGGGCGGCACCGGGTTGGCGGGCGTGCGGTTGGGCGCCGTGCCGACCAGGTAGCTGCCCAGGTCGAGCTTGTCGTGCGCGCGCAGGCCGTAGTAGTCGAGCGTCAGCTCGCGGTCCTTGCCGAATTCGTACAGCGCCGACAGCGCCAGGCCCTGGCGGCGGCGGTCCGACGGCGCGCGCCCGGGCACGTCTTCCTGGCTGCTGAGCACGTTGGCGCGCACGGCGAACTGGTCGGTGAAGATGTGGTTCACGTCCAGCGAGCCGCGCAGGTGGCCGTCCGAGCCCACGCTGCCCGACAGGCGCTTGAAGTCGTAGTCCAGCGTGGCCTGCTTGGTGATGGCGTTGACCGCGCCGCCCACCGTGCCGCGGCCGGCGAAGCTGGAGTTCGGGCCCTTGGCGATCTCGATCTGCTCGACCGCGAAGCTCTCGCGCGTGGTCATGCCGGGGTCGCGCAGGCCGTCCACGAAGACGTCGCTGCGCGCTTCCTGGCCGCGGATGATGTAGCGGTCGCCGAAGGCATTGCCGTTCTCGCCGGTGCCCAGCGTGATGCCGGGCTGGGCGTCGAGCAGGCTGCGCAGGTCGGTGACGCCCGATTCGTCGATCGCGGCCTTGGTGATCACCGTGATGGTCTGCGGCGTCTCGGCCAGCGGACGGGTGTGGCGCGCATCACCCGAGGTGCGCGCCTTGTAGGGCACGCCGGTCTGGGCGTTGGGGTTGGGATCGATCACCTGGGCGCGGGCCTTCACCTCGGGCAGCTGGGTCTCTTCCTTCTTGGTGGCACTGGCCGCGGCCGGGGTGGCGGTCTGCGCGCCTGCGGCCAGCGGGGCCAGCATCGCGGCGCTCAGGCCCAGGGCCAGGCCGTTGCGCAGGGCCGGGTGGCCGCCCTGGGGGGCGTGGGGGGCTGCGGCGCGCAGGCTGGTCGGTCGGCGGATGCCAGCATCACGGGAGGGCTTGCTCATGTCGGGTACTTCCTCGATCGTTGGGGGTTCTGGAGAAAACATGGGCCTGGCGGATGGCTGGGCACACCGGCGGCCAGCCCGCCGGCGGGAGGGCCGGCCGACTGCGGCGCGTCGGACAAGGGAAACGGGGGAACGCGAAACGGGGCTGGGCGGCGGCTTCAGGGTTCCAGTTCGAAGCTCACCGGCACCAGGGCCCAGCCCGACTGGGGCTGGCCGTTCTCGGTGTAGGGACGGAAGCGCGCCTTGCGCACGGCGGCCAGCGCGGCCTCGTCGAGTCGGGCGAAGCCCGAACTGCGCTCGACGCTCAGGCGGTCGGGCAGGCCGGCCTCGGTGATCAGCACGCGCACGATCACGCGGCCGGTCTCGTTGAGGCGCCGCGAGGCGCGTGGCACCTCCGGCACCGGCGGCACCAGGTACTGCACGGCGGCCGACGGCAGCATGCGCGGCCCGGCGGCCACCGGCGCCACGGCCGGGCTGGGGGTGGCCGTGGTGGCGGGCTGGGCAGTGGCGGCCGGCGGCGTGGGCGCGGTCACGGCCGGCGCAGGATCGGCCACCACGTGCACCGGCTGCGGCGGCGGGGCCGGCGCGGCGCTCTGCACCACCACCGGGGGTGGCGGCAGCAGCGGGGCCGGTTCGGGGCGGGCGGCCTTGGGCGGGGCCGGCAGCGGCGGCGGTGAGGCCGGGCTGGCCGCAGGCGTGTGGATCAGGCTCACCATCACCGGCGCCACCTCGCGCAGCGTGTCGCGCACCGGGCCCAGCTGCATCAGGCCCCACACGGCGGCGATGTGCAGGCCCAGCACCAGCAGGCCCAGGCGGCGTTGCGAGCCGACGCTGTAGGCCGCCGTGCCCAGCGGGGCGGCCATCCGGGCCGCCATCGGCGTGGCCGGTGCCACCGGCAGCGCGCCGTCGGGCGTGCTGCGGTCGGCCACGGTCGGGCGGGCGACGGCGTCTCCGCCGGTGCGCGGCCACCGCGCGGGGCGGCCACCGGCCAGCATCGGGCCGGGCGGCAGGGGCAGGGCGGGGCTGTTCATGGCGCAGTGCAGCAAGAGATCGGCGACAAGCTCATGCTAGTGCAAATGCGAGTGATTCGCAATACAGAAGCTTGCGCGGCATCAAAGCGCGCGTCGGATCAGCGCAACAGCGCCGCCCCGCCGGGAAGGGCGGCCCTGGTGACACGAGGTGGCGCGGGGCGGCCGAGGGGCCCGCCCCGCGTGCGACCGGGCCGCTCGGCCGCGCCCGTCGCCGCCCTGGTCAGCGGCTGGGGCCAGCGGCGGCGGTCAGTCGTTCTCGGTCGGTCGCCAGGCGGCCATCAGCTGCTGCTGCACGGGCGGAGGCGCCAGGTCGTAGTGCGACATCGCCAGCGTGTAGCGGCCCTGGCCGCTGGTCATCGCGTTCAATCGGTTCTGGTAGCTGGCCAGTTCGGCCAGCGGCACCTGGCCGCGCACCAGCGACTGCCCGGCCACACCCGACTCGGTGCCGCCCACCTGGCCCCGGCGCGACGACAGATCGCCGGTGATGTCGCCGATCGCCGGTGTGGGCGCCTGGATCTCCACGTCGACGATGGGCTCCAGCACCACCGGTCGCGCCTCGCGCACCGCGCCCAGGAAGGCCTGGCGCGCGGCGGTGACGAAGGCGATCTCCTTGCTGTCCACGCTGTGGTGCTTGCCGTCGTAGACCACCACGCGCACATCCACCACCGGGTGGCCCGAAATGGCGCCGCCGGCCAGCACCTCGCGGATGCCTTTTTCCACCGCCGGCATGAACTGGCCCGGGATGGTGCCGCCCTTGACCGCATCCACGAACTCGAAGCCACCGCCGCGCGGCAGCGGCTCGACGCGCAGGTACACCTCGCCGAACTGGCCGGCGCCGCCGGTCTGCTTCTTGTGGCGGTAATGGCCCTCTGCGCTGGCGGTGATGGTCTCGCGGTAGGCGATGCGCGGCGGCTGCGTGTCGACCTCGAAGCGGTGCACCTCGCGCAGCCGCTCGAGCAGGATGCGCAGGTGCAACTCGCCCAGGCCGTAGACCACGCTCTCGTGCGTGCTGGCGTCCTGCTCCACGCGCAGGCAGGGGTCTTCGTCGATCAGCTTGGCCAGTATCTCCCACATGCGCTGTTCGTCACCGCGCCGTTTGGGCGCGATGGCCAGGCCGTGCACCGGTCGCGGCAGGGCCAGTGGTGCCAGGTGGATGTGGTCGTCCTCGGCCGCGTCGTGCAGCACGGCGTCATAGTGCAGTTCGTCCACCTTGGCCACGGCCACGATGTCGCCGGGTCCGGCGCTGGCCACCTCCACATGGTCCTTGCCCTGCAGCAGGTACAGGTGCTGCACCTTGAAGGGCTTGCGGCCGTCGCCCACGTACAGCAGCGTACCGGGGGTGATGGTGCCCTGGTGCACGCGCATCACGCCCAGCTTGCCCACGTAGGGATCGACCGTGACCTTGAACACATGGGCCAGCACATGCGCGGTGGGGTCGGGCGTGGCGTGCATGCGCACCGCGGCCTCGCCCTCGCCGTTCAGGAAATCGGGCGGGTTGCCCTCGGTGGGGTTGGGCAGCAGGCGGTCGATGACGTCCAGCAGCTCCTTCACGCCGGCGCCGGTGCGCGCCGAGACGAAGCACACCGGGATCAGGTGGCCTTCGCGCAGCGCCTGCTCCAGCGGTGCGTGCAGCTCGGTGGCGTCGATGTCGCCGTCGTTGAGATAGCGCTCGACGAACGCGGCATCCACCTCCACCACCTGCTCCACCAGCGCGCGGTGGGCGTCGGCCACGCTGCCGAAGTCGCTGTGGCCGTCGCGGGCGAAAAAGCAGTCCACCACCTTCGTGCCCCCGGCGTCGGGCAGGTTCAGTGGCAGGCACACCTTGCCGAAGGCGGCCTGGATCTGCGCCAGCAGGCCGGGCAGGTCGACGCCCTGCGCGTCGATCTTGTTCACGATGATCAGGCGGTCGAGGCCACGGTCGGCGGCGTACTGCATCATGCGCATGGCCATCGGCTCGATGCCGTTGACGGCGCTGATCACCACCGCGGCGGTTTCCACCGCCTCGATCGGCGGCAGGCTCTGGCCGACGAAATCGGCCGCCCCGGGCGTATCGATGAAGTGGATGCGGCTGTCGCGCCAGCGCGTGTGCATCACCGTGGCGTTGAGCGAATGCTGCAGGCGGCGCTCGATCGGGTCGAAGTCGCTCACCGTGCTGCCGCGTTCCAGGCTGCCGGCGCTGGCGATGGCGCCGCTGGCCAGCAGCAGCTGTTCGGCCAGGGTGGTCTTGCCGGCGGCGGCGGGCCCGACCAGGGCCAGGGTGCGGATGGCCTGCACCGGCACGGCGCCGGCAGTGTGTGGGCTTGGCATGGCGGTTCTCCTCAAGGCTGGCATGAGCCCGGTCGGAACGGCCTTGGCGCCCAGCACCGGCCGGGAGGCGGCCGGGCGTCGTGTGGCTTGGGGGACTTGCAGCCTATGCCTGACGGCGCCGGCGCGCAAGCCTGGGCGCGCCGGTCTTGGGCTGGATCAAACCCGCGTGCCGTGGCCCGCCGCCTGGGGCAGCAGGCCGTCGAACAGCAGCGCGATGGCGCGCTCGGCTTCGTCGCAGCGGGCGATGGCGGCCTCGTTCAGCGTGCACAGGCGCAGCAGCCCGTCCACCAGGCCGAACAGCGCCGTGACGGCCTGGCGCGGCGTGATGTCGCGGCGCAGCTGGCCGGCGGCCATGGCGGCGGCGAACAGGCGCTCCATGCGGCTGGTGCAGTCGCTCAGCGATTCGTCGTGGCGCTGGGCCAGCGGCGCCAGCTCGCCGATGAACGGGCCGCTGTGCAGGATGATGGTGAAGGCCCGGCGCGCCGGCGCATCGTCGCGGATCAGCCGGATGGCCGAGCCGGCCAGGTTGCGCAGCTGCGCCAGCGGGTCGGCCGCCAGGTCGCGCTCGGCCTGGGCCATCACCTGCTCCATCGGCAGGTCCACGCGCTCGAACAGCGCCTCGGCCAGCGCCACCTTGTCGGCGAAATGCCAGTACACCGCGCCGCGCGTGACGCCGGCGGCGCGGGCGATGTCCTGCAGCGAGGTGGCGGCCAGGCCGCGCTCGAGGAACAGGCGCTCGGCCGCATCGAGCAGCTGCTCGCGCGTGGCCTGGGCTTCTTCCTTGGTGCGGCGCATGGTCGTGGTGTCGGTGGGTCAGCGTGACAGTGGGCCAAAGGCCCCGCGAGACTGCAAGGGCTTTCAAACCCGCAACATACATTCGCGATTGTATGTAAGATGTCGTCGAATCCCCAAGCCACGATTCGTCGTGGGGGTTGATCCCGATCAGCCGTTCGGCGTGAACTCGTGCACCGCGGTGCGCGAGGCCCGGCGCCACTGGCGCGGGCACCGCCGCACCCGCCCATGCCTCCCCGTAGTGGGGCGCCGCCGTGATCCGGCGGTCCCCGCGTTTTGCAGACCTTTCCCGCGCACGACCTGCCATGCCGCTGCACCGCTCCTGCTCTGTTTCCGTGTTTCCCACCGTCAGCGCGCTGGCGCTGGCCGCTGCCACCGTGCTGACCCTGGCCGGCTGCGGCGGCGGTGACGGCGCCAAGGCCGGCGCCGGCGGGCCGGGGGGTGGTGGCATGCCGCCGCCGCAGGTGGGGGTGGTGACAGTGCAACCCGGCGCCGTGGCCCTGCCGACCGAGCTGCCCGGCCGCCTGGAGGCCTGGCGCGTGGCCCAGGTGCGCGCCCGCGTGGCCGGCATCGTGCAGAAGCGCCAGTTCACCGAAGGCGCGGTGGTGGTCGCCAACGCGCCGCTGTTCACACTGGATGCCGACGCCTTCCGCGCCGCCCTGGCCAGTGCCGAGGCCACGCAGGCCCGCGCCGAGGCCGCGTTGGCCCAGGCCAATGCCCAGCTCGAGCGCAACCGCCCGCTGGCCGAGAACAAGGCCATCAGCGCGCAGGAATGGCTGGCCACGCAGACCACGGCCAAGGCCGCCGTGGCCGATGTGGCTGCCGCCAAGGCCGCCGTGCAGGCGGCCAAGGTCAACCTCGACTACACGGCCATCAAGTCGCCGATCGCCGGCCGCATCGGCCGCGCCCAGGTGAGCGAGGGCGCACTCGTCGGCCCCACCGACGCCACCGCGCTGGCCGTGGTGCAGCAGACGCACCCGCTGTACGTCAACTTCACGCAGTCGGCCGCCGATGCGCTGCGCCTGCGCCGGGCGTTCGATGGCGGCCAGCTCAAGCGCGCCGCCGGCGGGGCGGCTGCCGAGGTGCGCGTGGTGCTGGAAGACGGCAGCGAGTACCCGCTGGCGGGCAAGTTGCTGTTCGCTGATCCCACGGTGGACCCCAGCACCGGCCAGGTGAGCCTGCGCGCCGAACTGCCCAACCCGAGCGGTGTGCTGCTGCCGGGTCTGTTCGTCAAGGTGCGCATCACCCAGGCCGTCAACGAGCAGGCCATCCGCCTGCCGCAGCAGGCCGTCACCCGCGAGACCGCCGGCGACACCGTGCTGGTGGTGGGCGAGGGCAACAAGCCGGTCAAGCGCCCGATCAAGATCGCTGGCGCGATGGGCCCCGACTGGGTGGTGACCGACGGCCTGAAGGCCGGCGAGAAGGTCATCGTCGACGGCTTCCAGAAGATGTTCGTGCCCGGCGCACCGGTGACGCCGGTGCCGTGGACGCCCGGTGCGCCGAAGGCCGGTGGTGCACCGGCTGCCGCCGCCGCGCCGGCCTCGGGTGCTGCGCCTGCTGCCGCCTCGGCCGCCAGCCGCTGATCGTCGAGGGCTGCACACACCATGTTCTCGAAATACTTCATCGATCGGCCCATCTTCGCGTGGGTGATCGCCTTGTTCATCGCGGTGCTGGGCGCCGCGGCCATCACCAAGCTGCCGGTGGCGCAGTACCCGTCGGTGGCGCCGCCGGCGCTGCAGGTGCAGGTGGTCTACCCCGGCGCCTCGGCCAAGGTGCTGGAGGACAGCGTGCTGTCCGTGCTGGAGCAGGAGCTCAACGGCGCGCCCGGCATGATCTACATGGAGTCGACCGCCCAGGCCAACGGCGTCGGCTCGATCGCCGTGACCTTCGGCACCGGCACCAACATCGACCTGGCGCAGGTCGAGATCCAGAACCGCGTCAGCCGCGCCACCTCGCGCCTGCCGGCCTCGGTGGTGCAGCAGGGCGTGCGCATCGACAAGGCGCGCTTCAACTTCCTGATGTTCGTGTCGCTGACCTCCAGCAACCCGAACGACGACCCGGTGAGCATCGGCGACTACGCCGCGCGCAACATCCAGCCCGAGCTGCAGCGCATTGCGGGCGTGGGCACGGCGCAGCTGTTCGGCACCGAGCGCGCCATGCGCATCTGGGTGGAGCCGGCCAAGCTGGTGTCCTTCGGCATGACGCCGGCCACCGTGGTGGCCGGCATCCAGGCGCAGAACCTGCAAGTGCCGGGCGGCACGCTGGGTGACCAGCCGGCCGTGCCGGGCCAGCCGATGAGCGCCACCATCGTGGTCAACGGCCAGCTGGCCGATGCGCGCGCCTTCGGCAACATCGTGCTGCGCGCCAACACCGACGGCTCCACCGTGCGCCTGAAGGACGTGGCGCGCGTCGAGCTGGGCGGCCAGGGCTACGGCAGCTACTCGCGCCTGAACGGCCAGCCGTCGGCCGGCGTGGGCATCCAGCTCTCGCCCAGCGGCAATGCGCTGGCCACGGCCGAGGCCGTGCGCGCGCGCATGAAGGAGCTCAAGCCCTTCTTCCCGCCGGGCATGGACTACGCCATCCCCTACGACAGCTCGAAGTTCGTGCGCATCTCGATCGAGCAGGTGATCGAGACCCTGGTCGAGGCCATGGTGCTGGTGTTCATCGTGATGCTGCTGTTCCTGCAGAACATCCGCTACACGCTGATCCCGACGATCGTGGTGCCGGTGGCGCTGCTGGGCACCTTCGGCATGCTGCTGCTGGCGGGCTTCTCGATCAACGTGCTCACGCTGTTCGGCATGGTGCTGGCCATCGGCATCCTGGTCGACGACGCGATCGTGGTGGTCGAGAACGTCGAGCGCCTGATGGCCGAGGAGGGCTTGAGCCCCCGCGAGGCCACGCGCAAGGCCATGGGCCAGATCACCGGTGCGGTGATCGGCATCACCGTGGTGCTGGTGTCGGTGTTCCTGCCGATGGCCTTCTTCGGCGGCGCGGTGGGCGCCATCTACCGCCAGTTCTCGCTGGCCATGGCCGCGTCCATCCTGTTCTCGGCCTTCCTGGCGCTGACGCTCACCCCCGCGCTGTGCGCCACCTTCCTCAAGCCGGTGAGTGCGCACCACGACCGCAAGGGCTTCTTCGGCCTGTTCAACCGTGGCTTCTCACGCACCGCCAAGGGCTATGAGGGTCTGGTGGCCCGCATCATCGCCAAGGCCGGCCGCTGGATGATCGTGTTCGGCCTGATCGTGGCCGCCGTGGCCTGGATGTACCAGCGCCTGCCGTCGAGCTTCCTGCCCAATGAAGACCAGGGCTACCTGATCGTCAACGTGCAGCTGCCGCCGGGCGCCACCGTCGAGCGCACACAGGCCGTGATGCAGCAGGTGGAAGGCTTCTTCATGAAGCAGCCCGAGGTCGACCAGGTGGTGGCCGTGATCGGCTTCAGCTTCTCGGGCCAGGGCCAGAACGCCGGCCTGGTGTTCGTGCCGCTGAAGAGCTGGGACGAGCGCAAGGGCAAGGACCACACCGCCCAGGCGCTGGCCGGCCGTGCCTTCGGCGCCATGATGGGCATCCGCGATGCCTTCGTGTTCCCGCTGAGCCCGCCGCCCATCCCCGAGCTGGGCACGGCCACCGGCTTCAACTTCCGCCTGCAGGACCGTTCCGGCCATGGCCACGAGGCGCTGCTGGCCGCGCGCAACCAGCTGCTGGGCATGGCCAGCCAGAGCAAGGTGATCACCGGCATGCGGCCCGATGGCCTGGAAGACGCGCCGCAGCTGCAGGTCGACATCGACCGCGAGCGGGCCTATGCCCAGGGCGTGAGCTTCGATTCGATCAACAGCCTGCTGTCGATCGCTCTCGGCTCGGCCTATGTCAATGACTTCCCGGCCAAGGGCCGTCTGCAGCGCGTGATCGTGCAGGCCGAGCCGGCCGCGCGCATGGTGCCGGAAGACGTGCTGAAGCTGCAGGTCATGAACAGCCGCGGCCAGCTGGTGCCGGTGTCGAGCTTCGCCACCACGCGCTGGGTGACCGGCCCGATGCAGACCGTGCGCTACAACGGCTACCCGGCCATGAAGCTGGCGGGTGACGCGGCCGCGGGCCGCTCCACCGGCGAGGCCATGGCCGAGATGGAACGCCTGGCCAAGCAGCTGCCGGCCGGCTTCGGCTTCGAATGGACCGGCCAGTCCTACGAGGAGAAGCTGTCGGGCTCGCAGGCCACCATCCTGCTGGCCTTCTCGATGCTGGCGGTGTTCCTGTGCCTGGCCGCGCTGTACGAGAGCTGGAGCATCCCGGTGGCCGTGCTGCTGGTGGTGCCGCTGGGCGTGCTGGGTGCGCTGCTGGGCGTGCTGCTGCGCGACATGCCCAACGACGTGTACTTCAAGGTCGGCCTGATCACCGTGATCGGCCTGAGTGCGAAGAACGCCATCCTGATCGTCGAGTTCGCCAAGGACCTGCAGGCCGAAGGCAAGGGCCTGCTGCAGGCCACGCTGGAGGCCTGTCACCTGCGCTTCCGCCCGATCGTGATGACCTCGCTGGCCTTCATCCTGGGCGTGCTGCCGCTGGCCCTGGCCACCGGCGCCGGCGCCAACAGCCAGCGCGCCATCGGTACCGGCGTGATGGGCGGCATGATCGCCGCCACCGTGCTGGCCGTGTTCCTGGTGCCGGTGTTCTACGTGGTGGTGCGCAAGCTGCTGCCGGCGCGCCACCCGGCGCCGCACGGCACGCCGATCTCGGCGCCGCTGCCGCCGTCGCCGGTGCCGCACCATGCGCTGCCGGCTGCCGGCACCACCGGCACCACCGGCACCACCGAGGGAGGCCAGGCATGAGCCGCGCGCAGCCCCTGATGTCCCGATCCGCCATGAACCTGTCTTCACCGATCCGCCGCAGCGGCGTGGGCGTGGCCGCGGTGCTGGCGCTGCTGGCCGGCTGCGCCAGCGGCCCGGCGCGTGCCCCGGCCGATGCCCAGCCCGGCATTCCCGCCGTGCTGCCGCTGGGCAGCCTGCCCGACAGCGGCCAGCCCGGCACGCTGGCCGACTGGCATGCGCTGGCCACCGACCCTGCCTTGCAGCGCCTGGCCGAACTGGCCCTGGCCAACAACCGCGACCTGCGCGTGGCGCTGCTGAACGTCGAGCGGGCGCAGGCCGCGCTGGCCGGCAGCGAGGCCAACAAGCTGCCCGCCATCGGCGTGGGCGTTGGGGCGCAGCGCGCGCCCAACACGCAGGGCAAGCAGGTCAACACCTTCACCGCCGGCGTGCAGCTGGCCAGCTGGGAGCTGGATCTGTTCGGCCGCCTGCGCCAGCTGGACGACGCGGCCCGCGCCAGCCTGCTGGCCACGCGCGCCGGCCAGCGCGCGGCCGAGCTGGCGCTGGTCAGCCAGGTGCTGGCCACGGGCCTGACGCTGCGCCACGACGACGCGCAGCTGACGCTGGCCCGGCGCACGCTGGCCACGCGCGACGAGACGTTGCGCCTGACCGTGCTGCGCGAGAAGGTGGGTGCGGCCTCGATGCTGGAGCTGCAGGCGCAGCAGGCGCTGGTCGCCCAGGCCCGCGCCACGCTGGCCCAGTGGCAGCGCCAGCGTGCGCAGGACGAGAACGCGCTGGTGCTGCTGGTCGGCGCACCGGTGCCGGCCGATCTGCTGGCCGCCCCGGCCGGCAGCAGCCCGCTGGCCGAGGTGCCGGTGGGCCTGCCGTCGGCGGTGCTGCTGCAGCGGCCCGACGTGGTGCAGGCCGAGCAGCAGCTGCTGGCGGCGCGCGCCAACCTGGGCGCCGCACGCGCCGCGCTGTGGCCCAGCATCACCCTCACCGGCCAGGCGGGCCAGGCCTCGGCGCAGCTGTCGGGTCTGTTCGAGGGCGGCCACTTCGCCTACACGCTGGCGGCCAATGCCGTGCTCAGCATCTACGACGGCGGCCGCCGCCAGTCGGCCATCGCCCAGGCCGACGCGGCCGAGCGCATCGCGCTGGCGCAGTACGAGCGCGCGGTGCAGTCGGCCTTCCGCGAGACGGCCGACGCGCTGGTGGCCCTGAGCACCTGGCGCGAGCAGCTGGCTGCCCTGGCCCAGCAGCGCGACGCCGCCCGCGAGACCGCGCGGCTGACCGACCTGAAGGCCGCCCAGGGCGCCGCCAGCGTGCTGGAGCAGCTGGAGGCGCAGCGCAGCCTGTACGCCGCCGAGCAGGCCTGGCTACAGGCCGGCCTGGCCGAGCAGACCAGCCGCGTGACGCTGTACAAGGCCCTGGGCCGCTGACCCGGCACCGCGGCCGCCGCCGGCCGGCCCCCGTTGCGGGGCCGGCGGCCCGCCTTCAGCTTGCCCTCATCCGGGTCGGCGACACTGGCGGGTTGACGCTGCCGCCTTCCCTGCCCGACGCATGACCGCCCATTCCCTGCGCTCGTTCTTCCGCCGCCCGGTCGGCCTGATGCTGGCCACCAGCCTGTGGCTGGCCAGCGTGGGCAACCTGCCGCTGTGGCTGGAGCTGGGCCGCCTGGGCATGCTGCAGGGGCGTGGCGGCTGGCTGCTGGGCGCTGGCCTGATGCTGGTGATCGCCGCCGCGCTGATGGCGCTGCAAAGCCTGCTGGCCTGGCGCTTCACGCTCAAGGGCACGGCCATCGCGCTGCTGCTGATCGGGGCGGCCAGCGGCTACTTCATGCACACCTACCGCATCGTCATCGACCCCACGATGATGGTCAACGTGGCGCAGACCGATCCGCGCGAGGCCGGCGACCTGATCGGCCTGCGCTTCCTGCTGGTGCTGGCGCTGGCCGGTGGCCTACCGGCGCTGCTGGTGTGGCGGGCCCCGCTGCACTACCGGCACTGGCCGCGGCGGGCGCTGCACAACGCGGTGCTGCTGCTGGCCGCGCTGCTGCTGCTGGTGGGCGCGGTGATGGCCAGCTTCCAGCCGCTGTCGTCGGCGATGCGCAACCACAAGCATGTGCGCTACCTGATCAACCCGCTGACCACGCTGTACTCCGGCGGCTGGGTGGCCACCGAGCCGCTGCGAAAGCGCGACACGCGCCTGCACCCGGTGGCCGAGGACGCGCACCTGGCGCCCGCGCCGGCCGGCGGCAAGCCGCCGCTGATCGTGCTGGTGCTGGGCGAGACCGGCCGCGCCGGCAACTTCGGCCTGAACGGCTACACGCGCGACACCACGCCCGAGCTGGCGCGCGAGGGCTCGGTGCTGAGCTTCAGGCAGGTGATGTCCTGCGGCACCAGCACCGCGGCCTCGGTGCCCTGCATGTTCTCGCACCTGGGCCGCGAGGGCTTCGAGGCCAGCCCGCTGCGCCACGAAACCCTGCTGGACGTGCTGCAGCGCGCCGGTCTGGCCGTGCTGTGGCTGGACAACCAGGCCGGCTGCAAGGGCGTGTGCGACCGCGTGCCCAACGCCAACACGGCCGATCCGCTGCCGGCCGGCGTGCCGCCGTACCCGGCCGGCACCTGCGCCCCCGACGGCGAATGCTTCGACACCGCGCTGCTGCACGGCCTGGACGCGCGCCTGGCCGCCTTGCCGGCCGAGCGGCGCGCCCGCGGCACGGTGCTGGTGATGCACCAGATGGGCAGCCACGGGCCGGCCTACTTCAAGCGCTCGCCGCCGGCGCTCAAGCGCTTCCTGCCCGAGTGCACCAGCGCCACGCTGCAGGACTGCAGCCGCGAGCAGCTGTGGAACGCCTACGACAACACCATCGCCACCACCGACCATGTGCTGGCCGGCGTCATCGTGTGGCTGAAGCAGCAGTCGGCCCGCCACGACACCGCCATGGTCTACCTGGCTGACCACGGCGAATCGCTGGGCGAGAACGGCCTGTACCTGCACGGCCTGCCCTATGCCGTGGCGCCGCAGGTGCAGAAGCACGTGCCCTGGCTGACCTGGCTGAGCCCGGCCTTCGCGGCACGCCAGAAGCTGGACGCGGCCTGCCTGGCCGGCCGCGCCGGCACGCCGCTGAGCCATGACCACCTGTTCCATTCGATGCTGGGGCTGGCGGCGGTGCAGACGCAGGCCTACCAGGCGGGACTGGATGCGTACGCGGCCTGCCGGCGGTGACATCTGCTGACAACTTCGCGGCCGGCCGGGGGCCTGATTCACGGGGGGCTGGTGGGGCCACCCTGTCGCCGCTGATGCCGTAAGTGCAGATACTTGTCGTCTGTTTCGTGAGCAGGAGGACAAGCCATGCACAAGCCCGTTCAACAAGCCCTGGCAACGATCATGCTGGTGCTGGCGTCAGCGAGCACGGTGCACGCCGCCGATGTGACGGTATCGGTAACCGGTCTGGCCAACCCCAAGCTGGCGGGAATGCCTGTTGGCAGCGTGGCTGGCGTGCAGCCGGGCAATCCCAGCGTCTACGACACCGCCCCGGCGCAGTCTCCACTGGAGGTGACTGGACTCAGCCTGGTGGCAGGCACCTGGATGCAGTTCACCCAGGTGTCGGGCCAGGTGGGCAATTGCGGGGGCGGCTGCTGGGGTGGAGGGCCCGATGGCAGCAATTCGCTGTATTCGTTCGATGCCGAGAATGGCATCTCGGGCATCGTCAACGCCCGGCTCGATGCGTTGGTCGGCGTGTTTCTGGGCGCCCAGGCGCCGAACCTCGGAACTGCGCCCGCTGCGCTGAACTTTGGTGCGGCCGGCACCGATGCGCTGGGCACTGACTTCACCACGCTGGCCCCGGCCCTGCAGCAGGTGTTCTTCATCGGCGATGGCCTCACCGGTACTGGCGGTGGCACGGTGCAATCGTTCCGGGTGCCGGTGGGCGCCACGCGCCTGTTCCTGGGCACGATGGACGCCTACGAGTGGAACAACAACATCAACCCGGGCCTGGCGATCACAGCCACCGTGAGCGCCGTGCCCGAGCCCGCCAGCACCGCGCTGCTGCTGGCCGGCCTGGGTCTGGTAGGCGTGGCCGCGCGTCGCCGCCGCTGATTTCCGGCTCAACCGCCCCATGCAAAAGGCCGCGCACTGCGCGGCCTTTATCGTTTCAGCGCGGCGTGGCCGTCACTGGAACGCCACCTCGGCAAAGCTGCGCAGCTTGCGGCTGTGCAACTGATCGAGCCGCTGGCGGCGCAGGATCTCGATCGCCCGCATGCCGATGCGCAGGTGCTGATCCACCCGCTCGCGGTAGAAGGCGTTGGCCATGCCCGGCAGCTTGATCTCGCCGTGCAGCGGCTTGTCGCTGACGCACAGCAGCGTGCCGTAGGGCACGCGGAAGCGGAAGCCGTTGGCCGCGATGGTGGCGCTTTCCATGTCCAGCGCCACCGCGCGGCTCTGGCTGAAGCGGCGCTCGGGGCCCGGGTGTGGCAGCAGTTCCCAGTTGCGGTTGTCGGTGCTGGCCACGGTGCCGGTGCGCAGGATCTTCTTCAGCTCGAAGCCTTCGAGCTGCGTGACGTTGGCCACCGCCTTCTCGAGCGCCAGCTGGATCTCGGCCAGTGCGGGGATGGGCACCCACAGCGGCAGTTCTTCATCGAGCACATGGTCTTCACGCACATAGCCGTGGGCCAGCACGTAGTCGCCCAGCTCCTGCGTGTTGCGCAGGCCGGCGCAGTGGCCCAGCATCAGCCACGCATGCGGGCGCAGCACGGCGATGTGGTCGGAGATGTTCTTGGCATTCGCCGGGCCCACGCCGATGTTGACCATGGTGATGCCCGAGTTGTCGGGCCGCACCAGGTGGTAGGCCGGCATCTGCGGCAGGCGCGGCGGCGGGGCGCCGAAAGCGTCTTCGGGCTGCGCCGGCTGGCCGGTGCGGCGCGTGACCACGTTGCCGGGCTCGACGAAGGCCACGTAGCCGTCGCTGTCGGCCGCGTGCTTGGGCCAGTCGCCCAGCAGGCCGCCCTCGCCGGGGGCCTTGGCCATCATCTCGTGGCCCAGGCGCACGAACTCGTCAATGTAGAACTGGTAGTTCGTGAACAGCACGAAGTTCTGGAAGTGCTCGGGCGCGGTGCCGGTGTAGTGGCGCAGGCGCTGCAGCGAGTAGTCCACGCGCGGGGCGGTGAACAGCGCCAGCGGCAGTGGGTCGCGCGGACCGGGCTCATACGTGCCGTTGGCGATGCCGTCGTCCATGGCCGCCAGGTCGGGCAGGTCGAACACGTCGCGCATCAGCGCGCGGCGCTCGGCCGTCATGTTGCCTTCCACGTGGTCGTGCTGGGCGAACGAGAAGTGGATCGGGATGGGCTGCTTGCTCATGCCCACTTCCAGCGGCCCGCCGTGGTTCTGCAGCAGCAGCGCGAACTGCTCGCGGTAGTAGCTGGCGAACAGGTCGGGCCGGGTGAGCGTGGTCTCGTAGGTGCCAGGGCCGGCGACGAAACCGTAGCTCAGGCGCGAGTCGGTGCGGGTGGAGCGGTCGGTGCGCACCCGCACGAAGGGGTAGCAGGCCCGCACGCGCTGGCCGGGGTCCTTGCCGGCGACGAATTCCTGCAGGCTCTGGCGCAGGTGGGCGATGCCGCTGTCATAGATCGTCCTGGCGTGGGCCAGGGCGGCGTCGGCATCGGTGAAGCTCTGGGTGACGATGAGTGTGGGAGTCGACATGGCGAATTATCGCTGCCCGCCCGTGAAACCCATGCGACAAAGGGCATGGGCCGGGTTTGTCCGGGGCCTGAGGGGTGCGTGGCGTGTGCCGGATGTCGCAGCAAGCCTCATGCCGTGGCCGGCGCCATGTGCAGCGCCGACAGGAACTGCCGCAGCTCGGGCGTCTGCGGCGCGCCGAACAGCGCCTCGGGCGGCCCCATCTCGTGGATGCGCCCGGCGTGCATGAACACCACCCGGTCGGCCACCTTGCGCGCGAAGGCCATCTCGTGCGTCACCATCAGCAGCGTCATGCCCTCGGCGGCCAGCTGCTCCACCACGCGCAGCACCTCGCCCACCAGCTCGGGGTCGAGTGCGCTGGTGATCTCGTCGCACAGCAGCACGGCAGGGCCCATGGCCAGCGCGCGGGCGATGGCCACGCGCTGCTGCTGCCCGCCCGACAGCTGGTCGGGCCAGGCGTCGAACTTGTCGGCCAGGCCCACGCGGGCCAGCAGCGCGCGCGCCTGGGCCTCGCCCTCGGCCTTGGCCTGCTGCTTCACCAGGGCCGGCGCCAGCATCACGTTGCGGCCCACGCTGAGGTGCGGAAACAGGTTGAAGCTCTGGAAGATCATGCCCACGTGCTGGCGCAGTGCGCGCATCGCGGCTGCATCGCCATGCTTGAGCGGCTGGCCGTCGACGCTGAGGCTGCCGTCCTGGAACTCCTCCAGCCCGTTGATGCAGCGCAGCAGCGTGCTCTTGCCCGAGCCGCTCTTGCCGATGATGGCCACCACCTCGCCGCGCGGCACGGCCAGGTCGATGCCCTTGAGCACCTCGTTCGTGCCGTAGCGCTTGCGCAGGCCCTGGATGTGGACGATGGCGTCGCTCGGGGTGATCTCAGTGGGCATGTCGGAGCTTTCGTTCGAGGCGGCGGCTGGCGGCCGAGATCGGCCAGCACAGCGCGAAGTACATCAGCGCCACCAGCGCATACACGGTGAAGGGCCGGAAGGTGGCATTGGTGATCATGGTGCCGGCCTTGGTGAGCTCGATGAAGCCGATCACCGAGGCCAGCGCCGTGCCCTTGATGACCTGCACCGCGAAGCCCACCGTGGGCGCCACGGCGATGCGCAACGCCTGCGGGCCGACCACATGGCGCAGCGTCTCGGCGAAGCTCAGGCCCAGGCTGTCGGCGGCCTCCCACTGGCCGCGCGGGATGGCGGCCACGCAGCCGCGCCAGATCTCGGTGAGGTAGGCGCTGGCGTACAGCGTCAGCGCCAGGCCGGCGGCCACCCAGGCCGAGACATTCAGGCCCAGCAGCGCCAGCCCGAAGTAGGCCAGGAACAGCTGCATCAGCAGCGGCGTGCCCTGGAACAGCTGCACCCAGGCGCGCACCGCGCGCTCGGCGCCGGGCCAGCGCGCCAGCCGCGACCACAGCAGCAGCGCGCCCACCAGGCCGCCGCCAATGAAGGCGATCAGCGACAGCGCCACCGTCCAGCGCGCGGCCAGCAGCAGGTTGCGCAGCATGTCCCACAAGGTGAAGTCGACCATGGTGTTCGCGTCTCCTGGGGGTTATCGGCCGGCGGGCGGCAGGTGGCCGAACACCCAGCGCGGGCCGGCCCACTCCAGCAGCCGGCGCACCGCGATGGCCAGCACCAGGTACATCGCGGTGGCCACGATGAAGGCCTCGAAGGCGCGGAAGTTGCGGCTCTGGATCAGGTTGGCGGCAAAGCTCAGGTCGGGCGTGGAGATCTGGCCGCACACCGCCGAGCCCAGCATCACTATGACGATCTGCCCCACCAGCGCCGGCCACACGCGGCCGAGTGCCGGTGGCAGCACCACGCGGCTGAACAGCTGCCACTCGCTGAGTGCCAGGCTGCGGCCGGCCTCGATCTGGCCCTTGGGCGTGCTCTCCAGCCCGGCACGCACGATCTCGGCCACGTAGGCGCCCAGGTTCAGCACCATGGCGATCACCGACGCGGCCTCGGGCGACAGCCGCAGGCCCAGGCCGGGCAGGCCGAAGAACACGAAGAACAGCTGCACGATGAAGGGCGTGTTGCGGATCAGCTCCACGTACACCGCCACCGCGCGCGCCAGCGCCCGCGGCCCGGACGCACGCGCCCAGCCACAGGCCGTGCCCAGCGCCCCGCCCAGCAGCGCGGCCGTGGCGGTCAACGCCAGCGTCACGCCCGCCCCGCGCAGCAGCGCCGGCCATTCGGCCAGCACCGCGCCAAAGTCCATTTGAATCATGAGCGAACAGCCCTTCGCAGGCGGGAGTCAGAACCCAGCGGCCGCCGTGGAACCGGCTTTGCCGGGCCACTGGCGGCGCCCCCTTGAGGGGGAGCGGCCTTGGCCGCTTCGGGGGTGGGCCATCAGTTCGGCAGATCGCCGGCGGGGCGGCCGAGCCACTTCTGGGCCATCTTGTCGAGGTCGCCGGCCGCCTTGGCCGCCGCGATGATCTCGTTGACCTTGGCGCGCAGCTTGTCCTCGCCCTTGGCCACGCCGATGAAGTTGGGCGAGTCCTTCAGCACGAACTTGTACTCGGCGCCCAGGTTGGGGTTGCGAGCCATCATGTTGCCGGCCACCGAGGCGCCGGTGGCAATCGCCTGCACCTGGCCGGCCACGAAGGCCGAGACGGTGGCGTTGTTGTCCTCGAAGCGGCGCACGTCCACGCCGGCCGGGGCCACCTTGCTCAGCTCCTGGTCCTCCATCGCGCCACGGGTCACGGCCACGGTCTTGCCCACCAGGTCGGCCGGGCCCTTGACGGTCAGCGTCTTGGGCGCGAACACCGCCTGGTAGAAGGGCGAGTAGGCGGCGGTGAAGTCGATCACCTTCTCGCGCTCGGCGTTCTTGCCCAGCGTGGAGATCACCAGGTCGGCCTTCCTGGTCTGCAGGTAGGGGATGCGGTTGGCGCTGACCACCGGCACCAGCTCCACCTTCACGCCCAGCTTGGCGGCGATCAGATTGGCCATGTCGATGTCCAGGCCCTGCGGCTTCAGGTCGGTGCCCACGTAGCCATAGGGCGGGTAGTCGGTGGGGATGGCGATGGTGATCTGCTTCTTGGCCAGGATCTCGTCCAGCGCGTTCTGCGCCTGGGCGCTGGTGGCCAGGGCCAGTGCGGCCAGGCCGAGGGTGGACAGCAGGGTGCGGCGGGGCAGGGCGGACATGGGCTCAATCCTTGGTTGACGAGGGAAGGGTCGCGGGCGCGGCATCGCCGCCGACCAGCGGGGTGAACAGGGCGCGCCGCGGCCGGCGGCGCGTGGCGGTGCCGGCCTGTGCGGCCGGCGATTGCGCGGTGATGGCCAGCGGGCCGAGTGCGGCGCGCAGCGGCGCCAGCGGGTCGTCCTCGGGCGGGCGCACGGCGCGGTCGAGGTGCTCGGCCACGCTGCCGATGTGCGCCTGCAGGCGCTGCACGGCCAGCGCGATGTCGCCGGCCTCCAGCGCGGCGACGATCTCGCCATGCTCGGCGCAGCTGGTGCCGGCGGCATGGGTGCTCTGGTACAGCGTGGCGATCAGCGTGGTGCGCGCGGTCAGGTCGCGCAGGATGTCGGCCAGCAGCGCATTGCCCAGGCAGTCGGCCAGGCAGACATGGAAGTCGCCCAGCAGCCAGCTGCGCTGGCCCGGCTCGCCGTCGTGGATGGCGGCCTGCTCCTGCGCCACATGGGCCTTCAGGCGCTGCACGGCGGCGGGCGAGGGCGGGCCGTCCAGCGTGCGCAGCAGGCCGGTCTCGATGGCCACGCGGGCGCCGAAGGCCTCGCGCGCCTCGGCCAGCGAGGGCTGCACCACATACCAGCCGCGCCGCGCATTCACCGTGACCATGCCGCGCGCCGACAGCCGCGCCAGCGCCTCGCGCACCAGCGTGCGGCTGACGCCGAACAGCGCCGCCAGGTCCTGCTCGCCCAGGCGCTGGCCGGGGGCCAGGCGGCCGGCCAGGATGGCGTCGACGATGCGGTCGGCGATCTGGTCGGGGCGGCTGGCGGCGATGGGCGAAGGGTCGGTGCGGGTCATGCCGTGGTGTGGTGCACGCGGCTGGTCGATGAGCCTTGTATGCAAGGCCGGTGCCAGCCGCCAGCGGCGTGCCGCAGCCCTGGTCTGGTGCGTCTGGCCGGATGCGCCGGCACAGTGCGCTGGCCGAGTGCGCTGCCTGCTGGCGTGGCCCCTGCACCACGCCGGCCGCGGCCGCTGTCGCCCGCGCGGCGGCGGGGTGGGCCGGGCCTGTTACGCTGCGCGCTCCCTGTCATGCAGCCCGTGCCCCGCCTTGGGGCGTTGTCCCGGCTTATGAGCTTTTTCGCGATCGACATCGGCAACACGCGACTGAAATGGTCGCTGTACGCGGCGCCCCAGCCGGGGGCGGCCGTGCTCTCGCATGGCGTGGTGTTCCTCGAGCACATCGACACGCTGGCCGACGACCAGTGGCGCGAGCTGCCGGTGCCGGGCTCGGTGCTGGGCTGCAACGTGGCCGGCGACGCGGTGCGCCGCCGCGTCGAGGAGCAGCTGGAGCTGTGGGACATCGAGCCGCGCTGGGTCGTCTCCAGCGCGCAGGCCGGTGGCATCGTGAACGGCTACGACCACCCCGGCCGCCTGGGCGCCGACCGTTTCGTGGCGCTGATCGGCGCGCGCCAGCATGTGCTGGCCCGCGGCCCCGCGCGCCCGGTGATCGTGGTCATGGTGGGCACGGCCGTCACGGTGGATGCGCTGGACGTGGACGGCAAGTTCCTCGGTGGCCTGATCCTGCCGGGCCACGGCATCATGCTGCGCTCGCTGGAAGGCGGCACCGCGGGCCTGCGGGTGCCCACCGGCGAGGTGCGCGACTTCCCCACCAACACCAGCGACGCGCTGACCAGTGGCGGCACCTATGCCATCACCGGCGCCATCGAGCGCATGCACCGCCACCTGGCGCTGCACAGCGGCCAGACGCCGCTGCTGCTGATGACCGGCGGCGCCGGCTGGAAGGTGGCGCCCTACATCGAGCAGGCGCATGAGCTGGTGGACTCGCTGATCTTCGACGGCCTGCTCGCGCTGCAGTCGCATCGCCTGGCGCTGTAGGCGCCGGCCGAACAGGGCGGGCAAAGGAACCGCAACGCCCCCGCCCGATCGGCAACGCGGCAGCAACAAGGTCTGACAAGTCCGCTGCCAGAATCAGGGCGCATGGATGTGCTGCTCGTTGACGATCACACCTTGCTGCGCCAGGCCCTGGCGCTGTTGCTGGGCACCCGCCACCCCGGCGTGACGGTGCACCAGGCGGGCACGCTGGCCGAGGCGCTGCCGCTGGCCGCGCCGCTGCCCGACGACGCGCTGCTGCTGCTGGACCTGGGCCTGCCCGATGCCGTCGGCCTGCAGGCCGTGCAGGCCCTGCATGCCCGCGCGCCGCAGGTGCGGCTGGTGGTGCTGTCGGCCGACGACCGGCCCGAGACGGTGACCGCCGCCATCGAGGCCGGTGCCTGCGGCTTCGTGCCCAAGACCGCCGACCTGGCGCGTCTGGAGCGTGCGCTGGGCCTGCTGATCGAGGGCGGCCTGGCCCTGCCCCCGGCGGTGGTGGCCCGCAGCGCACCGGTGGACGACCCGGTGGTGCTGACCCCACGCCAGCTGGACGTGCTGCGCCTGCTGGTCGAGGGCAAGCCCAACAAGCTGATCTGCCGCACGCTGGACCTGTCCGAATCCTCGGTGAAGACGCACCTCGAGGCCGTGTACCGGCGCCTGGGTGTGTCATCGCGCACCCAGGCCGTGCTGGCGGCGGCACGGCTGGGCCTGCTGCCTGCCGGGGCCTGAGCCTCAGCCCGCCGGGCGCATCGCTGGCGGGTGCGATGTCAGCGCGGCCAGCGCCTCGCGCAGCGCCGCGTCGCGGAAGGGCTTGTGCAGCACGGCCAGGCCGCTGTCGCTCAGACGGTCCAGTTCGGCCGGGGCGGTGTTGCCGGTGATCAGCAGCGTAGGCAGCGCGCCGCAGGCGGCGGCCACCGCGCGCGCCACGGCCAGGCCGTCGGCATCGGGCAGGCGCAGGTCGGTGATCAGCAGCTGTGGCTGGCGGCCGGGCGTGGCGGCCAGCCCGGTCAGGGCCTGCGACACCGCCGCAGCCTGGGCCAGTGGCGTGACCTGCGCACCCCAGGCGGCCAGGCGCTCGGTCAGCGCCTGGCGCACGGTGGCATCGTCCTCCACCACCCACACCCGCGTGCCGGGCGGCAGCGGTGCCGGCAGGGCCGGGGCCGCCGTGGTGCCAGCCGATGTGGTGCGGGCGGGGGCGGGGTCGGCCGCGGCCAGCGCCACGCCGAAGCCGCTGCCCCGGCCGGGCTGCGAGCGCAGCGTCACATCGGTGCCCATCAGCGTGGCGGCGCGGCGCACGATGGCGAGGCCCAGGCCCAGGCCCTGCTGTGGGTCGCGGTGCGGGTTGCCGCCCTGCACGAATTCCTCGAACACGCTGGCCTGCAGCTCGGGCGCGATGCCCGGCCCGGTGTCGTGCACTGCCAGCCACCACTGGGTGCCGCGGCGGCGCACGGCCAGCAGCACGCCGCCCTGCATGGTGTAGCGCAGGGCATTGCCCAGCAGGTTGCGCACGATCTGCTCCAGCAGCACTGCGTCGGCGCGCACCGTGGCGCCGGGCGGTACGCGCAGCCGCAGGCGCAGGCCGCGGCGCTCGGCCTGGGTGCGGGCCTCATCCACCAGGGCGCGCAGCAGTGGCGCCAGCGCCACCGGCTGCCAGTCGACCACGGTGCGGCCGGCCTCCAGGCGCGACAGGTCCAGCAGGCCGCGCAGCAGGCCCTCCATCGTGCCCACCGATTCGTCCAGCTGCGCGGCCAGGCGCTGCTGGGCCGGCACGGTCAGCTGGTCACGCAGCACGCCCAGCAGCAGGCCAATGGTGACCAGCGGCTGGCGCAGATCATGGCTGGCGGCGGCCAGGAAGCGGGTCTTGGCGGCATTGGCCGCCTCCAGCGCGGCGGTGCGCTCGGCCACGCGCTGTTCCAGCCGGCGGTGGCTGTCCTGCATGGCGCGCAGCGCGGCCACCAGGCGCGCGGCCAGCACGGCGCCGAAGGCCAGCACCATGGCCGGCACGGTCCAGGGCATCCAGAACAAGCCGGTGATCGGCAGCTCGCCCCGGTGCAGCAGCCAGTCGTGCACGCCGGCCAGCAGCGTGGCCGCCAGCGTGGCGCCCACGGCCAGGCCCTGCACGCGCGGCAAGGTGCGCAGGTGGCCGACGATCAGGCCCATCGACAGCAGCTCCACCGGGAACAGCAGCGCATAGCCCCAGCGCCGCGCCTGGTCCAGCGCGGCAGGGTCGGTGCCGGCGACCAGGCCGTTCAGCGCGCTGAACAGGCACACCGCGCCCAGCAGGGGCGGAAACCAGCGCCGTGGCCGCGGCGTCACGGCCTGCGCAAAGCCGCCCAGCAGGGCGGCCATGGCCACCACGCCCAGGTAGGTGACCAGGCTCCAGCCGACGGGCGCATGGCCTGCCGGGTCGAGCACCATGGCATTGCGCAGCGACATCAGGCCGCCCAGCAGCGCAAACCAGCCCAGCGCCCGCTCGTCGCGCTTGCGCGCCCACAGCACCCCCATGAACAGGCAGCTGCCGGCCGCCAGCATGTTCAGCAGGCGCGGCAGCTCCACCGTGAGCCGGCGGTGCGCGAGTGCGCGCGCCTCGATGGCCGCCTGCGGGCCCACCCACAGCTCGCCCAGGCCGGCCTGCAGGCCGCTGTGCATGTCGAGCACGATCTCGTTGCTGCGGCCTGGCCGCTGCGCACTGGCCGGCCACGCCACGGCGCGCGGGCCGGGGCGCGGCTGCAGGCCCTCGTGCGTGTCCAGCGTGTCGCTGACCACCTCGCCATTGAGCGTGAGCCGGTGGTGCAGCGGCCACTGCGCCGACCACAGCGCCCAGGCGCCCGGGGCGGCCGTGGCCGGCAAGGTGGTGGTCAGCCGGTAGCGCGCCGAACCGGGGCGCGCCGCGCCCCGCTGGTGCCAGTCGTCCGGCAGCACGACGGGGTGGCCCGGGCCGGGGCTGTCCAGGGCCATCACCTCGGCCTGGTTCAGGCGCAGGCTGCCATCGGCCGCCGGGCCGGCCGCTGCGGTACCCGAGGCCAGGGCGGCCAGCGGCAGCGTCAGCAGCGCGGCCAGTGCCCACGCACGACCGCCGACCGCCCACCCGACCACCCGCCCGGGTGCCGCGGCCGGCGGCTGGCCACGGACAGGGGCAGGGCAGGGGCGCATGGCCGCATCTTCGCCGATGGCGGCTGCGGCAGCCCCCCATTCGCGGGTGGCCAGATGGCCGATGGTGCGGCGCAGCACGCGTGCCTAGCATGGCCTCACACCCTGCCCTTCCTCCGCTTCACCAGGACCCTGCACCATGCGCCAACCCTCCTCCTTGTTCCGTCCGCTGTGCGCGGCATTGCTGGCCGGTGGCCTGGCCGCCACGGCCCAGGCCACGCAGATCACCGCCAGCGGTGTCAGCGATGTCACGGTCTCGCTGACCGGGGCCGACACCGTCGGCGAACTGCAGGTCGACGGCGTGGCCACGCGCTCGTACTCGGACTGGTGGACCAATGCGGTCGCCGTCACGCACAGCACCGAGACGGTGGTGCAGGTGGCGCCGACCACCACGTCGAGCGGCCTGGCCTACGTCTACGACGTGACCACCTCGACGCCCAGCATCACGCAGTACAGCACCCTGTACGACGCCTATGCGGCCAACCTCACCTTCAAGACCACGGCCGATGCGACCACCGCCACGCTGAGCTTCACGGTCACCAACAGCACCAGCAGCGATGTCTCCCTGTATCTGCAAATCGCCACCTGGGGCAGCTACCTGGCCGCCACAGGCAGCTTTGGCGCACTGGCCACGCCCACCATGCCGTCGCTGTACCTCAACACCACAGGCACGTGGAGCAACGTCACCAGCAACACCAGCCTGTCGGACGGCGCCCATTTCCAGACCAACGGATATGCCTCGTACACGCTGGCGGCCAACGGCTCGCTGACCTTCACCGTGGCCGTGGACGACACCAGCGCCCTGGTCGATCCCACCAACCTGTGGGTTTCGCTGACCACGCAGACCTACGGCCACACGTACACCGTGGTTCCGGGCCTGTCGACGACCACCCGCACGCTGGTGGGCGCCGAACTGCTGGCCGCCGTGCCCGAGCCCCAGACCTATGCCCTGATGGGCGCCGGCCTGTTGATGCTGGGTGGCCTGGCGCGACGCCGCGCCGCGCGCTGACGCGGCAGCATGCCCGCGTCCGGGTCAGTCGCCCTGCGCGGCCGGCGGCTGGGCCGGCCCGGCGCGCGAGGCGGCCAGTTCATCGCGCAGGCTGGCGATCTCGTGCCGCAGGCCGTCGATCTGGCGGTGCATGTCGCGCAGGATCTCGTGCTCGATGTTGCGCTCCTCGGTCTCCACCCATTTGGTGGCGATGGCCGCGGTGACCAGCGACACCACGCCGAAGCCCAGCATCACCACGAACACCGAGAAGATCTTGGACGCCGGCGTGGATGGCACGATGTCGCCATAGCCCACGGTGGCCGCGGTGGTGAAGGCCAGCCACAGGCCGTCGGCCAGCGTGTGCGCCTTGGGCTCCAGCCACCAGAAGCCGATACCACACAGGCCCAGCACGCTGGCTGCCAGCAGCAGCATGTAGGTCAGGCCGCCGCGCGTGATCAGGTGCTGGATGCTCCAGACCATGCGCACCAGCGTCATGAAGGCCACGGCCAGGCGCACCAGCAGCGCGGGCAGCGACTGGCTGCTCTCGGGGATCAGCACCGAGACGGCCAACCCGGCCACCAGCACCAGGTCGAGCGGGTTGGCGCGCAGGTGCCGGCCGATGCCCTCGCCATGCTGGGCGGCATGGGAGGCGGTGTGCACCAGCGCCGCGCCGGTGACCAGCGCGGCCAGCGCATAGGCCAGCTTGGCCACCCAGTGCGTGGGCTCGTCCAGCAGCTCGGCGTAGAAGGCCGGGATGGTGCCGGCCAGCACCAGCAGCGTGGGCCAGCGCCAGCGGCGCTCGATCTGGCGCGCCCGCACCGCCTCGCGCGGCGCCAGGCGCAGGCCCCACAGCGAGCCACGTTGAAAGCGTTGCGACAGGTCGGCGAGCATGGTGTGAGTGTCGAGCCTAGCGGGTGCGACCGCGCGGCGCGGTTGATGTCGGTCAAGCCCCGGACGCTGCGCGCGACGCGCTGGGATACTGGTGTGGCCGCTTGTGGAGATGAACCCGATGCAGACGCGTGATCCGGCCGCTGACCCCGCCCTGGCGGCCATGGCCGCGCGAGGCTACACGGCCCGGCCGTTCGAGGCCGCGGGCCTGCGGCACACCGTGTTCAGCCGCGGCCAGGGCCGGCCGGTGCTGCTGATGCACGAGCTGCCGGGCATGGACGGGCCCAACGTGGCCTTCGCCGACCGGCTGGTGGCCGCCGGCTTCGCGGTGCATCTGCCCTGGCTGTTCGGCCCGGCGCTGCGCAGCGCCACGCTGGGCAACTACCGCAAGCTGTGCGTGTCCCAGGAGTTCGGCCGACTGCAGGCCGGCGTGACCGCGCCCGTGGTGGACTGGCTGCGCGCGCTGGCCGCCGACCTGGTGGCCGCGCGTCCCGGCCAGCGCGTCGGCGCGATCGGCATGTGCCTGACCGGCAGCTTCGTGATCCCGCTGATCCTCGAGCCTGGCGTGGTGGCCGCCGTGGCCTCGCAGCCGGCCATGCCGGTGGATGGCCGCTACCTGGCACTCGGCTGGGAGCGCGATGCCGCCTGGCGCACGCAGCTGAACGTGGCCGATGCCGACCTCGCCGCAGCGGCCGACGTGGCGCGACGCGACGGCAAGCACCTGCTGCTGCAGCACTTCAGCGCCGACCGCGCCTGCCCGCGCGAGCGACTGCAGCGCGTGGCCGAGGCCTTCGGCGCGCAGGCCGAGGTGCATGCATACCAGCGGCCGGGTGAGCGCTGGCGTCTGCTGCGCTTTTCGCCGCATGCGCTGCTGACGCACGAGTACGAGCGCCACGGCGACGGCGATGTCACGCGCCAGGCGCTGGCGCGGGTGATCGCCTTCCTCGACCGCCATCTGTGACGGCGCCGGCGCGCAGGCTCAGAGGATGAAGCGGCTCAGGTCCTCGTTGCGTGCCAGCTCGGCCAGCTTGGCGTCCACCGCGGCGGCATCCACCGTCACCGTGGTGCCGGCGCGGTCGGGCGCGTCGTAGCTCACCTCGTCGAGCAGGCGTTCCATCACCGTGGCCAGGCGCCGCGCGCCGATGTTCTCGGTGCGCTCGTTCACGTCGTAGGCGATCTGCGCCAGCCGGCGGATGCCGTCGGCCGCGATGTCCAGCGTCACGCCCTCGGTGGCCAGCAGCGCCTGGTACTGCTTGATCAGGCTGGCGTGCGTGCTGTTGAGGATGGCCTCGAAGTCGTCGACGCTCAAGGCGCCCAGTTCCACGCGGATCGGGAAGCGGCCCTGCAGCTCGGGAATCAGGTCACTCGGCTTGGCCAGGTGGAAGGCGCCCGAGGCGATGAACAGGATGTGGTCGGTCTTGACCATGCCGTACTTGGTGCTGACGGTGGTGCCTTCCACCAGCGGCAGCAGGTCGCGCTGCACGCCCTGGCGGCTGACTTCGGCGCCGCCGTGCTCGCTGCGCGAGGCCACCTTGTCGATCTCGTCGATGAACACGATGCCGTTGTGCTCGGCATTGGCCACGGCGCGGGCCTTGATCTCGTCCTCGTTGACCAGCTTGGCGGCTTCCTCGTCGATCAGCAGCTTCTGCGCGTCGGCGATCTTGAGCTTACGCGTGGTCTTCTTGGCCTGGCCCATCTGGCTGAACAGGCCCTTCAACTGCTCGGCCATCTCCTCCATGCCCGGCGGGGTCATGATGTCGACGTTGGCCTTGGGCTCGGCCAGTTCCAGCTCGATCTCCTTGTCGGCCAGCGAGCCCTCGCGCAGCTTCTTGCGGAAGGCCTGGCGCGCGGCGCCGTCCTTGCCCTCGCCGCTGGCGGTGCCGGTGTCGAAGCCCATGCTGTGGCGCGGCGGCGGCACCAGCACATCGAGGATGCGCTCCTCGGCGGCGTCTTCGGCGCGCAGGCGGTTGCGCACGATGGCGGCTTCGCGCTCCTGCTTGACGGCCATGTCCACCAGGTCGCGGATGATGGTGTCGACATCCTTGCCCACATAGCCCACCTCGGTGAACTTGGTGGCCTCCACCTTGATGAAGGGCGCATCGGCCAGCCGCGCCAGACGGCGCGCGATCTCGGTCTTGCCCACGCCGGTGGGGCCGATCATCAGGATGTTCTTGGGCGTGATCTCGTGGCGCAGGCCCTCGGGCACCTGCTGGCGGCGCCAGCGGTTGCGCAGCGCGATGGCCACCGCACGCTTGGCGGCGGCCTGGCCGACGATGTGGCGGTCGAGTTCGGAAACGATCTCTTTCGGCGTCATGGACATGGTGTCAGCCCAGCGTCTCGATGGTGTGGTTCTGGTTGGTGTAGATGCACAGGTCGCCGGCGATCACCAGGCTCTGCTTCACGATGTCGGCCGCGCTCAGCTCGGTGTGGTTCAGCAGCGCCCGCGCCGCGGCCTGGGCGTAGGCGCCACCCGAGCCGATGGCCACGATGCCCTGCTCGGGCTCCAGCACGTCGCCGTTGCCGGTGATGATCAGGCTGCTCTCGCGGTCGGCCACGGCCAGCATGGCCTCCAGGCGGCGCAGCACGCGGTCGGTGCGCCAGTCCTTGGTCAGCTCGATGGCAGCGCGCTGCAGGTGGCCCTGGTGCTTTTCCAGCTTGGACTCGAAGCGCTCGAACAGCGTGAACGCGTCGGCGGTGGCGCCGGCAAAACCGGCCAGCACCTGGTCGCGGTAGAGCTTGCGCACCTTGCGCGCGCTGGCCTTGACGACGATGTGGCCCAGTGTGACCTGGCCGTCGCCGCCGAGGGCCACCTGCCAGCCCTGCGGGGTCTGGCGGCGCACGCTGAGGATGGTGGTGCCGTGGAAGGATTCCATGGGATGTCAGTCGTTTGGTATGGAGGGGTGCAAGCGCATGGGCAATTTCCGTCGCGAGCGTGTCGAGCTTGTTTCGAGTAGCGCAGCCGTACACCCGTACGGCGAGCAACGCAGGAGCAAGATCGGCAGGCGCAGCAGGAAAGTGCTCGTGCGCTTCAGTTGCGCGGCACCTGCACGCGGGCGTGCTCGTTGATGCCCATCGCGCCGAAGAACAGGGCCACCAGCCGGTGGGCCTCGGCGAAGGTGACGCTGCGCTGCTCGCCCTGCTTGGCCAGCACCCAGTTCAGCAGGTCGCCGGCGGCGATGAAGTCCACGCGGATCAGCCGCGCGCACGACACCGTGACCAGCGTGCCCGCGCCCAGTCGCCGGTCCAGCTGCTGCAGCGTGCTGCCGATGTCGCCGGCCAGCTGGCCCGACAGCTCGACCGTGGTGACGCCGTGCGCCTCGTCGATCAGCCGCGACTCGAGGAAGCTGCTGCCGCCCTCGGTGATGATGGACATCGGCGGCGCCGTGGTGGAGTGGCCCGCGCCCACGCAGCGCACCGCGCAGCGCGCGCGCTCCCACGACGGCGGCGACACCTCGTAGGTGACGCAGTAGTCGATGGCCGTCTCGTCGAACTGGTCGGGCCGGTTCACCAGGCGCAAGGCCTCCAGCCGCGCCATCCAGAAGGCCGGGTCGGCGTCGCGCACGCCGGTGGGCGCGGCTTCCTGCAGCGCGGCGAACAGGCGGTCGGCGCCCAGCCAGCGCATGTCCAGCGGCTGCGGCGCCCATTGGCGGAACAGCTGCTGCAGGTGCACGGCGGCGCCGATGTCCACCCGCTCCAGCGCCTGCCAGTCCAGCACCCAGGGCAGCGGCAGCTGCAGCGTGGCCGAGCGCAGGCGCGCGACCCCGTCCTCGTCGAGGTGGGGCGGGCTGATCCAGCCCACGTCACCCTGCACGCCGCGGGTGTCGGGGCGCTCGTCGGCGGCGGCGTCGGCCACCAGCTTGGGCAGCGAGAACCACTGCGGCGGCGAGCGGCCGAACAGGTTCACATAGTCGGGCACCAGGGCCTCGAACTTGGCCTGCTGGCCGGTGGCGCGGTACAGGTCGAACAGCACATGCCAGGTCTCGGCATGCTGGCGGCGCGGGCCCTGCACCCGGCACAGCGCAGTGAGCGAGTGCTCACAGTGCTCGAAATCGGCATTGGCAAAGGCGATCACCGCCTCGTCCAGTTCGGGGTCGTGCACCAGCTCGCTGACCTCGACCGCGAACTTGCTGGCCAGTGCCGGCTCGGCCACGGCGCGGCGCGGCGGCACGCCGGTGCGCTGGCCGGGGCTGTCCAGCATGCTGGACCATTCGGACGGCGGGGCCTGCAGCGGACGCAGCGCCGCCGGCGGTGCGGCTGGCGGGCCGCCGGGGCTGCCCGCAGTGCGGCCGGCCGGCGCCACGGCCGAGCTGGCGGTGTGGTGACGCATCGCCGAGCGGTCGGTGGGCCGGTCGGGCGGCATGGCCGGACGCGGGGCACTGCGCTCGGGCATGCCGCCGCCCACCGGGCCGAAATCGGAGAAGTCGATCGGCGCCGGGGTCGACAGGTCGAGGTCGGGCAGCGGTGGCAGCGATTCCAGCGACGACAGCGGCATCGACGCCAGCGCGCCGCTGGGCGGGCCCGGCGGCAGCGTGTCGAAGGCCTGCGGCACGGTGGGTGCGGTGTGGAAGCCCGACGGCAGCTGCGTGGTGGCCGGCGGGGGGGCGCGGCGCGGCGCATCGGCCGGGGGGCGGCGCACCGGCGTGGGCGGGGCCACCGCATGCGATCCCAGCGGACCATGGGCCTCGCCGACCATCTGCTGCTCGATCTCGTCGATCTTGGCCTTGACGCCGAGGGCGGCCGGCTCGGACAGCCGGCCTTCGGAGTCGTCGACGCGCGACGAGCCACCCAGCGCGGCCAGTTGCTCGGGCGACAAGCCATCGCGGCGCAGGCGGCGCAGCGTGTCGAACTCGCGCTTGCGCACGAAATCGTTGCGCTTCTTGCGCTCGATCATCGCCTTGATCTCGGACTTCTCGAGATCCAGGCTGTCGTCCTGCCGCGTGGCGAGTTCGTTCCAGTCGGTGGCCGGGTTGGCCACGAACCGCACCACCTTGCGGAAGAAGCTCTCGTTGTCCTTGGGTTCCGCCATCCGAGGCCCTGCCTTCAGCGTGCGATGGCGTGGGAGGACCGGCAGCGGGCCAGGCCAGCCGACCCGCGGCGGGTGCGCGGCCCGCAGCACATGCTCAGTCCCCGAACATCTTCTGCTTGAGCTCGCGGCGCTGCTGCGCCTCGAGCGACAGCGTGGCGGTCGGGCGGGCCAGCAGGCGGCCCAGGCCGATCGGCTCGCCGGTCTCGTCGCAGTAGCCGTACTCGCCGGTGTCCAGGCGGGCCAGCGATTGCGAGATCTTCTTCAGCAGCTTGCGCTCGCGGTCGCGGGTGCGCAGCTCCAGGGCGTGCTCTTCCTCGATGGTGGCGCGATCGGCGGGATCGGGCACGATCGAGGTGTCTTCGCGCAGGTGCTCGGTGGTTTCGCCGGCGTTGCTGAGCAGGTCGTCCTTCAGCGCGGTCAGGCGCACGCGGAAGAACTCGATCTGCTTGTCGTTCATGTACTCCGACTCCGGCATGGCCAGGAGTTCGGCTTCGGTCAGATCACGGCCGGCCTTGGACTTCCAGGCATTGGCCAATTTCGGGTCTGCCTTGTGGGCAGGCTTCACAGTTTCCATCGGTTCTGGGTAACCCCGGGCGGGAGGCTTGGGCGGAGAAAAACGTTCGGCGAAGCGGTTGCGCGCGGGTTCGGGCGCAGCCGTGGCCTGGGGTGTGGACGCGGGCTTGGGGGCGGCCGTGGTCTTGGCCGCCTTCGGGGCGGGTGTCGGGGCGGCGGCCTTGTCGGTGGCCGCGCTCTTGCCAGAGGTCTTGCTCACTTCGGGACTCCTCGCAGTGGCTTTATACCTGTTCTGTGCCACCGCCTGTGCGAACACCGCATCGGTTTGGGCGCGCGGATTGTAGCCACGCAAAACGCACGCCAACTTGACGAAGCGGGCGGCGTCCGGCGGGCGTCAGACGAGGCAGGATTCCATGCCCTGCAGCAGGATCTCACGCGGCAGGTCGATGCCGATGAAGACCATCTTGCTCTGCTTGGTCTCCTGCGGCACCCATTTGGGGCCCAGGTCGCTGCCCATCAGCTGGTGCACGCCCTGGAACACCACCTTGCGGTCGCTGCCCTTCATGTACAGCACGCCCTTGTAGCGCAGCATCTTGGGGCCGTAGACCTGCACGATGGAGCCGAGGAAGTCTTCCAGCTTGGCCGCGTCGAACGGGCGCGTGCTGCGGAACACGAAGCTCTTGACGTCGTCGTCGTGGTGATGGTGGTGCGGGTGGTTGCAGGCCTCGCCGGGGGCGTGGTCGTGGCCCTCGTGGCCATGGTCGTGCCCGTGGTCATGGCCATGGTGGTGGTGGCCGTGGTCGTCGGCAGCCAGGAACTCGGGGTCGATCTCGAGCTTGGCGTTGAGGTTGAAGCCCTTCAGGTCGAACACGCTGGCGATCGGCACTTCGCCGAAGTGCACCCGGTGCTGCGGGGCGCGCGGGTTCATGTGCTTGATGCGGTGGGCCAGCGCGTCGACGGCGGCGGCGTCCACCAGATCGGTCTTGCTGATGAAGATCTGGTCGGCGAAGCCCACCTGGCGGCGCGCTTCCTGGCGCGTGTCGAGCTGGCCGTCGGCGTGCTTGGCGTCCACCAGCGTGAGGATCGAGTCGAGCAGGTAGCTCTCGGCGATCTCGTCGTCCATGAAGAAGGTCTGCGCCACCGGGCCGGGATCGGCCAGACCGGTGGTCTCGATCACCACGCGGTCGAAGTGCAGCTCGCCGCGGCGGCGCTTGGTGGCCAGCTCGGACAGCGTGGTGCGCAGGTCCTCGCGGATCGTGCAGCACACGCAGCCGTTGCTCATCTGGATGATCTGTTCCTCGGTGTCGGCCACCAGGATGTCGTTGTCGATGTTCTCCTCGCCGAACTCGTTCTCGATGACGGCGATCTTCTGGCCGTGGGTTTCGGTCAGCACGCGCTTGAGCAACGTGGTCTTGCCCGAGCCCAGGAAGCCGGTGAGGATGGTGGCGGGGATGAGGCCGACGGACATGTGAGGGAGCTCCAAGGGGGCGGCGCCGGGCGGCGCTGGAAAACGACCCCGGCAGTTGGGGGCGGCGGACTGTCTTGCAAGACCCGCGCCGTGTCAAGGTGATCGGGTATTCTTGCGCGCATCGCGACTTCCGGCACCCGCTGTGTCAGAACCCCCTTCGAGTCGGCCGACACGGCACGGCTCCGGCCGCCCGGCCCTGGCCACTGAGCGGCGCACCCTGTTCGAACGCGTCGTCGAGTTCATCTCGCCCGGCCCCGATTCGCGTGCCGAACTGATCGAGACGCTGGCCGACGCCGAACAGCGCGAACTGATCCCCACCGAATCGCGCCTGATGCTCGAGGGCGTGATCCGCATGGCCGACATGATCGCCGGCGACGTGATGGTGGCCGCGCCGCGCATGGACCTGCTGGACATCGACGCGCCGTACGACGAGCTGCTGGCCACGGTGATCGAGACCGGGCATTCGCGCTTTCCGGTGTTCGAGGGCCAGCGCGACAGCATCATCGGCATCCTGATGGCCAAGGACCTGCTGAAGCTGCAGCGTGCGCCCGAGCTGAACCTGCGCACGCTGCTGCGGCCAGCGGTGTTCGTGCCCGAGAGCAAGAAGCTCAACGAGCTGCTGCGCGACTTCCGCAGCAACCGCAACCACCTGGCCATCGTCATCGACGAGTTCGGCAACACCGCCGGGCTGATCACCATCGAGGACGTGCTGGAGGAGATCGTCGGCGAGATCGAGGACGAGTTCGACGACGCGGCCACCGCGGCCGACAACGGCATCGTCTCGCTGGCCGACGGCAGCTGGCGCGTGGCCGGTGACGCCGGCATCGGTGCGGTGAATGCGGTGTTCGGCACCGCGCTGTCCGAGGACGCGTTCGACACCATCGGCGGCCTGATCGTGCACCAGCTGGGCCAGGTGCCGCGCCGCGGCGAGGTGGCCGAGGCCGGCGGCCTGGTGTTCAGCGTGATGCTCACGCGCGGCGGCGCGGTGCGCTGGTTCCGCGTGACGCGGCAAGCGCCGGCCGCGGCCTGATGCGCTGGCGGGCCGGCCTGGCCCTGGCGCTGGGCGTGCTGCACACGGCGGCCTTCGCGCCGGTGGAAGCCTGGTGGCTGCAGATCGTGGCGCTGGCCGGGCTGGTCTGGGTGGTCGGCCGGGATCCAGCCCTGCCGGCGCGCCGCGCGGCGCTGCTGGGCGGGCTGTTCGGCCTGGGCTGGTTCGCCGCCGGGCTGTGGTGGCTGTTCATCAGCATGCACCGCTACGGCGGGCTGCCGGCGCCGCTGGCCGCCGGGGCGGTGGGGCTGCTGGCACTGTTCCTGGCGCTGTACCCGGCCGCGGCGCTGGCGGCCTGGGCGCGCTGGCGCAGCGGCCGGCCGGCGCTGGACGTGGCGCTGTTCGCCGCCTGCTGGGGCCTGGCGGAGCTGGCGCGGGCCGCCTTCTTCACCGGCTTTCCGTGGATCGCCTCGGGCTACGCCCACACCACCGGGCCGCTGGCGGCCTGGGCGCCGTGGATCGGGGTGTACGGCATCCTGGCGCTGGCGGCGGCCGCCAGCGGGGCCCTGGCGCTGGCCTGGCGCGGACCGGGGGCCCGGCCGGGTGCCGGCTGGCGGCCGCTGGCGGTGGTGGCCGTGCTGCTGGTGCTGGGCCCGTGGCTGCTGCCGCAGGGCTTCTCCAGCCCCACCGGCCGGCTCACGGTCAGCCTGGTGCAGCCCAACATCGCGCAGGACCTGAAGTTCGACGCCGCGCGCATGGACGCCAACCTCGATGCGCTGGCCCGCGCGGTGGAAGGCGCGCGTGGCCAGCTGGTGGTCACGCCCGAATCGGTGGTGCCGCTGCCGCTGCCGGCCGTGCCGCCCGACTACTGGGCGCGGCTGGGCCAGGCCGTGGCGGCGCCGGGCCGCGCGGCGCTGGTGGGCGTGTTCCTGGGCGACGACCGGACGGGCTATGTCAATTCCATGGTCGGGCTGTCGGCCGGGCGCACGGTGCCCGACGACAGCTTCTACCGCTATGGCAAGCGCCACCTGCTGCCCTTTGGCGAGTTCATCCCGCCGGGCTTCCACTGGTTCGTCAAGGCCATGGCCATACCGCTGGACGACCAGGCGCGCGGCAGCACCACCGCGCCGATGCACCTGGGCGCGCAGCGTCTGCGGCCGCTGATCTGTTACGAGGACCTGTTCGGCGAGGACTTCGCCGACAGCGCGGTCGGCCCCGACTCGGCCACCGTCTACGTCAACGCCAGCAACCTGGCCTGGTTCGGCCCCGACATGGTGCAGGACCAGCACCTGCAGTTCTCGCGCATGCGCGCGCTGGAGTTCGAGCGGCCGGTGGTGCGCAGCACCAACACCGGCGCCACGGCAGTGGTGGACCACCGCGGCCGCGTCACCGCCCGGCTGCCGGCCGAGGTGGCCGCCACGCTGGAGGCCGAGGTGGAGGGCCGCCAGGGCGCCACGCCCTATGCGCGCTGGCTGGCGGCCGTGGGTCTGGCGCCGCTGTGGGCGCTGGGCCTGGCCGTGGTGGTGGCGATGGCCTGGCGCCGGCGCACGGCGGCGGCCGGCCCGGCCGGAGGCGGCCGCTAAACTCGGCGGCAAGCCATGCCGTGCCACGGCCTGGCCATCGGCCCACCCAGAATTCCACCGACGCACCGCGTCGCGCACCGGCGCCTTGCCCATGCTCACCTTCCAACAGATCATCCTCCGCCTGCAGGACTACTGGGACGCCCAGGGCTGCGCGCTGCTGCAACCCTATGACATGGAAGTGGGCGCCGGCACCAGCCACACGGCCACCTTCCTGCGCGCGCTGGGCCCCGAGCCCTGGAAGGCGGCCTATGTGCAGCCCAGCCGCCGCCCCAAGGACGGCCGCTATGGCCAGAACCCCAACCGCCTGCAGCACTACTACCAGTACCAGGTGGTGCTGAAGCCGGCGCCGGCCAACATCCTGGAGCTGTACCTCGGCAGCCTGGAAGCCCTGGGCTTCGACCTGAAGAAGAACGATGTGCGCTTCGTCGAGGACGACTGGGAGAACCCCACGCTGGGCGCCTGGGGCCTGGGCTGGGAAGTCTGGCTCAACGGCATGGAAGTCACCCAGTTCACCTACTTCCAGCAGGTGGGCGGCATCGACTGCAAGCCCATCACCGGCGAGATCACCTACGGCCTGGAGCGCCTGGCCATGTACCTGCAGGGCGTGGACAACGTCTACAACCTGAAGTGGACCGACACGCTCAGCTACGGCGACGTTTACCACCAGAACGAGGTGGAGCAGAGCACCTACAACTTCGAGCACAGCAACGTCGAGTTCCTGTTGCAGGCCTTCAGCGCGCACGAGGGCAATGCCCAGCACCTGATGGCGCAGCAGCTGGCGCTGCCGGCCTACGAGCAGGTGCTCAAGGCCGCCCACACCTTCAACCTGCTGGACGCGCGCGGCGCGATCAGCGTGACCGAGCGCGCGGCCTACATCGGCCGCATCCGCAACCTGGCGCGCAGCGTGGCGGCGGCGTACCTGGACAGCCGCAAGCGCCTGGGCTTCCCGATGGCGCCCAAGGCCTGGGGCGAGGAAGTGATCGCGCGGCTGGATGCCGAGGCGGCCAAGGCCGCCGCCAAGACCAGCGACAAGAACGACGACAAGAAGGCCGCCTGACCATGACCACGAACAACCTGCTTGTCGAACTCTTCGTCGAGGAGCTGCCGCCCAAGGCGCTGAAGAAGCTGGGCGAGGCCTTCTCGTCCACGCTGGCCGCCAGCCTGGCGGCGCAAGGCCTGGCCGCGGCCGGCGCCGCCGTCACCGCCTACGCCTCGCCGCGCCGCTTGGGCGTGCATGTGGCGGGCGTGGCCAGCCGCGCCGCCGACCGTGCCGTGCAGAGCAAGCTGATGCCCGTGGCCGTGGCCCTCACCGCCGACGGCCAACCCACGCCCGCATTGCTGAAGAAACTGGCGGCACTCGGCGCCGACGCCTCGGTGGTGCCCAGCCTGAAGCGCCTGCCCGATGGCAAGGCCGAAGCGCTGTTCCTCGACAGCCTTGTGCCCGGCGCCACGCTGGCCGAGGGCCTGCAGAAGGCGATCGACGAGGCCCTGGCCAAGCTGCCGATTCCCAAGGTGATGACCTACCAACTGGCCGACGGCTGGAGCGACGTGAAGTTCGTGCGCCCGGCGCACAAGCTGGTGGCGCTGCACGGCACGCATGTGGTGCCGGTGCAGGTGCTGGGCCTGCACGCCGGCCGCGAGACGCTGGGCCACCGCTTCGAGGCCACGACGCCGGTGGTGGCGATCGACAGCGCCGACAGCTACGCGCAGCAGCTGCGCGAGCAGGGCGCGGTGATCGCCGGCTTCGACGAGCGCCGTGCCGAGATCCGCCGCCAGCTCGATGCCGCGGCAGCCGCCGAGGGCCTGAAGCCCATCGACGACGACGCGCTGCTGGACGAGGTGACGGCCCTGGTCGAGCGGCCCAATGTGCTGACCTGCCAGTTCGAGAAAGAGTTTCTGGCCGTGCCGCAGGAGTGCCTGATCCTGACGATGAAGGCCAACCAGAAGTACTTCCCGCTGCTGGACGCCTCGGCCAAGCTGACCAACAAGTTCCTGATCGTCAGCAACATCCGCCCGGCCGATGCCAGTGCGGTGGTCGGCGGCAACGAGCGCGTGGTGCGCCCGCGCCTGGCCGATGCCAAGTTCTTCTTTGACCAAGACCGCAAGAAGACGCTGGCCAGCCGCGTGGACGGCTTGGCCAAGGTGGTCTACCACGGCAAGCTGGGCAGCCAGGGCGACCGCATGGCGCGCGTGCGGGCCATCGGCCATGCCATCGTCAACCAGCTGCGCATGGCCACCGTGCCGTTCACGGTGGAGGCGAAAGACGAATTCGAGGTGCTCGACAGCAAGGTGCGCGAGGCCGCCACGCTGGCCAAGTGCGACCTGCTGACCGACATGGTGGGCGAGTTCCCCGAGCTGCAGGGCATCATGGGCGGCTACTACGCCCGCCACGAGGGCCTGCGCGACGGCGTGGCCATCGCCATCGAAGACCACTACAAGCCGCGCTTTGCCGGCGATGCGCTGCCGCGCAACCACACCGGCACCGTGCTGGCGCTGGCCGACAAGCTGGAGACGCTGGTGGGCCTGTTCGGCATCGGCCAGCTGCCCACCGGCGACAAGGACCCCTTCGCGCTGCGCCGCCATGCGCTGGGCGTGATCCGCATCCTGGCCGAGAAGAACCTGCCGCTGGCCCTGCCCGAGCTGCTGGCGGCGGCGTTCGGCGCGTTCCCGCCCGAGCTGGCGCTGGCCGACGACACCGTGGCCAAGCTGCTGGCCTTCTTCTACGACCGCCTGGCGGTGAACCTGCGTGAGCAGGGCTACAGCGCGCAGGAGATCGACGCCGTGCTGGCGCTGCAGCCGGCGCGCCTGGGCGACGTGACCAAGCGCCTGGCCGCGGTGCGCGGCTTCGCGGCGCTGCGCGAAGCCGCCTCGCTGGCCGCGGCCAACAAGCGCGTAGGCAACATCCTGAAGAAGGTGGACGGCGCCGTGGGCACCACGGTGGACGCCACGCTGCTGAAGGAGGCCGCCGAGGCCGCGCTGCACCAGGCCCTGGCCGCGCTGGCGCCGCTGGCCGACAAGGCCTTCGAGGCCGGTGACTACACCGCGTCGCTGCAGGCCCTGGCCGGGCTGAAGGCGCCGGTAGACGCTTTCTTCGACGGCGTGATGGTCAATGCCGAGGACGCCGCGCTGCGCGCCAACCGTCTGGCGCTGCTGGGCACGCTGCATGCGTCGATGAACCGCGTGGCCGACCTGTCGCGCCTGGCCGCGTAAACCATCCTTCCACCTCGGCAGCAAGCGGACCATGCAGCACCTCGACAAGCTCGTGATCCTGGGCCGCGACGGCATCCTCAACGAGTTCCGCGACGACCATGTCAAGGCGCCCGAGGAGCTGCAGGTCATCCCCGGCGCGCTGGAGGCGGTGGCGCGGCTCAACCATGCCGGCTGGCATGCGGTGATCGCCACCAACCAGTCGGGGGTGGGTCGCGGCATGATCGACATGGCCTCGGTGAACGCCGTGCACGCCCACCTGTTCAAGCAGCTGGCGGCGGTGGGCGGACGCATCGACGCGGTGTTCTTCTGCCCGCACACGCCCGAAGACCAGTGCGACTGCCGCAAGCCCCAGCCCGGGCTGATGCACGACATCGGCAAGCGCTACGGCATCGCGCTCGAGCAGGTGCCGATGGTGGCCGACACGCTGCGCGACCTGCAGGCCGCCGCCGCCGCCGGCTGCGAGCCGCACCTGGTGCGCTCGGGCCGCGCCGCGGCGCTGGACGACGCGCAGATCGCCCACATCCTGGCCCAGGTGCCGGGCGCCGAGGTGCACGACAGCCTGGGCGCCTTCGCCGAGCACCTGCTGCGCCGCGGCCAGGTGCAGATCACCACCCCGGGCGCCTTGAATTGATCCCAGGGTGCCTGCGGCGCCCGCCTTGCTGTTGAACCGATGATCTACCTGCGCTCCCTCCTGTTCGTGCTGTGGCTGGCCGTCACGGTGATCCCGTGGGCGCTGGCGGTGCTGGTGGCCTCGCTGTTCCTCAACAGCACCCAGGTGTACTGGATGTGCGCCGGCTGGCTGAAGGTGGCGGTGCACGGCGCCAAGTGGATCTGCGGCGTGCGCTGGCGCGTGCAGGGCATGGAGAACGTGCCCAGCGCCGCCGATGCCAACGCCGCCGTGCTGCTGGCGCCCAAGCACCAGAGCACCTGGGAGACCTTCGCGTTCCCGGCGCTGATGCCGCACCCGCTGGCCTATGTGTTCAAGCGCGAGCTGCTGTACGTGCCCTTCTTCGGCTGGGCCATGAGCCGGCTGGACATGGTGCACATCGACCGCGGCCGCCGCGCCGAGGCCTGGGCCAAGGTGCTCAAGCAGGGCAAGCGCCTGGCCGCCAAGGGCGTGTGGGTGATCATGTTCCCCGAGGGCACGCGCGTGGCGCGCGGCGAGGTGGGTGAGTACAAGACCGGCGCCTCGCGCCTGGCGGCCACCGCCGGCATCCCCATCGTGCCGATCGCCGCCACCTCGGCCAAGTGCTGGCCGCGCAAGAGCTGGCTGCTGCGGCCGGGCGTGATCGACGTGTCGATCGGCGCGCCGATCCCCGCCGCCGGGCGCGACCCGGGCGCGCTGATGAAGGAAGTGGAAGCCTGGATCGAGGCCGAGATGCGGCGCCTCGACCCCGAGGCCTACCGCTGACGCCGGAAGGGCCTGCGGCGCCTCTTTAGAATCGGTGGCCAACATGGCACATCGCGGCGCGGATCCGGCAAGCGAACAAGGGCAGCTGTCGCTGTTCGATGCCCCCGCGCCCGAGCGGGCCGCCGCGCCCCCCGCCGGGGCGCTGCGTCACCCGGCCACCGGTACCGACGGCACCGAACGCACCGACGGCGCCGCCGGCCTCGCGCCCGTCGCCGTGGCGCGGCCCGCGCCGCACGGCGCCATCGCGGCGCTGCCACGCTTCCAGCACCCGCGCGCGCAGCGCCAGATCGACCTGGGCGAGCACCGCGTGGGCTATGAGTTCCGCCGTGCGCGCCGCCGCTCGATCGGCTTCGTCGTCGGGGCCGAGGGCCTGAGCGTCTCGGCGCCGCGCTGGGTGGGCGTGGGCGAGGTCGAGAACGCGCTGCGCGCCAAGGCCGGCTGGATCCTGCGCAAGCTGCACGAGCAGCACGAGCGCGCCCAGCGCGTGGCCGCTGCCCGCGTGGTGTGGCGCGACGGTGCCACGCTGCCCTTCCTGGGCGATACGGTGATCGTGGTGCTCGACGCCCGCGTCACCGGCGCGCAGCTGCGCACCGCCGACGACACCCTGCCCGGCGTGCCGCGGCTCACCTTGCATGTGGGCCTGCCGCAGACGGCCAGCGAGGGCCAGGTGGCCGAGGCCGTGCAAAGCTGGCTGCAGCGCCAGGCGCGTCGCGTGTTCGAGGAGCGCTGCAACCACTTCGCCCCGCAGCTGGGTGTGCGCATCAAGCGCCTGAGCCTCAGCTCGGCCAGCACGCGCTGGGGTTCGGCCAGCGCCGACGGCTCGGTGCGGCTGAACTGGCGGCTGATCCACTTCGCGCTGCCGGTGATCGACTACGTGGTCACGCACGAGCTGGCCCACCTGCGCGAGATGAACCACAGCCCGGCCTTCTGGGAGGTGGTGCGCTCGGTGCTGCCCGACTTCGAGCGCCACCGCGGTGCGCTGCGCTCGGAGCTGCTGCCGTCCTTCGACTGACGCCGGCGCGCGGCGGGGCGTTACGATTGACGTTGACGTCAACGTAAAGCCCGCGCGATGCCCACCTCCCGCACGAAGGACAGCAAGACCTTCACGATCACCGAGCTCGCGCAGGAGTTCGACGTGACGCCGCGCGCGATCCGCTTCTATGAAGACATGGGCCTGCTGGAGCCGGGCCGCGAGGGGCGCAACCGCGTCTACACCGCGCGCGACCGCACCCGGCTGAAGCTGACGCTGCGCGGCAAGCGCCTGGGTTTCTCGCTGCAGGACATCAAGCAGCTGGTGACCATGTACGACACCGAGGCCGACACGGTGCCGCAGCTGGAAGCCTTTCTCGACGTGCTGACCAGCCACCGCGAGGCGCTGGCGCAGCAGCTGGAAGACATCCGCGTGACGCTGGAGGAACTGCAGCAGCACGAGGACAAGTGCCGCCAGCTGCTGGCCGACAAGGGCGTGGTGCCGACCGCCGAGTCGCGGGCCGGCCAGCCACGCGCGCGCAGCGCCGGCTGAGCGCCGCCGCCCCCGAGCTTTCCCGCCCCTTCGCAGGCGCCGCGAGGCTCGCTATGATTGACGTTTACGTAAACGTCACTTGGTTGCGCCGATCCGGTCTGCCGCCGCGGTGATGTCCCGCGCTCTTTCCTGTTCCTGCCCGTTCTGCCACGTTCCGGAGACCCCATGAGCCAGCTTCCCGGCCTCGACTTCCAGTTGGGTGACGACATCAACGCGCTGCGCGACGCGGTGCGCGACTTCGCCGCGGCCGAGATCGCGCCGCGCGCCGCCGAGATCGACCGCAGCGACCAGTTCCCGATGGACCTGTGGCGCAAGATGGGCGATCTGGGCGTGCTGGGCATCACCGTGCCCGAGGAATATGGCGGCGCCGGCATGGGCTACCTGGCCCACATGATCGCGATGGAGGAGATCAGCCGCGCCAGCGCCTCGGTGGGCTTGAGCTACGGCGCGCACAGCAACCTGTGCGTCAACCAGATCAAGCGCAACGGCAACGAGGCGCAGAAGAAGAAGTACCTGCCCAAGCTGATCAGTGGTGAGCACGTGGGCGCGCTGGCGATGAGCGAGCCCAACGCCGGCTCCGACGTCATCAGCATGAAGCTCAAGGCCCAGGACAAGGGCGGCTACTACCTGCTCAACGGCAGCAAGTTCTGGATCACCAACGGTCCTGACGCCGACACGCTGGTGGTCTACGCCAAGACCGAGCCCGAGCTGGGCGCACGCGGCGTCACGGCCTTCCTGATCGAGAAGGGCATGAAGGGTTTCAGCATCGCCCAGAAGCTCGACAAGCTGGGCATGCGCGGCAGCCACACCGGCGAGCTGGTGTTCCACGACGTGGAGGTGCCGGCCGAGAACGTGCTGGGCGCCGTGAACGGCGGCGCCAAGGTGCTGATGAGCGGCCTGGACTACGAGCGCGCCGTGCTGGCCGCCGGGCCCATCGGCATCATGCAGGCGGTGATGGACAACGTGGTGCCCTATGTGCACGACCGCAAGCAGTTCGGCCAGAGCATTGGCGAGTTCCAGCTCATCCAGGGCAAGCTGGCCGACATGTACACGGTGCTGCAGGCCGGCCGGGCCTTCTGCTACACCATCGGCAAGAACCTGGACCTGCTGGGCACCGAGCATGTGCGCCAGGTGCGCAAGGACTGCGCGTCGGTGATCCTGTGGTGCGCCGAGAAGGCCACCTGGATGGCTGGCGAGGGTGTGCAGATCTTCGGCGGCAACGGCTACATCAACGACTACCCGCTGGGCCGCCTGTGGCGCGATGCCAAGCTGTACGAGATCGGCGCCGGCACCTCCGAGATCCGCCGCATGCTGATCGGCCGTGAGCTGTTTGCCGAAACCCTGTGAGGCCCTCGTGACGGTGCGCCGCGACAGCCGTTCGTAAACTGTGCGGTGCAACATGGCCGCCCCCGCCGCTGGGGTGGGGCGCCGGACGAGACCGATACGATGACCAACGCACTGGACGACCTGTTCGAGAAGAACCAGCAATGGGCCGCCGCCACCGAGGCGCGCGAACCCGGTTTCTTCACCCGCCTGCTGGCGCAGCAGACCCCGCAGTACCTGTGGATCGGCTGCGCCGACAGCCGCGTGCCCGCCAACGAGCTGGTGGGCCTGCTGCCGGGCGAACTGTTCGTGCACCGCAACGTCGCCAACCTGCTGGTGCACAGCGACCTGAACGCGCTGAGCGTCATCCAGTACGCGGTAGATGCGCTGCAGGTCAAGCACATCATCGTCGTGGGCCACAGCGGCTGCGGCGGCGTGCGCGCGGCGCTGCTGAACCAGCGCGCCGGCCTGGTGGACAACTGGCTGCGCCATGTGCAGGACGTGCGCGATGCGCACGAGGGCTTCCTGGCCGGCCTGCACGAGAGCCTGCGCGTGGACGCGCTGGTGGAGTTGAACGTGCTGGAACAGGCGCGCAACGTGTGCCACACCACCGTGGTGCGCGATGCCTGGCAGCGTGGCCAGGACGTGGTGGTGCACGGCTGGGTGTACGGCCTGCACAACGGTCTGCTGCAGGACCTGAAGCTGACCGCCGGCGCGCCGGAGGACGTGAACCTGGCCTACGAGACGGCCCGGGCGCAACTGCACCAGCGCTGGCGCCAGCGCAACAGTCAGCTCAACGCCTGAGCGCACACTGGCCCGCACGCACCGCGGCTGCCCAAGGATTTCGCGCCGATGTTTCCCCACCGCCTGACCGACCCCCGCGCCTACGACATCGCCAAGACGATGATGGAGGGGTTCAACCGCCACTACCGGCTGTTCTCGGAAACCAACCGCGAGGCCAAGCGGCGCTTCGAGCAGGCCGACTGGCATGGCCAGCAGCGCGCCCAGCGCGAGCGCATCGAGTTCTACGACATCCGCGTGGACGAGTGCGTGCAGCGCCTGCAGACCGGCTTCGACATCGGCACGCTGGCCGACGACACCTGGCAGCAGGTGAAGCTGCACTACATCGGCCTGCTGGTCGACCACCACCAGCCCGAGCTGGCCGAGACCTTCTTCAACTCGGTCACCACGCGCATCCTGCACCATAGCTACTTCCGCAACGACTTCATCTTCGTGCGGCCGGCGGTCAGCACCGAGTACATCGAGAACGACGAGCCCGCGGCGCTGCCGACCTACCGCGCCTACTACCCCACGCGCGAGACGCTGCGCGAGACGCTGATCCGCATCGTCGACAACTTCCAGCTGCAGCGCGAGTTCGAGGACCTGGAGCGCGACATCGACGACGTGATGCTGGCGCTGCGCGACGAGGTGGGCGGCAATGTGCGCCTGCGCGCGAACTTCCAGATCCAGGTGCTGAGCTCGCTGTTCTTCCGCAACAAGGGCGCGTACATCATCGGCAAGATCGTCAACGGCTTTGCCAGCACGCCGTTCGCGCTGCCCATCCTGTACGGCGCCAGCGGCAAGCTGCTGATCGACACGGCGCTGTTCACCGAAGACGACCTGCTGATGCTGTTCAGCTTTGCGCGGGCCTACTTCATGGTGGACATGGAGATCCCTTCGGCCTACGTGCAGTTCCTGCGCTCGCTGATGCCGCGCAAGCCGCGCAGCGAGCTGTATGCGGCACTCGGCCTGCAAAAGCAGGGCAAGAACGCGTTCTACCGCGACTTCCTCTACCACCTGCGCCACAGCAGCGACAAGTTCCGCATCGCCCCCGGCATCAAGGGCATGGTGATGCTGGTGTTCGACCTGCCGTCCTTCCCCTACGTGTTCAAGGTCATCAAGGACTACTACCCGCCGCAGAAGGACACCACGCGCGAGCAGATCAAGGGCAAGTACCTGCTGGTGAAGACCCACGACCGCGTGGGCCGCATGGCCGACACGCTGGAGTACACCAGCGTGGCCTTCGAGCGCGCGCGCATCGAGCAGGAGCTGATCGACGAGCTGATGAAGTTCTGCCCCAGCCTGATCGAGGAAGACGGCGACCAGCTGATCATCAAGCACCTGTACATCGAGCGGCGCATGATCCCGCTGAACATCTACCTGCAGGACGCCACGCCCGAGCAGATGAACCACGCGGTCATCGAGTACGGCAACGCCATCAAGGACCTGGTGGCGGCCAACATCTTCCCCGGCGACATGCTGTGGAAGAACTTCGGCGTCACGCGCCACGGCAAGGTGGTGTTCTACGACTACGACGAGATCGAGTACATCACCGACTGCAACTTCCGCCGTGTGCCCGCGCCGCGCAACGAGGAAGAAGAGATGTCCGGCGAGATCTGGTACGCGGTGGGCCCCAAGGACGTGTTCCCCGAGACCTTCGGCCCGTTCCTGCTGGGCAACCCGCAGGTGCGCGAGATCTTCATGAAGCACCACGGCGACCTGCTGGACGCCGCGTTCTGGCAGGGCCACAAGGAGCGCATCCTGGCCGGCCATGTGCACGACGTGTTCCCGTACGAGCCGCACAAGCGGTTCGTGAACCAGCGCGCGACGCGCGCCCCGAGCGCCTGACCCCTGCCGCGCCCGCCGCCATCCCCTCACCAGGAGCATTCCATGGCCACCGATCCCATCGTCATCGTTTCCGCCGCCCGCACGCCCATCGGCGGCATGCTGGGTGATTTCGCCTCGCTGGCCGCCTGGGAACTGGGCGCAGTGGCGATCAAGGCGGCCGTCGAGCGCGCCGGCGTGCCGGCCGACGCGGTCAACGAGGTGCTGATGGGCAACTGCCTGATGGCCGGCCAGGGCCAGGCGCCTGCCCGCCAGGCCCTGCGCCGCGCCGGCCTGCCCGACAGCGCCGGCGCCGTGACGATGAGCAAGATGTGCGGCAGCGGCATGCGCACGATGATGTTCGCGCACGACATGCTGGCCGCTGGCACGGCCGACGTGATGGTGGCCGGTGGCATGGAGAGCATGACCAATGCGCCGCACCTGATGTTCGCGCGCAAGGGCGTGCGCTATGGCGCCGCGCAGATGTTCGACCACATGGCCATGGACGGCCTGGAAGACGCCTACGAGCGCGGCAAGGCCATGGGCGTGTTCGCCGAACAGTGCGTGGCCAAGTACGGCTTCAGCCGCGAGGCGCAGGACAGCTTCGCCATCGCCAGCACCACGCGCGCCAAGCAGGCCAACGAGGACGGCAGCTTCGACTGGGAGATCGCTCCGGTCACCTTGCCCGGCAAGGCCGGCGACACCGTGGTCACGCGCGACGAGCAGCCGTTCAAGGCCAAGCTCGACAAGATCCCCGGCCTGAAGCCCGCGTTCAAGAAGGACGGCACGATCACCGCCGCCAACGCCAGCAGCATCTCCGACGGCGCGGCAGCCCTGGTGCTGGTGCGTGAGTCCACCGCCAGGGCGCTGGGCCTGCAGCCCATTGCCCGCATCGCCAGCCACGCCGTGCATGCCCAGGCACCGGAATGGTTCAGCACCGCACCGGCCGGCGCCATCGACAAGGCGCTGAAGAAGGCCGGCTGGGACGCCAAGAGCGTGAACCTGTGGGAGGTGAACGAAGCCTTCGCTGCCGTGACCATGGCCGCGATGGCCGAATACAAGCTGCCGCACGAGATCGTCAACGTGCACGGCGGTGCCTGCGCGCTGGGCCACCCGATCGGCGCCTCGGGCGCGCGCATCGTCGTCACGCTGCTGGGGGCGCTGAAGAAGCAGGGCCTCAAGCGCGGCGTGGCCGCGCTGTGCATCGGCGGTGGCGAGGCCACGGCGATGGCCGTCGAGATGATCTGACCTGCTGAAGCGGCGCACCAGCCTCCGACACCAAAGGGCATCGATGAAGAATGTGTTGATCGTCGGCGCCTCGCGCGGCATCGGCCTGGAACTGGTGCGGCAGTACCGCGCCGATGGCGTGCGTGTGGTGGCCACCGCGCGTGACGAGGAGGGGCTGGCGCGCCTGGCTGCGCTGGGCGCCCATGCGCTGAAGCTGGACGTGGCCAGCGCCGCCGGGTGTGCCGGCTTGGCCTGGCCGATCGATGGCGAGCAGTTCGACGTCGCCTGGCTGGTGGCCGGCGTGTACGGCCCGCGCAGCCAGGGCCTGCAGCCGCCCACCGAGGCCGAGTTCGACGCCGTGATGCACACCAATGTGCTGGCCGCCATGCGCCTGCTGCCGCAACTGGGCGAGGCGCTGGCGCCGGGCGGACGGCTGGCCGTGATCTCGTCGCGCATGGGCTCGATCGGCCTGCGCAGCGCCACCGCCGGCTGGCTGTACCGTGCCTCCAAGGCGGCGCTGAACTCGGTGCTGAAGGACGCCTCGCTGGCGCTGGCGGGCAAGGCCATCTGTGTCACGCTGCACCCCGGCTGGGTGCAGACCGACATGGGCGGCACCGGTGCTGACCTGACGGTGGAGCGCAGCGCCGCCGACCTGCGCGCCACCGTTGCGGGCCTGACCCCGGCCGACAACGGCCGCTTCCTCAACCACGACGGGCAAGCCCTGGCGTGGTGACGACCTACGAGATTTCCCTTCCCCGGAGACACCCCCATGCTGTTGCCTGACGACCATGTCGCCGTGCAGGACGCCGTGCGCGCGTTCGTGCAGGCCGAGATCGCGCCCCACGCCGCGCAGTGGGACAAGACCCACCAGTTCCCGGCCGCACAGCTCAAGGGCCTGGCCGCGCTGGGCTGCTACGGCGTGGCCGTGCCGCACGCGTACGACGGCGCCGGCCTCGACTACCTGGCGCTGGCCGTGATCCTGGAAGAGATCGCCGCCGGCGATGGCGCCACCAGCACCGTGGTCAGCGTCAACAACTGCCCGGTGTGCTCGATCCTGATGGCCTGGGGCAACGAGGACCAGAAGCAGCGCTTCCTGAAGCCGTTGGCGCGCGGTGACATGCTGGGCGCCTTCTGCCTGACCGAGCCGCATGTGGGCAGCCAGGCCGACGGCCTGAAGACCACCGCCGTGCGTGACGGCGATGACTACGTCATCCACGGCGTCAAGCAGTTCATCACCAGCGGCAAGAACGGCGATGTGGCCATCGTCATGGCGGTGACCGACAAGGCGGCGGGCAAGCGCGGCATCAGCGCCTTCCTGGTGCCCACGGCCACGCCGGGCTACACCGTGGCGCGCGTCGAGGACAAGATGGGCCAGCATGCGTCGGACACGGCGCAGATCCTGTTCGAGAACTGCCGCGTGCCGGCGGCCAACCGCATCGGCGAGGAGGGCGAGGGCCTGAAGATCGCGCTGTCGGGCCTGGAGGGCGGGCGCATCGGCATCGCCAGCCAGTGCGTGGGCATGGCGCGCGCGGCCTTCGAATGCGCGCTGGCCTATGCCAAGGACCGCCAGGCTTTCGGCACGGCCATCTTCAACCACCAGGCGGTGCAGTTCAAGCTGGCCGAGATGGCGATGCAGATCGAGTCGGCGCGCCAGCTGATCTGGCATGCCGCCGCGCTGAAGGACGCCGGCCGGCCCTGCCTGAAGGAGGCCGCGATGGCCAAGCTCAATGCCAGCGAGATGGCCGAGCGCGTGTGCTCGGCCGCCATCCAGGTGCTGGGTGGTTACGGCTATGTCAGCGACTTCCCGGTCGAGCGCATCTACCGCGACGTGCGCGTGTGCCAGATCTACGAAGGCACATCCGAGGTGCAGAAGATCCTCATCGCGCGGGCGTTGGCTTGATGGGGCACCCGGACTCGCGTTGACGCGAGTCCACCCGCCAAGCGGGTCGCGGGCCGGCTCCGGAGCGGCCGCGCGCTCGGCCCGCCGGATCAATCCTTCGGCAGGTACAGCCGGTCGGAGTAGGTCGCCAACCACTCGGGCCGGAAGGCCACGAAGATGGCGGCGAACATGCCGGTCATGAAGGCCTCGCCGCTGGCGGCGAGGAAGCGGCCCAGCATCAGGTCGCCGGGATCGGTGCCCACCGGGGCGCCGGTGACGGCCAGGGCCAGCGCGCCTGACACGGTGGCGGCGATCCAGGTGGTGAAGAAGCCGCGCGCCATGATGTAGACGAACAGGTGGCCGGGCAGCCAGCGCCGTGCGGCCGCGCCCAGCAGCATCGCCAGCGTGCCGGGCACCACGCCCAGCCACACCAGCCGGTGCAGGGCCTCCAGCCACAGCATGCCGCCGGCCAGCTTCATCACCAGCGCCGCGGGCAGCAGCGCCAGCATGGCCAGCGGCCAGCCCGCCAGCAGCACCAGCAGGCTGGCGCCCGACAGCGGCTGCACGATGGGTGCGCGCGCCACATGGTCGGCCGCCCACAGCAGCGGCAGCACCGCCCACCAGGCCAGCCAGGGCCAGGGCGGCCCGCCGCTGGCCACGGCACGCCAGGGCCGCAGGGCCAGCGCGAGCGCCAGCGCACCGGTGAGCAGCAGGGCATCGAGCAGCATCGGCCGATTCTGCGGCGCCACGGCCACCGGCGCTTGACCTCGGTCAGGCCGCCGGGTGCCCGGCAGCCCCGGCGTACCCGCCCCCGTGATCGCGGGGGGCTGCTGGTGAGCCCTGGCGGGTGGCCACGCGGCGTAAGCCGGTGTCCATCACCCCGCCCGAGCCGCCGCCATGTCCCAGCCTGCCCGCACCGCCCCGTCTGTCCGCCTGCCACACCATGCCCGGCCGGGCTCGCCTCGGCCGCCGCGGCGCCTGCGTGCCGCGCTGGCCCTGGCCGCCGTGCTGGCGCTGGGCGCCGGCCCGGCACAGGCGCTGGACTATGTCTGGCTGGGCCAGGTGGACACGCTCTGGTTCAGCAACAACACCAGCGTCGGCGGCGTGATCCGCAGCAACTGGCAGCCCAGCGCGCCGTTCAACGACGCCAGCACCACCATCACCGTCGACGGCCTGGCCGGCCGCGGCAACCGCGTGCAGGTGTCGTACATGTCGTACCTGAGCCCGTCGCCGTTCTGCAGCGGCAGCTTCCTCTGCGGCAGCGTAGGCCCGCGCATGGGCAGCCTGACGCTGGCCGCCGGCACCACCGCGGTGGTGGGCGGCAGCAGCGCCTTCGGCGACGCGTGGCAGTACGCCAACGCGGCGGCGCGCATGGAATGGATCGGCGCCGAGATGGGCGGTGCCGGCGTGGTCCACAACGCCGGCACGCTGCGCCTGAGCTCGCTGGGCAACCGGGCCATGGTGGGCGTGTACGGCACCGTCACGCTGCAGGGCAGTGGGCAGACCGTGCTGGACAACGGCTTTGCCGAAGGCACGGCCGAGGCGGGCCAGTCCAGCCGCCAGTTCTTCTACGGCGGCAACGGCGGCTGGGGCGATGTGCTGGTGGTGGCCGCCGAGCACACGCTGCGCGGGCGCGGCAGCCTGGGCGTGGCCAATGGCAACCTCGCGGTCGACAACCACGGCCTGATCCAGGCCGAGTCGGGCGGCCAGCTGGTGCTGGTGGGCCTGCAGGGCATCTCGCCGCCGCGCACGCATTCCATCGTCAACACCGGCACGCTGCAGGCCACCGGTGGCGCGCGGCTGACCGTGCAGGGCACGGTGGACAACCGCGGCGGCCAGATGGTGGCCCAGGCCGGCAGCGTGGTGGAACTGGTGGCCGGCGTCACCGGCGGCACACTGCGCACGGTGGACAGCGGCGTGCTGCGCGTGACCGGCGGCACTTCGGTCGTCAGCATCGCCGGCGCGCGGCTCGACGGGCTGCTGGAGGTGCCGCAGGGCAAGTGGCTGGGCCTGGGGCCGGGCTTCGTCAACGATGGCACGCTGCGCCTGAGCGGCACGGCGCCGGGCATCAGTTCGAGCGTCGGCGCCACCGTGCACGTGATGGAGGACATGCGCATCGACGGCAGCGGCCGCATCGTGATGGCCGGTGCGGGCGAGCCGCCGGCGCGCTTCACCGGCTACAGCGGCCTGATCGGCCGCGCGCCGGTGCTGACCTTCGGCTCCGGCCAGACGCTCAGCGGCTCGGCCCTGCTGGGCGGCGCCAGCACCAGCCAGCGCACGCTGGCCTTCGTCAACGAGGGCCGCATCCAGGTGGAGGACGGCCAGACGCTGCAGATCACCGCCGCCACGCTGCCCGGCCGCAGCGACAGCGTGGGCTTCCTGAACCAGGGCCAGATGCAGGTGCAGGCCGGCGGCACGCTGCAATCGCTGGCCAGCAGCCTGGGCAACGACACGGCCGGCCGCCTGGTGGTGGAGCGTGGCGGCATGCTCACTGGCACGCTGGTGCAGCTGGATGGCCATGTGACGGTGGACGGCAGCGCGCAGAGCGTGCAGCTCAAGGGGGGGCTGCTGGACGGTACCGGCACGATCACCAGCCTCAGCCAGACCGGTGGCGTGTTCGCGCCCGGGCATTCGCCGGGCACGGTGACCATCGAAGGCAGCTACACCCTCAACGGCGGTGACCTGGTGCTGGAGGTGGACGGGCCCGATGCCGCGCAGGCCGACCACCTGGTGATCGGCGGCGGCCTGAACCTCTACAACGGCCGCATCGTCGTCGACCTGAGCGACTACCGCGGTGGGGCTGCGCTGAGCTTTGCCGACCTGCTGAGCGTGGGCGGCGTACTGCGCACCCAGCATCCCACGCTGGGCACCCGCAGCAGCCTGGTCGTCACCGGCCTGGCGCCGGGCCGCGAGGCCAGCCTGGCCTGGACCAACGGCCAGCTGGGCCTGACCGTGGCCGCCGCCCCGGTGCCCGAGCCGGCCACCTGGGCGCTGTGGGCTGCCGGCCTGCTGGGCCTGGGCCGCCTGGCGACCCGCCGCGGCCGGCGCTGAGAACGGCGCTGAGAGCGGCGCTGAGAACGGCGCGGAGCGCGTCCACCTGGTGGGCGTCGGCCGTCCCTGGCGCGGCGCTTGCATCGCGCCCGCCATGACCGATGCCGAACCGCTTTCGCTGCTGCAGCCGCAGCCCCTCACGGCCGTGGCCTTTGCGCCCTATGGACGGGTGCTGCAGGCCCCGGCCGGTGCCCTGGCCGAGGCCGAGACGATCAACGCCGGCACCGCTCAACGGCTGGAACTGGTGCCCGACGCCCGCCTGGGCGCCGGCGCCGACCGGCCGGTGATCGCGCTGATGCGCGCCCAGGCGCGCACGCTGCCGATGGCACTGACCGAGCTGGAGCGTCACCGCCTGGGCAGCCAGAGCTTCGTGCCGCTGGGCGCGCTGCGGCGCTTCGTGCTGGTGGTGGCGCGGCCGGGGCCGGCGCCCACTGACGCCGCGCAGCTGGCGGCCTTCGTCACCGATGGCACGCAGGGCGTGTGGCTGGCGCCGGGCACCTGGCACCACGCGCTGCTGGCACTGGATGCGGGAGACTTCCTGGTGGTCGAGCGGCGCGGCGAGCTGCCCGATTGCGAGACCGTGGCGCTGGCGCCGCCGATTCAGCTGCTGGCGCCTGCAGTCTGACAGGTCCAGCGGCTGAGGCGTTCAGGCGCCCACGCCCGCCGCCGCCAGCTGCTCGGCCAGCGCCACCAGACTGCGGTCCGATCCGCGCGGGCCCAGCAGCGACAGGCCCATCGGCGCGCGGCCACCGGCCGCGTCGTCGCGCCATACCAGTGGCAGGCTCAGCTGCGGCAGGCCGGTCAGGCCGGCCAGGCACAGCAGGCGGATGGCGCGGTTGCGGTAGTCCTCCAGCGTGGCCTCGGGCGCGCTGCGCAGTGGCGCCACGTCGGGCATGGTGGGCAGCAGCAGCACGCCGTCGTCGTCCAGCAGCGCGTCGAGCCTGGCGCTGATCTCGCGGCGGTGGGCCCAGGCGGCGGCCACCTGCGCATCCGTCACCTGGCGCGACCAGGTGAAGCGCTCGGCCACGCCGGGGCCCAGCGGCGGGGCGTAGCGCTCGATCAGCGGGCCGTCGGTCAGCCAGGCCTCGCGGCCCTGGATGTGGCGGAAGTGCCAGTACATCGCGTCCAGGCTCTCGTGCACCACGTCGGCCGGCGTGGCGCCGCCCAGCACGGCCTGCACGCGGCCGGCCGCCTCCTTCACGGTGGCGGCGGCGTCGGGCACCAGCAGCGTCCACAGCGCGGTGGGCCACAGCAGCCGCACCCTGGCCGGCAGTGGCCGCGCGTCGGCACCCAGCAGCACATCGGCCACGCGGGCGAAGGTGGCGCTGTCGCGCGCGAACCAGCCGCAGGTGTCGAGGCTGGGTGACAGGTCCAGCGCGCAGGCCAGGCTGACGCGGCCGTGCGTGGGCCGCAGGCCCAGCATCGCACCATGGCTGGCCGGCGCGCGCACGCTGCCGCCGGTGTCGGTGCCGAGCGCGAAGTCGACCAGCCGGTTGGACACCGCCGAGGCCGAGCCCGAGCTCGAGCCGCCGCTGATGCGCTCGGGCACCGCGCCGTTGACCGGCGCGCCGAAGTGCGCGTTCTGGCCGTTCATCGAGAACGCCAGCTCGTCGGTGACGGTCTTGCCGGCAAAGGCCGCGCCGGCGTCGAGCAGGCGCTGCACCGTGGGTGCGGTGCGGGTCTTGATGCCCGACATCGCCAGCACGATGGGGTTGCCGCCGCCGGTGGGGTAGCCGGCCACGTCGAACAGGTCCTTCACGCCGAAGCGCAGGCCCGTCAGCACCCCGGAGGCCGCATGCGGCACCGGCGCGTCGGGGTAGGGCACGAAGGCGTGGGCGGGGTCGTGCAGGGGCATGGGGCTCACTCCAGGCTGGCGGCGGGCAGCGTCACGAAGGATTCTGCGCCTGTGGCGTCGGTGCGGTGGCAGCGTGCCACATGGCCGGGGGCGAGCGGCACGTCGGGCGGCAGCGCCTCCAGGCAGCGGCTTTGCGCCAGCGGGCAGCGCGCCGCGAAGGCACAGCCCGGCGGCAGCGCGGCCAGATCGGGCGGGCTGCCGCCCAGCGTGGGCAGGCGCTGGCCGCGCACCATGGCGCCGTGCTGGCGGCTGGCCAGCAGGGCCTGCGTGTACGGGTGGCGCGGGCTGCGGATCAGCTGTCGCACTGTGCCTTCCTCGACGATGCGCCCGGCATACATCACCGCGATGCGGTCGGCCACCTCCACCGCGGCGCCGATGTCGTGGGTGACGAAGATCACCCCCAGGCCGAGTTGCTGCTGCAGCTCGCGCAGCAGCAGCAGCACCTGGATCTGCACCGTGGCGTCGAGTGCGGTGGTCGGCTCGTCGGCCAGCAGCAGCTGTGGTCGGCAGGCCAGGGCCAGGGCGATCATCGCGCGTTGGCGCATGCCGCCGCTCATCTCGTGCGGATAGGCCGCCAGCCGCCGCTCGGGGCTGGGGATGCGCACCTGCTCGAACAGCGCCAGCGCGCGCGCCTGGGCCTGCGCGGCGCTCACGCCGGGCTCGTGGCGGCGGATGGCCTCGGTGATCTGCGCGCCCACGGTGTAGACCGGGTCCAGCGCCAGCAGCGGCTCCTGGAAGATCATGGCCGTGGTCTTGCCGCGGTAGTCGGCCAGCGCGCGGCCTTTCAGTGCCAGCACGTCGGTGCCAGCCACCTGCACCTGGCCGGTGATGGTGGTGCGGCGCTCGGGGTGCAGCTTCAGCAGCGTGCGCAGCGTGACGCTCTTGCCCGAGCCCGATTCACCGATCAGCGCCAGCACCTCGCCGCGCTGCACGCTCAGGCTCACGTCGCTGACCGCGCGCACCGGCTGGCCGGCGGCGCCGCTGCCGGCGAAGGTGACTTGGAGGTTGCGGATGTCGACCAGGGCTTCGCTCATGCTGCGATCTCCTGCGCGGCCGCCTGTGGGTGCCCGCTGCCCGCCTCATGCATCAGACAGGCCACGCCATGCGCGGCGCGCGCGGCCACCGGCTGCGGCGCGCGCTGGCTGCACACCGGGGCGGCCATTGCGCAGCGCGGGTGGAAGCGGCAGCCGCTGGGCGGCGAGATCGGGTTGGGCGGGTCGCCGGCCAGCGGCGGCTCCAGCGTGCGCTGGTCGGGGTCGAGCGCGGGCATGCTGGACAGCAGGGCCTTCGTGTACGGGTGCAGCGGCGCGTCGTACAGCGCCTCGGTGGGGCCCAGTTCGGCCACGCGGCCCAGGTACATCACCATCACCCGGTCGCTGATGTGGCGCACCACCTGCAGGTCGTGGCTGATGAACACGTAGGTCAGGCCGAACGCGGCCTTCAGGTCCATCAGCAGGTTCAGTACCTGGGCCTCCACGCTCTTGTCGAGCGCCGAGACCGCCTCGTCCAGGATCACCAGGCGCGGCTGCAGCGCCAGCGCACGGGCGATGTTGACGCGCTGGCGCTGGCCGCCCGACAGCTCATGCGGCCAGCGGCCGGCAAAGCGTGCCGGCTCCAGGCCCACACGGGCCAGCAGGTCGTGGGCGCGGGCAGCCGCTTCACGCCGTGGCACGCCATGCACCATGGGGCCGAAGGCGATGGAGTCCTCGATGGTCAGGCGCGGGTTCAAGGAGGCATAGCTGTCCTGGAACACCATCTGCACCTGGCGGCGGAATTCCTTCAGCGGCAGGTCGCGCGTGCCGACCACGCGGCCGTCGAACACCACCTCGCCGGCCGTGGGGGCGATCAGCTGCATCAGCAGCCGCGCGGTGGTGCTCTTGCCGCAGCCCGATTCGCCCACCACGCCCAGCGTCTCGCCCTTCATCACGCTGAAGTCCACGCCGTCCACGGCGCGCACCACCTTGCCGTCGGACGGCAGCAGGCCGCCGAGCAGGCCCTTCTTCAAGCCGAAGTGCTTGGTCAGGCCGCGGAGGGTCAGCAGCGGCTGGGCCGGGCCGCCCACATCGGTGTTGTCGAGCAGCGCGGGGGTCATCGCTTGTTGTCCATCGCCGAACGCAGGCCGTCCGACAGCAGGTTGAAGGCGATCGAGGTGATGAAGATCATCACGCCGGGCAGGGCCGCCACCAGCGGCTGGGTGTAGATGGCCGTGCGCAGCGTGTTCAGCATCAGGCCCCACTCGGGCTCGGGCGGCTTGACGCCCAGGCCCAGGAACGACAGGCCCGAGGCCAGGATCAGGCTCACCGCGATCAGGCTGGTGGCGTAGACGAAGATCGGCCCCAGCACATTGCCCAGCACATGCACGCGCACGATGGTGAAGGCCGAGGCGCCCGACGCGCGCGCGGCCTCCACGTAGTCGCGCCCCTTTGCCTGGGCGGTCACGGCCTCGGCCACGCGGGCGATCTGCGGCACGAACACGATGGTCAGCGAGATCAGCGAGTTGACGATGCCGGCACCCAGCGCACCACTCAGCGCGATGGCCAGCAGCACCGACGGGAAGGCGTAGAACACGTCGATGGTGCGCATGATGGCGCTGTTGATCCAGCCGCCCGCATAGCCGGCCAGGATGCCCAGACCCGAGCCGATGACGAAGGCCATCAGCACGGGGGTGAGGCCCATGAACAGGCTCAGGCGCGTGCCCACGATCAGGCGGCTGAGCAGGTCGCGGCCCAGTTCGTCGGTGCCCAGCGGGTGGCCCTCGGTGCCGGGCGGCTTCAGGCGCGAGAGCATCGCGCTCTGGTATGGGTCGGCCGGCGCCAGCGCGCTGCCGAACAGCGCCAGCACCAGCAGCATCAGCACCACCAGCGCGGCGCCCATGGCCACGCGATCGGCGCGCAGGCGGCGCAGCACGCTGGCCCAGTAGCCGGGGGAGGTCTGCACCGCGGCGGCAGCCACGGCATGGGCCGCGGGTGAGGCTGCGGCGGGAGCGAGGGTGCTCATGTTGTTGCCTCCATCAGCCACGGGCAATCCGCGGGTCGAGCAGCGACTGCACGATGTCCACCAGCAGGTTCAGCACCACGAAGAACATGGCCAGCACCAGGATGGTTCCCTGCAGCAGCGGCAGGTCGCGCTGGAAGATGGCGCTGTTGAGCAGGAAGCCGGTGCCCGGCCAGGCGAACACCGTTTCGATCAGGATCGATCCGCCCAGCAGGTAGCCCAGCTGCAGGCCCATCACGGCCAGCGCGGTGGGCGCGGCGTTCTTCACCACATGGCGGAAGAGCCCGAAGTCGGTCAGGCCCTTGGCCTTCAGGCCGACGATGAACTCCTGCGCCAGGATCTCGGCCACCAGCGCGCGCACGGTGCGGGCGATGATGCCCATCGGGATCACGCTCATCGTGGCCGCCGGCAGGATCATGTACTGCAGGTGTTGCCAGTCCCAGGCCCAGCTGCCGGATCCGTCGGGCCCGGCGCCGGTGGCGGGCAGCCAGCCGGTCAGTGCCGAGAACACGATCACCCCCACCATGCCCAGCCAGTAGTGCGGCACGCTGACGCCCAGCACGCTCAGCAGCGAGGCCAGGCGGTCGGGCCAGCTGCCCTGGAAGTAGCCGGCCACGAAGCCGAACAGGCTGCCCAGCACGAAGCCGATGGCCGTGGCCAGCACCGCCAGGCGCAGCGTGTTGCCCACGGCATTGAACACCTCGCGGGCCACCGGCCGGCCGCTGGCGATGCTGGTGCCCAGATCGCCCTGCAGCGCCCGCCACACCCAGGCGAAGAACTGCTCGGGCAGGCTGCGGTCGAAGCCGTAGATCTGGCGCATCTGCGCCGCCATCTCGGCCGACGCATCGGGCGGCAGGATGGCCACCAGCGGATCGCCCGGCGCCAGGTGCACCAGCGCAAAGCACACCAGCGCCACGCCGGCCATGATGGGCAGCGCGTAGGCCACGCGCTGCAGCAGGGTGTTCAGCATCGCGGCGGTGCGGTCAGTCGATCGACAACGGCGCGAGGTCGATGAACCAGCTGCGCGGCTGTACCACGCCCTTGACCTTGGCGGCGATGGCGCGCGGCCCCACGTCGTGGGCAATCCACACGAACGGCGCTTCCTCCACGATGCGGGCGTGCAGCTTGGCCAGCGCGGCGTCGCGGGCCTTGTCGTCGAAGCTGCCGCGCGCATCGGCGATCAGCTTGTCGATCTCGGCATTGCCGAAGTAGCCCCAGTTGTTGCTGACAGGCGGGAAGGTCTTGGTGCTGGTGAAGCGCACCATCGCGAAGAACGGGTCCATCGCCGCGAAGCTCACGTTGATGGCGTTGGCGCCGTTGGCCGACGGGTCCTTGGCGCCCTTGCGCCAGTTGGTGAACAGCGTGTTCCACTCGATCACGTCGAACTGCACGTCGAAGCCGCACTGCTTGAGCGACTGCTGCACGAACTCGTTCATCGGCAGCGGCTGCATCTGGCCCGAGCCGCTGGCGCTGATCTGCACCTTCACCTTCAGCGGCTTGGCCGGTGTGTGGCCGGCTTCGGCCATCAGCTTCTTGCCCTCGGCGGGGTCGTAGCGGATGTCGAACTTCGGGTTGCCCCACCACGGGTGGCCCGGCGGCACCGTGCCCTTGGGGATGGCCATCATGCCGCCCAGCAGCTTGAGCAGGCCGGTGCGGTCCACGCACAGGTTGGCGGCGTGGCGCACGCGCTTGTCCAGCCACGGCGAGCCCTCGGCAAAGCTCAGCTGCCAGGGCCACACATGGGGCTGCTGGTTGAAGTAGATCTTGTGGCCGCGCGCCTGGATGGCGGCCATGGCGTCGGGTGCTGGCGCCTCGATCCAGTCCACCTGGCCCGACAGCAGCGCGGCCGTGCGCGCATTGGCCTCGGGCATCGGCAGCAGCACCAGCTTGTCGATCTTGGGCGTGCGCTTGGGATCCCAGTAGGCCTTGTTGGGCGCCAGCTCCAGGCGCTCGCGCGCCACGAAGCGGGTCATGCGGTAGGGGCCCGAGCCGGAGGCGTCGGCGGCGAAGGCGGTCCAGGCGGCCTTGGCCTTGTCGGCCGGCGTGGCCCCGGCAGCGGCATCGAACTTCTTCTGCCAGTGCGCCGGGCTGGCCATGAACAGGTTGGTCAGGTTCAGCGGCAGGAAGGCGTCGGGCTCGCTGGTGACCAGTTCCACCGTCAGGTCGTCGATCTTCTTCGCGCTGCGCAGCGTGGGCATGCGGCTGGCGGTCACGCCCACCTGGCTGGCGTCGAACTGCGGCGCATCCTTGTCCAGCACCTTGCGCACGTTCCACACCACGGCGTCGGCATTGAAGGCGCTGCCGTCATGGAACTTGACGTTGGGCCGCAGCTTGAACACCCACTTGGTCTTGTCCTTGGCGTCCACCGCCCAGCTCAGCGCCAGGCCGGGCACCGGCACGCTGGGCGCATCGGCCTTGCTCAGGTCCCAGTGCACCAGCGCGTCGTACAGCGGGATGCCGGTGAAGCGGTTGCCCTCGAAGCCCTGGTCGGGCTGGCCCAGCGTGCGCGGGATGTCGGCCGCGGTCATCGCGATGCGCAGCACCTTCTCCTGGGCCAGCGCGGCGGGGCTGGCCAGCAGGGCGGCGGTGCCGGCCGTGGCGCCCAGGGTCAGGGCGATGGCTCGGGAAACCAGGGTTCGGGGCAGGGTTTTCATTCGGCAGGCGCTCCATCAAACGGTGGAGCGGCCTCCGCAAGCGGCGTGCCAGGCCGCCCGCAGGCCCACGCGCACGTTGTCCACCAGCGGCACCGGCACCTGACCCGCCAGCGGCGCGGCCAGGTCGGCCAGCGCCGCGCCGCCGATCACGATGGCCTGCACGTCGTCATGGGTCAGCGCCTCGCCGCAGGCCGCGCGCAGCAGGGCCTGGGCCGCCGGCGGGTCGGCCATCAGTTCGGCGCCGGTGCGCTCGACCGTCACCACCTCGGCCAGGCGGTCGGCCAGCCCCAGGCGTTCGGCCAGCGCCCACAGCAGCGGGCGCCAGGCGGCGCCGCCGGTCACGATGGCGTAGCGCCCGTCCGGCCCGCCCTGGGTGGCGGCCAGCGCCTGGGCCTGGCGCATCGCCACCTCGGCCAGGCCCAGCACGGGCACACGGGTGAGGCTGCGCAGCGCGGCCACGCCGGGGTCGCCGAAGCAGGCCACCAGCACGGCATCGGGCTCGCCATGGGTGGCCACATGGGCGGCCCAGGCGGCCGGCACGGCGCGCTCGGCCACGGCGCAGGCCGCGGCGCTGGCGATGTAGGGTTCACCGAACGGTGCGGTCACCGCATGCAGCACGCCCTCGGGCGGACGCATGGCACCAGCATGGTGCGCCAGCAGCTGGGTGACGGTGGCGCTGGTGTTCGGGTTGATCAGCAGCAGGGTGGGCATGCCGCACCCAGGGCAAGCGGCATGCCGGGGTGCGGCGCTGACAGCGCCGCGCGCACCCGTCGCTCAATAAATGATGGGATTGGCGCGGTTGGTAGCGTTGCCTTCGAGCTGCGGCACCTGGCTGAACTTGCCCTTCATGGCTGCGCGCATCTTGGCCACCACGTCCTTGCGCGAGAGCTTGTTGGCGGTGTCGCGCACGGTCTTCACGAACCAGTAGGTGAAGGCGCCGTTGTAGCGGCCGTTGAAGTAGGCGTCGGCGCTGGTCTGGTCGGACTTGCAGCCGCTCCACAGGATGTGGTGTTCGCCCGCCACGCCCTTGTCAGCCGGCTTGGCGGCCTTGGCCTTGCCCTTGGCGGGCTTGGGCGCGTCGCCACGCGCCGCGCGGTCGAGCGTGAAGCCGCGCACCTTGCGCTGCTTGACCACGCCCTGCAGCTCACCGGCGGGCGGTGCCACGTAGCGCGGCCGCGGCGCGTACAGGCTGAACTCGGCGCCCCGCAGGCCGGTGCCGCTGTGGCAGGTGTCCAGGTACACCTCCAGCAGCGTGCTGGCCGGCAGTTGCGAGAACAGCGCATTGAACTCGTCGTCGCTGATGATGCGCGCCGGGTCCCAGGCATTGCCCTTCTGCGCAATGTCGTAGGGCACGAAGGCCTCGTCCATGCCGTCGGGCTCGTCCCCGCTCTTGTCGGCCATCTGCGTGCCGTGCGAGGACAGGCTGAACAGGATGTAGCTCAGCTTGCCGGCCTTGGCCGCGGCCACCGCCGCCTGCAGCTCGGCCATGATCGCCGCCTTGGTGGCCTGCGCGTCGGTGAGCACCTTGATCTCGCTGGCCTTGAAGCCCAGCACGTCCTTGGCCAGCGCGGCCATGTCCTTGGCGTCATTGACGCAGCCGTTCAGCGCGAACTGCGGGTAGTTGGCGAACTTGTTGATGCCGACACAGATGGCTTTCTTGGTCATGACGTTCTCCTCGGTTGGGTGCGGACGGTCTCGATGCGCCGCAGGTTCACCTTGCGGCGGCGGGCCGGGCAGGGCCATCCCTAACCGGCTCGAAGGTGGGGCCGATGTCCGCAAGCGCGATGACGTGTTGCTGGGCGACCACGCCCACGCGGCCAACGGCCCGTCCCCCCGATGCGGGTGAGTCTCCCCTTGAACCGGGGGGGCGGGGGTGGGGCCAGATCAATGGTCCGGCGACAGGCCCATGACATCATGTCTGCACGGTTTCTGGGCGTGAACCAGCGTTGCGCGCGGCCACGCATTTGCAAAGTTGTTCTGGGGGCGAGAGATGGGCATGTCGATCCTGAAGACCGCACAGCGTGCGGCGGTGGCGGTGGCAGCGGTGCTGGCGTGCATGGGGGCGCAGGCTGCCGGCAGCGCCGACAAGTTCTTCTTCACCCAGGACCCGTTGCCTGTGGTCGTGGGTGGCACGGTCGTGATCACCTGGCACGACAGCGGCGTCACCAACGGCTTCGACGAGTCCACCGTCGTGCTCCAGTTCGACCCGACGGTCTTCTCGCTGGTCAGCGCGGCGGCGGGCAGTGTTTTCGGCGCGGGTGCCTTTACGTCGAGCCCGACTGCGGTGGATGTCGACTTCGGCACCGGCAGCCTGGTGCCGGGCTGGCAGTACAGCGTGTCTGGCGGCAGCCACGCGTCGCGCGCGGAGTCCGGCATGGATGTCTTCAGCGTCACGCTGCGTCTGGACCATTGGACGCCGTCGGCCAGCACCGCCGTCTACTTCATCGATCCGGTGGGCCCGGGCTTGCCCGCCAACTACTACAGCTTCGAGTCCGCCGGCGTGGCCGTTCAGGCCGTGCCCGAGCCGGCCACCGTGGCCAGCATGCTGGCTGGCTTGGTCTTGCTGGCCGGCGTGGGCGCCCGCCGCCGCCGCACCGGCGCCGTGGCCTGAACTGGCGGCAGCCAGTCTGAACCCACGCATCCACGCGGCCCGCACCGCGTGAACACCATGCACCACTGAACCGAGGGGCCAGCGCACGGCGACCTGGGGATGTGTCGCCGTCCCGCTCCTCGCGACAAACACAGGAGATCCGGGATGGACAAGCTCGTCACCAAGCTGGGCCAGCAGGCCGCACGTCGGTTGTCATCGTGGCGTTGCGCCTCGGCAGCGGCCACGCCGTTCCGGCGCAAGGCGCTGTTCGAATCGCTCGAGCCGCGCCTGCTGTTGTCGGCCGACGTGCTGCCGGGCGCCGTGCCCGCGGTCAGCGCGATGAACCCGGTCGTTGCCGAGGTGCCGACCGTCTCGTTGACGCCGCAGGTCTCCGAGCTCAGCACGCCGCTGTCGATGCAGACCTTCGGTGCGCTGGAGGGTGGCCTGCGCGTGTCCGGCGAGATGACCGGCACCGTGCCCTCCAATCCCGGTGACCTGCCCCAGTCGAGGGACTTCAGCCTCGCGTTGTCCGAGGGGCAGACGCTCAGCGTGGGCGTGACGCTCGATGCCGGCACCTTGACCGGGCACTACGGCGTGGCGCTGCTGGTGCTCGACCCGGATGGCAACGAGGTGGCGCTGGACAGCCAGTTCGACCGCGCCCAGATCCAGTCCTTTGTGGCGGGCCAGGCCGGTGTGTACACCGTGCGCATGGAAGTGGCGTTTTGGGCCGAGCCCGGTGAGTACGACCTGCCGGAGCAGGTCGGCTGGTCGCTGGTGGCCGTCGCCGATGGCGCGATCGAGCGCGAAGCGCTCGACAACGGCGACAACGACTCACGCGAGACGGCACAGTGGCTGGACGCCGCGCGGCCGCTGCCCCTGGGTGGTGCGTCGCGCACCGCCGTCGCGGGCCAGCTTCAACGCAGCCCGTCGCCCGACCCCGACTACTACCGCGTGACGCTGGCCGCGGGCGAGGCCATCGAGGTCGAGACCACGATCACCGCTGCCGATGGCTACCTGCAGTTGCTGGATGCCGACGGCCGCCTGGTGGCCTCGGCCGTGCGCACGGGCGAGACGATGTCCTGGCAAGGCCCGCAAGGCCTGCCGCGCTTCGTCAGCGACACCGGCGGCGACTACTACCTGAAGGTCGAGGCCTGGTGGTCCGGCCAGACCGATCTCGCGCCGCTGGGCTATGCGCTGGTGGTGGCGCGCAACGCCAGCCTGGATCCCGATGTGCACGACCGGCTCGGCGAGTCGGGCGTCCAACTGCTGGCCATGGCGCCGGCACCGGTGAGCGAGGCCATGGCCGCCGAGGTCAGCCTGGCCCCGGCCGCGGCCGGCATGGGGGCGTCGCGCAGCTTCGTGGCCGTGGCGCAGGGCGACACGGTGGTGGTGGACATCGCGCCGATCGCCGACAGCGGCCTGTCGGGCGTGATGCCCCTGTTGTTCGTCATCGATACCGGCACCGGCCTGGGCCTGCCGGTCACGCCCGAGACGCCGCCCGAGGGCCAGCTGGGCTGGCGCTACAGCGTGGCGGCCACCCCGGGCCAGATGCTGCGCCTGACGGTCGAGGCCGATCTGGCCGGCCAGTGGGTGATGCAGGTGCAGGGTGCGGCCGGCGTCCAAGCCGCACCGCAGGTGCAGGCCAGCGCGTTTGACGATGGTCTGGTGGCGGCCTCCAGCACCTACCAGTGGATGCTGCTGTCCGAGCCCGTGCGCGCCGACCGGATGGGGCAGCCGCACCTGTTCGACGCCGAGGGGGTCGAGCTGGAGTCGCCCACGCTGATGGTCTTCAACCAGGGCGACTACCTCTACGCGCGCCTGCCCGGCGACCTGCCGGCCGGGGCCTACCGCCTGGTGTTCGACGACGGCACCCTGGTCGACCTGACCGGCCAGCCGATGGCCGGCTTCGAGTACAGCTTCGAGCTCGACACCGTGGCACCGCAACTGCTGTCACCGGCGCCGGGCGCCGTGGTGGAACTGCAGGCGGTGGACCAATCGATCACGCTGCAGTTCGACGAGCCGATGGCCCGCTACTGGCCGTCGCCCACCTTCACCGACGCGCAGGGCCAGAACGCGGCGCTGCAGTGGTCGCATGCATGGTCGGAGGACGGCACGGTGCTCACCGTCCGCCTGTCCGGCGAACTGCCCGAGGGCATCTTCACGATGACCCTGCCGGCCTGGTCGATGGCCGACGAGGCGGGCAACCCCGTCGACGGCGATGCCGCACAGGTGGGCGTGCAGCCGCTGCAGGTGCGCTTTGCGGTCGATCGCGAGGTGGACGTGATGCCGGCGCTGGCCGCGCGCGAGCCCCTGGGTTCGCTGGTCTATGCCTCGGGCCTGAACGCCCAGCTGACCCCGGGCGATGTGGACCAGTTCACCATCGAACTGGCCGAGGGCGTCACCTTCACGGCCGTGCTGAGCACGCAGCTGGGCCAGTCGGCCGCCACACTGCCGCAGCTGGATCTGACCCTGCTCGACCCGCTGGGCAACGAGGTGGCCTACGCCGCCAGCAGCGCGCCGGGGCGCGCGTTGCTGCTGCCGGGCATCACCACCACCATGGCCGGGGCCTGGACCCTGCGCGTGAGCTCGCCCGAGGGCGGCAGCGGCGCCTATGCGGCGTCGGTGATCGTCGGGGCCGATGTGCAGCGCGAGGGCACCGAGGTGGATGGCGAACTGCAGCCGTCCAACGGCAGCCGCGCCACCGCCGAGAACCTGGATGGCAGCGCCCTGGTGCTGGCCGACGGCATCGACCGGCTGGCCAGCGTGGGTCGCTTCGCGCCCAGCGTGGATGCCGTCACCGGCGCGGTGCGGTCCGACCTGGACTTCTTCCGCTTCACGCTCGAGGCCGGCCAGTCGGCCAGCATCGTGATGGCGGTCGAAGGCGACACCTCGGTGGCCAACCTGCGCATGGCGCTGTTCGACGATTCCGGTGACTGGGCCGCCTCGGCGGGCCAGATCGTGGCCGCGGCCGTGTCCAGCCCGGCGGCCGACCGGATCATCCTCGACTACACCAACCACTCCGACAGCGCGGTGACGCTGTTCGCACGGCCGCGCGGCGACACCGCGGCGCGATACAGCCTGGTGGTGACGCGCGGCGCCAGCTTCGACATCGGTGCGACGCCCGATCAGCCCCAGGCCCTGGGGCCCACCGGGGCCGTGCTGGGGCATCTGGCCGATGGCGGCGATGTGGGCACGGGCCTGGGGGGCGGTGTCGGTCCGATCACCGGCAGCCCGGCGACCAGCCTGTATGTCAACGATGGCTCCGGCCACCTGTGGGACGTGTATTCGGACGGTGACGTCAACAACGGCACCTCCGATGCCTATGACGGCGGCCTCTACCTGCAGCTGACCGACACGCAGAGCGGTGCGGGCGCCAGCTTCGCTGCCGACAGCGGCACCCTGGCCACGGATGGTCGCACGCTGGCGCTGACCGACAGCACCACGCTGGGGCTGCAACTCGACCGCCGCATCTACGTGCCGGCCGATGACGGCTTCGCGCGCTACCTCGACCAGGTCACCAACACCGGCGCCACCACGCGCACGGTGACGCTGACGCTCAATACCAACCTCGGTTCCGACGGCGGCACGAACCTGATTGCCACCGACGCCGCTGAGGCGGCCGCCTACGACCAGGCCGACCACTGGCTGGTCACCGACGACATCGACGGCCAATGGGACCCGTCGATGGCCCATGTGGTCTGGGGCGACGGCGGTCAGGCGCCGGACCTCGCCAGCCTGTCGGTAGACCGTCTCAACCAGCGCTGGACCGTGACGCTGGCCCCTGGCCAGACCATCGGGCTGCTGCATTTCGCTGTGCAGGCGGACAACCAGGCGACCGCGCGGGCCACGGCCGAGCGTCTGGTCGGCCTGCCCCCGGAGGTCCTCACCGGCCTGTCGGCGGCTGAGCTGGCCAGCATCGTCAACTTCCGCACCGCCGCCAGCGATGCGTACCACTTCTGGGCCAACGCCGGTGATGAACTGGCGCTGGGCGTGCAGGCCGTCGGCGGCGGCGCCCTGCCGTTCGCGCTGCGCCTGGTCGATCCCGAGGGGGTGGTGCGCCTGGACACCGGCCTGCCCGAGGGCCCGATGGCCGGGCTGAGCACCGGCTACACGGTGCAGACCAGCGGCCGCTGGACGGTGCAGGTGCTGTCCTCCTCGGCCGGCGGCGAGTACCTGCTGCAGGTGGATGGCGCCACGGGCACGCCGCCGGCGCCACAGGTGGTGACCAGTTCGCCGGCCGATGGCCAGGCGGTGAACCAGCTGCCCTACATCGACGTCACCTTCGACAACTTCATCCGCTCGGACTCGGCCCAGGCCGACGACATGGTGCTGGACAGCGCGGCGCTCGAGCTGGGGCTGGCCGTGCAATCGGTGGAAGTGCGCAGCGGCAAGACCCTGCGCTTCCACCTCAACGGCGCACCGCTGGTCGAAGGCTGGGTGGGCTGGCAGATGGCCGATGGCGCCGTGCAGGGCCATGACGGCCAGGGCAGCCAGGCCGCGTCCGGCGGCATGTGGATCGACCTGACCGGGCCCGGCGTGCTGGGCGCCACCGCCGGCACGATGCGTGCACCGCTGCAGTCGGTGCAGTTCTGGCTCAGCGAGAACCTGGACATGGCGACGGTGGGCGTGGACGACATCGCCGCCTTCACCGGGCCGCAGGGCGAGGATCTGCGCGGACAGATCCAGTCGGTCAGCGTCGAGGGCGGTGTGGTCACCGTCAACCTGGCGCGGCAGACGGCCGTGGGCGCGTACAGCATCACGCTGGGCGGCCAGTTGCGCGACCTGGCCGGCAACCTGCTGGACCAGGACCAGGACGGCACCGGTGGCGAGGCCGGTGACGACAGCTTCACCACCACCATCGTGCTCACGCAGGTGGACTTGGCGATCGACAGCGTCACGCCACCCGAGGCCCTGATCACCGGCCAGTCGGCCACGGTGAGCTATGAGCTGCGCAACGGCGGTGACAGTGTGCTGCCCGCCGGCAGCAGCTGGACCGACCGGATCTGGCTGCAGGACATGGCGGGTGCCAGCTACTTCGTGGGGAATTTCGGCGTCTACCTGGGCGCGGATCTGGCGCCCGGGGCCACCGTCACCATCACGCAGCAGATCCTCGTGCCCACGTCGACCAGCATCCCGGCCGGCGCCTACCATGTGCTGGTGCTGGCCGACGCCTACGGCAACGTGGACGAGGTGGACGAAGGCAACAACCAGACGCGCTCGGACGCGACGCTGGCGTTCTCGGTGCTGCGCCCCGACCTGGTGGTGCGCGACATCACCGTGCCGGCTGCCGTGGACGGTGGCAACAACCTCACGCTGACCTGGACCGACTTCAACCAGGGCAGCGGCAACGCCGGCTCGGGCGGTGGCAGTTACCACTACTACGACCGCATCGACCTGCTCGACGCCAGCGGCACCGTGGTCAACACCTGGACGCCGTACTTCTACACCAACGGCGACATCGAGGCCGGCACCGGCGAAGCCCGCAGCTACACCATCTCGGTGCCGAATTACCGGCCGGAAGGCGACTACCGCGTGCGCATCACCACCGACACGTACAACTACGTGCAGGAGGTGGGCAACGAGAACAACAACAGCACCGAATCGGCGCCGTTCACGGTGCGCCAGTTCGACCTGCAGACGGTGGCCGTGTCCGCCAGTGCCAGCACCGTGACGATGGGCAACCAGCTCACCGTCTCGTGGGAAGTGCGCAACACCGGCAGCGCCGCCGGCAGCGGCGGCTGGTACGACCAGGTGCAGCTGATCGATCCCGCGACCGGTGCCCAGGCCTGGGGCGCCGCGGTCTATGTCAGCCCCAGCCTGCCGGCCGGCGGCAGTTACACCAACTCGTATACCTTCACCGTGCCGGTGGACGCCGCCCTGGCCAAGGGCGAGTACATCGTGCGCGTGGTGGCCGACCATTACGGCTACCGCGGCGAAGGCAACGAGGGCAACAACGCGCGCGACGCCGAGAACCGCCTGACCATCGTGAAGGCCTCGGTGCCCGATCTGGTGGTGACCGATGTGACCCCCGGCGTGGCCACCATCGCCGCCAACCTCGACCTGGCGCTCAGCTGGACGGTGGCCAACCAGGGCGACGCCGCCACCACGCGCGGCTACTACGACGACATCTTCCTCGTCGACGCCGGTGGCAACAGCACCTACCTGACCCGTCTGTACCAGTCGGGCACGGTGGCCGCGGGCAGCAGCCTCACGCGCCAGGCGGCGGTGCGTGTGCCGCACACCCTGCCGGTGGGCAACTACACGGTGCGTGTCGTCACCGATTCACTCGGCTCCATCAACGAGTTGCTGAACGAAGGCAACAACACCGGCAATTCGGGTGCGATCGCGGTGACGACGGCCATCGTGCCCGACCTGCGCATCGACAGCATCCAACTGCCGCAGCAGATCACGCTGGGCCAGCCGCTGACGCTGAACTGGACCGGATCGAACATCGGCACCGGTGACGTGGCGGCCGGCTCGGGCTGGTACGAGCGCGTGGAGTTCCTGCGCGCCAGCGACAACGCCTCGGTCTACAGCACCTACGTGTGGGTCAGCCCGAGTGGCGGCGTGGCCGCCGGCGGTGGCAGCTACACCGGCACCATCACCTTCACCCCGCCGCTGGACGCGACCAGCCTGCCTGAAGGCAACTACCGCATCCGCGTCACGGCCGACGGGCAGAGCCCGCGCGTCAACGAGTCCAACGACAACAACAACGCCTACACCGCCGAGTCGCTGGTGCCGCTGGTGGCGGCCCCCACGCCCGACCTGGTGTCGGTGGACGTGTCGGTACCGGGCTCTGCGCCGGCCAACACCCGCATCACCGTCACCTGGACCGATCGCAACGACGGCGACGCCGCCACGGCCTCGGGGTACTACAGCCGCATCGAGTTGGTGCGGGTGAGCAATGGCGGGGTCTACTGGAGCAACGATCAATACTTCGCCGAACCGGCGACCATCGCCGTCGGCGGCACCGCAACACGCAGCCAGGAGATCGTGCTGCCCAGTTCGCTGGCGCCCGGCGCCTACCGGGTGCGCGTGACCACTGACCCCTACGGCTACGTCAGCGAGTACGACCGCGAGAACAACAACCAGGCGCAGTCGGTGGACTTCACGGTCACCGAGGCCATCCGCGCCGACCTGTCGAACGCCCGCATCACGTCCGAACTGCCGGCCAGCGCCACCTTTGGCAGCAGCCTGACGCTGACGTATGCCGTCGACAACACCGGCACCGGCAGCACCCAGAACGTGCAGTGGACCGACCGCGTGCGCCTCGTGCGCGTGAGCGACGGCGCCGAGATCAGCGCCACCACCATCACCTCGGGCAACAGCGGCACCGGCGTGGCAGCCGGCGGCAGCTACAGCAACACGGTCACGCTGAGCCTGCCGTTGACGGCCGGTGTGGAGACCGGTGACTACCGCATCGAGGTCATCACCGACCAGTACGCCGCGCTGAACGAGGCCAACCGCAGCAACAACAACGGCAGCAGCCCGCTGCAGGTGAGCGTGCCCGCGCTGGCCAACCTGGTGGTGCGCGACGTGGTGGCCCCCGAGGCGGCCACGGCCGGTCTGCCGGTCGACGTGTCGTGGGTGGTGGACAACACCGGCACCGGCGGCCTGTACCTGCGCTACGGCAGCAACTACAACTACTTCCACGACCGCGTCTACCTGTACGACGCCAGCGGCACCACGCAGATCGCCGACCTGGGCGCCTTCCAGGTCAACGGCCCCTTCGCGGCCGATGCCGAACCGCTGGCCCGCGTGCAGCGCGTGACGCTGCCCGACAGCGTCGTCAACGGCAGCTACCGCATCGTGGTGGTCACCGACGTCCTCGACTACATCAACGAGCACGATGGCGAGGGCGCCGACAACCGCGCCGTGTCGGCGGTGTTCACCGTCACGCAGCCGCCGCGCGTCGATCTGCAGGTCGATACGGTCAGCGTGCCGGCCCAGGCCAGTGCCGGCGGCACGCTGTCGCTGACCTGGCGCACGCGCAATGCGGGCAGCGCCGACTTCGTGGGCAGCTTCCGCGAGCAGGTGCAGATCTCGCCGGTGGCCGATTTCAGCAGCGGTGTGCAGACGCTGTCGCCCACGCTGCAGTTCAGCGGCAGCATCACGGCGGGCAGCGCGGCCGAGCGCAGTGCCGACATCACCTTGCCGATCTCGGTCAACGGCGCCAACGAGGTCAGCAAGACCTGGTTCGTGCGCGTGGTCACCGACACGTCCAACCAGGTCTACGAGTACAACCTCGAGAACAACAACGCCAGCACGCCGGGCACCACGGTGATCACGCGGCCGGCCCTGCCGGACCTGGTGGTGACCGTGGCCGACGCGCCGGCGGCTGCCGTGGCCGGCAGCGAGGTGGTGGTGACCTACACCGTCACCAACAACGGCACGGCCGATGCCGGCCCGCGCACCGACCGCGTGCGCCTGAACGTGGAGAGCGGCAGCGCCTGGGCGCTCCAGGTCGACAACGCGGTCGACGGCGTGCTGGCGGCCGGCGCCTCGCAGACCCTCACCGTGCGCATCGCGCTGCCGGTGAACAGCGGCAACACCGGCTTCAGCGGCCGGCTGCGTGCGCAGGTCACGGCCGACATCGGCGCCAACGTCGTCGAGTACCCGTTCGACGACAACAACACCCGGCTCGACACCGACCAGATGCTGGTCACGCTGCCGCCGCTGGCCAACCTCACGGTGGGCAACATCGTGGCCCCGGTCGACGCCCTCACCGAGACCGAGGTGCCGCTGCGCTGGACCATCACCAACAGCGGCGCGGCGGCCACCGGCAGCGGCTGGACCGACCAGCTCTACCTGTCGGCCGACGGCGTGATCGACGCCAGCGACCGCCTGCTGGGCAGCTTCAGCGCCGAGACGGTGCTGGCCGCCGGGGCCTCGATCGAGCGGGTGCAGACCGTCACGCTGCCGCGTGACCTGGTGGGCACCTGGCGCCTGCTGGTGCGCACCGACGCCGGCAACCAGCTCTACGAGGGCCCCGCCGGCGAGGGCGACAACGTCGGCGTCGACGCCGACACCTTCACCACCCGCCTGCGCCCGCTGCCCAACCTGGTGGTGAGCAGCGTCACGCCGCCCGAGAACGCGTTCTCGGGCCAGAACGCCGTGGTGCACTGGACGGTGGCCAACACCGGCACCGGCGCCACCAGCGCGCCGGTCTGGCACGACCGGGTCTACCTGTCGCTCGACGACACGCTGGACAACGCCGACACGCTGCTGGCCTCGGCCGTCAACCCCGGCTACCTGGACGTGGGCGGCGCCTATGCCAACAGCGCCGAGTTCACGCTGCCGCGCGGCATCGATGGCAACTACCGCTTCATCGTCGTCACCGATGCGGACCAGCAGCTGTTCGAAGGGGTCAACGGCTCGGCCGCGGAAGCCGACAACACCAGCGCTCCGGCCGCGGCACGGGTCACGCTGACCCCGCCGCCCGACCTGAAGGTGAGCCTGGTCAGCGCCCCGCCGCAGGCCTTCTCGGGCGAGCCGGTGACGGTGAACTGGACCGTCCTGAACGACGGCGAGGGCCGCACCCGCGAAACCAGCTGGGCCGACCGCGTGTACCTGTCGGTCGACGACCGGCTGGATGCCGGCGACACCCAGCTTGGCGACTTCTGGCACGCCGGTGCGCTGAGCACGGGCGAGAGCTACAACGGCGCCGCCACCGTGACGCTGCCGATCGGTGTGGCCGGTCCGTTCTACTTCATCGTGGCCACCGACATCTACGGCAGCGTCTACGAGCACACCAGCGAGAACAACAACAGCGGCGTCGAAACCACGCCGACCTCGATCCTGCTGACGCCGCCGCCCGATCTGGAGATCGTGGACGCGGCCTTTGCCGACACCGCGCGCGCCGGCACCACCTACAGCGTGCAGCTGCAGGTCGAGAACCTGGGTGGCACGGCCACGCCGGAGCGCCAGGCCTGGTGGTACGACCAGGTGTGGCTGTCGCTGGACGATCACATCGATGCCAGCGACCTGTCGCTCGGCACGGCCTGGCACTACGGCGTGGTGGCCGATGGCAGCGGCTATACCGCCCATGTGAGCGGCCAGCTGCCCAGCAACCTGCAGGGCGAGTTCAAGCTGCTGGCCCGCCTGGACAACGGCAACCAGCTGTTCGAGGGCGCCCAGGGCGACGCCAACAACACCCAGGTGCTGGGCGCGGTGTCGGTGTACCAGTCGCGCCCCGACCTGGTGGTCGACACCCTGAGCCTGCCGCCCAGCGTGGAGGCCGGCCGCACGGCGCTGTTCTCGTGGACGGTCACCAACCAGGGCAATGGCGACACCATCGCCGCCAGCTGGACCGACAGTCTGTGGGTCAGCCTGGACGATGCACTGGGCGATGGCAACGACGTGCTGATCGGCAGCGTCGCGCACCAGGGTGTGCTGGCACCCGGTGCCAGCTACACGGTGGACGTGGCGCCGGCGCTGCCCTTCGCGCTCAAGGGCGCCGGCCGCTTCTATGTGCGCACCGATGCCGGCGCCCAGATCACCGAGTCGGCCGAGGCCAACAACGTCTCGGCCGTGGTGCAGGCGTCGATCGCGCGGCGCGAGTCCGACCTGACGGTCAGCGAGGCCGTGGTCACGCCGGTGGCCGGCGACGACCGCAGCTTCGACCTGCATTTCGTGGTGCGCAACGACGGCATCGCCGCCACGCACCTGAACGCCTGGAACGACGGCGTCTGGCTGTCCACCGACGGCGTCATCGGCGCTGGCGACACGCGGGTCAAGACCGTGTACCGCGGCAACCCGCTGGCCGCGGGCGACAGCTACACGGTCGACCTGCGCATCACCGTGCCGGCCAGCGTGCCCGAAGGCAGCTTCAAGGTGCTGGTGCGGGCCGACGAGGACAGCGCCCTGATCGAGAGCGCCGAGAACAACAACGTGGCCCAGGCCCAGGTGAGCATCGGCGGTCTGCCGTCGCCCGACGGTGAACTGCCGATCGGCGGCCTGGAGGTGCTGACGCCGCAGTTCACGGTGGTGGCGGTCGATGCGCCCGAGGCGGCCTTCAGCGGCCAGCAGGTCACCGTGCGCTGGACGGTGCGCAACGACGGCGACGCCGCGGTCAATCCGTACTGGTGGTCGTCGGCCTACGACCAGGTCTTCCTGTCGTCCGACCCGTTCCTGGACAGCGGCGACATCTCGCTGGGCTATGCCAGCTGGGGCAGCCAGGCCGGCGGTGGCAACGAGGTCGAGCGCAGCCTCGACGTCACGCTGCCGGTGGGCCGTGCGGGCCCGTTCTACGTGCTGGTCAAGGCCGATGCGGGCAACCGCTTCGCCGAGGGCTCGGAGCTTGACAACACCGGCTTCGACCCCGCGCTGCTGGATGTGACGCTGGCCCCGCCGGCCGATCTGGTGGCCGGCACCATCAGCCTGCCGGCCAATGCCCAGCCCGGTCAGGCCATGGACATCACCTACACGGTGAACAACGCCAGCACCAATGCCGCGCTGGGCGCCTGGCGCGACACGCTGTACCTGTCGCGCGACGATGTGCTGGACACCGGCGACGTGGTCTTCGGCAGCGTCGATGTCTACGGCCCGGTGGCCGGCGGCACCGCCTACAGCCGCACCGTGCATGCCACCGTGCCGGGCGTCGATCCCGGTGAGTACAAGCTGATCGTGCGCAGCGACGTGCGCAACGTGCTGGTCGAGGCCAGCGAGGCGAACAACCTGTCGGCCTCGGTCGATGCCGTCACGCTCGACGTGCCGGCGCTCACGCTGGGCCAGGCCACCACCGGCACGCTGGCGGCCGGCCAGTCGCTGTTCTTCAAGGTGACCGTGGGGGCCGGCGAGGCGCTGCGCTTCACGCTCGACGGTCCGGGCGACGATGTGGCCCATGACCTGTGGGTCAGCCATGCCTCGGTGCCCTCGCGTTCGCGCAACGACGTGGGCAGCGGCGAGCAGTACACGCCCGATCCGGTGCTCACCGTGCCCACCACCGAGGCCGGTGTGTACTACGTGCGCGTGGACGCCGGCTTCGCCAGCGGCGCCTATTCGCTGCGCGCCGACCTGGTGCCGTTCACGATCGAGCGGGTGTCCAAGGACACGGTCGGCAATGCCGGCGAGGCCACGCTGCGCGTGGACGGTGCGCGCTTCGACGACGGCACCCGCTTCCAGCTGGTCGCGGCCGACGGCCGCACCTTCGAGGCGGTGGCCGTGTCGCTGCGCGACGCCGGCCGCGCCTATGTCACGTTCGACCTGTTCGGTGCCGAGCTGGGCCAGTACGACCTGCGCGCCCTGCGGGTGGACACCGCCACCGGCGCCACGGTGCAGGCCACGCTGGCCGATTCGGTCACGGTCATCGAGGGCGAGGGCCCTGACGCCTTCCTGTCGATCAGCGGCCCCACGGCCGTGCAGGTCAACCGCGACGCCAGCTTCGTGCTGAACTACAGCAACGACGGCGATGGCGACACCCGTGCGCCGCTGATCATCGTCACGCCCAGCAATGGCACGCAGATCGGCCTGTCGAGCAAGACGCTGGGCACCGAGCCGCTGTTCCTGCTGGGCACCAGCCTGGACGGCCCGATCGACCTGCTGCGCCCCGGCGCGCGCTACAGCCTGCCGGTGGCCTACCGGGCCCCGGGCGAGGCCGGCTTCCTGTCGATCCAGGCGCGGCCGGTGCAATCCGACAGCACCGAGACCATCGCCGACTGGGCCCTGATCGAGCGCGCGCTGCGCCCGGCCGGCGTGCAGCTGGCGGCCTGGCAGACCTTCTGGGCCCGCGTGCAGCCCACGCTGGGCAGCACGATGGGCGAGCTGGTCGACGTGCTCAACGACATGGCCAAGCGCCTGTCGCCGGCGGGCGACCCGATCCGCGACGTGCGTGCGCTGTTCGCCGCGCAGATGGCGCTGGACGCCACCTGGCGCCCGGCCTCGGCCATCACCGGTCAGCTGCGCCAGGGCAACGATGCCGCGGCCGTGGTGGCGGGTCAGACCGTCACCGCCTGGGCGCCGGATGGCGACAGCTATGTGAAGGCCGGCTCGGGCGTCACCGATGCCGACGGCCATTTCGTCATCGGTGGCCTCACCGCTGGCAGCTATGTGCTGGCCATCGACAACGGCGCCGTCGACCAGGACCGTGACGGTGTCGAGGACACGCTGCTGCCCAGCGTCACCGTGCTGGCCTCGGCCGACACCGATGCCGGCACGCTGTACCAGCAGGTGCAGGCGCCGCGCCCGGCCGCGCAGGAGTCGATCCCGGTGGTGGCGGTCGACGAAGCCGGCCAGGCCTGGGTGGCCTGGATCAAGGAAGACACGCTGTGGGTGGCCCGCCGTGACGGCGACCACTGGGTCGACGCGCAACGCCTGGTGCAGGGCAACGTGGCCAACGTGGCCATGGTGGCCAGCACCAAGCTGCTCGACGGCACTGGTGCCGGCGTGATGATCAGCTGGGTGGCCGGCGAGGGCAACGAGGCCGAGCTGTTCTTTGCCGTGGGCCGCATCGGCGGTGGCGCGGTGCAGTGGTCGGATGCGGTGCAGCTCACCGACGACGCCGTGGCCGACAGCCTGCCGCGCCTGGCGGTCGACGCGCTGGGCCGCGTGACCCTGGTCTACCTGAAGGAGGACGCGTCCATCCAGGACGACACCGACCTCTACCAGATGCGCCTGACGCTCAGCGCCGCGGGGCTGGTGTTCACGCCGGCCGAGGTGCCGGCCTACAACGGCATCTCGCCCGAGAGCATCTCGTTCACCGGCAGCTGGACGATCTGGGAGAACGACTTCCTGTTCCCGATGGTCCTCAAGGGCGAGGTCGCCATCGAGGCCGGCGTGGACGGCTGCGACTACAACGCCAGCATCGCCGGCGGCATCAACTTCGAGGTGGGCAGCGACCAGCCGGGTCCGGACGACTCGGCCTTCTCGTCCAACATCAAGGTCGGCATCAAGGGCAACATCAAGGCCCAGGCCAGCTGGACGGCCGACACCGAGACGCAGGACTGGAAGTTCAAGGAGGCCACGGCCAGCGTCAACGCCACCGGCGAGGTGAGCTGGGGCAACGGCCTGCTGATCCTGCTGGAGAAGCTGGGCCCGCAGGGCTTCGCCGCGTCGCGCCTGATCCAGACCGGCATCGGCTTCGTCAACCGCTTCACGCCGCTGACCATCACCAACGGCGTCAAGGGCAGCCTGGGCTTCAGCTTCGAGGCCATGAAGTGGAACAGCACGCCGCCCACCACCAGCTTCCGCGCGCCGGACGACTGGGGCGCCGTGTCGATGCAGCTGGGCGCCGGCGCCTGGCTGCGCGCCACGCAGGACGGCGTCAACGACGCCAAGGTCGAGGTCTCGGCCAACCTGAACGCCGAGTTCAACCTGCTGCCCAGCCTGGGCCTGAAGAAGCTCAGCGGCAACGTGGCCATCGAGGCCGAGTACAAGTGGTTCAAGTTCTCGGCGTCCAAGGACCTGTTCAACATCCAGTCGCTGTCGTCCGACGAGCTGATGGCGCTGGCTGCGGATGACGAGAACGGCGTCTTCACCATCGACAGCGGCCTGGTCATCGGCACCGGCAACGTCTATGGCGACAACGCGCTGTTCGGCAGCGCCGCCGCCGCCACCGACCTGTTCAGCGACGGCGCCGTGGCGCTGTCCACCGCGCCCGACGGCACGCTGAACGCGGTATGGTCGCGCACGGTCGATCCGGCCGCCGGCATCAACACCGACGAGCTGCGCACGGCCGCCTATGTCAACGGCGAATGGGTCGAGACCGGCACCATCGCCGGTGCCGACGGCTTCATCAGCGGCCTGCGCACGATGTTCGACGCCAGCGGCCGGCTGGTGGCGGTGTGGACGCGCGAGGACAACAACGGCGCCGCCGGCTACGCCAGCTTCGACGAGCTGAACGCCGCGCGTGACCGTGCCGACATCTGGTACGCCGTGCGTGCCGCCGACGGCACCTGGGGCACGCCGCAGGCACTGGCCGTGACCGACCAGCGCGACCTGCAGGCCGCGCTGGGCATGGGCAGCGACGGCACCGTGATGCTGGCCTGGGTGGCCACCACCGAAGGCGCCGACACGCTGCAGGTGGCCGCCTTCGACGGCACGGGCTTCGGTCCGGCCACCGTGGTGGCCACGGGCGACGACTATGCCGACGCCACCTTCGCCCGCATCGGCGGCAGCCTGGAGCTCTACTGGACCACCGACCTGCGCGCCACCGAGGCGCGTGATCCGGCCATCATGAGCGCCCGCCTGGGGGCGGGTGGCTGGTCGACGCCGGCCGGGTTCAGCTATGTCTCGCTGGCCGGCGAGGCGGCGGACGAGCAGGGCGGCGTCAGCGCCACCAGCCTGGGCAGCTTCAACCCCACGGCCATCCTGCCGCACGAGCCGGTGCCCGAGGACTGCCTGAAGTGCACGCCCGACAAGATCAAGAAGATCAAGGAGTCGGCGCCCGACTGCCGCCCCGGCGGTGGCAGCAGCACCACGCTCGATCCGAAGACCTGCATCGAGAAGACCATCACCTACGCGCCCTGCGTCACCCGGCCGCGCGACCCCAACGACATCCTGGGCCCCGATGGCTTCGGCGACGAGAAGTGGATCAAGGCCGCCGACGCGCTCGACTACACGATCCGCTTCGAGAACGCTGCCGATGCCACCGCACCGGCGCAGGTGGTCACGGTCACGCAGACCCTGGACGCCGACCTGGATCCGCGCAGCTTCCGCGTCACCGGCTTCGGCTTCGCCGATGTGCGGGTCGAGCCGACGCAAAGCCGCGCGTTCTACAGCGGACGCCTGGACCTGCGTGACACCCAGGGCATCTATGTGGACGTGACGGTGAACATCGACACCGCCACACGCGTCGTCACCTGGACCTTCACGTCGATCGATCCGGCCACTGGTAACGTGCCGGTGGATGCCAACCTCGGCTTCCTGCTGCCCAACGACGACAGCGGCCGCGGTGACGGCTTCGTCAGCTACACGGTCAAGCCGCTGCGCAACAGCGCCACCGGCACCGTGATCGATGCGCAGGCGCGCATCGTGTTCGACGCCGAGGCCCCGATCGACACGCCGCCGATCTTCAACACGCTGGATGCCGGCCTGCCGAGCAGCCGGGTCGAGGTGCTGCCGGCCACCACCGACAGCCCGACCTTCACCGTGCGCTGGGGCGGCACCGACGCCACCGGCGGCTCGGCCATCCGCGACTACGAGGTGTATGTCAGCACCGATGGCGGCGCCTTCGCGCTGTGGCAGCTGGCCACCACCGACACCGAGGCGCTGTTCGAGGGCGAGGGCGGCCACGTCTACGCCTTCTACAGCCTGGCGCGCGACAACGCCGGCAACGTCGAGGCCGCGCCGGCCACGGCCGATGCCAGCATCCGCGTGCTGGCGCAGACCGGCAGCATCGACGGCACGGTGTTCAACGACATCGACTTCGACGGCACGCGCGACGAGGGCGAAGGGGCGGCCGAAGGTTGGACGGTGTTCGTCGATGTCGACGCCGATGGCGTGCTCGACGATGGCGAGGCCTCGGTGGTCACGGCCGCCGATGGCGCCTGGCGCTTCGCCGACCTGCAGCCCGGCACCTGGCGCATCGCGATGCAGGCGCGCAGCGGCTACGAGATCACCAGCCCGGTGGCCGGCTACGTGGACGTGGCCATCGCCGCCGGTGATGCGCAGACCGGCCGCAGCTTCGGCACGCTGGCGCTGGGCGCGATCGGTGGCGTGCAGTTCAACGACCTGAACGGCAACGGCCAGCGCGAGGCCGGCGAGGACGGCCTGGCCGGCTGGACCGTGTTCATCGACGCCGACGGCGACGCGCTGCTCGACGAGGGCGAGCGCTTCACCGTCACCGCCGCCGATGGCAGCTACGCCTTCGCCAACCTGCGTCCGGGCACCTACCATGTCGCCGCGGTCACGCCCGAAGGCTGGGTGCAGACCCGGCCGGGCACCGCCAGCGCGGGCCAGAGCCAGACCGCCACGGTGGTCACGCTGGCCGGCTCGCTGGCCTCGATCAGCCTGCCGGCCTGCGCCTGCGGCGGCACCATCACCACGGTGGCGGCGCAGCAGGCCGGCTGGGACGAGCAACTGGTCGAGCTGGACCAGCTGCGCGCCGACCCCGGCTATGCCGGCGTCGACGGCAGCGGCGTGCGTGTGGTGGTCATCGACACCGGCATCGACGCCACGCACCCGTTCTTCGATGGCCGCGTGGTCTACCAGTACGACTTCGCCGACAACGACACGCAAGCCATCGACCGCAACGGTCACGGCACGCACGTGGCCGGCGTGATCGCCGGCGCTGACGCGCTGTTCGGCGGCGTGGCGCAAGGTGCCGAGCTGATCGTGCTGAAGGTCTTCGGCGACGACGGCAGCGGCTCCTTCGCCAACCTGGAGCGCGCGCTGCAGTGGGTGAACGCCAATGCCGCGGCCTGGAACATCGGCGTGGTCAACCTGTCGCTGGGCGACGGGGCCAACTGGGCCGATGCGGGCAGCCGCTACGGCCTGGGTGACGAGTTCGCGGCCCTGGCGGCCCAGAACGTCATCACCGTGGCCGCGGCCGGCAACAACTACGCCAACGTCAACGCCCTCGGCGTGGCCTACCCGGCCGCCGACCCGGCGGTGCTGGCGGTGGGCGCGGTGTGGGCCGGTGACTTCGGTGGTCCGTGGCGCTTCGGCAACGGCGGCGTCGACGAGGCCACCGGCTCCGACCACATCGCCAGCTTCAGCCAGCGCGACGACGACCAGGTGGACATCTTCGCGCCTGGCGCGCGGCTCACCTCGGCGGCCATCGGCGGCGGCGTGCGCACCATGCAGGGCACCAGCCAGTCGGCCGCCTATGTCTCGGGCGTGGCGGCCCTGGCCCAGCAGATGGCGCACCAGCACCTCGGCCGCGCGCTGACGGTGGGCGAGTTCCACACGCTGCTGGCCAGCACCGCGGTGACGATCCACGACGGTGACGACGAGCGCGACAACGTGGCCAACAGCGGCCTCGACTTCGGCCGCCTCGACGTCAAGGCGCTGGCCGACGCCATCGTCGCGATGGGCGGCGGCCAGGCGGGCGGCGGTGACGGCGGCGGTGACACCGGCGCGGGCGACGGCGGCACGCCAGTGCAGCCCTCGGCCGGTGGCGGCACCGTGACCGTGACGCTGAACCCCGGCCAGGTGGTCAGCGACGCCGACTTCGGTGCCTTCCAGCTCGGCCAGGTGGCCGGCCTGGTGTTCGACGACCGCGACGCCGACGGCGTGCGCGACGACGGCGAGGCCGGCATCGCCGGGGCCACGGTGTTCATCGACACCAACGGCAACGGCCAGGCCGACGACGGCGAGACCACCGTGACCACCGATGCCCAGGGCCACTGGCAGCTGGGCGGCCTGCGCGCCGGCACGCTGACCTTCACCGAAGCCCTGCCGGCCGGTTGGGCCCGCGGTGCGGCCAGCGGCAGCCACACCGTCACGGTGAGCAGCGGCCTGAACCGCAACGACCTGGACTTCGGCCGCCACGACGTGGCGCCGGTGGCCCAGGACGACAGCGCCAGCACCGTGGCCGACCGCGCCGTGTCGGGCAACGTGCTCGACAACGACAGCGATCCCGGCCGCGCCGACCTGGCCCTGCTGACGGTCAGCCTGGTCAGCGGCCCGGCGCATGGCACGCTCACGCTGGGCAGCAACGGCGCCTTCACCTACACGCCGGCCAGCGGCTACGAGGGGACCGACAGCTTCCGCTACGCGGTCAGCGACGGCGTCAGCCAGAGCGAGGCCACGGTCACGCTCACCGTGCGCCATGACCTGCTGCGGGTGCAGCAGTTCCGCGGTGGCCACGACGGCTTCACCGTCGGCTTCTCGCGGCCGGTGGCGGTCGACGGCCTGGACATCGACGGCCTGGCCGGCGACATCGTCGTCACCAACGCCGCCGGTCAGGTGGTGGCCGGCTCGCTGTTCGTCGCGCCGGATGGCCTGAGCGCACGCTTCCTGGCTTCGGGCGGCGTGCTGGCCGACGGCACCTACACCGTGCGCCTGCGCGCCGGTGCCGAGGCGCTGCGCGACACGGCAGGCGTGCTGCTCGACGGCGATGCCGACGGCAGTGCCGGCGGTGACTGGGTGGGCAGCTTCGGCGTGACCCGCGGCAACGCGGTCACCGTGGGGCTGGCCGACACGGCGCGCGGCGCCGGCCAGGCGCTGGGTGTGGCCATCGGCGACACCGGTCTGGCGGTGCGGCTGAGCAACGGCACGGGCGTCACCTCGGTGCGCTTCACGCTGGCCTACGACCCGGCGCTGCTGGGCGTGGCCACGCTGCAGCGCGGCAGCGGCCTGCCGGCCGGTGCCACGTTCAGCGCCACCTCGGCCGGCAACGGCCTGATCGCGGTGGAGATCAGCGCGGCCGCCGGCCTGCCGGCCGGTGCGCTCACGCTGGCGCAGCTGGTGGCCACCGTGCCTGCCGGGGCCAGCTACGGCGCGGCCGGCGTGATCGACGTGCGCGAGCTGCTGGTCAACGGCGGGGCCCAGGCCGCGCTGGACGACGACGCGGTGCATGTCGCGGCCTTTGCTGGCGACCTGAACCGCGATCGCCAGCACAGCGCGGCCGACGTGACGCTGATGCGCCAGCTGCTGGCGGGCGGCATCGGTCGTCTGCCGGGCTGGGCGCTGGTCGACGGCCGCCTGCTCGGCGACGTGAACGGCAGCGGCAGCTTCGACGCGGTGGATCCGCTGCGTCTGGAGCAGGCGCTGGCCGGCACGGCCGGCATCACGGTGCCGATCCCCGGTGCGCCGGTGGTGCCGCCGGCCACGCCGCCGGTGATCCGCGTCACGGTGCCGCCGCGCGTCGTGCCGCCGATCGTCACGCCGCGCTTGGCCAGCACACCCCTGAGCACGGTGACGCCGCTGGTGAGTGCCTCTGCCACAATCACCGCGAACGCCAGCATCCGCGTGACGCTCTGATCCTGTGCTGAGGCGGTGGAGGGGCCTGCGGGCCCCTTCCGCCTTTCGTGGCCAGGCCCGCCGGTGGCGTGCCTGGCGCTTCTCTCGAGCCGGAGTCCTGCCGTTTTGGAACCGTCTGCCCGCGCCGACCTTGCCGAAGGCGCAGCGGCCACCAGCCTGTCGGAGCGCTGGGCCGCCTTCACCCAGGCCGAGTCGATCGGCGCCTTCGCCCAGTCCTGGCTGGCCCTCGTGTCCGAGCAGGTCGGCCGCACCCGCCGTGCCATGGTGCTGCTGCGCGGCGCCGATGGCAGCTTCGCGCCGGTGGCCTTCTGGCCGGCGGCCGACACCGACATGACCGATCTGGCCGAGCCGGCACGCCGCTGCCTGGCGGCGCGCGCGGCGCAGGCCGAGGCCCTGGTGCCGCCGGCCGGCGCCCCGGCCGGCCCGCCGGGCCTGGTGCTGGCCTACCCGGTGGACCTGCGCGGCGAGTTGCGCGGCGCCGTGGTGATGGACGTGGCCGGCCGGCCCGAGGCGCAGGTGCAGCAGGCCTTTCGCGCGCTGACCTGGGGCATGGGCTGGCTCGACGCCATGCTGCGCGGCGAGGAGGTGGCCCAGCTGGCGCACACCGCCACGCGCAGCCGCGAGGTCATCGACCTGATGCTGCGCGTGGCCGAGGCCCGGGCGCTGGACGAGGCCGCCCACCTGGCGGTCGACGGCCTGGCCGAGCGGCTGCGCCTGGGCCGGGCGTCGCTGGGCCTGATCGCCGACGGCGCGGCGCGGCCGGGTGCCGACGGCCATGACGGACGGGAAGGACGGGACGGTCGGGTGCGCCTGCAGGCCATGTCGGCCACGGCCTGGTTCGACGGCCGCAGTGCGCTGGCCCGGCGGCTCGAGAACGCCATGGAGGAGGCCTGGGACCAGCGCGGCAGCATCGCCGTGCCGGCGCTGCCAGGCCGCCCGGTGGTGGTGGACCTGGCGCACCAGGCGGTGGCCGGTGGCGGCACCCAGGCCGTGGCGGTGGCCTCGGCCATCGTGCTGGCGCGCAGCCAGGCGCTGGGTGTGCTGACCATCGAGCGCCCGGCCGACCAGCCCTTCGACGACGGCGAGCTGCAGGCGCTGGAGGCCTGGGCCCAGGCCCTGGGCCCGGTGCTGGCGCTGCACCGCGAGGGCGAGCGCTGGCTGGCTGGGCGCGCCCGCCGCCAGTGGCTGGCGGTGCGCGAGGCGCTGACCGATCCGCGCCGGCCGTCCTGGCGCATCGGCGCCGGCCTGGCGCTGCTGGCCCTGGTGGCGCTGGTCTTCGTCGACGGCCAGTGGCGCATCAGCGCGCCGGCCAGCATCGAGGGCGCCACCCAGCGCGCCGTGGTGGCGCCGTTCGAAGGCTTCGTGCGCACCGCGCCGGTCAAGGCTGGCCAGCGCGTCAAGGCCGGCGAGGTGCTGGCCACGCTGGACGACCGCGACCTGCTGCTCGAGCGTGCCCGCTACGCCAGCGAGCGCGACCGCCACGAGCGCCGCTACCGCGACGCGCTGTCGCGCCATGAACGCGCCGAGGCGCGCATGGCCGCCGCCGAGATGGCCGAGGCCCAGGCCCAGCTGGCGCTGGTGGAGGAGCGCCTGGCGCGCACCCGCCTGGTGGCGCCCTACGACGGCCTGGTGGTTTCGGGCGACCTCACCCAGCAGCTGGGCAGCCCGGTCGAGAAGGGCAAGACGCTGTTCGAGGTGGCGCCGCTGGACGCCTTCCGCGTGGTGCTGAAGGTCGACGAATCCGACATGCGCGGCGTGGCCGTGGGCCAGCGCGGCCAGCTGGTGCTGGCCGGCCTGACCAGCGACAAGCTGGGCTTCGCGGTGCGCGGCATCTCGGTGGCCGCGCCGGCCGAGGGCCGCAACGCCTTCGAGGTCGAGGCCCAGCTCGATGCCGCGCCGCCCGGCCTGCGCCCCGGCATGGAGGGCGTGGGCAAGATCGAGGCTGGCGAGCGCCGCCTGCTGTGGATCTGGACCCACCGCTTCACCGACTGGCTGCGGCTGAAGCTGTGGCAGTGGTGGCCATGAGGATGGTGCGGTGACGGCTGCCTTCCACAGCGACGCCTGGTTCCGCATCGAGCAGTTGGTGCCGCGCCTGGCGCGCGAGGCCCAGGTGCACCGCCAGCGTTACCGCGGCCGCGCCTGGTACGTGCTGCGCGATCCCGCCGGCGGCCGCCTGCACCGCTTCACCCCGGCGGCCTGGCTGCTGGTGTCGCTGATGGACGGCCGGCGCAGCGTCGACCAGGTCTGGCGCGAGGGCGTGGCGCGCCTGGGCGACGACGCGCCCACGCAGGACGAGGTGCTGGGCCTGCTGTCGCAGCTGCACCAGGCCGATCTGCTGCAGGCCGACGTGTCGCCCGATGTCGAGGACTTGCTGGCGCGCGGGCGCAAGCAGCGCCGCTCGGTGTGGCTGCAGAACCTGCGCAACCCGATGTCGCTGCGCCTGCCGCTGTGGGATCCGGATGCCTTCCTCACCCGCACGCTGCCGGCCGTGGGCTGGCTGTTCGGCCGCGCCGGCGCTCTGCTGTGGCTGGCCCTGGTGCTGCCGGCCCTGGTGGCGGTGGGCATGCACTGGCGCGCGCTGACCAGCAACCTGAGCGACCGCGCACTGGCGCCCGACAACCTGTTGCTGCTGCTGGTCGTGTTTCCGTTCGTCAAGGCGGTGCACGAGCTGGCGCACGGCTGGGCCGTCAAGCGCGGCGGCGGCGAGGTGCACGAGATGGGCCTGATGCTGCTGGTGCTGGCGCCGGTGCCCTATGTGGATGCCTCGGCCAGCACCGGCTTTCGCAGCCGATGGGCGCGTGCGGTGGTGGGCGCGGCCGGCATGCTGGCCGAGCTGGCGCTGGCCGCGCTGGCCATGGGCCTGTGGCTGCTGGTCGAGCCCGGCCTGGTGCGCAGCGTGGCCTTCAACGTGATGCTGGTGGCCGGCGTGTCGACGCTGGTGTTCAACGCCAACCCGCTGCTGCGCTACGACGGCTACTTCATCCTGTGCGACCTGATCGAGATGCCCAACCTCGCGCAGCGCGCCACGCGCTGGTGGGGCTGGTGGGTGCAGCGCCACGCCTTCGGCGCACGCGAGGCCGAGCCGCCCGACGAGACGCCGGCCGAGCAGCGCGTGCTGTGGGTCTATGGCGCGCTGTCCTGGGTGTACCGCATGCTGGTCACCTTCGGCATTGCGCTGTTCATCGCCGAGCAGTACTTCTTCGTCGGCGTGCTGCTGGCGCTGTGGGGCCTGGCGGGCGGCGTGGTCTGGCCGCTGCTCAAGCAGCTGCGCTTCGTGGCCACCGCGCCGGTGCTGGCGCGCCAGCGCCAGCGCGCGGTGGGCGTCACGGCCGGCGCGCTGGCGCTGGCCGTGGGCACGATGACCCTGGTGCCGCTGCCGCTGTCCACGCTGGCCGAGGGGGTGGTGTGGGTGCCCGAGCAGGCCGAGATCCGCGCCCGCGCGCCGGGCACGCTGCAGGCCCTGCTGGTGGCCCCCGGCACGCGGGTGCGCGCCGGCCAGGCCGTGGCTCAGCTCGACGACCCCGGCGTGTGGGCCGAGTACGACGTGCAGCGCGCTCGCGTCGAGCGCCTGGAGGTGCAGGTGGCCTCCGAGCTGGTGCAGGACCGCGCCCAAGCCGCCGGCACCGCCGCCAGCCTGGCGCGCGAGCGCGAGGCGCTGGCGCGGCTGGAGGAGCGCCTGGACCAGCTGCTGCTGGTGGCCGGCACCGACGGCGAGCTGCGCGTGCCGCGTGCCGCCGATGCGCCGGGCCGCTGGCTCCGGCAGGGCGAGCAGCTGGGCTATGTGCTCGACGGCGCGCTGCGCAGCGCGCGCCTGGTGGTCACGCAGGACAACATCGGCCTGGTGCGCGAGCGCCTGCGCCGCATCGAGGTGCGCCTGGCCGACAGCCCGACCCAGGTGCACGAGGCGCGCATCGTGCGCGAGGTGCCGGGCGGCAGCGACCGCCTGCCGTCGCGTGCGCTGGCGCCCGATGGCGGCGGCCAGCTGCCGGTGGACCCGAGTGACCGCGAGGGCCTGCGCACGCTGAACCGGGTGTTCGTGTTCGAGCTGGCGCTGCCGCCCGAGGTGGGCGCGCCGCAGCTGGGCACGCGGCTGCATGTGCGCCTGGAGCACACCCCCGAGCCGCTGGCCCGGCAGCTGTGGCGGCGCCTGCGCCAGCTGCTGCTGTCGCGCTTCGACCTATGAGCCGCGTGCTGCTGGCGCAGTGGCAGGCCGGGCGGCTGCGCCCCGGCCCGGTGGTCGAGCGCGACGACGGCCGCGAGCAGCCCATCGACCGCTGGCTGGCCGGCTGGCGCGGCTGGGCCGCCCCCTGGCTGTCGGCCTGGCGCTGCCGCCGCCTGCGTGCCGACGTGGCCGCGGTGCTGGCCCAGGGCGATGCGCTGCAGGCGCTGGACGAGGCCGCGCTGGACGCGCACATCGCCACGGTGCGCACGCGGCTGCAGGCCGAGGGCCTGACGCGCGGCGCGGTGCAGCAGGCCTTCGCGCTGGTGCGCGAGGTGTCGCGCCGCACGCTGGGCAAGGCGCACTACCCGGCCCAGCTCACCGGCGGCCTGGTGCTGCTGGGCGGGCGCCTGGCCGAGATGCAGACCGGCGAGGGCAAGACGCTGACCGCGCTGCTGCCGGCCGTCACCGTGGCGCTGGCCGGCGCGCCGGCGCATGTGGTCACGGTCAACGACTACCTGGCCGCGCGCGACGCCGAGATCATGTTGCCGGTGTACCGCCGCTTCGGCCTCGAGGTGGGCGTGGTGGTGGAAGACCGCCCGCAGTCCGAGCGCCAGGCCGCCTGGCGCTGCCCGGTGGTCTACACCACCAACAAGGACCTGGTGTTCGACTACCTGCGCGACCAGATGGACCACGGCGGCCGCCAGCTGCACGCCGCGGTGCCGGCGCTGCTGGGCGAGCGCCGCGCGCAGGCCACGCCGCGGCGGCTGCGCGGCCTGTACTTCGTGCTCATCGACGAGGCCGACAGCGTGCTGGTCGACGAGGCCCGCACACCGCTGATCCTGTCGGCCGAGCGCCCCGGCGGCGACGACGAGGCCGCCTGGCGCGCCGCGCTCGACGCCGCGCGTGCGCTGGAGCCGGGCGTCGACTACCGGCTGCGCCAGCGCGAGCGCCAGGTGGAGCTGCTGCCGCCGGCCGAGGCGCGCATCGACGCGCTGTGCCAGGGCATGCACCCGCTGCTGGCCGCGCGGCGCGCGCGCCTGGCCATGGTGCAGCAGGCGCTGTCGGCGCTGCACCTGTTCCACCGCGACCGCCAGTACATCGTGCGCGAGCACGAGGGCCGCATGACGGTGCAGATCGTCGACGAGAACACCGGCCGCGTGATGCCCGACCGCAGCTGGGAGCGCGGCCTGCACCAGATGGTCGAGCTCAAGGAGGGCCTGGCCACCAGCGCACGGCGCGACACCATCTCGCGCCTGACCTACCAGCGCTTCTTCCGCCGCTACCTGCGCCTGTGCGGCATGAGCGGCACGGCCATGGAGGTGGCCGCCGAGCTGCGCGCCGTGTACGCGCTGGACGTGGTGCGCGTGCCCACCCACCGCCCGGTGCTGCGCCGCGACCTGGGCGCCCGCGTGTACTGGCACGAGGCCGCGCGCTGGCAGGCCGTGGCCGTGCAGGCGCAGGCCATGGCCGCCCAGGGCCGCGCGGTGCTGATCGGCACGCGCTCGGTGCGCGCCTCCGAGGCCGTGAGCGCGGCGCTGGCCGAGCACGGCCTGGCCCACGCGCTGCTCAATGCCCGCCAGGACGCCGCCGAGGCCGAGGTGGTGGCCCAGGCCGGCCAGCCCGGGCGCATCACCGTGGCCACCAACATGGCCGGCCGCGGCACCGACATCCTGCTGCACGACGACGTGCGCGCCGCCGGCGGCCTGCATGTCATCCTGACCGAGTTCCACGAGTCCGCGCGCGTCGACCGCCAGCTCTACGGCCGCGCCGGCCGCCAGGGCGATCCGGGCAGTTTCGAGGCCCTGGTGAGCCTGGACGACGACCTGTTCCTGGGCTTCGGCGCCGGGCCCGCGCGCTGGGTGCGCCGCCTGCTCGGCGCCAGTGCCGGGCCCGAGGCCCACCTGCCGGCCTGGCTGGGCCAGTGGCTGCGCCGCCATGCCCAGTGGCGCGCCGAGGCGCACTTCTCGGCGGTGCGCCGCCGTACGATCGACCAGGACCGCGAGCTCGACCGCCGCCTGGCCTTCGGCGGCCGGCCGCTCTGAGGCCGGGCCGCCGTCACCGCATTGCAGACCTGTCGCACGACCATGAACACCATCACCCGATCGCCCCTGTCGCTGCGCCCCTGGGCCGCCGCCCTGCTCGGCATGGCCGCCGCCGCGCCGGCGCTGGCCGGCGAGCACGACTGCGTGCTCGAACCGCGCATGACGGTGGACGTGCGCGCGCCGGTCGAAGGCCTGATCGAGCAGGTGTTCGTCGACCGTGGCGACCGCATCCGCGCCGGCCAGACCCTGCTGGTGCTCGACTCGGGCCTGGAGAAGGCCAACTTCGAGCAGGCCAAGTACCGCGCCACGATGGTGGGCGCGGTGAAGTCGGGCGAGAGCCGGGTGGAATATGCCGGGGTCAAGCTGCAGCGGCGCGAGAAGCTGGCCGACGGCCAGTTCGTGTCCTTGCAGGACCGCGACGAGGCCGCCGCCGAGAAGCGCCTGGCCGAGGCCGAGCTGGTGCAGGCGCGCGAGAACCAGCGCGTGGCCGCGCTGGAGCAGGTGCGCGCCGCCGAGCAGCTGCGCCTGCGCACCATCAAGAGCCCGTTCAACGGCGTCGTCACCGAGCGCATGGCGCACCCGGGCGACCTGGCCGACAACCGCGACATCCGCAAGCCGCTGCTGCGCATTGCCGATGTCTCGGTGCTGCATGTCGAGGCCCTGCTGCCGGTGGCGGCCTACCGCAAGCTGCAGCCTGGCCAGGCGCTGGAGGTGCTGCCCGACGCGCCGGTGGGCGGCAAGCTCAGCGCCCGGGTCAAGACGCTGGACCCGGTGATCGACGTGGGCAGCGGCACCTTCCGCGTGCGCCTGGAGCTGCCGAATGCCGACCTGCGCCTGCCGGCCGGCCTGACCTGCCGCGTGGAGGTGCCGGGCGTCGACAAGGGCGCCGGCGGCCTGGCGGCGCGCAGCCGGCCCACCGCTCCGGCGGCCCCGGCCGCCGCGGCGCGCTGACCCCCCGGCGCGCACGGCCCGCCGACGATGACCGAGCGCAAGCGCCTGTTCTCCGCCGGGCCGGTCGGCGTGCTGGCCGCGCTGTACCTGCTGCTGTTCGGGGGGCTGGGCCTGTACCTGCAGGTCTGGTGGTGGCAGGGCGCCAGCCTGGCGTGGCAGGCGCGCGACTGGCAGCCCCAAGCGGCGCAGCTCGACAGCTGGTCGCTGACGAGCCTGCGCTCACCCTGGTTGGGCAACCATCCCCGGCCGGCCACCTCGCATGGCCTGCAGGCCCGCTTCAGCTACCAGGTGGACGGCCGGACGCACACCAGCACACAGGTGTTCGTGGTGTCGCTGGTCGACAGCACCTCGGACCGCGACCGCGACCGCGCCATCGCCCAGCTGCGCGAGGCCCAGGCCGCCGGCGGCGGCGTGACGCTGTGGCGCGACCCGCTGCGGCCCGAGCGCGCGGTGCTGGTGCGCGAACTGCCAGCCGCCTTCGCGGCCGGCGTGATCGCGTTCATGGTCTTTCCCTGCGGCCCGGCCACCGCCACCTGGCTGGGCTGGGGCATGGCGGCGCTGGCGCGCCTGGGCCTGGCCGGGGCCGAGCACTGGACCGGCCGCCTGTGGGCGCTGTGGCATGGCGCGATGGCGGCGGTGTCGCTGCTGCTGATCGCACCCTGGGCGCGGCAGGGCCTGGCGGCCGCGGTGCTGGCCGGCCTGGCGCTGCTGCTGTGCGGCCACCCGCTGTGGACGCTGACCGCACGGTGGCGAAGGAGGTCGGGATGACGCGGCTGGCTGTGTGGCTGGGTGGCTGCCTGGCCTGGTGCCTGGCCTGGTGCCTGGGCGCCGTGCCCGCGGTCGCGCTGGCGCAGCCGGCCGGTGCCACATCGTGGCGCTATGCGCTGGTGGGCGAGTCGACCGCGAAGCCGCTGGGCCAGCTGGTGATCACGGCCGATCCTGGCGCGGTGCCGTCCGCCGGCCTGCCGCGCGCGTTCAGCGTGCGTTATGCCTACAAGGACAACGGCCGCGGCCCCGAGACGGTGGAGCAGGTGCGCCTGGCCGACGACGGCTCGCTGCTGAGCTACCGCGTGCAGGGCACCAGCACCTTCGGCAGCGCCATCGACGAGCACTTCGCCCGCGAGGCCGGCCGCGTGCGCTGGCAGTCGCCGGTCGACCGGGGCGACCGGGGCCACGAGGGCGCGGCGCTGTACGCGGCGATGGGCGGCTCGCCGGCACTGGACGCGGTGGCCGTGGCGGCGTTGGCGCGGCGCGCCGACCGCGCGCTGCCGCTGCTGCCCTCGGGCCGGCTGAGCCAGCGTGTGCTCGACCGCTTCGAGCTGGTGCAGGGCGGCCAGCGCCAGCGGCTGCAGCTGCTGGCGCACACCGGCCTGGGCCTGTCGCCGAACTACCTGTGGGCCACCGACGAGCCCGCGCCGCGCCTGTTCGCCAGCCTGTGGCTGGGCTGGGGCGCGCTGGTGGCCGAGGGCTGGGCCGACAGCCTGCCGCAGCTGCGCGAGCGCCAGCGCGCCGCCGAGGCCGCGCTGCACCGCCAGCATGCGGCGGAATGGCTGCAGCCGCTGCCGGGCCTGACCGTGGTGCGCAATGCGCGTGTGTTCGACAGCGCGGCCGCGCGCCTGGGCCCGCTGTCCGACGTGTACCTGGTGCACGACCGCATCAGCGCCGTGGTGCCGGCCGGCAGCATGGTGCCGCGCGCGCCCGACACCGAGATCGACGCCGCCGGCCGCGTGATGCTGCCGGGCCTGTTCGACATGCACGACCATGCCTGGCGCGGCAGCGGCGGCCTGCACCTGGCCGCCGGCGTGACCACCGTGCGCGACATGGGCAATGCCAACGACGCGCTGCAGCAGCTGATCGCCGAGCGCCAGCGCCGCGAGCTGGCCTATCCGCACATCGTGCCGGCCGGCTTCATCGAGGGGGCCAGCCCGTTCTCGTCGGTGCACGGCATCCTGGTGCGCACGCTGGACGACGCCAAGGCGGCGGTCGACTGGTACGCCCAGCGCGGCTACCCGATGGTCAAGATCTACAACTCGTTCCCGCGCGAGTTCCTGCGCGAGACGGTGGCCTATGCGCACCAGCGCGGCTTGCGCGTGGGCGGCCATGTGCCGGCCTTCCTGCGCGCCGACGAGGTGCTGGACATGGGCTTCGACGAGGTCTCGCATGTCAACCAGCTGCTGCTGAACTTCCTGGTCACGCCCAGCACCGACACGCGCACGCTCGACCGTTTCTACCTGCCGGCCGAGCGCCTGGGCGAGCTGGACCTGGACAGTGCGCCGGTGCGCGATTTCATCGCCAAGCTGGCGGCGCGCGGCACCACGGTGGACCTGACGCTGATGACCTTCCAGTTCCTGCAGCAGCGCGACGGCGAGGTACCGGCCGAGTACGCCGACGTGATGGCGCACCTGCCGCCCGACATGCAGCGCGGCGCCCTGGCGGCGCAGATGAAGATCCCCGACGACGCCACCGCCCGTCGCTACCGTGCGGCGGTGGCCAGGCTGGGCCAGTTCGCCGCGCGGCTGCATGCGGCCGGCGTCACGCTGGTGGCCGGCACCGACCACACGGCCGGCATCGTGCTGCACAGCGAACTCATTGGTTATGCGCGCGCCGGGCTCACGCCGGCGCAGGCGCTGCAGGTGGCCACCTACAACGGCGCCAAGGTCAGCGGCACGCTGGGCGACCGTGGCGAGATCCGGCCCGGCCGGCGCGCCGACCTGCTCCTGGTGGACGGCGAGCCCACCCAGTGCATCGAGGACATCCGCCGCGTGGCCCTGGTCATCACCCAGGGTGCGCTGCTGCGCCCGCGCCAGGTGCACGAGGCGCTGGGCATCCGCCCGTTCACCGACGGCGAGGTCGCCGTGCGCCGGGCCGGCACGGGCGAGCGCCGCTGAGTTCGGGCGCCGGCCCACGCGGCGCCGGCGGCGGCGCTATGCTGTGGCCTTCGGTCGGCCGGTGGCGTTTGCGGCGATCGACCATCTGCCGCCCGCTGCCCCAGGACGACCACGATGACCCCCACGCCTGCTCCCGCCGACGCCCCGCCGCTGCGCGGCACCGTGCTGTCGATCGAAGACGATCCGGTCAGTGTCCAGCTGATCGGCGCCCTGCTCGAGGCGCACCCCGGCGTGCAGCTGCTGCATGCGGCCAACGGCGCCGACGGCGTGCACCTGGCCCGCCATGCCCACCCCGATTTCGTGCTGCTGGACATGCACCTGCCCGACATGACCGGGCTGGACGTGGTGCGCCAGCTCAGCGAAGCCATTGCCGCCCGGGGCTTGCGCATCAGCATCCTCACCGGCGACCGCACCATGAGCATGGACATCATCAAGGCCATGAGCCTGGGCGCCTACGAGTACTGGGTCAAGCCGCTGGACGCGGTGGTGTTCGAGTCGGGCCTGCGCCGCGCGCTCACCGGCAAGCGGGCCGATCCAGCCCACACGCTCGGTTCGCAGCGCGGCGTCAACGTGATGGCCGATCGCTAGACGGCCGCGCCAGCGTCATGGCCCAGTAGGGCTCGCCGCTGGCGCTGCGCGCGCAGGCCATGCCCAGCTCGGTGAAGCGCGGGTTCAGCAGGTTGGCGCAGTGGCCCGGGCTGGCCGTCCAGTGCGCCACCAGCGCGGCCACGCTGCGGTGGCCCTGGCCCAGGTTCTCGCCCCAGCTGCTCCACACGTAGCCGGCCCGGTCCAGCCGCTCGCCGCCCTGGCTGCCGTCGCTGCCGCGGTGCGCCAGCGTGGCCTGGCCGGCCATGTCGGCGGCGTGCACGGTTGCGGCTTGCGCGGCGGCGGCCGACCACAGCAGCGCCGGCGCCTCGGGCAGCCAGCGCCCGGCGCAGCGCGCGCCCTGGGCGCGCAGCGCGTTCACCGCCTGCAGGGCCTGCTGCGGCAGGTCCACCGGCGGGCAGGGCGAGGCGGCATGGGCCGGCGGCATCGCCACGGCGGTCAGGCCCGCGACCAGCGCACCGGCCCGCAGCATGCCCAGGTGGCTCATTCCTGCGCCTCGGCCAGCAGGCCGGCCACCACCTCGGCAATCGCCAGCGACGAGGTCAGCCCCGGCGACTCGATGCCGAACAGGTTCACCCAGCCCTGCGCGCCATGCACCGCCGGTCCGTCGATGCGGAAATCGGCCGCCGGCTCGCCCGGGCCGCTGATCTTGGGCCGCATGCCGGCATAGCCGGGCTGCAGCACGCCGTCGGGCAGGCCGGGCCAGTAGCGCCGCACCTCGGCATAGAAAGGGGTGGCCTGCGCGGCGTCGACCGTGTAGTCGATCGTGTCCACCCACTCGAAGCTGGGGCCGAAGCGCGCCTGGCCGCCCAGGTCCAGCGTCAGGTGCACGCCCAGGTGCCCGCTGTGGCCGGGCGCCGGGTAGACCAGGCGCGAGAACGGGGCGCGCCCCGGCAGCGTGAAGTAGCAGCCCTTGGCCAGGTGCTCGCGCGGGATGCTGTCGGCTGGCAGGCCGGCGATGCGCCGCGCCAGCGCCGGCGCGCCCAGGCCGGCGGCATTGACCACCTGGCGCGCGCGCAGCCGGCTGCGGGCACCGTCCGCCGTGCCGTCCGCCAGCTCCAGCACCGCGCCGCCGCCGGTCTGCAGTTCACCGCCCAGCACCGTGGTGCACAGGCCCAGCGCCGCGCCATGCGCCTCGGCCTCGCCCAGCAGCGCCAGCATCAGGCCGTGGCTGTCGATGATGCCGGTGGACGGTGACAGCAGCGCGCCCACGCAGGCCAGCGCCGGCTCCAGCGCCTGCGCCTCGGCGGCGCTGAGCCACTGCAGGTCATGCACGCCGTTGGCCTGGGCCGTGGCCTGCAACTGCGCCAGCGCCGGCAGTTCGTCGGCCGTGGTGGCCACGATCAGCTTGCCGCAGCGCCGGTGCGCCACACCGTGGCTGGCGCAGAAGTCATACAGCAAGGCCTTGCCGCGCACGCACAGTTCGGCCCGGCGCGAGCCCGGGGGGTAGTAGATGCCGGCGTGGATGACCTCGCTGTTGCGCGCGCTGGTCACGGTGCCGAAGGCGTTCTCGGCCTCCAGGATCACCACCTCGCGCCCGGCCAGCGCCAGCGCCCGCGCCACGGCCAGACCCACCACCCCGGCGCCGATGACGGCGCAGTCGACTTCGTCCATGCTCATGCGCGGCATTGTCGGATGCGCGGCCGCCCGGCCGGCGGTTGGCCGGGCGGAATGCACGGTGCCGGCGGGCCGCCGGGGGCGCCACCGGCCCTCGGGGTTGGCGCCGGTACCCCCGGCCGGTACCATTCGGGTTGTCCCTGATCTTGGTCAAGTTCCAGCCGGGGTGGGGCGGCTAGCCTGCCGCCTGCTCATCCAATCGCCCGCTTCAACGCACCGCCCTGGTGCGCCGGGCCGCCTGAACATGCTCTCCCCGGTTGCCGTCGACACGGGCATCGCGCCCGACCTCCTGCCCACGCTCGCCGCCAGCGGCCTGCAGCCCATGCAACTGGGCGGCCGCACGCTGCTGCCCATCGTGCAGGGCGGCATGGGCGTGGGCGTGTCGGCCCACAAGCTGGCCGGCGCGGTGGCGCGCGAAGGCGGCATCGGCACGCTCAGCAGCGTGGACCTGCGCCGCCACCACCCCGACCTGATGGCCCGCACCGAAGGCCTGGCCGCCCGCCAGGGCATGGATGCCGACACCAAGGCGCAGATCGACGCCGCCAACCTCGAGGCGGTGGAGCGCGAAGTCAAGGCCGCACGCGCCGCGTCCGACGGCCTGGGCCTGATCGCGATGAACGTGATGCGCGCGGTCAGCGACTACGCCGCCTACGTCAAGCGCTCGCTGGAAGCCGGCGTCGACATGGTGGTGGTGGGCGCCGGCCTGCCGCTCGACCTGCCCGACCTGGCCGCCGAGCACCCGAAGGCGCTGCTGGTGCCCATCCTCAGCGACAGCCGCGGCGTGGCACTGCTGGTGAAGAAGTGGGAACGGAAGAAGCGCCTGCCCGATGCCATCGTCATCGAGCACCCGCGCCTGGCCGGTGGCCACCTGGGCGCGGCGCGCATCGCCGACCTGAACGACCCGCGCTTCGATTTCGAGCGCGTGATCCCCGAGTCGCGCGAGTTCCTGGCCAAGATGGGCGTGGACATCCCGCTGATCGCCGCCGGCGGCATCCGCAGCTGCGAGGACATCGCCCGCATCCAGGCCCTGGGCGGCGCCGGCGTGCAGCTGGGCACGCCGTTCGCCGTCACCACCGAGGGCGATGCCAGCGACGCCTTCAAGCGCGTGCTGGCCGAGGCCCGTGACGAGGATGTCGTCGAGTTCACCAGCGTGGCCGGCCTGCCGGCGCGCGCCGTGGCCACGCCGTGGCTGAAGAACTACCTGAAGGCCGAGCCGGCGCTGCAGGCCGTGGCCCATGCCAAGGCGCGCTGCACCAAGGCCTTCGACTGCCTGGCCCAGTGCGGCCTGCGCGACGGCTTCAAGGACTGGGGCCAGTTCTGCATCGACAACCAGCTGGCCGCCGCGCTGCGTGGCGACCTGAAGAAGGGCCTGTTCTTCCGCGGCGCCGGCGCGCTGCCCTTCGGCGCGCAGATCCGCTCGGTGCGCGAGCTGATGGAGCGCCTGCTCACGCGCGGCATGGCCGTGCCGCAACCGCTGCCCACCTGACTCCGCTCCGGTGTCGCACCGGTGGGTGCGGTGCCGCGGGCGGGCCACCCGATTCATCACTTCCCTCGTCTCGTGTGACCCCATGATCCCGCTGCAACCCGCACCGGCCGGCCTGCCCTCCGGCACCATCGGCGGCCGCCGTTCCCGCTCGGCCGCACGCTCCGGCCCGTTCGCGCGCCTGCTCGACGCGCCGCACCGCCTGGCCTTCTTCGCTGCCGCGGTGCTGATGGGCGCCTCGGCGCTGTGGTGGGGCCTGGCCCTGGTGGCGCGCGCCGCCGGCGTGGCCGTGCCCTGGGCCGTGAACCCCGGCACCGCCCATGCGCTGGCGATGGGCTTCGGCTTCATGCCGCTGTTCATGCTGGGTTTCATGTTCACCGCCGGCCCGCGCTGGCTGGGCCATGCCGCCGTGCCTGCTCGCCAGCTGCGCGTGCCGGTGGGCTTCATCGGCCTGGGCTGGGTGGCGGCCTTCGCCGGCTTCCACCTGAGCCCGGCGCTGGCCGCGCTGGGCCTGGCCGCGGTGGCCGTGGGCTTCGCGCTGGGCACCGGCCTGTTCGGGCTGATGCTGCTGGAAAGCCGCATGCAGCAGCCCGCGGGCGACCGTGACCATGCCACGCTGGTGCTGCTGGGCTGCTTCGTCGGCGTGGTGGCGCTGTGGATCGCCGCGGTGGCCGTGGCGCTGCGCGCCGACGCCGTGGCCCGTGCCGCGATGCACGCCGCGCTGTGGGGCTGCTTCGGCCTGGTGTTCGTCAGCGTGGCGCACCGCATGATCCCGTTCTTCACCGCGGCCGCAGTCCCTGCACTCGATGCCTGGAAGCCGCGCGCGCTGCTGGGCATCCTGGCGCTGCTGGTGGCCGTGCAGGCGCCGTTCGCGGCGGCCGAGGTGCTGGCCGGCGGCCAGCTGCCGCCGGGCCCGGCCGGCTTGCGCGCGGCCATCGAGCTGCCGGGCGGCGCGCTGCTGCTGTGGCTGGCCATCCGCTGGGGCCTGGTGCAGAGCCTGCGCATCCGCCTGCTGGCCATGCTGCACATGGGCTTCTTCTGGCTGGGCGTGGCCTTCACGCTGGGCGGCGTGTCGCATGCGCTGATCAGCCTGAGCGACGGCGCCGTGAGCCTGGGCCTGGCGCCGCTGCATGCCCTCACGATGGGCTACCTGGGCAGCACGCTGTTCTCGATGGCCACGCGCGTGGCCTGCGGCCATTCCGGCCGCACGCTGGTGGCCGACAACTGGACCTGGATGATGTTCTGGGCCCTGCAGGCCGGCATCGTGGCCCGTGTGGTGGCCGCGCTGGTGCCGGCCGCCGCCACGCCGCTGACGCTGTTCGCGGCCCAGTGCTGGTTCGCCGCCATGGCCGCCTGGGCCGTGCGCCACGGCCGCTGGTTCCTCGCGCCGCGTTTGGACGGTCAACCCGGCTGACACGGCGCGGTGGTTCGCCGCGCTGTTCCACCGTTCCCCGCGCCGGGCTGCGGCCAGAATGCGTCATCTGCCGGCCTGGGCAGGCGCGCGACGCTGAGCCGCGCCAGTGCGGGCCGGTGCCCTGGCACCGCGCGCCGTGAGCCTGACCGCCGCCCATGACCTGATCGCCGAACTGCTGCCGGGCCCCTGGCGTGGGCCGGCGGGGCTGCGGTCGCCGTCGCTGCGCCAGTGCCTGCTGCTGGCGGCCCTGCTGCATGTGCTGGCGGTGCTGGTGCTGGGCAACACGCCCGGCGGCAGCGCGCGCCAGGGCGAAGGCGTGTTCGGCGCCCTCAACGTCACGCTGCGTGGCGAGGCGCGGGGCGAGGGCGACGCCGCCACCGTGGCCAGCGACGCCTACACCGGCCCGCGCGGCGAGGCCCGCGAGCGGCGCTGGGGTGGGGCCGTGCGGCGCGACAGCGACCCCCCGGCGCCCGCCGACCGGCCCGGCGCGGCGCGGCTGGGCGAGTGGCAGGCCACGCCGTCCACCGACCCGTCGCCCGCGGCCGAACTGGCGGCCACGCCCGATGCCGCGCCGGCCCACCCGGCCGCTCCGGCCGTTCCGCCGCAGCCGCAGCCGCAGCCTTCCGCCGTGGCGCTGCCGGTGCCGCCACAGGCCGCGACGGAGCCTGCCGCGCGCAGCGTTCCCGAGCCGCCGCCGATGGTGCGTGCCGAGCCGACACCCCCACCCCCACCCCCACCCCAGCCTCAGCCTCAGCCTCTACCGCAGCCGGCCCCGGCCGTGCCCGCCGAGCCGGTGGCGCCGCAGCCGCTGCCACCGCGCGCCACCGTGGCGCTGAGCGCCGCCACCAGCAGCGTGCGCGTGGCGGCTGCCGCGCCGCAGGCCGCCGCCGCGGTGCTGGCGGTGGCGCCGCCCGAACTGCGTGTTCCGGCCGAACCCGAGCGACTGCCGCCGCGCGCACCGACGGCGCTGGCGCCGCCGGCGCCCTCGGTGCGCGCGCCGGTGGCCCCGGTGCAACTGGGCGCTGCCGCCGCCGCGCTGCCTGCGCCGCCGCAGTTGCCCGAGCCACCGCTGCCCGCGCGTGCACCGCTGCCGCGCCCGGCACAGGTGCGCAGTGCCATTGCCGTGCCGCCTTCGCCCAGCCTGAGCAGCGCCGCGCCGGCGCTGTCGACCCCCCTGCCGGCGCTGCCGGCCGTGGCCCTGCCTGCCCCGTCCCCCGCCCCGGAGCCGGCGCCGCCAGAGCCGCCCCGGGCGGCGCTGCCGCTGCCGGCCCCCGTGCGATCGGTGGTGGCGCCAGCCAGTGCCCCGCTGGCGGCAGGCCCGGCGCTGGCCCCGCCGCCGACCTTGCCGGCGCCGCCCACCGTCGCCGTGGCGCCGCCGGCTCCAGCGGCCGTGGTGGCCGCGCCGGTCGCCCCCGCCGCAGCCGCCTCGTCTGCGGCGTTACCGCCGGCCCCGGTGCGTACGGCCACGTCGACGGTGCCGACATCGCCGGCGAGCACCGCCAACGCCACGGCGTCCAGCCCTTCGCCGACGCCCGCACCGGCCACTCGCGTCACGACCAGCCCGGCCGCCACCCCCGCGACCACCGCGACCACCGCCACAGCAACCATGGCAGCCACCACGGCCACCACCGCAACGCCGCAGGTCGGCCCGCTGTCCGACAACGCGCAGCGGCGCGCCGTGGCGGGCGATCCGGCCGCCGGTGCCCGCCTGGGCCACGACGTGGCCACGCCGCCCTCGCTGCCGGCCAGCGCGCCGCGCCTGAACCTGGAGTTGGTGCGCCCGCGTGGCGGCGAGCTGTCGCGCCGCGCCACGTCGGGCGTGCTGCCGCTGCTGCCCCGGCCACCGGAGACACCGGCGAAGTCCAAGCTGGCCGAAGAGCTGGAGAAGGCCACCAAACCCGACTGCCGCACGGCCTACGCCAACATGGGCCTGGCCGCCGTGGCGCCGCTGGCACGCGACGCGATCCAGGGCGACGGCTGCCGTTGGTAGCCGATCCCGGCCGCGCCGGCGGGTGCGTGATCGGTGTTTCCCGATTCGCGGAGTCAGGGTTTCTGGACGCGCACCCAACATGCCATCGTTGCGGCATACCGGACGGTCTGATGCACTCGGGTCTGATACCCTGGCCGGCATCGCAAAGTTCGGCGCGGGCGTGCAATGCCGCACGCCCGGCGTGGAAGGACCCTGTCGGCTGCGGGGACAGCGTATGCGCTGAAGTCTGCGAAAACGATAGAATTGTTTCCATGCGTGACGAGCCGGATGAGCAAACCGGACCGATCACCTGGAAGGTCAGGCCGGAGAACGGTTCCGTGCCGGTTTCCCGTTGGGACGTCTGACCGATCCGCTGCAGAAGAGAACTAGAACGGGCGTCGTCGGCATACGCGAGCGACGGCTTCGAGGGGAGGAACCCTTGAAAGGCCTACTCACATGAATACAAGAACTGTCACGATCCACACCGGCGTCCGCATCCGCGTGCCGGAGCACATCCAGCGCATCGACACGCACAGCACGCATGGCTGGCAGATGCGCTACGGGCAGCCCACGCTGTTCTTCTCCGACGGCCAGGGCGCCGGCAATGGCCCCCGCCAGGCGCTCAAGCGCGCCGTCGAGGCGCTGCGCCAGCGCATCGCCGAACTGCCGGCCCCGACGGGCCTGCAGAAGGAGATCAGCCCGAACAAGCAGAACGACCTGCCGGTGGGCATCAGCGGCCCGATCCTGCGCCACCGCCCCGGCCGCTCGGTGCCCGAGTGCCACTTCTCGGTGAACCTGCCGCGCTTCGGGGCCAAGCCGCTGCGCCGCAGCGTCTACATCGCCAACCAGAACACCTACTCGCCCGAGCGCTACCAGGCGGCGCTGGATTCGGCAATCCAGATGCGCCGCGAGGCCGAGGCCCAGTACCAGCTGGACGCCACCGAGGCCAAGCGCCGTTCGGCTGCCAAGCTGTAAGCCGGGGCCTTGCCGCTGCGGCGGCAGCGCCGGGGCTGCGGCGCGTCAAGCGCGCGCCGCCCCGGTCGCGCTACAAGGGCGGCATGGATGCCGTCGACCCGACACCCGACCCTGCATCACCGCTTGGCGGTGAGGCGGGCTACACCCGGCTTGAACTGGCCGCCAGCGGCCGCCCGCTGCAGGCGGTGTGGCGGCAGGGCCTGCCTGTGCCCGGGCCGGGTCAGGTGCGCCTGGCCGTCAGCGCCTGCGGCGTGTGCCGCACCGACCTGCACCTGATCGACGGCGACCTGCCGCACCCGGGCCATGCGCTGGTGCCCGGCCACGAGGTGGTGGGCCGCGTGGCTGCACGGGGTCCGGGCGTGCACGGCCTGGTGCTGGGCCAGCGCGTGGGGGTGCCCTGGCTGGGCTGGACCTGCGGCCGCTGTGCCGACTGCCGGGCCGGCCGCGAGAACCTGTGCCGCGACGCCCGCTTCACCGGCTGGCAACTGGCGGGCGGCTATGCCCAGCAGATGGTGGCCGATGCGCGCTACGTGTTCGCACTGCCTGAGCGCTACAGCGACGCGCAGGCTGCGCCGCTGCTGTGCGCCGGGCTGATCGGCTACCGCGCCTATGCCATGGCGCGTCAGCTGGCCGGACCCGAGCCCGCACGCGATGCGCAGCGCATCGGCCTGTATGGCTTTGGCGCCGCCGCGCATCTGATCGCGCAGGTGGCCGTGCACCAGGGCTGCGAGGTGCACGCCTTCACACGCGCCGGCGATGCGCCCGCCCAGGCGCTGGCGCGCCAGCTCGGCGCGGTCTGGGCCGGGCCATCCGATGCGCCGCCGCAGGCGCCGCTGGATGCGGCGCTGCTGTTCGCCCCGGTGGGTGAACTGGTGCCGCAGGCGCTGCGCGCGGTGCGGCCGGGCGGCGTGGTGGTCTGTGCCGGCATCCACATGAGCCGCATCCCGGCCTTCGACTATGCCTTGCTGTGGGGCGAGCGACGCATTGCCTCGGTGGCCAACCTGACCCGTGCCGACGGCGAGGCCTTCATGGCCCTGGCCGCCCAGGTGCCGCTGCAGGTGCACACCACGCCCTATGCGCTGGCCGATGCCAACCGCGCGCTGGACGACCTGCGCGCCGGCCGCCTGGCCGGCGCCGCGGTGTTGATGTGCTGATGCCGGCCAGGCCGCCGGGGGCCGCGTTCGTCGCCCGGCCTTGCGGCTGAGGTGGGTGGGCTGACGGTTCATCGCACGCGCCTCGCGCGGGCCGGCCGGGATGCCGATGATCCAGCCATCGACTCACCGATGGCCTCCACACGGAGCACCCGACATGACCGCTCAAGCCCTTCACATGCCCCTGTCGCAACGCCTGGCCGCCCTGGTGCTGGCCGCCGCGACCACGCTGGTCAGCTTCTCGGCCATGCAGGGCCTGGCCGATGGCTACCACGCGCAGCAGCTGCTGGCGCAGGCCACCGCTGCCAGCCAGCCGGTGGCCGCGGCCACGCCGGCGCGCAAGCCGCTCAACCTGCGTGGGTGACGTAGATGTCGGTGTCGGGCAGCAGCCGGCGCAGCGTCTGGAACGCGGTGTCGGCCAGCTCGGCGCCGCCGCAGCGCGGGCTCACGGTGAGCCGCAATTCCACCTCGCCATCGCCCAGCGCCAGCGAACGCACCACACGGTTCTCGGCACCATCCACCGGCAGGCCCAGCGATTGCCCCAAGGCCAGCAGCAGGCGCTGCACCTGCGGTGCCGGCCCGTGCAGCTCGGGCGCACCGCAGGGCTCGCCCAGCACACTGCGGCACACCGGGCCACTGCTGGCCTGCAGGCAGGCCTGGCAGCCGCGCGCGGGTTGCGCGGCGACGATGGGGATGATGGTGGCGTGACGGCCCATGGCGTGCGACTGTGCCTGAAGCCGCTGACTTTGGGTTGACATCCATCAAGCCCCAGGGGGTGTCGCTGGCGCGGCGCTCAGCCGCGCACGAACAGCGTCACCAGCGGCTCGTCGCCCACCTGCCGGCTCCAGTGGCCGTGCACCTGCGGATCGAAGCTTGCGCCGGCCGGCAGCACATCGGCAGAGTAGAAGTGCTCGCCCGGCCCGAACACGCGCGAGCTGCCATCCTGCAGGCCGATCTCCATGCGCCCGCGCAGCACGAACAGCCATTGCGGGTTCTCGGTGCAGTGGAACTCGCTGCGAAAGCCCACCGGGCTCTCGCGCAGCTGAAAGCCGCCGCTGGGCATCAGCGGCGACAGCCGCGCCTGCGGCTTGCCCTCGCTGAGCACGACGGGTTCCTCGCGGAAGCGGGCGCGCCCGTCGGTGTCGGTGAAGAGGACGACGCGGGTGAAGATGGGGTTCATGGCCGGCATGGTAGCCGGCCGCCCCGCCGCGCCGGGAGGACGTGTCAGCCGACGCGTCGACGCGCGGCCAGCGTGCCCACCATGCCCAGGCCGGCGAACATCAGCGCCCAGGTGCCGGGCTCGGGCACCGGCGCCGACACGTAGGTGTAGGTCACGCGGGCATAGGCGCCGGCCTGCGAGGCGTAGCCGTCGGTGAAATTGGCGGCGCCACTGGTCGTCGAGCCGTCGCGGGCCATCACGGCCAGGTTCAGCGTGCCGTTGCCGGTGAACAGCGCCAGGCTGGCGCTGTCGCTGAAGCTGAGGCTGGCGCTGCGCTGCACCGGGGTGCTCAGGTTCAGCTCGGTGCCCGAGGTGCCGGCGAAATCTTCCGTGCCGTCGAAGGCGCTGAACTGCAGCTGCTTGGCGTACTGCGGCGCCACGCTCAGCGACGGCGAACCCAGCGTGGGCAGCGCCAGCGAGATCGTGGAGGCCAGCGTCACCGTCAGCGTCGAGGCCTGCTTGTCGGTGCTCTCGACCACGATGTTGCCGGCCAGCGAGCCGAACAGTTCCACGGTCACGCCGGTCAGCGTGCCGGTGCCGGCGTACTGCTGCAGCACCAGCTGGTCGTCCCAGTCGGTGTCCTGCAGCGCGATCAGGTTGGAGGTGTGGCTCTCGGTGGCCGGGACCGCCAGCGCGGCCACCGGCAAGGTGAGGGCGGCGATGGCAGCGGCCGAGCGTTGGGCGAAGGTGCTCATGGGGTACTCCAGTCAGGCAATCGGAAGGTCGGGCCGTGCTCAGGCGGCCTGGCGGCGGCGACCGGCCGCGCCGGCAGCGGCCAGGGCCAGGCCCAGCAGCGCGATCGAGCCCGGCTCGGGCACGGTGCCGCCCGGAATCACGGTCGGCGGCAGCATGTTTTCCCGATAGTCGTAGGTGATGCTCAGATTGGCGGTGGCCGTCGTGGTGATGCTCGAGCGGCTGTTGCCGCTGCCGCTGTTGGTGGCCGTGCCGAACGCCGAGACCAGGAACTCCAGGGTGTCGGTGCCGATGAAGCCGCTCAGGTCATCGATGCCCGACAGCCAGGTCAGCGTGAGGCTGTCGCTTTCATCCAGGGTCCGGGTGTAGCCGGCGGTGCCACCGAAGTCGATGGCGTTGTCCTTGCCCGACACCGTGGTCTTCAGCTTGGCGGTCGTCGTGAGCGTCTGGTTGCCGAGCACCGTGCTGGCGAAGGTCAGCTCGCCCTTGACCTGCTGCACCACCTCCCGGCCGTTGCGGCCGGTGTTCTCGTACTTGAATTCGCTGGAGAACATGCCGTCGTAGCTCAGCGTCACACCCGTCAGCGTGCCCAGCGAGGCGTCGAACTGGGGCAGGCTGAGGAGCACCTCAGACCAGTTGGTCGTGCCGGTGTACGAGTCGACATGCGAGACCGACTGGGTCAGCAACGCGGCGGAGGCGGTGGTGGCGGCGGACGCGAGCGCGACCGCTGCCGCGATGGCGGCGAGTTTCTTCACGGATGATCCCAACGAGTCTTGATGTGATGGCGGGTGCTGTGCATCCCGTCCTGGGTGGCTTCATAGCGAACGCCGTGCCAACCCTTTGTGAGGGAGATATTCCCTTATGAATCAATGACTTGCCACCCGTGCCCAGGGGGGCTGAAGGGGGCTGTCAAAGGCGGCGACGTGCGGTCCTTCACGCTTGGCGCCGGTTCGTGAAGGAGCTCACGCCGGCGTGGCCCCCCGCGCCTGGGTGGGCGTCAAGATTTCCGACAGGGCCGCGGCACGGCCCGCGGTCGAGGCCTTGCACGGCCCGCCTGCAGCCGTGCAGCCGGGGCTGGGCCGGTGGCGCTGGCACACTGCGGCGGATGAAGGACCACACCCCCGGCGCCATGCGCCTGGCCCTGCTGGCCACCATGGCGATCTGGGGCGGCAACCTGGCCGTGGTGAAGCTGCTGCTCGAGCGCTTCGACCCGATGGCGCTGTCGGCGCTGCGCATGGCCGTGTCGGCGCTGGCGCTGCTGGCCGTGCTGCACTGGCAGGGACCCGGCTGGCCGCGGCTGTCGCGCCGGCAGTTCGCCGGCATGCTGGTGTGCGGGCTGCTGATGATCTATCTGAACCAGATCTGCTTCACGCTGGGCGTGCAGCGCACGGTGGCGGCCAACGCCGCGCTGGTGATCGCGCTGAACCCGCTGGTGTCCTCGCTGGCGGCTGCGGCGCTGCTGGGTGACCGGTTGACGCCCGCGCGCTTGGCCGGCGTGGTGCTGGGCTTTTCGGGCGTGGCGGTGGTGGTGCTGCACCGGCCCGGCGCGGCGCTGGGCCATGGCAGCCTGGGTGATCTGCTGGTGTTCGGCTCGGTGCTCACCTGGGTGGCCGGCGGTGTGCTGGTGCAGCGGCTGACCCGCGCGATGGATTCCACCGTGGTCAGCGCGGTGGTCAACACGCTGGGCTCCAGCGCCGTGGTGCTGCATGCGCTGCTGGACCCCGGCACGCGCCTACCCGACTGGGGAGCGGTGCGCGTGGTCGACTGGCTGCTGGTGGCGCTGTCGGGCCTGCTGGCCACCGCCGTGGGCGCGCTGGTGTGGAACCGCGCGCTGGTGCGCCTGGGCGTGGCGCGCACCGCGCTGTATGCCTACTGGGTGCCGATCTTCGGCGTGGGCTTCGCGGTGCTGCTGCTGGGCGAGCCGCTGACCGTGTGGCACGGCGTGGGCCTGGCGGCGGTGCTGTCGGGCACCTGGCTGGGCACGCGCAAAAGCTGAACGCCGATTCGCCTTTGCGTCACTCGGGGCAAGGCCCTAAGGCGCCGCGCCGGCGCTGGCGCGACACTGAACCATCGACCCGCTGGAGATCCCATGACCCGTACGCCGACCCGCACCCCATCCCGCTTCACCGGCAGCCGCCCGGCGCACCTGGCGCGCCGGACGCTGGTGGCCCTGGCCGCCTGGTCGGCGCTGGCCCTGCCGGCCGCCCAGGCCGCGCCCGATGCGGCCTTGCTGGCCGCCGCCCGCGGCGCCCAGCCGGCCGTGATGCAGACGCTGCGCGAGATGGTGGCCATCGAGTCGGGCACGATGGACGCGCCCGGCCTGGCGCGCATGACCGACTATGCCGAGAAGCGCCTGAGGGCCCTGGGCGGCCAGGTCGAGCGCAAGCCGGCCACGGCTGGCCACAGCGAGTTGCTGAGCGCGCGCTTCACCGGCACCGGCCAGCGCAAGCTGATGCTGATGGCGCACCTGGACACCATCTACTGGCCCGGTGAGCTCACCAAGTCGCCGATCAAGGAAGAGAACGGCCGCCTCTACGGCCCCGGCATCGCCGACGACAAGGGCGGCGTGGCGATGATCCTGCACGGCCTGGAGATCCTGCGCGCTCAGGGCTGGAAGGACTATGCCCAGATCACCGTGCTGTTCAACGGCGACGAGGAATCGGGCTCGCCGGGCTCGGGCGAGGCCATCGCCGCGCTGGCCGACCAGCACGACGTGGTGCTGTCCTTCGAGCCCACCACCGCGCAAGACCCGGGTGTGCTGCTGGCGGCCGCCGGCGTGGGCGAGATCCTGATGAAGGTGAAGGGCCGCGCCTCGCACGCCGGCGCCGCGCCGCAGCTGGGCCGCAACGCGGCGCTGGAGCTGTCGCACCAGATGCTGGCCACGGCCGACATCGCCAAGGGCATCCCCGGCGCGCAGCTGAACTGGACGACGATGAAGTCGGGCAACGTGCGCAACCAGATTCCCGACAGCGCCGAAGCTGGCGCCGACGTGCGCCTGACCCGCCCCGACGCCGCCGAGAAGCTGCTGGCGGCGGTGCAGGCCAAGGTGGCCGAAGGCCAGCGCGTGCCCGACACCGAGGTGAGCGTGGCGCTGCGTGTGGGTCGCCCACCCTTCGTCGGCGGGCCGCGCACCCAGGCGCTGGCCGAGCGCGCCCGCGCCATCGCCGCCGAACTGGGCGACGGCAAGCCGCTGGGCATCCACCCGCTCACCGGCGGCGGCACCGACGCCGGCTTCGCCAACCGCTCGGGCAAGGCCGTGGTGCTGGAAAGCCTGGGCCTGCCCGGCTGGGGCTACCACGCCAAGGACGAGTACATCCAGATCGACCAGATCGTGCCGCGGCTGTACCTGGTGACGCGGCTGATCACCGAGCTGGGCAAGAACTGAGCGGGCCGAGCGCCGGGCCGCTCCCAAGCCGGCCCGCCAACCCGCCCGGCGGGTGGCCTCGCGTACCCGCGAGGCCGGGTGCCCCATTTACTCTTTGAAGTACACGACCTGGTGCGTCGTGGCTAGCAACTGCCCGGCCTCGTTCCACAGCTGCCCGGTCTGGTCGAAATAGCCGTGGTGGAAGGCCTGGGCCTGCGCCTGGCCCAGCAGGTGGCCGCGGCCGGTGGCGGCCAGCATGGCGCCGTCGGCGTGGAAGTACACGGTCATCGACACCGTGCCCACCGGCACGCGCCGTGCGCGGCGCAGCCAGATGCGCGGGAAGAAGATGTCGCTCATGGCGGCCAGTGAGGCGAAGTCCAGCGCGCGCGGCGGGTCGTCGCGCAGCCACAGCCGGGTCTGGCTGTGCGCGCTGGCCTGGCCTTCCCAGCGCATCGGGATGCCGCCCGACACCGGCCGCAGCTCGTAGCGGTGCAGCCATTCGGCCACACCGGGCGGCAGCGGCTGGCGCGCCACGTCGGTGGGCGCCGGCACGGCGGGCATCGGCATGTCGGTGGCGCTGAAGGTCTCGCGCCGCAGCGCGGTGAACACCGTGGCCGTGGTGCACACCTGCGGCTGGCCCTCGGCGTCGGGCTGCGTGATCTCGACGATCCAGTGCTGGGTGCTGCGGTTGGTGCGCACCGGCCGTGCGGTGGCGGTGAACGGGCCGTCGGCGGTAGCGGCGGCGTAGTTCACCGTCAGCGACACCGGCTCGCCCAGCAGGCGCGGGTGCTGCAGCACGGCGTTCAGCGCGGTGGCGGCGGTGATGCCACCGAACGGCCCCACCATGTTCTGCCAGGCCGGATGGGTGGCGCCGTGGAAGTCGTTCGGGGCGGCGTTGCCGGCGGGCGTCAGCGCGATCGCGGCGTCGAAGAGGTGAGAGGCGAGTGCGGTATCGGTCATGGCCGGCAGTGTGCCGGCCGGCGGCGCCAGCCGCCGTCGGTTGCGTGACGCGGCGCTGGGGTGGCGCCTACAGCCGCCGCTCAGGGCCGGCGCCGGTCCATCCACACGCCGTGCAGCCCGGCGCCGATGGCGATGCCCGCCAGCGCCCACAGCAGCGACAGGTTGCCGGCGCCCAGCCCGGCGATCGCCGGCCCCGGACACACGCCGCACAGGCCCCAGCCGATACCGAAGATCGCCGCGCCCAGCACCGTGTCGCGGTCCAGCGTGGCCACATGGTGGCCGAATTGGCCGCCCAGCAGCGGCGCGCGCCGGATGCGCGGCGCGAAGCGGTAGGCCAGCAGCGTCAGGCCCATGGCGCCGCCCATCACCAGCATCAGCCCCCAGTCGCGCCACTGCAGGAAGGACAGCACCACCTCGGGCCGGATCATCGTGGCCAGCGCCAGGCCGAAGCCGAACAGCACGCCAGCGGCCAGCACCGCCAACAGGCGCGGGCCGTTCATGTGGTCGGCGCTGCCGCTCATCGCACGCCTCCCGTCCACCACAGCACGAGGTGGGCGGTGGCGAAGCCGGTGGCCATGAAGGTCAGCACCGCCACCAGCGAGGGCAGCTGCAGCGAGCCCAGGCCGCAGATGCCATGGCCCGAGGTGCAGCCGTTGGACAGGCGCGCGCCAAAGCCCACCAGCAGCCCGCCCAGCAGCAGCTGCCAGGCCGGCAGCGTGGTGCCCAGCGCCTCGGTGGGGCCCAGCCAGCGCCACCACAGCGCAGCGCCCAGCACCAGGCCGGCGGCATAGACCAGGCGCCAGGCGCGGCTGTCGACGAAGCGGGGCTGGCGGAAGAAGGGCTGATTCAGCAGATACGACCAGCTCGACGAGAACACCGTGCTCATGCCGCCGATGCGGCCGGTGAGCACGAACAGCAGCGCCACGCCGGCGCCGATCAGCAGGCCGCCGGCCAGGTAGTGCGCCCAGCCGAGCGGGAAGAGGGTGTGCAGGCTCATGATGGCGCGGCAGTGTACCGATGTGGGTATCCCGGCACGGGCGGTGCCGGCCGTGGCCTGCGGGCGCTCACGACCAAGTGTTGCGCAGCGCCGCGCCCAGGTCCAGCGTCACCTCGGGCAGGTCGGCCAGTGCCGCGTCTGCCGCACCGGCGGCCGGCGCCAGGGCGGGGACGCGCTTGTCCAGCGTGGCCATCACGCGCCGGGTGATGAAGCGCGAGACGTTGCCGTACAGGTGCCGGTCGCCATGGCGGTGCTGCTGCGTGACATGGAAGCGCAGCGGCGCCATCAGCCGCAGCTGCTGACGGGCGCGGGTGATGCCCACGTAGAGCAGGCGGCGCTCCTCCTCGATCTCGCCGGCCGAGCCGGTGGACAGGTCGGACGGCAGGCAGCCATCGACCACGTTGAGGATCTGCACCGCGCTCCATTCCTGGCCCTTGGCCGAGTGCAGCGTGCTGAGGATCAGGTAGTCCTCGTCGCGCAGCGGCACGCCCGATTCGTCGCTGGTGGCCTCGGGCGGGTCCAGCGTCAGCTCGGTGAGGAAGCGCTCGCGGTGGCGGCTGGCGGCGGCCAGGGCCTGCAGTTGGTCCAGGTCGGCCAGGCGCAGCGTGTGGTCCTCGGGGTACAGGCGTTCCAGGTGCGGGGCCAGCCAGTCGCGCACGGTCGTCAGCTCGCCGGGCCAGGGCGAATCGGGCTGCGCCAGGCCCGCCATCAGCCGCGCCAGCGCTGCCCACTCGGCGCGTGCGGCCGGCGGCGGTTGCCAGGCCTGCAGCGCGGCCAGCGGCTCGGGCGAGGCGTCCATCGCATCCAGCAGGCGCCGGGCGCTGACCGCGCCGATGCCCGGCACGCGCTGCACCACGCGCCAGCCGGCCAGGCGCGCGCGCGGGTTGTGCGCCCAGCGCAGCACCGACAGCAGGTCCTTGATGTGCGCGGCCTCCAGGAATTTCAGCCCGCCGAACTTCACGAACGGGATGTTGCGCCGCGCCAGCTCGAACTCCAGCGCCGCGCTGTGCGTGGCGGTGCGAAACAGTACCGCCTGCTGCTTCAGCCGCAGGCCTTCCTCGCGCCAGGCCAGGGCCTGGTCGGCCACTTGGCGGGCCTGGTCGAGCTCGTCGGCCACGGTCACCAGCTGCGGGCGGGCGGCCTCGGTGCGGTCGGTGTGCAGGCGCTTGTCGGGATGGCCGGGCGCCTCGGCGATCACGGCATTGGCGCAGTCCAGGATGGGCTGCGTGCTGCGGTAGTTGCGCTGCAGCGGCACCACGGTGGCCAGCGGCGCGAACTGTTGCGCAAAGCCCAGGATGTTGCCCACCTCGGCACCGCGGAAGGCGTAGATGCTCTGCGCGTCGTCGCCCACCACGGTCAGGCCGGCGCCATCGGGCTTCAGCCCGCGCAGGATGGCGGCCTGCAGGCGGTTGGTGTCCTGGTACTCGTCGACGAACACCTCGTCGAAGCGCGCGCGCAGGTGCGCGGCCAGCGCGGGCTCGGCCAGCAGGCGCTGCCAGGCCAGCAGCAGGTCGTCGTAGTCCAGCGTGGCCTGGGCGTGCTTGTCCTCGGCATAGGCGCGGAACAGCTGCGTGAGCGCGTCGTGCGCGTCCAGGCACCAGGGGTATTGCGTGGCCAGCACCTGGCCCAGCGGCGCCTGGGTGTTCATGCAGCGCGAATGGATGGCCAGGCAGGTGGACGCCAGCGGAAAGCGCCGGCCGCCGCGCGAGCTGTCGGCCGCCTGGCCGCCGACGTTGGCATTGGCCAGCCCCAGGCGCTCGCGCGACAGGCCCATCAGGCTCTCGGCATCGGCGCGGTCGACGATGGTGAAGCTGGCGTTCAGGCCGATGCGCGGCGCCAGCTCGCGCAGCAGCCGCGCGGCGATTGCGTGGAAGGTGCCGGCCCAGGGCAGCAGCGGTGCCGCGCCGTCGGTGCTGCGCAGGCCCAGCGCCTGCTGCACCTGGCGGCCGGCGCGGTGGCTCAGCTCGTGTGCGGCGCGGCGCGAGAAGGTCAGCAGCAGCAGGCGGTTCGGGTCGGCGCCGTCCAGCACGCGCTGGGCCACGCGGGCGGCCAGCGTCAGCGTCTTGCCGGTGCCGGCGCCGGCCAGCACCAGCAGCGGGCCGCCGCGGTGCATCACGGCGGCCCGCTGCTCGGGGTTCAGCCTGTCGAGGACGGAAGAGGATTCTTGGGCCACGTCAAGACCGTGCCGGGCGCATGGGGGTGAAGCCGTTGGAGCGTGGAGATTACTGTATAAATTGCCAGGCGGTCCGCCCGATGGCCGGGCCGCGCGGCCGGGGCTGCACCGCACCGGCCACGCGGTTTCTTGACCCCGGTCGTGGGGCTGCCCGGTGCTGCACGGCAGCATGCGCTGTCCTGCCACCGGGCGCCATTCCCGCTGTACATTGCGCCCCCTTCAGAGCTTGCGTTCGCCGAGCCCACCCAGCCCGAATTCCGCCATGACCCAGCCCGCCCTGTTCCCCGATGCCGCCGAGGCGGTCGCCCCGGCCAGCCCGGCCGCTGCGCCGGCCGTCGCCCCCGCTGCCACGCCGCCCAGCCGCGCCACGCTGCCGCCGCAGCCCATCAGCGCCGAGGTGCTGGCCGAGAAATACGCCAAGGGCGACGAGCGCACGCTCGACGAGGTGCGCCAGCGCGTGGCCCGCGCCCTGGCCCAGGCCGAGGCACCCGAGCAGCGCGCGCTGTGGGAGCAGCGCTTCCTCGACGCCCAGCGTCGCGGCTTCGTGCCGGCCGGGCGCATCAACTCGGCCGCCGGCACCAGCCTGGCGGCCACGCTGATCAACTGCTTCGTGCAGCCGGTGGGTGATTCGATCGCCGTGGCCGAAGAGGGCTTCCCCGGCATCTACACCGCGCTGACCGAGGCCGCCGAGACCATGCGCCGCGGCGGCGGCGTGGGCTACGACTTCTCGCGCATCCGCCCGTCGGGCGCCTGGGTGGCGCCCACGCAGAGCAGCGCCTCGGGCCCGGTGAGCTACATGCGCGTGTTCGACCGCAGCTGCGAGACGGTGGAATCGGCCGGCGCACGCCGCGGCGCGCAAATGGCCGTGCTGCGCTGCGACCACCCCGACGTGGAGGCCTTCATCCACGCCAAGGACAAGGGCGACCTGCGCAACTTCAACATCTCGGTCGGCGTCACCGATGCCTTCATGGCTGCGGTGCAGTCCGACGAGGACGTCGAACTGGTGCACAAGGCCGAGCCCGGCCCGAAGATCAAGGCCGAGGGCGCGCACCAGCGTGCCGACGGCCTGTGGGTCTACCGCCGCGTGAAGGCCCGCGTGCTGTGGGACCAGATCATGCGCAGCACCTATGACCATGCCGAACCCGGCGTGCTGTTCCTCGACCGCATCAACATCGACAACAACCTGGGCTACTGCGAGACGATCGCGGCGACCAACCCGTGCGCTGAACAGCCACTTCCGCCCTACGGCTGCTGCTGCCTGGGCAGCGTCGATCTGACGCACTTCGTGCAGCGCCCGTTCGAAGCCGATGCCAGCTTCGACGACGCGGGCTTCAGCGAGGTGTGCGCCGTGGCCACGCGCATGCTGGACAACGTGCTCGACGTCACCGTCTGGCCGCTGCCGCAGCAGCATGAAGAAGCGCGCAACAAGCGCCGCGTGGGCCTGGGCTTCACCGGCCTGGGCGATGCGCTGGTGATGCTGGGCCTGCGCTACGACACGGAGGCCGCGCGCGACATGGCGCGCCACATCTCGGCCGTGATGCGCGACGCCGCCTATTCGGCCAGCGCCGACCTGGCCACCGAGCGTGGCGCCTTCCCGCTGTTCAATGCCGATCTGTACCTGTCGGGCCGCGCCGGCGGATCGAAGTCGGGCAGCCAGGCGGGCAGCTTTGCCTCGCGCCTGCCGCAGCCCATCAAGGACAAGATCCGCGCCCAGGGCCTGCGCAACAGCCACCTGCTGTCGATCGCGCCCACCGGCACCATCAGCCTGGCCTTTGCCGACAACGCCAGCAACGGCATCGAGCCGGCCTTCAGCTGGAGCTACAACCGCAAGAAGCGCGAGGCCGACGGCAGCTTCAAGCAGTACAGCGTCGAAGACCACGCCTGGCGCCTGTACCGCCACCTGAAGGGCGCCGACGCGCCGCTGACCGAGGCCTTCGTCACCGCGCTGGAGATGAGCGCCGAGGCCCATGCCAGCATGGTGGCCGCGGTGGCGCCCTACATCGACACGTCGATCAGCAAGACGGTCAACGTGCCGGCCGACTACCCGTACGAAGACTTCCAGGGCCTGTACCTGCAGGCCTGGGCACAGGGGCTCAAGGGCCTGGCCACCTACCGGCCCAACAGCGTGCTGGGCTCGGTGCTGAGCGTGGACACGCCGGCCCCGGCCCCGGTGGCTGCCCCGGCTGCGCAGCCCAACCCGGCGGCGCCGATGGCCGTGGCCACGCCGGCCGGCCTGGACGGCGCCAACCAGCGCCTGCGCGTCGAGCGCCTGCCGGCGCCGGTGCTGGCCAGCCTGCGCTGGCCCGGCCGGCCCGAGCTGCCCGGCGGCAACACCGCCTGGAGCTACCTGATCCAGCACCCGCACGGTGATTTCGCGCTGTTCATCGGCGAGATGCCGGCCGAGGCCGGCCCCGATGGCGGCCTGTTCGGCCGCAACCTGCCGTTCGAGGTGTGGGTCAACGGCGCCGAGCAGCCGCGCGGCGTGGGCGCACTGGCCAAGACCCTGTCGATGGACCTGCGCACCAACGACGCCGCCTGGCTGCGCCTGAAGCTCGACGCGCTGGCCACCGTGGCCGAGGAGCGCGCCTTCGAGATGCCCTCGCCGCCCAGCGGCGAGAAGCGCCTGTACCCCGGCGTGGTGGCGGCCACCGCGGCCGTCATCCGCTGGCGCTGCGAGCAGCTGGGCGCGCTGGGCGAGGGCGGCCCGACGCCGGTGGTCGACGCCATGTTCAGCCGCGACGAGCCGCGCACCGGCCCCGACGGCACGCTGGCCTGGGCCGTGGACATCGACAACCCGGCCACCGGTGAGCACTTCACCCTCACGCTGAAGGAAGTGGCGCTGCCCGGCCCGGATGGCGCCACGGTCAACCGCCCGTGCGCCATCGGTTTCTCGGGCAACTACCCCAAGGCCTACGATGGCCTGGCGCGCCTGCTGTCACTCGACATGCGCGTGGTCGATCCGGCCTGGATCGGCATGAAGCTGCGCAAGCTGCTGAACCTGGGCGAGCCGCTGGGCCACTTCATGGCCCGCGTGCCCGGTGAGCGCCGGCAGCAGACCTGGCCCAGCACCGTGGCCTACATCGCCCGCCTGGTGATCCACCGCTACGCCATGCTGGGCGTGCTGGACGAGCAAGGCCAGCCGGTGCAGGCCATGGGCATCCTGGCCGCACCGGCCGGGCGCGCCGAGGCGGTGGCTGCTGCCGCTGCGGGCGAGGCCGCCACGGGCGGCGTGGCGCCGATGGCCGGCAAGGCCTGTCCCGAGTGCGGCAACCACACGCTGATCCACAAGGACGGTTGCGAGTTCTGCACGGCGTGCGGCTACGTCGGGCAATGCGGTTGACGCCCTTGTGATCCGGGCCGCTGCAGCCTCATGCAGCGGCCCGATATGCATGCACGCAAAGCTTCGTTCGCCCCGGCGGGGGCGCTGGGCAGCATGGCTGCTTTGCCTTCCCGCCCTCCAAGGAGCTTTGTTTCATGCATGTCGTCAGCCTTCTCGGCAGCCCGTCTGCCACCTCGCGGTCTGCCAGCCTGCTGCGCCTGGCGTTGCAGCGCCTGGGTGACCAGGCCAGTTCCCTGCACGAGATCGCCGTGCGCGATCTGCCGCCCGGCGCACTGCTGGCCGCCGATGTGCGCCACCCGGCCCTGGCCGCCGCGATCGAGCAGGTGTTGGCCGCCGACGTGGTGCTGGTGGCCACGCCGATCTACAAGGCGGCCTACAGCGGCTTGCTGAAGGCCTTTCTCGACCTGTTGCCGCAGGACGGCTTGCGCGGCAAGAGCGTGCTGCCGCTGGCCACCGGGGGCAGCGCCGGCCATCTGCTGGCGCTGGACTATGCGTTGAAGCCCGTGCTGGCGGCCCTGGGCGCGCGCCACATCGCCGATGCGGTGTATGCCGTCGATGGTCAGCTGCTGCCCCAGCCTGGGCTGGGCCATGCGCCCGCTGCCGAACTGCTGGCGCGGCTGGATCGCGCCCTGGCCGGTCTGGTGGAGCACGCGCCGCGCCGCCACGTGCTCCCGCTGCGCGGGCACACGCCGCTGCACGCGGCGCGCTTTTCGGTCTGATCTCGGTCTGACCGGCGCCTGGGTCAGGCCTGCGCCCCGGTGACGGGGCGGCTGCGCTCGCCGGTCACCGACACCGGCACATCGCCGTGCACGGTGACACGGCGCACCACGCGGTGGGCGCTGCCGTAGTCGTTGATGGCGTAGTGCTGCGTGGCGCGGTTGTCCCAGATGGCTACGTCGCCCGCGCTCCAACGCCAGCGCACGGTGTTTTCCAGCCGCGTGATGTGGTTCTGGAAGATGGTGAACAACGCCTGGCTGTCCTGCGTGTTGTGGCCCACGAAGCGCTGCACGAAGTGGCCCAGCACCAGCGTGCGTTCACCGGTCTCGGGGTGCACGCGCACCAGCGGATGCTCGGTGCGGATCAGGCGGCGGGTGAAGACTTCGCGGTACTTCTGGCGGCCAGCGTCGTCGGGCTCCACGCGGGTGGCGGCGTAGTCGTAATCGTTGCCGTGCAGGGCCCACAGGCTGTCGGCCAGGGCCTTCAGCGCCGGCGGCAGTTCCTCGTAGGCCGCGGCGGTGTTGGCCCACACCGTGTCGCCGCCCGAGGGCGGAATCACCACGCCGCGCAGCACCGCCACCTGCGGGTAGGCGGCCTCGAAGGTCACGTCGGTGTGCCAGCTGTTGGCGCGGCCGCCGTGCTGCGAATCCAGCTCCAGGATCTGCGTGCCGTCCTTGCTGGGCACGGTGGGGTGGGCCACCAGTTCGCCGAACAGCCGGGCGAAGGCCTGGTGGCTGGCGTCGTCCAGGTGCTGCTGGCCGCGCAGGAACAGCACCTTGTGGCGCAGCAGTGCGGCCTTCAGCGCGGCAAAGGTGTCGGGCGCCAGCGCGCCCGACAGGCGCAGGCCGCGCACCTCGGCGCCGATGCGGCCGGCCAGCGGCGTGATGTCGAGGGTGGCGTTGGGCAGAGCGGTCGGGGCAGCGGTGAGTGTCGTCATGGCAAGGTGTCCTTCAGGGTGGATCAGGCCGCGTGCGCGGCGGTGGGGGAAGTTGTGACGTAGCGGCTCTCGGGGCGCGCCAGGCCCAGGTTCTCGCGCAGCGTGCGGCCCTCGTAGGCGGTGCGGAACAGCCCGCGGCGCTGCAGCTCGGGCACGACCTGGTCGACGAACTCGTCCAGGCCCAGCGGCAGCACCGGCGGCATGACGTTGAATCCGTCGGCGGCGCCGTTCTCGAACCATTCCTGCATGCGGTCGGCAATCGTCTGCGGCGTGCCGCGCACCACCCAGTGGCCGCGTGCGCCGGCCAGGTACTGGTACAGCTGGCGCACGGTGTAGCCCTCGCGCCGGGCCAGCTGGATCACCACATGGGCGCGGCTGTTCACGCCGGGCGTCAGCTCGGGGTAGTAGGGCGGGCGGGCGTCCAGGTCGAACTTGCGCAGGTCTTCCAGCGGCCAGAACGGTGCCAGCGTGTTCAGGCCCACGCTGGGGTGGATCAGGTCCTGCAGCGCCTGCCACTTGCGCTCGGCCTCGGCCTGTGTGGCGCCGATCACCGGAAAGATGCCGGGCAGCACCAGCAGTTGCTCGGGCCGGCGGCCGTGCTTGGGCAGGCGGCCCTTCACATCGGCATAGAAGGCCTGGGCCTCGGCCAGGCTGGTCCAGGCGGTGAAGATGGCCTCGGCGCTGGCAGCGGCCAGCTCCTTGCCGTCCTCCGACGAGCCGGCCTGCACGATCACCGGATGGCCCTGCGGCGGCCGCTCGATGTTCAGCGGGCCCTTGACCTGGAAGAAGCGGCCGACATGGTTGAGCGCATGCACCTTGGCGGGGTCAAAGTACACGCCCGAGGCCGGGTCGCGCAGGAAGGCGTCGTCGTCCCAGCTGTCCCACAGGCCCTTGACCACGTCGACGAACTCGTGGGCGCGCTGGTAGCGCGTGGAGGGGTCGGGATGGGCGGCCAGGCCGAAGTTGCCGTGCACGTTGTCGGCGCTGGTGGTCACCACGTTCCAGGCCGCGCGGCCCTGGCTGAGGTGGTCCAGGCTGGCGAACTTGCGCGCCAGCAGGTAAGGGTCTTCGTAGGTGGTGCTGGCGGTGGCCACGAAGCCGATGTGCTTCGTCACCTGCGACAGCGCGGCCCACAGCGTCACCGGCTCAAAGTGCGAGACGCGGCCCTGGCGGCGGAAGGATTCTTCATCCCCCTTGTGCCAGACGCCCGGCGAATCGGCCACGAAGACCTGGTCGAACAGGCCGCGCTCGGCGGTGCGGGCCAGCGCCACATAGTGGTCGATGTTGATGCCGGCATCGGGCACCGAGCCGGGGTGGCGCCAGGCCGCCACATGGTGGCCGGTGGCCATCAGGAAGGCGCCCAGGCGCAGCTGGCGTCGGGATGTGCTCATGGCAGGGTTGCTCCTTGGGTTGGGGTGGGATGGGTCAGATGGCGAAGCGCCAGCCGGTGGCCGGCGCGGAGGTGGATGCGGCGGTGGATTCGGGCGAACGCAGGTGCACGGGCGCCAGCGCCTCGGGCACATGGCCGCTGAACTCGCCCAGCACGTCGTCCTTCAGGCGGGCGAAGGCGGCGCTGGCGCGGTCGCGCGGGCGCGGCAGGTCCACCGGCACGATGCGGCGGATGCGCCCTGGGCGCGGCGCCATCACCACCACGCGGTCGCCCAGGAATACGGCCTCCTCCACGTCGTGCGTGACCAGGATGGCGGTGATGCCCTCGGCGGCCACGATGCGCGCCAGCTCGTGCTGCAGGTGGCTGCGGGTGAGCGCGTCCAGCGCGCCGAAGGGCTCGTCGAGCAGCAGCACGCGCGGCCGGTTGACCAGGGCGCGGGCGATGGCCACGCGCTGGCTCATGCCGCCCGACAGCTGGTGCGGGTAGGCGCTCTCGAAGCCCTGCAGGCCCACCAGCGCGATGTGCTCGGCCACCGAGCGCGCCTTGTCGGCGGCCGGCAGCCCGGCATTCAGCAGGCCCAGCGCGATGTTCTGCTCGACGTTGAGCCAGGGGAACAGCCGGTGCTCCTGGAACACGATGCCGCGGTCCAGGTGGGTGCCGGCGATGCGCCGGCCGTCCAGGCGCAGCTCGCCCGCGTAGCCCTCCTCCAGGCCCACCACCAGGCGCAGCAGCGTGCTCTTGCCGCAGCCGCTGGCGCCCACGATGCTGACGAACTCGCCCGGTTGGATGGTGAGGTGGATGTCCTGCAGCACCGGCAGGGGCTCGCCCTTCACGGTGTACTGCTTGCTCAGGTGCTGGATCTCCAGCGTGCCGGCGTCGGCCATGGCGGTTCCTTTCGGGGTGTGGGGTGTTCGTGTGCGGTGTCAGTAGCCGGCCACCGAGCGGCCGCGCCAGGCCAGGGCCCGCGCCTCCAGCCGGCTGGCCAGCCAGTTCAGTGCGAAGCCCACCGCGCCCACCACGGCCACGCCCAGCAGCACCTGGTCCATGCGGAAGTGCTCGCGGCCGTCGATCAGCAGGTTGCCGATGCCCGGCCCTGCCACCAGCAGGTACTCGGCGCCCAGCGTGGCCAGCCAGGCATAGATCAGCCCGAGGTGGATGCCCGCGAAGATCGACGGGCTGGCGGCCGGCAGGATCATGCGGCGCCAGCGCTGCCAGCGCGTCAGGCGCAGCACGCGGGCCACCTCCAGCAGCTCGGCCGGCACGCTGCGGATGCCTTCCAGCGTGTTCAGCGCCACCGGGAAGAAGGCCGCCAGCGACAGGAAGGCCACCTTGGCCGCATTGCCCAGGCCGAACCACACCGACAGCAGCGGAATCCACGCGAACAGCGAGATCTGCTTGAGCGTGTGGAAGCTGGGCCCCAGCAGACGGGCCGCCCAGCGTGAGGCGCCCAGCGCGGCGCCAAAGGCCAGCCCGCCGCTGGCGCCGATGGCAAAGCCCAGCAGATCGCGCCACAGGCTGGCGGCCAGCGCATGCGCCAGCTGGCCACTGGCCAGTTGCTGCCAGCCGGTGGCCAGCACGGCCTCGGGCGACACCAGCAGCGGCGACGCGCTCCAGCCCTGGCGTGCCGCCAGCCACCACAGCGCCACCAGTGCCGCCGGCAGCACCCAGCCGCGCAGGGGCCGCGCAATGGCCGACAGGGGCTTGAACGGCGCGGCCATCAGAACGCCTCCTTGCGCCAGCGCAGCAGGCGCACTTCCACCGCGGCCAGGCCCCGGTCGAGCAGGTAGCCGGCCGCGCCCACCACGGCCACCGCGGCCATCACCACGTCCAGCTGGAAGAGCTGGCGGCCGTAGACGATCATGAAACCCAGCCCCTCGCTGGAGGCCAGCAGCTCCACCACCACCAGGGCCAGCCAGGCGTGGGTGAGGCCATAGCGCACGCCGTTCCACACCGGCGCAATGGCGGCCGGAAACACCACGCGGCGCAGCAGCTGCCAGCGCGTGAAGCCGAACACCCGGGCCACCTCGATCAGCCGCGTGGGCACGTTGCGGATGCCGTGCAGCGTGTTCAGCGTCACCGGCACCAGCGCGGCCTTGGCGATGAGGATGATCTTCAGCGCCTCGTCGATGCCCACCAGCAGCATCAGCAGCGGCAGCCAGCCCAGCACCGGCACCTGGCTGAAGGCCTTGAACAGCGGATGCAGGTAGTCCTCGACGGTGGGCGACAGGCCCATGGCCGTGCCCAGCAGCAGGCCGCCGCCCAGGCCCAGGCCGAAGCCGCCCAGCACGCGCAGCACGCTGATCTGCAGATGGGCCCAGAGCTCACCGCTGGCCACGGCCTCGTGCAGCGCCGCGGCCACCGCCGCCGGTGAGGGCAGCACCTGCGGCGCAATCCATGCGCGCTGCGCGGCCAGGGCCCACAGCGCCAGCAGGGCCAGCGGCAGCAGCCAGCCCAGCAGCGGCTGCACGATCCAGGCCGGCGCGCGCCAGGGCGGCGAGGTGGCCGTCAGTCCGAGACTGAGAGGGGTGGACATCGTGCGTCTCCCGCTCAGCGCGCCGCGGCGAGCTTGCTGCCCACCTGCTCGCCATCGGCCGCGTACTCGGGCCAATAGCCTTCGAGCTTCTGCGTCTTCAGCGCCTGGTTCAGGAAGCTGCGGTCGAACCAGCTGCGGATCTCGGGCCGGCTGCGGATCAGCTTCAGGCGGTGGGCCTCGTCGGCGCCGTCCTCGTAGCGCGCGACGAGGAAGGGATCGAGCAGCGGCGACAGGCGCACGCGCAGCGGCTGCCCGATGAAGTCCTCGCGCCACACCTTGTCGGCGTACTCGGTCTTGCCCCATTCGGCGAACAGGTCGGCGCGGCGCGCCTCGTCGCTGTAGGTGCGGGCGGTGCTGACCACGGTGTCGACCACGCGCTGCACCAGCGCCGGCTGGGCCTGGGCGAAGTCGTCGGTGGCCAGCAGCACCGTCTGGCGCGTGTAGCGGTAGGAGTCGCGCGCGGCCGACCACACCACCTGGGCCACGCCCTTGTCGCGCAGCGCGAACAGATCGACATAGCTGAAGGCGGCGTCGATGTCGCGCGTGGTCAGCGCAGCCTGGGCCGCGGCCGGGTCGAGGTTGATGAGCTTGAGGTCGCTCTCCTTCAGGCCGTGGGCGGCCAGCGCGCGCACGGCCGCCAGGTGCAGGTTGGTGCCCTTGAACACCGCCACGCGCTTGCCGCGCAGGTCTTCCAGGCGTTGCACCGCGCTGCCGGTGGGCACGCCCAGGTACAGGCCGTTGCGCACGCCGCTGGCCGCGACGATGCGCGTCTTCACGCCCCCGGCGCGGTGCACGATCGAGGGCAGGTCGCCCTGCCAGGCCAGGTCGAGCTGGCGGTTCACCAGGGCCTCGTTGACGGCCGGGCCGGCGCCTTTGAAGAAGATCCAGTCGACGCGGATGCCGTCGCGCTCGAAGGCCTTCTCCAGCAGGCCCTGGGCATTGACCAGGCCGATGGTGGAACTGCCGGTGCGCGGCGGTGTGCCCACGCCGCCGGTGGCCACGCCGATGCGCAGCACCTTGGGTGCCTGGGCGCGCAGCGGGGGGGAGGTCAGCAAGGCGGCGCTGGCGGCGCCGGCCAGGCCCAGGGCGTGGCGGCGGGTGATGGGGTGCGGGGGCATGGGACGCTCCGAGGTCATTCGAGATGAGCGCATCGTGGCCAGCCGGCCGCCCGGCGTGAACGCAGCGTTTCGTGCTTGCTTATGCGCGGGCCGCCTCATGCGCCGGGCGCGCAAGCAGCCGCGCAAAGCTTCTTTGTGCGCGGCGCGGTGGCTGCCTAGAGTGAGGCCACCTTTTCATCCCTCAGGGAGTTCGGACATGACCATCACCGCCATCAACGTGCGCAACCAGTTCCGCGGCCGCGTCAAGGAAATCATCGAGGGCCCCGTGGTCAGCGAGGTCGATGTGGAGACGCCGCAGGGCCTGATCGTCACCTCGGTCATCACCACCCGCTCGGTCAAGGACCTGGGCCTGGCGCCCGGCAAGGAGGTGGTGGCGCTGGTGAAGTCCACCGAGGTCTCGATCGCGGCGCTCTGACGCACCGGGCCGACCACCACATGAGCAACGTTGTGGATCTCCGGCTGGCCATCGTGCCCGGCCTGGACGACAGCGGCCCCGCGCACTGGCAGAGCTGGCTGCAGGGCCAGGTGCCCGGCAGCGTGCGGGCAGTGCAGCGCGACTGGCAGACGCCCGACCTCGAGCGCTGGGCGGCGCGCGTGGCGGGCACCCTCGATCGCGCCGGGCGCGGGCCCTGGCTGATCGCGGCGCACAGCTTCGGCTGCCTGGCCACGGTGCAGGCGCTGGTGCAGCGGCCCGATCTGGACGTGCGCGCCGTGCTGCTGGTGGCGCCGGCCGAGCCCGCCAAGTTCGGCCTGGCCGAGGCCCTGCCGCAGCGGCGCCTGCGCATGCCCGGCCTGCTGGTGGCCAGCCAGACCGACCCGTGGATGAGCGCCGCCAGCGCCGCGCGCTGGGCGCAGCGCTGGGGCTGCCACCACCTGAACCTGGGGGACGCCGGCCACATCAACACGGCCGCGGGCTTCGGCCCGCTGCCGCTGGCCCGGCGCTGGGTGCTGGCGCAGCAGCAACGCCACGCGGCGGCGCTGCGGCCGCAGCACGCGGCCTGGGCGGAGTGGTCGTTCGCCGTTTAGGCGCCACCCGATGCTGGGGATCAGCGAGTCCAAACCGGTCCAATTCCGGCGATCGGCCCCGTGCCGTGCGCGCTGCAATGCGGGCTGGCGCCTTGTCTTTGCCTGCGGCGCCGTGCCGGCTGTGCCATCCTGGCGCCGCCGCGCTGCCGTCGAGGAGACTGCGATGCCCGCCTGGCTGATGTTGCTCGATCGCTTCTTTCCGGTGCGCCTGCTCACGCTGGCGCTGGCGGCGGCTGCCACCGTGGGCGGTGCACTGGCCTGGTGGAACGGGCATCCGCGCGCCGCCTGGCTGGCCGCCGTGGGTGCGCTGGGTGTGGCCATCGGCCTGCGCGACCTGCTGCAGACCCGCCACGCGCTGCTGCGCAACTACCCGCTGATCGGGCATGTGCGCTTCCTGCTCGAATGGGTGCGGCCCGAGATCCGCCAGTACTTCATCGACAGCGACCGCGACGCCGTGCCCTTCTCGCGCCAGCAGCGCAGCCTGGTCTACCAGCGCGCCAAGGGCGAGAGCGACAAGCGGCCCTTCGGCACCCAGCTGGACGTGAAAGCCGACGGCTTCGAGTGGATCAACCACTCGATGATGCCCAGCCAGATCGCCAGCGCCGACTTCCGCATCACCATCGGCGGCAGCGCCGACGGCCCGCCCGGCAGCGGCCGCTGCACCCAGCCCTATTCGGCCAGCCTGTTCAACATCTCGGCGATGAGCTTCGGTGCGCTCAGCGCCAACGCCATCCTGGCGTTGAACGGCGGCGCCAAGAAGGGCGGCTTCATGCACGACACCGGCGAGGGCTCGATCAGCGCCCACCACCGCGTGCATGGCGGTGACCTGGTGTGGGAGATCGGCTCGGGCTACTTCGGCTGCCGCCAGGCCGACGGCCGCTTCAGCGCCGAGGCCTTCGCCGTCACCGCGGCCGACCCGCAGGTCAAGCTGATCGAGCTGAAGCTCAGCCAGGGCGCCAAGCCCGGCCATGGCGGCGTGCTGCCCGGCCCGAAGGTGACGGCCGAGATCGCCGCCGCGCGCGGCGTGCCCGAGGGCGTGGACTGCGTGTCGCCCGCCGCGCACAGCGCCTTCACCACGCCGGTGGAGATGCTGCGCTTCCTGGATCAGCTGCGCACGCTGTCGGGCGGCAAGCCAGTGGGCTTCAAGTTCTGCGTCGGCCACCCCTGGGAATGGTTCGCGCTGGCCAAGGCCATGCTGGAGACCGGGCTGCTGCCCGACTTCATCGTGGTCGATGGCGCGGAGGGCGGCACCGGCGCGGCGCCGCTGGAGTTCACCGACCACGTGGGCGCACCGCTGCAGGAGGGCCTGCGCCTGGTGCACAACACGCTGGTGGGTCTGGGCCTGCGCGAGCGCATCCGCATCGGCTGCTCGGGCAAGATCGTCAGCGCCTTCGACATCGCGCGCGCCATGGCCCTGGGGGCCGACTGGTGCAACTCGGCGCGCGGCTTCATGTTCGCGCTGGGCTGCATCCAGGCCCAGCACTGCCACACCGGCGCCTGCCCCACCGGCGTGGCCACCCAGGACAACGCCCGCGCCCGTGCGCTGGTGGTGCCCGACAAGATCGAGCGGGTGGCGCGCTTCCACCACCACACGCTGGAGGCGCTGCGCGAGCTGGTGCAGGCCGCCGGCCTGACGCACCCGGGCCAGATCCAGCCGCAGCACATCATGCGCCGCAACACCGACCACCAGGTGCGCTCGCTCGAGACCGTGCTGCCCACCGTCAGGCCTGGCGCGCTGCTGGCCGCCATGCGCGGCGAGGCGCCGTGGCCGCTGCACGTGTTCGAGCGCTACTGGCACCAGGCCTCGCCGCACAGCTTTCAGCCGCTGGACGGTGCGCCGGCCGTTGCCGCCCCCGCGGCCGCCAGGGCGTCCGTCTCGGGGAAAACGCGGGTCGCCTGAGCGCCGATTCCCCCGGCTTGCGGGGGCGTTTCATCATCAATATTCGCTAAAAATGAATCCCAACAAGAACCTTCCTCGTTGGGATCATGACAAGCCTGATGCTGGCCACGCGCGATGGCCACACCGGCGCACTGTGGGCTGCGGCATTGCAGGATGCCGGGCCCTGGCAGGTGCTGGCACCGCTGAATACCGTGGCCGAGCTGCGCCTGACGCTGGGCCGCAGCGCCCCCACGCTGCTGGTGACCGAGCCGACGCTGGCCGATGGCCCGGTGGATGAGCTGGTGCGCACGCTGCAGCTGCGGCCGGCGCAGGCCCGCGTGCTGACCCTGGTGGCCAGCGGCCGCGACGATGACCCCCGGCTGCTGGACGTGTTGCAGGCCGGTGCCGACAGCATCCTGGGCGGCCTGTGCGATGCCCAGACCCTGCGGGACGCCGTGCAGGACACGCTGGCCGGCGGTGCCGACATCGCGCCCTGGGTGGCGCGGCGGTTGCTGGATCACTTCGGCCAGTCCGACACGGCCTGGCGTGTCGAGGAACTGAGCAACCCGCTGGCGCTGACCCGCGACGAAGGCCTGCTGCTGCGCCGGCTGGCGCTGGGCCACCGCCTGGGCGAGCTGGCCCGCGAGGCCGGCGTCAGCGCACGCGACCTGGCCGCCAGCGTGCGCCGCATCTACCGCAAGGTGCAGTGGACGCTGCGCGCGGGCGATCTGCAGCTGGTGTGAACGGCAGGGCCGGGCGCCGCAGCGGCCCGGCGTGGGATCAGGCCGTGGGCGGCGCGGTGTCGATGAAGCTCTGCCGCGCGGCCAGCTTGGCGGCCAGCTTGGCCAGGTTCGGGTGCTCGCCGCGCCAGTCGATGTGGGCGAAGCGGAAGTCGAGGTAGGCCAGCGACACGCCCACGGCCACATCGGCCAGCGTGAAGTGGTTGCCGCTGCACCAGGGCTTCTCGCCCAGGCCCAGGCTCATGGCCTTCAGCGCGCTGTGCACGCGGCTCATCTGGCGGTCGATCCAGGGCTGGCTGCGTGCGCCCTCGCGCGGACCCCAGGTGGCCTCCATGCGGGCCAGGATGGCGGCATCGCACACGCCGTCGGCCAGGGCTTCCCAGGTGCGCACTTCCACGCGCTCGCGCCCGCTGGGCGGGATCAGCTTGCCCACCGGGCTGAGGGTGTCCACGTACTCGACGATGACGCGCGAGTCGAACACCGCCTCGCCGCCTTCCATGATCAGGCAGGGCACCTTGCCCAGCGGGTTGCTCTTCAGGATGGCGTCCTGGCCCCACACGTCCTCGAGCACCAACTGGTAGTCGAGCTTCTTCTCGGCCATCACGACGCGCACCTTGCGGACGTAGGGGCTGGTGAGTGATCCGATGAGTTTCATGGCGCGGTGTTCTGGTTCTGCAAGACGGGCATCCCTGTGCGATTCATTCTAGCCAAGGGCCCCTGGCGCCGTGGGGGCCTGCGGCGTGCGCACCTGCACGCGGTGGGGCCGGGTGGGGCCGCCTTTCAGCGCGGTGCCAGGGTCCAGTCCAGTTGCGCCGGCCGGCCCGGCAGATCCAGCGTGGCGGTGGCCGGTGCGGTGCGCGCCAGCACGCGGCCGCGGCGCACCACGGCCAGGCGGGTGGCGCGCAGGCGCAGCGCCTCCACCGGCGAGCGCGCCTGCAGCAGCACGAAGCTGGCCTCGCAGCCCACGGCCAGCCCGTGGCCGGCCAGGCCCAGCGCGCGCGCCGGGTTCACAGTCACGGCGTCGAAGCAGGCACGCATCGCGTCCTGCCCGGTCATCTGCGCCACGTGCATGCCCATCGCCGCCACCTCCAGCATGTCGCCCGAGCCCAGGCTGTACCAGGGGTCCATCACGCAGTCGTGGCCGAAGGCCACGTTGACGCCGGCGGCCATCAGCTCGGGCACGCGGGTCATGCCGCGGCGCTTGGGGTAGCTGTCGTGCCGGCCCTGCAGCGTGATGTTGATCAGCGGGTTGGCCACGGCATGCACGCCGGCCTCGGCGATCAAGGGCAGCAGCTTGCTGACGTAGTAGTTGTCCATCGAGTGCATGGACGTCAGGTGCGATCCGGTGACACGGCCGTGCAGGCCCAGGCGCTGGGTGTGGAAGGCCAGCGTCTCGATGTGGCGGCTCAGCGGGTCGTCGCTCTCGTCGCAGTGCATGTCGACGCGCAGGCCGCGCTCGGCGGCCAGCTCGCACAGGATCTTCACGCTCTCGGCCCCGTCGGCCATGGTCCGCTCGAAGTGCGGGATGCCGCCGACCACGTCCACGCCCTTGTCGAGCGCGCGCTTCAGGTTGGCCAGCGCGTTGGGGCTGCGCAGCACGCCGTCCTGCGGAAAGGCCACCAACTGCAGGTCGAGGTAGGGCGCCACCCGCTTCTTCACCTCCAGCAGCGCGTCCACGGCCAGCAGGCGGTCGTCGCACACGTCCACATGGCTGCGGATGGCCAGCAGGCCCTTGGCCACCGCCCAGTCGCAGTAGGCCAGCGCGCGCTCGACCAGCGCCTCCTGGGTCAGCAGCGGCTTCAGCTCGCCCCACAGCGCGATGCCCTCCAGCAGCGTACCGCTGCGGTTGACGCGCGGCAGGCCGTAGCTGAGCGTGGCGTCCATGTGGAAGTGCGCGTCGACGAAGGGCGGGCTCAGCAGCCAGCCCTGGGCGTCGATGACCTCGGCGCCGGTGGGGGCGACCAGCCCAGGGCCGATCTCGGCGATGCGGCCATCGATGGCCAGCACATCGACGCCGGTGCGGCCGTCGGGCAGGGTGGCGTTGCGGATCAGCATGGGGCGGGCTCCCGGTGTCATGTGTGGCAAGGGTATGCGATGGCATCATCGGCCGATGCTCACCCCTGCCCAGCAAGACCAGTACCAGACCCAGGGTTTCATCGTGCTGCCCGGCTTCCGGCGCGCCGACCAGATCGCCGCGCTGCGCGAGCGCGCGCTGCAGATCGTCGACGGCTTCGACGCCGCGCGCCACCGCAGCATCTTCAGCACGCAGGACCAGGCCCGGCGCAGCAGCGACGATGTGTTCATGGCCTCGGCCGAAGGCATCGAGTGCTTCTTCGAGGAAGAGGCCTTTGATGAACAGGGCCGGCTGAAGCAGCACCAGCGCCTGTCGATCAACAAGATCGGCCATGCGATGCACGACCTGGACCCGGTGTTCGACGCCTTTTCGCACGGGGCCGATCTGGCGGCGCTGGCCGCCGACCTGGGCCTGCAGCAGCCGCAGCTGTGGCAGTCGATGTACATCTTCAAGCAGCCGAGCATCGGCGGCGAGGTGAAGTGGCACCAGGACGCCAGCTTTCTGGACACCACACCCACCAGCGTCACCGGCTTCTGGTTCGCGCTGGAAGAGGCCACGCGCGACAACGGCTGCCTGTGGGTGCAGCCCGGCGGCCACCGCACGCCGCTGCGCGAGCGCTTCGAGCGCGTGCCCGAGGCCGAGCAGTTGCCCGGCGGACCACTGACCCGCATGGTGACGCTGGACCGCACGCCCTGGCCCGATGCCTGCGCGCCGGGCACCGACACGGTGCCGGTGGAGGTGGAGGCCGGCACGCTGGTGGCCTTCCACGGCCTGCTGCCGCACTGGAGTGCGCCGAACCGCTCAGCGCAGTCCCGTCACGCCTACACGCTGCACGCCACCGATGGGCGCGCGCACTACGCGGCGGGCAACTGGCTGCAGCGCTCGCGCCTGCCCCTGCGTGGGTTTGTCTGAGGCCGAGGCTCAGTCCTGCAACCATTCGGCCGGGTGCGCGCCCGGCGGCATCGACGGCCGGTCATAGAACGGCGGCGTCAGCGACAGCTGGGCGCCATGCCGCAGGCCCTGAAGCTGGCCGAAGCCGCTGGCCTGCGGCGCATCCAGGTAGGGCGCCACATCGGGCGCCACCGCGGCCAGCCCACCGGGCACGCGGCCCAGGCTGCGCAGCCAGCGGCCCACGCCGGCCAGACTGACCTCCACCTGCCAGCTGCCGCCCTCGCGCGCCTGGCGCCACAGCGCGGCCTGGGCGCCAAAGGCCAGCAGGTAGCCGGCGGCGTAGTCCAGGATCTGCAGCGGCATGGCTTTCGGCTGGTCCAAGTTGGCGGCTTCTGCCTCGGCCCAGTTGAAGCCCGTGGCCGTCTGCACCAGCGAATCGAAGCCGCGGCGCTGCGCCCAGGGGCTGTCGCTGCGGCCGTCGTTGCTGCCGTAGGCCGACAGGGCCACGCTGACGATGCCGGGCCGCTGCCGCGCCAGATCCTGCGGCGAGAAGCCCTTGGCCGCCAGGCCGCCGGGCCGGTAGCCCTGCAGGAACACATGCGCATCGCCCAGCAGCCGGGCCAGCGTGGCGCGGCCGTCTGCCGTGGCCAGATCGACATGGGCCGAGCGCTTGCCGCGGCTGGTGTCGGCGATGGCCTCGATGTTGGGCAGATGGGGCGAATTGAGCAGCAGCACGTCGGCGCCGTGCGCGGCCAGCGTGCGCCCGGCCACCGGCCCGGCCAGGATGCGGGTGAGTTCCAGCACACGCAGGCCGGTCAGCGGGCGTTCACCGCTGCGCAGGCCGCGCCAGTGGATCGGCGGGGCCGGCGGCGCGCCGTCGATCGGCGCGATGCGCAGTGGTGGCGTGTGCGCCAGTGCCTGGCCTTGCGGGTGCGCGTCCCATTCGGCAAAGCGGCGCGCGGCGGCCACCACCAGGTTGGCCTGCGCGGCAGCGGTCTCGAAGTCTTCGGCGCGCCAGTGGCGCAGCGTCTCGGTCACTTGCGCGCGCTCGGTGTCGGGGCCGGGCGGCAGGCCCAGCAGCGTCAGCGCGCCATCGCGGTGGTGGGCGAAATTGGCGTGGATGCGCACCCAGCCCGGCGTGCCCAGCGCCTCGCCGCAGCGGTACAGGCCCGACAGCTTGTCCCAGATCGGCGGCTGCACGCCGTCCAGCGTGAACCAGGCCGTGCTGTCCAGCGTGGCATGGGTGGCGTCCACCGTCACGCGCTGGCGTTCGGCGCCGCCGCCCTGGCGCAGGTGCCACAGCTCGGCGGCGGCCAGCGCGGCGGCCGCCAGGCTGGATTGCGCGGCCGTGGCCACCGCGAACGAGGACGGCAGCACCGGCTGGCCGCTGCCGGGCAGGTCCACCTGGCCCAGCGCCGCAGGCGGCAGGCCGGCCAGCTGCCACAGCGCGGCCAGCGCCTGCGGGGCGGCCACCGGCGGCGGGTCGGCGGGCTCTGGTTGAGGCGGGATGTCGGGCGGCGGGGTGGGGCGCATGGCGACTCGGGAACGGTGGCGGGATCGTGCGACCATTTCACGCGCGCCGCCGCCGCGGCGTCAATCTTGATCGGGCCGATCAACCTGCCTGCGCGGTGGACGGCGCTGTCGATGAAAACTTTCAATGTGAGCGTTCTGCCGCGCCACCCATGACCCCCACCGACCGCTGGATGACCGCCGACGAGGCCGCGCGCCACCTGGGTGTGAGCCGCGCCACGCTGTATGCCTATGTCAGCCGCGGGCTGCTGCAGCGCGAGGCTGAATCGGCAAACGGCCCCGGCGCGCGCCGCAGCCGCTACCGCGCCGACAGCGTGCTGCGCCTGGCCGCCCAGCGCCGCGCCGCGCGCAACCCGCGCCAGGCCGCGCAGGCCACGCTGGACTGGGGCCTGCCGGTGCTGAGTTCATCCCTCACGCTGATCGACAGCGGCCGCCTGCACTACCGCGGCAAGGATGCCGAAGCACTGGCCGACCACGCCACGCTGGAGGAAGTGGCTGCGCTGCTGTGGCAGGTGGATGTGGCCGACCTGGCGCGCCTGGCGGTTCAGCCCGAGGTGCTGGGCGCCGAACCCGCCGCACGGCTTCTGGCACCGTGGCGCACGGCCGCCACCCCTGGGCCGCAGCGCAGTCTGGCCACGATGCAGGCGCTGCTGGCGGCGCAGAGCCTGGCAAGCGCCGAGGGCGCTGCGAGGCCCGCCGCGGCGCAGCCCTCGGCCGATGCCGCCATCGCCGAAGCGCTGGCTCTGCTGTCCACGATGCGAGCCGCCACCTCGCAGCGCGCCGTGCCCTCGGCGCGGCTGCGCGCGGCGCCGCTGCACCGGCGCCTGCAGGCCGTGTGGCAGCTGAACGATCCCCAGGCCGATCTGCTGCGCCGCGCGCTGGTGCTGTGTGCCGACCACGAGCTCAATGCCTCCAGCTTCACCGCACGCTGCGTGGCCGCCACCGGGGCCGGCCTGCCGGCCTGCGTGCTGTCGGGGCTGGGCGCCTTGTCAGGCCCGCGCCATGGCGGCGTGACGGCGCGGCTGGAGGTGCGCTGGCCTGAGTGGATGCACGCCGCCGGCGATGCGCGGCGGCTGCGCCGCCTGGTGGGGGCATTGGTCGCGCCGCCGGTGGAGGGGTCGGGCCGCAGGGTTGTGCGCGAGACTGCCTTCACCGTTGGCTTCGGCCACCCGCTCTATCCGCAGGGCGATCCGCGCGCGCGCCACTTGCTGGAACGCCTGCCGCCCCACCCGCCGGTAACGCGGCTGCTGCGCGAGGTGCAGGCGCAGACCGGCTGGGCGCCCACGGTCGATTTCGCGCTGGTGGCCTTGCGCCATGCGCTGGGCCTGCCCGAGGGCGCGGCCTTCGCGCTGTTCGCCATCGGCCGCACGGTGGGCTGGATCGCCCATGCGCTGGAGCAGCGCGCGCAGGGCCGCCTGATCCGGCCGCGTGCGGCCTATGTGGGTGAGCGGCCTGCGGTGGCGGGCACGGAGGCAACGACCGGCCGCGTGGTGCGGCGGCGCTGAGCGCGGCGTCTCCCGCTCAGGCCGACGGCGCGATGCCGATCACGCGTTGGCCGCCGCGCGCCGGCCGCTCGGCCCGCGCCCGCAACTGGCCGCAGCCGGCATCCACGTCCTGCCCGGCCGAGCGGCGCAGCCGCGTCAGCACGCCGCGGCGGTTGAGCCAGCGCGCCATCTCGGCGGCGCGCTCCCAGCTGGGGCGCTGGTAGCCCGAGCCTTCCACGCTGTTGAACGGGATCAGGTTCATCATCGCGCGCTTGCCGGTCAGCAGCGTGGCGATGCCTTCGAGCTCGTCGTCGCCGTCGTTCACGCCTTCCAGCAGCGTCCACTGGTACTGGATCGGGTAGCCGGTGGCTTGCGCGTAGGCCTCGCCCAGCGTCACCAGCTCGGCCGGCGTCAGCGCCGGCGCGCGTGGCAGCAGATCGGCGCGCAGCTCGGGCTTGGTGGTGTGCAGCGACAGCGCCAGTGCGGGCTTCACGCGCCCGGCCGGCAGGCGCTCGAACACGCGCGCATCGCCCACGGTGGAGAACACCAGCTCCTTGTGGCCGATGTTGCCGGCCGTGCCCAGCACCTCGATGGCGTCCATCACCTCGTCGAGGTTGTGCGCCGGCTCGCCCATGCCCATGAAGACCACGCGGCGCACGCCGTTCTGCAGCCCGGCGCGCTGGCGCCGCGCCAGCACCACCTGGGCCACGATCTCGGCGCTGCCCAGCTGGCGCACCAGGCCGCCCTGGCCGGTCATGCAGAAGCGGCAGCCCACGGCGCAGCCCACCTGGGTGGATACGCACACGCCGCCGCCCTTGGGCCCAACAGGCAGCAGCACGCTTTCCACCATCTGGCCGTCGTGCAGGCCCACCAGCAGGCGCGCCGAGCCGTCCTCACCCGGGTGGCTGGCGTTCAGGCGCGCCAGGCCGGCCAGCTCGTCGCGCAGGCCGGGCAGGGCTTCGAGCAGGGGCTTGGGATAGAAGTGTTCGGGCGCGTGCGCGCCACGGTCGTGCTCGGCCGCCTGCACCCAGTGGCGCAGCACGCGCTGCACATGGGCCGGGCCGGCGCCCAGCGCGTGCAGTCGGTCAAGAAGGTCGGCGAGGCGCATCGTGGTCAGCGGAATCGGGGCCGCATTGTCGGCGATGCCCGCCAGGCCCCGGCGGCGCTTGACCAACATCAAGCCCCAGACTGGGGCGGCTGGCTAGCATGGCCCGCAGTGACTTCCTCGCCCGCCACCGTTGCGCCTTCGGGCACCCTGGCCGCCCAGGCCCTGGCCTGCCGGCGTGGCCGGCGGCGCCTGTTCAGCGGCCTGGACCTGACGCTGCCGCCCGGCCGGCTGACCTGGCTGCGCGGCGCCAATGGCAGCGGCAAGACCAGCCTGCTGCGCATCCTGGCCGGCCTGTCGGCGCCGGCCGAGGGCCAGGTGCTGTGGAACGGCCAGCCGCTGGCGCGCGCGGGGGATGCGGCGCGCGAGCGCCTGCACTACATCGGCCACGCCAATGCCCTGAAGGACGATCTGACACTGGCCGAGGCGCTGGCCTTTCTGGCGCAGCTGCAGGGCCTGGATGCGCCACAGCGCCGTGCCACCGCAGCGCTGGAGCGGTTGGGCCTGGCCTCGCGCGCCGGGGCGCTGGTGCGCACGCTGTCGCAAGGCCAGCGCCGCCGCGGCGCACTGGCCCGGCTGGCGCTGGACGAGGCCACACCCTGCACCTGGCTGCTGGACGAGCCCTTCGACGCGCTCGATCAGGCCAGCGTGGCCACGCTGGCCGCGCTGATCCAGGCCCAGGCCGCGCGCGGTGGCGCGGTGCTGTTCACCAGCCACCAGGCCGTGCCGCTGGCCGGCCTGCACACCGTCGACCTGGGTGCTGCGCCTGCGCGCAGCGCCGACCGGGCCGCCGCCTGATGGCCACCGGATCCTGCCTCTGGGCTGTGGCCCGGCGCGACCTGCGCCTGGCCGGCCGCCGCCGCATCGAGGCGCTGCTGCCGCTGGGCTTCTTCATCGTGGCCGCGGGCCTGTTCCCGATCGGCGTGGGGCCTGAGCCGCAGACGCTGCGCCAGATCGCCCCCGGCGTGGTGTGGGTGTGCGCGTTGCTGGCGGCCATGCTGTCGGTGACGCAGATGTTCGCCGGCGACCACGCCGATGGCTCGCTGGAGCAGATGCTGCTGGCGCCCGGCGGCCTGCCGGCGCTGGTGGCCGCCGTGGCCGGCAAGGTGCTGGCGCACTGGCTCACGGCCGGCGTGCCGCTGGTGCTGGCCGCGCCGCTGCTGGGCCTGCTGTTCGACCTGCCGGCCGATGGCACGGCCATGCTGGTGGCCACGCTGGCACTCGGCACGCCCACGCTCAGCCTGCTGGGCGCGGTGGGCGCGGCCCTCACGCTGGGGCTGCGCAGCGGCGCGGCGCTGGTGTTCCTGCTGGTGCTGCCGCTGACCGTGCCGGTGCTGATCTTCGGCACCGGCGCCGTGGGCGCGGTGCTGGGTGGGCAGTCGGCCCAGGCGCACTGCTCGCTGCTGGGCGCGCTGCTGATCGCCGCGTTGCTGGGCCTGCCGCTGGCCACCGTGGCCGCGCTGCGCATTTCTCTCGATTGAAGCCCCTGCCGTGACCCTGCGCCTGACCACCTTTGCCGCCCCGTCGCGCTTCTATGCGCTGGCCGGCGCCTGCCTGCCCTGGCTGTGGGTGGCCACCGTGCTGTTCACCGCGGCCGGGCTGTGGGTGGGCTTCCGCCTGGCGCCCACCGACTTCCAGCAGGGCGAGGCCTACCGCATCATCTTCATCCACGTGCCGGCGGCGTGGATGTCGATGCTGATCTACCTGGTGATGGCCTTCTGGGCCGCCTGGGGCTGGATGCTGAATGCGCGCATGGCCTCGATGTACGCCCGCGCGCTGGCGCCCACCGGGGCCTTGTTCACCGTGCTGGCGCTGTGGACCGGCGCCGCCTGGGGCAAGCCCACCTGGGGCACCTGGTGGGTGTGGGACGCGCGCCTGACCAGCGAGTTCATCCTGCTGCTGATGTACGGCGGCTACATCGCGCTGACCGAGGCCATCGACGACGCGCGCCGCGCCGCGAACGCCGGCGCGCTGCTGGCCCTGGTGGGTGCGGTGAACGTGCCGGTGATCTACATGTCGGTGAAGTGGTGGAACACGCTGCACCAGGGCTCCAGCATCAGCATGACTGCCGCGCCCACCATGGCCCGCACCATGCTGTTGGCGATGGGGCTGATGACGCTGGCCTTCTGGGCCTACAGCTTTGCCGTGGTGTTCACCCGCGCGCGGGCCATCGTGCTGGAGCAGGAAGCCGACAGCGACTGGGTGCGCACGCGGCTCACCCGTGGAGAACAGGCATGAACTGGGGATCGTGGCAGGCCTTCTGGCACATGGGCGGCTACGGCCTGTACGTGTGGAGCGCCTATGGCGTGACGGCGCTGATGATGGTGGCCGAGGTGCTGCGGGTGCGTGCCCGACTGCGCCGCGCGGCCGAGGCCGCGCGTGCGCTGGCCCTGAACCCGGAGATGGGCGAATGAGCGCCGTGAAGCCCAGGCACCGCCGCGCCGCCATCGTGCTGGGCGTGCTGGTGGCCGTGGGCGCCATCGTGGCCCTGGTGCTCAATGCCTTCAACAGCAACCTGGTGTTCTTCTACACGCCCACGCAGATCGCCGCGAAGGAGGCGCCGCAGGGCCGCACCTTCCGCATCGGCGGCCTGGTGCAGGCCGGCAGCCTGCAGCGCGATGGTGTGACCGTGCGCTTTGCCGTCACCGACACCGCGCAGACCGTGTCGGTGCGCTATGAAGGCGTGCTGCCCGACCTGTTCAAGGAAGGCAAGGGCGTGGTGGCGCAGGGCCAACTGGGCGCAGACGGCGTGTTCACCGCCCGCGAGGTGCTGGCCAAGCACGACGAGAACTACATGCCGCCCGAGGCCGCCGATGCGCTGCAGCGCGCCGACCAGGTGAAGGCCAGGATGGCCGGCACGCTGGTGGGGGCACAACCTGGAGCCGGCAAATGATCCCCGAGCTCGGCCATCTGCTGCTGATGCTGGCGCTGGGCGCCGCCATCGCCCAGGGCGCGCTGCTGCTGACCGGCGCGCAGCGCGGCCGCGCCGACTGGATGGCGCTGGCCCGGCCGCTGGCCGGCGCGCAGGCGCTGCTGGTGGGTGGCGCGTTCGCGTGCCTGGTGGCCAGCTTCGTGCGCAACGATTTTTCGGTGCTGTACGTGGCCAGCAACTCGAACGCCGCGCTGCCGCTGCTGTACCGCATCACCGCGGTGTGGGGCGGGCACGAGGGCTCGCTGCTGCTGTGGGTGGCCATGCTGGATGCGTGGATGGTGGCCGTGGCGCTGTTCAGCCGCCGCCTGCCGCAGCCGGTGCTGGCGCGCATCCTGGGTGTGCTGGGCTGCGTGGCGGCGGGCTTTCTGCTGTTTCTGCTGGCCACGTCCAACCCCTTCGAGCGCCTGATCCCGGCGGCCGACGACGGGCGCGATCTGAACCCGCTGCTGCAAGACCTCGGCATGGTGGCGCATCCGCCGATGCTCTACATGGGCTATGTGGGCTTCTCGGTGGCCTATGCCTTCGCCATCGCGGCGCTGCTGGGTGGCGACCTGAACGCCACCTGGGCGCGCTGGACCCGGCCCTGGACCACGGCCGCCTGGGTGTGCCTGACCTTCGGCATCGGCCTGGGCAGCTGGTGGGCCTACAACGAGCTGGGCTGGGGCGGCTGGTGGTTCTGGGACCCGGTGGAGAACGCCAGCTTCATGCCCTGGCTGGTGGGCACGGCGCTGATGCACTCGCTGGCCGTGACCGAGAAGCGCGGCAGCTTCAAGGTGTGGACGGTGCTGCTGGCCATCCTGGCCTTCTCGCTGTCGCTGCTGGGCACCTTCCTCGTGCGCTCGGGCGTCTTGAGTTCGGTGCATGCGTTCGCCACCGATCCGCGGCGCGGGTTGTTCATCCTGGCCTTTCTGGTGGTGGTGATCGGCGCTTCGCTGCTGCTGTTCGCCTGGCGGGCGCCCAGCGTGGGCCTGGGCCAGCGCTTCGGCCTGCTCAGCCGTGAGACGACTCTGCTGGTCAACAACATGCTGCTGCTGGTGGCCTGCGGTGCGGTGCTGCTGGGCACGCTGTACCCGCTGTTCCTGGATGCGCTGGGCCTGGGCAAGATCTCGGTCGGCCCGCCGTACTTCGACACCGTGTTCGGCTGGCTGATGGCGCCGCTGCTGCTGTTGCTGGGCGTGGGCCCGCTGGTGCGCTGGAAGACCGACGAGGCCGCGCCGCTGCTGCGCCGTGTCGGCTGGGTGGCCCCGGTTGCGCTGCTGGGCGCGCTGGCCATCGGTGGGGCGCATGGCCGCATCGCGCCAGCCACCACCGGTGCGCTGGCACTGGCGCTGTGGATCGCCGGCGGCGTGTTGGTCGAACTGGTCGGCCGCTTGCGCGGCAAGCCCGGCATGGGTGCTTCGGCATGGGGCCGTGCGCGCCTGCTGCCGCGCGCCCTGGTGGGCATGTGGCTGGCGCACCTGGGCGTGGCGGTGTTCGCCACCGGCGTGGCCATGGTCAAGACCTACGAGACCGAGCGCGACGTGCGCATGGCGCCCGGCGCACACGCCGAGGTGGCCGGCTTCCGTTTCACGATGACCGGCCTGCAGGATGTGACCGGCCCCAACTTCGACGCCGCGCAGGCGCGCATCGAGGTCACACGCGACGGCCGGCTGGTGGCCGTGCTGTACCCCGAGAAGCGCGTCTACCGCGTGCAGACCATGCCGATGACCGAGGCCGCCGTGCACAGCACGCTGCTGCGCGACCTGTATGTGTCGATGGGTGAGCAGGTGAAAGCCGCCCACACTGCCGGAGGTGCGCAGGGCGACTGGATCGTGCGCATCCAGCACAAGCCCTTCATCGGCTGGATCTGGCTGGGCTGCCTGGTGATGATGGCGGGCGGCGTGCTGGCGGCGAGTGACCGGCGCTACCGGGTGGCGGCGAAGGCCGCGCAGGCGGTGCCCCAGACCACGAGCACGTTGACCGCGCCGGCGGCGGAGGCCGCACCATGACCCGCTTCCTGCTGCCACTGGGCATCTTCCTGGCGCTGGTGGTGTTCCTGGCGCTGGGCCTGAACCTCAATCCGCGCGAGGTGCCGTCGCCGCTGGTCGACAAGCCCGCGCCATTCTTCCAGGCCCCCGCGCTGGCCCGGCCCGAGGCCACGCTGCGCCGTGACGACCTGCTGGGCCAGGTGTGGCTGCTGAATGTGTGGGCCAGCTGGTGTGGCGCCTGCCGCGACGAACACCCGGTGCTGGTGGACTTCGCGCGCCGTGCCAAGACGCCGCTGATCGGCCTGAACTACAAGGACCAGCGCGACGCCGGCCTGGCCTGGTTGAAGGCGCGGGGCGATCCGTACCGGGATTCGGTGTTCGACCCCGACGGCCGCATCGGCATCGACTACGGTGTCTACGGCGTGCCCGAAACTTTTGTCGTCGACCGTGCCGGTGTCATCCGCTACAAGCACATCGGTCCGCTGACGCCCGAAGTCTTGAAGGATCGCATCGAGCCCTTGCTGAGGAAACTCGATGCTTGAGCTTCACCGCCCCGCTGCGGCGCTGTGCCTGGTGGCGGCGCTGGCACTGCCGGGCCTGGCCACGGCCCAGCCGGCTTCAGCACCCGCAAGCACCGAGGCCCCGTCCGCCGCCATCGACCCCGCACTGGAAGCCCGCATGATGGCGCTGGCTGCCGAGTTGCGCTGCCTGGTGTGCCAGAACCAGACCATTGCCGACTCGCACGCCGGCCTGGCCGAGGACCTGCGCCGCCAGATCCGCGAGATGCTGGCGCGCGGCCTGAGCGACCAGCAGGTGCGCGACTACATGACCGCGCGCTACGGCGACTTCGTGCTCTACAGGCCGCCGTTCAAGGCCAGCACGGCGCTGCTGTGGGCCGGCCCCGGCGTGCTGCTGGTGGCGGCCCTGGGCACGCTGGCCGCGGTGCTGCGCCGCCGCCAGCGCCTGGGCGACCAGGCCTTCGACCCCGAGACCCCCGATGACGACGAGCCCCGCTGATCCCGCTGCCCTGGCCCTGGCCGAAGCGGCTGCGCCGGCGCAGCCGGCGCGTCCGTCCCGCCGCCTGGTGCTGGGCCTGGTGGCCTTCGTGCTGGTGTTCGGCGCGGCCGGCTATGCCTGGCGCGGCCACCCGGCGGGCTGGCAGGCCGGCCCGGCCGACAGCGCGGCCAATGCGCCGCACCAGTTCGGCCCTGCGCAGTTCGAGGCCATGGCCGCCCGCCTGGCCGAGCGCCTGCAGCGTGAGCCCGGTGACGCCGAGGGCTGGGCCATGCTGGGCCGCTCGTACGCGGTGCTGGGCAAGCCCCAGCAATCGCTGGCGGCCTACCAGCGCGTGGTGGCACTGCGGCCCGACGATGCCCAGGCCCTGGCCGATCTGGCCGATGCCACCGGCGCGGTGCAGAACCGCCAGCTGGCTGGCGAGCCCGCGCGCCTGGTGGCCCGCGCGCTGCAACTGGACCCCGACAACGTCAAGGCCCTGGCGCTGGCCGGCACCATCGCCTTCGACCGTGGCGACAAGGCGCTGGCGGCGCAGCACTGGGCGCGTGCGCTGAAGCAGGTGGAGCCGGGCAGCGCCATCGCCCAGCGCCTGCAGGGCGCGTTGGCGGATGCGCAAGGGGATGCACAAGGGGATGCGCAAGGCGGCGCATCCGGCCGCCCGCGGTGAGCTTGCCTCAGCCGTTCACCTTCAGGTCGAGGCTGCCCACGGCCAGCCGCAGTGACACGCCGGGCAGCGCCTCGTCACCACCGCCCAGGGCCTCCTCGCTGTAGCCCAGCAGGCCGCAACCGCTGAGCGTCAGGCTGGCCAGCACGTTCTTCTGCGTGGCATCCGGCAGGTCGATGGTCAGCGACAGGTACTCGCTGTCGGCGATCACGCCGTCGGCGATGGTCTTGCCCACCCAGGCCAGCGCGGCGTCGCGGCCGGCGGCCGCCAGGTCCAGGCGCACCTCGCCCATCTGCACCGAGCTCTGGTGCCGGCTGGGCAGGCGGCCCAGGCCGTGCGCCTCCTCGGCCAGCCGAGCACTCACCGTCGGCAGGGCCACGCGCGTCACCCAGCGGCTGTCGAAGGGCAGGCCCTGCACGCGGTAGTTGCACCGCAGCGGGCCCTTCTTGCGCACGGTGGTGGCGCCGGGCACGGCCTCGGCGCTGACCTTGGGATAGCTCACGGCGCCGGGCTGCCAGGTCAGGCCAATGGTGAACGGCAGCTTGCTGGTGGCGTCCAGCGTGGGCAGGCGCAGTTCGGTGAGCCAGCCGTCGCTCCAGGCGATGCGGCGGTTGAGCTTCAGATCGATGTCGAACATCAGGCCGGCGCCGGCACGCGCAACGCCATTGGCGCGCGGCAGCGACAGCGCCCAGTCCAGCAGCGGGCCGGGCTGGTGGAGGTCGAACTCGGCGGCCATCGGCGTGATGCCCACATTGGCCGCCAGGCGCGCCGCGCCGTTCGGGCCCAGCGGCGCCACCACCGTGTCGACCTGGTAGCCCGGCGGCTGCAGGCTGCGCAGCCAGCCGGCGAAGCGGCCGTCGAGTTCCAGGGCGGGCTGACGGGCATAACCGGGACGGGCGATGGCCATGGCGGCTCCTGCAAGGGCGGGCGGCCAGCATAGCCCGCGCGCCCCGGCCTGGCCGCGCCCAGGCGCGCCACAGCTTGGGGGGGCGGCGTCGGTCTACAGCGTGTGCAGCGGCATGGGGGCCGAGTCGTCGCCGGTGTCGGCCCAGCGCGCGGCCGCGGCGGGCGGGATCTCGCCCGGCCGTGGCGCGGCCAGCATGTCGGGCGTGATCAGCACCACGCCGCGCGGGCTGACGTGGAAGCGCGCGCGGTCTTCATCCACGTTCAGCCCGGCGCGAAAGCCGTCGGGCAGCACGCAGCCCTTGTCGACGATGGCGCGCTGGAGCACCACGCGGCGGCCGATCTGCACATTGGGCAGGATCACCGAGTCCTCGATCAGGCTGGCCTCGGCCACGCGCACCTTCGAGAACAGGATGGACCGCCGCACCGTGGCGCCGCTGACGATGCAGCCGCCCGACACCAGCGAATCCATCGCGCTGCCGCGCCGGCCCTCGTCGTCGAACACGAACTTGGCCGGCGGCACCTGGCGCTGCAGGCTCAGGATGGGCCATTCGTCGTCGTACAGGTTCAGCTCCGGCACCACATGGGTCAGGTCGAGGTTGGCCTCCCAGTACGCGTCCACCGTGCCCACATCGCGCCAGTAGGGCTGGTCGCCCACCATGTTGACGCAGCTCTCGGTGAAGCGGTGCGCCAGCACATGGTGGCCGCGCGCCACCAGGCGCGGGATGATGTCGTGGCCGAAGTCGTGGCGCGAGTCGGGGTTGGCCGCGTCGGCGGCCAGCTTCTCGCACAGGAACTCGGTGCCGAACACGTAGATGCCCATGCTGGCCAGGGCCCTGCCGGGCTTGCCCGGCATCGGCTGCGGCTGCGCCGGCTTCTCGGTGAAGGCGGTGATGCGGTCGGCCTCGTCCACGCTCATCACGCCGAAGCCGCGCGCCTGATCCAGCGGCACCTCGATGCAGGCCACCGTGGCATCGGCGCCAGCGGCGATGTGGTCGGCCAGCAGGCGCGCGTAGTCCATCTTGTAGACATGGTCGCCGGCCAGGATCAGCACGTACTCGGGCCGCGCCTCGCGCACGATCTCCAGGTTCTGCCACACGGCGTTGGCGGTGCCGCTGTACCAGCGCTCGTCGAGCTGCTGCTGCGCTGGCACCACGTCGATGAACTCGCCCAGCGCCGACTGCAGAAAGCCCCAGCCGCGCTCGATGTGGCGGATCAGGCTCTGCGCCTTGTACTGCGTGAGCACGCCAACGCGACGGATGCCCGAGTTGACGCAGTTGCTGAGCGCGAAGTCGATGATGTTGAGCTTGCCGGCAAAGGGCAGGGCCGGCTTGGCGCGCCGGTCGGTCAGCTGATAGAGCCGCGAGCCGCGGCCGCCGGCCAGCACCACGGCATAGACATGCTGCATGCGGTGCGCCAGATCGGCCGCCGCGCGGGCGGCGGTGGCCGGGGCCACCGGGTGCGGGGCGCGCGGCCGCGCCGGGGCGGGGCGTTGGGACATGCGGGTCTCCTTCGCGTGGCCGTGGCGGCCTGCCGCGCAGGGTGAGCGGCAGGCGTGACGGCGTCTTGACGAGGCGCGATGCTGCACCGCCCCGTGCGCGGGCGCCAGGGGCGGGCATTGATCCATGTCATTCCCCGCGCCGGGCGTCAAGGAGGCCCCACGGCGCCGGCCAGGGGCATGCCGGCCGTTCAGGGTGCGGGCGGGCGGCGGGCCAGCAGCTCGGCGGCCAGGGTCTCGTAGGCCGCGGCCGCCCGCAGCAGCCGTGCGTCGGCGCGCGGCGGCGCGATCAGCTGCAGCCCGGCCGGCCAGCGGCCGTTGGCATGGAAGCCGGCCGGCAGGCTGAGCGCCGGCGCCCCGGCGAAGGTGGCGTACAGCGTGCTCTCCATCCAGCGGTGGTAGGTGTCCATCGTGCGGCCGGCCACCTGCTGCGGCCAGCGCTCGCCGATGGCGAACGGCCACACCTGCGTGACCGGCAGGGCCAGCAGGTCCACGTGCTCGAACAGCGCCAGCATCGCCGCGTGCAGGCGCGTGCGCGTCTCACTGGCGCGCAGCAGGGTCATGGCGTCCAGGCCCTGGGCCTGGTCGTGCTCCCACAAGGCCTCGGGCTTGATGTGCGCGCGGGCCGGGCGCCCGTCGCGCGGCTGCAGCGCCAGCAGGCCGGCCACGCGCGGCGCCACCAGCGCGCGGCGCCACATCAGCCAGGCCTGCCACACGGCGTCCAGGTCGATGTCGAGGCGGGCCGGCAGCACCAGGGCGCCGGCGCCCTCGAAGCGCCGGAGCGCTGCTTCGCAGACCGGCAGGATGCCGCTTTCCACCGGCAGGTGGCCGCCCAGGTCGCCCAGCCAGCCGATGCGCAGGCCGCGCAGCGAGGCGGGGTCGGCATCGGCGGCGGTGAGCGTGAAGTCGGCGCCGTCGTCCAGCGACAGCGGTGCGCGCGCATCATGGCCGGCTTGTGTGGCCAGCAGCGCGGCCAGGTCGCGCACCGTGCGTGCCATCGGGCCCTCGGTGCCCAGCTGGCTGATCCAGGTGTCGGCGGCCGGCCACATCGGCACGCGGCCCTGGCTGGGGCGCAGGCCGAACACATGGTTCCAGGCCGCCGGGTTGCGCAGCGAGCCCATGAAGTCGGAGCCGTCGGCTACCGGCAGCAGGCGCTGGGCCAGGGCCACGGCCGCGCCGCCGCTGGAGCCGCCGCCGCTGACTGTGGCGTCCCAGGCGTTGGGCGTGGCGCCGAACACCGGGTTGAAGGTGTGCGAGCCCAGGCCCAGCTCGGGCATGTTGGTCTTGCCGATGACGATGGCGCCGGCCGCCTTCATGCGCGCGGCCATCAGGCCGTCGCGCGGGGCCACGGCATCGGCCAGCAGCGGGCTGCCCACGGTGGTGGCAAAGCCCTCGGCCATGGCCGCGTCCTTGATGGCCTGCGGGATGCCGTGCAGCCAGCCCCGGCTGTGCCCGCGGGCCAGCTCGGCGTCGCAGGCCTCGGCCTGGGCCAGCAGGCGCTCGTCGGGCGCCAGGTTGACGATGGCGTTGAGCGCCGGGTTCAGGCGGTGGATGCGCGCCAGGTAGGCGGCCATCACCTCGCGGCAGGACAGCCGGCGCGCGTGGATGGCGGCCGAGAGGGCGTGGGCGTCGAGGTCGGTGATCTCGCTCGCGTCGCAGGGCAGGGGGCTGGCGGTCATGTCGCCAGCCTAACCCGCAGGCTGGCACATCCCCACCGGGATCAGCCCGGGGCGTGGGCCTGCCGCGTCAGCGCAGGCGGCGCACCGGCAGCGGCCGCACGCGCCGGCGCGACAGCCAGGGCAGGGCGATCAAGCCGGCCAGCAGCAGCGCACGCGGGTGCAGTTCGGGCACGCTGGCGGCGATGCCGCCGCCGGCGCCTGCGCTGCCGAGGTCGGGCAGACCGCTGGTCGCGGCCAGGGCCCAGCGCAGCGTGCCGCCGGCCACCAGGTAGTCGCCGATGCCGTCGCCGTACAGCGTCACGTCGGTCGCGCCGGCGCCGAAGGTGATGGCGCCGACGAAGTGCGTGAACTGGCCGTTGAGCGCCCAGCCGGGGTTGTCGGCCGCCGAGTGCGCGGTGCCCACGGCGACCGTGGCGCCGCCCTCGAAGGCGATGTACAGGCTGGAGGCGAAGCAGCAGGTGCCCCAGTCGCCGATCTCCAGACCGAAGGCGGTGACCGGCTGCGCGAAGTGGAAGCGCAGGCCCGAGCGGTCCACCGGCGCCTGCGGCTCCAGGCCGATGGCCCAGCCGCTCATGGCGCCGGGCAGGGCCAGCGTGCGCAGGGCCGCGTAGTCCTCGTCCACCAGGTGGGGCCGGCCGTCCAGCGCGGTGATGCGCACGCCGGGCAGGTCGAACTGGCGGGCGCCATCGGTCAGGTCGCGCAGGGTCTGGGTGTGCAGCGCAGCCGGCTGCGCCGCCACCGCGGCGTCGAAGGCGGCGATGCCCGATGCCAGATCGGCCTGGATCACCGCCGGGGCGGCCAGGGCCAGGGCCGGGGCAGGCGCGCCCAGCGCGAACAGCAGGGCGCCGGCGGCGCACAGGGCGCGGAGCAGCGGGGTCATCGGAAGGCGTCCTCGGGCGGCGGCCCGGGACAGCGCGCTGTCCGGCCAGGTTCAGGCCGGGGGCGGTGCGTTCGGGCGGATGGCAACAGGGCGCCAGTGTGGGCGCCGGGTGCCGGCCGCAAACCCGCGATGAGCGCGGGCTTTCCGGGGCGAATCCGCCGGGTGCGTCAGGCGCTCAGGGCGCGGCACCGGCGGCCAGCGCCTGCAGGCAGGCCAGGCACAGGCAGCCGGTGTAGCGTGCGCGCAGCGCGGCCTGCAGCGCCGGGGTGAGCTGCACCGTGGTGCAGGGGCAGGGCGCGGGGCCCTGCATGCCGCACTGGAAGCCACCGCCGCAGCGCGGGCAGCGGTCGGTGGCCGGGTTGGCGCCCGGCCCGTCGGGCTGCGGGGCGCCGGGCGTGGTCACGCGAACAGGCCCTTGTGCTGGTCGCGCAGCAGGTTCTTCTGCACCTTGCCCATGGCGTTGCGCGGCAGGTCGGCCACCACGAACAGGTGCTTGGGCACCTTGAAGTTGGCGATCTGTGTCTTGAGCTTGGCCACCATGGCGGCGGCGTCCAGCGTGGCGCCGGGCTTGGCCACCACCACGGCGATCACGCCCTCGCCGAAGTCGGGGTGCGGCACGCCCACCACCGCGCTCTCGGCCACGCCGGGCATCTCGTTGATGAAGCCCTCGATCTCGGCCGGGTAGACGTTGTAGCCGCCGCTGATGATCAGGTCCTTGCTGCGGCCCACGATGGTGATGAAGCCGTCGGCCGCGCGCTTGCCCACGTCGCCGGTCTTGAACCAGCGGCCGCCCGAGGCGTCGGTGGTGAACTCCTCGGCCGTCTTCTCGGGCATGCGCCAGTAGCCGGCGAACACGTTGGGGCCCTGCACCTGGATGTGGCCGATCTCGTCGGTGTCGCAGGCGTTGCCGTCGTCACGCACCACGCGCACGCCCACGCCGGGCAGGGCCGGGCCCACGGTGCCGCGCTGGCGCGCACCGTCCGTCGCGCGACAGGGGTTGCTGGTCAGCATCACCGTCTCGCTCATGCCGTAGCGCTCGAGAATGACGTGGCCGGTGCGCTCGGTCCAGGCGTCGAAGGTCTCGACCAGCAGCGGTGCCGAGCCGCTGATGAACAGGCGCATGTGCGCGGTCTGCGCCTTCGTCAGCGCCGCCTCGCCCAGCATGCGCACGTACAGCGTGGGCACGCCCATGAACACCGTGGCGCGCGGGAACTGCGCGATCACCGTCTTGGGCTCGAACTTGTTCAGCCACAGCATCGTGCTGCCGTTGAGCAGCGCGCCATGGCTGGCGACGAACAGGCCGTGCACATGGAAGATCGGCAGCGCGTGGATCAGCACATCACGGGGCTGCCAGTCCCAGTACGACTTGAGCACCTGCGCGTTCGACAACAGGTTGCCGTGGCTGAGCATGGCGCCCTTGCTGCGCCCGGTGGTGCCGCTGGTGTAGAGGATGGCGGCCAGTTCGTCGGCCTGCCTGACGGCCGGGGTGTGCTGGTCGCCGTGGTGCGCGGCGCGCTCCAGCAGGCTGCCCGTGCGGTCATCGCCCAGCGTGAACACATGCGCCGTGCCGCTGCTGAAGGCGATGCGGCTGACCCAGGTGAAGTTCTTCGGCGCGCACACCACCATCGCCGGCTCGGCATTGCCGATGAAGTAGGCGATCTCGGCTTCCTGGTAGGCCGTGTTCAGCGGCAGGAACACATGGCCGGCGCGCAGCACGGCCAGGTACAGCACCAGCGCTTCCACGCTCTTCTCGGTCTGCACGGCGATGCGGCTGGCCGGCGGCAGGGCCAGGCTGTCGATCAGGTTGGCCATCATGGCCGTGGCGCGGTCCAGGTCGCGCCAGCTGTAGACGCTGCCGGCGGCCGGGCCGTCCAGCACCTCGATGGCGGGCTTGTCCAGATCGGCCGGGAAGGCGGCGCGCAGCGCCGCGAAGAGGTTGTGGTTGTCGCTCATCTTGTGTGTCAGTCGAGTTTGGCGCCGGAGTTCTTCACCACCTCGTGCCAGCGCTTGGTTTCGCTGCTCACGAAGCGGCCGAAGTCGGCGCCCCATTGGTTGGGCGGCAGGGCGCCCAGGCCGGCCCAGACGGTCTTCAGCTCGTCGGAGTTCAGCGCCTTCTTCATCTCGGCGGTCATCGCGTCGATGACGGGCTGCGGCGTGCCCTTGGGCGCCCACAGACCGTACCAGGTGGCCACCTGGTAGGTGGGCACGCCGGCCTCGGCCGTGGTGGGCACGTCGGGGAAGCCCGGTGCGCGCTGCGGGCCGGCCACGGCCAGGGCCTTGATGCGGCCACCCTTGATGTGGTTGGCCGACGAGCCCAGGCCGTCGAACATCAGGTCCACCTGGCCGGCGATCAGGTCCTGCAGGGCCGGGCCGGCGCCGCGGTAGGGGATGTGGGTGATGAAGGTCTTGGTCTGCAGCTTGAACAGCTCGCCGGCCAGGTGGTGGCTGGTGCCGTTGCCGGCCGAGCCGTAGTTCAGCTTGGCAGGGTTCTTCCGCAGGAAGTCGAGCAGGCCCTTCAGGTCAGCCACCGGCACGCGCTGCGGGTTCACCACGATGACCTGCGGCACGTTGCTGATCAGGCCCACGGGCACGAAGTCGCGCTCGAGGTCGTAGTCGAGCTTGGGGTACATCGACGGCGCGATGGCATGGTGCACCGCGCCCATGAAGAAGGTGTAGCCATCGGGTGCGGCCTTGGCCGCGATGCCGGCGCCCAGCGTGCCGCCGGCGCCGCCCTTGTTGTCGATGACGAACTGCTTGCCGGCGGCCTTGCTCATGGCCGCGAACAGCGGCCGCGCGAAGGCGTCGGTGCCACCGCCGGCCGGGAAGGGCACGACGATGGTCACCGGCTTGTTCGGCCAGGCCTGCGCCTGGGCCAGCATCGGCGTGGCGGCGCTGCCGGCCAGTGCGGCGGCGGCCAGGCCGAGCAGGGCGCGGCGGCGGGAAGGGGTGGGGTGCTGGGTCATGGTGTCTCCGGTCGCTGTCGTTGTGATTGTCAGATCAGGCTCTGGATGGCGCGTGCCTGCACCACCTCGCCGCGCACGAAACGCTGGTGCCGGCGTTCGATGTGCTGCAGGTCGTACAGGTAGTTCACCATCAGGCCGGCCGACTGCTTCAGGCCCTTGGGGGCCAGGTTGGCCAGCGCGTTCAGGCGTTCCAGGCGCGCGCCGTTGTCGAGGTGGAAGCGCGCCACGGGGTCGCCCAGCGGCTGCGGCGTGACATGGGTGAGGTAGATCGTGGCCAGGCGCTTGAGCGCCTGCTGCGCCGGCGCCGGCAGGGCCTGCAGCGTGGCCAGCTGGCCCAGGCCGGCCAGGTCGTCGCCGGCGGCCTCGCGCAGCGTGGCCAGGGCATGCACGGCGCGCTCGGTCACCGGCTGCGGCAGGCCCACCAGCGCGCGGCCCACCTGGGCCGGATCGCGCGCGTTGTGCAGCCAGTGCATCAGGCCGGGGATGGGCGACAGCGTGCAGAAGGTGCTGAGCTGCGGGAACTCGCGCTTGAGCTCGCCGGCCACGCGCTTGATCAGGAAATTGCCCAGCGACACGCCGCGCAGCCCCGGCTGGCAGTTGCTGATCGAATAGAACACCGCCACCTTGGCCGCCTCGGCCGGGCGCGGGGTGGATTTCTTGTCGATCAGCGGGGCGATGGCGTCGGCCATCGCGTCCACCAGCGCCACCTCCACGAAGATCAGCGGCTCGTCGGGCAGCTGCGGGTGGAAAAAGGCGAAGCAGCGGCGGTCGGGCTGCAGGCGGCGGCGCAGGTCGTCCCAGCCGTCGATCTCGTGCACGGCCTCGTGGTGGATGATCTGCTCCAGCAGCTGGGCGGGCGAGTTCCAGTCCACGCGCCGCAGCTGCAGGAAGCCGGGGTTGAACCAGCTCGACAGCAGGTGCAGCAGGTCGTGCTCCACCACCGCCAGGCCGCGCTGGCGCGGCAGGCGCTCCAGCAGGGCCCGGCGCAGGCGCACCAGCGCCGCGCAGCCGCCGGGCGCGCGGTTGATGCGGCGCAGCAGCTCCTGGCGCGGCGGCTCGGACACGCGGCTGAGCTGCAGCAGCGCATCGGCCTGCTGCGGCGCATTGGCATAGGCCACGGCGGCGGCCAGCACCTTCTTGGGATCGGGCGAGAAGTCGCGCGCCAGGTGCTCGAAGAAGCGGTCGAGCAGCGGGTGGCGCGGCGTCTCGAGCAGCGGCTCCAGCCGTGCGATCAGGTCGCGGGCGATGGCCGGGCCGTTGGCCTCGCCGTCCTCGGACAGCAGGCGGCGGCAGTCCTGCAGCAGCGGGCGCAGTGCGCGGTCGGCCTCGGTGCGGGCCTGCCGGCTGGCGGTGGTCTTGCCTGCGGCGGTCTTGGTGACGGCGGCTTTGGTGGCGGGCTTCGGCGCCCGCGGCTTCACGGCGGGGGCGGCAGGGGGCGGGGTGTCATCCGGCATGGCGTTCGCTCTGTTCCTGGTGCTGCAGCGCCTTCAGCGCGGCCAGCTGGGCCATCAGGTGGTCGTGCATGGCGCGGCCGGCGCGTTCGGCATCGCCGCCGCGCATGGCCGCGATCAGCACGCGGTGTTCGTTGATCGAGTCCTGCAGCCGGCCGGGCGCGGCCAACTGGCGGCCGCGCCACAGGCGCATGAAGCGGCGCAGGTCGCCGGTGGCGCGGTCCAGCCAGCGGTTGGCGGCCAGCTGCTGCACGCGGGTGTGGAAGTCGTGATTGGCGCGGTAGTAGCCGTCCAGGTCGCCGCTGGCGGCGTGCAGTTCCAGCTGGTCGTGCAACTGCTGCAGCTGCGACAGATCGGCCGGCGTGGCGCGGCGCGTGGCCTCCAGCGCGCAGCGGCCTTCGAGCATGGCCATCACCGGAAACAGCTGCTCGGCATCGTCGTCGCCCAGCTCGGTGACGCGGGCACCGCGCCGCGGCACCCAGTCGACCAGGCCCTCGGCGGCCAGCACCTTGAGCGCCTCGCGCACCGGCGTGCGGCTGATCTGCCACTGCGCGGCCAGCGCGTTCTCGTCGATGAAGCTGCTCGGCGCCAGTTCGCGGTCGAACACCATAACGCGCAGCCGGGCGGCCACGCCATCGTGCATCGAGACGCCGCGCAGGGGGATCGGTTCGCTCATGGGTGCTATCGTAATCCTGTAATTACAGAATCACACCGGGAAACTCCCGACATGGTGCCACCGTGCCGGGCTGTCGGGGTCGGGGCGGTCGGCAGGGGCTTGCAACCAGGGGTATCGCTGCATCGCGGGCCGGCCGGCCGCAACGCAGAATGCGCGCGGACCCCCGCCATCACCCCCAGCCGAGGAAGCCCCCATGCGCCGTGAGCCCCCGACCGACCATGCCCCAGACGCCTGCGGACACGCCCCCGCCGCCGACCGCCCGTCGCAGCCCGGCCGCCGCCGCCTGATGGCCGGCAGCGCCGCGGCGCTGGCCGGCATGGGCCTGGGCGCCGCGCGGGACGCGGTCGCGCAGGCGGCGCCCCCCGCCGCGCCGGCCGCCGCCAGGCCCTTGCCCGCCTACGTGGCCTGGAAGGACCCGGCCGCGCTGATCCAGCACAGCGGCACCACCATCGAGACGCGCCGCAGCGCCTTCGGCACCAGCCCGATCACGCCGGTCGACCGCCTGTACATCCGCAACAACCTGCCGGCGCCCGATGCGTCCATCGTGGCCGACCGCGACGCCTGGACGGTGGCCATCGAGGGCGTCAAGTCGCCCCGCAGCTTCAGCCTTGCGGAGTTGAAGGGCCTGGGCGTGGAGACGGTGGCCATGGTGCTGCAGTGCTCGGGCAACGGCCGCGGCTACTTTCCCAGCAAGCCCAGCGGCACGCCCTGGACGGTGGGCGCCGCCGGCTGCGTGCTGTGGAGCGGCGTGCCGCTGCGCAGCGTGGCCGCGGCGCTGGGCGGCGTGGCCGAGGGCATGCGATTCGTCACCGGCACCGGCGGCGAGAAGCTGCCCGAGGGCGTGGACCCCAAGAGCGTGATCGTCGAGCGCTCGGTGCCGCTCAGCGTGATGGGTGACGCGCTGCTGGCCTGGGAGATGAACGGCGCGCCCATCCCGCTGGCGCACGGCGGCCCGCTGCGCCTGGTGGTGCCGGGCTACACCGGCGTCAACAGCGTCAAGTACATCAAGCGCCTGGCCTTCACGGCGCAGGAGAGCGACGCGCGCATCATGTCGCACGGCTACCGCATCAGCCCGCCCGGCGGCAAGGGCGACCCCAGCCAGCCCTCGGTGCAGGAGATGGCGGTCAAGAGCTGGATCAACAGCCCGTCGGGCGAGGGCGCCGCGCTGAAGGCGGGCCCGGTGCAGATCACCGGCGTGGCCTTCGGCGGCGTGCACGCGGTGTTCGCGGTGGAGGTGTCGGTGGACGGCGGCAGCAGCTGGCTGCCGGCGCGCTTCGTCGGCCCCGACCTGGGCCGCTATGCCTGGCGCAACTTCGCCGTCGAGGCGCGCCTGGCGCCGGGCACGCACAAGCTGGTGAGCCGCGCCACCGATTCCACCGGCCAGGTGCAGCCCAAGGACCGGCAGGAGAACGCCGGCGGCTACAACAACAACAGCTGGGCCGACCACGCGCTGACCGTGGTGGTGGCCTGATGCCGGCACGGCACGGGCGCCACGCGGCCACTGTCGCTGGCGCCGCCCTGCTGCTGGCCGCGGCCGGCGCGCTGGCCCAGGGCGGCGATGCCGAGCTGGCGCTGGGCCGGCAGGTGTTCGTGCACAAGGCCCAGCCCGCGTGCGCGCTGTGCCACACGCTGCGCGACGCGGGCGCCGAAGGCCAGATCGGCCCGGTGCTGGACGAACTGCAGCCCGATGCCGCCCGCGTGCTGAAGGTGCTGCGCAGCGGCTTCGGCGCGATGCCGTCGTTCGCCGGCAAGCTCAGCGAGGCCGAGATGGCGGCCGTGGCGCGCTATGTGGCCACCGTGACCGGCGCCGCCCGCTGACCTGAACGGCGCGACCGGCCGAGCGCGCGGCCGCTCCGGGTGCCCCAGGTCAGGCGGCGGCGATAAGGTCCGCCGGGATGGCGTGGTTCTGGCCGCCGCGCTGGGCGATCTTCAGTGCGCCCACCTTGTTGCCCAGCGCCACGCAGCGCTCCAGGCTCCAGCCCTGCGACAGGCCGTGCAGCAGCGCGCCGCGGAAGGCGTCGCCGCAGCCGGTGGGGTCGACCACGGCCTCGGCGGCCACGCCCGGCACATGGGTGCGGGTGCCGTTGACCCACACCTCGCAGCCCTCGGCGCCCAGCGTCACGATCACGCCCTTCAGGTTGGGCTGGCGCGACAGCGCCTCGATGGTGGTGCCGATGCGCTCGGTGAGCATCGCGCCTTCGTAGTCGTTCACCGCCACCCAGGTGGCCTGTTCGGTGAAGCGCTGCAGCTCGGCGCCGTCGAACAGCGGCAGGTTCTGGCCCGGATCGAAGATGAACGGGATCTTGGCGTCGGCCAGCTGCTGGCAGTGGCCCAGCATGGCCTCGCGGCCGTCGGGTGCCACGATGGCCAGCGTGATGTCCTTGCGCTCGACCGGCACGCGCGTGGTGTGCGCCAGCATCATCGCGCCGGGGTGGAAGGCGGTGATCTGGTTGTTGTCCTCGTCGGTGATGATCATGCACTGGGCCGTGTAGGTCTCCTGCGCATTCAGCACCAGCGAGGTGTCCACGCCCCAGCCCTTCAGGCGCGCCATGTAGTCGCCGCCGTCGTTGCCGATGGCGCCCTTGACCAGCGGTTCGCCGCCCAGCAGGTGCAGCGTGTAGGCGATGTTGCCGGCGCAGCCGCCGTACTCGCGGCGCAGCGTGGGCACCAGGAAGGACACGTTCAGCATGTGCACCTTGTCCGGCATGATCTGCTGGGCAAAGCGGCCGTGGAAATTGGTGATCGTGTCGAAGGCGAGCGAGCCGCAGATCAGGACGGACATGGTGGCATCGGGCCCCGCGAAGGGCCCCGGTTCATGGAAGAGAGAGGTTCAGGGGTAGAACAGCTCGACGGTGTAGCCGTCGACCGATTGTCCGCCAGTGGCCAGCAGGGCCTGCAGCACCAGCTCCTGGCCCGGCGCCAGGGCCGTTTGCGGGGCGCCCAGGTCGGCCAGGCGCAGCACGCGGCGCTGCACCAGGCGGCCGGTGGCATCGGTCAGCGACAGCTCCACCGCCGGCGCGGCCAGCGCGATCTCGGCACGGTTGCGCAGCGTCAGGTTCAGCCGGTACTGCGCCGCGCCGGGGTCGTCGGCGGCCACGCCGTCCAGCCGGCTCAGCGCCGAGGCATCCACCGAGAGCTGGCCGATGCGGCGCAGAGGCTGCAGCTGGCAGCCGGTGACGCGGCACAGCGTCTGCAGTGTGGGCGCCAGGCCTGGATGGTGCGCGGCCAGCGTGTCGCGCCACAGCAGGCCGGCCTGGGCCAGGGCCAGGCCACCCAGCACCAGGGCGCCGGCCGCCGCAGCCGCGCGCCTGTGCGGCCGTTTCCAGGCGGCCTGGCGTTCGGCCACGCGCACGAACTCGGGCGCCGGCTCGGCGGGCGGCGGCGCCTCCTGCGGAAACGCGGCCATCGCGGCCAGTGCCGGCGCCGTGGCCTGGGTGGGGTCGGCCAGCGTGGCCGACAGGCCACCGGGCGGCGGCGGCGCGGTGTCGGCGGCCGGGTCGGGCAGGTCGGCCGGCACCGCCTCGGCCGAGGGCGCGCGCAGCAGCAGGCCGGGCGCCGGGGCCTCGGCCCCGGTGTCGGGGGCCAGGGCCTCCAGCGGCGCCAGGGGTTCTGGCGGCGCCCATGGTTCGGGTTCGGTTTCGGGGGCGGCGGGCAGCGCCGGTGGTGGCGCGGCGCCCTGCGCGGCGGCCGGTGAGGCCTGTGCGGGCGCAGTGGGCGCAGCGGGCTCCGGGTGCGGCGCCGCAGCCGGCGGGGTGGCCATGCCGGGCAGGTGCACCGGCAGGCCGGTGTCCATGTCCAGCAGGTCGTCGGTGGCGTTGAACACGCCCGAGCAGCGGCCGCAGCGCACCCAGCCCTGGGACACCAGCAGCTGGTCGTGCACCACGCGGAACACGGTGCCGCAGGTGGGGCAGCGCGTGGCCAGGCTCATCGCGACGGGCAGCGCCGCCGGTGCAGGCCGGGGCGGACGTCAGGAACGGGCGGCTTCATGGTGGCGGCGATGATGCCATGCCGCCCAGGTGCACCGTCAGTGGGTGAGCCGCGGGTGAACAGCGGGTGAGCCGCGAGCGGCGCCGATCAGGCCGGCCGCTGTGCCGTCATCAGGATCCAGCCGTCCTCGCTGTCGCTGACCTCCAGCGCCAGCCAGGGCGCGTAGGCGGCCTTCAGCTCATCGGCCTGGCGCTCCAGGATGCCGGCCAGCACCAGGTGGCCGCCGGGGGCCACATGGCTGGCCAGCAGCGGCGCCAGCAGCTTCAGCGGCGTGGCCAGGATGTTGGCCAGCACCAGCGGGTACTCGCCGCGCGCGCCTGCCTGCGGGTCGTCGGGCAGCGCGGCACTGAGCGTCACGCCATTGGCCGCGGCGTTGTCGCGGGTGGACTGCACCGCGGCCTCGTCGATGTCGACCGCGTCGATGCCACGGCCGCCATGCAGCGCCGCACCGATGGCCAGGATGCCCGAGCCGCAGCCGTAGTCCAGCACGCGGGTCCAGCCTGCGGCCAGCGCCGCCGCCTGCGTGGCCGTCCAGCGCAGGCACATGCGGGTGGTGGGGTGGGTGCCGGTGCCGAAGGCCAGGCCGGGGTCGAGCCGAATGATCTTCTCGGCGGCCGCCGGCACCTCGTGCCAGCTGGGCACCACCCAGAAGCTGGGCGTGATCTCCACCGGCGCGAACTGGCTCTGCGTCAGCCGCACCCAGTCCTGGTCGGCCACCTCGCGCAGGGCCTGCACCTGCACGTCGGCCGCCCAGTCCTGGGCCATCACCAGGGCCGCGGCCTCGGTGGCCTGGGCCTCGTTGGCGAACAGCGCGGTGATGTCGCTGCGCTGCCAGCCCTCGCGTGGCGCGGGCATGCCGGGCTCGCCGAACAGGGCCTGTTCGGCCTCGGTGCCCGCGTCGGCGTCGGCCACCGAGACCGACAGCGCGTCGAGCTCGTCGACCAGCGCCTCGCTGACCGATTCCACCAGCGCCTCGGGCAGGCGCAGCACCAGTTCATGCATGGGATGTCACCGCTTGTGGTGTTCCAGCCACTTTTCCAAGTAGTGGATGCTGGTGCCGCCTTCGATGAACTTGGCGTCCACCATCAGTTCGCGGTGCAGCGGGATGTTGGTGGAAATGCCTTCGACCACCGTCTCGGTCAGCGCCGTGCGCATGCGCGCCAGGGCCTGCTCGCGGGTGTCGCCGTGCACGATCACCTTGCCGATCATCGAGTCGTAGTTCGGCGGCACCAGGTAGTTGGTGTAGACATGGCTGTCCACGCGCACGCCGGGGCCACCCGGCGGGTGCCACATGCTGATGCGGCCCGGCGACGGGGTGAACTTGTACGGGTCTTCGGCGTTGACGCGCACCTCGATGGCGTGGCCGCGCATCTGCACCTGGCGCTGCGTGAACGGCAGCTTCTCGTTGGCGGCGATGCGGATCTGCATCTGCACGATGTCGACGCCGGTGACCAGTTCGGTCACCGGGTGCTCCACCTGCACGCGGGTGTTCATCTCGATGAAATAGAACTCGCCGTTCTCGTACAGGAACTCGAAGGTGCCGGCGCCGCGGTAGCCGATCTTCTTGCAGGCGGCGGCGCAGCGGTCGCCGATGCGCTCGATGATGCGGCGCGGAATGCCCGGCGCCGGCGCTTCCTCGATGATCTTCTGGTGGCGGCGCTGCATCGAGCAGTCGCGCTCGCCCAGCCACACCGCGTTCTTGTGCTGGTCGGCCAGCACCTGGATCTCGATGTGTCGCGGGTTCTGGAGGAACTTCTCCATGTACACCGCCGGGTTGTTGAAGGCCGCGCCGGCCTCGGCCCGGGTGGTCTGCACCGCGTGCAGCAGCGCCGCCTCGGTGTGCACCACGCGCATGCCACGGCCACCGCCGCCGCCGGCGGCCTTGATGATCACCGGGTAGCCGATGGCCCGCGCGGCCTGCACGATGGCCTTGGGGTCATCGGGCAGCGCGCCTTCCGAGCCCGGCACGCAGGGCACGCCCGAACGGATCATGGCCTGCTTGGCCGACACCTTGTCGCCCATCATGCGGATGGCTTCGGGCGTGGGGCCGATGAAGGTGAAGCCGCTTTTCTCGACGCGCTCGGCGAAGTCGGCGTTCTCGCTGAGGAAGCCGTAGCCGGGGTGGATGGCCTCGGCGTCGGTGACCTCGGCCGCGGCGATGATCGCCGGCATGTTGAGGTAGCTCTGGCCCGAGGGCGGCGGGCCGATGCACACGGCCTCGTCGGCCAGCTTGACGTACTTGGCCTCGCGGTCGGCTTCGGAATACACCACCACCGACCGGATGCCCATCTCGCGACAGGCGCGCTGGATCCGCAGGGCGATCTCGCCGCGGTTGGCGATCAGGATCTTCTTGAACATGGGCAGCAGCCGGCCGTCACTCGATGATGAACAGCGGCTGGCCGAATTCGACCGCGGCACCGTTCTCGACCAGCACCTTGGTGATGGTGCCGGACTTGTCGGCCTCGATCTCGTTCATGATCTTCATGGCCTCGATGATGCAGACCGGCTCGCCTTCCTTGACCTGCTGGCCCACATCGGCCAGCGGCTTGGCGCCGGGGCTGCTGGCGCGGTAGAAGGTGCCGACCATCGGCGACTTGACGACATGGCCGGTCACCTCGGCCGCGGCCGGGGCGGCTGCGGCGGCCACCGGTGCGGCGGCGGGCGCGGTGGCGGCCGCCGGGGCCGACGGCGCGGCCACCATCATCATTTGCGGCTGGGCCACGCCGGCCGGCGTGGCGCCGGCCTTCACGATGCGCACCTTGCCCTCGGCCTCGGTGATCTCGAGCTCGGAGATGTTCGATTCCGACACCAGGTCGATCAGCGTCTTGAGCTTGCGCAGGTCCATGGGGGTGTTCTCCGGTTCGGCGGCGCGCCGGTGGCGCCGCGGTGGGACGGCAGATCAGCTTGCAGCGATCTGATTTCATCTGCGGGGCCTGATGCCCGCATCTGCCGCGAACGGCATCGAATGGATGCCTGATTGTCTCACAGCAATCCATCGCGACGTGAATTTTGCCGATTTGATGACCGGCCGGAGATGCCAGTCAATTCGCCGATGTTGCCGGTGGGTAAGTTGCAATTGCCGGCAACTTCGCCCAACGCGGGGCGATTTTCGGCCTCAGGCGCGGGCCGCCCAGGTGCTCAGCTCGTCGAAGCGGGTCTCGCCCAGCTTGCGGTGCACGATGCGGCCGTCGGCGCTGACCATCACCGAGAACGGCAGCCCGCCCTGGGTGTTGCCCAGCGTGCGCACCAGCTCGGTGCCGTCCAGGCCGGCCAGGCCGATCGGGAAACCGACCTTCACCCGGCCCAGGAACTCGCGCACCGGTGTCGGGCCGTCGATGGCCAGGCCCAGCACCTGCCAGCCGCGGGCGCTGAACTCGCGGTGGAAGCGGTCGAACTCGGGCAGCTCGCGCACGCAGGGCGCGCACCAGGTGGCCCAGAAGTTGATGACCAGCGGCTTGCCGCGCAGGCTGGCCATGGCCAGTTCGCCGCCTTCCGGGCGGTCGAACCTCAGCGGCCACAGCGCGTCCAGCTCGGCCGAGCTGCCGCCGGCTGGCGCGCCACCGGGCGCCGCGCCGCTGCGCCACCAGGCCAAGCCGGCGCCGGCCGCAGCCGCCGTGGCCGCCACGGCGCCGATCAAGAGGGGGCGGCGCGACAGGCTCATGGTGCGGGGTGGGCTGGGGTGGGACCGGTCGGGTCGGGGTGGGCTGGCTCGGCATCCGGCGTGGCCAGCAGCCGGCGCAGCGCCGCGGTGTCGCCGCGCCAGCTGCGGCCGCGCGCGTCGGGCTTGAGCGCGCCGCGCAGGTCGTCGTGGTCGTGGATCACCAGGTGCACGGTGACCCAGTCGCCCAGTTCGCGCGAGCGCTGGGCCACGCTCAGCACGTCGATGCCGCCGCCATGGCCGTCGGGGCGGCTGCCGACCTCGTAGTCGATGCCCAGATTGATCAGCGCGATCTCGGTCGACTTGGTGTCGTCGCAGTACAGGTCGAGCACGATGGCCGAGCGCCGCGTGGCGGTGCCGCGCCACACCGCGCCGGCCAGGTGCGGGCGGAACTCGGCCAGGCGCGCCATCCACGGCAGCGCCAGCTCGCGCAGCGTGCGCAACTCGGCCGGCTGGGTGTCGGCGCAGAACAGCGCCAGGTACTCGCGCACCTCGTCTTCCACCTGCTCGTTGCTGGGCAGCTCGGCCGACCGGGCGTTCTGGCGGCCCAGCGCCCGCAGCGCCTTGCGCTTGGCGCTGGCGTAGTCCAGGTCTTCGTCCACCACCAGCCGGGCGGCCGTGGCGGCAATTTCATCGGCAAGTGAAGGCATGAAGCGCGGATTGTAGGAAGCCGCGCCCACCCCGCTCAGGGCAGGGCCACCGCGCCCATGCGCGCCTGGATGGTGGCGCTGCGTCCGGCCAGATAGGGCGAGCCGGGTGTCTTCTCGAAGCGCTTGGGCGCCGGCAGCATCACCGCCAGCCGCGCCGCCTGGGCCGGGCCCAGCTGCGCGGCATCGGTGCGGAAGTAGTGCCGCGACGCGGCCTGGGCGCCGAACACGCCTTCGCCCCATTCCACATGGTTCAGGTAGATCTCGAGCATGCGGCGCTTGCCCAGGATCAGCTCCAGCTCGTAGGTCAGCACGATCTCCTGCACCTTGCGCAACGCCGTGCGCTCGCCCGACAGGAACAGGTTCTTGGCCAGCTGCTGGCTGATGGTGGAGCCGCCGATCAGCTTGGGCTCGACCTTGGGCTTGACGGCCGGGGTGGCTGGCGCTGCGGCCTTGGCCGGGTTGCCGCCCTTGGACTGCCGGGCCGCCTGACGCTCCGCCTGCTGCGCCAGCTGCGCATTGCGCCGTTCGGCGGCGGCCTCGGCGCGCTTGTTCTTCTCCCAGGCCTTTTCGATGGCGTCCCATTCCACGCCGCTGTGGTCGGCGAAACCGGCGTCCTCGCTGGCGATCACGGCGCGCTTGAGGTGGGCCGACAGGCGTGCGTCGTCCACCCAGTCCTGGCGCCAGTCGATGCGCTGCTTCTCGACCAGCAGGCGCCAGGCCTCGCTGCGCTCGAAGGTGGTGGATTGCGGGTCGAGCAGCGCCATCAGCGCGATGCGGGCGGCGAAGTACAGCTGCAGCGACAGCGCCGCCAGCAGCAGCAGGGCCAGCACGCGCCACAGCGTGCTGCGCCAGCCGGGGGCGGGCTTCCTGGCCATGGCGCGCGGCTCAGGCCTTGGCTGCCAGCCGCGCGCGCAGCGCGGCCAGCACCGGCGCGGTGTCGGGCAGCACGCCACGCCACAGCTGGAAGGCGAAAGCCGCCTGCTCGACCAGCATGCCCAGGCCGTCGCGGCCGGTGGCGCCATGCGCGGCGGCCCAGTCGAGGAAGGGCTGGGCGGCCGCGCCATACATCAGGTCGACGGCCAGCGCGCCGGGCTTGAGCACCGCGGCGCTGACCGGCACGCCGGCGCCGGCCAGGCTGCTGGCGCTGCTGTTGAGCACCACGTCGAAGCCTTCGCCGCAGTCGGCCAGGCCGCTGGCGCGCAACTGCACGCTGTGGTCGCGCGCGCAGGCGGCATGGCGGGCCACCAGGGCGTCGGCCTTGTCGCGGCTGCGGTTGGCCACCACCACCTCGGCCGGCCGCTCGGCCAGCAGCGGGCCCAGCACGCCGGCAGCGGCGCCGCCGGCGCCGATCAGCAGCACGCGCCGTCCGGCCAGCGGTACGCCGGCGCCGTGGGTGATGTCGCGCATCAGGCCCACGCCGTCGGTGTTGTCGGCGGTCCAGCCGTCGCCGTCCGGGCCGTTGTCGAATCTCAGCACGTTGGCCGCCTGGGCCAGCGCGGCGCGCGGCGTCACCTGGCGCGCCAGCGGCAGCACCTGGAACTTGAACGGCACGGTGATGTTGCAGCCCCGCGCAGGCCCGATGCCGCGGGCCGGATCGGCGCTGGCGATGAAGGCGCGCACCGTGGCCTCGAAGCCGTCGAGCGGGCTCTCGATGCGGTCGTAGACCAGGTGCTCGCCGGTCTGGCGCGCGAACTCGGCGTGGATGAAGGGCGACTGGCTGTGGGCCACCGGGTGGCCGAGCACGGCGTAACGGTCAGGGGGAGAGGCGGTCATGCGGTGCGGTCGGGTGGCCCTCAACGGGCCTGCGGTGCGCTGAGCGAGGTTTCCAGGCCCTCGTCGCGCGTGAAGCGAAAGCGCGACGAGACGACGATCTGGTCGGCCTGGTTGCGCATCTCGCCATTGAAGCGGCCGTACGGTGCCGCGCCCTGCACGATGGCCACGGCGCGGCGGTCGAGGTTCTTGTTGCCCGAGCCATGCACGACCTCGGACGACACCACCCGGCCCTCGGCATCGACGGTGATGTTCATCGTCAGCTCGCCGTACAGCTTGCGGCCCTGGTGGGTGGGAAAGTCGCGCGTGCCGCGCTCCTCCACCTTGCGGCGCAGGCGGTCGTAGTACAGCGCGTACACGGCCTCGCGCGTGGCCGGGCTGATGAAGCGTTTGCGCGGCCGGGCGTTCTCCTCGGCGATGCGCTTCTCGATCTCGGCCATCTGCTTGAGCAGCTGGCGGCGGCGCTCTTCCTGCTCGCGCGCCTGCGGCGTGCCCTCGTCGCGCTGCGGGTCGGGCGGCGGCAGCTTGGCCAGCTCCTGGTGCACGCTGGCCAGCAGCTGCTGCTGCATCTGCTGCAGCTGTTCGATGCGGCGGTGTGCCTCGTCGCTGGCATCGCCCAGCTCCACCTGGGCCGCGGCGGGCAGTGGCGAGGTGGCGCGGCCGGTGGCTGCGTCACCGCCGCCGGCCAGTGCCGACTGCGCGATGGCCTGGGCCTGGGTGGGCGCCTCGCGGCCCCGGGCGTTGACCAGGATCACCTCCAGTGGCGTGTCGCGGAACACGCGCTCGAAGCGCTCGGGGTCGACGAAGCGCAGCGTCAGCAGGCCGGCGTGCACGCCCACCGACAGCGTCAGCGCCCATTGCAGCACCGACAGCCGCCGCCACAGGGCGCGCTGGCCGCTGGCAGGCTGGGGGCGCAGGGGCGCGGCCGGTGGCTGGGGCGGCTGCCACTGCGTGTCGGCAAAGCCGACGAAGGGTGATGCGCCGGGCCGCGTCGCGGGCTCGGGCCGGGACGGGCGGGCCAGGAAGGCCTCGCGCGCCGGCCGGGCGGCCGCCGGGGGCGGCGCGCCTGGCCTGTTCGAGGTGCCGCGACCGGGTTGCGACATGGCCTGTGCTGTGCTGCGGGGTCCTGCCGTGGCGGGCGATCAGGCGGCGGGCGCGGCCGGTGGGCTGTCGGTGCCGGTGCCGGTGCCGGTCGGGGCGGCGCCGTCGGCGTCGCCCAGGTCGATGGCCAGCGACAGCGGCGCGGCGGCCTGGGCCTCGTCGTCCTCGTCGCCGCCTTCGTCGGCCGGGGCCTCGGCCTGGTCATCCAGGCGCGCGGCCAGCGAGGCATGCACGTCCAGCGTCAGCAGGTCGATGCCGGTGATGCGCACGCGCACATGGGTGCCGCGCAGCAGGCCTTCGCAGCCGAGTGCGCGGAACACCAGCGGCAGCGTGTCGGCGCGCACCAGGCCGTCCTTCAGCGTGGACGCGTCGAGCTCGGTCACGCCCTGCTGCTGCAGCCAGCGCAGTGCCCAGAAGCGCTCGATGCCGTGCTGGAAGTCGTTGTACGCGGTGTAGGCGCCGTCGAAGGACGAGATCACCGAGAACAGCGTGGCGTCCTTGGGCTTGAACGGGGCGGCCAGCGCGGCCGTGCGGCCGTGGCGGGCGCAGGCGATGATCTGCCACTGGTTGACCAGATCCACATAGCGGCGCAGCGGGCTGGTGGCCCAGGTGTACTGCGCCACGCCCATGCCGGCATGCGGCAGCGGCTTGGTGCCCATGCGCACCTTGATGCCCGGCAGCAGGCTGGCCTGGCTGCGGTAGATGCCCGGCACGCCATGCTCGGCCAGCCAGCCGCCCCAGCGGCTGTTGGCCAGGATCATGGCCTCGCTGACGATCAGGTCCAGCGGCGCGCCGCGGCGGCGCTCGGTGATCGTCACCGTTTCGTGGCCGTCGGGCTCGGTCTCGCGGTCGCCATCCAGCCGGAAGTTGTAGTCCGGCCGGTTGAAGTTCTCGGGCTTGCCGCGCACCACCTCGCGCTGGGCCTTCAGGTGCCGCGCCAGGCGGAAGCAGAAGGCCAGCTCGGCCGCGAACGGGTACTCGGCCACCGCCTCGCCGGTCAGGCTGGCCTCGGTGACCGACTCATCGAGCTGGTCGTGGCGCAGGTTGGCGGCAATCGGCACGCGCTCTAGCCGGGTCTCGGCCCTCTTGACCTCCAGCGTGGCCTCGTCGAAGGTGACGTACAGGCTGACGGCCGGGCAGTCGCGCCCTTCGATCAGCGTGTAGGCCTGCACCACGGCGTCGGGCAGCATGGTGATCTTCCAGCCCGGCATGTACACCGTGGACAGGCGCTCGCGCGCCACCTTGTCCACCGGCGAATCGGGCGCAATGGCCAGCGCCGGCGCGGCGATGTGCACGCCGAACACGATCTCGCCCGAGCCCAGGCCGGTGACGCTGAGCGCGTCGTCGATCTCGGTGGTGAGCGAATCGTCGATCGAGAAGGCCTGCACCGGGGCCAGCGGCAGCTCGTCCTTGATCTCGGGCGCCTGCAGCGCCGGGAAGCCGGTGCCCTTGGGGAAGGTCTCGAACAGAAAGCGCCGCCAGTGGAACTGGTAGGGGCTGTCGATGGCGCCGGCCGCCTGCAGCAGATCGAGCGGGGCGCGCTGGCTGCGCTTGGCGGCCTCGACCACCGCCTTGTACTCGGGCCCGTTCTTGTCGGGCTTGAACAGGATGCGGTAGAGCTGCTCGCGCACCGGCGCCGGGCAGGTACCGGCCACCAGTTCATCGGCCCACCGCTGGATCTGCACGGCGATCTGCGCCTTGCGCTCGATGGCCAGCAGGGCGGCCTTGACGATCTCTTCCGGCGCCTTCTTGTACTGGCCCTTGCCGGCGCGGCGGAAGTAGTGCGGCGCCTCGTGCAGGCGCAGCAGCGCGGCGACCTGCTGCTCGGGCCCGGCCTTGGCGTCGAAGTAGTCCTTGGCCAGGTCGCTGAAATGGAAGTCGCCCTCGGGGGCGAACTGCCAGGCCAGATCCAGGTCGATCTCGGCCGCCAGCGCCTGGGCGGCGGCCATCAGCGCGGCTGGCTCCGGCTTGGCGAAGCGCAGCAGCACATTGGCCGACTTGACCTTGACACGTTTGCCCGAATCGAGCTCCACCTGCAGCGAGGCTTCGGCTTCGGACATCACACGACCGGCAAGGAACTTGCCGGCTTCATCGAACAGGGCGTAATTCACCCGGCCGATTGTCCCATCCCGCGAGGGACGGTTACACCGTCATCCCGCCGGAGACTTCGATGACGGCGCCGTTGATGTAGCTGGCCTCGTCGCTGGCCAGGAAGGCGTAGACGTTGGCGATTTCTTCGGGCTTGCCCAGGCGGTGCAGCGGCACCTGCTCGCGCATGTGGTCCAGCACCTTGTCGGGCACGGTGGCCAGGATGGGCGTCTCGACGAAGCCCGGCGCCACGGCATTGCAGCGCACGCCCTTGGGGCCCAGCTCGCGGCTCCAGGTCTTGGTGAAGCCGATGACGCCGAACTTGGTGGCGGCATAGTTGGTCTGGCCGAAGTTGCCGTAGATGCCGACCACGCTGCTGGCGTTCAGGATCACGCCGGCGCCTTGGGCGCACATGGTGTCGGCCACCGCCTGGCTGGCGTGGAACACGCCGCGCAGGTTCACGTCGACCACGGCGTCGAACTGCGCCTCGGTCATCTTGACCAGGCGTGCATCCTTGGTGATGCCGGCGTTGTTGACCAGCACGTCTACGCGCCCGAACTTTTCCTTCACCGCCGCCACCATGGCGTCGAGCGCCGGGCGGTCAGTGACGTTCAGCGCAAAGCCCAGGGCCTGCGCGCCGCGGGCCTGCACGGCCGCCACGGCGGCCTTCACGCCCTCGGCCTTCAGGTCGCACACGATGACGATGGCGCCCTCGTCGGCGAACTTCAGCGCCGTGGCCAAGCCGATGCCCTGGGCGGCGCCGGTGATGATGGAAACCTTGTTCTTCAGTCGCATAGCGTCAGGAAATTCAGCACAAAGGGAAGGTGGTCGTCGAAGTCGGAGATCGCGTGGTCGCTGCCGTCCAGCAGCCGGATCGTGGCGCCCGGATACCGGCCGGTCATTTCCTGCCAGCTCAGCACCTCGTCACCGCGCGCGATCACCGCCCCGTAACGATCGGGCCGGGTGATGGCCGGCACCGTGAGCGAGCGCAACTCGGCGATGAATTCTTCGCGGAAGAAGAAGCGCTCTTCCGGCGTGTGGAAGGCCGTCTGCTCGCCGATGTAGGCCGCCAGGTCGCGCGCGGGGTCGACGGCCGGGTTCAGCAGCATCGCGCGGCAGCCGGTGGCCTCGGCCACCGCGGTGGCATAGAAGCCGCCCAGCGACGAGCCCACCACGGCCATGCGCTCGTGCGGCCAGTCGGCGATCAGGTGCTGGATCAACGCCCAGGCCTCGGCCGGCGAGGGCGGCAGCTGCGGGCAGCACCACACCACATCGGGCCGGTGCGCGGCCATCCAGGCGTGCATTCGCCGGGCCTTGAACGACTTGGGCGACGAGCGGAAGCCATGCAGGTAGAGCAGGTGGGTGATGGGGGTGGCGGGCGCCGGGCTCATCCGATGGCCCGCATGAATTCGGCCCGCAGCGCCGCATCGTCGGCCAGGCAACCGGCGAAGGCCTGCGTCACCACGCGCTCGTCACCCCGGCGGTCTTCGCCCAGCAGCAGGCACAGCTGCTCGGCCTCGATCACGCAGGCGGCGCCGCGCGCGTGGCCGTGGGTGAGCAATGCGTCGGCGATGTCGCGGGTCATCCACTCCTGGTAGGTGAAGCGGTGGCCGATGGCATCCACCAGGCGGGCGATGCGGCCGAAGCCGTGCAGCCGGCCGCCCGGCACATAGGCCACATGCGCCACGCCGCGAAACGGCACCAGGTGGTGCGGGCACACGCCATGCACCGCGATGCCGCGCACCACCACCATGTCCTGGCGCGGGTCGGCAAAGCCCTCGCCCAGCACCTCGGCCGGATCGAGCGCGTAGCCGCCCAGGAGGCGCTTTTCCCACAGGTCGCGCACGCGCCTGGGCGTCTTGCCGGTGTGCACGCCTTCGGCCGGCACGCCGCAGGCGGCCATCAGGTCGGCGATGGCGCGCTCGAAGGCCTCGCCGTCGAAGCTGCCGCTGCGGGCGATGCCCACGCCGCCGGCCGGTGGCGGGCTGCCCGGGCCGTGATCGTGGGGATCGTCGTGCGGGCAGGCGTGGTGCATGGCAGCGCTTTCGTGGGAGGACGGGTCAGCGCTGCAGCGCGGTGAGCAGCTTGTCGTGGATGCCGCCGAAGCCGCCGTTGCTCATCACCAGCACATGGTCGCCCGGCTTGGCGGCGCGGGCGATCTGGGCCACCAGCTTGTCCACGTCGTCGGCCACGCGGGCCTGCTCGCCCATCGGCGCCAGGGCCTCGGCGGCGCTCCAGCCGTAGTGGCCCTGCAGGCAGAACGCCAGGTCGGCCTCCTCCAGGCTCCAGGGAAGCTGGGCCTTCATGCTGCCCTGCTTCATCGTGTTGCTGCGCGGCTCGAACACGGCCAGGATGCGGTCCAGCCCCACCTTGCGGCGCAGGCCGTTGATGGTGGTGCGCATGGCGGTGGGGTGATGCGCGAAGTCGTCGTAGACCTTGACGCCGCCGGCCTCGCCCTTGAGCTCGAGCCGCCGGCGCACGTTCTCGAACGTGGCCAGCGCCTGGGCCGCCGCTTCAGGCGCCACGCCCACATGCTCGGCCGCGCCGATGGCGGCCAGCGCATTGAGCTGGTTGTGCTCGCCCAGCAGGTTCCACTCCACGCGGGCGATCTTCAGGCTGCCGCGCAGCACGTCGAAGGCATGCGGCTCGCCGCGGGCCCGCAGCGCACCGGGCTCTTCCTTGCGCGCACCGAAGCGCTGCACCTCGCTCCAGCAGCCACGCGCCAGCACGCGGTTCAGCGACTCCTCGCGGATGTTGACCACCAGGCGGCCATTGCCAGGCACCGTGCGCACCAGATGGTGGAACTGGGTCTCGATGGCGCCGAGATCCGCAAAGATGTCGGCGTGGTCGTATTCCAGGTTGTTCAGGATGGCCGTGCGCGGCCGGTAGTGCACGAACTTGCTGCGCTTGTCGAAGAAGGCGGTGTCGTATTCGTCGGCTTCGATGACGAATGCATTGCCTGTGCCCAGGCGAGCCGACACGCCGAAGTTCAGCGGCACGCCGCCCACCAGAAAGCCCGGCTGCAGCCCGGCACGCTCCAGGATCCAGGCCAGCATCGAGGTGGTGGTGGTCTTGCCGTGCGTGCCGGCCACGGCCAGCACATGGCGTGGCCGCGACGGGTGGTGCAGCACGTTCTCGGCCAGCCATTGCGGGCCGCTGATGTAGGGCACGCCGGCATTCAGCACGGCCTCCATCAGCGCATTGCCGCGGGTGACCACATTGCCGATCACGAACAGGTCGGGCTTGAGCGCCAGCTGGTCGGCGCCGAAGCCTTCGATCAGGTCGATGCCGAGGGCGCGCAGCTGGTCGCTCATCGGCGGGTAGACGTTGGCGTCGCAGCCGGTGACGCGGTGGCCGGCCTCGCGGGCGATGGCGGCGAGGCCGCCCATGAAGGTGCCGCAGATGCCGAGGATGTGGATGTGCATGGGGCCAGGATTCTAGGAGGCAGCCTGGCCTCCCCTCGGTGGCTGAGGCGTGCGTGGTGCCGTCCCCTGTCTGGGGATGTCGCGCACGCCAGGCCCGGCGTACAAGCTGGAACTGCGACACGACAAGGCGCGGATCCGGCAGGAGGGCCGGCGCCGCCGGCCATGCCAACAGGAGGTCTGCCATGCTCACGCACCCACTTCAACGCCCCAAGGGCGCCGTCGGCCTGGCCCTGGCCGCCCTGACGGGTCTGTTCGGGGTTCCGGCCCAGGCTCAGACCGGGCAGGCCACGCTGACCCTCGGCGCCCATGCGTACCACGACGACCAGTCGCGCGACCTCAGCGGCAACGCCAGCACGGTGCTGACCGACCGGTTGTTCGCCGACGACACCACGGGCGCCGTCGGCACCGGCTACGACTACGCCTCCCACCAGTGGGCCGAGGCCTTTGGCCGTGTGACGCCCACCGTGCTGCAGCTGTCCAGCCAGGTCTACGCCAGGACCCGGTCGATCGGGCCGGCCTACGCCGCCTTTGCGTCGGCGTCGGCCAATGCCTATGTGCAGGTGCCGTTCTTCGTGCCCGCCCTGGCCAATGCGCCAGCAGGCAGCCAGGGCACGGCGGTCGTGCCGCTGCACATCACCGGGGACGTCTGGGCCGACGATCCGCTGTACGTCAATGCCACCGGGCTGGAGCTGCGTGGCCAGGCCCATTTCCACGCCTGGGCCACCGGCCTGCAGGCCACCGGCTGCCCGTACTACACCGATGCAGCCTGCCGCAACATCGTGGCCGACTCGCAGGGCAAGGCCATCACCGGCAACGCCCCTTTCCGCACCTGGACGCTGAACATCCCGGTCACCTTCGGTGCCTGGAGCAGCTTCTCGCTGCAGATGTGGACCTCGGCCGGCGCTTACGCCAATGCGCCTGGCGACGGCAGCTGGCAGCAGTATGGCGCCTGGTCGAACGCGGCGCATTCGATGCGCTGGGGCGGCATCCAGCAGATCCTGAATGCGCAGGGCCAGGCCTTGTCGGGGTGGACGGTGGAGTCCCTGCCGGGTGTGGATCTCACAGTGTCGGCCGTGCCGGAGCCGCAGTCGCTGGCGCTGTGGCTGGCCGGCCTGGGCCTGATGTGGTTGGCCGTGCGGTGCCGCCGGCCGCAGCCCTGATCCTGCGCGGAGATCGCGTCGCTCAAAGGTTCTCAGGCCGCGAAACCCTGGCGGCCGGCCCATTCAGCGCCGGGCGCCAGGATCACCGGCGTGTCGATCACGCCGGCCTCCACGCACAGGAAGTGGCGCCAGTCCTCGTCGGGCAGGTCGGGCAGCGCGGCGGCCTTGTCGGGGCCCGGGTTCCACACCACGGCCTCGGGCAGGCCCTCGTGGTCGATGTGCAGGCGGCCCAGTGCGCTGGCCAGTTCCAGTGGGTGCTTCACGTCACAGTAGATGCGGTCGATCTCGCCGACGAAGCCGATCGGGTCGAACTCCTGGTGGCAGCGCTCGCCGTCGTTCAGCGTGTCCTCGTAAGTCAGGCCGTACACGCCGTGCAGCCGGGCCTTCAGCAGGTCGTCGATGCGCAGGTAGCTGTGCAGCGCGGCGGTGAACTCGAAGGGCGCGTGACCGGTGTTGGTGACCGCCAGTTCCACGTCCAGCTGGCGGCCCGAGACCACCAGGGTCAGCTCGGCTTCGAAGTCGTGCGGCCAGATCGCGCGGGTGGTCTCGTTGCTCACCAGATTCAGCACGCCGATGGCCGCGCCGCCGCGCTCGGCACCTTCGACCCATTCCCAGGCCAGGGTGCGGGCGAAGCCATGCTTGGGCAGCGGCCCGCGCCCGGCGAACTGCGGAAAGCACACCGGGATGCCGCCGCGCACCGCCTGGCCGGGGCCGGCCAGGGCTGAAGGCGACAGGTACAGGCGCTCGTCGTCGCCGGCCGGGATCCACGACACGATGTGCGCGCCATGCAGCAGCACGATGGCCTGGGCACCATCGGGCGCCACCAGGCGCATGGCCGGCTGGCCCAGCACGGTGACGGCCTCGATCATGCGCAGGCCTTGCTCAGGTCGGCAAAGGCCTCGGCCGCCGCGGCCACGGTGGCGGCGATGTCGGCCTCGGTGTGCGCGGCGCTGACGAAGCCGGCCTCGTACAGCGCCGGTGCCAGGTACACGCCGCGGTCCAGCATGCCGTGGAAGAAGCGGTTGAAGCGCTCCTTGTCGGTGGCCATCACCGCGTTGTAGTGCTGCGGCAGGCTGTCGAAGAAGAAGAAGCCGAACATGCCGCCTTCGCTGTCGCCGCAGAACGGGATGCCGGCGGCTTGCGCGGCCTGCGTGAGCCCGCTCACCAGGCTCTGCGTCTTGGCGGCCAGCGCCTCGTAGAAGCCGGGCTTGGCGATTTCCTTCAGCGTGGCCAGGCCGCAGGCCGTGGCCACCGGGTTGCCGGAGAGCGTGCCGGCCTGGTAGACCGGGCCCAGCGGCGCCAGGTGCTTCATGATCTCGCGCGTGGTGCCGAAGGCCGCCAGCGGCATGCCGCCGCCAATGACCTTGCCGAACACGCTGATGTCGGGCGCGAAGCCGGGAATGGCCTTCGCATAGACCGACTGCGCACTGCCCAGCGCCACACGGAAGCCGGTCATCACTTCGTCGAACACGAACAGCGCGCCGTGCTGCTTGCACAGCTCATGGATGCGCTTCACGAAGGGCACTTGCGCCCGCACGAAATTCATGTTGCCGGCGATCGGCTCGATCATCACGCAGGCGATGTCGGCGCCGTGGGCGGCGAAGGCGGCCTCGATCTGCGCGAGGTTGTTGTACTCCAGCACCAGCGTGTGCTGCACCACCTCGGCCGGCACGCCGGCGCTGGTGGGGTGGCCGAAGGTGGCCAGGCCCGAGCCGGCCTTGACCAGCAGCGCATCGGCATGGCCGTGGTAGCAGCCTTCGAACTTGATGATCTTGCTGCGGCCGGTGGCGCCGCGCGCCAGACGGATGGCGCTCATGCCGGCCTCGGTGCCACTGCTCACCAGCCGCACCTGCTCGATGCTGGGCACCAGCGCGATGATGGCCTCGGCCAGCTCGATCTCGCGCTCGGTGGGCGCGCCGAAGCTGAAGCCCTCCAGCGCCGCCTTCTGCACCGCCTCCAGCACGGCCGGGTGGCCGTGGCCCAGGATCATCGGGCCCCAGGAGCCGATGTAGTCGATGTAGCGCTGGCCCTCGGCGTCCCACATGTAGGGGCCTTGCGCGCGGGCGATGAAGCGCGGCGTGCCACCCACGGCGCGGAAGGCGCGCACGGGCGAGTTCACGCCGCCGGGAATGACGCGCTGGGCGCGCTCGAACAGGGTCTGGTTGCGGTCGGTCATCGGGCGTCGGGGCTCGGGATTCAGTGCATGCGCCGCGGCGGCGGCTTGTTGGCCTTGGGCGGCTCGGGCTCGGCCGGGCTGGGGGCGGCCGCCGGGGGCATCGATGCACCGGGCTGGCCGTCGGCGCCTTCCTGGCCTTCCTCGGCCGGCGGCAGGGCCCAGAAGAAACGGTCGGGCACCACGCCACCCATGCCGGGGCGGAAGCCGGCGTCCAGCGTCTGGTCCATGAAGCTCAGCGCCTCGCCGACGGCGGCCTGCAGCTCGCTGCCCGAGGCCAGCAGCGCGGCCAGCGCCGCGCTCAGCGTGTCGCCGGCGCCGACGAAGGCGGTGTCGAACATCTCGAACTTCTCGCCGGTGATCGCGCCTTGCGGCGAGGCCAGCACGTTGTCGATGTACTGCTCGGTGCCCTTGGTCGGCAGCATGATGCCGGTGACCAGCACATAGCGCGTGCCGCGCTCGCCAGCGGCCACGGCCAGCTCGCGCGCCGACGGCGGCCGCTCGCTTTCCCAGTCGGGCAGCAGGAAGTCGGTCAGCGTCTTGTGGCTGCCCACCAGCAACTCGGTGGCCGGCAGGATCAGCTCGCGGAAGGCTTCGTGGTAGGGCTGGGCCTGGTCTTCATCCAGCCAGCCCAGGTTGGGCAGGTAAGAGACCAGCGGCACATCGGGGTAGTCGGACAGGATCTCGGCCACCGCGCTGACGCCCTCGGCGCTGCCGAGGAAGCCCACCTTCCAGCCCGAGACGGTGATGTCCTCGAGGATGGTGCGCGCCTGCTCGGTGATGACCTCGGCGTCGATCGGGTGGTGGTCGAAGATCTCGGCCGAATCGCGCATCAGCACGCCGCAGGTGACCGGCAGCGCGTGCGCGCCCATGGCCGCCAGCGTGGCCACGTCGCCGGCGCTGCCGCCCGCGCCGCTGGGGTCGGCCACGTTGAAGCTCAGCACGCAGGCCGGTGCGGGTGCCTCCTGCAGGGCTTCGTCACCGGGCTCGGCCGCGTGGTCGGCGCCCGCGGCGCCGGGCGCATGGCCGGGCGCTGGGCCGGAAGGGGGGCGGGAGGTCATCGATGGCGGATCCGGAAGGGTCTGCCGGCGGCGCGGCAATCGTCGTCGCGCGAGCCGTGCAGGCAGGGGAGGATTGAAAAAGCAGGCCAGGGTGGGAATCCGCCAGACTTGGGGGCGGAAACCCGTGGCTACAATGCCCGCTTCATTGTAGTGACCTGCCCGACAACGTGACCGAACCGCGCACCTGGATGTGCCTCATCTGTGGCTGGATCTATGACGAGGCCGCCGGCGACGTCGAGCACGGCATCGCCCCCGGCACCCGCTGGGAAGACGTGCCGATGAACTGGACCTGCCCCGAGTGCGGCGCCCGCAAGGAAGACTTCGAGATGGTGCCGGTCTGACCGGTCGCCGTCCTCCCACGCTGCCGTCGCGGCCCGCCGAGACTGCCGTTCCCGCCCTTCCGAGGATCGCCTGACGTGGACGATGCCCTGCCCACCCCCGCCGCGGCCCCGGCTGCCGCGGGCACCCGCGTGCTGGTCATCGACGACAGCAACACGATCCGGCGTTCGGCCGAGATCTTCCTGAAGCAGGGCGGGCACGAGGTGGTGCTGGCCGAGGACGGCTACGACGCGCTGGCCAAGGTCAGCGACCACACGCCCGACCTGATCTTCTGCGACATCCTGATGCCGCGGCTCGACGGCTACCAGACCTGCGCCATCATCAAGCGCAATCCGCGCTTCGCCCGCGTGCCGGTGATCATGCTGTCGTCCAAGGACGGGCTGTTCGACCGGGCCCGCGGCCGCATGGTGGGCTCGGAGGACTACCTCACCAAGCCCTTCACCAAGGAACAACTGCTGCGCGCGGTCGAGCAGTTCAGCCGGGCCGCCACGGCGCCGGGCGGCGCCATGGCGACCGACCCCCCCCAACGCTGAACCGACTGCGCGGGCACGATCCGGGAGAATCATCCGATGCCAGTGCACGACATCCTGCTCGTCGACGACTCCAAGACCGAACTGCATGTTCTGTCCGAGATGCTGCGTCGCGAGGGTTTCCAGGTCCGCACCGCCGAATCCGGCGAAGAGGCGCTCAAGCGCCTGGCCGAGGCCAAGCCCGACCTGATCCTGATGGACGTGGTGATGCCGGGGCAGAACGGCTTCCAGCTCACCCGCACGATCACCCGCGATCCGCGTTATGCCGGTCTGCCGGTGATCATGTGCACCAGCAAGAATCAGGAGACCGACCGCGTCTGGGGCCTGCGCCAGGGCGCCAAGGACTACGTGGTCAAGCCGGTCAAGGCCGACGAACTGCTGGCCAAGATCCGCCAGTTCGACTGAGCCGCACCGCCCCACGCCGTACCGGAAGCATCCATGGCCAACAAGGACGCGCTGCGAGCCCTCCAGACCCGCCTTGCCGAGCGCATGCAGCAGGTGCGCACCGAGCAGCCGGGCGTGTCCTGGCTGGCGGTGGACTGCGGCGGCCAGGGCCTGCTGTTTCCGCTGAAGGAGGCCGGCGAGATCTTCGACACCGGCACGCTGGTGCCGGTGCCGCACACCCAGCCGTGGTTCAGCGGCGTGGTCAACCTGCGCGGCGGCGTGTGCTCGGTGGTCGACATGGCGGCCTTCCTGGGTCTGCGCGAGGCCGGCGGCACGACGCCCGAGCACGCGCGCCTGGTGGCCTTCAACGCTGCGCTGAACGTCAATGGCGCCCTGCTGGTCGACCGCCTCGAGGGCCTGCGCCACGCGGCGGACATGCAGGTCGTCGCCGAAACTGATGACAATGGGCCGCGACCCGCCTTTGCGCCTGCGCGCTGGCGCGATGCGGCGGGCCGTGACTGGCAGGAGATCAGCCTGGCCGGTCTGGCACACGAGCCGCAATTTCTGGCCATCGCCGGCTGATCCGCCGGGCGAGCGCCGGCAGCCCGCGAGGGCCGGCCGGGCCGCGGCCAAGCAAGTAGGGAAAGGGATGTAATGGGCTTCCTGGACAAACTCAAGGGCAACCGGCGCGACAACGAGGCGGGTGGTGCGAATGCGCCCACCAACTTCGACGAGTTGCAGGCGGCGATGGACGCCGGCCAGGTGCCCGCGGGCCAGACGGCCGAGCCCGGCGACTCGGTGCTCGAGGCGCCCAACGTGGCCTCCACCCTGGTGCCGGCCGAGGGCGATGCCGCCATCATTTCCGAGATGCCGCCCTCCGACGCGCGCGGCGAATTCCTGGACTCGCGCCAGAACCTGGCCGCCGCCGGTGCCGGCGCGGCCGCCGTGGCCGGCCTGCCGCTGATCGGCCAGCGCCCGGTGGCCGAGCAGCAGCGCATCCTGGCCATCGTGCTGGGCGTGGGCCTGCTGCTGCTGGTGCTGTCGACGATCTTCGCGCTCACCTCGGCCAGCCGCAATGCGGCCCAGGTGGCGGCCACCGGCCATGCGCTGATGCAGTCGCAGCGCCTGGCCAAGGCGGTGTCGCAGGCGGTGGTGGGCAACGCCGCGGCCTTTGCCGAAGTCAAGGACGCGGTGGCCGTGCTGGCCAGCAACGTGCGCGCGCTGAAGGACGGCGGCGGCAGCATCGCCGCGGCGCCGGGTGCCGCGCAGGACCAGCTGGCGCCGCTGATGCCGATGATCGACCGCGCCGAGAAGAGCGCCAACACCGTGCTCGGCCAGCAGACGACCCTGACCCAGGTGGGCGAGGCGCTGCGCGCCATCAACCGCCAGTCGGTCGACCTGCTCGACACCGCCGAGACCGTGTCGTCGCTGAAGCTGCAGCAAGGCGCCTCGGCGGCCGAGCTGTCGGCCGTGGGCCAGGTGGTGATGCTGACCCAGCGCATCGGCAAGAGCGCCAACGAGTTCCTCACCACCGAGGGGGGCAGCCCCGAAGCGGTGTTCCTGCTGGGCAAGGACCTGAACACCTTCCGCGAGATCGTCGACGGCCTGGTCGAGGGCAATGCCGAACTGCGCCTGCCGGGCACCAAGGACGCCCAGGCCCGCGAGCAACTGGCCAAGCTGAAGACCCAATTCGCGCAGACCCAGACCCAGGCCAGCGCCATCCTCAGCAACCTGCAGGGCATGGCCAGCGCGCGCGACGCGCAGGGCATGGTGATCAAGGACAGCGAGCCGCTGCGCAAGGGCCTGGAGGCCGTGCAGGAGACGCTGAGCGGCGCCGGCGGCTTCCGCGCGGTGCACGTGGTGGCGCTGCTGGCCGGCTTGGCGCTGATGCTGGCCGCCGGTTACGGTTTCCTGCGCCTGTTCGTGACCGACCAGGCCCAGCGCGCCGGCATCGCCGAGGCCCAGGCGCTCGAGGCCGAGCGCCAGGAGCAGGAAGCCAAGCGCGTCAACGACGCCAACCAGGCGGCCATTCTGCGGTTGATGAACGAGCTGCAGTCGGTGGCCGAGGGCGACCTGACCCAGCAGGCCACCGTGACCGAGGACATCACCGGCGCCATCGCCGACTCGGTGAACTACACCGTGGAGGAGCTGCGCACCCTGGTGGCCCAGGTGCAGGGCACGGCGGCCCGCGTGGCCGAAACCACGCAGCGCGTGGACGACAACTCCACCGAACTGCTGGCCGCGTCGGACGAGCAGCTGCGCGAGATCCGCGAGACCGGCGAATCGGTGCTGCAGATGGCCCAGCGCATCAACGAGGTGTCGGCCCAGGCGCAGCAGTCGGCCCATGTGGCGCGCCAGTCGCTGCGCGCCGCCGAGACCGGCCTGGCCGCGGTGCAGAACTCGATCGGCGGCATGAACGCCATCCGCGACCAGATCCAGGAAACCTCCAAGCGCATCAAGCGCCTGGGTGAGAGCTCGCAGGAGATCGGCGAGATCACCGAGCTGATCTCCGACATCACCGAGCAGACCAACGTGCTGGCGCTCAACGCCGCCATCCAGGCCGCATCGGCGGGCGAAGCCGGCCGCGGCTTCTCGGTGGTGGCCGAGGAAGTGCAGCGACTGGCCGAGCGTTCGGGTGACGCCACGCGCCAGATCTCGGCGCTGGTCAAGACCATTCAGGCCGACACGCAGGACGCGGTGGGCGCCATGGCGCGCAGCACCCAGGGTGTGGTGGAGGGGGCGCAGCTGTCCGACGCCGCCGGCGCCGCACTCGGCGACATCGACCGCGTGACGCGGCAACTGGCCGAGCTGATCGAGGCCATTTCCGAGCAGGCGCTGCGCGAGGCCGAATCGGCCAACGTGGTGGCCGGCAACATCCAGCACATCTTCGCCGTGACCGAGCAGACCGGCGAGGGCACCCGATCCACCGCGCAGATGGTGCGCGAACTGTCGCGCACCGCCGAAGAGCTTCGGATGTCGGTGGCACGGTTCAAGATCAGCTGACGACGGGCGGGCTCGCGCATGGCGCTCAACGGCGATCCGGTGGTCCAGGACGACCTCAGCGCCCTGTCGTGGGTGCACGACGAACTGCGTCGCTCGCTCGACGCGGCGCACAAGGCCCTGCGGCGCTACCTGAAGGAGGCGGGCGAGGGCGGCGATCTGGACCGGGTCGACCCGTCCGTGCTGCGCCAAGCGCGCAGCCAGCTGCACCAGAGCGTGGGCGTGCTCGAGCTGGTGGGCCTGGGCCCGGCCATCGAGTTGCTGCGCGCGGCCGAGGCGGCGCTGCAGCGCCTGTCGGCCAAGACCCGGCTGATCACCCCGGCCGCGGTCGAGACGATCGAGCGCGGCTCGTTCGCGCTGCTCGACTACATCGGCCGCCGGCTGGCCGGCAAGGCGGTGTCGCCGCTGGCGCTGTTTCCGCAGTACAAGGCCCTGCAGGAGCTGGCCGGTGCCACGCGCATCCACCCGGCCGATCTGTGGCCGGTGTCGTTCTCGTGGCGCCTGCTGCCGGCCGAGCCCGGTGTGCGGCCGCGCCACCCCGATGCCGACTCGATCGGCGAGGTCGAGGCCGACCTGCTGGCGCTGATGCGCGGCGCCCAGCCCAGCGTGGCCGCGCGCATGAGCGAGGTGTTTGCCGCGCTGGGCGCCGGCGCCTTGCAGGCCGCCCCGCGCGACCGTGCACACCAGCAGCTGGCCACGCTGTGGCAGCTGGCCGCCGGCTTCTTCGAGGCCCTGGCCGACGGCCTGCTGGCCGCCGATGTGCACACCAAGCGCGTCGGCTCGCAACTGCTCAAGCAGCTGCGTGCCGGCGAGGACGCCGAGGCCGCCGAGCGCCTGGCGCATGACCTGCTGTACTTCTGCAGCCAGGCCGGCCCGCGCAGCGGTGTGCCGATGGCCGGCAACGGCCCCGGTGCGCGGCTGGCCGCGGTGCGCGAGGTGTACGCCCTGCCCGAGGCGCCCCCGGTCGACATCGAGGTGGCCCGGCTGGGCCGCTTCGACCCCGCCTGGGTGGCCCAGGCGCGCAAGCGCGTGGCCGCGGCCAAGGAGGTGTGGTCGGCGGTGGCCGGTGGTGACCTGGCGCGCATGCCCGGCCTGCCCGAGCAGTTCACGCTGGTGGCCGATTCGCTGCAGCGCCTGTACCCCGATGGCGCCGTGCTGGGCCAGGCCCTGCAGGCGGCCGCGCAGCAGGCGGTGGCCTCGGGGGCCGAACCCCCGGCTGAACTGGCGATGGAGGTGGCCACGGCGCTGCTGTACGTCGACGCCTCGCTGGACGACGCCGATTTCGACCACCCCGAGCTGGTGCAGCGCATCCACCGCCTGTCGCAGCGCATCGAGCATGTGCGCCAGCAGCGCGATCCCGGCACGCTCGAGTTGTGGATGGAGGAGCTGTACCGCCGCGTCTCCGACCGCCAGACCATGGGCAGCGTGGTGGCCGAGCTGCGCGCCTCGCTGTCCGAGGTCGAGAAGAACATCGACCAGTATTTCCGCGATCCGCGCCAGCGCGAGGTGCTGATCCCGGTGCCGGCGCAGCTGGGCGCGATGCGCGGCGTGCTGTCGGTGCTGGGCCTGGACCAGGCCTCGCAGGCCGTGCTGCGCATGCGCGACGACGTGGCCGCACTGGCCGAGACCGAGGTCGATCCGCACCGCGCCATCGAGGCCGGCACCTTCGACCACCTGGCCGACAACCTGGGGGCGCTGAGCTTCCTGATCGACATGGTCGCGGTGCAGCCGCAGATGGCCAAGTCGCTGTTCCGCTTCGACCCCGACAGCGGCACGCTGTCGGCCGTGATGGCGCGCGAAGACCGGCCCTCGGGCTTCGGCGAGTTCGACGCCCGTGGCGAGGCCGGCGCCGGCGCCGGCTCGGGCGACACCGACGCGCTGGCCGTCACGCTCGATTTCGACCGCATGGTCAAGCAGGCGCGTGTCACCCAGCGTGCCGGCCAGGCCGAGCATGGCAGCCACGGCCTGCCGCTGCTGCACCTGGATGCCCCGCCCACCCGGCCGCAGGGCCTGGGCGCCTTCGACGACCACGACCCCACGATCCGGGTCGAGCGTCCGTCCGATGCGGCGACGGTGCGCATGGCCTACCCGGCCCCCGCCGACGACGACGAGCGCACCGTGCAGCTGCCACGGCGCCACCTCGACGACGAGGCCAAGACCATCCAGCTCGAGCGGCGCCCGTCGCCGGACGACGAAGAACCCACCGCACACCTGCCGCCGCCGCTGTCGGCTTGGAGCGACGACGAGCGCACGATCCAGATGCCGCGCCGCGCCGATTTCGGCGACGACCAGGCCACCACGCTGCAGCTGCCGCGCGAATTGCCGCCGGCCCCTGCGCCTGCGCCCGCGCCAGTGGCCGCCGCGCCGGCCCCGATGCCGCCGGCCGCTGCGGCGCTGGTTGACAGCGGCCTGGAAGACGACCCCGAGATGCGGGAGATCTTCCTCGAAGAGGCCGCCGAGGTGCTGCAGGCTGCGCGCGAAGGCCTTCAGGCCCTGAACGCGCGCCACGACGACGCCCCGGCCATGACCTCGGTGCGCCGCGCCTTCCACACGCTCAAGGGCAGTTCGCGCATGGTGGGCCTGCGTCGCTTCGGCGAGGCCGCCTGGTCCTGCGAGCAGCTCTACAACACGCGCCTGGCCGAGCACCACGGCGCCGACACTGACCTGCGCGAGTTCAGCGCCGAGGCGCTGGCCTACTTCACCGACTGGGTGGCTGCGCTCACCGCCGGCGATGCGGCGGCCTTCGATCCGGCCGTGGTGTCGGTGCCCGCCGACAGCCTGCGCCTGAACCACCTGCGCCTGCCGCTGGGTGCGGCTGCCCCGGCGCCGGCCGACACTGCCGCGCCGGCCGAACCGTCGCTGCCGGCACCCGTGGCCGAGGGGCCGGTGTCCGCCCCGACCGCCAGCGCCGCAGCCGCCGCGGCCACCGCCCTGCCGCCGCTGCCGTCGGGCCTGCCGCTGCCGGCGCTGGGCCTGGACCTCGACGTGCTGGGCGGCCTGCCGCCGCTCGAACCGGAGGCCGACATCCCGGTCGCCGCGCCGCCGGCCGAGCCAGCGCCCGAGTTGCTGGCGCGCGTGCCCGACCTGCCCTCGGCCGCCGACCTGGACTTCGGGCTGGAGCCCCTGGAGCTGCTGCCCGCCGACACGGCCCCGGCCGCGCTGCCCGAGACCGTCGAGCTGAGTCTGCCGGACCTGGACCTGGTCGGTCTGGAGGCGACCGACCTGACGTCCGTCGACGCCGCGGCTGGCGATGCCGTCGAGGCCCTGCCGGCCGCCGAGGCCATCGAGCTGCCGCTGCCGGACGAGACCGCGGTCGATGACGCGCCGTCTGCGCTGCTGCCCGACCTGCTGCTCGACACCACCGACGAGCTGGCCCGCACTGAGCCGCTGCCGCCGTCGGCCGTGCCGCAGATGCCCGACGTGCTGGTGGAGCCGCCGGCGCCGATGGACGCCACGCTGCCGCTGCCCGCCCCGAACGCCGTGCCCGACCTGGTGTTCGACGACGCGCTGCCCACCGAGCCACCGGCCCTGCCCGAGGGGGTGGAGGTCGCGCCGGTCGAGGCCATGGACCTCGCCGAGCCGGAACCCCAACCCGAACCCGAACCGGCAGCCGCCGTCGAGGCCACGCAAGCCGCCGAAGCCACCGAAGCCGCTGCCGAGGGTGACGAGGCCTTCAAGCAGATCGGCCACCTGCGCATCGGCATCCCGCTGTTCAACATCTACCTCAACGAGGCCGACGAGTTGTCGCGCCGCCTGGGGGTGGAGCTGGCCGAGTGGTCGCACGAGCTGCATCGCCCGGTGGGTGAGACCGCCGTGGCGCTGGCGCATTCGCTGGCCGGCAGTTCCGGCACCGTGGGCTATGCCGAGCTGTCGCAGCTGGCGCGTGCGCTCGAACATGCGCTGGAACGCGCCCAGGCCCGTGGCCGCGGCCATGCCGACGAGTCGGCGCTGTTCGGCCGGGCGGCCGACGAGATCCGCCGCCTGCTGCACCTGTTCGCCGCCGGCTTCCTGCAGGCACCGGATGCCGAGCTGCTGCAGCAGCTGGTCGACCTGGCCCATGCCGCGCCCGAGCCGCAGGCCGACGCGCCTGCCACCGAGGCCGCACCGCTGATCGATCTGCCGCCCCTGGCGCATGCGGACACCCCGGTGGCCGAAGCCGAGCCTGGCGCCGACACCGACGTGCCGGTGCCCGAGATCACGGACCTGCCCGCCCTGGCCCCGGCCGGCGAGCTGGGCCGTGCCGCGCTGCTGCCGTTCACCGCGCTGCCCGAGACCCCGGCGCCGGTGGCCGCGCCCGTGATGCGCGACGCGGGCCCGTCGCTCGACGACGAGATCGATGCCGTCGACACGCTGGACGACGAGCTGTTCCCGGTGTTCGTCGACGAGGCGCTGGAGCTGCTGCCGCAGCTGCACGGCCGCCTGCGCGACTGGAGCCAGCGCCCGGCCGATGCGGCCGCGCCGTCGGCGTGCATGCGCAGCCTGCACACGCTCAAGGGCAGCGCGCGCCTGGCCGGTGCCATGCACCTGGGCGAGATGGCGCACCGCCTGGAAAGCGCGGTGGCGCGCCAGGCCGGCCGCGGCGCGGCGGTCACGTCGGCCGACATCGAGCCGCTGATCGCCTACACCGACACGCTGGAAGCCCACTTCGACCGCCTGCGTGGCGTGGCCGTGGCCGACGAGGCGCTGGCACCGCGCGCAACCGTGCCGGTGGCGCCGGCCGATGTGCCGCCGCCAGTCCCGTCCTTCGAGCAGGCGCCAGCGGCGCAGCCCGAGCCCGCTGCTCCGGCCCCCCGCGCACCGGTGGCGTTGCCGCCGCGCGCCGCCGCGCCGGTGCCGGCACGGCGCATCGACTGGCAGCGCTTCCAGGCCGCGGCCCCGGGCGCCGTGGCCGCGACCACCGCGCAGCAACCCGAGCGCAGCGCCACCGCCGCGCAGCACGGCAGCGTGCGTGTGCGTGTGCCGCTGCTCGACCGCCTGGTCAACCAGGCCGGCGAGGTGAGCTTCTCGCGCACCCGCATCGAGACCGACCTGCGCCAGTTCAAGGGCGCCCTGGTCGACCTGAGCGAGAACCTGGAGCGCCTGCGCGCCCAGCTGCGCGACATCGAGCTGCAGGCCGAGAGCCAGATCGGCAGCCGCATCGAGGCCGCGCGCGCCGCCGCGCAGCAGTTCGATCCGCTGGAGATGGACCGCTTCACGCGCTTCCAGGAACTCACGCGGATGATGGTCGAGTCGGTGTCCGACGTGGCCACCGTGCAGCGCGGACTGCAGCGCACGCTGCAGTCGACCGAAGACGCGCTGGCCCACCAGGCGCGCATGACGCGCGACATGCAGGACGACCTGCTGCGCACGCGCATGGTCGAGTTCGAGGGCCTGTCCGAGCGCCTCTATCGCGTGGTGCGTCAGGCCGCCAAGGAGACCGGCAAGCCGGTGCGCCTGGACATCGTCGGCGGCTCGATCGAGATCGACCGCGGCGTGCTCGACCGCATGACGCCGGCCTTCGAGCACCTGCTGCGCAACAGCGTGGTGCACGGCATCGAGCCCGCGGCTGAACGCGCGGCCGCTGGCAAGGACGCCACCGGCACCATCACGCTCACCGTCAGCCAGCTCGGCAACGAGGTGGCGGTGGAGGTGCGCGACGATGGCGGCGGCCTGCACCTGGACAAGATCCGCGAGCGCGCGCTGGCCCTGGGCCTGCTGTCGCCCGATGCCCAGCCCGATGCGGCCGAGCTGGCCAACCTGGTGTTCCAGCCCGGCTTCACCACCGCCACCGCGCTGACCGACCTGGCCGGCCGTGGCGTGGGCATGGACGTGGTGCGCACCGACGTCAACGCCATGGGCGGCCGCATCGAGACCGCCAGCGCGACCGGCCAGGGGGCCAGCTTCAAGCTGGTGTTGCCGCTGACCACGGCGGTCACGCAGGTGGTGATGCTGCGCTGCGGCGAGCGCACCGTGGCCGTGCCGTCCACGCTGGTGGAAACCGTCAAGCGCATTCCGGCCGACGAACTGGCCGGGGCCTACGAGCGCGGCGTGGCCCAGCATGGCGGCCGCGAGCTGCCGTTCTTCTGGCTGGACAGCCTGCTGCAGGGCACGCCGCGTGGCGCGCTGGCCGCGCGCAGCGCGCAGTCGGTGGTGGTGCGCAGCGCCGACCAGCGCATCGTGCTGCACGTCGACGACGTGCTGGGCAACCAGGAAGTGGTCATCAAGCACCTGGGGCCGCAGCTGGCACGCCTGCCGGGCATGGTGGGCATGACGCTGCTGCCCTCGGGCCTGCCGGCGCCAATCTACAACCCGGTGGCCCTGGCCACGCTGTACGGCGATGCAGCGCGTGCGCAGGCCGCCGAATCGCAGCGCGAGGCGCAACGCGCCGCCGCCGACGCCCGCCCGGCGCCGGTGGTGGAGGCCGCGCCGCTGGTGCTGGTGGTCGACGACTCGCTGACCGTGCGCCGCGTCACCCAGCGCCTGCTGGAGCGCGAGGGCTACCGCGTCACCGTCGCCAAGGACGGCCTGGATGCGCTGGAGAAGCTGGCCGGCGAACTGCCGGTGGTGATCCTCAGCGACATCGAGATGCCGCGCATGGACGGCTTCGACCTGGTGCGCAACCTGCGCAGCGACGAGCGCCTGACGCGGCTGCCGGTGGTGATGATCACCTCGCGCATCGCGCAGAAGCACCGCGACTACGCGGCCGAGCTGGGCGTCAACCACTACCTCGGCAAGCCCTACGCCGAGGACGAGTTGCTGGCCCTGGTGGCGCGCTACGCACAGGCGGCCCGCAGCAGCCAGTCGGCCTGACCGGCCGGGCGGGCCGGCGGGTTCAGCCCGGCCGCACCGCCCGCGACTTCACCACCGCAAAGCGCGCCAGCGTCTTCTCACGCGCTGCGGCGTGGTCGACGATGGGCGCCGGGTAGTCGCGGCCCAGTTCGATGCCGGCGGCCGCCAGGTCCACCGGCCGGGCCAGCCAGGGCGCATGGATCAGCTTGGGTGCCAGCCGCGCCAGCTGCGGCAGGTAGCGCTGGATGAAGCGGCCCTCGGGGTCGAACTTCTCGCTCTGGCTCACCGGGTTGAAGATGCGGAAATAGGGCTGCGCATCGCAGCCGGTGGAGGCTGCCCACTGCCAGCCGCCGTTGTTGGCCGCCAGGTCGAAGTCGTTCAGGTGGGTGGCGAAATAGGCCTCGCCCCAGCGCCAATCGATGCCCAGGTCCTTCACCAGGAAGCTGGCCACCACCATGCGCAGGCGGTTGTGCATGTAGCCGGTCTGGTTGATCTGGGCCATGGCCGCGTCCACCAGCGGGTAGCCGGTGCGGCCCTCGCACCAGGCGGCGAACAACGCATCGGCCGCCTTGCCGTGTTCCCACTTGATCGCGTCGTACTCGGGCCGGAAGGCATGGCCCACCACGCGCGGGTGGTGGTGTAGCACCTGGTGGTAGAAGTCGCGCCACACCAGCTCGCTCAGCCACACCTCGGCCCCGCGCGAGCCGCCGTTCATGCGGTCCCAGGCGGCCCGCGCCAGCCGCCGGATCGACACCGTGCCGAAGCGCAGGTGCGTGCTCAGGTAGCTGGGGCCCTTGATGGCCGGGTAGTCGCGCGCGTCGTGGTAGTTGTCGATGCGGTCGAGGAAGTCGTCCAGCAGTTCCTGCGCGCCGGTGCTGCCGGTGGGCAGCTTCAGCCGGTGCAGGTTGGTGGGCTCGAAGCCGATGTCGGCCAGCGTGGGCACCGGCTGCGCGAAGGCGGGCGGGCGCGGCGCCAGCCGGCGCGCATGGCGGGCGATCGGGTAGGGGCGCAGGTAGAAGCCGTCGCCGCGCGGGTGGCCGGCGTCGGCCAGCTTGCGCAGCCAGGTGTTCTTGTAGGGCGTGAACACGCCGTAGGGGCTGCCACTGGCGGTGAGCACCTCGCTGCGCTCGAACACCACATGGTCCTTGGCGGTGTGCAGCACGATGCCGGCATCGGCCAGGCGGCCGCGCACCGTGGCGTCGCGCGCCAGCGCGGCGGGCTCGTCGTCGTGGGCGCAGTACACCGCCTGCACGCCCAGCTCGGCGGCCAGCGCGGGCAGTTCGCGTTCGGCGGCACCATGGCGCACGATCAGGCCGGCGCCCTCGACGCCATGCGCCTGGCCGAGTGCGCGCAGCTGCGCATCCAGATCCACCAAGCTGTCGCGGATGAACTCCACGCGGCGGTCGGCGCGCGGCAAGGCGTCGAGGATGCTGCGGTCGAACACGAAGGCGCAGAACACCTGTTTGGCCTGCGTCAGCGCGTGGTACAGCGCGGCATGGTCGTCGGCGCGCAGGTCGCGTCGGAACCACACCAGCGCGCGGGCCAGTGCGGGGTCGGCGGGGCCGGCGGCCGGGGCGTGCGGAGCGGGGTGGGCGGTCGTCACGGCGCCAAGTGTGGCGCAACTTAGAATCCCCGCCATGTCGGTAGACCGCCTGAACCTCGCGAACCAGTTCCTGATCGCCATGCCCGGCATGGCCGACGACACGTTCGCCGGGGCCGTGGTCTACCTGTGCGAGCACACCGAGAAGGGTGCGCTGGGCCTGGTGATCAACAAGCCCATCGACATCAAGCTGAAGAACCTGTTCGAGAAGGTGGACATCGCGCTGGACGAGCCCACGCTGGCCGAGCAGCCGGTGTTCTTCGGCGGCCCGGTGCAGACCGAGCGCGGCTTCGTGCTGCACGAGCAGCGCGGCGGCGCCGAGCCCTACAGCTCCACGCTGGCCATTCCCGGCGGCCTGGAGATGACCACCAGCAAGGACGTGCTGGAAGACGTGGCCCACGGCGCCGGCCCCAGGCGCATGCTGGTCACGCTGGGCTACAGCGGCTGGGCCGCGGGCCAGCTCGAGGAAGAGCTGGGCCGCAACGGCTGGCTCACGGTGGACGCCTGCCCCGAGATCATCTTCGACACGCCCGTCGAGCAGCGCTACGAGCGCGCGGTGGCCCTGCTGGGCATCGACCCGCGCATGCTGTCGCAGGAAGCCGGCCACGCCTGACGGCCGGGCCCGCGGGGCCCCGCAATCCCATGGGCCGGGGGGGCAGATGGCCGGGGCCGCCTGCCTAGACTGTGCCCGCTTCCAGACAAGAGGGGTGGTGACGATGTTCCAACTTGCGGGCGCCTGGCGGCGCGCATCCTGGCTGGCCGGCGTGCTGGTGGCCAGCGGTCTGCTGGCGGGCCCGGCACAGGCGCGCGGCGTGGTGGTGGTGGCCGGTGGCTACGATCCCCTGGCCGCGGCGATCGCGCCCTGCGCCAGTGCCTCGGTGCTGCTGCCAGCGGGGGGCGCGGCGGTCAGCGACTGCACGGCGATCCAGGCCACCACGGAAGCCGTCTGGAGCGCCTCGCAGGACAGCCGCATCGACACGATCAACCGCCTGGTCAGCCAGACCCAGGAGGTTTATGGCGCCGCCCGGCCGAACTGGGCCGCGCCGTTCAGCGACAGCGGCCAGGTGGCCGCCGCCCAGGCCGGCGAGCCGTTCTACCTGCCCACCGGCCTGACCGATTTCGTCGAGCACGCGGCGGCGGTGGATGGTTCGGTGTCCAGCGGGCTGTTCACGTTGCAGGCGCTGGCGACGCCCATGTTCTCCGTCACCGACGGCCAGTTGCGCACCACCCTGCTCTGGGACCTGACGCTGCACCTGAACCAGTCCGTCAGCGGCCCGTTCATCCTCGACATGTCCGGTGGCACCGTGTACGGCGACCCCGGCGTCAACCGTGCCTGGCGTCTGAGCTACCTGTTCGAGGGCGGCAGCTTCGCCGCCGGCACGGACCTGTCGGTGCAGTTGCCGGCACTGTCCTGGTCGTACCCGCTGGCGTCGCCGACGATGGGGCCGGACTTCCAGCCGGTCACCCACGCCCTTGCCGGCACACTGAACGTCGAGCATGTGGCGCTCTACCTCGACCCGGTGACGCTGGCCCCGGTGCCCGAGCCGGCCACCGCGCTGCTGTGGGCCGGCGGGGTGGCGCTGCTGGGCTGGGCGCGGCGGCGCCGCGGCTGAGCGGCACGCCGCCGGCGGCGGCTACAGCAGTGCGGTCACGCGCACCGTGCCGTCGTCGCTGTGCAGGCTGACCTGCTCGCTGGCACGGCGTGCCAGTTGCACCATCGCGGTGTTGCTGGCCAGCACCTCGGCCACCAGGCCGCGCACGCCGCGGCGGCGCGCATGTTCGGCCAGCAGCTGCTGCAGCGCGCCGCCCAGGCCGCTGCCCTGCCAGCCGGGGTGCACCATGAAGGCGGTTTCGGCCAGGTTGCTGCCGGGGTCCAGCACGTAGAAGGCGTGGGCCACCACCTCGGGGTTCTCGCGCGGGCCGGTCACGGCCACGAAGCCCACCTCGCGCTCGCCGTCCAGGTTGCACAGGCGCTGCGTGTCGCGGTCGGACAGGCTGCGCACGCGGCGGAAGAAGCGCGTGTACACATCGCGCTCGGGCAGGCGGTGGAACAGTGCGCGCACGCCCTCGCCGTCGGTGGCCACGGCCGGGCGCAGCAGCAGGCTGCGGCCGTCGCGCAGGGCCAGCGTGCGCTCGTCCTCCACGGCATAGGCCTGGCGGCTGCGCAGTTCCTGGCCCGCGGGCAGCAGGCCGGCGGCGATGGCCTCGGCCAGCAGGCCATCGCGAAAGTCAGGGTGCGCCACGCCGATCAGCGCCAGCGCGCGCTCGCGCTGCGAGCGGCCGAACAGGTAGGCGATGCCGTACTCGGTGATCACGTAGTGCACGTCGCTACGCGGCACGCTGACCGGCGCGCCGGCGTCCAGCGCCAGGCGGATGCGCGAGCGCGTGCCGTCCTCGCTGGTGGAGGCCAGGCAGACGATGGCCTTGCCGCCTGCTGAGCGCGCCGCTGCGCGCAGGAACTCCAGCTGCGCGGCCAGCCCGCCGTAGGCCTGGCCGTCCAACTGCTCGGTGCACACCTGGCCGCCCAGGTCCACCGCGAAGGCCTGCGTCACCGACACCAGCTTGTGCTGCGCGGCCAGCGTGGCCGGCGCGCACACCGCGTCGATGGGCTGCAGCTCGAACAGCGGGTTGCCGTTCATCCGCTCATACAGCGCCGGGCTGCCCATCGCCAGGCTGGCGACGATGCGGCCTGGCTGCGTGCCCTTGGCGCGGCCGGTCACCACGCCGGCGTCGATCAGCGGCAGCAGCGCGTCGGTGATGACGTCGGAGTGCACGCCCAGGTCGCGCCGGTCGCTCAGGTGGCGCAGCGCCTCGTGGCTGAAGCGGCCCAGGCCGATCTGCAGCGTGGAGCCGTCGTCGATGATGCTGGAGATGTAGCGTGCAATGCGCTCGACCACCGGCGCCGCGGTGGCCGGATGGGTGTAGGCGATCAGTGGCGTGTCCACCGCCACCAGGTGATCGATCTGGTCGAGGTGCAGCAGGCTGGCGCCGCCGGTGCGCGGCATGGCCGGGTTGACCTCGGCAATCACCAGGCGCGCGCGCGCCACCGCGGCCAGCGCCACATCCACCGACACGCCCAGGCTCACCCAGCCGAAGGCATCGGGCGGCGACACCTGCACCAGCGCCACATCGACGCCGATGCGCCCATCGGCCATCAGCCGCGGCACCTCGGCCAGCGACAGCGGCACGTAATCGGCCAGGCCCTGGGCCACGGCCGCGCGCTGGTTGGCGCCGACGAACCAGCAGCGGTGGCGAAGCGTGGTGGTGCAGCGGCCTTGCGCATCGTGCGGCAGCGCGCCGTCCAGCAGGAAGTGCAGCAGCGTGACGCCGTGCGCCGCCGGCTGGCGCGCCTCCAGCGCGGCGATCAGTGCGCGCGGCGTGGCGCAGGCGCTGCCGGCATACACCTGCGCGCCATCGGCGATGTGCGCCACCGCCTCGGCCGCGCTGCACAGCCGCGCGTTCACGGCCTGGGCCAGCGTTGCCGGCAGCGTGGGCCAGCCGGCCGGCAGGCCACCGGTGGCCGCAGCCGGGTCGGACGGCGCCGCGCTGCGGCCGGGCTGTAGCCGGCGCGCCATGCGTTGCAGCCAGCCGCTGGGGGTGTCGCCGCTGCCGGGCGTGCCGGCGAGGGTGGGGTCGGTGGGAGCGCTTGCCATGGCCGCAGTGTCGCGCGGCGGCGCGGCCGCGCCCGATCGGCATCAACCCTGGGCAGGCGGCGCAGCGGCCTCGTACGAGAATCGACGGTACCCGCCGTCACCTGTTGTTGCCCCAGCTGTCCAATGAGCCTTGCCGATCTGCCCCGCCCGCCGCACCAGGAAGACCTGCTGCGCCAGCACCTCAGCCGCTTTCTCGGGGTGACGGACACGGCGGCGCTGGATGCCGTGTGCGAGCGCCTGCGCTGGCTGGACTTGGCCGGCGGCGAGCCGCTGATCCGCCAGGGCGAGGCGGGCGATGCGCTGTTCATGCTGGTCAGCGGCCGGCTGCGCGCCTACATCGACGAGCCCGACGGCGGCCCGCGCCGCATGGTGCGCGAGATCGCGCGGGGTGAGGTGGTGGGCGAGATGAGCCTGTTCACCGGCGCGCCGCGCTCGGCCACCGTGGTGGCGTTGCGCGACTCGGTGCTGGTGGCGCTGGACCGCGCCGACTTCCACGAGCTGCTGCCGCTGCGGCCCGAGGTGACGCTGGCGCTGACCCGCCAGGTCATCCAGCGCCTGCAGACCGAGCGCGGCAGCACGCTGATCGACAGCCCGGTGGCCATGGCCCTGGTGCCGGTGACGGCCGGTGTGGACAGTGCCGGCCTGGCCGCCGCACTGGCCGCCGCGCTGCCCGCCGGGGGCCGCGTGGCGGTGCTGGACCGCGCACGCGTCGAGGCGCTGCTGGGGCCGGGCAGCCTGGATTCGCAAGCGTCGGGCGGCGTCGAGGGCGCCCGCCGCCGCGTGGCCATGCTGCTCGACGAGGTGGAGAGCACGCACGACTACGTGCTGCTGGTGGGCGACGACACGGCCAGCGACTGGACCGGCCTGTGCCTGCGCCATGCCGACGAGATCCTGCTGCTGGCCGATGCCGATGCGCCGCCGCAGCTGCACGTCAGCGAACGCCGCTTCCTGCTGGACCGCGCCGGCCGCGGCGAGGCGGCCGAGATCCTGGTGCTGCTGCACCCGGCCGACCGGCCGATGCCGCGCGGCACCGCGGCCTGGCTGGCGCGCCGCCCGGTCAGTGGCCACCTGCATGTGCGCCCGGCGCTGGCGCGCGACATCGCGCGGCTGGCGCGCTTCCAGTCGCGCCAGGCCGTGGGCCTGGTGCTGGCCGGCGGCGGGGCGCGCGGCTTTGCCCACCTGGGCGTGCTGCGTGCGCTGCAGGAACGTGGCATCGAGGTCGACTGTGTCGGCGGCACCAGCATCGGCGCGGTGATGGCCACGCTGGCGGCCACCGACCAGCCCTTCGAGCAGGTGGACCGCGTGGCCCGGCCGGCCTTTGCCACCAACCCCACCGGCGACTTCACGCTGCTGCCCTTCGTCTCGCTGATCAAGGGCCGGCGGCTGCGGCGCGTGGTGGGCGAGGCCGTGCAGTGCGCGGTGGGCGAGGGCGCCGGCATCGAGGACCTGTGGAAGCCCTTCTTCTGCGTGGCCACCAACTACTCGCAGGCCAGCGAGCTGGTGCTCGAGCGTGGGCCGCTGCTGCAGGCCATTCTGGCCAGCATCGCCATCCCGGGCGCGCTGCCGCCGGTGCTGCGCGACGGCGAGCTGCTGTGCGATGGCGGCACCTTCAACAACTTTCCGGTCGACGTGATGCGGCGCCAGCGCGGCGTGGGCCGGGTGATCGGGGTCGATCTGAGCGCCGACCCGCCGCGCCGCATCGACCTGGACGAGATGCCCGACGGCTGGGCCCTGCTGCGCGACCGGCTGCGCCCGCGCAAGCGCCGCCGCTTCCGCCTGCCCAGCCTGCCCACGCTGCTGATCAACGCCACCATCCTGTACAGCCAGTCGCGCCAGAAGCAGGCGCGCACGCTGACCGACCTGTACTTCAACCCGCCGCTCAAGCGCGTGGGCATGCTCGACTGGTCACGCTACGACGAGGTGGTGCAGCTGGGCTACGAGCACGCCTGCGCGCTGCTGGATGGCAGCGCCGGAGGGCCGGCGCCCACTGCGGCAGCGTCTGCGGCGCCCGCGGTGTCCACCGCTGCGCCACGCTCGCCGGCCACGATGGCCGCCACCGCGCGGCGGTAGGCCACTGCGGCCAGCCAGGCTGCGCGGGCCGTGGCATCGGCCGGCGCCTGGCGCGCCAGTTCGGCGGCCAGCGTGGTGCGCAGCGGTGTGGCGCGCGCATCGCCCAGTGCCGCCAGCACACGGTGGCACACCCACAGCAGCTGCAGCGGATGCTCGGTGCCGTGCAGGTGGCCGTCGCGTGCCTGCTGGGCCAGCACGCGCTCGGCATGGGCCAGGGCCTCGGCGGGGCGCTGCTCGGCCAGCGCCACCTCGGCCAGGCCGGCCTCGGCCTCCACCCCCAGGTGCGCCAGGCCGATGGCCTGCAGCTGCGCCGCGGCCTGCGCAAAGGCCGCCCGTGCCGCCGCCAGCCGGCCCAGGCCGAGCTGCACATGGCCCAGCGCCAGCCGCGCGAAGGCGGCGTACTCGGCATGGCCCACCGCGTCGGCCGTGGAGCAGGCGGCCTCGGCCGGGGCCAGCGCATCGGCGTCGCGGCCTTCGTGGTGGCGCACGCTGGCCAGGTTCAGCAGCGCCATGGCCTCGAAGGCGCGAAAGCCCCCGCGCCGCGCCAGGCGCAGCGCCTGCTCGAGGTGCTGGGCGGCCTCGCCGTAGCCGCCCTCGCGGTAGGCGGCATCGCCCAGGTTGATGCGCGTGGCGCATTCGTCCATCAGGTTGCCGCTGCGGTGGTTGAACTCGGCGCACTGCGCCAGCAGCGCGCGGGCGGTGGCGCCGTCGCCGCGCTCGCTGGCCACCACCGACAGCGCCGACAGCAGCTCGGCCAGCAGCATCGGCTGGTCCAGCGCGCGGGCGCGCGCCAGGCCGGTCTGGCCGGTGGCCCAGGCCTCGTCATGCCGGCCGCGCAGGCGCAGCGTGCCGCACAGCAGGGTCAGGGCCATCACGGCTGCGGCGTCGTCGCCGGCGGCCTCGGCCAGGGCCAGCGCGCGCCGCGCGGCCGATTCGGTGGCCGCGGGGTCGCCGCGTGCCTCGGTGGCCACGGCGCGGCGCAGCGCCACGGTGGCGCGCCAGTCGGTGCGGTCGGCGGCCTCGGCCAGGGCCTGCAGGGCCTGCAGGTCGGCGTCCTGGCCGGCCTGGTCGCCGCGCACCCGGTGCGAGCGCTGGCGGGCCAGGTGCAGGCGCCACTGCCAGGGCCGCTGCGCCTCGGGCGTGGTGCCGGCCCGGGCCGCCAGCGGCAGCGCGCGCGCCACCTGGCTGAGCACCAGCGCGTGGGCGTAGCGCTCGGCGGCCTGCTCGGCGGCGCGGGTGCGCCAGTCCAGCGCCTCGGCCAGGTCGCCGGCGCGCTCGAAGTGCTCGGCCACCTCGGCCAGCAGGCCGGTGTCGCCGGCGCCCGGCTGCGCGGCCAGCCAGCGGGCGGCGCGGCCATGGGCCTGGGCGCGGGGTGTCTTCAGCTGGCTGTCGTAGGCCACCTGCTGCAGCAGCTGGTGGGCGAAGCGCGGCGCAGGCCCGAGGCCGGGGCTGTCGGTGGCGGCGGGGTCGGGCGGCTGCAGCAGGCCGCGCCGCAGCAGCGGCGGCAGCGCGGGCGCCGCTTCGGCGTCGATGGCCGCCACGCCGGCGGGCCAGCAGCGCATGCCCAGCACCGCCGCCGCCTGCAGCGCGCGCCGCTCCAGCGGCGGCAGGCGGTCCAGCCGGGCCTGCAGCACGGCGTTCAGCGTGGGGGGCACGCGCGTCGCGGCCAGGCGCTCGGGGTGCAGGCGCCAGGGCGGGGCGCCGGCCGCGCCGGCCTCGGCGGGTTCGTCGGGCTCCGGCGGCGTCTCGATGGCGCCGTCGTCGATCAGCATGCGCAGCAGCTCCTCCATGAAGAAGGGGTTGCCGCCGGCGCGCTCGACCAGCAGCCGGCGCAGCGCCTCGGGGGGCTCGGGCAGGCGCGCCAGCAGTGCATCGGCCAGGGCCTGGCTGGCGGCCGGCGGCAGCGGCAGCAGGCGCACGCAAGGGGCCAGGGCATGGTCTTCGGCCGTCCAGTCCGGGCGGCGCTCGGCCAGCTCGGGCCGGGCCAGCAGCAGCAGGCGCAGGTCCAGGCCGTGGCCGGGGGTCAGCAGGTGCGCGATGAAGTCCAACGTGCCCTCGTCGGCCCAGTGCGCGTCGTCGAGCACCAGCCACAGCGGCTGTGGCCGTTCGTCGGGCCCGGTGGGTGCACCGGCGGCGGCGCGCAGCACGCGCAGCGCGGTGTGGAAGGCGCGCGCCCGCAGCTGGCGGCCGTCGCGGGCCAGCGCGCGCACGGCGGGGTGCTCGTGCGCGTCCAGGCCCAGCAGGTGGCCCAGCAGCGCGGCGGCGGCCTCGCCGTCCTCGTCGAACAGTGGCGCCACCACCGCCTGCAGCGCGGCCCGGGCGGCGGCGCCGGTCTGGCTGCCGTCCAGGCCGACCAGCGGCGCCAGCCAGTCGCGCAGCAGGCCGTAGGGCTGGCCGGCGCTGCCGGGGCGGGCGCCGGCGGCCAGCACATGCGCATGGCGGGCCTCGGGGCTGTCGCGCAGCGCGGCCAGCAGCCGGCTCTTGCCGACACCGGCCTCGCCCAGCACCACCAGGCGGCGCACCGCGGGCGCGGGGCCTTCGGCCAGCGCGCCGCGCAGCCGGGCCAGCTCGGCGTCGCGGCCCAGCAGCGGCGGCGCGACGCCGGCCACGCCGCGCACATGGCGACGCTGCCCCGGCGGCAGCGGCGCCTCGACCAGGTGGGTCATCACCGCCTCGTCGCGGCCCTTGACCCACAGCGGCGGCTGCGCGCGCATCGCGAACAGGCCGCGCACATGCCACCAGGTGTCGTGGCTGATGCGCAGCGTGCCGGGCGCGGTGTTCTGCTCCATGCGCGCGGCCAGGTGCACGGTGATGCCGCGGATGCTGTGCTCGGCGTCGACGCCGCCGCCCAGCAGCACGTCGCCGGTGTGGATGCCCACGCGCAGGTCGAAGCCGTCATGGCCCAGCTCGTCGCGCACGCGGTGGGCGAACGGCGCCACCGCGCGCAGCATGGCCAGGCCGGCCAGCACCGCGCGCTCGGGGTCGTCCTCGTGCACCTGGCGCGTGCCCCAGGCGGCCAGGATGCTGTCGCCGGCGTACTGCAGCACGCGCCCGCCCTGCTGCTGCACGCAGCTGGTCAGGGCCTGCAGCAGGCCGTCGAGGATCTCGTGCACCTGCTCGGGGTCGAGCCGCTGCACCAGCCGGGTGGAGCCCACCACGTCGGCGAACAGCACCGTGACCTGGCGCAGCGCCTGGCCGGCCGCCGCGGTGTCGCCGGCCAGCCACTGCGCATAGCCGGCCTCCAGCCAGGCCAGCCCGAGGGCCAGGTCGTCGCTGCCGAGCGTGCCCGCGCCGCGCAGGCCCTCCAGCGCATGGCGCAGCCGGGCCAGCCGCTGTGCGGCGGCCACCGCGTCGCGGGCTCCGGTGGGCGCGTCGGGGGTGTTCATGACGTGGGGCCAGTGTCGCCGAACATTAGAATCCGGGCCCATGCCTGCCGCCTGCCCGAGCTCCCCGCCCTTCGCGCGGGCGGGCCGTTGCGGGCCCGGCCGGGAGGCGCGATGAACCGCCAGTTCCTGGCCTTCGACTACGGCACCAAGCGCGTGGGGGTGGCTTCGGGCAACACGGTGATCGGCCGCGCCAGCGCGCTGGCCACCATCGCCGCCGAGGGCGACGCCCGCTTCGCGAAGATCGAGGCGCTGATCCGCGAATGGCGCCCCGACGCGCTGGTGGTGGGCGTGCCCCGCCACCCCGACGGCGCCCCGCACGAGAACACCCGCCGCGCCGAGCGCTTCGCGCGGCAGCTGCACGGCCGCTTCCGCCTGCCGGTGCACGAGGTCGACGAGCGCTACACCACGGTGGAGGCGCTGGCGAATCGTGGCCAGGGGGGTGCATCCGATGTGGACGCCGCCTCGGCCGCCGTGATCCTCGACCAGTACCTGAACCAGATGAACTCTCCCTCCTTCCCGCAAGGCAGCGACACCGAATGAGCACATTGACCCTCGATGCCGAGGCGCTGTACGCCGAACTGCGCACCGGCGTGCGCCCGCTGATGCGGCCCGACACCCTGCTGCTGGGCGTGTGGTCGGGCGGCGCCTGGCTGGCCGAGCGCCTGGCCGCCGACCTGGGCCTGGGCCACAAGCCCGGCGTGATCAGCAGCGCGCTGCATCGCGACGACTTCGGCGCCCGCGGCCTGGCCAGTGGCACCGATGCCACCAAGATCCCGTACGCGGTCGATGGTGCGCACATCCTGCTGCTGGACGACGTGCTCTACACCGGCCGCACCATCCGCGCGGTGATCAACGAGCTGTTCGACTTCGGCCGCCCGGCCAGCGTGACGCTGGCGGTGCTGGTCGACCGCGGCGGCCGGCAGTTGCCGATCGCCGCCGCCTATGCCGCGGCCAAGCTGGCGCTGCCGGCCTCGCAGAAGCTGGCGCTGGCGCGTGGCGCCGACGGCCGCTTCACGTTCAGCATCGAAGGCGAGGAGGGCTGACATGTTGCACAAGCGCAACCCGCAGCTCAACAAGAACGGCGAGCTGATCCACCTGCTGTCCATCGAGGGCCTGCCGCGCGACGTGGTGACGAACATCCTCGACACCGCCGGCACCTTCCTCAGCGTGAACGACCGCGAGGTCAAGAAGGTGCCGCTGCTGCGCGGCAAGAGCGTGTTCAACCTGTTCTTCGAGAACAGCACGCGCACGCGCACCACCTTCGAGATCGCGGCCAAGCGCCTCTCGGCCGACGTCATCAACCTCGACATCGCCAAGAGCAGCGCCAGCAAGGGCGAGAGCCTGCTCGACACCATCGCCAACCTGAGTGCGATGCATGCCGACATGTTCGTGGTGCGGCACAGCGAGAGCGGCGCGCCCTACCTGATCGCCCAGCACTGCGCGCCGCATGTGCATGTGGTGAACGCCGGCGACGGCCGCCATGCGCACCCCACGCAGGGCCTGCTGGACATGTACACGATCCGGCACTTCAAGAAGGACTTCACCCAGCTGAGCGTGGCCATCGTCGGCGACATCGTGCACAGCCGCGTGGCGCGATCGGACATCCACGCACTCACCACGCTGGGCGTGCCCGACATCCGCGCGGTGGGCCCCAAGACCCTGGTGCCGGGCGACCTGAAGGCCATGGGCGTGCGCGTGTGCCACACCATGGAAGAGGGCATCCGCGGCGCCGACGTGATCATCATGCTGCGCCTTCAGAACGAGCGCATGAGCGGCGCCATGCTGCCCAGCGCCGGCGAGTTCTTCAAGAACTACGGCCTCACCGACGACAAGCTGGCGCTGGCCAAGCCCGATGCCATCGTGATGCACCCAGGGCCGATCAACCGCGGCGTCGAGATCGACTCGGCCGTGGCCGACGGCACGCACAGCGTGATCCTGCCGCAGGTGACGTTCGGCATCGCCGTGCGAATGGCCGTGATGTCCATCATTGCGGGTAATGAGGCCTAAGCCATGAAGATCCTGATCCAAGGCGGCCGGGTGATCGACCCGGCATCGGGCCGCGACGAGGTGGCCGACCTGGCCATCGCCGCCGGCCGCATCGTGGCCATCGGCGCGCCGCGGCCCGAGTTCCAGCCCAACCGCGTGATCGACGCGCGCGGCTGCATCGTGGCGCCCGGCCTGGTGGACCTGGCCGCGCGCCTGCGCGAGCCGGGGCATGAGCATGAAGGCATGCTCGAGAGCGAGCTGAACGCCGCCGCGGCCGGCGGCGTCACCAGCCTGGTGTGCCCGCCGGATACCGACCCCGCGCTCGACGAGCCGGGCCTGGTGGACATGCTGAAGTTCCGGGCCCGCAAGCTCAGTTTGTGCCGCCTGTTCCCGCTGGGCGCGCTGACCCGCGGCCTGGCCGGCGAGGTGCTGACCGAGATGGCCGAGCTGACCGAGAGCGGCTGCGTGGGCTTCAGCCAGGCCGAGGTGCCGGTGCGTGACACCCAGGTGCTGATGCGCGCGCTGCAGTACGCCGCCACCTTCGGCTACACCGTCTGGCTGCGCCCGCAGGACGGCTGGCTGGGCAAGGGCGTGGCGGCCAGCGGCGCCGTGGCCACGCGACTCGGCCTGAGTGGTGTGCCGGTGGCCGCCGAAACCATCGCGCTGCAGACCATCCTGGAGCTGGTGCGGGCCACCGGCGCGCGCGTGCATCTGTGCCGCCTGTCCAGTGCCGCCGGCGTGGCCCTGGTGCGCGCGGCCAAGGCCGAGGGACTGCCGATCACTGCCGACGTCAGCATCAACAGCCTGCACCTCACCGACGTGGACATCGGCTTCTTCAATCCGGCCATGCGCCTGACGCCGCCGCTGCGCCAGGGTGCCGACCGCGATGCGCTGCGCGCCGCGCTGGCCGATGGCACCCTCGACGCGCTGGTGAGTGACCACACGCCGGTGGATGCCGACGAGAAGAACATCCCCTTCGGCGAGGCCGAGCCCGGCGCCACCGGGCTGGAGCTGCTGCTGAGCCTGGCGCTCAAGTGGGGCACCGACAGCGGGCTGTCCCTGCCGGCCACGCTGGCGCGTGTGACCAGCGAGCCCGTGCGCGTGCTGGGCGATGCGCTGGGCTCGCTCAGTTCGTCGGCCGGCCGCCTGGCCGATGGCGGCGTGGCCGATGTCTGCGTGTTCGACCCCGACGCGGTGTGGACGGCCGAGCCGGGCAAGCTCAAGAGCCAGGGCAAGCACACGCCCTTCGCCTTCGAGACCAGCGGCACGGCGCTGCCGGGCCGGGTGCGCGCCACGCTGGTGGCCGGCACCGTGGCCTACGAGGCCGACGCCGGCGCATGAGCGCGCCGGGCCGCTCCCAAGCGCGAATCCCGGAGCGCGCAGCGCGAAGGGTCGTCCAGTGAGGTCGATGATCGGCGCGGTGCTCGCGCTGTGGCGGGTGCTGCGCGTCATCCTGCACCTGTTGCAGGGCATGGCGCTGATGGCGCTGCTGTTCCCGCGGCTGGATGCGGCGGGCCGGCACCGCCACATCGCACGCTGGTCGCGCGGCCTGCTGCGCGCACTCGGCCTGACGGTGAATGTGCGCGGGGAGAAGCGCCCCGGCGCCTCGCTGCTGATCGCCAACCATGTGTCCTGGCTGGACATCGCGGCCCTGCATGCCGCGGTGCCGCAGGCGCGCTTCGTCTCCAAGGCCGATGTGCGGCACTGGCCGCTGGTGGGTTGGCTGGTGGCCGGCGCCGGCACGCTGTTCATCGAGCGCGAACGCAAGCGCGATGCGCTGCGCGTGGTGCACGCCATGGCCGAGGCGCTGCAGGCCGGTGAGACGGTGGCGGTGTTTCCTGAAGGCACCACCGGCCCCGGGCCTGAGTTGCTGCCCTTCCATGCCAACCTGCTGCAGGCGGCGATCGCCACCGCCACGCCCATCCAGCCGGCGGTGCTGCGCTTCTCGCAGCCGGGCGAGGCCTTCAGCACCGCAGCGCAGTACATCGGCGATACCACGCTGGTGCAGAGCATCTGGCGCATCGCCAGTGCGCGCGGCCTGCGCGTGCAGGTGGATCTGCTGCCCTCGCAGGCCACGGCCCATGCCGACCGCCGCGCGCTGGCCGACACCCTGCGCGGCTTGATCTCGGACCATCTGGCGCAATCGGCCCGGGGTTAGCATCGGCGCGATGGACGGCCAGACCCTGCACATCCGCCGCGTCGGCATCGACACCTGGCGCGAGAACGTGGTCTACCTGCACCGCGACTGCCCGGTGGTGCGTGCCGCCGGCTTCCAGGCCCTGGCCAAGGTGAGCGTGCGCGCCAACGGCACGGTGATCCAGGCCGTGCTGAACGTGGTGGACGACGAGCGCATCGTGCCGCCCTGCGACCTGGGCCTGTCGGAAGACGCCTTTGCCCGTTTGGGCCTGCCGGAAGGGCGTGAGGCGGTCATCGCCCATGCCGAGCCGCCGGCCTCGATCGCCGCGCTGCACCGCAAGATCGCCGGCGAGCGCCTGGGCCACGACGATCTGCACGCCATCATCCGCGACGTGGCGGCGGCGCGTTACAGCAAGATCGAGCTGGCGGCCTTCGTCGTTGCCACGCAGCAGACCGACCTCGACCGCGACGAGGTGCTGCACCTCACCGAGGCCATGATCGCCGCCGGCCGCCGCCTCGACTGGGGTGCCCAGGTGCGCGGTGGCCCGGTGGTGGACAAGCACTGCATCGGCGGCATCCCCGGCAACCGCACCTCGATGCTGGTGGTGCCCATCGTCACCGCGCACGGCATGCTGTGCCCCAAGACCAGCTCGCGCGCCATCACCTCGCCGGCCGGCACGGCCGACACCATGGAGGTGCTGGCGCAGGTGGAACTGCCCTTCGACCGTCTGGCCGCCATCGTGCGCGAGACCAGCGGCTGCCTGGCCTGGGGCGGCACGGCCGACCTCTCGCCGGCCGACGACATCCTGATCTCGGTGGAACGGCCGCTGGCGCTCGATTCGCCGGGGCAGATGGTGGCCTCCATCCTCAGCAAGAAGATCGCGGCCGGCTCCACCCACCTGGTGCTGGACATCCCGATCGGCCCCAGCGCCAAGGTGCGCAGCATGCCCGCCGCGCAGCGGCTGAAGAAGCTGTTCGAGTACGTGGCCGGCCGCCTGGGCCTGCAGCTCGACGTGGTGATCAGCGACGGCCGCCAGCCCATCGGCCGCGGCATCGGCCCGGTGCTGGAGGCGCGCGACGTGATGCAGGTGCTGCAGAACCACCCCGATGCGCCGCACGACCTGCGCCAGAAGGCGCTGCTGCTGGCCGGCCGCGTGATCGAGTTCGACCCCGACGTGCGCGGTGGCGACGGCTGGCGCATCGCGCGCGACATCCTCGAATCGGGCCGTGCGCTGGCGCAGATGAACGCCATCATCGACGCCCAGGGCCGCCGCGCCGAGCCGCCGCCGCTGGGCGCGCTGACCCACACCGTCACCGCGCCGGCTGCCGGCACCGTGCTGGCCATCGACAACCAGCGCATGGCGCGCATTGCCCGGCTGGCCGGTGCGCCGCTGGCGCCCGGTGCCGGCGTCGACCTGCTGGCCCGGCTGGGCGATGCGGTACAGGCCGGCCAGCCGCTGTACCGCCTGCACGCGCAGTTCGCCGCCGACCTGGCCTTCGCCAGCGCGCTGGCCGACCAGGACAGCGCCTACCGCATCGGCCCGGCCGAAGCCGCCACCAGCGACGGCCTGGGCTTCACCGCCTGAGCGCCGCCGTACGACAAGACGTCCGGAGACACCGCATGACCCCTGGCCTGCTGCTGGCCTTCGACGACGAACAGGCCGCCGCCGGCGCACTGGCCCAGGCCCTGGGCGTGCCGCTGGCGCTGATCGGCCGCCACCGCTTTCCGGACGGCGAGACGCGCCTGCACCTGCCGCCCGAACTGCCGGCCGAGTTGCTGCTGTACCGCGGCCTGCACCGGCCCAACGACAAGCTGGCCGAGCTGCTGATCGCCTGCCCGGCAGCGCGCGAGCTGGGCGCCCGGCGCATCGTGCTGGTGAGCCCGTACCTCGCCTACATGCGCCAGGACATCGCCTTCACGCCCGGCGAGGCGGTGAGCCAGCGCCACATCGGCGCCGCGCTGTCGCGCCTGGTGGATGGTCTGATCACCGTCGATCCGCACCTGCACCGCATCGCCTCGCTGGACGAGGTGATGCCCGGCTGCCGCACGGTGGCGCTCACCGCCGCCGGCCTGCTGGGCGAGTGGGTGGCGGCCCAGGTGCCGGGGGCGCTGCTGCTGGGGCCGGATGAGGAATCGGCGCAATGGGTCACGGTGGCCGGCCGCGCGCACGGGCTGGACCATGCGGTGTGCGTGAAGCAGCGCTTCGGCGACCGCGACGTGCGCGTGGCACTGCCGCCGGGCCTCGCCCTGGCCGGGCGCGCCGTGGTGCTGATGGACGATGTGGCCAGCACCGGCCGCACGCTGTGCGAGGCGGCCGTGGCCGCGCGCGCGGCGGGTGCCGCCAGCGTGGACGTGGCGGTCACGCACGGCCTGTTCGTGGGCGAGGCCGTGGCCGAGCTGCGCGCGGCCGGCGTGCGTTTCATCTGGTGCACTGACGCCGTGCCCCATGCCACGGCCTGCGTGCCCTTGGCGCCGTTGCTGGCCGCCGCGGTGCGCGGCGCCTGACCCGAGGCGGGGGCATCGGGTCACGCGCGGCGGACGGGACCGGCCCAGCCCGCCGCTGTGCCCGTCACTGCGGCCCGATGGCCGGTGCCGGCGCGATGCTCGGCGCCACCGCGGCCGGCGCGTAGACCAGGTCGCGCAGGCCCAGGCTGATCACCGGCACGTAGGTGATGACCATCAGACAGCCCAGCACCACCAGCACGAAGGGCACCAGGTACTTGACGATCTGGTCGAGGCTGATCTTGGCCACGGTGCAGGCGGCGAACAGGTTCACACCGAAGGGCGGGGTGATCATGCCCAGCGCCAGGTTCACCACCATGATGGTGCCGAAGTGCACCGGGTCCACGCCGAAGTGGCGGGCCACCGGCACCAGGATCGGCGCCAGCACGATGATGGCCGCGCTGGTCTCGATGAACATGCCGATCACGAACAGCGCCGCATTCACGCCGAACAGGAACCAGCCCGGGCTCTTCAGGATCTCGGTCAGCCAGGCGCCGATGGCCTCAGGGATGCCGGCCCGCGTGATCAGGAAAGCGAACAGCCCGGCGTTGGCGATGATGAACATGATCACCGCGCTGGAGATCACGCTCTTCTTGAACACCGGCAGCAGGTCGGCCAGCGTCAGCTCCTGGTGGATGAACAGGCCCACCACCAGTGCATAGGCCACCGCCACCACCGAGGCCTCGGTGGGCGTGAAGATGCCGCCGTAGATGCCGCCCAGGATGATCACCGGCATCAGCAGCGCCCAGCCGGCCTTGACCGTGGCCACACCGGGCGTCAGGCGGCCGTCACCGTCCTTCAGGCCCCAGCCCTTGTAGCGGCAGTACAGGTGCACGAAGAGCATCAGCACGCCGCCGATCAGCAGGCCCGGACCGAAGCCGGCGATGAACAGCTCACCGATCGACACCTCGGCGCTGACGCCGAACAGGATCATCGGGATCGACGGCGGGATGATCACGCCCAGTTCGGCCGACGTGGCCTGCAGCGCGGCCGCGTAGTTCTTGGGGTAGCCGTGCTGGATCAGCGCCGGGATCAGGATGGCGCCGATGGCGAAGGTGGTGGCCACGCTGGAACCCGACACCGCCGCGAAGATCATGCAGGTCAGCACGCAGGTCATCGGCAGGCCGCCCTGCACGCCGCCGACCAGGCTCTTGGCGAAGTCGACCAGGCGGCGGCTGATGCCACCGGTCTCCATCAGGTTGCCGGCCAGGATGAAGAAGGGGATGGCCGCGAGCGGGAACTTGTCGATCGCGGTGAACATCTCCTTGGGGGCCAGGATGAGCTTGTCGGCGTCGAACAGCGCCAGGCCCAGCATGGCCGAGCCACCGATCGACACGGCGATTGAGATGCTGAAGGCAAAGCCCAGCAGCATCGTGATGAGGAGGGTCAAAGACATCTGGGGCTCACTGCGCCGATTCGAGCTCGGTGTTCTGCGGATCGAAGTGGTTGGCCAGCACGGCCACGCAGGCCAGCGCCGCACCCACCGGGAAGGCGGCATAGGCCCAGGCCATGCTCAGCTCCATGCTGGCGAAGGTCTGGAAGCGCACGCGCCACGCCAACTGCACGCCGAACCACACCAGCACGGCCAGGAAGGCCAGCGAACTGCCGGTGATGAGGCTGCGCACCACGGTCTGCCAGGTGCCAGTGGCCAGGCGCACCATCAGGTCCACCGACACCAGCGCGCCACGGCGGAAGGCCACCACCACGCCCAGCATGACCATCCAGATCAGCAGGCGGCGCATGGACTCCTCGGTCCAGGTGGAGGGCTGCGAAAGAACGAACCGAGCCAGCACCTGCCACAGGCCCAGCGCGGTGATGACGGCCAGCAGCAGGCAGGCCAGGTTCAGCGACAGACCGGACAGCACCCGGTCCAGCCGCAACAGAAAGCGACGCATGAGAACTCCTTGGCCGCCGCGCGGGCGGGCGGGCCCGCCCGCGGGGCGGGTTATTTCACGGCTTGGATGGCGGCGATCTTGTCGGCGCCGAATTCCTTGGCGAACTCGGCATACGCCGGCGCCACGGCCTTGCGGAAGCTGTCGCCGTCGACCTTCTCGTCGACCAGCATGCCTTCCTTCTTCAGCTGGGCGATGCCGTTGGCCTCGTCGTCGTTCACCTTCTTGCGCTGGGCGACCGCGGCGGCCGCGGCGGCGTCGGTGAACACCTTCTTGTCGGCGTCGCTGAGCTTGCTCCAGACATTGGGCGACAGGATGATCACCGCCGGCGAGTACACGTGGCCGGTCAGCGACAGGTGCTTCTGCACCTGGCTGAATTTGCTCGACAGGATCACCGGGATCGGGTTCTCCTGGCCGTCCACCGTGCCTTGCTGCAGCGCGGTGAACACCTCGGGGAAGGGCATCGGCGTGGGCAGCAGACCGAAGGTCTTGTAGCCGGCCATGTGCACCTTGTTCTCCATGGTGCGGATCTTCAGGCCGCTGGCGTCGCTGGCCGCGTGGATCGGCCGCTTGCTGTTGGTCATGTGGCGGAAGCCGTTCTCGGTCCAGGCCAGGCCGATCAGGCCCTTGGTCTGCAGCTTCTTCAGCACGTCCTGGCCGATCGGGCCGTCCATCACCTTGCGCGCATGGTCGTAGTTGCGGAACAGGAAGGGGATGTCGAAGATCTTCGACTCGGGCACGAAGTTGCCCAGCGGGCCGGTGGAGGTGTTCACCAGATCCTGCGTGCCCAGCTGCACCGCCTCGATCATCTCGCGCTCACCGCCCAGCGCGTTGTTGGGGAATTGCTGGCAGCTGTAGCGGTTGGCGGTGCCCTTGGCGATGGCGTCGCAGAACACCGTGGAGCCGACACCGTAGTGCGATTCCTTGGTGGTGGAGTAGCCGATCTTCAGCACGGTCTGGGCACCGGCGGCGCCGGCGAGCAGCGCCAGGCCGGCGGCCAGGGCGGCGTGGGTCAGGGCGGGGCGAACGGTCATGTCAGTCTCCTGGGGTTGTGGTCGGACGGGGAAGAAAACGGTGGATGAATGTAGGGCGGCAGCGCGCGGCGCGAACGGGCGTCCGTTCAGGCCCGGCCTGCGTTTTCGCGCCAGCGGCGCAGCCAGGCCAGGCCGGCCGAGGTGCCACCCGGGCCGGGGTTGCGCGGCCGGTACTCGCAGCCGACGAAGCCGTCATAGCCCAGCTCGTCCAGCAGCCTGAACAGCCACGGGTGGTTGATCTCACCGGTGTCGGGCTCGTGGCGCTCGGGCACGCCGGCGATCTGGATGTGGCCAACCTGGCCGGTGGGCAGGTACTGGTGCAGCTTCATCGCCAGGTCGCCCTCGACGATCTGGGCGTGGTACCAGTCGTACTGCACCTTCAGGTTGGCAGCGCCCACGTCGCGCACCACGGCATGGGCCTCGTCCTGGCGGTTCAGAAAGAAGCCGGGCATATCGCGCGGGTTGATCGGCTCGATCAGCACGTCGATGCCCTCGGGCGCGGCCTGGGCAGCGGCCCAGGCCAGGTTGGCGCAGTAGATGTCGCGCAGCTGGCCGCGCTCAACACCGGCCGGGGCCAGGCCGGCCACCACGTGCACGCGGCGGCAGCCCAGCGTGCGGGCATAGGGCAGGGCCTTCTCGAGAAAGCCTTGCTGGAACTCGGCCTGGCGACCGGGCAGGCAGGCGATGCCGCGCTCGCCGCCGTCCCAGTCGCCCGGCGGGGCGTTGAACAGGGCCTGCGTGAGGCCGTGGTCCTTCAGGCGCTGCGCGATGTCAGCGGCCGCGAAGGCGTAGGGGAACAGGTACTCCACCGCGTCGAAGCCATCGGCAGCGGCAGCGGCAAAGCGGTCGAGGAAGCCGTGCTCGGGGTAGAGCATCGACAGGTTGGCGGCGAAGCGGGGCATGGCGGGCTTTCGGCTCGGTTCGAGGTGCGGTCTACAGGGCGATCCGGCTACCAGATGGCGTTGAATTGTTGGCGCAGCTCGTCGATCTGGGCGTCGGTGAGGGGGGCCGGGCGCGGGCTGCTCATCAGCCACAGGCGCGCGGTCTCTTCCAGTTCTTCCAGCGTGGCCATGGCCGCGGCGGGCGAGTCATGCCAGACGTTGGGGCCCAGGCGGTCCAGCATCACGGCGCGGATCGGTGTGCCGGCTTCACGTGCGGCGGTGATGGCCTGCGCGACCAGCGCCGCGGCGGCCGGGTCGCCCGGGCGGTGGTAGGGGATGCGCGGCACACGGCCCACCTTCATCACGAAGTAGGGCGTGATCGGCGGCAGGATGGCGTCCTCGCGCCACACGCCGTGTTCTCTCCCGGCCAGCGTCAGCGCCACCAGGTGGGTGCTGTGGGTGTGCAGCACGCAGCGGGCCTGCGGGTCGGCGCCGTAGATCTGGCGGTGCAGGGCCAGGGTCTTGCTGGCGCGGTCGCCGCTGCGCTGCGTGCCATCGGGCGCGACATGCGCGAGCCGTGCGGGGTCGAGGAAGCCCAGGCAAGCATCGGTGGGGGTGATGAGCCAACCCTCGTCGTCCGGCAGGCGCACGCTGAGGTTGCCGGCCGTGGCATGCACGTAGCCGCGCTCGAACAGCGAGCGGCCGACGCGGCAGATCTCGTCGCGCAGTGCGGCTTGCGTGCTCATGTGGCGGCCTCGCTGGCCTCGCTGGTGGCCAGCGCCTCGGCAAAGAAGTCGGGGCCGCCGAAGTTGCCCGACTTCAATGCCAGCAGCAGCGCCCGGCCTTCGGCCAGGGTCCAGGGCACGCCGGGGCAGATGGGCGCGCCGATGCGCAGCAGCTGCACGGCCAGCGCCTGCACCACGGCGCCCGAGGTCTCGCCGCCAGCCACCACCAGGCGCTGCACGCCGGAATCGACCAGGCCGCGTGCCACCTGGGCCAGCGCCTGCTCCACCAGCGCGCCGGCCTGGGCGGCGCCCAGCTCGGCCTGCACGGCCTTCAGCACGGCGGGTTCGGCGGTGGCGTAGACCAGCGGCGGCTGGGTTTGCGCCAGGGCCCAGGCCAGCGCCTGCGCGGCCACCGGCTCGCCACGCGCCAGTGCGCGCGGGTCGACGGCCCGCGCCGGCCGGCCAGCCGCGATCCAGCGGGCCACCTGGGCGTTGGTGGCTTGCGAGCACGAGCCCGACAGCACCGCCGCGCGGCCGCCGGCCAGGCCCAGCGAGGCGGCCTGGGCATCGGGCTGCAGCCAGCCGCGGCGGGCGTAAGCCGGCGGCAGGCCCAGCGCCACGCCCGAGCCGGCCACCAGGAAGGGCGCATCGGCCACGGCCTCGCCCAGCGTGCGCAGGTCGTCGTTGTCGATGGCGTCGGCGATCACCAGCGCCACGCCCTCGCGCTGCAGCGCGGCCAGCCGCTCACGTGTGGCGTCAGGCCCCTGGGCCACGCTGTCGTAGCGCAGCAGGCCCACGCGCTGGGCGGTCTGCGCCTGCAGCACGCGCACCAGGTTGGCGTCGGTCATCGGCGTCAGCGGGTGATCGCGCATGCCCGAGTCGCTGAGCAGCTGGTCGGCCACGAACAGGTGGCCGCGGAAGAGGGTGCGGCCGTTCTCGGGGAAGGCTGGGCAGGCGATGGCCTGCTTGGCGCCCAGTTCGGCCATCAGCGCATCGGCCACCGGGCCGATGTTGCCGGCCGGCGTGGAATCGAAGGTGGAGCAGACCTTGAAGTAGATCTGCCGCGCACCGCGCGCGCGAAGCCAGCGCGCGGCGGCCAGGGAATCGGCCACGGCCTCTTCCGCAGGGCAGGTGCGCGACTTCAGTGCCACCACCACGGCCTGGGCCGGCGGCAGCTCGGCGCCCTCGGCCGGCACGCCGATGGTCTGCACCGTGCGCAGGCCGGCGCGCACCAGCATGCTGGCCACGTCGGTGGCGCCGGTGAAGTCGTCGGCGATGACGCCGAGCACGAGCGGGGCCGGTGCGCTCATTCCTCGCCCCCGGCTTCAGTCCCGCCGGGCCGCCCCAAGGGACTGAGCGCCACCTTGGGGGGCAGGAGCGCAGCGACGTGGGGGCCATCCGCCTGCTGGCCGCCGGGCAGCGTGATGCCCGACAGCGCGGCATACAGCTTGATCACCGCGCTGTCGTCCTCGGCGCCATGGCCGGCGGCGGCGGTGCCCAGGTACAGCTGGTGCGCGGCGGCGGCCAGCGGCAGCGGGAACTTCAGCGTGCGCGCGGCGTCGAGCACGATGCCCAGGTCCTTGATGAAGATGTTCACCGCCGACAGCGGCGTGTAGTCACCGGCCAGGATGTGCGGCACGCGGTTGGCGAACATCCAGCTGGAACCGGCCGAATTGGTGATCACCTCGTACAGCGCATGCGCATCGGCCCCGGCGCGGATGCCCAGCGCCATGGCCTCGCAGGCGGCCGCGATGTGCACGCCGGCCAGGTGCTGGTTGACCATCTTCACCGTGCTGCCGACGCCGGCGCGGTCGCCCAGGCGGTACACCTTGCCGGCATAGGCGGCCATCAGTTGGCCCGCGGCGGCAAAGGCCTCGGGCTTGGCCGAGGCCATCACGGTCATCTCGCCGGCCGCGGCCTTGGCGGCGCCACCCGACACCGGCGCGTCGACCAGGTGCAGGCCGCGCTCGGCCAGGCGCGCTTCCCACTGCGGCGGCAGGTTGGGGTCGACCGTGGCGGCGGTGATCACCACGCTGCCGGGCTTCATCACCGCGGCGATGCCGGCATGGGCCGCGCCATCGCCGAACAGCAGCGCCTCGGTCTGTGCGGCGGTGACCACCAGCACCAGCACGGCGTCGCTGCGTGCGGCCAGGTCGGCGGCACTGCGGGTCACCTCGCCACCGGCGGCGCGGAACTTGGCGCAGGCGGCCTCGTTCAGGTCGAAGCCGATCGTCGGCGTGCCGCGGCGCAGCGCGCTGAGTGCGGCGCCCAGGCCCATCGAGCCCAGCCCGATGACGCCCAGCGTGCGGGCAGCGTTGGCCGGCGAGGTGGCGGCGGTGGATGCGGTGTCGGTGCTCATGCGGGTCGTTCCAGTCGTGTTGCGGCACGGTTGAGCGCGCTGCGGATCAGGTCTTCGGCGGTGTGCAGGCGCTGCTCGGCCTGCGCCATGTGGTTGCGGGCGGCGGCGCGGGCGCTGTCCTCATCGCCGCGGCGGATGGCGTCGACCAGCGCACGGTGCTCCACGCGCACCGCGTCGGCAAAGTCCTGGCGCTGCGCCTCGTTGCCGCGCGTCACGCGCATGGCCTCGCGCAGGTACTGCTCCAGGTGGTTGAGCAGGCGGCCGAACTGCGGGTTGCCGCTGGCCTCGGCGATGGCGCGGTGGAAGGCCAGGTCTTCGGCCACGCCGTCGCGGCCGGCGGCGGTGGCGTCGTCGATGCGCTGCAGCGCCACCGCGATGGCCTGGCGCTGGGCCGGCGTGGCGCGCCGGGCGGCCAGCGCGGCGATCTCGCCTTCCAGCGCGCCGCGCACCTCCACCACCTGCAGCACGGCGTCCAGGTCGGTCAGCACCTCGGGGTCGAAATCCAGCGCTCGGGCCGCGCCTGCCGGCGCCACGTACACGCCCGAACCCTGGCGTGCCACCAGGCGCCCGGCGGCGCGCAGGCGGCTGACGGCCTCGCGCACCACGGTGCGCGACACGCCGTACTGCGCGGCCAGGGCCTGCTCGGTGGGCAGTCGCTGGTCGGGGGCCAGTTCGCCGGAGTCGAGCTGCTGCTTCAGCGTGGCGGCCAGCCGGTCGGACAGGCGCTCGGTCGCCAGCGGCGCGGGGGTCGGGGCGGCGTGGCCCGTGACGCCATCGCGGCGGTTCGTCCCTGAAGTCATCGGGTCATCATACAAATTTGACCGATGGCTGCCGATGCGGGCAAACCCCCGTGGCGCCGGGCCGCGGGCATGAAAAAGGCGCCCGAAGGCGCCTTGTCGAATGTGGACGGTGGCTGGCGTCAGCCGACCACGTTCACCAGGCTGGGCTCGAAATGCGCCGGCACCTGCAGGCCCAACAGCGTGACGATGGTGGCCGCCGCGTTGGCCAGGCCGGGCTTGGCCACGTCGGCCAGGCGCAGTTGGCGGCCGCTGTAGTCGCGCACGATGAAAGGCACCAGGCTGCGCGTGTGCGAGGTGCGGCCCATGGGCTGGCCGGCCGCGTCGTTCAAGGGTTGGCCCTTGCCGTCGCGCTCGACCATGTCCTCGGCATTGCCGTGGTCGGCGGTGACGACGAGACAGAGCTTGTGCGCCTCGGCGGCCTGCATCAGCCGGCCCACGGCCAGATCCACCGATTCCACGGCCAGGATCGCGGCCTCCAGCTTGCCGGTGTGGCCCACCATGTCGCCACCGGCGAAGTTGGCGCGCACGAAGGTGTAGCCGGGGTCGGCAATGGCCTCGAGCAGCGCATCGGCGGTCTCGGCGCTTTTCATCCACGGGCGCTGGTCGAAGGGCACGCGGTCCGACGGGATCTCGAGGTAGGTCTCGGTGGCCTCGTTGAACTTGCCCGACTTGTTGCCGTTCCAGAAGTAGGTGATGTGCCCGAACTTCTGCGTCTCGGCGCAGGCGAACTGGCGGATGCCGGTGTCGGCCAGGCATTCCGAGACCGTGTCGGACACCGCCGCCGGCGCCACCAGGAAGTTGGCCGGGATGCCGGCATCGCCGTCGTACAGCATCATGCCGGCGAAGAACACCTGCGGTACGCGCTGGCGGTCGAAATCGGTGAAGCTGGCACCCTCGGTGAAGGCGCGGGTGATCTCGATGGCCCGGTCGCCGCGGAAGTTGAACAGGATCACCGCATCGCCGTCGTTCACCGTGCCGCAGGGCTGGCCCTGGGCATCGCCCACCACGAAGGCCGGCACGTACTGGTCGCTCAGGTCGGCGGTGGCGGCGCGGGCGGCCTCCAGTGCGGCCATGGCCGATGCGGCCACCGGCGCCTGGCCCAGCACATGGGCCTGCCAGCCGCGCGCCACCATCGGCCAGTCAGCGCCGTAGCGGTCCATCGTGATCGCCATGCGGCCGCCGCCCGAGGCGATGCAGGCGTCGATGCCGCTCTTGGCGCGCAGTGCGGCCAGGTGCTGCTCCAGGCGCTCAATGTGCACGTGCGCGGTCTTGTCCATCACGTCGCGGCCATCCAGCAGCACATGCACGCGCACGCGCTTCAGGCCTTCCTCGGCGGCGCGGTCGAGCATCGCGAACAAGTGGCGCTCGTGCGCATGCACATTGCCGTCCGACAGCAGGCCCAGCAGGTGCAGCGTGCCGCCGGCCTGTGCCTTGGCCACGGCCTCGCGCCAGCAGCCCTGCCAGATGGCACCCGAGGCGATGGCCGTCTCCACCGAGCTGGCGCCCTGCGGGAACACGCGGCCGGCGCCCAGGATGTTGTGGCCGACCTCGGAGTTGCCGATGTCGCTGTCCGACGGCAGCCCCACGGCCGTGCCATGCGCGCGGATGGCCGTCACCAGGCCCTCGCGGCGCAGGCGGTCGAGGTGGGGCGTGCGGGCCAGGGCCACGGCGTCGAAGCCGTCGCCGGGACCATCGCCGATGCCATCGAGCACCAGGAAGACGACGCGGGTGGCGGGTTGGGCGGCGGTGAGTTTCATGTTCGCAAGCAAAGTCGTGGGCGGAGCCAGGGCGCAGGGCCGAAAGCGCCGCGAGTCTAGCCGGGCCGGCATAATCGCCGGCTGTCCATTTCCTGTGCCCGCATCGTGAAGTTCATCATCGACAACTGGATGTTGATCGCCCTGGCGTTGTCGTCGGGCGGTCTGCTGCTGTGGCAGTCGCTGCAAAAGGGCAGCGGCGTGGGCACGGCCGAGGCGGTGATGTTGATCAACCGCGAGAAGGGCGTGCTGATCGATGTCAGCGAACCGGCGGAATTCGCCGCCGCCCATCCGGCCGGCGCCCGCAACGTGCCGCTGGCCCAACTCAGCGGCGCCAAGGAGCTGCCGTCCAACAAGGCCCTGCCGGTCATCCTGACCTGCGCCAGCGGCGCGCGTGCCACGCGTGCGGCCAACCAGCTGAAGAAGGCCGGCTACGAGCGCGCCGTGGCCCTGCAGGGTGGCCTGGCCGCCTGGCGCGAAGCCAGCCTGCCGGTGGAGAAGTCGGCCGCCTGAGATGGGGCACCCGGTCGCCGGGTACGGCGACCACCCGCCGGGCGGGTGCTCGGGCGGCTTGGGACGGCCCGGCGCTCGCCTGAGTCGGGGCGCAACGGTGGTGCTTGCCACATCCGGCATCGGCCCACGAAGACGCAGGGGTATCGCACGGCTGCCACAATTTGCAGCCCTGCAACTTTCGCCCCGTGCGCCTCGCCATGAACCCGGTCCGCATGTACACGACCCAGGTCTGCCCCTACTGCGTGCGCGCCAAGGCCTTGTTGCAGCAGCGCGGCGTGGCCCAGATCGAGGAAGTGCGCGTCGACCTGCAGCCTGAGCGGCGTGACGAGATGATCGAACTGACCGGCCGCCGCACCGTGCCGCAGATCTTCATCGGCGGCACCCATGTGGGCGGCTGCGACGACCTGGTGGCGCTCGACCGCGCCGGTGGCCTGATGCCGCTGCTGCAGGGCGCCTGAGCCTGCCATCGTTCACGCCGCAGCGCGGCGAACCGTCACATCCGCTGCGCCATAATCCGCGCCGCAGTCAGCCCGCGAGCCCGTTCCGTTCAGGTCTGTGGCGGCGGGCCTTTTTTTCATCCCCCAGCGATTGAGCGCCATGGCCGACCAAGACGATACCCCCGTGTTCCAGATCCAGCGCATGTACCTGAAGGATCTGTCGCTGGAGCAGCCGAACTCGCCGCAGATCCTGCTCGAGCAGCAGCAGCCGCAGGTGGACATCAACCTGTCGATGGGCGCCGAGGGCGTGGCCGACGGCATCTTCGAAGTGACCGTCACCGCCACCGTCACCACCAAGGTCGGCGACCGCACGCTGTTCCTGGTCGAGGCCAAGCAGGCCGGCATCTTCGAGATCCGCAACGTGCCGCAAGACCAGCTGCAGGGCATCCTCAGCATCGTCTGCCCGCAGATGATCTACCCGTACCTGCGCGCCATCGTGTCCGACGTGTGCACGCGCGCCGGCTTCCCGCCGATCCTGCTGACCGAAGTGAACTTCCAGGCCATGTTCGAGGCCCAGCAGCAGGCCCAGGCCGGCAACGGCGCCAACTGATAGTCCGGGTCGTCGACGCGCCGGCCGGCCACCGCGCGGCCGGCGCCTCACCTGACCCGATCCATGGCTCCACCCATGGCTGAATCCTTGCCCATCGTCGTCTGGGGCGCTGGTGCCTGGGGCACTGCGCTGGCCGTCGCCGCCGCGCCCCGCCACCCGGTGCTGCTGTGGGCGCGCGATGCCGCCCAGGCCGCCGAGATGGCGCGCACCCGGCGCAACACGCGCTACCTGCCCGACATCGTGCTGCCCGACGCACTGCGCATCGGCCACGACGTGGACGAGGCCCGTGCGCTTAGCGCGCAAGGTCTGGCCATCATCGGCGCGCCCACCGCCGGTCTGCGCGAGCGCCTGGCGGCGCTGCCGCCGGGCTGCCGCGTGCTGTGGCTCAGCAAGGGCTTCGAGCAGGGCAGCGGCGCGCTGGGCCATGAGATCGCCCGCGACACCCGGCCCGACCTGCGCGCGGGCGTGCTGTCCGGCCCCAGCTTCGCGCTGGAGGTGGCGCGCGGCCAGCCCTCGGCCCTGGTGGCGGCCAGCGCCGATGCGGCGCTGTGCGAGCTGGCGGTGCAGGCCTTCCACAGCGAGAGCCTGCGCATCTACACCTCGCCTGATCCGGTGGGCGTGGAGGTGGGCGGCGCCGTGAAGAACGTGATGGCGATCGCCACCGGCATCGCCGATGGCCTGAAGCTGGGCCAGAACGCACGCGCCGCGCTGATCACCCGCGGCCTGGCCGAGATGACCCGCCTGGGCGTGGCGCTCGGTGCACGCGCCGACACCTTCATGGGCCTGTCGGGCCTGGGCGACCTGGTGCTCACCGCCACCGGCGACCTGTCGCGCAACCGCAAGGTGGGCCTGTTGCTGGCCGAGGGCCGGGCGCTGCCTGAGATCCTGGCGCAGCTGGGCCATGTGGCCGAGGGCGTGTACACCGCGGCCACGCTGCAGCTGCGCGCCCGCGCCGCCGGCGTGGACATGCCGATCACCGATGCCGTGGTGGCCGTGCTGCAGGGGCAGGCCACGCCGGCCCAGGCGCTGCGCGGGCTGATGGGCCGCGGGGCGCGGCCCGAGCAGCCTCACACCCCTTCGGCGTAGCCCTGCTGGCGCCAGGCCTCGAACACCACCACCGCGACGGTGTTGCTGAGGTTCAGGCTGCGCTGGCCCGGCCGCATCGGCAGGCGCACGCGGCGATCGGGCGCGAAGCCCTCGCGCACGGCCTCGGGCAGGCCGGCCGATTCGGCACCGAACACGAACCAGTCGCCCGGTTGCCAACCCTGGCGCGAGGCCTCCGCAAAGGGCAGGGCGCCGCGCGTGGTGAAGGCGAACAGGCGCCCGCCCTGCGTCGCATGAGCGGCCTGCAGCGCGGCCCAGTCGGCATGGCGCTGCACGGCGGCGTACTCGTGGTAGTCCAGCCCGGCGCGGCGCAGCAGCTTGTCGTCCATCGAGAAGCCCAGCGGCTCCACCAGGTGCAGCGTGCAGCCGGTGTTGGCTGCCAGGCGGATCACGTTGCCGGTGTTCGGCGGGATCTCGGGGTGCACCAGGACGATGTGGAACATGGGGCCCGATTGTCGCGTGTGCCGTGGCGCCAAGGCCGCTGGCGTGGCGGCGAGGTTCAGGCGTCCGGGGCCGGGGTGCGTGCCAGCACCCACAGCTGCACGCTGGCCGCGCCGGCCGCGTGCAAGGCCAGGCTGGCGGCCTGGGCGGTGGCGCCGGTGGTCAGCACATCGTCCACCAGGGCCACGTGCCGGCCGCGCAGCGCGGCGGCACCTTCGGGCGTCACCCACATCGCCGCGCGCAGGTTGCGCAGGCGCTCGGCACGGCCGGTGCCCACCTGGTGCGGCGTGTCGCGCAGGCGCAGCAGCCAGCCAGCCCCGGCCGGCAGGCCACGCCGTGCGGCCAGGCGGCGGGCCAGTTCCCAGGCCTGGTTGTAGCCGCGCTCGGCCAGGCGCTCGCGCGACAGCGGCACCGGCAGCACGCACTGCGCGTCGGGCAGCGTGGCGTGGCGCACCACGGCGGTGTCGATCAACCCGGCCAGCGCGGTGGCCCACTCGGGCTGTTGCTGGAACTTGAAGGCGCCGATCAGCCGGTCCCATGGAAAGCCGTAATCCACCGCGGCCGCGGTGGCCACGAAGGCCGGTGGTGCCTGCAGGCAGCCGCCGCAGACGCCGCCCTGCGCGGTGGGCAGGGCGCACACCGTACAGCGTGGGCGCTCGGGCGCGAAGCGCTGCAGGCAGGCCCGGCACAGCGTGGTCGGGCTCCAGCCGCCACACACCGCGCAGGGCCGCGGCCATGCCGGCCTGGCGTGCCGCAGGCTGCGCAAGGTCTTGCCGAGCAGGCCCGGGGCGGTCGACATCGGCTCAATATACTGCGCGCCCATGCCCGATCCGAGCCCCCCGCCGCCCCTCGTCGATGCCCGGGCGCTGGCGCGGCAACTGGACCGCCTGGCCCGCGCAGACAGTCCGCCGTGGCTGCATCAGGAAGCCGCCGGCCGCATGGCCGAGCGCCTGGCCGTGATCCGCGAGGCCCCGGCGCAGTGGCTCGACTGGTGGGGCTGGCTGGGTGCCAGCGCACCGTCCGTGCAGGCGGTGTGGCCGCAGGCCGAGCGGCGCGCGGTCGAGCCCACGCCGGCGCTGGCTGAGCGCAGCCGTGCGCAGTTGCAGGCGCCCTGGTGGGCATGGCGTCGGCGCCAGGCCTTGGTCCAGGCGGTGATCGACGAGGCGGCCGTGCCGCCCGGCCAGGCGCAGATGCTGTGGGCCAACCTGATGTTGCATGCCGTGCCCGACCCGGTGGCGCTGATGGCGCGCTGGCACGCCGCGTTGGCGGTGGGCGGCTTCCTGATGTTCAGCACCTTCGGCCCGGACACCTGGCGCGAGCTGCGCGCGCTGTATGCCGAGGCCGGCTGGCCCGCGCCGCATCCGCCCTTCACCGACATGCACGACATCGGCGACCAGCTGGTGCACGCGGGCTTTGCCGATCCGGTGATGGACCAGGAGACGCTTCGCCTGCACTGGTCGTCGCCCGAGGCCCTGCTGGCTGAGTTGCGTGGCCTGGGCGGCAATCTGGCGGCCGCGCGCCCCGCAGGACTGCGCACGCCGCGCTGGCGGCGGCGCCTGTACGAGGCCCTGGCCGCACGCGCCGACACGCAGGGGCGCATCGGTCTGACCGTGGAACTGGTCTACGGCCATGCCTTCAAGGCTGCGCCGCGCGCGCGTGCCGGTGAGCCGGTGGCGGTGTCGCTGGACAGCGTGCGCGATTCACTGAAGACCCGGCGTCGCGCCGTTTGACCCGGCCGACCGTGTGCCGGCCGTCGCGCAGGCGCCAGCCCAACTGGATCAGTCAGCTAGAATTCAGCATTGATCTGCCGCATAAACGGTCGACTTGATGAGGGTCGTGTCCACCGTGCTTGCTCTGGATCAAGTTGCTGGCCTGTCGTGATCCCGGGCGGTGCGCCCAGGTTTGCGACGTCGCAACACCCCATGCCCTCAACCCCATGACCGTTGCCTTTGCTCCCAGCCCCTGGCCTGCGCCTTCCGCGCCGAGGCGGGATGGGAGTTGGCGCTTTGCGCGGCGCATCGAGGCGCCTGCCGGCTGGTGTTTCGATTTGAGACGCAATGTCTCGATCAGCCCGCGTCAACTGGTGGCTGCCTACCTGTTGTTGTGCTCGGTTTCACTGCTGGTCGCAGGCGGCTTCTGGTGGCATGGTGTCGGGTTGGTGGTGATGTTCACCGGGATCGAGCTCGTGGCCGTGGGTGTGGCGCTGCTGGTGGTGGCGCGGCATGCAGGAGACCGCGAGACCGTTCTGCTCAGCGGTCGCGAAGTGACCGTCGAGCAGCATGTGGGCCCCGGTGTCGAGCGCATGTCGTTCCGCGCCGAGTGGTTGAGGGTGGAGCCGGCGGCCGAAGATGGCTCGCTGGTGGAGTTGTCCGGCGAAGGCCGCAGCGTGCGCATCGGGCGTCACGTGCGGCCCGAGCTGCGGGTGGAGTTGGCAAAGGAGCTGCGCCGGGCGCTGCATCTGATGCGCGCCGCCGGCGAACGGGTTGTGGTTCACGAAGAGCAGCAATGACGATGATGACGAAGAACACGAGGTGGCAACGGATCGGTCAGGGCCTGACCGGTCTGCTCGCGGCGGCAGCCGCGCAATCGGCGCTGGCCGTCGGCAATCTGCCGGGTGGCCCGGCGGTGAACCAGCTGGACCTGCATCCGCCGGTCACCAAGATCGCGGCCGAGGTGCAGACCCTGCACTACGGTCTGCTGGTGGTGTGCGCGGTGATCTTCGTCGCCGTGTTCGGCGTGATGTTCTATTCGATCATCAAGCACCGCAAATCGGTCGGCGCCAAGTCGGCCAACTTCCACGAGAGCGTGGCGGTCGAGATCGCCTGGACCATCGTGCCCTTCCTGATCGTCACGGCCATGGGCCTGGCGGCCACCAAGACCGTGGTGGCCATGAAGGACACCAGCAACGCCGACCTGACCATCAAGGCCACCGGCTACCAGTGGAAGTGGGGCTACGACTACCTGAAGGGCGAGGGCGAGGGCATCGGCTTCGTCTCCACGCTCGATGTCGGCCAGCGCCAGATGTCCGACGCGGGCAAGCCCGCCGGTGACAACTACCTGCTGAAGGTGGACAACCCGCTGGTGGTGCCGGTCAACAAGAAGATCCGTATCATCACCACCGCCAACGACGTGATTCACGCCTGGATGGTGCCGGCCTTCGCGGTCAAGCAGGACGCCATTCCCGGCTTCGTGCGCGACACATGGTTCCGCGCCGAGAAGACCGGCGACTTCTACGGGCAGTGCGCCGAGCTGTGCGGCAAGGAGCACGCCTACATGCCCATCCATGTGAAGGTGCTGTCGCAGGCCGACTACGCCAAGTGGGTGGAAGGCAAGAAGAAGGAACTCGCGGCCAAGGCCGACGACCCGGCCAAGGTCTGGAAGATGGAAGACCTGTCGGCCCGCGGTGAGAAGGTCTATGCCGCCAACTGCGCGGTCTGCCACAAGCCCGACGGCAAGGGCGCCGGCCCGATCAAGGCACTCGACGGCTCGCCGGTGGTGCAGGACGCCGACAAGGCCAAGCAGATCGCCGTGCTGCTGAACGGCCAGAACAATGGTGCGATGCCGGCCTGGAAGTCCCTGTCCGACACCGAGATTGCCGCCGTGATCACGTACACCAAGAACACCTGGTCGAACAAGACCGGTCAACTGGTGCAGCCGGCCGACGTGCTGGCGCTGCGCAAGTGATCACCGCCTCCGCCATTCCCGCATACGACCGATAAGCAAAGGCCTCGCACCATGAGCGCTGTCCTCGACCATCACGGCCACGCGGCCCACGATGACCACCACGACCACGGCCCGCTGCACGGCTGGCGCCGCTGGGTGTTCGCGACCAACCACAAGGACATCGGCACGATGTACCTGTTGTTCGCGTTCGCCATGCTGATGATCGGCGGCATCCTGGCGCTGTGCATCCGCGCCGAACTGTTCAAGCCGGGTCTGCAGTTCTTCAACCCCGAACTGTTCAACTCGTTCACCACGATGCACGGGCTGATCATGGTGTTCGGCGCCATCATGCCGGCCTTCGTGGGCTTCGCGAACTGGATGATTCCGCTGCAGATCGGCGCCAGCGACATGGCCTTCGCGCGGATGAACAACTTCAGCTTCTGGCTGATGATCCCCGCGGCCATCATGCTGGCCGGCAGCTTCTTCATGCCCGGTGGCGCACCTGCGGCCGGCTGGACGCTGTACGCGCCGCTGACGCTGCAGATGGGCCCCAGCATGGACGCCGGCATCTTCGCGATGCACATCCTCGGCGCCAGCTCGATCATGGGCTCGATCAACATCATCGTCACCATCCTGAACATGCGCGCGCCCGGCATGACGCTGATGAAGATGCCGCTGTTCGCCTGGACCTGGCTGATCACCGCCTACCTGCTGATCGCGGTGATGCCGGTGCTGGCCGGTGCCATCACGATGACGCTGACCGACCGCCATTTCGGCACCAGCTTCTTCACCCCGGCCGGCGGTGGTGACCCGATCATGTACCAGCACATCTTCTGGTTCTTCGGGCACCCCGAGGTGTACATCATGATCCTGCCGGCTTTCGGCATCGTGAGCGCCATCGTCCCGGCCTTCGCCCGCAAGCGCCTGTTCGGCTACACCTCGATGGTGTACGCCACGGCCTCGATCGCCATCCTGTCGTTCATCGTCTGGGCGCACCACATGTACGCCACCGGCATGCCGGTGACCGGCCAGCTGTTCTTCATGTACGCCACGATGCTGATCGCCGTGCCCACGGGCGTGAAGATCTTCAACTGGGTGGCCACGATGTGGCGCGGCTCGATGACCTTCGAGACCCCGATGTTGTGGGCCGTGGGCTTCATCTTCGTGTTCACGATGGGCGGCTTCACCGGCCTGATCCTGTCGATGGCGCCGGTGGACATCCAGCTGCAGGACACCTACTACGTGGTGGCGCACTTCCACTACGTGCTGGTGGCCGGCTCGCTGTTCGCGCTGTTCGCCGGCGTGTACTACTGGGGCCCGAAGTGGACCGGGGTGATGTACTCCGAATTCCGCGGCAAGCTGCACTTCTGGTGGTCGCTGATCGCGTTCAACGTCACCTTCTTCCCGATGCACTTCCTGGGTCTGGCCGGCATGCCGCGTCGCTATGCCGACTACCCGATGCAGTTCACCGACTTCAACCAGATCGCCTCGATCGGTGCCTTCGCCTTCGGCTTCGCCCAGGTCTACTTCTTCCTGTTCATCGTCGTGCCGATGATGCGCGGCCAGGGCCAGAAGGCCCCGCAGAAGCCCTGGGAGGCCGCCGAAGGTCTGGAGTGGGAAGTGCCGTCGCCGGCCCCGTTCCACACCTTCGAGAACCCGCCCAAGCTGGACGCCAGCGCCACCCGCGTGCTGGGCTGATCGTTCAAGCCACCCCTTGCCCGAGGCCATGGTCGATTCCGTTCAGCAGCAACAGCAGCGCAAGGCCAATTTGAAGCTGGCCGTGGTGCTGGCTTCGGTGGCCGTGGTCTTCGGTCTGGGCTTCGTGGCCAAGATCGTGCTCTTCGGCCGCTGACGCCCAGGCTCGCACACCATGGCCTTCGGCTCGATGCTCCACGCCCTGCGCCGCGACAACCGGCGCATGCTGGGCAAGCTGAGTGTGGTGGCGCTGGCGATGTTCGGCTTCGGTTATGCGCTGGTGCCGATGTACCGCACGATCTGCGATGCCCTGGGCATCAACGTGCTGTCGGTCAGTGAGCGTGTCACCGGCGCCGGGCTCAGCAGCAATGCGGCCCGCAAGGCCAACACGCAGGTCGACACCAGCCGCACCATCACCGTCGAGTTCGACGCCAACGCGCGCGGGCCCTGGGACTTCAAGCCCGCGGTGAGCTCGATGAAGGTGCATCCGGGTGAACTGGCCACGGTGATGTACGAGTTCCGCAACAAGCAGGACCGCACGATGGCCGCGCAGGCCATTCCCAGCTATGCGCCGTTGCAGGCCGGCAGCCACTTCAACAAGCTCGAGTGCTTCTGCTTCAACGAGTACACGCTGCAGGCCGGCGAGGCCAAGCAGTGGCCGGTGGTGTTCTACGTCGATCCCAAGCTGCCGCGTGACGTGACCACCATCACCTTGTCGTACACCTTCTTCGAGGTGGCCGGCAAGCAGGTGGGCAAGAAGACCGCGCAGGCCCCGGTGCCCGTGGGGCAGGGCACATGAGCGACGACCTGCGCAACGCCGCGCAGCGGCCCGCTTCGCTGCTGCAGACGATCAAGGCCGTGGCCTGGTCGTTCTTCGGCGTACGCCGGTCGTCCGACTACGCGCAGGATGTGAGCAAGCTCAATCCGGTGCACGTGATCATGGCCGGCATTGCCGGCGCCGCACTGTTCGTGCTGGCGCTGGTGCTGCTGGTGCGGTGGGTGGTGGCCAGCGGCGTGGCCGCCGGTTGACCCCATCGCCTTCCATCCGATACTGAAACAGTCCATCGAAGTCAACGAGGTTACGAGGAGAACACACAAGATGTCCGCAGCCACGCCCAATGGGGTGACCCCTTACTACTTCGTGCCGGCGCCGTCGGCGCATCCGGCCATGGCCGCGCTGGGCCTGTTCTTCGTGATCCTGGGCGCCGGCCAGTGGGTCAACGGGGCCGACTGGGGCAAGTACTCGCTGCTGCTCGGCCTGGTGATCTGGCTGCGCACGCTGTTCGTGTGGTTCAAGGACGCCATCCACGAGAGCGAGACCGGCCTGTACTCCAAGCGCATCGACACCTCGTACCGCTGGAGCATGAGCTGGTTCATCTTCTCGGAGGTGATGTTCTTCGCGGCCTTCTTCGGCGCGCTGTACTGGGCCCGTGCCCATGCGCTGCCGATGCTGGGCAACCTGGAGCACCAGCTGCTGTGGCCCGACTTCAAGGCCATCTGGCCCAGCGCCGGCGGTGGCGCCACCGCCGCCCCCGGCGGCACGGTCGAGCCGTTCAGCACCATGGGTCCGTGGCCCATCCCCACGCTGAACACCGCCATCCTGCTGACCTCGGGCCTGACGTTGACCATCGCCCACCACGCCCTGATCGCCGGCCAGCGCGCCAAGACGATCAGCTGGATGTGGATCACCGTGCTGCTGGGGGTCGTGTTCCTGTGCTTCCAGGGCTACGAGTACTACCACGCCTACCATGAGCTCAACCTCAAGCTCACGTCGGGCATCTTCGGCTCCACGTTCTTCATGCTGACCGGCTTCCACGGCTTCCACGTGTTCGTGGGCATGCTGATGCTGCTGTTCATCACGCTGCGCCTGCAGAAGGGCCATTTCAGCGCCGAGCGTCACTTCGGCTTCGAAGGCGCCGCCTGGTACTGGCACTTCGTGGACGTGGTGTGGCTGGGCCTGTACTTCCTGGTCTACTGGCTGTGAGCCAGGGCTGATCGCCACCATCACCGCGCAGCGTCGGCCGGGCAGTGCCCGGGCCGACATCCCCAGCAGACGCCGCCACCCGCGGCGTCTGTCGTTTTCAGCGCCCAGGCGCGTCGTTCAGCGGCCCACCGGCAGGCCCGAGGGCTGCACCCAGCCCATCCACCACGACAACAGGATGAACAGGAACAGCGCGATCGACAGCCCCACCCGCAGCGCCAGCGCGCGGGCCATGCGCTTGTCGCGCTGCCCGGGCGAGCCATCGTCGCCGGGCTGGCCACCGCGCAGCATGAACAGGCCCGCGCTGGCCAGGGCGACCAGCACGAACACCAGGGCGATCACGATCACGGCTTTCATCGGCTGCGATTATCGACGGGGCCCCGGCGCATGCTGACGAGGGGGCGATGGGTGGTGTTGGCGGCGGCCCTGGCCAGTGTGGCGCTGACCGCTCGCCTGGGCGTGTGGCAGCTCGACCGCGCGCGGCAGAAGACCGACCTGCACACGCGCATCGAAGGCCGAGCCGCGCTGTCGCCGCTGGCTGCCGACGCGCTGGCGCGCACGCCGGCCGCGGCCGCCGAGCAGCATTACCGCCGCACCGCATTGCGCGGGCGTTGGCTCGCGAGGCACACGGTGTACCTCGACAACCGGCAGATGAACGGGCGCGTCGGCTTCTATGTGCTCACGCCCTTGCAGCTCGGCCCCGGCGATGCGGTGCTGGTGCAGCGCGGCTGGATGCCGCGTGATCCGCGCGATCGCAGCGCGCTGCCGGCCCTGGCCACACCGGACGGCGAGGTGCTGGTCCCTGGCCGCATCGCCCCGCCGCCGGGCAAGCTGTTCGAGCTGGGCGCGGCCGAGTCCGGGCGCATCCGGCAGAATCTCGACACCGATGCATTCGCCCGCGAGGCGGGCATCGCTCTGCGGCCCCTGTCGCTGCAGCAGACCGACGCCGAGCGGCCCCTGGCCGCACCGGCTGACGCCACTTCGACGCCTGCCCCCAACCCCGATGACGGTCTGCTGCGCCAGTGGCCGACCGCCACGCTGGATGTGAGCAAGCACCACGGTTATGCCTTCCAGTGGTTTGCGCTCAGCGCCTTGATCACGGGCCTGTATGTCTGGTTCCAAATCCTCCGACCCCGCCGCCGCTGAGGCCCCGCGCCACGCCGCACCGGCCGATGAACCCTTGGGCCTGGTGGTGCATTCGCTGCCGTCGCCTGGCGATGTGGTGGTGCGCCAGCGCGCGACGGGCCGCATCAAGATGCTGCTGGTGCTGGCCGTCTGTGCCGCGCCGGTGATCGCCAGCTACTTCACCTTCTACGTGGTGCGGCCCACGGGCACGGCCTACGGCACGCTGGTGTCGCCGCTGGCGATGCCTGCGCTGGAGGGCCGCACGCTGGCCGGGGCGCCGCAGGCGCTGCGTGGACTGGCGGGGCAGTGGCTGCTGGTGGCGGTGGACAGTGGTGCGTGCGCGGCGGCCTGCGAGAAGCGCCTGTTCATGCAGCGGCAGTTGCGCGAGATGACCGGCCGCGAGCGTGACCGCATCGACAAGCTGTGGCTGGTGGTCGACGACGCGCCGGTCACGCCGGCCCTGCGCCAGGCGCTGGAGGCCACGCCGGGCATGAACATCCTGCGCCTGCCGCGCGAGGCCGTGGCCGCCTGGCTGAAGCCGGCGCCGGGGCAGGCGCTGGAGGACCACCTGTACATCGTCGATCCGCACGGCCAGTGGATGATGCGCCAGCCGGTGGATGCCGACCCGGCCAAGGTCAAGCGCGACATCGAGCGCTTGCTGCGGGCCTCGGCTGGCTGGGACCAGCCGGGTCGCCAGGCGCTGATCGGCGCGGCGGCGGCTGCGGCCGACCCCGCCATGGGCCCTGCGAGCCGCCCATGACGCCTTCGGCCGTCGATCTGTCACCGCTGCTGCGCCTGGCGCTGATGGCCGGCGTGGGTGCGCTGCTGCCGCTGGCCTGGTGGTGGCTGCGCCAGCGCGGCGCCGACACGCGCACCCGTCTGGCGGCGCTGACGGCGCTGACGCTGTTCCTGACCTTCGACCTGATCGTCTTCGGCGCCTTCACCCGGCTCACCGATTCAGGGCTGGGCTGCCCCGACTGGCCCGGCTGCTACGGCGAGGCCCACCCGCTGGCGGCACACGAGGAGATCCTGGCCGCCCAGACCGCCATGCCCACCGGACCGGTGACGGTGGCCAAGGCCTGGATCGAGATGATCCACCGCTACCTGGCCATGGTGGTTGGGGTGCTGATCCTGGTGGCGGCCGCGGTGAGCTGGCGTGCACGCCGGGCGCTGCCGCATTCGCCCTGGTGGCCGGTGGCCACGCTGGTGTGGGTGATCGTGCAGGGCCTGTTCGGCAAGTACACGGTCACGCTCAAGCTCTACCCGGCCATCGTCACGCTGCACCTGCTGGGGGCGATGGTGCTGCTGGCGCTGCTGGTTCAGCAGCATGAATCCTTCCGCGACCGGCCCCTGCTGGCGGCCTCGGCCACCGGGCGCCGCGGACCGTCACCGTGGTTCGCCGGAGCCGTGCTGGCCGTGGTGCTGGTGCAGGTGGCGCTGGGCGGCTGGGTGAGCACCAATTACGCGGTGATGGCCTGCAGCGGTTTCCCCACCTGCAATGGCCAGTGGTGGCCGGCGGCCGACATGGCGCATGGCTTCACGCTGCTGCGCGAGCTGGGCCGCGCCGGGCACGGCGGTTTCCTGCCCTTCGAGGCACTGGTCGCCATCCACCTGGTGCACCGCGCTTTCGCGCTGGTGGCCTTCGCGGCACTGCTGGCGCTGGCCTGGGTGCTGCATCGCCACGGCGGCGTCGCGCAGCGCCGCTATGCGTTGGCGCTGCTGGCGCTGGTGCTGGCGCAGGCCGGCAGCGGCCTGTCCAACGTGGTGCTGGGCTGGCCGATCGCCGGCGCCCTGGCGCACAGCGGCGGCGCCGCTGCGCTGGTGGGCGTGCTCACCTCGCTGCTGGCGCGCGTGCGCGCCGGGCAGGCCGCGCCCGCTTCGTCCCTGAACTCTGCCGGCCGCACGCAGCGGCTGCGCACCGTCTGATCCGTCTTCGAGAAACGCCTTCGCCGATGTCTTCGACGTCCACCCTGTCCACGCCCCCGCCGGCATCCGTCTGGCGCCAGTACTGGGCGCTGACCAAGCCGCGCGTGGTGCAGCTGATCGTGTTCTGCGCCGTCATCGGCATGCTGCTGGCCGAGCCCGGCGTGCCGCGCCTGGGCCTGGCCGTGCCGGCGGCCGTCGGCATCTGGCTGGTGGCCAGCGCCGCGGCGGCGTTCAACTGCCTGGTCGAACAGGCCATCGACCGCAAGATGGCGCGCACCGCCTGGCGGCCCACGGCCAAGGGCGAACTGGGCAATGCCCAGGCGCTGGCGTTCTCGGTGGTGCTGTGCGCCATCGGCAGTGCGCTGCTGTACGTCTGGGTGAACCCGCTGACCATGTGGCTGACCTTCGCCACCTTCGTCGGCTACGCCATCGTCTACACCGTGGTGCTCAAGCCGATGACGCCGCAGAACATCGTCATCGGCGGTGCCTCGGGCGCCATGCCGCCGGTGCTGGGCTGGGCCGCGATGCGCGACGACGTCGGCCCCGAGGCCGTGGTCATGTGCCTGATCATCTTCCTGTGGACGCCGCCGCACTTCTGGGCGCTGGCGCTGTACCGGGTGGAGGACTACCGTCGCTCGGGCCTGCCGATGCTGCCGGTCACGCATGGCTCCGACTTCACGCGGCTGAACGTGCTGCTCTACACCCTGGTGTTGTTCGCGGCCACGCTGCTGCCCTTCATCATCCGCATGAGTGGCTGGGTGTACCTGGTGTCGGCCGTGGTGCTGGGCGGGTGGTTCATCGCCTACGGCATCATGCTGTGGCGTGACTACAGCGACGCGCTGGCGCGCAAGACCTTCCGTTTCTCCATCCTCTACCTCGCGCTGCTGTTTGCCGCGCTGCTGGTCGACCACTACCTGATGCCATGGCTGTCCTGACTTTCCTGCCTTCGCGCCGGCGCGCCCTGGCCCTGGCCGCCGCGCTGCTGGCCGCGGGTGTGCTCACCGGCTGCGAACGCGGCGCCCCTGGCGCCGGCGGCAGCCGCGCGTCCTTCAAGGGCGTGGACATCACCGGCGCCGACTACGCCCGCCAGCTCAACCTGAACGACCCCGACGGCAAGGCGCGCACGCTGGCCGAGTTCAAGGGCAAGCTGGTGGTGGTGTTCTTCGGCTACACCCAGTGCCCCGATGTGTGCCCCACCACGATGGGCGAACTGGCCGAGGTCAAGCGCAGCCTGGGGTCCGACGGCGCCAAGGTGCAGGGCATCTTCGTCACGGTGGATCCCGAGCGCGACACCGCCGAGCTGCTGAAGGCCTATGTGGCCAATTTCGGCCCCGACATGCTGGGCCTGCGCGGCACGCCCGAGCAGACCCAGGCGGCGGCCAAGGAATTCAAGGTGTTCTTCAGCAGGGTGCCCGGCAAGACCGACACCAGCTACACCATCGACCACACGGCCGGCTCCTACGTGTTCGACACCCAGGGCCGCGTGCGCCTGTTCGTGCGCTACGGCGGCGGTGGCAAGGCCCTGGCCGAGGACCTGAAGACGTTACTCGCCGAAACAAGCTGACCGGGTTCTGGGGGGAGACGGTTTGGCATCTGACGTGGTAGCTTGTCAGATCACGACACCGCCTCCGGAGACCCGACATGCCCCGTCTGCTCAAGCCGCTACTCGCCCCCTTGATCGCTGCCGCCGGCCTGGTGGCGTTGCCGGCGCGGGCCGACCTGCACCATGGCTTCGATGCTGGAGCCGAAGGCTGGACGGTGGTGGAAGGTGGCGAGATGACCTGGCAGGCCACTGGCGGTGCCAGCGGTGGCTACCTGCGCTTCACCGACCTGGACAGCCGCGACATGCTGGCGGTGCTGAACCTGGGCGGCGTCGACTGGTCCGCGTACATGGGCGCCACGCTGTCCTTCCAGGTCCGCAACCTCAGCGGCCACACCGACTACTGGGCGCCGTTCGGCCAGGTGACGCTGACCCACACGGCCGGCTCCGGCATCACCGTGGACGTGGCCGGCGTCGGCCAACCCGCCAACGACGGTCTGTGGCACACCTATTCGCTGGTGCTGGATCCGGTGGTGTTCGCCAATGTGCTGGGCTCGGTGAAGACGCTCAGCATCAAGATGGAGTTCGCCGTCAGCGACCCGGCGCGCCCCGCGACCTTCGAGACCGCAGGGCTGGACAACGTCAACCTGTCCACGCTGTCGGCCGTGCCCGAGCCCGCCAGCTGGGCGCTGCTGGCTGCCGGTGGCCTGCTGCTCGCCGGCGCCCGGCGGCGCGCCCGCTGATCAGGCCGTGGCCTCCAGCGCCTTGCGCATCTTCTTCATCGCCGCCACCTCGATCTGGCGGATGCGCTCGGCGCTGACGCCGTATTCAGCCGCCAGTTCGTGCAGCGTCATGCCGCCCGAGCTGTCGTCATTCACCTTCAGCCAGCGCTCCTCGACGATGCGGCGGCTGCGGGCGTCCAGCACATCCAGTGCGCGCAGCAGGCCGTCGCCCGACAGCGCGTCGCGGCGGCGGTCTTCCAGCACGCGGGTGGGTTCGCTGCGCTCGTCGGCCAGGTAGGCGATCGGGGCGTAGCCGCCTTCGTCGCCGTCGTCGGCCTGCGGCTCCAGCGCCACGTCGCCGCCCGACAGGCGGGTTTCCATCTCCACCACCTCGTCGGCCTTGACGTTCAGCTGCGTGGCCACGCGCTCGATCTCGGCGGCCGACAGCGTGTTGCGGTGCAGGTCGGCGTCGGCGGCGTCGCCCTTCAGGCTCTGCTTGATCGAACGCAGGTTGAAGAACAGCTTGCGCTGCGCCTTGGTGGTGGCCAGCTTGACCATGCGCCAGTTGCGCAGGATGTACTCGTGGATCTCGGCCTTGATCCAGTGCAGCGCGTAGCTGACCAGGCGCACGCCCTGTTCGGGGTCGAAGCGCTTGACGGCCTTCATCAGGCCCACGTTGCCTTCCTGGATCAGGTCGCCCTGCGGCAGGCCGTAGCCCAGGTACTGGCGGCTCACGCTGACCACCAGACGCAGGTGCGACAGCACCAGGCGGCCGGCGGCGTCCAGATCGCCCGCGTCGCGCAGGCGGCGGGCGTAGGTGCTTTCTTCGTCCTGCGTCAGCATGGGCAGCTGGTTCACGGCGGACACGTAGGCATCCAGGTTGCCCAGCGAGGGCACCAGGGCCCAGGGGTCACGAACCGACAGCGCAGTGGTGGAGGACAAGGTGGTCATGGTGCTGTGGAGAGCTCCGTAGACATTTGGTTCCGTTCATATTAGCACTCACCCGAGAGGAGTGCTAAGGAAGGGAAACCGCCCGCGCCGGCGCTGTTCCGGGCCTTGACCCAGGTCAGGCGGCCAACTGGGCGTCCAGCACTTCCAGGAAGCGCGCCAGGTCCAGCGGCTTGGTCAGGTAGTGCCGTGCGCCGCTGGCCAGCGCCTGCTGCACCCGCGCCGGCGTGGCGTCGGCCGACAGCGCCACCACCGGCACGCGGGCGCAGGCCGGGTCGGCCTGCAGGCGCTGCAGCAGCGCCAGGCCGTCGATGTCGGGCAGGTGCATGTCCAGCAGCAGCAGGTCGGGCGGGTCGCGCCGCACCGCGTCCAGGCCCTCCAGGCCCAGCGTCGACACGCTCAGCCGCACCTGCGGGCGCTGCAGCAGCACGCCGCGCAGCACCTCGACATTCGTCTCGTTGTCCTCGATGTAGTGCACATGGCGCTGGCGGTAGGCCGGCTGCGGGGCATCCAGCGGCGACGGCGCGGCGCCCGGGCTGACGGCCGGCGCCTGCACGGCCGAGGGCAGGCGCAGCACGAAGGTGGCGCCGGTGGCGCCCGGTGCACCTTGTCCGCGCTCGGCATGCAGGCTGCCGCCCATCAGCTCGGCCAGCCGACGGCTGATGACCAGGCCGATGCCGGTGCCTTCGACGCTGCCATGCTCGCGGCCCAGACGGTTGAAGGGCTGGAACAGCTCGGCCATCTGCGCCTCGCTGAGGCCCAGGCCGGTGTCGCTGACGCGCAGCTCGACGCCGCGGCCGCCGTCGAGGGCTTGCGACGCGATGCGGATGCGGCCCTGGTCGACGTTGTACTTGACGGCATTGCTCAGCAGGTTGGTCAGCACCTGGCGCAGGCGTGTCTCGTCGGCCAGCAGTTCGGGGGTGTCGTCGGCCAGCTGCAGGTCGATCTGGATGCCGCGCTGTGCGGCGGCGGTCTCGACCATCGCGACGCAGTGGTGCACCAGCGGCGCCAGGGCCACCACGCCGGGCTGCAGGCGCAGCTCGCCGGCCTCGATGCGCGACAGGTCCAGCGTGTCGTTGATCATCTCCAGCAGATGCCAGCCGGCGCGCAGGATCTGCGCCGCCCAGCCGGCCTGGTGCGGGGCCAGCGGCTGGCGGCGGTCCAGTTCCAGCAGCTGCGCGAAGCCCAGCATGGCGTTGAGCGGGGTGCGCAGCTCATGGCTCATGCGCGAGAGGAACTCGCTCTTGGCCAGGTTGGCCGATTCGGCGCGGGCACGGCCCTGCTCGGCCTCCTGGCGGCGGCGCTGGTCGGTGATGTCCTCCATCACCGCCACCAGGCGCTCGGGGCGGCCCACGGCGTCGAGCAGCACGCTGCAGCGTGCCTGCACCCAGGCCTCGGGCGCGGGCGCGGGCGCGGGCGGGTTCAGCCGCGCGGGGGGCCAGGGTGCGACCGGCCCGCCCCGCAGCAACTGCGCCAGGCGGGCCGCCGCGGCCGGCTGGTCGTCGGGATGCAGCAGCTCGGGGATGCGGCGCTGCGCCAGCGTGTCGGCGTCCAGGCCGGTCATCTCGCGCAGCCGCGGGTTGGCCTCACGGATGCGTCCGTCCAGGTCGGCGTAGATGATGCCCACCGGCGCCTGGTCGAAGATGTTGCGCAGGCGCCGCTCGCTGTCGCGCAGCGCGCGCTCGGTGCGCTCGCGCTCGGCCACCTCGTGCTCGAGCTCGGTGGTGCGTTCGGCCACGGCGGCCTCGATGCGCCGTGTGCGCCCGGTCACCACCAGCAGCAGCACGGTCAGCACCCCGGTGGCCAGCAACCCCACCAGCGAGAACAGCCAGGCATTGCCGCGGCCGGCGTCGGGCACCTCGGCGGCCGGCGCGCTGAGCACCAGGTCCCAGTGGCGGCCGGCAAAGGCCAGGGCCCGGTGGTGCACCAGGCGGTCGCCGATCGCCGCGGTGCCTTCCGGCCGGCCGGGTGTGGTGCCGGATGTGGTGCCGGGGGTGGCACCGCTCACCTGCTCGCAGCCGCTCGGGCCGGCCAGGCGGCGGCGCGCGATCGTGGGGTCGGTGTCGATCAGGCACCAGCGCAGGTAGGGCAGGGCGCCCTGGCGCGCGGCGTCCAGCACGGCCTGCATGCGCAGCGTCACGAACACCATGCCGCGCAGCGCGGCGCGGCGGCTGTCGGGCTGGGCCAGTGCACCGTCGGCATACAGCGCGCGGTAGACGACCACGCCGCTGTCGTCGCCGGGCACCTGCGTCAAGGCAAACGGTGCGGTGGCGGCGGCGCTGTCGGTGCGCGTGGCGCGGTCGATGGCGGCCCGCGCCGCCGGCACGCTGCGCGAGTTGACGCCCAGCGCCGCGCCATTGCGGTCCTCGGGCTCGATGTAGCGGATGACCATCAGGTCGTCGGGCGCCTCGGCGGCGGACACCGGCGTGCCGTCGCTGCGTTCGAACACGTGCAGCGCGCGGCCGTCCTCGCGGTGCACGCGGGCCTCGAAACGCGCCACCTCGCTGCGCTGCACGCGCTCGGCATGGCCGATGGCCTGCACCGGCAGCGACATCGCCAGCCACGGGGCCGTGGCGCGGCGCATCTCCAGCACCGACACCTGGTCGGAGGCCAGGAACACGCCGCGCACCGCCTCCAGCGTGTGCAGCGAGGCCAGCAGCTGCGTGTCGAGCGCGGCCGTGGCCTGCGAGGCGTCGCGCTCGAACACGCTGCGCACGCGCAGCGCGTCCCAGCGGGCCACCACCACCGTGGCCAGCGCCAGCAGGACGCCGGCCACCAGCAGCGGCAGCACCAGCGTGAGCCGCCGCGCCGCCCAGTCGGCGCGCGGCCGGCCGATCCAGGCCAGCGCCACCGGGGTGCCGATCAGCACGCCCAGCGCATCGCCCAGCCACCAGGTCCACCAGGTCACCAGGCGGTCGTCGGCGCCCAGCACGCCCCCCAGGCTCAGCGCGGTGGTGGCGATGCTGGGGTTGAGCGTGCACGCCAGGGCTGCGCTCAGCAGCGCGAAGACCAGCACCTCGCGCGGCTCGGTCAGTGCCGGCGCTTGGGTGCGCCCGCGCATCAACAGCCAGCGGCCGGCCAGCGCCTGCAGTGTGGCCCCGGCCGCCACGGCCAGCGCCATCAGCCAGCCGGCCAGCGTGGTCCAGGCCGGCGTGCCGCCCAACTGCATCTGGATGGCCCAGGCGCCCAGGGCCACGCCCACCACGGCAGCCCGGCCATGCACCAGCAGGGCCGCCAGCGCCAGGCCGGCGGGCGGGAACAGCGGCGACGCGTTGGACGGTGCCACCGCCAGCATCAGGGCCACCTGCCCCAGCAGCCAGTAGCCCAGGGCGGTGGCCAGCGCCACCCGCCAGGCACCGCCGGTGGCGGTGTCCTTGGGAGCGGGGGAGGCGGTACTGCGACTCACGGGTGGCTGCCGTCCGGTGGCGGACCGAGCCCGTGCCGGGCCCGCCGTGGCGGGTGCCAGCCCGGGATCAGACGTTGAACAGGAAGTTCATCACGTCGCCATCCTTGACGACGTATTCCTTGCCTTCGGCCCGCATCTTGCCCGCATCCTTGGCGCCTTGCTCGCCCTTGTAGGCGATGAAATCGTCGAAGGCGATGGTCTGGGCGCGGATGAAGCCGCGTTCGAAGTCGCCGTGGATCACGCCGGCGGCCTGCGGCGCGGTGTCGCCGATGTGGATCGTCCAGGCGCGCACTTCCTTCACACCGGCGGTGAAGTAGGTCTGCAGGCCCAGCAGGCGGAAGCCCGCGCGGATCAGGCGGTTCAGGCCTGGCTCGTCCTGGCCCATCTCGGCCAGGAACAGCGCCTTGTCCTCGTCGGACATCTCCGACAGGTCGGCCTCGGTCTTGGCGCAGATGGCCACCACCGGCGCCTTCTGCGCCTCGGCATAGGCCTTCAGGCGGTCGAGCAGCGGGTTGTTCTCGAAACCATCTTCCGCCACGTTGCCGACGAACATCGCCGGCTTGGCGGTGATCAGGCACAGCGGCTTCAGGATGGCCAGCTCTTCCTTGCTGAAGTCGATGCTGCGCACCGGCTTGGCCTGGTCGAGGGCAGCCTGGCACTTCTCGAGCACCTTCACCAGCGCGGCGGCGTCCTTGTCGTTGCCCGAGCGGGCGGCCTTGGTGTAGCGCTGCAGGCTCTTTTCCACCGTGCCCAGGTCGGCCAGGCACAGCTCGGTCTGGATGACCTCGATGTCGGCGATCGGGTCGACCTTGCCGGCCACGTGGATGACGTTCTCGTCCTCGAAGCAGCGCACCACGTTGACGATGGCGTCGGTCTCGCGGATGTGGCTGAGGAACTGGTTGCCCAGGCCCTCGCCCTTGCTGGCACCGGCCACCAGGCCCGCGATGTCGACGAACTCGACGATGGCCGGCACGATGCGCTCGGGCGAGATGATTTGGGCCAGCTGGCCCAGGCGCGGATCGGGCACCTCGACCACGCCCACATTGGGCTCGATGGTGCAGAACGGGTAGTTCTCGGCGGCGATGCCGGCCTTGGTGAGGGCGTTGAACAGGGTGGACTTGCCGACGTTGGGCAGGCCCACGATGCCGCATTTGAGGCTCATGGGGGGCTTTCGACTGGAGGCGCGGGCCCCCGGATGCAAACCGTGGATTTTAGGCGGTCGGGTTCACGGGGCGCTGACAGGTGGGCCGCCGGCCCCGGATGGCCGGCCGATCGCCGCCTGTTCGCGCCTTGGGGGCATGGGGCGGCTTCCTACAATGAGGCCGATGAATTCCTGTGATGTGTGCATCCGCGGCGGCGGCGCGGTGGGCCTGGCGCTGGCGCTGTCGCTGGCGCGGCAGGGCCTGGCCGTGGGCGTCGTGGGGGCGCCGGCGGTGGCCGACGCGGCCGCCGTGCCGGCCCGGCCCGATGTGCGGGCCTATGCGCTCAACGACCGCTCGCGCCGCCTGCTGACCACGCTGAAGGTGTGGGATGCGTTGCCGCCCGACGCCGTGACGCCGGTGGACGACATGCGCGTGCACGGCGACGCCGCCGATGCCGCCGGCGCCCGCGGCGCCATCGCCTTCTCGGCCTGGCAGCAGGGCGCCGAGGCGCTGGCCTGGATCGTCGATGCCGCGGCGCTGGAGCAGGCGCTGGCCACCGCGGCGCGCTTCGCACCGCACCTCGCGTTTCTGGATGCGGCACCGGCCGGTGTGCCGCTCACCGTGCTGGCCGAAGGCAAGGCCTCGGCCAGCCGCGAGGCGCTGGGCGTGCGCTTCGAGCGCCACCCCTACGGCATCACCGCGCTGGCCGCGCGCCTGGTGGCCAGCCAGCCCCACCAGGGCGTGGCGCGGCAGTGGTTCCGCTCGCCCGATGTGCTGGCCCTGCTGCCCTTCGACCGGCCGCAGCCCGGCGCCAGCTACGGCCTGGTGTGGTCACTGCCCACGGCCCAGGCCGAGCACTGGCTGGCGGCCGAGCCGGCCGCTTTCGAGCAGGCACTGAACGAGGCCACGGGCGGTGCGGCCGGCAGCCTGACGCTGGCCAGCGAGCGCGCGGCCTGGCCGCTGATGCTGGGCCGTGCCGAGCGCCTGTGTGGCGACGGCTGGGCCCTGGTGGGCGATGCCGCCCATGTGGTGCACCCGCTGGCCGGCCAGGGCCTGAACCTGGGCCTGGCCGACGTGGCCGCGCTGGCCGAGGTGATCGCCCAGCGTGAGCCCTGGCGTGCGCTGGGCGACGCCACGCTGCTGCGCCGCTACGAGCGCCAGCGCGCCGGGCCGAATGCCGCGATGGCCCTGGTGACCGACGGCCTGCACCATCTTTTCGCACAGGATCAGCCGGTGCTGCGGGAACTCCGCAACCGCGGCATGACTCTGCTCGACCGCCTGGCGCCGATCAAGCGCCTGCTCACCCAACAGGCGCTCGACCGCTGACGCCACCCTCGAAAGCCCGCCGATGACCCCGATGCTTCCCCTGCTGCGCCGTTCGCTGGCCCTGCTGACGCTGGCCGCCGCGCTGCCGGTCATGGCCGACGAGGCCGCGATCCGCAAGAACCTGGCCGAGCGCCTGCCCAACTTTCCGAAGATCGACGAGGTCAGCAAGACGCCGATCCCCGGCCTGTACGAGGTGCGCCTGGGCACCGACATCCTGTACAGCGACGAGAACGGCAACCACCTGGTGCAGGGCTCGATCATCGACACCCGCAGCAAGTCCGACCTGACCCAGGCGCGCATCGACAAGCTCACCGCCATCGACTTCGCCAGCCTGCCGCTGAAGGACGCCGTGGTGCTCAAGCAGGGCAGCGGCGCACGCAAGCTGGTGGTCTTCGCCGACCCGAATTGCGGCTACTGCAAGCGGCTGGAGAAGGACCTGCTGGCGCTCAAGGACGTGACCATCTACACCTTCCTGTACCCGATCCTGGGGCCTGACTCCACCGCCAAGAGCAAGGACATCTGGTGCGCCAAGGAGCCGGGCAAGGTGTGGCGCAACTGGATGGTGGACGGCCAGGCCCCGGGCAAGGCCGCCGCCGGCTGCGACACCACGGCGCTGGAGCGCAATACCGAACTGGGCCGCCGTTACAAGGTGACCGGCACGCCGGCGGTGGTGTTCGAGGACGGCTCGCGCGCACCGGGCGCCATCCCCACGGCGCAGATCGAGGCCCGCATGGCCGCCGGCAAGAAGAGCTGACATGGTGCACCCGGCCGCCGGGTTCGGCGTCCACCCGCCGGGCGGTTTCCCGGGCCGGCTTGGGAGCGGCCCGGCGCTCGGCCCGCGTCGCGTGCCCTGTCCCACGGGTTCTCACCGCGCGGCGACAATGCGGAGGCGCTCGGCCTGAGCGCGCTCCGCCCAAGTTCCGCCAGAGGACATCCGCCGTGACCCGCGCCGCCCCCGCTCCGCACCTGCCCACCCCGATCTACGAGGCCCCGCTCACCGACACCGCCCGCTGGCTGGGCCACCTGGGCCTGGTGCCCTTCGTGCTGGGCGCGCTGCTGGTGTGGGTGGTCAACATCGAGGCCCACCCCTACGCCACGCTGGCGCTGTCGGCCTATGCGGCGGTGATCGTCTCGTTCCTGGGCGGCATCCACTGGGGCATCGCCTTCCGCCAGACGGCGCCCTCGGCCTCGCTGTTCATCTGGGGCGTGGTGCCCTCGCTGATCGCCTGGGTGGCGGTGATGATGCCGGCCAGCGCCGGCCTGGTGGTGCATGGCGTCATGCTGGCCGTGTGCTACGCGGTGGACCGCCGCGTCTACCCGGTGCAGGGCCTGCAGCGCTGGCTGACGCTGCGCTTCCGGCTCTCGGCCGTGGCCTCGGTGAGCTGCTTCATGGGCGCGGCAGGAACCTGATGCTGTTGAACGAAGCGCGCCGGCCGACATGATCTTTTACCGCGTCGACCTCGACGACCTGCACGGCCACCACTACCGCGTCACGCTCACCGTGCCGCAGCCGGGCGAGGGGCTGGAGCTGGCGTTGCCGGTGTGGATTCCCGGCAGCTACCTGGTGCGCGAGTTCGCGCGCCACCTGTCGGGCGTGCAGGCGATGCAGGGCCGCACCGCCTGGGACGTGCAGGCGCTGGACAAGGCGCGCTGGCGCGTCAGCCGGCCGGCCGGTGCGCCTGCCAGCCGTGCTGCGCTCACCGTCACCTGGCGCGTCTATGCCTTCGACACCTCGGTGCGCACGGCGTTTCTGGACGACCGGCGCGGCTTCTTCAACGGCACCGGCCTGCTGTTGCGCGTGGTCGGCCGCGAGGCCCAGCCGCAGCGCCTGAGCCTGGGCCGCCTGCCGGCCCACTGGGAGGTGGCCACGGCCATGCCCGCCGCGCCCGAAGGCCCGGCACGCGGCGAATCCGGCGCCTGGCTGGCGGCCGACTACGACGAACTGGTCGACCACCCGTTCGAGCTGGGCAGCTTCTGGCGCGGACATTTCAGCGCCGGCGGCGTGCCGCACGAGGTGGTGGTGGCCGGCGCCTGGCCGCGCTTCGACGGTGACCGGCTGCTGAAGGACACGCAGCGCATCTGCGCCGCGCAGATCGCGTTCTGGCACGGCGCCGATGCGCCGCCGCGCAGCGCGCCCTTCGGCCGCTACGTGTTCCTGATCAACGCGGTGGGCGACGGCTACGGCGGCCTGGAGCACCGCGCCAGCACCGCGCTGCTGACCAACCGCGCCGACCTGCCGGTGCAGGGTGCCGGCCACGGCGCGGCGGCCTCGGACGGCTACATCGGCCTGCTGGGCCTGATCAGCCACGAGTACTTCCACAGCTGGAACGTCAAGCGGCTGAAGCCGGCCGAGTTCGCCACGCTGGACTACCAGCAGGAGAACTACACCCGGCTGCTGTGGTTCTTCGAGGGCGTGACCTCGTACTACGACGACCTGATGCTGCGCCGCGCCGGCCTGATCGACGCACCGCGCTACCTCAAGCTGCTGGGCCGCAGCGTGGCCGCGCTGGCCGCCACGCCGGGCCGCCAGGTGCAGAGCGTGGCCGAGGCCAGCTTCGACGCCTGGGTGAAGTACTACCGCCCCGACGAGAACACGCCCAACGCCACGGTCAGCTACTACATCAAGGGCGCGCTGGTGGCGCTGGCGCTCGACCTCAGCCTGCGCCAGCGCGGCCACAGCCTGGACGACGTGATGCGCCGGCTGTGGCGCGACAGCGGCGGCGGCGCCATCGACGAGGCGGCGATCGGGGCCGCGCTGCAGGCCGTGGCCGGCCGCGCGCTGCAGCGCACGCTGCGCGCCTGGGTGCACGGCACCGATGAGCTGCCGCTGGCCGAACTGCTGGCCGCCACCGGCGTGACCTGCCGCGACGAGCGCGCCGGCTGGGCCGCATCGCTGGGCCTGAAGCTCAGCGAGGGGCCGGTCAGCGGTGTGCAGGTGAAATCGGTGCTGGCCGGCAGCGCCGCGGCGGCGGCGGGCATCAGCGCCGGCGACGAGTTGCTGGCCGTGGATGGCTGGCGCATCCGCCGCCTGGACGAGGCCCTGGCCTGGGTGGGCCGCGACGCGCCGTTCGACCTGCTGCTGGCGCGCGACCAGCGCGTGCTGAGCCGGCGCGTGCAGCCGTCGGCGGCGGCGGGCGGATACGCCACCACGCCCGCGCTGGCGCTGCATGACCGCCCGGCGCGCCATGCGCTGGCCCGGCGCCGCGCCTGGATCGATGCCTGAGCCCACGGCGCAGCGCGGCACCGGCCGGCGCTGGGTGCGGGCTGCGCTGACGCTGTCGGTGGCTACCGTGCACCTGCTGCTGCTGGACGAGGTGGCGCGCAGTCGGCTGAGCGATGGCGCGGGCCACAAGCTGCCGGCGCGCATCGAGGTGGCCTTCGTGCGCGAGCTGGCGCAGGCCGCGCCGCCCCCCGAGGCGCCGGCCCCGGCGCCCGCCGCCACGCCCGCGCCGCGGCTGCCGGCGGTGACGCAGGCCCCCCCCCGCCCGCCGCAGCCGGCGGCGTCGGCCCCCGCCGATGCGGCCTCGGCAGCGGTTGCGGCGGCTTCGGCCGCAGAGGCTTCCGCACTGGCACAGGCCCCGGCAGCCTCGGCCCCGGCGGCTGCCGCCGTGACGGTTGCCAGTGCCGCCACGGCCGCCAGCGCGGCACAGCCCACCAGCGCCTTGGCCGCCGCCATGCCCCCCGCCAGCGCGCCGGCCGTTGCTGCCGTGGCCTTGAGCCCTGCCGCACCGGCCGCATCGGCGGCCGTGGCCAGCTTCGACTGGCCGCCGTCCACGCAGCTGAACTTCAACCTGCTGGGCAACTACCGTGGCCCGGTGCAGGGCAGCGCGCGGGTGGAGTGGCTGCGCGACGGCAGCCGCTACCAGGTGCGCATGGAAAGCTCGGCCGGCCCGCTGTTCAAGCGCACCGGCATCAGCGAAGGCGAGTTGGGCGAGCGTGGCCTGACGCCGCGCCGCTTCTCCGGCGAGCAGAAGGTGCTGTTCGGCAATGCGCGGCGCTGGCAGCTGGGCTTCGGCCCCGAGCGCGTGACGCTGACCGACGGCCGCGAGGTGCCCGCGATGGCCGGCGCGCAGGACGAGGCCAGTCAGTACGTGCAGCTGACCTGGCTGTTCACCACCCAGCCCGAGCGGCTGAAGGTGGGGCAGTCGGTGGACATTCCGCTGGCCATCGGCCGCAAGCTCGAGCGCTGGACCTACGACATCGTCGAGGAGGAGCGCCTGCGCCTGCCCTTCGGCGAGGTGCCCACCTTCCACATCAAGCCGCGGCGCGAGGCCAGCGGCGGCGACCTGTCGGCCGAGATCTGGATCGCGCCCACGCTGCAGTACCTGCCGGTGCGCATCCTGCTGCGCCAGAGCGCCGAGGTGTGGGTGGACCTGACGCTGGCCCAGGCGCCGCTGCAGTCCAACCGGTGACCCCGGCCGTCAGGCCCATGCGTTAGATTGCCGGCAGCCAAGACTTTCCCCACCGAACCACCCCACCATGAGCTACGAAACCCTCCTCACCGACGTGCGTGGCGACGGCACGCGCCGCACCCTGCTGATCACGCTGAACCGCCCCAAGGCGCTGAACGCGCTGAACGACCAGCTGATGGACGAGCTGGGCGCCGCGCTGAAGGCGGCCGATGCCGACGCCGGCATCGGCGCCATCGTCATCACCGGCAGCGAGAAGGCCTTTGCCGCCGGTGCCGACATCGGCGTGCTGGCCCAGCATGACTTCGTGAAGGCCTACACCACCGACCTGATCACCCGCAACTGGGAAACCATCCGCACCATCCGCAAGCCGGTGATCGCCGCGGTGGCCGGCTTCGCATTGGGCGGTGGCTGCGAGCTGGCGATGATGTGCGACATCGTGATCGCCGCCGACACCGCCAAGTTCGGGCAGCCCGAGATCAAGCTGGGCATCATCCCCGGCGCCGGCGGCACGCAGCGCCTGCCGCGCGCGGTGGGCAAGGCCAAGGCCATGGACCTGGCGCTCACCGGCCGCATGATGGGCGCCGAGGAAGCCGAGCGCGCCGGCCTGGTCAGCCGCGTGGTGCCGGCGGACAAGCTGCTGGAAGAGGCACTGGATGCCGCCACGCTGATCTGCAACCTGGGCGTGGCCAGCGTGCTGGCGGTCAAGGAGAGCGTGAACCGTTCGTTCGAGGGCACGCTGGCCGACGGCATCATGTTCGAGCGCCGCCTGTTCCACGCGCTGTTCGGCACGCCCGATCAGATCGAGGGCATGGATGCGTTCCTGAACAAGCGCAAGGCGGAGTTCAAGTAAGCCGCTGCGGCCACTGCGGCCGCTACGGGGTCACCCAGCGGCCAGCGCCCTGGGCGTCGAACACCGCCCGGCGGTGGCCCTCGGCGTGCAGTTCCAGCCAGTCGATGCGCTCGACCGTCGTGAACACCACGGCGAAATGCTCGCGTGAATCGCGGTCGGGCGCCGGCGGTGCCTGGTGGGCCGGCGCGTCGAGCGCGGCGCCGGGCGGCAGCGGCGACAGATAGTCCTGCGCCGCCGGATGCATCTTCAGCCGCGCCCAGCGCGATGAGACGCCCAGGCCGCCGGTGTCCACCGCGGTGCGCGCGCGCAGCCTCAGCTGCCAGCCGAGCGCCGGGCTCCAGCACATCAGCGTGACCTGGGGCTGCGCCCGCAGTTGCGCCACCTTGGGCGAACGGCAGTCGGTGTAGAAGACCAGCAGTCGCGCGTCGATGTCCACCTCGCGCAGCACCACGGTGCGCACATCGGCCTGGGGCGGCTCACCCGGCGCAGCGGGCGCAGCCACGGTGGCCAGCGCCACCGTGCGCCAGGCATGGCCGCGCGTGCGCGCGGCGGAGTCCAGCTCGCGCCAGCAGGCCTGGAGAATGGCGTCCAGCGCCGTCAGCCGGGCGGTCATCGGTATCGTCTCCTCGATCCTCGGAGCCGGCCAGCGCCAGCACCTGCGTCGGGCCTGACTTCACCCGTGCCGGCGATTGTGCGGTGGCCGGCCAGCGCGAACGCTGACCCAGCGCAGAAAGCGCGTCGCGATCAGCCTTCCCGACGCAGCGCCGGGAACAGGATCACGTCGCGGATGCTGGGCGAATCGGTGATCAGCATCATCAGCCGGTCGATGCCGATGCCGCAGCCGCCGGTGGGGGGCATGCCGTATTCCAGCGCGCGGATGAAGTCGGCGTCGTAGAACATGGCCTCGTCGTCGCCCGCCTCCTTGTTGGCCACCTGGCTCTGGAATCGCGCGGCCTGGTCTTCGGCGTCGTTCAGCTCCGAGAAGCCGTTGCCGAACTCGCGGCCGGTGATGAACAGCTCGAAGCGCTCGGTGATGGCCGGGTTGCTGTCCGACGCGCGGGCCAGCGGGCTCACCTCGACCGGGTAGTCGATGATGAAGGTGGGCTGCCACAGCTTGTCTTCCACCGCGGCCTCGAACAGGCCGAACTGCAGCTGCGCCAGGCCCCAGTGCTTGGGCGGCTCTTCGCCCAGGCTCTTGAGCTTGGCGTGCACGGCCTCGGCGCTGTCGGCCTCGGCTTCGGTCAGGCCGGCGTGCACCACCAGCGAGTCACGCACGCTCAGGCGGGCGAAGGGCTCGTCCAGGTGCACCGGCTTGTCGGCGTAGGTGACGCGGGCACTGCCGGTGGCCGCCACCGCGGCATGGCGCAGCAGGGCCTCGGTGAAGTCCATCAGGTCGTGGTGGTTCCAGTAGGCCGCGTAGAACTCCATCATCGTGAATTCGGGGTTGTGCCGAACGCTGATGCCTTCGTTGCGGAAGTTGCGGTTGATCTCGAACACGCGTTCGAAGCCGCCCACCACCAGGCGCTTCAGGTACAGCTCGGGCGCGATGCGCAGGAACATCTCCTGGTCCAGCGCGTTGTGGTGGGTGATGAAGGGCCGCGCATTGGCACCACCGGGAATGGGGTGCAGCATCGGCGTTTCCACCTCCAGGAAACCGTGCTCGACCATGAAGCCGCGGATCGAGCTGACCGCCTTGCTGCGCGCGGCGAAGCGGGCGCGGGCGGTCTCGTCGGTGATCAGGTCGACATAGCGCTGGCGGTACTTCTGCTCCTGGTCGGCCATGCCGTGGAACTTGTCGGGCAGCGGCCGCAGGCTCTTGGTCAGCAGGCGCAGCGTGGTGACCTTGACCGAGAGTTCGCCGGTGCGGGTCTTGAACAGCGTGCCTTCGGCGCCGACGATGTCGCCCAGATCCAGGTGCTTGAACTGCTCGTAGGCGGCCTCGCCGACGCCGTCCTTGCTGATGAACAGCTGCAGCCGGCCCTGCTGGCCGACGGTGACGGCGCTGGTCGAGCCATCTTGAATGGTGGCGAAGCTGGCCTTGCCCATCACGCGCTTGAGCATCATGCGGCCGGCCACGGTGACGGCCACGGCCTGCGGCTCCAGCGCCTCGTTGTCCAGCGCGCCGTACTCGGCCTGCAGCGCCGAGGCGCGGTGCTGGGGCTTGAAGTCGTTGGGGAAGGCGACGCCGCGGGTGCGGATCGCAGCCAGTTTCTCGCGGCGCTCGGCGATCAGCTTGTTGTCGTCCTGATTGTGCGGATCAGGCAGGGGCGTGGTGGCCGGGGTCGCGGTGGTCATGGCTGCGGGGAGAAGTCGGGACAAACCCCGAATTGTAGGCGGGCGGTCGGCGATAATGCCCGGTTGACTTTCGCCCAGCGCGACCATGCACCTGACGCATCCCGCCATCACCGACCGCAAGATCCGCTTCGCGCTGGCCGGTTGCGGCCGCATCGCGGCCAACCACATGGAATCCATCGCGCGCCACGCCGAGCGTGCCGAGCTGGTGGCCGTGTGCGACACCGACCCCGCCGCGCTGGCGGCCGCCGTGCAGCGCACCGGTGCGCGTGGCTACGCCAGCTACACGCAGCTGCTGGCCGAAGCCGGCAGCCTGGGCGTGGACTGCGTGGTGCTCACCACCCCCAGCGGCCTGCACGCGCGCCAGGCGGCCGAGGCCGCCCAGGCCGGGCTGCACGTGATGACCGAAAAGCCCATGGCCACGCGCTGGAACGACGGCCTGGCGATGGTGAAGGCCTGCGATGACGCCGGCGTGCGCCTGTTCGTCGTCAAGCAGAACCGCCGCAACCGCACGCTGCAGCTGCTGCGCCAGGCCATCAACGCCGGGCGATTCGGCCGCATCTACATGGTGACCGTGAACGTGTTCTGGAGCCGGCCACAGAGCTACTACGACAGCGCCGAGTGGCGCGGCACCTGGGAGTTCGACGGCGGCGCGTTCATGAACCAGGCCAGCCACTACATCGACCTGCTCGACTGGATGATCGGCCCGGTGGAAAGCGTGATGGCCTACACCGGCACGCTGGCGCGCAACATCGAGGTGGAAGACACCGGCGTGGCGGCGCTGAAGTGGCGCAACGGCGCGATGGGCTCGGTCAACGTGACCATGCTGACGCACCCGAAGAACTTCGAGGGCTCGATCACCATCCTGGGCGAGAAGGGCACGGCGCGCGTGGGCGGCGTGGCGGTGAACAAGATCGAGCACTGGGAGTTCGACCAGCCGCACGAGATGGACGCGCAGCTGGATGACGCCAGCTACCAGACGACCAGCGTCTACGGCTTCGGCCACCCGCTGTACTACGACAACGTGATCCGCACGCTGCGCGGCGAGTGCGAGGCCGAGACCGATGGCCGCGAGGGCCTGAAGAGCCTGGAGCTGCTGATCGCGATGTACCGCTCGGCGCGCGATGGCCGCAAGATCAACCTCCCTCTCGAATATTGAGCATGGCGGCCACCACCATCCACCCCACCGCCATCGTCGACGAGGGCGCGCAGCTGGGCGAGGGCTGTCGCGTGTGGCACTGGGTGCACATCTCGGGCGGCGCGCGCATCGGTGCCGGCTGCTCGTTCGGCCAGAACGTGTTCGTCGGCAACGACGTGGCCATCGGCCACAACGTCAAGATCCAGAACAACGTGTCGGTCTACGACGCTGTGACGCTGGAGGACGATGTGTTCTGCGGCCCCAGCATGGTGTTCACCAACGTGTTCAACCCGCGCAGCGCGGTGGTGCGCAAGGCCGAGTACCGGCGCACGCTGGTCAAGCGCGGCGCCACGCTGGGCGCCAACAGCACCATCGTCTGCGGCACCACGGTGGGCGAATATGCCTTCGTGGGCGCCGGTGCGGTGGTCAGCCGTGATGTGAAGCCCTACGCGCTGATGGTGGGCGTGCCGGCCAAGCAGATCGGCTGGATGAGCCGGCATGGCGAGCGGCTGCCGCTGCCGGTCAGCGCGCCGGCCGGTCAGAGCGTTGAAGCGGCTTGCCCTGCCACCGGCGAGCGCTACCGCCTCGACCAGGAACAACTCACCCGGCTGGACTGAACCCGCATGCAATTCACCGACCTGAAGAGCCAGTACGCCGCGCTGAAGGCCAGCATCGACGCGCGCATCCAGCGCGTGCTCGACCACGGCCAGTACATCATGGGCCCCGAGGTGGCCGAGATGGAGGCCGCGCTGGCCGCCCGCGCCGGCGTGAAGCACTGCGTGGCCGTGGCCAGCGGCACCGAGGCGCTGCTGATCGCGCTGATGGCCCTCGACCTGAAGCCCGGCGACGAGGTCATCACCACGCCGTTCACCTTTGCCGCCACGGCCGAGGTCATCGTGCTGCTGGGCGGCCAGCCGGTGTACGTGGACATCGAGCCCGACACCTGCAACATCGACGCGGCCAAGATCGAGGCCGCGATCACGCCACGCACCCGCGCCATCATGCCGGTGAGCCTGTACGGCCAGGTGGCTGACATGGCCCAGATCAACGCCATCGCCGCCCGTCATGGCCTGGCCGTGATCGAGGATGCCGCGCAGAGTTTCGGTGCCTCGTACCAAGGCAAGCCGAGCTGCGGCGTCAGCACCATCGGCTGCACCAGCTTCTTCCCGAGCAAGCCGCTGGGCTGCTATGGCGACGGCGGCGCGCTGTTCACCAATGACGACGCCATCGCCAAGGCCGCGCGCGAGATCCGCGTGCACGGCCAGAGCGCCCGCTACACCCACACCCGCCTGGGCGTGGGCGGCCGCATGGACACGCTGCAGTGCGCCGTGGTGCTCGGCAAGCTCGAGCGCTTCGACTGGGAGATCGCCCGCCGCAAGGCGCTGGGCGACCGCTACGGCGCGCTGATCCAGGCCAGTGGCGCGCCGGTGCAACTGCTCACCGTGCGCCCCGACCGTGACTGCGTGTGGGCCCAGTACACCGTGATGCTGGACCACCGCGCCGCCGTGCAGCTGGCGCTGCAGGCCGCGGGTGTGCCCACTGCCATCCACTACCCCAAGCCGCTGCACCACCAGCCGGCCTATGCGGCGGGTTGCGATCCGCAGGCGCATCCGATGTCCATCGCCGCGTCGCAGCGCGTGATGAGCCTGCCGATGAGCGCCGACCTGACCGAGGCCGACCAGGACCGCGTGGTCGCCGCACTGGCCCAGGCCTGCGCGCAGGCCGCTGCGGCCGTGGCGCCGGTCGCGGCCTGAGCGCTGCGGCATCGTCCGTCGGCGGCACGCAGTCCATGGCCACCTCCGGTTTGCGCCGCGCCGTCTTCACGCTGCTGGCCGGCGGTGCGCTGGCCCAGGCCCTGCCGCTGGCGCTAGGCCCCTGGCTGACCCGGCTGTACTCGCCCGAGAGTTACGGCCAGTACCACCTGTTCGCCGCCGTGGCGGCCAACCTGGCCGTGGTGGCCTGTGCGCGCTACGAGTTCGCGCTGCCCATGGCGGCCGACGAGTCCGAGGCCCGCGCGCTGCGCGCGCTGTGCCAGCGTGTGCTGGCCGGCGTGCTGCTGCTCACGACGCTGGGCGCCGTGGCCTGGGCCTGGAGGCTGGGCGCCGTGTGGCCGCTGTGGCTGCCGGCCAGCGTGGGCGCGCTGGGCGGGCTGTCGCTGGCCACGCTGTCGGCCACGCGGGCGCAGCGCTTCCGGGCGCTGGCCTCGGCGCGGGTGCTGCAGCATGGCGGCGGCGCGGTGGGGCAGGTGGCCATCGGCCTGCTGCAGGCCAGCGTGCATGGCCTGATCGCCGGCGCGCTGGCCGCGGTGCTGGCGGCACTGGCCGTGCTGCGACCCGCGGGCGCTGACCGGGCCGCCGAGGTGGACAGGGCCCCAGACTGGCGCGGCGCCGCCCGGCGCTTTCGCGACTACCCGCTGCTGAACACCCCCCATGCCTTCCTGGGCGCGTTGCAGGACACCGTGGCCGTGGCGCTGATCGCCGCGCAGCTGGGCGCGGCCGCGGCTGGTGCCTGGGGCCTGGCGCTGCGCTACCTGAAGGCGCCGGCCACGCTGGTGGGCGGCGCGGTGTCGCAGGCCCTGCACCCGCGCCTGGCCCAGGCCGGGCGCACGCCGGCCGGCCGCGCGCTGGTGCTGCGCACGATGGCGCTGTTGGCGCTGATCGCCGCGCCGCTGGTCGTCGGCCTGTGGGCCGTGGCGCCGGCGCTGTTCGGCTGGGCCTTTGGCGCCGAGTGGTCGGCGGCCGGCGAACTGGGCCGTGCGCTGGCGCTCTACATCGGCCTGCATTTCGTGGCCTCGCCGCTGGGCGTGGTGACGCTGGCCTGGGATGCCCAGGCCTGGGCGCTGAAGCTGGCGCTGGTGGGGCAGGGCCTGTTCGTGGCCGCGCTGGCCGCCGGCCTGGCCTGGGACGGCCTGCGCGGTGCCGGCTGGGCCGTGTCGCTGGCCATGGCCGTCTACTTCGGCTGGTACTTCCTGAAGCTGGCCACCTGGCCGGTGGCCGAGGTGACGGCATGAGCACGGCGCTGCGCGGATGGCTGAACCGGCTGCGCCGCCGCGTGGTGCATGCGCTGCTGCACCGCGTGGTGTTCGGCGAAGTGAGCGGTGGATCGGCGCGGCCCAACACGCGCATCGCACCGTCCACCTGCATCGAGCACGAAGACCGCCTGAGCCTGGCCGACCATGTGTTCATCGGCCCGTTCTGCTTCATCGAGGCCAGCGGCGGCGTCAGCGTGGGCGAGGGTGTGCAGGTCACGCACCATGTCAGCATCGTCACGCACAGCTCGCACCGCGCGCAGCGCCTGCTGGGCCGTCGTTACGTCGGCTGGGCGGGCGAGCGGCCGGGCTGGGTGGCCGGGCCGGTGGTGATCGGGCCCTACAGCTTCATCGGCCCGCACAGCCTGCTGGAGGCCGGCACCACGCTGGGCCGCGGCTGCATCGTGCGCGCTGGCAGCGTGCTGCGCGGTGATTTCCCCGAGTTCAGCGTGATCGCCGGCAATCCCGCCACCGTGGTGGGTGACAGCCGCAGCGGCGATGCCCGCTGGCTGGCCGAGCACCCTGAACTGGCCGCCGGCTATGCCGCCTGGGCCGGGCAGGGCGCGGAGGGCGCGCCATGAGGCTGGTGCTGTTTGGCGACGGCGAGAGCCCGCACCTGCTGAAGTGGGCGCGCGCGCTGGCGCCGAGGGTGGAGCTGTGGGCGGCCTCGTCGCGCGGCTTCCTGCCCGGCTTCGACGGCGTGGTGCCCGAGGCGCGCCGGCTGTCGCTGGGCACGACGCCGCAGTTCGAGGGCGGCAACTTCGGCCTGCTGAAGCTGCTGCCGCGCCTGACCGAATGGCTGGAGCGCGTGAAGGCCGACTGGATCCACGCCCACTACCTCACCTCGCACGGCACGCTGGCCTGGCTCGCCACGCGCTGGCTGGGTGCGCCGGGCAAGCTGGTGGGCTCGGCCTGGGGCTCGGACATCCTGGTCACGCCGGCGCGCGGCGGCCTGCTGCGCTGGGTGACCAGCCAGGTGCTCAAGGCCTGCGAGCTGACCACCAGCGACTCCGAGCACATGGCCTGGCACATGCGGGCGCTGGGCGCGACCGACGTGATGACCTTCCCGTTCGGGCTGGAGGCGCTGCCCGAACTGCCGCCGTCCGACCGCAAGCTGGGCCATGTGTTCTTCGCCAACCGCGGGCTGGAGGCGGTGTACGCACCACAGCGCGTGCTGCAGGTGTTTGCGGCCATCGCGGTGGAGTGGCCGGGCAGTGAGCTGGTGGTGGCCAACACCGGCTCGCTGCGCCCCGAATTGGAGCGTCTGGCCGACAAGGCCAAGCTGCGCGAGCGCATCAAGTTCGTCGGCCGGCTCGACGCGGCCCAGCAGGCTGCGCAGTACGCCCGCGCGCGCTGGTACCTCAGCCTGCCCACCAGCGACTCGGTGGCCGTGTCGGTGCTCGAAGCCATGGCGCACGGCTGCATCCCGATCCTGTCGGACCTGCCGGCCAACCACGAGCTGGTGCGCCATGGCGAGAACGGGCTGATCCTGCCGCGCGGGGCCCTGCCCAAGCTGGAGGACCTGCAGCCGCTGCTCAAGGCCAAGGACGCCATCGCGCAGGCCAACCACGACTGGGTGGCGCAGAACGCGATGTTCGGCCCCTGGGTCGACCGGTTCCTGGGCCGGTTGCAGGAGATCGAGGCCAGCCCCGGCGGCCGCCGCAGCGTGGTGCCTGCGATGGCCGACCCGCCGAGCGTGGACCTGGCCGCTATCGCCGAGGCGCAGCGCCTGGACGCCGAGGCCAAGGCCATGGAGGCCGCCGCTGCCGCGCTGGCGGCCGACCAGGCCTCGCCCGCAGCCATCAAGCTCGGGCCGCGCAAATGAGATCGCCCGCGTGAACATCCTCTACGTCAACCACTACGCGGGCAGCCCGGCGCTGGGCATGGAGTACCGCCCGTACTACCTGGCGCGCGAATGGGTGCGTGCCGGCCACCGCGTGCAGATGGTGGCGGCCGACTTCTCGCATGTGCGCGCGCGCCAGCCGCAGACCGGCGGCCGCGTGATGGACGAGACGGTGGACGGCATCGCCTACCGCTGGCTGCCCACACCGCCCTACCAGGGCAACGGCCTGGGCCGGGTGAAGAACATCTGGCGCTTCCTGTCGCAGCTGTGGCGCGACACGCCGCGCCTGGTGCGTGAATTCCGGCCCGACGTGGTGATCGCCAGCAGCACCTACCCGATGGATGTGTGGGTGGCGCGCCGCATCGCCCGCCGCGCCGGCGCGGTGCTGGTGTTCGAGGTGCACGACCTGTGGCCGCTGAGCCCGATCGAGCTGTCGGGCATGTCGCCCAGGCACCCCTTCATCCGCCTGGTGCAGAAGGCCGAGGACGACGCCTACCGCGATGCCGACATCGTGGTCAGCATGCTGCCCAAGGTGCACCACTACATGGCCAGCCGCGGGCTCGACCTGCGCAAGCTGCACATCGTGCCCAACGGCATCACGCTGGACGAGTGGCAGGGCGAGCCGCCGCCGTTGCGCGGCGACGTGGCCCAGGCCATCGCCACCCAGCGCGCGGCCGGCCGCACCGTGGTGGGCTATGCCGGCTCGATGGGCCTGCCGAACGCGCTGGACGTGCTGCTGGATGCCGCCCAGCGGCTGCAGGATGAGCCCATCGCCATCGTGATGGTGGGCGACGGCCACGAGCGCGTGCGCCTGGCGCAGCGCGTGGCCGATGAAGGCTTGGCCAACGTGACGATGCTGCCGCCCATCCCCAAGGCCCAGGTGCCGGCGATGCTGGCGGCGGTGGACATCGCCTACATCGGCTGGCAGCGCGTGCCCATCTACCGCTTCGGCATCGCGCCCAACAAGCTGATGGACTACATGATGGCCCGCTGCGCCGTGCTGCACAGCGTGGAGGCCGGCAACGACCCCGTGGCCGAGAGCGGCTGCGGCCTGACCGTGCCGCCGCAGGACGCCGAGGCCGTGGCCCGCGGCCTGCGCCAACTGGCCGCGCTGAGCGTCGACGAGCGCCGCGCGATGGGCGAGCGCGGTCGTGCCTTCGTGCTGGCCCACCACACCTATCCGGTGCTGGCGCAGCGCTTCCTGGATGCCGTGGCGGGCGCACGTGGAGCAGCACGATGAGTGCCGATACCCCGGATGCCCGCCGTGAAACCGCCGCCGTGGCCGCGCGCTACGCCCGCCGCGCCGGCCTGCCGGCCGACCGCTACAGCCTGCTGCGCCCCGAGGTGTGGCAGATGGTGCAGGAGCGCCAGCGCGCGATGCTGCGCCTGTTCGTGCAGGCCGGGCTGACCGACCTGCCGCGCCTGCGCGTGCTGGAGGTGGGCTGTGGCGCCGGCGGCAACCTGCTGGAGCTGTTGCGCCTGGGTTTCGCCGCCGAACACCTGGCCGGCGCCGAACTGCTGCCCGAGCGCCTGGCCCAGGCGCGCGCCGTGCTGCCACCGGCCGTGACCCTGCGCGGCGGCGATGCCAGCACGCTGGCCATCGCCCCGGGCAGCCTGGACATCGTGCTGCAGAGTACGGTCTTCAGCTCGCTGCTGGACGACGCCTTCCAGCAGCAGCTGGCCGATGCCATGTGGCGCTGGCTGGCCCCCGGTGGCGGGGTGCTGTGGTACGACTTCACCGTCAACAACCCGCGCAACCCCGATGTGCGCGGCGTGCCGCTGGCGCGCGTGCAGCGCCTGTTCCCACAGGCCCGCATCACCCACCGCCGCGTGACGCTGGCGCCGCCGCTGGCGCGGCTGGTGAGCCCGCTGCACCCGGCGCTGTACACCCTGTTCAACACCCTGCCAGTGCTGCGCACGCATGTGCTGGCCTGGATCGAGAAGCCCGCATCATGAGCGAACAACAACAACAGCTGCCCTTCCTGCCCTTCGCGCTGCCCGAGATCGGCGAAGATGAGATCGCCGAGGTCGTCGACACGCTGCGCAGCGGCTGGGTGACCACCGGCCCCAAGGCCAAGCGCTTCGAGAGTGACTTCGCCGCCTTCCTGGCCGAGAGCAGCGGTGAAGACCCCGCCGGCCTGCACTGCATCGCCGTCAACTCGGCCACCGCCGGCCTGCACCTGGCGCTCGAAGCCATCGGCATCGGCCCCGGCGACGAGGTCATCACCACCACCCACACCTTCACCGCCACCGCCGAGGTGGTGCGCTATCTCGGCGCCGACGTGAAGCTGGTGGACATCGACCCCGCCACGCTGAACATCGACCCGGCGCTGATCGAGGCCGCCATCACCCCACGCACCAAGGCCATCATGCCGGTGCATTACGCCGGCCTGGCGGCCGACATGCCGGCCATCCTGGCCATCGCGAAGAAGCACGGCCTGAGGGTGGTGGAAGATGCCGCCCATGCCCTGCCCACCACCTGCGCCGGCCGCCTGGTGGGCACGCTGGACAGCGACGCCACGGTGTTCAGCTTCTACGCCAACAAGACCATCACCACCGGCGAGGGCGGCATGCTGGTGACGCGCGACGCGGCCCTGGCCGCCCGCGCCAAGGTGATGCGCCTGCACGGCATCAGCCGCGACGCCTTCGACCGCTTCACCGCCAAGACCCCCAGCTGGTACTACGAGATCGTGGCGCCGGGTTTCAAGTACAACCTGACCGACATCGCGGCGGCGCTGGGCATCCACCAGCTGAAGAAGGCGCGGGCGTTCCAGCAGCGCCGCGCCGAAATCGCGCTGCGCTACAACGCCGCCTTCGCCGACCTGCCGGTGGTGCTGGCGCCCGAGCCGCCGGCCGGCCAGACCCATGCCTGGCACCTGTATGTGCTGCGCCTGGCCGAGGGCGCGCCGTTGGGCCGCGACGCGCTGATCGAGCGCCTGTTCGCCCAAGGCATCGGCTGCAGCGTGCACTACATCCCGCTGCACCAGCAGCCCTACTGGCGCGAACGCTATGCGCTGCAGGCTGACCACTTTCCGCAAAGCCAGCGCGCCTACGAGGGCATGCTGAGCCTGCCGCTGTACAGCCGGATGAGCGACAGCGATGCCGATCGCGTGATCACCGCCGTGCGCGGCCTGCTGGCGGGCTGAGCAGCCCTGGCTACGGCGTTCAGCAGCCCACCCATGACCATGGCCAAGCGGCTCTTCGACCTGATCGGCGCCGGCATCGCCTTGCTGCTGCTGTCGCCGGTGCTGCTGGCCGTGGCGCTGTGGATCAGGCTCGACTCGCCGGGGCCGGTGTTCTTCCGCCAGGAACGCGTGGGCCGTGGCGGCCGGGCCTTTCGCATCCACAAGTTCCGCACCATGCGCGTGGATGCGCCGGCCCTCGGGCCGGCTGTCACCGTGGGGCGCGATGCGCGAATCACCCGCGCCGGCCACTGGCTGCGCCACTACCGCATCGACGAACTGCCGCAGTTCATCGACGTGCTGCAGGGCACGATGAGCCTGGTGGGTCCGCGCCCCGAGGTGCCGCAGTACGTGGCGCATTACCCCGAGGCCCTGCGCCAGCAGGTGCTGGCCGTACGCCCCGGCATCACCGATCCGGCCTCGCTGGCCGGCCTGGACGAATCCACCTGGCTGGCCACCGCCGCCGACCCCGAGCGCACCTACATCGAGCAGATCCTGCCGGCCAAGCTGGCGCTGCAGGCCGACTATGCGCGCCGCGCCACGCTGGTCAGTGACCTGGCCGTGCTGTGGCGCACGCTGCGCGTGCTGGTGGCTCGCTGAGACAATCCCGTCACCGATGTCCACCCCTTCCCCGATCGAGCGCAGCGTGGCCGCGCCCACCGTCTGGCACCGGCTGGACCGCTTCCTGGCCCGGCTGCGCCCCCACCGCGAGCCGCTGTCGCTGGCCATCGACAGCGCCATCGTCGCCATCGCTTGGAACATCACCTACCTCTTCCGCCTGGGCTTCGAGCGCTGGATGAGCGCGCGGCCCAACTACGACGTCTGGGTGCTGATCGGCATCACCGCCACCTATGCGCTGGCCTTCCGCCTGGCGCGCACGCCGCAGGCCATGTGGCGCTTCTCGGGCTTCGGCGAGATCCAGCGCATCGCGCTGGCCTGCGCCGGCGCCGGCCTGCTCAGCGCGGTGCTGGTGCTGATGGCGCAGCTGAGCGCAGTGCCACGCTCGGTGCTGGCCCTGCACCCCTTCGTGGCGTTGATGGGTCTGGCCCTGGTGCGGCTGGTGTTCCGCGCCGTGTACGAGCATGCGCGTGGCCGCATCACCGGCAGCGAGCAGGAGATCCGCCGCGCCATCGTGATGGGCGCGGGCGAAGCGGCGCGGCGGCTGCTGGCCGGCATCCACCGCCAGGGCTGGATCGTGCTGGGCCTGCTGGACGACGACGCCACCAAGCAGGGCGCACGCATCGCCGGCCTGCCGGTTCTGGGCCCGCTGGCGGCCATTGCCGACAAGGCCGTGCGCGGCGCCGCCACCCATGTCATCGTGGCCATGCCGGCCGCCACGCCGGCGCAGCGCCGCCGTGCGCTGGAACTGGCCGCGCCCACCGGCCTGCCGGTGCTCACCGTGCCCTCGCCCGACGAACTGCGCGAGGCCGGCGCAGGGGATGCGCGCAGCCCCATCGACCGCGTGCGCGACATCGAGCCCGAGGACCTGCTGGGCCGCGAACCGGTGCAACTGGACGAGGCCGGCATCGGCGAGGTGCTGCGCGGCAAGACCGTGCTGATCACCGGCGCCGGCGGCAGCATCGGCAGCGAACTGTGCCGCCAGGTGGCGCGCTACGCCCCCAGCCGCATCGTGCTGTACGAGCTGAGCGAATTCAACCTCTACACCATCGAGCAGGAACTCACCGAGAACTTCCCAGCCATCGCGTTGACGCGGTTGATCGGCGACGTGAAGGACCTGGAGCACCTGCGCGCCACCTTCCAGAAGTGGCAGCCGGCCGTAGCTTTCCACGCCGCGGCCTTCAAGCATGTGCCGCTGATGGAGGAAGACGACAACGCGCTGGCCGCGCTGCGCAACAACACGCTGGGCACCTACCACGCCGCACTGGCGGCTGCAGAGAGCGGCACCGGGCGCTTCGTGCTGATCAGCACCGACAAGGCGGTGAACCCCACCAACGTGATGGGCGCCACCAAGCGCGCCGCCGAGATGGTGGTCAGCATGATGGCCGCCGAGCACCCGGGCACGCGCTTCATGGCCGTGCGCTTCGGCAATGTGCTGGGCAGCAGCGGCAGCGTGATCCCGAAGTTCAAGGAGCAGATCGCCAGGGGTGGCCCGGTCACCGTCACCCACCCGGACATCATCCGCTACTTCATGACCATCCCTGAGGCGGCACGTCTGGTGCTGCAGGCGGCGGCCATCGGCGAAAGCGGCCAGGTGCTGGTGCTGGACATGGGCGAGCCGGTGAAGATCGTGGATCTGGCGCGCGATCTGATCCAGCTGTCGGGGCACACACTGGAGGAGATTCCGATCGTGTTCTCGGGGCTGAGGCCGGGGGAGAAGCTGTATGAGGAACTGCTGGCGGATGCGGATGACACGGTGGCAACGGGGTTTCAGCGTCTGCGGGTGGCTCGCTTGAATACCGATCCCGCACCGGCGCAGCACCTGATCGGCTGGCTGCGTCAGCCTGCGTCAGCCACCCGTCCCGATGACGCGCGCCAGCGTCTGGCCCACTGCGTTCCGGAGTTCCGCCGCGGTCATTGAACGGTCAATCGGGCCTGCGCTCGTGGTCAGCCGATGTGTGGCCAGGAGCGAGCCAATCTTCCAGCGTGTCGAGCAACTGGTCGCGGTCAAAGACACGTTTGGCGTATGCGATTCCTGCGGCGCTCATGCGTGCGCGCTCATCGGCAGGCAGCCCGGCCATGTTCTCGACGCACCGCGACAGCGCGATCGAATCGCCTGCAGGACAGGTCAAGCCGGCACCGGACTCCGCGACCACATGCGCTCCTTCGCCGTCCAGCATCGCCACGATGGGGCGTCCGGCAGCCAGATAGCTCTGCACCTTGCCTGGAACGGTCATCGCAAAGATCGGCTCCTTCTTCAACGACACTAGCAGGGCATCTGCACCGGCGAAGAACGCCGGCATCCGCTCCAGGGGGTATCGCCCCAGCAGGAAGACCGTGTCATGGAGCTGTAGCCGGTCAATGTCGCTGCGGATCTGGTCCAGGGCCCGGCCATCGCCGACGATCAGCCAGTGGATGTCAGTGCGGTGCCTGAGCTGCGCTGCCGCTGCCAGGATGCTCGGAAAATCCTGCGCGTCGCCGAGATTGCCGGCAAACATCAATCGGAACGCGTGCGCATGGGCCGCCAACTCGGGCGCCGGCGGCGCGGCCACGGCCTCGCCGAACACGCCTTCCGCCCATTGGGGAAAGTAGCGTGTCTTGTCAGGTGCACCCGACCACCGCTGGATAGGCTCGAAGAATGCCCGTGACTGCGCCAGGATCAGGTCACAGCGGCGATAGATGAACGAGACCAGGGCGCCGACCATGGCCAGCCCACGCTCGGACCGCACCACCCCCACCGCAGACAGCGTGTCGGGCCACAGGTCCAGCACCCACAGTGCCAACGGCGCGTGCTTGATCCTTCTGAGGAGCAAGGCCGGCAGCGCCGACGTGATCGGAGAGGTCTCGAAGCAGAAGATGGCGTCGTATCGCTGGCCACGCGTCAGCCATGGCCCCAGCAAGCAGCCCCAGAAAACGAAACTCCAGTAGTTCAGCACCAGTCGCAGGCTGCCCTTTCCGCGGGGGCGCAGTGGCACGCGCAACACGGAGGCGCCCTCGAACCGGGCGAAGCGTCGCGGATCCTCGCGATATTCCGCGAGGATGTCGCCGCTCGGGTAGTTGGGTCTGCCCGTCAGCACCGTCACCGTGTGGCCGCGTGCGACGAGTTGTGCGACCAGTTCGTTGACGCGAAAGCTCTCCGGCCAGAAGTACTGACTGACGACCAGCAACCGCATGTGGTTCAGTCGTAATTGCGCCAGACAACTCGCCGGACGTAGTCGGTGTAGCTGTGCAGGATCCGGACGACCTTGTCGGAGACATTAGGCATGCTGTAGTCAGACACCTGGCGCAGGGTGCGGCGCTCGCCCCGCTCCTGCGATGCCAGGATGTCCAGCCCCTGCAGCACCCGGACGACCTCGAGGCCGACGAGCATCACCGAGCCCTCTTCCATGCCTTCCGGACGCTCATGCGCCTCCCGCAGGTTCAAGGCTGGAAAGTTCAGGATCGACGACTCCTCGGTGATGGTGCCGCTGTCGGAGAGTGTGGCGCAGGCTGCCATCTGCAGGTGCACGTAGTCGTGGAATCCCAAGGGCTTGAGCAGACGGACCCCGGGGTGGAATGTGGTCCCGCTGGCTGTGACCCGGTTCTGGGTGCGCGGATGGGTGGACACCACAACCGGCAGTCCATGCCGTTCGGCCAGGGTGTTCAGCACACCGCACAGCTTGCGGAAGGTGCGCTCGGATTCGATGTTCTCCTCACGGTGTGCGCTGACGACGAAGTAACCACCGGCGGTCAGGTTCAGCCGCGACAGGACGTCCGACGCCTGGATCTGAGGCAGATAGTGATTCAGCACTTCGTACATCGGGCTACCGGTCTTGATGACCTGATCCGGTGGCAACCCTTCACGCAGCAGGTACTCGCGCGCAATGTCGCTGTAGGTCAGATTGATGTCGGCCGTGTGGTCCACGATCCGGCGATTGGTCTCTTCGGGCACACGCTGATCAAAGCAGCGATTGCCAGCTTCCATGTGGAAGATCGGGATCCGGCGCCGCTTGGCCGGGATCACGGCCAGGCAGCTGTTCGTGTCACCAAGCACCAGAAGGGCATCCGGCCGGACTTGGTTCAACACCTTGTCCACGGCGACGATCAGGTTGCCAATGGTCTCGATCGCGTTGGCGCCGGCGCAGTTCAGGAAGTGATCCGGCTTGCGAACACCCAGGTCGTCGAAGAAGACCTGGTTGAGCTCGTAGTCGTAGTTCTGACCGGTGTGGATCAGGACATGGTCGCAATGTGTGTCCACCTTCGCGAGCACGCGCGAAAGACGGATGATCTCGGGCCGTGTACCGACGACCGTGGCCACTTTCAGTTTATTCATGACCGATCCACCTTGTTGGCCGTCGTGTCGGGCCGATCGCGGTCGAAGATCTCGTTGGCCCACAACATCACAATCAGTTCGTCCTGACCGATGTTGCTGATGTTGTGCGTCCAGCCGGGGACAGTCTCGACGATCTGCCCGGATCCGCCCTCGACCACCAGCCCGTGCCGCTCGTCGGTGACGATGTGGCGGAATCCGAAGTGCGCCGTTCCCTTGATGACCAGAAACTTTTCGGTCTTGGTGTGGTGATAGTGCTCGCCGCGGGTCACGCCAGGGTGGGCGGTGAAATACGAGAACTGCCCACAGTCGGGTGTCTTGAGCATCTCGACGAAGACGCCGCGGGCGTCCCCATGGCGCGGTACCTCGTAGCCGAACGACGACACGGGCAGGAAGCTGACATAGGTGGCGTAGAGCGCGCGGACCAACCCGGCGCCCACCCGGTCGGTCACCAGTGTGTCGCGGCTGGTACGGAAACCTTGGATCGTCCGTGCGATCTCGCCGACGGTGGTGTCATAGACCGGCACCACCTGTGCGTAGCCTTCGGCGGACGGCTTTGCCAGCGGACCCGCCAATGTGCACAGTGCGTCCGTCACGTCATCGATGTAGACAAGGCGCAGCGGTGCAGCCGGATCATTCACGGTGATCGGCAGATCACGCGCGACGTTGTGGCAAAAGGTGGCAACCGCTGAGTTGTAGTTCGGACTCGACCACTTGCCGAAGACGTTCGGCAGGCGGTACACGTGGACGTCGGCACCGGTGGCTTGACCGTACGCCTGCACGGCTTGCTCTGCCGCTAGCTTGCTGCGCCCATAGGCGTTGTCCAGTGCTGCCTGGGTCGACGACGCATAGGCCAGCGCAGGTGCCTTCGGCAGGGCCGTCAGCGTGCGGCACAGCCGTTCGGTGAAGCCGGCATTGCCTTGCTGATAGTCGTCGGGAGACGGCGGACGATTCACACCCGCGAGGTGGTAGACCAGATCGGCGCCATGCAGCAGCGTGGCGAGTTCCGCATCGGTGGCATCGTGAGGCACGCAGACGATGTCGGTGTGTCCCTGTTCACCCAGGCGAACCCTGAGATTGCTGCCCATGAAGCCACGGGCTCCGGTGATGGCCAATCGCATCTCAGTCCTCCGCATGGGCGGCCTCGCCGCGGGCAATGCGCTGCATGAATTCCAGCTTCAACAGCAATTGCCTCATGCCGTCCAGGTCCAGTCGCACCGTGTTGTGCGAGTTGTAGTCTTCGCTTTCCGAGATGCGTGGCTCGCCCTGCTCGACGAACTTGCCGTAGTTCAGGTCGCGCCCATCGGGTGGCACGCGGAAGTAGTCGCCCAGGTCGATTGCCGTCGCACGTTCTTCCCGGCTCAGCAGGGCCTCATACAGCTTCTCTCCGTGTCGCGTCCCGATGACACGCACCTCGTGCTCGCGCCGGTTCATCACGTCCAGAATGGCCTGCGCCAGCGTCTCGACGGTCGCAGACGGCGCCTTCTGCACGAAGATGTCGCCGTTGCTGCCGTGCTGGAAGGCGTACAGCACCAGTTCGACGGCATCGTCCAGCGTCATCATGAACCGCGTCATCGACGGGTCGGTGATGGTGATCGGGCGACCGGCCAGAACCTGTTCCACGAACAAGGGGATCACCGATCCACGCGAAGCCATGACGTTGCCATAGCGCGTGCCGCAGATCACCGTGTTGCTGCTGTCCAGGTTGCGTGAGCAAGCCACCATCACCTTCTCCATCATCGCCTTGGAGATGCCCATGGCGTTGATGGGATACACCGCCTTGTCGGTGCTCAGGCACACCACCCGCCGCACGCCGGCATTGATGGCCGCATGCAGCACGTTCTCGGTGCCCAGCACATTGGTCCGCACGGCCTCCATCGGATGAAACTCGCACGACGGCACCTGCTTAAGCGCTGCCGCATGAAACACATAGTCGACGCCACGCATCGCAGCGTCGACCGCCATGCGGTCGCGTACGTCGCCGATGTAGAACTTCAGCTTCGCGCTCTGATAGCGCTTGCGCATGTCGTCCTGTTTCTTCTCGTCGCGACTGAAGATGCGAATCTCTTTCAGGTCGGAGGCAATGAAGCGGCGCAGAACGGCATTGCCGAACGAACCGGTTCCACCGGTGATGAGCAAGGTCTTGTGGCTGAACATGGAAGGCTCGCGACGGTCAATCAAACTGCTGGATCCTGGGGTCGGGCAGGCCCGGTGATTCCGGAATGGCGGCATACGGTGCGCCCTGCAGGCGCATCTCGAAGGCTTTCATTTCCCATTGGCGGTACACCAGCGTGCGCAGTTGGGACCAGTAATAGCCCGCCTGCCCGCATCGCCAGGCGCCGAGGTAGAGATAGTGGTAGGCAAATAGCAGCACGTAGCGCAATGGAAAGCGCCAGAAGTGCTTCTTCAGCCACATCCGGCGCTGCAGCGCGGTACCCAGCAGTTTCGGCTCAACCGACAAGGCGCTGCGGCTGAACTGCCACGCCGCCTCGCTGGTGGTGTAGCGGTTCTGCTTCACGAACCAATGATGGAGATTGGGGCTGTCGTGATGGTCCAGCACGCCCGACAGCAGGTGGACCGGGGAGTCGACCAAGGGGTGCTCGTTGACCGGAACGTCCGAGAACCGGCAGGTGCCTGTGCGCCACAGCCGCAGGATGTCGTGGGCGACCGGCAGGCGCCGACCCAGAAAGTGCAAATGGCGCCGCATGGAGAACGCCGCATCGCTCGACGTGGCGGTCGCCGTCACGATGGCTTGCTTCAACTCGTCGGACAGGCGTTCATCCGGATCCAGCTTCATGGTCCACGGCGCTGAAACGGGCAGGCTGAGTGCGAAGTTCCACTGGTCGCCAAACCCGCGAAAGCGCCGTTGGACGACGCGGATGCCATGCCGCAGCGCGATGTCGATGGTCGCGTCGGTGCTGTAGCTGTCGACCAGCCACACCTCTTGCGCCCAGCCAGCCAGGTTGCCCAGCACGGCATCAAGGTTGTGTCCCTCGTTCAGCGAGATCATGACAACCGCCACGGGTGCCACGCCAGGTGTCCATGGCCGGGCATGCGATCCGCCGGCAGGGGGGAGCGGCACTGAATTCACTGGGTGCACGTGGTGCACCTCTGGAGCAGAACGACGAGTGTCATGAAGGTAGGAACTGGAGGCCGACCGATGCGACGACCAGCCTCCAGTGTATCGGCGTGCCAACAACGGTCGCCGACCATCCGGCCCCGGTGACTCAGACCCGCGGAGATGACCTACATCAATATTCGCAAGCGAGGCAGGACACGCAACGCACCCGTCGTACTCAGGTGGTTCGAGTCCCAATAGAGCCAGTGTTCGCCGTCGTATGCCGGGCATTGCCTTACATCGCACAGCATGTCCGTCAGGTCTACGATGTTGACCCCGGCGGGCCGAGATATTGCGCGCATGAGCGCCCGCGCGGCTCGCACCTCCGCTTCATGCTCCGAACGAGGCATTCGAGCCAGTTCAAGGGCCTGTGCGCGTTCGTGCGAGCCCGCCGTGGTGAACCGGTCGAGCCTGTACCGCAGGCGATGCATGTCCATGCGCTGGGTGGGAACCTCCTCGACGATGTGAACCTGGACACCGAGCGCCGCATAGGCTGCGACTGTGGATTCCAGTGCCCGGTGCAGCGCCAATCTTGCGTCGACCTGCCTGCCATCGCTTGCAGAAGGATCGAAGACGACGAAACGCCGCTTGCCGCTGATGCTGGTCACACGGTCCACGTACAGTGACCAACGAGCCACGAGAAAGACATGCCGGATGCTGCGGTTGCGCTGCACCAACTCGAAAGCGCGTGTCGACTGCGCGGCGCAGGTGCCGGGTGTTTGCACGCCCTCTCTCACGTCGATGTTCAACAGTGGTGGGCATCCCTCGAGCCCCTGGTGAACGATTCTTGTGCCCCGCTCGATGGCCAGGGCGTCGAATGCAGGGGCCAGGGCAAAGGAATGACTGTCGCCAAACACGGCGGCCGTGGTCGGCAAGCGGGTATCGGCCGGGCCCAGGCGGCATGGCGCGTCATGCGCAGCGTGGTCGACACCCGGACCGTCGCAACGCGCACGCGGGACGGCATCGGTCAGTCTTGGCATCTCGGAACGACGGGCTTCCTCCTCTGCTCGCACGAGGCTTGCGCGGGTGCCCGCAACGCCGATTAGCATCAATACCGACATGGAGACGACCGCCAGCAACAGCCACTGGTGCAGGGCGAGCTGGTGGGCGCGGCGACAGGGCTGCTCAACCCATCGCCAGGTGGCCACGGCCAGTGCAGTCGCGAGCGCGCAGACGAGCAGCAGCGTGGGGAGCGTGGGCGGCACGACCAGCCGATGGCGTGCGAATGCGAGCAGCGGCTGGTGCCAGAGATACAAGCTGTAGCTGATGCTGCCGATCATCACAGGCGCGGGATGGGAGAGCACGCGCTGGATCCAGGTTCCTCGGCGTGCAAAGGCCAGGATCAGGCTGGCGCCTGCAACAGGCACCGCCGTGGCCAAGCCAGGATGGCTGGTGCTTGCATTGAAGCGCCAGAACGCGACCGCCAGCAGACCGACCCCGGCGCACGACAGCACTTGATTTGCCATGGACCGGCGACGCAGGCCGTGCCACCGCGCTGGTCGAGCAAGCGACAGCCAGCCGCCGAAGCTCAGTTCCCACAAGCGCGTGGGCAGCAGCATGAAGCTGAATTGCGGTTTGTCAGGTGTCGTCCAATGCGCTGCCACCAGGCTGAGCACGGTCATGAGCAACAGCGCCGGGCCCAGAAGGCGCGCACTGCGGCGGTGAAGCCACACCAGCACAAGTGGATAGAGCAGGTAGAAGTGCTCCTCGACGGACAGGCTCCACGTGTGCAGAAGGGGCTGCAGATCCGCACTCGTGGCGAAGTAGCCGCCCAGTCGCCAGAACAGCAGGTTGGAGGACAACGCTGCGGCCCATGACAGGCTGCGGAAGAACGTCACCGCATCGTCGCCACTGAGCCACATACAGGCCGCCGGCACACAGAACGCCAGCATCACGCACAGGGCAGGCAGGAGACGCCGACACCGCCGCGCATAGAAGTCAGCCAGCGAGAAACGCCGGGCCTCGAGGTCATTGACGATCAACCGCGTGATCAGATAGCCGCTGATCACGAAGAAGACATCCACGCCGATGAAGCCGCCGCCAAAGCCCGGTGCGCCCGCGTGGTACAGCACCACCGGCAGCACGGCCAGTGCGCGCAGGCCGTCGATCTCCGGGCGGTACATGGCTCAGGCGCGAACCAGTTGGCTCACGGTTGCCGTCCTTGACGCTCAAAGAGTGCCGTGCAGGTGCCGTCTGGATCCCAGGCGACGGTCAGGAGCTCGAATCCCTCGGCCCGGATTGTGTCGATCAAGGTCTGCGGCGATCCGGCAAATGCATGGATCTCGATGGCGATCCTGCGCGCGAGGCGCAACAGGCGGCTGGACGGGGACAACAGCCCGAACTCTGCGCCCTCGATGTCGCACTTCAGAAAATCGATGTGCGTCAGGCCCGTCTGGACGAGGAAATCCTCTTCGCTGAGGCTGAGCGTACCGGCATAGTTGGCATCCTCGATCGACGTACCGAACTTGGCCTTGTCCGGCCCGCCGATGAACGCGGAAATCAGTTGGGCCCGGGCCGCGAAGCCAGGGTTGCCGCCGACCGAGATACGGAATCGCTCGGTCATCTCGCGGCTCGGCTCCACGGCGACCACCCGAACCCGCGGACCGTGGGCCAACGCAAGGCACGTGAAGTTGCCCATGTTCGCGCCCAGATCCACCACCACGTCACCGTCGTGGATGCGCAGCGTGCCGCGCCGCAAATAGGTGTCGCGGGCATACATCTCACGGATGCCGCTGAAGGCGCCTGGGCCGATGATCTCAAACGGCAAGGCGGTGGCAGGGTGGTGTATGACGAAGGGCCCGCTGCCCATGGCTTGATCTGCAGGCAACAGGTTTCCACGCCGGATGATGGTGCGCCCTTGGAGGACAACCTGCGCAAGCCAGCGCGCCGCGAGTCCTGTGCCGCAGCAACGCCGCAGAGCCACCACATCGTTCCGGATCCTGGACCACGTGCTCATCGGCCTGTCCAGATCGCGTGGCCTGGGACAAGCGACCGAGACGCGGGATGCCGCGGCGGTTCAAGGCGGTGCGGATTTGCCATGGTCATCAGTCACCACATCGAATTGCCGCGCCCAGGTCGACAATGGGGGCGCGGCCCATAGGCGGTGCCCGATTGCGCGAGCACCCGCCTGCGTCAAGTGCATCCCATCAATCGAGATTGGCATGCCGCCCACTGTGAATAATCGGCATTGGCCCTCGCGGCAATACAGATCGTTGATGCGGGACACGTTCTCTGATCCGATAGCCGCCGCGAGCTCTGAGTTTCGAGCTCCGACCTCAGGCCATTCGGGCACATGGTGATCCATCCGTGCACTGACAGGCAGTCTAGCCAACATCACCGGGTCGGGGGAAGTCGTACGTTTCATGCCGACAAAGATCACGCGTTTGGCACCCTTGTCCAGAAGGAACTTTTGGGTAACTGCCATCTTGGCGGTGCTCCAATCCAGCCAGTAATTGGCCACCACGACCAAGTCTGATTGTGAAACCTGAGGGCTGGTCATCAACCTGGAGCGCATGGCTGTACACATGGGACGAGCTCTTTCGGCGACAAACTTTTCAGTCTCGTCCACATGGGGATACGTTTGGCAAGCGCCTGAAATGTAGAGAAAACTCAGATCAATCTGACGACTGATTCCAGCCTCAACCGTGGCGTTCACGAAATCATGGGCATAGCTGTCGCCAATGATCAGGACCTTCGGCTTGTTGTCGCGGTTGAACGCCTTTTCTGAAAGTGCGTTGCCATCTCGCTGGACATAGCGGCCATTCTGCTGCTTGTCGAACTGATCGATCAAACCAAGCTGTTCTGCATTGAAGCGCGCGCGGTATCCCTTCGACAATACGCCTGCCGCACCGATGGAAATGAGGATTGAAGCCGATGCGGCCGTCACGAGAAGAAAACCTTTGCCCGAAACTTTCCGGCTCGAACGGCAAGGCTGCTCGACGAAACGCCAGGTCAAGGTCGCCAGCAGCAAAACCAGCAGCAACGCGCCAAACGTGTCCAACACGCCTAGCATCTGCGCGGAGCCCGACCAAAGACGTGCAAAAGCCAGCACAGGCTGGTGCCATAAATATAGGCTGTAAGAAATCGTTCCGATGAACGACAGGGGTGTCCAGCCCAGAACTCTTGACGCGATCACAGAAGGCTCGTCGGCGATGATGATCATTGCCGTTGACGCGACCGGCAGCAGGGTAAACAGACTGGGTACGGGAATGTTCTGATCCAGGGCGAACAGTGATGCCACCAGTCCGACCCAGCCGACGTTCGAGAGGAACCTCAATCGGACCTGCAATGGCGTTGCAGCGACGGAAGCAGCGCTTCGGCCGAATGCCACCATGCTTCCGACGATGAACTCCCATGCCCGTGTCAATGGAAGATAGAACCCTGCCTCTGATTTGCCGATACGCCAGAAGTACTCCGCCAACGCCAATGAGGCCAGTGCAGCAGCAACAAGCAAGGTGCTGCGAAAGCGCGATCGCGCGATAGCCAGAAATCCAAGCGGCGCAAGCAGGTAGAACTGCTCTTCCACGCCCAGGCTCCAAGTGTGGATCAACGGCGCGAAATGGGCTTTAGTGTCGAAGTAGGAGGTGTGACGCCAGAAGAACAGATTCGGTATGAGCAGAACTACGCCCAGCACACTTTCAGAAAAGTTCTGCAATGCGAACGGGTCCATCAGCCACCAGGCGAATGGCGTACTGGTCAGGCAGATCACAAATAGGGCCGGCAGGATCCGCCCGGCCCGGCGCGCAAAGAATCGCCGGACCGAGAAATCGCCGGCCGCCATGTCCGACAGTTGGTTGCGGGTGATCAGATAGCCGCTGATGACGAAGAATACGTCGACGCCCAGATAGCCACCGGGCAGTGCAGCAGGCGATGCGTGATTGGCGATGACGGCCAGAACCGCCAGGGCGCGCAAACCATTGATGTCCGTCCTGAAACTCATCTGCGGATGATGATCAGCCCTCAAAGCCGGCGGTTTTCGTCTTGAAGGCGCAGACACCCGGCAGGTCGCCAAAACCGCTCGTGATGTTTCAAGAACGATGGCCATGCATGGTTGGTCGACTCAAGTAGGACGCGCTGTCAAGCGCTGACTTCGACCCACGACGGAGCAGCACCGCCATGGCGTAACCAGTCGTACGTCGCCGCCATTTGTCGGGCTACGGTCTCCCACGAAAACTCGTCGTTCATCCATTGCCGGCCACGGGCGCCCATGCACTTCAATGCCTTAGGTTCGCAACGCATGGCGAAATCCAGCGCGCGGGCGAGCGAGTCGACGTCATTGTCTACCCACCAGCCCGATCCCGTGCGCTCCAGCCCTTGCCAGGGTGCGCCTGTGCTCACTACGGCGGGGCAACTATGGGCCAGTGCTTCAGCGACCACCATGCCGAAGTTCTCGGTATGGGTAGGCAGAACGAACAGATCTGCGGCTTGATAGGCCCGCGATTTGGCATCGCCAAACAGCGGACCGGGAAACTCCACGCGCTCCGTACTCAACGTGCGCGCAAGGTTCCGAACCTGGGCCTCGTGCTCGGGTTCTCCAAGGCCTGCGATCACGAGCCGCCATCCCGGGTGATCGTCCTGCAGCGAGCGCCAGGCCTGAAGCAGCCGGTCCAACCCCTTGGTGGGATGGATCCTGCTCAGGAACAGCAAGGTGCGCATTGCGCCGCTGCTGAGGTCGGGCCCCGTCTCGAATTCGGGCGGGATATCGATGCCGTTGGGGATCACCGCAATGGGCTGCCGGTAGCCCAGGGCTCGAATGTCCTGCAACTCGGCCGTGCTGGTGGCGTGCAGCAGATCCGCGCGGTCGAGAACCCGGCGTTGCAACGGCCACATTGCCTGCTTGTAGCGACGAGTCCGCCCCAATGCCCAAGGCGCGAGCGTCCCGCGCGGTGAGGTCACCAGCTTGGCATGTTGGCCTGGTACAGCCCAGCCGGCAGCCATGTTCACCATCGACCACAGGCTGTGGTTGTGGACGATGTCCACGCGCCGTGACTTTCGCGCCAGCGCATTGGCCAAGCTGGGCGACACGGCCAGCCGCCGGAGAACTGGCCACTGAGGGTGTAGATCCAGGTGCACGCCCTCCACTGGTCCACGGGCAGCCAGACAGCTCAGTTCAACCTGGTGACCGAGCGCCGCCAGTGCCTGGCACAGGCGAGGTATGGAATACGAAGGACCCGCCGCCTCTTGATCGATGTGCGGTACCACATGGACGAGATTCATCATGCGGGGTGCGCAACACGCGGCAAGGGTGATCCTGAAGAGCGGAACAGCAAGAACTGTATGGCCAAGGCCAGAGGCAGTTCACGCCAAAGCATGATCAGAATGCTGTTGAATGCCGAATCGACGTTGATCAGTGGCATTAGCACTGCGAGGAACACCACTGCGCCAGGTGAGGATTCGGTTGGTCGCAGCAAGGTCAGCAGCACACGGTGTGCGGCACCGATGAAGGCGAATCCAAGAAACACCGCAACCGCGCCGCCAGCGAAGTAGAGGTACGCCACGGGCCCCATCGCTGAAGAGGACAGCACATCCCTCTCCATCACTTCATAGGTGTACCAGAGGCCGATGTTGCCGAGCGGCTTGCCTTCCCATATCGCGCGCGGTATCCAGGCGTGAAGCGGCGCGAGCACCAGATCGGTCAGGAAATTCGGGCTGGTGTCTGGAAGGCCGCCTGGCCGGTCGGCGTACTCGATGCCAAAAGAAGCGATGTAACTGAGATTCAATCGGGCCGCAAAGGCCAACAAAACAGGCGCGGATTCGACGGCCGCACGGGATGTGTCCGCGGTCGAGGTGACAACGGCCGAGGCGATGCCGGCCACCGAATCGCCGGAGAAATCGGCGTCGTAGTTGCGGGCGTTTCGGAACGGCTCGACGACCGCATATCCCAACGGGATGGCCATGGCGGCGAGGAGCAGCCACTTGACCGCCCACCGCCCGGTGCTCAGGTAATGGCAAATGGCGACGATCAGAAAAGGCATCACCAGGGCGGACTTGAAGCCGCTCAGTACGCCCGTAAGAAACTCCAAGATCAGGACTGCGGCGAACCAGGCGCGGTGACGCTGGGACGGCGGCGCGCGGAACAATTGCAGCGAAGCCAGCACGAGGGCCATGCTGCCCAGGCTGGCGGCCATGCTGAGGTACTGGGTGACGGATCCCATTTCGATCAAACGCTCGTAGCTGGACGCGTAGCCGAAGACTCCCAACTCGATCTGCAGCAGGCGTGCGCCCGTCGCAATGCCTATCAGCAGCGGCAATGTCAGCGGGTGAAGGGTGTTGGTTGGCGGCAGGATGCGCCTGTGCCATGCGGCACATTGGTCAGGGTGACGTGCGAGACCGGCATTCGTGCTCCAGTAGCCAAACCACATCGCCACAGCGCCAACGAGCACCAGGTACATGAGCTTGACCATGGACGCTGTGACCTCCGGTACCAGCGACACCATCAGCAGCTCATCGATGTTTCCGAAGAACAAGAAGTTGGACACGCCGTGCGCGAGGACAAAGGTCATCACGGACGCCAGCACCACCGGGTTGGCCAGCCAACGCTCGGGCTGACGCTGGCACAAGCGTGCGACCTCGACGCCGAGGTAGCCCAGGAGCGTGAGCGTCAACGCAACGAAGGCGCCGCGCAAATCCAGAACATCCAGCGACGAAAGCAGGGCGATCAAGCCCGCCGCAGTGCCGGCCGCCGCGCTGGCCAGCAACGGCGGGCAATGCCGGTCAATGCGCACGGCGCCGCACCTCGATGCCGGGCACGGGGTGCCCTTTCGTCCGTCCTCCCAGGGTATCGATCAACACCTGCAGGCGGTGTGCATACGTGTGCTCGGCATGCGCACGCCGCATGCCGGCGTCAGCGATGGCGCGGCGCTCATCGCCGCGCGGCAACCAGTGATCGATCTGACGCCGCAGATCCGACATGCCTCTGAAGCTGACGATCTCGCGCCCATCCTCGAAGAGATCAATGAGCGATGGTCTGGCATCCACCATCTGGAACGCTCCCGCTCCGGCGGCTTCGAAGCATCGGACATTCACACCCCAGATCTCGCCGTAATGCAGGTTGTTGAGCACGATCTTGGCGCCACGGAACGCCCTGACCTTGTCCTCGTTGTAGACCCCGCGGCCCTGATGCATGCCGGACACCGCGCCAGCAGCCATCCAGAGAGGTGCTGGGTTACCCCAGATCTTCACATCGTAGTCGACCAGATGCTTGAAACAGGCCACGCGCCATGAGTGCAGGTTGCCGGCCGTCGTGATGTCGCAGGCGTAGACCGGGTCGCTGCCAATCCGGTCGTCGGGCAACCAGTGTCGAGCCGGGTTGAAGCACTCGGGCAGGTAGTGCACAGGGCTGGCCAGCACGTCGCCCAGTGCATGCAAGGTGAATGGATCCTTGAAGAACAGGCCGTCGTAGGCCGCGTTCATGAAGAAGGCACGGCTGAAATTGGTGATGGCGTCGGGATACCACAATGCCACGGCCGCACCTGTGCGTCGTTTGAGCTCCGCCACCTCGGCAGGCCAAAGGAAGTCGTAGGCCACGATCACCACGTCCAGCGGGGCCTCGTCAGCGCAGTCCCAGAGTGTGGCCATGCGACGGGCGCGAACGGCGGGCAGGCTGTCGGTGGATTCATACAACACATTGCGAACCTGATGCAGGCGATGTTGCAGCCTGCTTCGCGCTGGTTTCGATCGAAGCCCGGGCTCGAACCGTCGAACCGCATGGCCCAGATCCGTCAGCGTCTCGGCGATGTGGCGCGCGAACCCCTCGGTGTAGAACTTGCCCACGACCAGGATGTTCATGGGATCAGTGGGTCGTCAAGGTGTTGTACCGATCGAAGGCTGCCGTGCGGATCGGCAACCACGCGCGCGCATCGCGATGGACCAGCAGATAGTTGCCTTCGAAGAACTTGTCCAGTTCAGGGTGCCAGCGATCGAACTCCAGCACCTCCTCGCCTTGCAGCTTGCACACGCTGTAGGGCAGACCGGAGACTGCCAGAAACACATCGTGCAGCGAATTGCGCGAGAAGATCCAGCGATGGTTGTACTCGAACTGAAGCACTGAGACCCGACCTTCGACCAGCAAGGGGCGGGCACCGCGGATCACCTCCATGTCATGGCCCTCGGTGTCGCACTTGAACAGATGGACATGCTGCACGCCTTCGGCGACGCAGAACTCGGCGCCCGAGGTGAGACGGATGGTCGTCGCCTGTCGATCGCCTTCGCTCCCACCCGAATGCAATGAGTTCGTTCCGGCGTTGTCAGCCGCTACATAGATGTTCGCCGTGCCACTGCTTGCGGACATGGCCTGCTCGTGCAGGTGCAACCAGGCGGCGCCTTGGGGCAGTCGTCCGCGCAGGGTGCGGTGGGTCGACGGTACGGGCTCGAAGGCGTGCAGGATCAGGTGATCCTGCCGACCAGCCTGACGGGCCAGTTCGATCAACGACAGGCTCCAATCGCCGATGTTCGCGCCCACGTCAAAGGCAACCAGGCTCGACGCCGAGGGGCCGGACTGCGCCAAGGCCTGAAGCACGCAACGTTGGACCAGTGTCTCGCCGTTGCGCGTCATGTCATTCGGGATATCGCCCCGCGCGCCGAGGTACAGGGCACGACCGATCCGGTAGGCGAGTTGGCGGCCCAGCAGTGCCAGCAGGGGTGACTTGAGTTGCGACAGCATCGCTCCGCGGTCCTATCGTTGAATGTCGGCCGGTCACAAGGGCAGCGCCCGAGCTCATCGCGGCAAATGAATCACCGTCGGTACAGGGCTCTCAGCAGGGAGCGGTAGAGTCGGACGGGCCAGAGGTCGTAGGGCGTGGCTGACTTGTCACTCTCGGAAATCATCTCCGGGCGTTTGCGCACCACAGCGTAGGACAGCCACTTGGCCGTCTCCAGGCTCAGCTTGACGCGAAAGCCCCACCACTTCAGTCGCCCGACAGGCGATCCCAGGTTCCAGTAGTCCAGCCGATTCTGAGCGTGGATCTCGTACAGAAAGCGCTTGCGCGGCCAAGACCATCGCGTGGCCTTGTAGGCGTCAGGGTAGTCCTCCGGCCGCTCTTGCCGAAGTTCCATGATCCGTTCGTCTACGTAGCCCACCTGCCAGCGCGCGGCAAGTCGCATCCACAGATCCACATCCGACAGCAGCCCATATTGCAGCCGCATGCCGCCCACCTGATTCCAGATGTCGCGCCGGATCATCGCCGTGCCTCGAATCAGGCAGCCCCAGCGCGGCAGCAGGTAGTTGTCCAGCAACCAGTGGCCGTCGATGCACTCTCCGGGCAGTGGCTCTCGTTGGAAGTCCTTGCTGCCGTGAACACCGTATGGATTGAACACGAAAGCCGCACCCGGATGCCGGTCGAGTACCCCCGACCAGAGATCCAACAGATCCTGACGATAAATGTCGTCATGGTGCAGGAGGGCAATGTACGGCCGGCTCGAGTGCGCGACGGCAAAGTTGGCATTGCCTGGCATGCCCTGGTTGGTGGGCGGTTGCAGCGGGCGGATGCGGGCATCGCGGGCCGCCATCTCCAGGATGCACTCCCAGGTGCCATCGGTCGAGCAGTCATCGCTGATGATCAGCTCGAACCGCGGCAGGTTCTGCTCAAGGATCGACGCAACTGTCGACCGGATCAGATGGACATGGTTGTAGGTGAGCAGGCAGACCGAGATGTTGGATCCGTCGCCCGCATCACCTGCCGTCAGGTTCGTCACGCCAGCAGATTGTCGAAATATGCAATTGTCTTCTGAAGTCCGGCGGCCAATTGCACCTTCGGGCTCCAGCCCAATTCGGCCTGAGCGCGCGAAATGTTGGGCTTGCGCTGCATTGGATCGTCGCTGGGCAGGTTCTTGAAGGTCAGCGTGGAACGTGAGCCGGTGAGCTGGATGACTTGCTCGGCCAATTCGCGAATCGTGAACTCGACAGGGTTGCCCAGGTTCACGGGTCCCGTCAGACTGTCGGGCGAATCCATCAATCGAAGGAAACCGTCGATCAGGTCGTCGACATAGCAGAACGACCGCGTCTGGCTGCCGTCGCCGTACACCGTGATCGGCTCATTGCGAAGCGCTTGCACGATGAAGTTCGACACCACGCGCCCATCCTGCGGATGCATGCGCGGGCCGTAGGTGTTGAAGATGCGGGCGATCTTGACCTTCACACCATATTGGCGGTGGTAGTCCATGATCAGTGTCTCGGCGCATCGCTTGCCTTCGTCGTAGCAGGAACGCGAGCCGACGGGATTGACGTTGCCCCAATAGTCCTCGGTCTGAGGATGCACCTTGGGGTCACCGTACACCTCACTGGTGGAGGCCTGGAAGATCTTGGCGTTCTTCTGCAGCGCGAGATCGAGTACGTTGAATGCACCGATCACCGACGAGCGGATGGTCTGAACGGGGTTGTACTGGTAGTGGATCGGTGAGGCAGGACATGCCAAGTTGAAGATCTCGTCCACCTCGCACACCAGCGGAACGGTCACATCATGTCGGATGAACTCGAAGTTCGGGTTGTCCATCAGCGGCCGGATGTTCTGCTTGCTGCCGGTGAACAGGTTATCCATGCAGATCACCTCGCTGCCGCGCTCCAGCAAAGCGGCACACAGGTGTGATCCCAGAAAGCCAGCGCCTCCGGTCACCAGGACACGGGGCTTCTTGTGATATTCCTTCATGGATTCAGTTTACCAGTCGAGTACGGCGGCATCCCCATGGGCATGGCGCACGGGGTGGCGCGGCGGCTGGGGCGGTCAGCGGGGCTTTCGCAACGACCGTGTCTCCATGAAGGCCTTGACGCCGTCACGGAGGTCGCCGTCCATGCGGTAAAGCGCGCAGCCGATGGCCACGAACAACAGCAGCGAAATCGGCAGCCGGCCCGTGGCCACGGTGGAGGGCTGCGTGCCCAGGGGCCATAGCACCAGAACGGCGAAAGTGGCGCTGGTTGCGATCAGCGTTGCGAACCGGTCCAGCGAGAAGCCATGGCGCAAACGCCACCCGCGGCTGAGCCAGAACGCGACGGCCAGTGCTGCGGTGGACCCCAGTGCCTCGGCCACGTAGTAGGCTGTCAACCCCAGGCGATCAATCAACAGCCAACCCGATGCGTACCAAGTGATGGCCTGGAAGAACGAGGCCTTGACGATGATGTCGACGCGGTGGGAGGACAGCGCCACGTTGATGACCACGCCGATGACGCAACCAGCCAGCGCGCTGAACGAAGCCAGACCAGCCGCGACGACATAGCTGCTGTAAGCATGGCCGAACAGCACCGTGACCAGCCACGGCAGGATGGCAAACATGGCCACACAAGCCAGAAGCGACAAGGACCACAGTACCTTGATGTTGTAGATGGCCCCGGCGGCGAAATCCTGCGGATCGACACCGCGGGCACGGGTCAAATGCGAAATCATGACCGCCGCCACGGCGTTGGGCACAAACCCGATCAAGGTGGTCAGCGAGGTGATGACCCGCATGCCGCCCATCGCGTCAAGCCCAACTGATTTGGTGAGCGACGCCTGCAGCAGGTAGGCAATCGGTGCGGTCAGCAGCCCGGCGGCGTAGAAGGGGAACCCCAACCGAAGCAGTCGCACGACATTCAAGCGGATATCAGCGAAGTCGATGTGCACCTGATTGGCGTGCAGCGCATGGGTGACCTGGATTCTGGCGATCCACAACGCTAAAACCTGCATGCCGACCAGCCCACCCAGCGCCCAATGCACGTCTCCGAGCCACGCGGCGGTCGACAGAACCGCCGACAGGCCGATGGAATTGAGGGCCGAGAACGCGGCGTACTGCTTGAAGCGATGCAGTCCCATCATCACGACATAAGCAAACTGGGCCATGCACTGCAAGAGCACCAGCACACCGCCGATGCGAAGATACACGGCTACGTCGCTTCGTCCGTAGAGTGCAGTGGCCAAGGTGTCGGCCGCGAGCACCAGTCCTGCCGCGCCGAGGGCGCCGGCCGATGACAGCAATAGAAAGCCCGCGCCCAACAAACGGGATGTCGTCTGACGGGCCGCGTCTGAATCCAGCGGCTGCGCCGTTTGAACATGCAGGGCGGCATCCACACCCAGCCGCAGCATGCTGTAGGCGGTGCTTCCGGTGTTGAAGGCGATGCTGTAGAGACCGAATCCTGCACTGCCCAGGCACCGGGCCATGACCATGGTGGACAACATGCCGGCGATGCGCTGTACGCTGGACTGACCCAGCATGGCCGCCATATTCTTCAGATACGGGCTCATGTGGAGCCCATCACCTTCTGCTGCGCAAGCGAGCTCGGATCGCGTTCGGTGTCAGCGGTACTTTCGCGTTCAGCCAGCGCGCGGCGCTGAGCAGGCCCAGTCTTACAGGCTTGGCAGCGACTCCGTAGGTCGAGAGCACGTCCAGAATCCGCCTGGGCATGCGCAGGCCCACGAAGATCTGTGCATAGAGTGTGGCGAGATCCCGGCGACCCATCGTGCGGGCCGGTGCCGTACGCGTCGCGGACGCGCTGACGTCCAGGATGGTCAGCCACCGCTGACGGTAGGTGTGCATGGAGAGCACACATTGCTGACCGGCCAAGGCGATGCGCTGCAACTCGTCCGGATGGGCCAGATGGCGATCGATCTGCGCGATCGCCTCCTCCACCGTGCTGTAGCCGACGTAGTGCACGCCTTCGGTGAACAATTCGTCCAGCCCGTTTGGGATGCGGTCGGTCACCAGCAGTGCACCCGCGGCCAAGCCCTCAAAGACGCGCATGTTCACGTCCTGGTTGATGCTGGCGTTGAACACGATCTTCGATCGGCCATAGGCGGCCGCCATGTCTCGCGGTGCGTGGTAGGCCAAGTAATCATTGCTGCGGTACCGCGGCAGAACGGTGGTGAGCAGGGTGTGCCGTTCAGTGCCGCGCAGGCCGAGTTTGCCAACGAAACCGACATCGAAGATGCGTTCTGGTGCCGGTTGAACATGAACCTCGGGGTCGCACCCCAGCGGCAGCCAGTGGACCTGGCGATGCCCTTCCGCCTGGAAGTAGTGCAGATAGTCCTTCTGTGCAATGAAGACCACGTCGAAGAACCGTGCCTGCTGCAGTCGCGATTCACGCTCCTGATGCACGTCGATGAAGTAGGCCACTGTCGTGCAGGGCAGCGCTTCCAGATGAAGCGGCCAGTCCGGCGCTGGATCGATGAAGACGAACAGGTCTTCGGCTCGAATCACGGAGAGGTCCGGGGCCTTGTCCCAGTAGATGACCGGTGCGGCATCGAGCTTCGCGGCGCGGTAGAAGTACTGGGCGGTGGTGTGCTCAGCGCCATGGCTGAAGAGATGGATGGTGCGGGTCATATCAACGTGCAGCTCGTGACCGAAGCCAGTCGGTCAGGCGCGGGGTCATAGCCAGGCAGGACCGCTCGATGCGTCGATAGGCCAGATGGGCTGCCAGAACCAATGCCGGCGTGATGGCCAGGATCACCCACCAGTGCTGCTGCGCGGTCATGCGTTCGGCCACAGGGTCGGTCGCCACCATCCGGAAGGCGACCCACAGGCAGATCCCGTGCAGCAGGCAAATGCCGTACGACACGTCGCCCAACATTCCGGATGCCGAGTTTCCAATGGCACCGAACAAGAAGTTGCCACTAGCCACGATCACGAAGAACCCGGCGAGCAATGGCAGGTACAGGTAGAAAAGCTGCTCGAAGCTCAACGCCCAAAGCATGCGACAGGCGATCAAGCCTGGGTCGCGCAGACCGTTGAGATCGCTGGAGGCTCCCAGCAAGGCTAACGCCAACCAACTCAGGCCGGACAGGGGCAAGGTCGGCCCGGATCCACACAACATGCCGTCCGAGGTGATTGCCACGACCGTGAACATCGCGCCTGACGTGACCAGACACAGGGGTCCGATTCGCACCCAATCGGACCTGGACATACCAGATGCAGCCGTGGTGCCGGAAGACCGCGAAGGCGACATGACCGCGAAGGCCGTCGACCGATACGAAACGCCAGCAGACGGCGCAGCGTCTGTCACTTGCACGGGACATCCCGATTCAGGATCTCGTCGAACCGCGCTGCCGTGCCCTTGGCACCCAGCGGCGCTACCAGAGCGCGATTGATCTGCGCGTGCTTCCTGAACAGGGCTGGGTCTGCGATGTAGCGCTCGACCCGGTCCACGAACTGGTCGGTTGTTGGCTCGCAGTTGAAGCCGTTGTGGCCGTCCTCGACCATCTTCCCGATGCCCAGGATGCGGTTGCTGATGACCAGGCCCATGCCCGACGCCATGGCCTCGAGGATGGTGAAGTTGCCATTGCTGAAATGGGCGGGCAGCAGCAGGACATCACTGCGTGCATACACGTCGTTCAAATCGCTCCAGGATTTCAGGCCGTCCAGGAAGTCGACATCCTCGGTAAGCGCCAGCGCCGCGATGCGTTCGCGGCATATGCCACCCAGTTCCCCGGCCGCGTTCATCAGCAGCCGCGAGCCCGGATGCCGGCTGCGGATGGCTGCGAAGATGTCGATCGCCCCCAAGGGGTTGTAAATCTCCGTCATCCGGTTGGCGAACAGGTAGGTGTAGGCGGAGCGTGCCTTTCGTTCGGGATGTCTGAAGTAATCGTCCAGATCGGATGCGTATCGCCCGGCGACCACCTTGTCGCCGAATTGGAACTCGTCTCGAAACTGCTCGACGGCGTCGTCTGCGCTGACGATGACCTGGTGCACGTCGCGATAGAGCCAGCGCTGCAGTTTCCAGACCACGTTGTTCTTGCGCAGGGCACCGCTGGCATCACGCGAGCGTTCTGTGAACACCACCGCGCGCTTGCCGTTCCGGATGGCCCAACGGTAGGCAAGCCAGTTTCCCGGGATCGAAAAGCCGCCGACCATCACGATGTCAGGATCAAGTATCCGCAGGCGCTCTTCCAAGCCGAGTGGCAGATAGCGCTCGGCCAAGGGTCCGGTCTTGGCGAACAGCACCCTTGACAGCACCTCGCAATGGGCGCCCAGGTCGACACGCCACCAGGCGCCGCGCGTGCGGTCCGGGTGTTCATAGAACCAGAAGGTGGCGTCGAAGTAGTCCTGCAGGGCAGTACAGAACTTCACCTGCTGAGGCGTGGCGACAGAGCTGAGGAAGACCAGACGCGGACGCCGGGCAGTTGCGGAGTTCACGCTGTCAGTCTCCGCGTTCGCGCAGTTGGCGCTCTTGCGTCAGCAGGCCACGGCTGCGTTCGGCAATTCTCTTGGCCGGGACGCCGGAATAGATCGTGAAGGGATCACAGTCGCGACGCACCAAGCTCAACGAGCCGATGGCGGCTCCCTCGTGCAGCACGACGCCGGGCAGGATCACCGCACCTGCCCCGACAATGACATGGCGGCACAGCTTGACATCGGCCTTTGTCACACCGGTGAATTCTCCGGGGACAGTAGGATTGGTCAGACGTTCCCCACTGTAATCGTCGTTGCTGGAGTAGATGGACACACGTGACGACAGCCCACTGAAGTCCTCGAAGGTGATGCGGCCTGTGCCCATCACCGAGCAAAAGACGGCGATGTGGACGTAGTCGCCAATCTCGATACCCCCTTCGCCTGCGGAGAGCACGCAGAAGTCGTCGATGCGCACATGGTTGCCCAGACTGATGCGGCCGCAGTTGTACAGCGACGCTTTAGTCGAGATCTTCACGTCGTGACCAAAGCGCGCCAGGCCGAGGCTGCGCAATTCAACGTCGGTGTAGTAGGCCATGTCAGCGGCAGAGCAGGTCGATGATGCGTTGCTGATCGTCGGTGCTGAGATCCGGGTAGATCGGCAGACAGAGGACGCGATCCGCAACATCGTTCGCGACAGGCAGTCGCTCGGGGTTGGCCGACGGCAGACCCCGGTACATGGGCATGTTGCTGATCAGGGGGAAGAAATAGCGGCGTGCGTGGACGCCAGCGCTGCGCAGTTGCTGGTACACCGCATCTCGGGTGTGGGCATGGGTCCTGTTCACCAGCACCGGAAAGTAGGAATAGTTGTGCTCGGTGTCGTCGGCCAGCGCGGGAACTTCGAGCCAGGGATGATTGGCGAGTGCGTCGCGGTAGCGCTGATCCACCGCCTTGCGCATCGCCAAGGCGCCATCGATGTGCTTGAGCTGCAGCAGGCCGAATGCGGCCTGGACCTCGTTCATCTTGGCATTGATGCCGGGCGCCATCACGGTCACCTCGTCCGCAAAGCCGAAGTTCTTCAGGTAGTCGATGCGTTGCTTGGTCTTGAGATCGGGGCAAACGATGGCGCCGCCCTCGAACGTGTTGAACACCTTGGTCGCATGGAAGCTGAGGATCGACAGGTCACCATGGCGCAGCAGGCTCTGGCCCTTGTGGGTGACCCCGAACGCGTGGGCTGCGTCGTAGATCACTTTCAGGCCATAGGTATCGGCAATGCGCTGGATACGTTCCACCTCGCAGGGATGCGCATAGCAGTGCACGGGCATGATGGCCGTGGTGTTCGGGGTGATGGCAGCTTCGATCAGGTCGACGTCGATGTTGAGCGTTCGAGCGTCGATGTCGACAAACACAGGCTTCAGGTTGTTCCAGACCAGCGAATGTGTGGTGGCGACAAACGAGTAAGGCGTCGTGATCACCTCACCGCTGATGCGCAGCGTCTGCATGGCGGTGACGAGGCCCAACGTGGCGTTGGAAACCAGCGCCAGATGCTCGACACCCAGGCGTTCACACAGTTCGTTCTCCAACTGCTGATGGAACGGGCCGTTGTTGGTCAGCCACTTGCTTTGCCAGATGCGCTCCAGGTAGGGGATGAACTCATCCAGAGGCGGCAGAAACGGCTGGGTGACGGTGATGGGCGGCTTGCTGCTCATGGGAATGCGATGTCTCGGTAGAGAGCCAGATATTGGCGACTGATCTGCTCGGGTGAAAAACGACGGGCGTTTTCCAGTCCGGTGTCGACGAGTCGTTGCCGGTACTGCGGGTCGTGGATGATTTTCAGCACGGCAGCCCGGATCGCTGCCACATTCTCAGGTTTTGCCAGGCAGGCGTCAGGTCCCGCGACCTCGCGCATTGGGGATGCGTCAGCGGTGACCAGGGGCCGACCTGAGGCCTGCGCCTCGATGATTGGAACGCCGAAACCTTCACCGATCGACACGAAGCTCACGATGTCGCAATCCACGTAAGCCTGCGCGACCTGCTGGTGGGTCAGGTTCACATGGTTCTGATAGTCGATGCCGTGCTCGTGCAGTGCGCGTTGCAGATCATCATCTACGGGGCCAATCAACACCAGCCGGCACGGAATGCCGGCCAGCGCAGCGACCAGACGCGGTACGTTCTTGTAAGACCGGGTGCCGACCTGGAGAATCGTGGGCCGGTCGACGTTGAAAGGGCGGGCAACAGGTCGGAATGCCGGGCTGTGACAGTTCTCGATGACCTGAATCCGCTCTGCTGCGATGCCCAGGTGAGTCACAACATCCTGTGCCGTGGCCCGTGAGATGGCGGTCAGTTTTGCCGCTGCCTTCATCGGGCCGCGCAGCCACAACCACTCATACACACGCCGGCGCAGACCGCGCAGGCCGTGCAGGTAATGGCCGATGTCATGGACGGTCAGCAGCGTCCGGCGCCAGGGCAGCAGCAACGTCATGTAATTCACATCGCCCGTCACGTGATACACGTCGGCGCGAAGACGCCGGAGGCGCCAGGCGTCAAGCAGCACACGGCGTCGCGGCCCCAACTCGAAATTGGTCCACTCCACCTCGGGCCCGAATGCCGCGGTGACGGCATTGAAAAGCTCTTCGATGCTGAACGCGCCCGAACAGGGTTGACGCCTGACCAGCACCACTTTCACCGGCGGTGCTCCCCGGCGGTGAGTTGGCGGTAGACCTGCCGCCCCCAATCCCGCAGTCCGCCAGATGCCTTCCGGTCGGTGCTGGTTGTGCGCTCGGTCAGCCACTGGCTGACCGGGATAGAGAAGCCGGTCTTCTTTCGTTCCAGTACCGAAGTGGGCAGTGGCCGTGATGGGGTCGCCGCCATGTCCAGCTTGCTGGGGGGGTGACCCGCATTGACCAAACTGGCGACGACGCGAATGAGTTCCACATCCACGAGGGGCACGCGTACTTCGAGCGAATGCGCCATGCTGGCCCAGTCGCTGTCCCGCAGCAACTGGTTGCGCATGTACCAACTGCTCTGCAGCGCCGAAACCCGGTGGCGTGGCGACGTGAGTGCCCGTTCGCTCAGACGCAATTGTTCAAGGGTCTGGAGTGATTCCCAACCTTCGCGCACCAGGTCGCCGTCCAGTTCGTTGGGAATTTCCCAGGGCATGAAGAAGCCACGGCGCAGCAGGTAAGCACTCGCGAAATCGCCGCCGAATTCGATCAGCCCCGCGGCCTTGGGCGATGTGACCCGGCGCAACAACGGTGCGGACACGTAGCGAAAACCTCGCCCAAGGCCTGGAATGGCGGCCAGGGGGGCCGCCAGACGGACCAGCTTCGGAATGGTCTGAAAGTCGGAATATCCGGCGAACAATTCGTCGCCACCCAGCCCCGACAATGCGACCTTCAGTCCGGCCTGTTGGGCCGCGTGGCTGACGAAGTAGGTATTGACACCATCGATCGATGGCTGATCCATCGCGTGCAGCACCTTGTCGGCATGACCGACGAAGTCTGATTGACGCGTCCAGCGCGTGCTGTGCTCTGCGCCCAGATCGAGCGCGACTTCCTGTGCCAAGCCGGTTTCGTCGGCGGGCGTACCGACGAATTCTTCAAAGCCAAGGGTCAGCGTGCGAAGAAGTTGCGAGTTGCCAGCCTCTCGTGTCAGGGCCGCGAGGGTTGTGGAATCCAACCCGGCCGACAGAAACACACCTACTGGCACATCGGCCACCAGATGATGCTTCACCGAATCGCGCATGGCCTGAGCCAGGGCCTCTTGTGCCGCTCGCGGATCCTGCAGGGCGGGCGGCACCGGAGCTTGCGCGAGGTCGTCTGCCAAGCTGTAGTACTGTTTCTGCGACTTGCGACCCGCGGTAAGGTCCACGCGCAGACAGGCGCCCGCGGGCAAAGCACGGATTCCGCGAAAGAGCGTGAACGGGTCGGGGACATGTCCCCACAGGAAGAATCCGACGTGTCCGGCAGGCTCTTCGCGGGTGTCGATTGCCGGGCTGGCGAGCAAGGCTTTGACCTGAGAGGCAAGTCGAAGCGTCCGTCCATCGTCGGCGAGATAGAGCGGCTTGATGCCAAGGGGGTCGCGCGCGATGAAGACCGAGGCCGACCTGGGATCGTGAATCGCGAAAGCGAACATGCCCCGCAGCCGTGACAGCATCCGTTCACCGTCGCGGGCGTAGAGTTTCAGCAGGACCTCGGTATCCGAGTGGGACAGGAACTGGAACCCGTCGCGTTCCAATTCAGCACGCAATTGCCGGTAGTTGTAGATTTCGCCATTGAAGACGATGCTGGTTCCCAGGCTCGCATCGTGCATTGGCTGCGCACCGTCGGTGCTCAGGTCAATGATGGCCAGGCGTCGATGGGCCATGCCCGCCCGGCGATCCGGGGAGATCCAGAGTCCTGCGCCATCCGGTCCGCGAGCTGCCATGCGGTCGCGGATCTGGCGCAGTTCATCCGGGTTGACCGGCGGTGCATCCGCCGAGTAGCTGAAGATCGCAGCGATTCCGCACATGTTTCGGCAGTCAGGTTCTTGTTTTCGATCTGACTGGTGGCTGCGTCATGGCCATGCGCAGGCGAGTCGACCGAACTTCAGAGAAGGGCGTGGGGGCTCTGCAGAAGCAACGTTCTGGCTTGGAGTGCCGCCACATCAAGCTGGGTTGGCGCTCGAACGATGGGCGCCAGCGTCAATGTCCGCCGAGTGCCGCCTGCTTGCGGCTGCGCCGGACCTGGCGGATGAGCACCAGCAGAACCAACGCTGCCGCTGAGGCTGTCGCGGTCTTGATAGCGATCGCGGCGCGCAGCGGCTTGCTCTTGCGCTCGGGTGGAGTCGCCGGATCGACCACCTGGATGAGACCGCCTTCCCGACTCTCGTCCAACCGCGCCACTTCAAACTGGCGGGCATACATGTCGAACAGCGCCTCCTGGTACTTGAATTCCCGGTACTTGGAGATGTAGTCGGGACCATCGCCGCCACGGCCCTCTGCCTGTTCGAGCCGAGAGAGTTGCGCCCGCAGGGCGTTCAGTGTGGATTGTTGCTGAATGACCTCTGGTGCTGAATCGGTCAGTGAACCGCGCAATCCCTGCAGGCGAACCTCTGCGCCCGTAGCTTCCGCTTTCAGGCGTGCATAGGCATCGGCGGCTGCCTTGGGCTCTGCCTTCAGTGCGCCTGGGTTGAAGCCGCTGGCAAGCAGCGCCTGCTGCGCGCCAGTGAGTCTGTCGCGGCTTTGCTTCAGCATCTGCTCGAAGAAACTGCGCCGTTGCTGGGCTTCGGTGACGGCCAGCGTGGTGGTGATCCGGCGCAACTCGTCGACGTACTGGTTGGCGATATCGGCTGCCAATTTGGGGTCGGTGTGATCGACCTCGACGGTGATCAGGCCATCCTTCTTGCCGTAGGACATCCTGGCCATCGCCGCGAGTGCCATACGGGCGTCAACCTTGAGGCTGGTCCCGAAACCCTGCATCAGCTTGAAGTGCTCGATGATGCGATCAGAGACATTGTTGCTCTGCATCAGCGCCAAATACTGGTCGGCGCTGCTACGCGCCGCGCCTGAGCCGCCGGCCAATGTGGCCAATGCCCCCAGCGAGGCCATTGCGGCCGAGTTGCCGCTTTGCTGGCTCTGCGGTGGCAGGAAGGTAGTTCTAGCCGTGAACACTGGCGCCACGAAATAAGTCGTATAGCCGAAGCTGAGTACGGCAGCAACGACGGGTCCACCGACCAGCAAAGGGATGTTGCGCCGAATGGCGCCCAACAAGTCCTGCACGGACGCAGTACCGGGCGCACTTGCCAGCGTTGCTGGCATCGCCGAATTCGCGGTCTCGGACATCGAAGCAGTGGTGGCGTGCATTAGTTGATGGCGCTCTTGATGCCGGCAATGCCAATGCCGAACTGATAAAGCAGCTGCGTCCAGTCCTTGGCGGCCTGCATCCAGGTCGTCTTGTCCATCTCCTCCGGAACGAAGATGGTGTCACCAGGTTCGGCTACTGTCGCATCCGCGATGTTCGTCCGCGAGAAGAACCCTTGGCTGCCTTGCCGATTGCTGACGACCTGGCCGTTGGCGCGAATAACGAAAATGCTTTCTTGGTCGGCGCCCTTGGTGGGGCCGCCGGCCAAACGCAGGTAGTCGCCCAGATACCTTGCGTTGGTGTGCAGGTAACTTCCGGCGTTGTAGACGCTGCCGAATACGCCCACAGTAGTGGGGCGCGGTGGGATGTAGATGCTGTCCCCGTCTTCCAGGGCCAAGTCAGGCAGCGCGCTGGTTGTCGGCGTGAGTTGCAACACGACACGGCCGTTCGGGCGCAATGCGCGCAAGCGGTCCAGAAGCCGTGCATTGGCCGCGACCTGAGCTTGCCCTTGTGCCACCTGATCCGTGCTCGAGACCCGTTGCGCTCCGGTCGACCTGGTCAGATCCGTCTCAAGGTCACGCAGCGCGCGCTCGTAGTTTTCCTGCTGCGAGATGCGGACTCGCTCCCGGGTGAACTGGGTACCGAACAGGTACGCAGCGTCGGACAGGCCCCCGGCGATGCGGATCGCATCACCCAGCGAGGCGGCCGGTGGGAGGATGTATTCCCCCGGCTTGCCGACCTCACCTTCCACACGCACACGCTTGTTTTGATGTTGATTCGACAGCAGCGTCTCAGTGGCGCTGAAGATCCGCACCACATCGCCCTGGGTCAGTGGTGTCGCACCACCTTGCGGCAGTCGCACCTCTACGATGCGCTGGTTCAGGCGATCTTGTAGGCGTTCGATCATGACCCGAGAGGTGTCGGCAACAGGCGAGAAACCTCCTGCCATGGCCAGCACGTCCTTCAGCGTATCCCGCGGTACCAGCTCGGCAACCACGGGCCGGTTGACGCTCCCTATGACGCCGACCTGGGGGCCGACCGCCGTGACGTGCACGACGTCGCCGGGCAGAACCGTGATGTCAGCCGAGCGGTCACCTCTGAGCAGCAGGTCATAGAGGTCCAGTCTGGAGACAACCTGGCCCTGGCGCCGCAGTTCAATCAGCCTGAAGCTACCGGCCGCCGCGGGTCCCCCCGCACGCATGAGTACGCCGACCATGGTCGAGAGGGCGCTTACAGTGTAGGTGCCGGGATTCGTAACGTAACCCGTGACGAGCACGCGCACACCGCGCAACTGGCCCAGCGAGACGCTCAACTGAAAGTTCTTGAAGACCTGGGAGATGCGTCGCTCGATGACACCGGCCAATGAATCGTTGCGCACGCCGGCCACCTGCACGACCCCGACACGCGGAATGCTGATGCGACCGGTGCGGTCCACGACCAGGCGAAGATCGCCTTCGACGGCACCCCACAGGGTGATCTGTACCTCGTCGCCGGACGAAACGACGTAGTCGGCAGGCACCACCGGGCTGAGTTCGCCACTGCGCGCGCCGCCATCCGCGAGCATCAGGTCTGCACCAAGTCGCCTCACCTCCGCGTGACGCTTCTGCTCAGTGTTGCCGCTTCGGCTGCGAACGTATTGCTCGAATTCGCCTGATGTGTAGGCCGCGGGCGCACTGGACTGGCCCTGTGTAGTTGTGTCGACGGGGGCTGTTTGTGCCGGGGTGCGCAACCGGATCGGGCCTGACTTGTCAGCAGTCGACGCTGCAGTCTGCGCAGTGCCATCGCTTGCATCGGTCTGGGCCAAAACGCCACTGCTCACCAACGCCATTAAGCCACTTGCCAAGAGAATCGACCAGGTGTGCAGGCGACGCAGCGCTGATGTGTGCTTCATTGGCAGTGTGAGTCTTCAGGGCGGGTTGTACAGGGCCTGGGCAACACTCGGATCGGCCCGCAATTTGGAACTGTTGGATTCTATCTGTGGGTTCCTGCGGCGCCGGAGCGGTCACGGGCAGAACCTATACTCTCAGCGGTGAGCCTACTGTTGATCGCCTTTGCAGGGTCGTTGCTCGTCACCATGCTGGTGATCCGCCTCAGCAAGTCCCGTGTGCTGCGGGCGCTGGATCATGATTTGTCCGGTCCTCAGAAATTCCATGCCAAACCCGTTCCGCGCATCGGCGGCGTGGGCATCTTCTCCGGCGTGATGGCTGGCATCGGCTGGTTGTGGTGGTCGGGACACCATTCCGATGCGCTCGCTGCGCAGTTGATGGCTTGTTCCCTGCCCGCTTTCGCATCGGGACTGACCGAAGACTTGACCAAGACCCAGAGTCCCCGGCGTCGATTGTTCTTCACCGCGGTGGCTGCTGGATTGGCCGCGTGGTTCCTGGGCGCGCTCATTCAGCGAACCGAGCTTCCCGGACTCGACTGGGTCGTAGGGAACCGGTGGGGAGCGGCGCTGGTGACGGTGTTCGTGGTTGCTGGTGTGGCGAATGCGATCAACATCATCGACGGCATGAATGGCCTGGCATCCATGAGTGCTGCTCTCATCCTCGTCAGCATTGGGTATGTCGCGTTCCAGGTGGGGGACTACACGGTTCTGGCGTTGGCGGTGGCCGGCACTGGTGCGGTCCTTGGCTTCTTCATCTGGAATTTCCCCCTGGGCTTGGTCTTTCTCGGTGACGGTGGTGCTTATTTCCTTGGCTTCTACGTCGCCGAGTTGGCCATCCTGCTGCTGCAGCGCAATCCCAGTGTGTCGCCCATGTTCCCGCTTCTGGTTTGCATCTACCCGGTGTTCGAGACGGTCTTTTCCATCTACCGCCGCAAAGTGCTGCGAGGGCAGCCGGTGGGCATGCCCGACGGGATCCACTTGCATTCGCTTATTTATCGCCGGGCCATGCGTTGGGCGGTCGGGCGGGATCTGGCGCGTTCCAGGGTGCGTCGCAATTCCATGACGTCGCCGTATCTCTGGATGCTGTGCATGTTGGCCGTGCTGCCTGCCATGCTGTGGTACGACAGCACTCCCGTGCTCGCTGGCTTCATCGGCCTGTTCGTTCTGGTCTATTCGTCGCTGTACTGGCGCATCGTTCGCTTTAGAGCGCCGCGGTGGCTGGTGCGGCGGCACTGAGTCAAGGCAGTTCGGCGCTGTGCAAGCGCGGCGCGTCGGCGTCCTTCGCGGCCAGCAGGCGCCGATCTACCGCATCGGGCCACTCGATCCCGATCGCTGGATCATCGAACCGGATCGCCCGCTCGCAATCCTTGGCGTAGAAGTCCGTAGTCTTGTAGAGAAACCGCGTGTCATCCACCAGCGCCACAAAGCCGTGTGCGAATCCTTCGGGGATCCACAGCTGACGCTTGTTGTCGGCGGTGAGTTCCACGCCCACCCACTGTCCGAAGGTGGGTGATCCCCTGCGAATGTCCACCGCTACATCGAAGGCTGCGCCGGCCACCACGCGCACCAGCTTGCCTTGGGGGTGAGGCGGCAACTGGTAGTGCAGGCCGCGCAGCACGCCGGCCTTGGAATGGCTTTCGTTGTCCTGCACGAACGGGCGCGGCTTGGGCAGTCCCAGTGCGGCCAGGCCGTCGTGAAACTTGCGTTCGCTGTAGCTCTCGAAGAACCAGCCGCGCTCGTCACCGAACACGGCCGGCTCGACGATCACGACGTCTGGGATGCGGGTCTGGATGAGTTTCATGTCGGGGGTCTGCAGCCGATGGGCCGCAACATCACTTCAGGTTCAGGGCTTCGGCCAGCATGCGTTCGACGCCGGCTTGCCAGTCCGGCAGGCGCAGGCCGAAGGCATTGCGCAGCTTGTGCGTGTCCAGGCGCGAATTCAGCGGGCGCGTCGCGGGGGTGGGGTAGGCGCTGGTCGGGATGGCGTTGACGGTTTCAGGGCCGCACTTCAGCGCCACACCGCGGTCGCGCGCCCAGCCGATCACGTGCCGTGCGTATTGGCACCAGCTGGTCTCGCCTGCGGCCACTGCGTGGTAGGTGCCTGACAGCGACGGGTTGGCCACGGCGCCACGCAGCGCATGCGCTGCCACGTCGGCCAGCAGATCCGCCCCGGTGGGGGCGCCGATCTGGTCGTCGATCACGTTCAGGCTGTCGCGCTCGGCCGCCAGGCGCAGCATGGTGCGGGCGAAGTTGCCGCCGCGTGCCGCATGCACCCAGCTCGTGCGCAGGATCAGGTGCCGGCATCCGCTGGCGAGGATGGCCTCCTCGCCGGCCAGCTTGGTGCGGCCGTACACGCTGAGCGGCCCGGTGGGCGCGGTCTCGTCGCGCGGCTGGTCGCCGCTGCCGTCGAACACATAGTCGGTGCTGTAGTGCAGCAGCCAGCCACCCAGTTCGGCCATCACGGTGGCCACGGCGCCGGGGGCGTCTGCGTTGATGGTGTGAGCCAATGCGGCGTCGCCTTCGGCCTTGTCGACGGCGGTGTAAGCCGCGGCGTTGACCACCGCGTCGGGCTTCAGGCTGCGCAACTTGGCTGCCAGCTCGGCGGGGCGGGCCAGATCGCCGCCGTCCGCGCGGGTCAGTGCGGTCACCTGGCCCAGCGGTGCCAGTGCGCGGCGCAGTTCCCAACCCACCTGCCCGTCAGGCCCCAGCAGAACGATGTGCATCCCTTGCATTCCTCGGCCGGGCCACCCGGCGATGCGGTCGCATTCTAGGCACCGGCCAGCGGCCGCCACGGCCCCGCCCATCGCCGCCAAGTTGTCCATCGGCCCCTGGTGTCGGGCTTGTCAGCCCCGCGGGGGATAATCGGTCGCACATGACCGACAACCAAACTCCCGTCGCTGAGGCGGAGGCGCCCGCGGCGCCGCAACGTTTCGACACCCTGGGCTTGGACGCCAAGCTGCTGCGTGCCGTGGCCGATTCGGGCTACACGGCGATGACGCCGATCCAGGCCAAGGCCATTCCCATCGTGCTGGCCGGCCGCGATGTGATGGGCGCTGCCCAGACCGGCACCGGCAAGACCGCTGCCTTCACGCTGCCGCTGCTGCAGCGCATGATGAAGCACGAGAACGCCTCGATGTCGCCGGCCCGCCATCCGGTGCGCGCACTGGTGCTGGCGCCCACGCGCGAGCTGGCCGATCAGGTGGCCAACAACGTCAAGGCGTACGCCAAGCACAGCAACCTGCGCTCGGCCGTCGTGTTCGGCGGCGTCGACATGAAGCCGCAGACGCTGGAGCTGAAGAAGGGCGTCGAGGTGCTGATCGCCACGCCGGGCCGCCTGCTCGACCACATCGAGGCCAAGAACGCGGTGCTGAACCAGGTCGAGTACGTGGTGCTCGACGAGGCCGACCGCATGCTCGACATCGGCTTCCTGCCCGATCTGCAGCGCATCCTCAGCTACCTGCCCAAGGGCAACAGGCAGACGCTGCTGTTCTCGGCCACGTTCTCGCCCGAGATCAAGAAGCTGGCCTCCAGCTACCTGCAGGATCCGGTGCTGGTGGAGGTGGCGCGCCCCAATGCCACGGCGTCCACCGTGGAGCAGCGTTTCTACAGCATCGACGACGACGACAAGCGCCGCGCCATCCGCCAGGTGCTGCGTCAGCGCGAGATCTCGCAGGCCATCGTGTTCGTCAACAGCAAGCTGGGTTGCGCCCGCCTGGCGCGCTCGTTCGAACGTGACGGCCTGCGCACCCAGGCCCTGCACGGCGACAAGAGCCAGGACGAGCGTCTGAAGGCACTGGCCGCGTTCAAGGCCGGCGAGGTGGATGTGCTGGTGGCCACCGACGTGGCCGCGCGCGGCCTCGACATCGCCGACCTGCCCGCGGTTTTCAACTACGACGTGCCGTTCAACGCCGAGGACTACGTGCACCGCATCGGCCGCACCGGCCGCGCTGGCGCCTCGGGCCTGGCCGTGACACTGGTCGACCGCGAGGACGGTCGCCTGGTGCTCGAGATCGAGAAGCTGATCAAGAAGAAGATCGACCTTGAGCCCTTCGAGCTCGAGGATGACCGGCCGCGCCGCCCCTATCGCGAGCGTGATCGCGACCGCGACCGCGACCGCGAACCCGGCGCCAGCCGCGATGCTGAGCGTGAAGAACGCGCCCCGCGCTACGACGCCGATCGGCCCCGCCGCCCGGCCGGCGGTGGCTACGCGCCGCCGCCGGCGCCGCGCGCGCCGGCCGATCCGCTGTTCGACCGGCCCTATGAGCCGGCCGCCGAGAGCGCCGATCCGCCGGCCTGGGAGCGCAAGGATGCGGCGCCGGTGCGCAGCGCCGTGTCGCCCAGCATCCGGCCCAAGCGCAAGGTGGCCTCGCTGTTGGGCGGCGGCAAGGCCTGATCGTTCAGCCGGCCAGCCAGCCGAACACGGCGGGCAGCCGATCGCCCAGCGCGTCGCCCGGCCCCTGCTGGCGCCACTGCGCCACGCTCAGCGTGCGGCAGCGGGCGTTCGGCAGGCTCAGGCCGCTGGCCACGCTCAGCCGCGTGCCTGGCTGCAGCTGGTCGATCAGCGCGGCCAGCTGGGCCTCGTTGCGGTAGGGCGTCTCGATCGCCAGCTGCGTCTGCTGGTGGCGTCGTGAATGGGCTTCCAGTTCGCGGATGCGGGCGGCCCGCGCCGGCGCTTCGACCGGCAGATAGCCGACAAAGGCGAACTGCTGGCCGTTGAGGCCGCTGGCCGCCAGGGCCAGCAGCAGCGCGCTGGGCCCGACCAGCGGCTCCACGGTCAGCCCCAGTTCATGTGCGGCCAGCACCAGGGCCGCGCCGGGGTCGGCCACGGCCGGCATGCCGGCCTCGGAGATCAGGCCGATGTCATGGCCGGCCAGGGCTGGCGCCAGCAGCGGCGCCAGCGTGGGGGCGGCGACACCGCGCGCGCCACCCTTGGCCGGGCGCGGCAGTTCGGTGATGGTGATCTGCTGCAGCGGCTGGGCCAGCGGCACCCGCGCGTCCACCCGCTTCAGGAAGGCGCGCGCGGTCTTGGCGTTCTCGGCCACCCAGTGGCCGAGGCCTGCGGCGCGCGCGATCACGGCCTGCGGCAGCAGCTCGCCCAGGTCCACTTCATGGCCGGTGCCCAGGTCCAGCGTGTTGGGCATCAGCACCAGGCGTCCGTGCCGGGCGCGGGTGTTGGCATTGGTTGGGGTGTCCATCATCGGGCCCATGCCAGCGGTTCCAGTCCGGCGGCGCGCAGCAGCGCGCAGGTGTGGATCAGGGGCAGGCCCACCAGCGCGGTGGGGTCGTCGGACTCGATCGCACCCAGCAGCGCGATGCCCAGCGTCTCGCACTTCGCGCTGCCGGCGCAGTCGTAGGGCGCCTCAAGCCGCAGGTAGTGTTCGAGCAGGGCGTCGTCGTGTTGGCCGAAGCGCACGCGCACCGTGGCCATGGCCTCGCCGGCGTAGCCCGTGGAAGAGCGCAGCACGGCCACCGCGGTGTGGAACAGCACCTCGCGGCCGCGCATGGTCTGCAACTGGGCCAGCGCGCGCGCATGGTTGCCGGGCTTGCCCAGGGGCTGGCCGTCGAGCTCGGCCACCTGGTCCGAGCCGATCACGATGGCCCCCGTCGTGTGTGCCGCGACGGCGTCCGCCACATCCCGTGCCTTGGCCCGTGCCAGGCGGGTGGCCAGGGCGGCCGGGGCTTCGCCGGGCTGCGGCGTCTCATCGACCGCCGGGGCGACGCAGTCGAAGGGCAGGCGCAGGCGGGCCAGCAGTTCGCGCCGGTAGGGTGAGGTCGAGCCCAGCACCAGCCGGGGCGGGGTGCCAGGCGGCGGGACGGGGTGCGGTGTGGCCTGGGCGTGCGCGGGCGTGGACATGGCCGGAATTGTCCCATCGGCGCCGTACACTGCCGCCGATGAAACGGCAGCACGACCCCTTGCGCCTGGATGTGGCCGCCTTCGCGGCCGACGGCGCGGCGCTGGACGGGCAGTGGCCCGGCGCCAGCCTCGAGCGCCTGGCCGACACGCAGACCCCGCCGCAGGACGTGCCCCTGGCCGAGGTGCGCTGGCAGGCTGCGGGTGAGCGCCGGCCGGTCACCGGCGGCGAGGCCGAGTTGTGGCTCTCGCTGTCGGCCGACACGCGGGTCTGGCTGACCTGCCAGCGCTGCCTGCAGCCTTTCGAGGTGCCGCTGTCGCTGTCGCGGCGCATCCGCTTCGTGCGCGGCGAGTCGCAGGCCGAGGCCCTGGATGCCGAGAGCGAAGACGACGTGCTGGCGTTGAGCCGATCGCTCGACCTGCGCGAGCTGGTCGAGGACGAGTTGCTGCTCGACCTGCCCATCGTGCCGCGCCATGCGGTGTGTCCGCAGCCGCTGCCCACCGGCAGCCCGGCCGACGAGGCGGGAGAAGCGGCGTCGCCGCGCGAGAACCCGTTCGCGGTGCTGCGCCAGCTCAAGACCGGGCGCAACGGCGACTGATGGCCTTGTGCGGCCAAGCCGTGGTATAGTCGCGGGCTTTCCCTTGCGGAGCTCGGCTTTCCAGGTCTGGGTCGCCCGCAAATTTTTCGATGGCGAGTTTTTGGCTGCGGGCAGTTTGCCCGTGGTCGGCGCGCCGCACCGACGCACGGCGTCGGCTCGGTCGATTGGTTCGATCGGGTCACGCAGCATTCATCGCATGAGGCGCGTGCCGCTGGCACACACCGTTCCTCATCCGACCAGGAGAAACCCATGGCCGTTCAGCAGAACAAGAAGTCGCCGTCCAAGCGCGGCATGCACCGCTCGCACAATGCGCTGGTGACCCCGGGCACCGCCATCGAGCCCACCACCGGTGAAGTGCACCTGCGCCACCACATCAGCCCGACCGGCTTCTATCGCGGTCGCAAGGTGCTGAAGACCAAGACCGAGGCCTGATCCAGGCTGCTCCGGCGGACCGAGGCGCCCCGGTGCCCATCCCGCCGGTCGCTGCGCGAGGCAACGCCCGCGTGGCCTGTCTTCCCACCGCCCGTTCGCTGCGGGCTGCCATGCCCGGCACCGCCCTGTGCGCTGCCGGGCGTTGTCGTTGTGGTGCGTGCTGTTCGTGCGATCCGGCCTGCGGGCTGGCAGATCGCCGGTGCAGCCGCGTCTGACGTCCTTCTTCGTGCCTTCGATGTTGCAACCTCTTGACCGCGTGCGACTCGTCGTCGACTGCATGGGCGGCGACCATGGCCCCTCGGTCACGCTGCCGGCGTGCCGGGCCTTCCTCGACAGCCACCCGCAGGCCGAACTGGTGCTGGTCGGCACGGCCCAGGCCCTGGCGCCGGCCGCCGGCTGGCCGCGTTGCACCCAGGTGGTGGCCAGCGAGGTCGTGGCCATGGACGACCCGGTCGAGGTGGCGCTGCGCAAGAAGCGCGATTCGTCGATGCGCGTGGCGATCAGCCAGCTCAAGCCCGGTGAATCGGGGCAGGCGGCGGCCGACGCCTGCGTGTCGGCCGGCAACACCGGTGCGCTGATGGCCGTGGCGCGCTATGTGCTCAAGACCTTCGAGGGCATCGACCGGCCGGCCATTGCGGCCATGCTGCCCAACCAGCAGGGCGGTTTCACGCATGTGCTCGATCTCGGCGCCAATGTCGACTGCACGGCCGAGCATCTGCTGCAGTTCGCGGTGATGGGCAGCGCGCTGGTTAGTGCGCTCGATGGCAACGAGCAGCCCACGGTCGGCCTGCTCAACATCGGCGAAGAGGCCATCAAGGGCAGCGAGGAGATCAAGCGCGCCGGCGAGCTGCTGCGCGCGGCCGGCGGTGCCGGCCAGATCAACTTCTACGGCAACGTCGAAGGCAACGACATCTTCAAGGGCACCACCGCGCTGGTGGTGTGCGATGGCTTCGTCGGCAACGTACTGCTCAAGACCAGCGAAGGCCTGGCCGGCATGCTGTCGCAGATGATCAAGCAGGAGTTCACCCGCTCGCCGCTCAGCAAGCTGGCGGCCCTGGTGGCCCTGCCGGTGCTCAACCGATTCAAGGCGCGCATCGACCACCGCCGCTACAGCGGTGGGGCGCTGCTGGGCTTGCGCGGCCTGGTGTTCAAGGCGCACGGCTCGTCGGACGCCTATGCCTTCGAGCGCGCCATGGCGCGGGCGTATGATGCGGCGCGCAACCGACTGCTCGACCGCGTGCACCAACGCATCCGCAACACGCTGGCCGCGCCGGCGGTGGTGGACGCCGAGGCCGCAGCCGCCGAGCCGCCCGCCAAAGCCGCATGACGACACCAGACTCCGCCAGTTCCCCCCGCTATTCGCGCATCGCCGGTACCGGCAGCTTCCTGCCGCCCCGCCGCCTGACCAACGCGACGCTGGCCGCTGAACTGGCCGCCCAGGGTGTCGAAACTTCCGACGACTGGATCGTCGAGCGCACCGGCATCCGCGCCCGCCATTTCGTCGACGCCGGGGTCAATGCCAGCGATCTGGCCGTGCAGGCGGCCCGCCACGCGATCGAAGCCGCTGGCTGCGCCGCCACCGACATCGACCTGATCATCGTCGCCACGTCCACGCCGGACATGGTGTTCCCCTCCACCGCCTGCATCGTGCAGCACAAGCTGGGCGTCGCCGGCTGCCCGGCCTTCGATCTGCAGGCCGTGTGCTCGGGCTTCGTCTATGCGCTGACGGTGGCCGATTCGATGATCCGCACCGGCGCCGCCAACCGCGCGCTGGTGATCGGCGCCGAGGTCTTCTCGCGCATCCTCGACTTCAAGGACCGCACCACCTGCGTGCTGTTCGGCGACGGCGCGGGCGCCGTGGTGCTGGAGGCCAGTGCCACGCCCGGCATCCTGGCCAGCGACCTGCACGCCGATGGCAAGCACGTGGGCATCCTGTGCGTGCCGGGCACGGTGTCGGGTGGCCAGGTGCTGGGCGATCCGCTGCTGAAGATGGACGGCCAGGCCGTGTTCAAGCTGGCCGTTGGCGTGCTGGAGCAGGCCGCGCGCGCCACGCTCGAGAAGGCTGGCCGCACGGATGCCGACATCGACTGGCTGATCCCGCACCAGGCCAACATCCGCATCATGCAGGGCACGGCCAAGCGGCTGAAGCTGCCGCTCGAGAAGCTGGTCGTCACCGTCGACCAGCATGGCAACACCTCGGCCGCGTCGATCCCGCTGGCCCTGGACAGCGCAGTGCGCAGCGGCAAGATCCGCCGCGGCGACACGCTGATGCTCGAAGGCGTGGGTGGCGGCTTCACCTGGGGCGCCGTGCTGCTGGACTTCTGATCCGCGGCGCGCCCCGTCCGTCGACCGTCACGCCTTTCCCGTCACCATCTGTCCGGAGACCTCCATCCGATGACCCCGTTCGCCTTCGTCTTTCCCGGCCAGGGTTCGCAATCCGTCGGCATGCTCGATGCCTGGGGCGACCACCCCGCCGTGCGCGCCACGCTCGAAGAGGCCTCGCAGGCCCTGGGCGAGGATGTCGCGCAGCTGATCGCCCAGGGCCCGCAGGAGCAGCTGGCGCTGACCACCAACACCCAGCCGGTGATGCTGACCGCCGGCATCGCCTGCTACCGCGCCTGGCTGGCCGAGGGCGGTGCGGTGCCCGCCGTCGTGGCCGGCCACTCGCTGGGCGAGTACACGGCCCTGGTGGCCGCCGGTGCGCTGACGCTGGCCGACGCGCTGCCGCTGGTGCGCTTCCGTGCCCAGGCCATGCAGGAGGCCGTGCCGGTTGGCCAGGGCGCCATGGCCGCCATCCTGGGCCTCGATGCCGACAAGGTGCGCGAGGGCTGCGCCCAGGCAGCGGCCGAGAGCGGTCAGGCCGTCGAGGCCGTGAATTTCAATGACCCGAAGCAGACCGTGATCGCCGGCAGCAAGGATGGCGTGGCCAAGGGCTGCGAGGTGCTGAAGGCCCTGGGCGCCAAGCGCGCGCTGCCGCTGCCGGTGTCGGCCCCGTTCCATTCCAGCCTCATGAAGCCGGCCGCCGAACGGTTGAAGGAGCGCCTGGCCGCCGTGGCCATCGCCGCGCCGCAGATCCCGGTGGTCAACAACATCGACGTGGCCGTGGTGTCGGACGCCGACGCCATCCGCAACGCGCTGTACCGCCAGGCCTTCGGCCCGGTGCGCTGGGTGGAGGTGGTGCAGGCGCTGCGCGCGCGGGGCCTCACGCACATCCTCGAATGTGGCCCGGGCAAGGTGCTGGCCGGCATGGTCAAGCGCATCGATGGTGAGGCCGTCAGCGCCACCGTGTTCGATCCGGCCTCGCTGGCCGAAGTGAAGGGTTTGCTGGCATGAGCGACGACAACAACAAGAAGGTGGCCCTGGTCACGGGCGCCACGCGTGGCATCGGCCGCGCCATCGCCACACGCCTGGCGACCGACGGCTTCACCGTCATCGGCACCGCCACCAGCGAGGCCGGCGCCGCGTCCATCCACGAGGCGCTGTCGCCCGCCGGTGGCCGCGGCATCGTGCTCAACGTCACCGACGCCGCCGCGAGCGACGCCGCGCTGGACGCCATCGTCAAGGAGTTCGGCGGCCTGCATGTGCTGGTCAACAACGCCGGCATCACCCGCGACACCCTGGCCATGCGCATGAAGGACGACGACTGGGACGCGGTGCTCGACACCAACCTGAAGGCGGTGTTCCGCCTGTCGCGCGCGGCCATCCGGCCGATGATGAAGCAGCGCTTCGGCCGCATCGTCAACATCACCTCGGTGGTGGGTGCCTCGGGCAATGCCGGCCAAGCCAACTACGCCGCGGCCAAGGCCGGCCTGGCGGGCATGAGCCGTGCGCTGGCGCGCGAGCTGGGCAGCCGCAACATCACGGTGAACTGCGTGGCCCCGGGCTTCATCGCCACCGACATGACCGAGGTGCTGCCCGAGGCGCAGAAGGCCGCGCTGCTGGGCCAGATTCCGCTGGGCCGCCTGGGGCAGCCTGACGAGATCGCCCACACGGTGGCCTTCCTGGCCAGCCCGCTGGCGGGCTACATCACCGGCGCCGAACTGCATGTCAACGGCGGCATGTACATGAGCTGAACGGCCCGGCCGTTCACCTTCACTCCGATCCCCTTCGCCGGTCATCCAGACCCGACCGGCGCGGCGCGTGGCAAGGCCTTCTAGGGAGGCTGCTCCAGCGCCGGTAGAATCACGGGCTGGTTTGTGCATTTTTACTCCTGGAGGAGTCATGAGCGATATCGAAGCACGCGTCAAGAAGATCATTGCCGAGCAGCTTGGCGTGCCGGAGTCCGACGTCACCAACGAGAAGGCCTTCGTGGCCGACCTGGGCGCCGACTCGCTGGACACCGTGGAGCTGGTGATGGCCCTCGAAGACGAGTTCGGCATCGAGATCCCCGATGAAGAGGCCGAGAAGATCACCACCGTGCAGCTGGCGATCGACTACGCCGTCAAGCACCAGAAGGCCTGATCCCCGCGCAGCATGAGTCGTCGTCGCGTCGTCATCACCGGCCTGGGGCTGATCAGCCCGGTCGGCAATTCCGTGGAAGAGGGCTGGGCCAACCTGGTGGCCGGCCGCTCGGGCATCGACACCATCACCCGGTTCGATGCCTCGGCCATGGCCTGCCGCTTTGCTGGCGAGGTCAAGGGTTTCAATGTCGAGGAGTGGATCCCCGGCAAGGAAGCCCGGCACATGGACACCTTCATCCACTACGGGATGGCGGCGGCGATCCAGGCCGTGCGTGACGCCGGCCTGCCGACCAACGACGCGCTGTCCGAGGAATCGGCCGAGCGCATCGGCTGCATCGTCGGCTCGGGCATCGGTGGCCTGCCGAACATCGAAGCGTCCCACAAGGACTACATGGAGCGCGGCCCCCGCCGCATCTCCCCGTTCTTCGTGCCGGCCTCGATCATCAACATGATCTCGGGCCACATCTCGATCCGCTTCGGCTTCACCGGGCCGAACCTGGCGGTGGTCACCGCCTGCACCACCGGCCTGCACTGCATCGGCGAGGCCGGCCGGCTGATCGAGTACGGCGATGCCGACGTGATGATCGCCGGCGGCGCCGAGAGCACCGTGTCGCCGCTGGGCATCGGTGGCTTTGCCGCCGCCCGTGCGCTGTCGGGCCGCAATGACGATCCCAAGACCGCCTCGCGGCCCTGGGACAAGGACCGTGACGGCTTCGTGCTGGGCGAGGGCGCCGGCGTGATGGTGCTCGAAGAGTACGAACACGCCAAGAAGCGCGGCGCCAAGATCTATGCCGAGCTCGCGGGCTTCGGCATGGGCGCCGACGCGTACCACATGACCGCCCCGAACGTGGATGGTCCCAAGCGCAGCATGAAGGCCGCGCTGCGCAACGCCGGCGTCAACGCCGACGCGGTGCAGTACCTCAATGCGCATGGCACCTCCACGCCGCTGGGCGACCTGAACGAGACCAACGCCATCAAGCTGGCGTTCGGCGACCATGCCAAGCACCTGGTGGTCAACTCCACCAAGAGCATGACCGGCCACCTGCTGGGTGGCGCCGGTGGCATCGAAAGCGTGTTCACCGCGCTGGCGCTGCACCACCAGGTCTCGCCGCCGACGATCAACATCTTCAACCAGGACCCCGAGTGCGATCTCGACTACTGCGCCAATACCGCGCGGGAGATGAAGATCGACGTGGCCGTGAAGAACAACTTCGGCTTCGGCGGCACCAACGGCACGCTGGTCCTGCGCCGCGTGTGACCCCATCCGGCCGGCCGGATGCGAGCCGCCCCCGCCATCGATGCCGCCCTGAGCGCCGCCCGCGTGGCGCGCGCCTGGGTGGCTTTGCTGCATCTGGCGGGCGCCCTGGTCCTGGTGGCCTGGGCCGAGGGCTGGGGCTGGCTGCCGGTGGCCTGGCCGGTCGCCATCGCCGTCGTCGGCTTGCCGGCGTGGGCGCTGGGCGTCTGGCAGGCGCGGCAGTGGCTGCCGCGTGCGCCGCAGCGCCTGCGCTGGGACGGCCAGGCCTGGAGCCTGCTGAGTCCGGGGCGCTCGGTGACGCTGTCGGCCGTGGCGGTGCAGATCGATCTGGGGTCGGCCCTGCTGCTGCGCTTGCAGCCGGCCTCGCCGGGGCAGGCCGCGTGCTGGGCCTGGGCGACGCCACGCGCCGCGGCGGGCGACTGGCACGGCCTGCGCGTGGCGCTGCGACACCATGCCGGCGCCGCGGTGGCGCATCCCGCCGACGGCCGGCCCGAGGCCGGTGCAGCCCGCTGAGGCGCCGATGAATCCCAACGACGTCGACGGCCCGCTGGTCGAGCGCGCCCGCGTGGGCGACGTGGCTGCCTTCGAGATGCTGGTGGTCAAGTACCAGCGTCGCATCGAGCGCCTGATCGCCCGCATGGTGCGCGACACCGACCTGGTGCAGGACATCGCGCAGGAAACCTTCATCCGCGCCTACCGCGCGATGCCGCAGTTCCGTGGCGAGAGCGCGTTCTACACCTGGCTTTACCGCATCGCGGTCAACACGGCCAAGAAGGCGCTGGTCGAGCTGCGGCGTGATCCCGTGCTCACCGAATCGGCCTTGGCCGGGGTGAATGACGACGAGGATGAAACTTCCCGCGGCGCACCCGAACTAACCAACGGCGAGACCCCCGAGGCCATGCTGGCCAGCAAGGAGATCGCCGAGACCGTCAACGCGGCGATCGAGGCCCTGTCGGAAGACCTCCGGCAGGCCATCACGCTGCGCGAGATCGAAGGATTGAGCTACGAGGAAATCTCGGCGCTGATGAACTGCCCGATCGGCACGGTGCGCTCGCGCATCTTCCGGGCGCGCGAGGCCATTGCGCAGCGGCTGCGGCCGCTGCTGGGCACACGCGAGGGTGAGCGGTGGTGAGCATGTCGTGCGGCGGCCGGTGGATGCCGTGGCCGCGAACTTGAATCGAACGAGGATCATGGTGAGCAAGTCGGAGTCGTCGAACGAGCTGCGCGAAACCCTGTCGTCGCTGATGGATGGTGAATTGCCGGGCGAGGGCGCACGCGCGTCGTGCAGCCGCTGGCGTGTGGATGCCGAGGCACGCGATGCCTGGCACACCTACCAACTGATCGGTGACGTGCTGCGGTCCGACGACCTGGCCAGCACGCCGGTGCGTGACGAGGCCTTCCTGCAGCGCCTGCGCGGCCGCCTGGCGCAGGAGCCGGTGCCCATGGCGCCGCTGCCCGCGGCGGCACGCGCTGCCGTGGCGCCGGCGGCCGCCGTGGCGCCGGTGGCGGCCCTGGTGGGCGCAGCGCCGGTGGGCCAGCGGCGCCTGTCGCGGCGGCTGGCGCCGATGGCTGTAGCGGCCGGCATCGTGGTCGTGGCCGGTGTGGTGGGGGTGATGCGGGCGGCCGGTCCCGGCAGCGCCGAGCAACCGCTGATGGCCTCGGGCTTCAATGCCGGCCTGGGTGGTGAGTCATCGGCGTCGATGCCTGCCGGCGCCGTGCCGGTGACGATGGTGCGCGACGCGCGCCTGGACCGCTACATCGCAGCCCACCGCAAACTGGCCAACGGCATCGCGGTGCCCGACCGCGCCGGTGCGCCGGTGGCCGTGGTCTACGAGTCCCGGTGAGCCGGGTGATCCGTCAGGTGGGTGGCGCCGTGTGCCGCGCCGGGCGCATGCGCCGGCTGGCCCTGCTGCTGCTGTGCGTGCCGTGGCTGCCGCTGGCGCAGGCCCAGGTGCAGACGCAGCCCGCGCGCAGTTCGGCACCAGCCGCCGGTGACGAGGCGCTGCAGTGGCTGCAGCGCGCCCAGCAGGCCGTGGGGCAGCGCAGCTACCAGGGCACGCTGACCTTCAGTGCCGGCGGCGTGGTGTCCAGCTCGCGTGTGCTGCATGTCTGCGAGGGCCGCCAGCGCGTCGAGCGCATCGAGGTGCTGGATGGCAAGCCGCGCCTGCAGTACCGCCACAACGAACAGACGCTCACCGTGTGGCCGGGCAGCAAGCTGGCCGTGGCCGAACAGGACGATCCGGTCAGCGAATTCCCGGCACTGCCGCGCGGCGGCGGCCAGCGCGTGCTCGAGCAGTACGAACTGCGCGCGCTGGGCGAAGAGCGCGTGGCGGGCCACGATGCGCAGGTGTTGCTGCTCAAGCCGCGCGACGAACTGCGCTTCGCGCAGCGCCTGTGGGCCGAGCGCGAGACCGGCCTGCTGCTGCGGGCCGACCTGATGGGGCGCAACGGCGAGGTGCTGGAGTCCACCGCCTTCACCGACCTGCGCATCGGCGGCCGCCTTGCCGCCACGGCCGACAGCATCCTGGCGGCGATGCGCAAGCTCGAGGGCTACCGCGTGGTCAACGCGAGCGCCGTGCGCACCGAGCCCGAGGCCGAGGGCTGGCGCCTGGGCCGGCAGATTCCCGGCTTCCAGCTGGTGGCCTGCACGCGCCGCCCGCTCGATGCGGCCGACCGCGAGAGCAAGGCGCCGGTGCTGCAGGCCGTGTTCTCCGATGGGCTGGCCCAGGTGTCGGTGTTCATCGAAGCCTACGATGCGCAGCGCCACAAGCAGGCCATGCGCACCCAGCTGGGCGCCACGCAGACGCTGACCAGCCGCCGCGGCGACTGGTGGGTGACGGTGGTCGGCGAGGTGCCGCTGGCCACCGCGCAACAGTTTGAAACCCTGTTCGAGCGCCGGCGTTGAAGCCGGTGCCTTGTGTTGTTCGAGGTGAATCGATGCCGATGAAGACGACTTCCCGGGCCCTTGCCGGCCGTGCCGTGCTGGCGCTGGCCGCCTCGCTGGCGCTCAGCCTGCCGCTGACCGCACCGGTGCAGGCCGCGCCTGCGGCCGCTGCCGCCGCGCTGCCCGATTTCACCGAGCTGGTCGAGAAGGTCGGCCCGTCGGTGGTGGGCATCCGCACGCTGGAGCGCGCCAACGGCCGCAGCGGTGGCAGCGGCATGGACCCGAGCATGGAGGAGTTCTTCCGCCGCTTCGGCATCCCGATGCCCGGCAACCCCAACACGCCGGGGCCGCGCAACAACACCCCGCGTGGCGGCAACAACAATGCCGACGAGGAGCCGCAGCAGCGCGGCGTGGGCTCTGGCTTCATCCTCAGCGCCGACGGCTTCATCATGACCAATGCGCATGTGGTCGATGGTGCCGACGAACTGATCGTCACGCTTACCGACAAGCGCGAGTTCAAGGCCAAGGTGATCGGCCTGGACAAGCGCACCGACGTGGCGGTGGTGAAGATCGAGGCCACCGGCCTGCCGGCCGTGAAGCTGGGCGACGTGGGCAAACTCAAGGTGGGCGAGTGGGTGCTGGCCATCGGCTCGCCCTTCGGCCTGGAGAACACGGTCACCGCCGGCATCGTCAGCGCCAAGCAGCGCGACACCGGTGACTACCTGCCCTTCATCCAGACCGATGTGGCCATCAACCCTGGCAACTCGGGTGGCCCGCTGATCAACATGCGCGGCGAGGTGGTGGGCATCAACAGCCAGATCTACAGCCGCTCGGGCGGCTTCATGGGCATCTCGTTCGCCATCCCCATCGACGAGGCCGGCCGCGTGGCCGACCAGCTGCGCGCCCATGGCCGGGTGATCCGCGGCCGCATCGGCGTCAGCATCACCGCCGTCACCAAGGACGTGGCCGAGTCGATCGGCCTGGGCAAGCCGGTGGGCGCGCTGGTGCGTGCGGTCGAGGCGGGCGGTCCGGCCGACAAGGCGGGTCTGGAGGCGGGCGACATCATCACCAAGGTCGACGGCAAGCCGGTCGAGAAGTCGGGCGACCTGCCGCGCATCGTCGGTGCCACCAAGCCGGGCAGCAAGGCCGTGCTGCAGGTGTTCCGCCGTGGCGCCTACCGCGACATCAGCGTGGCGGTGGCCGAGTTCGAGCCGGATGCGCCGACCCGCGTGGCGTCGAGTGAGGGCGCCGCGGCGCCGGGCAAGTCGGCCCTGGGCCTGACGGTCAGCGAACTCGGCGACGCGCAGCGCCGTGAGCTCAAGCTCAAGCATGGCGTGCGCGTCGACGCCGTGGACGGGGCGGCCGCCCGCGCCGGGCTGCGCGAGGGCGATGTGATCCTGGCACTCGACAACGTGGAAATCGCCGACGTCAAGCAGTTCATGGCGGTGGCCGGCAAGGCCGAGAAGGCCCGCGCGGTCAGCGTGATGGTGCGCCGCGGCGAGTGGGTGAACTACCTGGTCATCCGCCCCGGACGCTGATCGGCCTCTGCGGCGGAGGGGCCGAATGTCCGGCTCATCCGACTGCCGGGCCGGGTCTTTTCGCATCACGGCAGGCAGGCTGGATGAACCCCCAGTCTGCCTCGCCAGCCAGACCGGAACGATTCTGCCGGTCTTGCCGGATCGAAAGTTGGTGAACGCCAACTTTGTGGCCAGACCCTTCGGGATTGAATCACCGGGAGGCTAGAATCGGGCCATCCCGGCCTGCTTTAGCTGCGTTGCGCGCGCGCAGTGGGCGCTGGCCCGAGGCTCGGACGACTGTCGTCCGTGCTTGTGGATAAACTGTGGATGGATTTTTCCTGTTGGCCACCCGCAACGGCCGGAAATCGAGCATTGGCGCGGTTTCCAGCGCGGTCGATTTGGCTACAATGAAAGCCCAACAAGCAGTTGCCAAACATTTGTTGGAAGGCGCGTCTCCTCTTGGACGTGCCTTTTTTTTATGTCCCGCCGGGCGTGCCTGATGCCCTGCCCACACCCCATCCGGATGCCGCGCCGCGCGGCCCCTGCTGAGCATCCGGCCAGAGGGCGCTGAACGTTCCCATGGACCACATCCGAAACTTCTCCATCATTGCCCACATCGACCACGGCAAGTCGACGCTGGCCGATCGCCTGATCCACCGCTGCGGCGGCCTGTCCGATCGCGAGATGGAGGCCCAGGTGCTCGACTCGATGGACATCGAGCGCGAGCGCGGCATCACCATCAAGGCCCAGACCGCCGCGCTGCAGTACACCGCGCGCGACGGCAAGGTCTACAACCTCAACCTGATCGACACGCCCGGGCACGTCGACTTCTCGTACGAGGTGAGCCGCAGCTTGAGCGCCTGCGAGGGCGCGCTGCTGGTGGTGGATGCCAGCCAGGGCGTGGAAGCCCAGACGGTGGCCAACTGCTACACCGCCCTCGATCTGGGCGTGGAAGTGGTGCCGGTGCTCAACAAGATGGACCTGCCGTCGGCCGACCCCGACAACGCCAAGGCCGAGATCGAGGACGTCATCGGCATCGATGCGAGCGATGCGATCCCCTGCTCGGCCAAGACCGGCATGGGCATCGACGAGATCCTCGAGGCGGTGATCGCCAAGATGCCGCCGCCCAAGGGCAACCCCGAGGGTCCGCCGCGCGCGATGATCATCGACGCCTGGTTCGACAACTACGTGGGCGTGGTGATGCTGGTGCGCGTGGTCGACGGCCAGATCGGCAAGGGCGAGCGCATCCGCCTGATGGCCACCAACGCCATCTATGGCATCGAGCACCTGGGCGTGTTCACGCCCAAGAGCGAGAACCGCGACAGCCTGAAGGCCGGCGAGGTGGGCTTCGTGATCTGCGGCATCAAGGAACTGGCCGCCGCCAAGGTGGGCGACACCATCACGCTCGAGAAGAAGCTGCCGAACAACGCCGGTCCCGCCAGCGAACCGCTGCCCGGCTTCAAGGAGATCCAGCCGCAGGTGTTCGCGGGCCTGTATCCCACCGAGGCCAGCGAATACGAGTCGCTGCGCGACGCGCTGGAAAAGCTCAAGCTCAACGACAGCAGCCTGCGCTACGAGCCCGAGGTGAGCCAGGCGCTGGGCTTCGGCTTCCGCGTCGGCTTCCTGGGCCTGCTGCACATGGAGATCGTGCAGGAGCGCCTGGAGCGCGAGTTCGACCAGGACCTGGTGACCACCGCCCCGAGCGTGGTCTACGAGGTGGAGCTGAACGACGGCGAGGTGCTGGAGGTCGAGAACCCCAGCAAGATGCCGGATCTGGGCCGCATCCGCGAGATCCGCGAGCCCATCGTCACGGTGCATCTGTACATGCCGCAGGACTGCGTGGGCCCGGTGATGACGCTGGCCAACCAGAAGCGCGGCGTGCAGCTGAACATGGCCTACCACGGCAAGCAGGTCATGCTGACCTATGAGCTGCCGCTGGCCGAGATCGTGCTGGACTTCTTCGACAAGCTGAAGAGCGTGAGCCGCGGCTACGCCAGCATGGACTACGAGTTCAAGGAGTACCGCGCCGCCGATGTGGTGAAGGTCGACATCCTGATCAACGGCGACCGCGTCGACCCGCTGGCGATGATCGTGCACCGCGCGCAAAGCCAGTACCGCGGCCGCGCCGTGGCGGCCAAGATGCGCGAGCAGATCCCGCGCCAGATGTACGACGTGGCCATCCAGGCCGCCATCGGCGCCAACATCATCGCGCGCGAGAACATCAAGGCCCTGCGCAAGAACGTGCTGGCAAAATGCTACGGTGGCGACATCACCCGCAAGCGCAAGCTGCTCGAGAAGCAGAAGGCGGGCAAGAAGCGCATGAAGCAGATCGGCACGGTGGAGGTCCCGCAGGAGGCCTTCCTGGCCATCCTGCAGGTGGACGACTGACCCCGGGGCACAGCCTGCCTCCCTTGCATCCATGATGAGCACCCTCACTGCCGTGTTGTACGGCGCCCTGGCCGTCTACCTCGGTGGTTGGTTCCTCGGACACTGGATCGGCAACTTCTCGCTGCTGCTGTTCGTGCTGACCGTGGTCACGCTGGGCTACTGGCTGGCCGAGCGGTTCCGCTTCGCGCCGGCCCGCCAGACCGCAGCCGACACGCTGGCCGCCAGCGATGCGCAGCGCCGCGCCGAACTGCAGAAGATGGGCATCGCGCAGGTCGATGGCGACGTCAGCGTCGCGCGCGAGAAGCTGCTGATGCAGCCCTGGTGGATCGACTGGACGGCCGGCCTGTTCCCGGTGATCCTGGTGGTCTTCGTGCTGCGCTCGTTCCTGTTCGAGCCGTTCAAGATCCCGTCGGGTTCGATGATCCCCACGTTGCTGGTGGGCGACCTGATCCTGGTGAACAAGTTTCACTACGGCGTGCGCCTGCCGGTGATCAACAAGAAGATCATCGCCAACAACGACCCGCAGCGCGGCGACGTGGTGGTGTTCCGCTACCCGGTCGACACGCGCATCGACTACATCAAGCGCGTGGTCGGCGTGCCCGGCGACGAGGTGGTCTACAGCGGCCAGAAGCTCACCATCAACGGCCAGCCCGTGCCGCTGACACCGCTGGGCGACTTCTACGACGAGGACAGCATGCGCTACGCGCCCAAGTTCTCCGAGAAGCTGGGCGCGGTCAACCACAACATCCTGGTCGACCCCAAGCGCACCTCGATCTACCAGCCGATGGAAGCCTTCGAGAAGTTCCGTGACAACTGTCGCTACACGGCCGAGGGTGTCACGTGCAAGGTGCCGGCCGGCCACTATTTCATGATGGGCGACAACCGCGACAATTCGCAGGATTCGCGCTACTGGGGCTTCGTGCCCGACGAGAACATCGTCGGCCGGGCCTTCGTGGTGTGGATGAACTTCGGCAACCTGCGCCGCATCGGCAGCTTCAACTGACCGCATCCGGCGCCCACCGACACACTGCTGGTCCGGCTCCATGATGCATCGCGCTCGCACCCTCCGCCCCTCACGCGGCCTCACGCTGATCGGCCTGCTCAGCTGGGCCATCGTGGTGGGCTTCGTCGGCTACGTGCTGGTGCATGTGGTGCCCACGGTGACCGAGTTCTTCGCCATCCAGCGCGCGGTCGACCGCGTGGCCGCCGAGCCGGCGCCCACGGTGCCCGGCCTGCGCGCGGCCTTCGACAAGCAGAAGGGCATCGACCAGACCATCACCTCGCTGTCGGGCAGCGACCTGGACATCACCAAGCAGAACGACAAGGTGGTGATCAGCTTCGCCTACGAGAAAGAGGTCGAGCTGGTGGGTCCGGTCTACCTGCTGATCAAGTACCGCGGCCAGTCGAAGTGAGGCCGCGCGCCGCCGGGCGCGGCTGAACCCATCACCCTGGCGGGGCCGGCCGTGCATGGCCCCGCACACCGAACGCCGACTGCGGCCGCGCATCGCCAGCGCGGCCCGGGCCTGCTACCCTTTCCGCCATGGAATCCCGTCTCGACACGCTGCAGTCCCGCCTGGGCCATCGCTTTGCCGATGCCCGGTTGCTGTCGCGCGCGCTCACCCACCGCAGCTTCGGCGCCGATCACAACGAGCGGCTCGAGTTCCTGGGCGACGCGGTGCTCAACCTGGCCGTCTCGACGCTGTTGTACGAGCGCTTCTCGGGCTCCGACGAAGGCGACCTGACCCGTGTACGTGCCCACCTGGTGCGCGAGGAAAGCCTGCACCGCGTGGCCTTGCAGCTGGGCCTGCCCGAGGTGCTGCGCCTGTCCGAGGGTGAGGCCCGCGGCGGCGGCGCGCAGCGCCCGTCGATCCTGGCCGATGCCATGGAGGCGCTGATCGGCGCCACCTACCTCGACGGCGGCTTCGAGCCCGCGCTGGCCCTGGTGCGCCAGCTGTTCGGCGAGCTGATCGCCAGCACCGAGGCCGAGAGCTGGCGCAAGGACGCCAAGACCGAACTGCAGGAATGGCTGCAGGCGCGCCGCCTGTCGGTGCCCGCCTACCGCATCGTGGCCACGCGCGGCCAGGCGCATGCGCAGACGTTCCAGGTCGAGTGCGCCGTCGCGGCGCTGGGCCTGGCCGAACCCGGCGAAGGCCGCTCGCGCCGCACGGCCGAGCAGGAGGCCGCCCGCCGCATGCTGGCCCGGCTGCGCGCCAGCGACGCCCCTGGCGGCCCCTTGAGATCATGAACCCCGACACCCAAGCCCCTGACGCATTCGACGACGACGCCGCTGGCGCCGATGACCACGAGGGCCATGATGGCGACACGCCGCAGCGCTGCGGCCTGATCGCCATCGTCGGCCGCCCCAACGTGGGCAAGAGCACGCTGCTCAACGCGCTGGTGGGGCAGAAAATCAGCATCACCTCGCGCAAGGCGCAGACCACGCGCCACCGCATCACCGGCATCCGCACGCTCGACGAGACGCAGTTCGTGTTCGTCGACACGCCCGGCTTCCAGACCCAGCAGACGCGCGGCCGTGCCGTGCTCAACCGCAGCCTGAACCGCACGGTGCAGGGCGTGCTGGCCGATGTGGACGTGGTGCTGTTCCTGGTCGAGGCTGGCCGCTTCGGCCTGGACGACGCCAAGGTGCTGGCCCTGCTGCCACCGGGCAAGCCGGCCATCCTGGTGGCCAACAAGCTCGACGCCGTGACGCGCCGCACCGACATCCTGCCCTGGCTCAAGAGCATGCAGGAGCGCCACGCGTTCGCCGAGTTCGTGCCCATGTCGGCCACGAAGACGGCCGATGTCGAGCGCCTGTTCCGCATCGTCGCGCCTTACCTGCCCGAGCAGCCCTGGCTGTACGAGGAAGACGCGCTGACCGACCGCAGCGACCGCTTCATGGCGGCCGAGCTGATCCGCGAGAAGCTGTTCCGCCTGACCGGTGACGAGCTGCCCTACAGCTCCACCGTGGTGATCGACAAGTACGAGGAAGAAGAGGGTGCAACGCGCCCGCTGCACCGCATCGCTGCCACCATCGTGGTCGAGCGCGATGCTCACAAGGGCATGGTCATCGGCGATGGCGGCGAGCGCCTGAAGCGCATCGGCAGCGAGGCACGGCAGGAGCTCGAGCAGCTCACCGGCGCCAAGGTGTTCCTGGAGCTGTGGGTGAAGGTGCGTTCGGGCTGGGCCGACAGCGAAGAGCACCTGCGCTCCTACGGCTACGAGTGAGCCGATGAGCCGCCCGGTGCGCCGCACCAGCAGCACCGCTGGCGTCCAGCTGGCCTTCGTCCTGCACCAGTGGGACTGGAGCGAGACCAGCCTGATCCTCGACCTGTTCACGCGGGAGCAGGGCCGCGTGGCCGCGGTGGCCAAGGGCGCGAAGCGGCCCTATTCACAGCTGCGGCCGGTGCTGATGCCCTTCCAGCGCGTGCAGGTCACACTGGGCCGCAGCAAGGCCGAGAAGGGCGGTGACGGTGGTGGTGGCAGTGGTGGCGGTGAAGGCAGCGAGATCGTCACGCTGCGCGCGGCCGAGTACGCCGGTGCCGGCCGCGTGCTGCCGCCGGGGCAGCTGATCGCCGGCTTCTACCTGAACGAGTTGCTGCTCAAGCTGCTGGCCCGCGACGACCCGCACGAGGCGGTGTTCGACGCCTATACCGACACGCTGCAGGCCTTGGCCGAGGCCGCCGACGACGAGGCCGCCGCACAGGCCGCGCTGCGCGCCTTCGAGCTGCTGCTGCTGCGTGAGATCGGCGTGCTGCCGGGCCTGGAGCTGGACACCACCACGCAGGATCTGCTGCAGCCTGGCCGCCGGTACCGCCTGCTGCCCGAGGCCGGCCTGGTGCGCGCCGGCCGCGACGAACTGGCGGCGCTGGACGGTGCGCAGTGGCTGGTGCTGGAGGCCGCGCTGGCCGCCCGCGCGCTGGGCGCGCTGCGCCTGGCCTGCGGCACCGGGCTGGCCGCGCTGCGGCCGCAGCTGCGTGCCCAGCTTCACTATCATCTGGGCTCGCCCCAGCTGCGCACGCGGCAGATGATGCTGGACGTGCGCCGCCTGCTCGACGGGCCCGGCGCCACGCCGGTGGTCTCGCCGCTGACGCTGGGCACGGCCACCGAACCGCCTGCGCTGCGCGTGGCCGAGCCTTCACCACCGAATTCCCTCACGTCCCGGTCCACGCCATGAACCCCCTGGTCGCCCCCGAGCCCGGCCGCCACGACGGCCGCACCGCGCTGTCGGTCAACGTCAACAAGATCGCGCTGTTGCGCAACACGCGGCATCTGGGCATCCCCGATGTGGTGGCGCTGTCGCGCATCGCCCTCGAGGCCGGCGCCCAGGGCATCACCGTGCACCCGCGGCCCGACGAGCGCCACATCCGCGCACACGACGTGCACGACCTGGCCACGCTGATGCAGCAGTGGCCGCAGGCCGAGTACAACCTGGAAGGCAACCCCTTTCACAACCTGATGGACTTCATCCGCGCGGTGAAGCCGCACCAGGCCACCTTCGTGCCCGACAGCGTCGACCAGTTCACCAGCGACCACGGCTGGCGCTTCCCCGAGGATCTGGAGCGGCTGAAGCCGCTGGTGCAGGAGTGCCAGGCCCTGGGCGTGCGTGTCAGCCTCTTCATGGACGCCGATGCCAGCCAGATGGCCGGCGCCGCCGCTACCGGCGCCGAGCGCGTGGAGCTCTACACCGAAACCTACGCGGCCGCCCATGGCACGCCGCGCCAGGCCGAGGTGCTGGCGCAGTTCAGCGCCGCAGCTGCCGCCGCACAGGCCGCCGGCCTGGGCGTGAACGCCGGCCATGACCTGAACCGCGCCAACCTCACCGACTTCCTGCGTGCCGTGCCCGGCGTGGCCGAGGTGTCGATCGGCCATGCGCTGATCGCCGACGCGCTCGAACTCGGCCTGGCCGAGACGGTGCGCGACTACCAGCGCTGCATCCAGCGAGCCCGTTGATGCCCCCACGTCGCTTTGCTCCTGCCCCCCGAGGGGGCGCTCAGGCCCTTGGGGCGGCCCGGCGGGCCTGAGGCGTGCGCCCGTGATCTACGGCATCGGCACCGACATCTGCGACATCCGCCGCCTGCGCGCCACGCTGGAGCGCCGCGGCGACCGCTTCGCCGAGAAGGTGCTGGGCGAGCGCGAGTTGGCCGTCTGGCGCGCCCGCCGCGCGCGCGCCGAGGTGCGTGGCGTGGCGTATCTGGCCACCCGCTTCTCGGCCAAGGAGGCGTTCAGCAAGGCCATCGGGATGGGCATGCGCATGCCGATGACCTGGCGCGCCTGCGAGATCCTCAACCACCCCAGCGGCCAGCCCTACATCCGGCTGGACGGCGCGCTGGCCGAGTGGTTCAACGCCCGGGGCCTGAGCGCCCATGTCACCGTCACCGACGAGACCGACTACGCCGCCAGCTTCGTGGTGGTGGAGCGCGTTTCGCCCGTCCTTCAAGAACCCGGCGCCTGAGCGCGCCGCCAACTGCTCTGTCATGACCGATTCGAACCTGGGCCCCATGGGCCACTCGCCCGTGGTGCTGGACATCGCCGGCACCGAACTCAACGCCGACGACCGCCGCCGCCTGCAGCACCCGCTCACCGGCGGGCTGATCCTGTTTGCCCGCAACTGGGTCAGCCGCGCGCAGCTCACCGCACTGACCGCCGAGATCAAGGACATCCGCCCCGATGTGCTGATCTGCGTGGACCATGAAGGCGGCCGTGTGCAGCGCTTCAAGAGCGACGGCTTCACCCATCTGCCGGCCATGCGGGTGCTGGGCGAGCTGTGGATGAAGGATGCGTTGCGCGCCACCGATGCCGCCACCGCGGCGGGCTATGTGCTGGGCGCCGAGCTGCGCGCCTGCGGCGTGGACCTGAGCTTCACCCCTGTGCTGGATCTCGACCACGGCCCCAGCGGCGTGATCGGCGACCGTGCCTTCCACCGTGACGCCCGCGTGGCCACCATGCTGGCCAAGAGTCTGATGCACGGTCTGCTGCAATCGGGCATGGCCAACTGCGGCAAGCACTTCCCCGGCCACGGCTTCGTCAAGGGCGACAGCCACACCGAGGTGCCGGTGGACAAGCGCTCGCTCACCGCCATCCTGAAGGACGACGCCCAGCCCTACGACTGGCTGAGCACCAGCCTGACCAGCGTGATGCCGGCGCATGTGATCTACCCGAAGGTGGACAAGCTCCCCGCCGGCTTCTCGCCGCGCTGGCTGCAGGACATCCTGCGCGGCCGCCTGGGCTTCCAGGGCGCGATCTTCAGCGACGACCTGAGCATGGAAGGCGCCAAGGTGGCCGGCAGCGCGGTGGATGGCGCCCTGGCCGCACTGACCGCCGGCTGCGACCTGGTGTTGCTGTGCAACCAGAGCCTGGTGGACGGCGGTGCGCCGGTGGATGCGCTGCTGGACGGCTTGCTGGCCGCCCAGAAGAAGCGCAAGTGGCAACCGCAGGGCGCCAGCGAGGCGCGCCGCCTCGAACTGCTGCCGCTGACCCCGCCGCTGCCCTGGGACGAGCTGATGCACCAGCCGCAGTACCAGCACGCGCTGGCGCGGTTGCCTTGAGTGCAGGCACCGTCACCATCGGCCGATCAGCCCGCCTTGACATCCGCCTGCATCCACAGATGCAGGTCGGCCCGTGCCCAGGCCCGTGCGCTGGCCCACAACAGCGCCAGGGCCAGGGCCAACATTCCCGCCAGGTGGTGCAGGCCGTAGCGCCACCCCAAGGCCGTCCATGACGACAGCGTGGCGGCCCGGTCGAACGTCACCAGACTGGCCCAAACCAGAACGAATGCCACCACGATGGCCGTGAGCACCATGCGCGCCCAGCGCAGGCCGTGCACGTGCCGGGTGGCGAGGGCGCGCAGCAGTGACGCCATGCCGACGGCAACCAGCAGTTCGGGGCCCCAGGTGGCGGTGAACGCCAACCACTTCCACCCGTCATCCACCTGGAAGGCGCGTGAGCGCAGCGCTGCGGCCAGCAGCGTCCACACGGCGGCCAGCAGCGCGGCCGTGACCGCCAGGCCCAGGATCGTGCGCCCCGCGATCTGCCAGCCCAGCCTGCTGCGGTAAGTGCCGCCCGGCGCCAGCAGGTGGCGCCAGTGCATCGGGGGTGAGCGCAAGACCGGCAGCACGATCAGCGTCAACCAGGCCAGGCGCGGCACGATGTTCACCGTCGCGTCTGCGCCCCAGATCGGCAAGGCCCCCGACAGCAGGCTGGCACTCGGCACCACGTACAGCAGCATGCCAATGACGCCGATGGGGGTCGACTCACCGTCCAGGGGTTGCCAGCGCTGCCGCAGGTCGCGCCGCACCGCCTGCCAGATCGAGCCGGGTGTAGGCCCGGGTGTAGGGCGGCGCTGCGGTGCCGCCGCCGCCCTGCGTCCGAGCTGCTGCGCGCACAGTGCCCAGGCGCCCGGAAAGCTCAGTGCCATCACGGCCGCCCCCCACCCAACAGGCGCAGCGCCGGTTGGCCAGAACCCCGCGTGGCGCAGCGGCCATTCCAGCAGGGCCAGCGGCACCACAGCCAGCCAGACCGGCTTCAACACGCCCTGCCAGGCGGCCGACGCCATCAGCAGCACGCCGGCGAAATACAGCGTCCTGAGCGGCGAGGCCAGCAGTTCCATCGGCGAGGCCGCACGTGGCACGCGGTCCATGCTGGCTGCCATGCGCAAGGCCGCCATCAAGATGTCTGGCAGCAGCATCAGGACCAGTAGCACGGCCAGCAACAGGTGCCAGTCGCGCACGGTCTGGCGGGCGCCCTGCCGAGGCAAACGGCGGGCTTGCACCACGGCCATCTTGCGCACGGCCAGCCGCAGCGCCGCACCCGGCACCGTGCACAGCACAACCAGGCCCAACGCGTGGATAGCCACGTGAAGGAGCACCCAGGCGACATCGCCTTGTGCCAACCGAAGCAGTGCCGCCAGCACGAAGGCGCAGCACAGTCCGCCGCACAGCGCCACCAGGGCCCGCAGGGCAACCGGCAGAAGCATCCACCATCCCGGCGCAGCACTGCGGCGCAGCGCGAACTGGGTTTCGCGAAGCATCGGCGCGGGCAGGGTCATGGTCGTGGTGGATTCAGCGGTTGAGCGCTGCGAACAGTTCGTCAAGGCCCAGGGCCTGGCCATGGCCGGCGAGCGCTGGTGCACGGCTGCCGTCCACCAGCACTTCGTTGCACCCGGTGGGCCCCAGGCGGTGAATCACGGCGGCACGCGGCAGCCGGTCCAGGGCCTGGGCATCCAGGCTCACCAGGCGGACGCTTTCGGAGAGCCGGTCCCATTCGCCCACCAACTGCAGGTGCCCGTCGCGCAGGAAGGCCACATGGGTCACCACCCGTTCCAGATCGGACAGCAGGTGGCTGCTGATCACGATGCTTCGATCGGGCCGGGCCCGCGCGCGACTGAACAGCGCGCGCATGACGTCGCGACGCGAGACCGGATCGAGGCTGGCCATCGGTTCGTCCAGGATCAGCACGTCCGGGTCGTGGCCCAGTGCCAGCACCAGGCTCAGCTTCTGCTGGTCGCCCAGCGACAGATTGCCGGCCCGCACGCCCAGCGGCAGGCCAAGCTGCGTGGCCAGGGCCAGCGCTCGGCGGTCGTCCCAGCCCGCGTACAGCGCGCCGAAGTGCTGGAAGTGCGCGACGGCGTCGAAGCGATCGAAAAGATCGGGCGACTGGGACACATAGCCCAGGCGATGGCGCTGCGCATCGTGCAATTGCAGCGATGGCTGGCCCAGCAGACGGCATTCGCCACGTTCCGGCGCCCCCAGGCCCACCAGGCAGCGCAGCAGCGTGCTCTTGCCGGCGCCATTGCGGCCCACCAGTCCCAGCACGGCGCCCTGGGGCAGGCGCAGCGTCACGCCGCTCAGCGCCGGGCGGCGCACCCCTGCGGCGGTGACATCCTCGGCCTGAAGGGCCCATTCGCCGCCCTCGGCGGCCCAGCACGCCGTTGCTTGCTCAGGGTCGATCCATTGCGGGTCGGCGTCGGTGGTGATCATGCTGAAGGGCTCCCTGGGTCCTGACGTTCATCCGGCATGGCGTCTTGGAGGCATTGCGCGAACAGGCTCAGCGCTGTGCTGGCGTCCAGACCCAATTCGCGTGCCTGCTGGGCGGCCTCGCGCAGTGTGGGGCGCAACAACTGCGTCGGCGTGGGGGCATCGGTGCGATGGCGGGTGGCGGCCACCGCCATGCCCACGCCGCGCCGGCGCTCCAGCAAGCCTTCGGCCTCCAGCAGGCTGTAAGCCTTGGACACGGTCATCGGGTTGATGGCGTGCTGCAGCGCCAGTGCGCGCACGCTGGGCAGTTCATCCCCCGGCTGGCACTGGCCGCCGGCCACCTGCCGACGCAGTTGTTCGACGATCTGGCGGTAGATCGGCACCGGGCTGCCAGGAACGATGTCAAAGTGCATCTGCATTGGTGTATTAATTCAATAATACACGCAAGCCAGGCGGCATCAATGCGGGCCTGAAGCGGATCCGTCCCTCGGCAGAGGGTCGGTGCGACGGGTCGCGCCGAACGAGACGCGCTCAGCCCGCGTAGCGCGCCGTCAACCAGTCCAGCAGGGTGCGAATGGTCTGCGCCTCGCCGCCGGCCGGCCGGCCGGGGCGCGAGGCGTCGTTCCAGGCGTACAGGTCGATGTGCAGCCAGGCTATGCTGGCGGGCACGAAGTCGGCCAGGAACAGCGCGGCATTGATGGCGCCGGCCTGCGGGCCGCGGCCGGTGTTGACGATGTCGGCCACATCGCTCTCGATGCCGGCGTGGTACGGCGCCCACAGCGGCAGGTGCCACAGCGGGTCGCCGATCGCCAGGCCACGGTCGACGAGGTCGCGTGCGGCGCCCATGTCGCGGCAGAACAGCGCCGGCAACTGACCGCCGAGCGCGATGCGCGCGGCGCCGGTCAGCGTGGCCAGGTCTATGATCAGGTCGGGCTTGGATTCCGCGGCATAGGCCAGCGCATCGCACAGGATCACGCGGCCCTCGGCGTCGGTGTTGCCGATCTCGATGCCCAGCCCGGCGCGCGTGGTGATCACGTCGCCCGGGCGGTAGGCGTTGCCGGCGATGGCGTTTTCCACCGCCGGGATCAGCACGGTCAGCTGCACCGGCAGCTTGGCGGCCATCACCAGCTGGGCCAGGCCCAGCGCATTGGCGGCGCCGCCCATGTCCTTCTTCATGTGGCGCATGCCGTCGGCCGGCTTGATGTCCAGGCCGCCGGAGTCGAAGCACACGCCCTTGCCGACGAGGGTCAGCTTGGGGTGCTTGGGCGAGCCCCAGCGCAGCTCGATCAGGCGCGGCGCGCGCTCGGGCGCGGCCGCGCGGCCGACCGCATGGATGGCCGGGAAGCGGCTGGCCGGCTTCAGCAGCGCGTCGCCCACGGTCTGCTTGAACCTGGCGCCATGCGCGGTGGCCAGTGCCTGCGCGGCCTGCGCCAGGTCGGCCGGGCCCATGTGCTCGGCGGGGGTGTTGACCAGGTCACGCGTGGCGGCCACAGCCTGGGCTAGCAGCAGGCCGTGGCGGGCCTCGGCGCTGGCCGGCAACTGCAGCTCGGCCGCGGCGCGGCGAGCCGGCTTGTAGCGGGTGAAGCGGTAGCCGCCCAGCGCCCAGGCGTGCGCGGCGGCCTCGGCGGACAGGGCCAGGCCGGCCGCGTCATCCAGCCGGTAGCGGCCCTCGGGCAAGGCCATGGGCAGCGCGCTGAGCGCAAACGGGTCGTCGGCGCTGCGCACGCCGGCCCACACGCTGGCCAGGCGGCCGTCGCTGCCGGGCAGCAGCACATGGGTGTCGGGCGCGCCGGTGAAGCCCACCGTGGCCAGCCACTGGCGCTCGGTCGGGCTCAGCGTGGCGGCCGCGGTGGCGGCCAGGCTGTCGCGGGTGACGCAGATGATGGGGGTGGCCGAGGCGGCCGGCTTCTTCAGCGTGACGGTCATGGCGTGGGGGATGGGGCTTTGGCTGGGCTGGAATGCAACACGCCGCCGCGGCAGGAAGCCGGGGCGGCGTGTTCAGGGGGTCAGCGGTGCGCCGCAGGGCGCACCGTGGCGTGGCGGGCGGTCAAGCCTGCGGGGTGGCGGTCTGCTCGAAGGGCAGGGTGACCTGGGAGAGATCCTTGCGGGTCTCCACCAGCACCAGCGGGCCTTCGTCGATCACCACCACCGGCGGTCGCTCGCGCGGCACATGCACCGGCTTGGGCTCGGCGGCCATCGCGGCCTGGGCCGCGGCGATCTTCTCGGCGTCCGACAGCACCCACTGCAGGCCGGCGGTGTCGGCCAGCGCCTGCAACTCACCCACCGGCAGCGTGAAGGGCTGCACCACCGGCATGGCCGGGGCGGCGGGGGCGGCGGCAGGGGCTGCGGCCACAGGGGCTGCCGCAGCAGCGGGGGCCTGGGCCGGCACATCCGCCACGGCGGCTTCGCTCACTGCGCCGGCGGCCACCGGAGCCTCCGCACCGGTCTCGCTCGGCGCGGCGGTGTCATCGCCGGCCAAGCCTTCGCCGTCACGGCGTTCGCGCGGGCCGCGCTGGCGGTCACGGTTGCGGCCACGGCGACGGTTCTCGTCGCGCTCGCCCTCGGCGGGCGCGGCGGCTTCCGCGCCGGCGTCGGCCGGCGTGTCGGCCGCGGCTTCGGCGCTGGCGGGCGCCTCGGCGTCGGCGGCGTTCAGGCCCTCGGCACCGGCCTCGACCGGCGCGCCGTCCTCACGGCCACCACGGCCGCCACGGCGGCGGCGGCGGCGGCGCTGCTCCTCGCTGCCGCCCTCGGCGCCTTCGGCCAGGGCCTGGCCCTCGACCAGCGGCTGCACCTCGGCCAGCGTGCTGGCCTGGGTCTCGGCCAGGGCTTCGGTGGTACGGGCTTCGGTGGCACGGGCTTCGCGGTTCTCGCGGTCCGGGCGGCGGTTGCCGCGGTCGCCACGCTCGTTGCGCTCGCCACGGTCGGCGCGTTCACCGCGCTCCGCACGCTCGCCGCGCTCGCCACGGGCTTCGCGGTTCTCGCGGCCTTCGCGGTTGCCACGGCCACCGCGCTCGCCACGCTCGTTGCGGTCACGGCCGCCACGCTCGCCACGGCGACCGTCGCGCTCACCGCGCTCGCCGCGGCCTTCACGCGCTTCACGCTTGGGCTCGGCGGCCGGGGCCTCGACCGGCGCTGCCGGGGCAGCCACCGGGGCGGCCGGGGCCGTGGGCGCGGGCGCCGGGGCGCCGAACAGCTTCTTGATCCAGCCGAAGAAGCCGCGGCCGGCTTCCGGGGCCGGCGGCTGGGCCACCCAGGTGGGCGCGGCCGGGGCGGCGGGGGCCACCGGGGCCGCAGCGGCCACCGGGGCGGCCGGCGCCGCGGGGGCCGGCTTGGGCTCGGCCACCGGCGGCGGCTGGTCGGGCAGCACGCCCTTGATCACCGGTTCCTGCTTCGAGCCGGCCTTCTCGCGGCGGCTGATGGCCACCTCGTCGTCCGGCTCCTCGATCATCGTGTAGCTGGCCTGCAGGTTCTCCAGGCGCGGATCGTCGTGGCGCAGGCGCTCGAGCTTGTAGTTCGGCGTCTCGATGTGCTTGTTGGGCACCAGCAGCACGGTGCAGCGCTGCTTCAGCTCGATCTTGGTGATCTCGGTGCGCTTCTCGTTGAGCAGGAAGCTGGTCACCTCCACCGGCACCTGCACATGCACGGCGGCGGTGTTGTCCTTCATCGACTCTTCCTGAATGATGCGCAGGATCTGCAGCGCGCTCGATTCGGTGTCGCGGATGTGGCCGGTGCCGTTGCAGCGCGGGCAGGTGATGTGGTTGCCTTCGCTCAGCGCCGGGCGCAGGCGCTGGCGGCTCAGTTCGAGCAGGCCGAACTTGCTGATCGAGCTGAACTGCACGCGGGCGCGGTCCTGGCGCATCGCGTCGCGCAGGCGCTGCTCCACCTCGCGGCGGTTCTTCGACTCCTCCATGTCGATGAAGTCGATGACGATCAGGCCGCCCAGGTCGCGCAGGCGCATCTGGCGCGCGATCTCGTCGGCGGCTTCCAGGTTGGTGCGGGTGGCGGTTTCCTCGATGTCGCCGCCACGGGTGGCGCGCGCCGAGTTCACGTCCACCGAGACCAGCGCCTCGGTGTGGTCGATCACGATGGCGCCGCCCGAGGGCAGGTTCACCGTGCGGCTGAAGGCCGTCTCGATCTGGTGCTCGATCTGGAAGCGGCTGAACAGCGGCGCATCGTCGCGGTAGCGCTTCACACGCGGTGCCAGCTCGGGCATCACGTGGTTCATGAACTGCTTGGCCTGATCGTAGATGTCGTCCGTGTCGATCAGGATCTCGCCGATGTCCGACGTGAAGTAGTCGCGGATGGCGCGGATGACCAGCGACGACTCCTGGTAGATCAGGAACGCACCCTTGCCCGCCTTGGAGGCGCCGTCGATGGCGTCCCACAGCTTGAGCATGTAGTTCAGGTCCCACTGCAACTCGGCGGCGGTGCGGCCGATGCCGGCGGTGCGGGCGATCAGGCTCATGCCCTTGGGGTACTCGAGCTGCTCCAGGTTTTCCTTGAGCTCCTCGCGGTCCTCGCCCTCGATGCGGCGGCTGACGCCACCGCCGCGCGGGTTGTTGGGCATCAGCACCAGGCAGCGGCCGGCCAGGCTGACGAAGGTGGTGAGTGCGGCGCCCTTGTTGCCGCGCTCTTCCTTCTCCACCTGCACCAGCAGTTCCTGGCCTTCGCGGATCGCGTCCTTGATGGTCGCGTTCTTCAGCTCGATGCCGTCACGGAAGTACTGGCGCGAGATTTCCTTGAACGGCAGGAAGCCGTGGCGGTCTTCGCCGTAGTCGACGAAGCAGGCTTCCAGGCTGGGCTCGACGCGGGTGACGACGGCCTTGTAGATGTTGCCCTTGCGCTGCTCGCGCCCTTCGATCTCGGTTTCGAAGTCGAGCAGCTTCTGCCCGTCGACGATGGCCAGGCGCCGCTCTTCCGGCTGCGTGGCATTGATCAGCATGCGTTTCATGTGCACTCCACTCACGCGCCGGCGGCCGGCCCCCGAGGGCTGGCGCGCAGGCGCTTCGCGGTCACCGCCAAAGCGTCAAAGACGCTCGGGCAGGCGACCCATCCAATGCACGAGAAACGAAACGTCGGCCGGAGAAGGAATCGCCCTGGACTGCGGTTGATCGGGGTCGATCAGGCGTGCAGCGGGGCAGCGTGCGGCGAGGCCGGTTCGGCAGGCGGTGCCCCGGTCAGCAACCGGCCCGGTGCCACGCGCGCCGGCCACGAGGGGCCTGGGCGCTGCGCGCGGCGGCCCACGGCGCCAACTGCGGCGCGGGGGCGGGGGGTGTGACGGGGGCTCATGCGAGGCGAGGGCTTCGACGCGGGTGACAGACCGCTCCGGTGGGAGGGTCTGCCGCCCATGACCTTTTTTCGGCTCCCGTCTGCGAAGACGGGACGGCTGGTATTTCGTGTCTCTTCCACCTGGCGGCTGAACCGCCCGTCCACCTTGGGAACGGGCCTGTCGCGGGCCGCGCAGGCGTTGCATCAACGCTTGTTCAAGACACCCTCTGCGGGTGTCTTGCCACGTTAGCGCTGCTCATGCCCGGGTAAACTCTGAAAAATCAAGCACTTACAGCCCACTTGTGGCGAAGACCATTATAAGCACCAAACCGTCACGGCCACGGCAGGCGGCCAAGGCCCCGGCGCAGGCTCCGGCGGCTGCCGCCATGGCCCCGGCGGCGGCACCGCAGGTGCGCCATCTGGCGGTCGACGAGGCCGGCGAGGGCCAGCGGCTGGACAACTTCCTGCTGCGCCACCTGAAGGGCGTGCCCAAGACCCATGTCTACCGCGTGATCCGCTCCGGCGAGGTGCGGGTGAACAAGGCGCGGGCGGCGGCCGACACGCGCCTGGCCGCGGGCGACCTGGTGCGCGTGCCGCCGGTGCGCCTGTCCGACAGCGCCGCCCAGCGCCTGGATGGCCGGCAGGACCCGCCCGAGGCTGGCACTGCCAGCCCCACGGCGCCACCGCGCGAGTTTCCGGTGCTGTTCGAGGACGAGCACCTGCTGGCCATCGCCAAGCCGGCTGGCGTGGCCGTGCATGGCGGCTCGGGCGTGAGCTTCGGCGTCATCGAGCAGTTGCGCCGCGCCCGGCCCACGGCCAAGTTCCTGGAACTGGTGCACCGGCTCGACAAGGAGACCTCCGGCATCCTGCTGCTGGCCAAGCGCCGCAGCGCGCTGGTGGCGCTGCAGGAGCAGTTCCGCCAGCGCGACACCGGCAAGACCTACGCCGCGCTGGTGCTGGGCGCCTGGCCGGCGGCGCTGAAGGTCATCGACGTGGCGCTGCACAAGACGCTGGACGTCAAGGGCGAGCGCCATGTCAAGGCCGTGGCGGCCGACCACCCCGATGGCCGGCGCTCGATCAGCCTGGTGAAGATCGTGCGCGCGATGGCCGACACCACCTTGCTGGACGTGACCATCAAGACCGGCCGCACGCACCAGATCCGGGTGCACCTGGCGCAGGCCGGCCACCCGATCGTCGGCGACCCGAAGTACGGCGATTTCGCCCGCAACCGCCAGTTCGCGCGTGGCGAGGCCCTTGAAGGGCTGCGCTTCGAGCGCATGTTCCTGCATGCGCGCCAGCTGGCCTTCGACCACCCGGCCAGCGGCGAGCGCATCACCCTGACGGCCCCGCTGCCCGACGACTGCGCGACACTGCTGAAACGGCTGGCCGCCGACACTGCCGGCATTGACTCCAGCCTATGAGGCATCCATTGGCAACCACCATTTCGCGGGCCGAGCGCCGGGCCGCTCCCAAGCCGGCCGTTCGCTGGCAAGCGTCGTCCACGGGACGACACCTGTCCGCGCTCACCCCCGCGGGGGATCGGCCGACGTACTCGTCGGACGAGGGGCAGACATGACTCGACCCCGCCGCTTCGACCTGGTCGTCTTCGACTGGGACGGCACGTTGTTCGATTCCACCGCGCTGATCGCACGCTGCATCCAGGCCGCCGCGGTGGATCTGGGCTTGCCCGAACCCAGCCACGAGCGTGCCGCCTATGTCATCGGCCTGGGCCTGACCGAGGCGCTGCAGCATGCCGTGCCCGAGTTGCCGGCCGAGCGCTACCCCGAGCTGGGCCAGCGCTACCGCCATCACTACCTGAAGCGCCAGCATGAGCTGACGCTGTTCCCGGGCACGCTGGAGATGCTGCAGGCACTCAAGCGCCGCAACCACTGGCTGGGCGTGGCCACCGGCAAGAGCCGCCGCGGCCTGGACGACTGTCTGGCCACGGTGGAGCTCAAGGGCGTGTTCGACGGCACCCGCACCGCCGACGAGACGGCCGGCAAGCCGCACCCGCGCATGCTGCTGGAGCTGATGCGCGAGTTCGGCGTGGAGCCCGAGCGCACGCTGATGATCGGCGACACCACGCACGACCTGCAGCTGGCCAAGAACGCCGGCACGGCCAGCGTGGGCGTGAGCTTCGGCGCGCACGAACCCGAGAGCTTCGCGGCGCTCGATCCGCTGCACGTGGCCCACAGCACCGCCGAGCTGGCCGACTGGTTGGCCCGCCATGCCTGAGCCGACGCTGCCGCCGGGGCCGTCCGGCCCGCCGGAGCCGGCTCACACCCCTCCGCCGGGCGCTGACGCGGCCGAACCGGCCCTGCCGCTGTGCCGCAGCGACCAGCTGCTCGAGCGTGGCCGCGCCTTCGTCTGGGACGTGCTGCTCTACCGTCAGCCGGCGCGCGCCTTCGCGCTGCGCATCGACGGCCGGCTGGTGGCCTACATCAACCGCTGCGTGCACGTGCCCACTGAACTGGACTGGCAGCCCGGCGAGTTCCTCGACGCCGACCGGCGCTTCATCCTGTGCTCGATCCACGGCGCGGCCTATGCGCCCGAGGACGGCCGCTGCGTCGGCGGCCCCTGCGGCCGCGGCAAGCTGATGCCGGTGGCGGTGAGCGAGCACGAGGGCATGGCCAGTTGGTATCCTTCCCGCGACATCCGCCCCGTGGATGCAGCCCCCACCGCGGCACCCCCTGCCGCCGCCCCCCAGCCGTGAGCGCCCGATGACTTCCCAGGACGACACCCCGCACCCCGAGCACGCTGCGGTGTCCCCCCCGCCGCCGCAACCCCAGCCGGTGCCCCCTCCGCCTCCGCCCCCGCCGGTGCAGCAGGCCGCGCCCACGGTCAGCGTGCCGGCCGGCGCCTTCCAGTCGCTGGAGCGCACCGTCGACCGCCTGACGGCCGAACTGCTGCGCGAGCGCCGCAACGAGCGCCGCTGGCGCATCTTCTTCCGCCTGGCATGGCTGGGCCTGGTGCTGGCCGTGCTGTGGGCCGGCTATGCCGAGCGCGGCCACCACAGCGCACCGACCACGCCGCACACCGCGCTGGTGGAGTTGCGCGGCGAGATCGCCGCCGACACCGAGGCCAGCGCCGAGCAGTTGATCGCCGGCCTGCGCGACGCCTTTGCCGACGAGGGTGCGCAGGCCGTGGTCATCCGCATCAACTCGCCCGGTGGCAGCCCGGTGCAGGCCGGCATCATCAACGACGAGATCCTGCGCCTGAAGGCCCAGCACAAGAAGAAGGTCTACGCGGTGGTCGAGGAGATCTGCGCCTCGGGCGCCTACTACGTGGCCGTGGCGGCTGACGAGATCTATGTCGACAAGGCCAGCCTGGTGGGCTCGATCGGCGTGCTGATGGATGGCTTCGGCTTTCCCGACCTGATGAAGAAACTGGGCGTCGAGCGCCGCCTGCTCACCGCGGGCCAGAACAAGGCCATGCTCGACCCGTTCTCCGAGGCCAACCCCAAGCACCGCGCCTACATGCAGGCCATGATCGACCAGATCCACGAGCAGTTCATCGAGGTGGTGAAGTCGGGTCGGGGCGACCGCCTGAAGGCCGGCCCCGAGACGTTCTCGGGCCTGGTGTGGAACGGTGAGGAAGCGGTGAAGAACGGCCTGGCCGACCGCCTGGGCAGCCTGGACTACGTGGCGCGCGAGGTGGTCAAGGCCGAGGAGATCATCGACTACACGCCGCGCGAGAACGTGGCCGAACGCCTAGCCAAGCGCTTTGGCGCCGCGATGGGCGAGGGCGCGATGCGCGCCGCGGCCACGGTGATGAAGCTGCATTGAACGCCATGCCACCCGGTGTGCCAGTGACCCGGGTGGGGATGGCGGCCTGAGCCCCCATGCGCCTGCTGCTCGTCGAGGACGACCGCATGATCGGCGACACGCTGCGTGCCGCGCTGCGCGCCGAGGGCCATGCCGTCGACTGGGTGCGCGACGTGGCCGCCGCGCGCGCCGCGCTGGCGGCCGAGCACTTCGACCTGGTGCTGCTGGACCTGGGCCTGCCGCCCGGTGGCCCGGCAGGAGCGGGCGCCACGGCCACCCCGGTCGACGGCCTGACCGTGCTGCGCGACCTGCGCGCCCGCCGCGATACCACGCCGGTGATCGTGCTGACCGCGCGCGATGCCTCGGGCGACCGCGTGGCCGGGCTCGATGCCGGGGCCGACGACTACCTGGTCAAGCCCTTCGATCTGGACGAGCTGTACGCCCGCATGCGCGCCGTGATGCGCCGCCACGGCGGCCAGGCGCACAGCGTGCTGGCCCATGCCGGCGTGACGCTGGACCCGGCCACGCGCCAGGTCACGCACCATGGCCAGCCGGTGCTGCTGTCGGCGCGCGAGTTCGCGGTGCTGGAGGCGCTGATGCAGCGCCCCGGCGCCGTGCTGTCGCGCGCCCAGCTGGAAGACCGGCTCTACGGCTGGGGCGAGGCGGTGGAGAGCAATGCCGTGTCGGTCTACGTGCACCAGCTGCGCCGCAAGCTGGGGGCCGACTTCATCGGCAGCATGCGCGGCGTCGGCTACTTCTTGACATGAGCCCATGATCCGGTCGCTGCGAGGTCGTCTGCTGCTGGCGCTGCTGGCCACACTGGTGCTCGCCGCCGCGCTGATGGGTGGCATCACCTACCGCAGCGTGCTGTCCGAGACCGAGGCGCTGTTCGATTACCAGCTGCGGCAGATGGCGTTGTCGCTGCGCGACCAGGGCGAGGTGGCGCCGGGCGATGCCGGTGCGCTGGCCGACGAGCAGCTGGACTTCGTGATCCAGATCTGGCGCATGGATGGCCGCGTGGTCTACGCCTCGCGCCCGCACCCCGAGCTGCCGGCGCGCGCCCAGCTGGGCTTTGCCGACATCCAGGCCGGCGGGCAGACCTGGCGCACCTTCGGCGTGGCCACGCCGCTGCGGGTGATCCAGGTGGCGCAGCCGCGCGCCGTGCGCCGCACGCTGGCTGCCGACGCGGCGCTGCGCAGCGTGGCGCCGCTGGCCGTGCTGGCGCCGCTGCTGGCCCTGGCCGTGGGCTGGCTGGCGGCGCTGACGCTGGCACCGCTGCGTCGCCTGGCGGCCGAGCTGCGCGGGCGCGATGCGCAGTCGCTGGCCCCGCTGCCCGAGGGCCCTGACGGGGCGCATGCCCGCCTGCCCGACGAACTGGTGCCGCTGGTGCAGTCGCTCAACGGGCTGCTGTGGCGGCTGGGTCAGGCGCTGGATGCGCAGCGCGCCTTCGTGGCCGATGCCGCGCACGAGCTGCGCTCGCCGCTCACCGCGTTGAAGCTGCAACTGCAGCTGCTGCAGCGTGCGCGGGACGACGCGTCGCGCGACGCTGCCGTGGCGGGCCTGTCTGACGGCGTGGCCCGTTCGGCCTGGCTGGTGGAACAGCTGCTGGCACTGGCGCGCAGCGAGCCCGGCGCGCCGGCACTGGCCATGGCCCCGCTGGACCTGGCCGAGGTGGCGCGCGAGGCCCTGGCCGCCGCCACGCCGCTGGCCGTGGCGCGCGGCTGCACGCTGGACCTGCAGGCCGAGGCCCGCGTGCCGCTGCAGGGCAATGCCGCCGCGCTGTCTGCGCTGGTGCGCAACCTGGTGGACAACGCGCTGCGCCACGGTCCGGCTGGCGGCGAAGTGCGGGTGCAGGTGGTGCCGCTGGCCGAGGGCGGCGCGCAGCTGCGGGTCGACGACGCCGGCCCCGGCATCCCGCCCGAGCAACGCGCAGTGGCCTTCGACCGCTTCTGGCGCCGCGACCCCGGCGCCACCGAGGGCAGCGGCCTGGGCCTGGCCATCGTCAAGAGCGTGGCCGACCGGCATGGCGCGCAGGTGGCGCTGGGTGATTCGCCACTCGGCGGGCTGCGCGTGACCGTGACGTTCCCCCCTTAATCTTCGCTTCACCGTCGGCTCACGGGCGCCTCATCGTCGGGGCGCAGCATCCCACTCATGCCATCCGCAGCCCCTGCGGACGGGTTCCACGAGAAAGGGAAACTGACCATGAAGCTTCGTCCTGTCGCCATCGCGGCCCTGGCCGCCGGTCTGGTGGCTGGCGGCACCGCCGGTGCCATCGGCCTGCCGCAGTGGCTCAAGCCCGCGGCCCATACCGACACCTCCGCCCCGGCCACGGAGGCCACCCAGCCCACCCAAGCCGCCCCAGTGCCCCTGATCGCCGCCCAGGGCTTCGTGCCCGACTGGCGTGCGGTGGTCAAGCGCGCCAGCCCGGCCGTGGTGGGCGTCACCGTGGCCGGCCTGCACAAGGCTTCGGCCGAGGAGGGTGGCGGCCTGCCGCCCGAGGTGGAACGCGACCCGTTTTTCCAGTTCTTCCGCGGCATGCCGGGCCTGCAGCAGCGGCGCGGCCAGGGCGGTGGCCAGGTGCCGTTCAAGGGCCAGGGCTCGGGCTTCATCGTCAGCGCCGATGGCCTGGTGCTGACCAATGCCCACGTGGTGCGCGATGCCCGCGAGGTGACGGTGCGCCTGGCCGATCGCCGCGAGTTCGTGGCCAAGGTGGTGGGCGCCGATCCGGTGACCGACGTGGCCGTGCTGAAGATCGACGCCAAGGGCCTGCCCACGGTGCCGCTGGGCGATTCGCGCCAGCTGGAGGTGGGCGATGCGGTGCTGGCCATCGGCGCGCCCTACGGCCTGGAGCAGACGGCCACGCAGGGCATCGTCAGCGCCAAGGGCCGCTCGCTGCCGGGCGATGCGGTGGTGCCCTTCATCCAGACCGATGCCGCGGTGAACCCCGGCAACTCGGGCGGGCCGCTGTTCGACGGCCACGGCGCGGTGGTGGGCATCAACGCGCAGATCTACAGCCAGAGCGGTGGCTTCCAGGGCCTGAGTTTCGCCATCCCGATCGACGTGGCGTTGAAGGTCAAGGACCAGATCGTGGCCACCGGCAGCGCCCGCCATGCGCGCCTGGGCGTGGCGGTGCAGGACCTGACGCTGCCGCTGGCCGAGAGCTTCGGCCTGACCAAGCCCGATGGCGCGCTGGTGTCGCAGGTGGTGCCCGGCAGCGCCGCCGCCGAGGCCGGCCTGAAGCCCGGCGACGTGATCACCGAGGTGGACGGCCAGCCGGTGGAACGTTCGGGCATGCTGAGCAGCCGCGTGGGCCTGTCGCAGCCGGGCCAGAAGGTCACGCTGAAGGTCTGGCGTGACCACCGTTGGCAGGAGCTGAAGGTGACGCTGGGCACGGCCGATGCCGACAAGCAGGCCAGTGCCTCCGATGCCCCGGCGGCCGGGGGCGGCCAGCTGGGCCTGGCGCTGCGCCCGCTGCAACCCGAGGAACGCCGCCAGGCGCAGGGTGCGCAAGGCCTGGTGATCGAGGGCGTGAGCGGCCCGGCCGCGCGGGCCGGCATCGAGGCCGGCGACCTGCTGGTGGCCGTGAACGGCGTGCCGGTGCAGAGCGTGGACCAGGTGCGCGCGCTGCTGAAGGACAAGCCCAAGAGCGTGGCGCTGCTGGTGCAGCGCGATGGTGAGCGGATCTTCGTGCCGGTGAAGCTCAGCTGACGCGGGATGCGAGTTGCTGGTCGAGTTCGTCCAGCACCGCTTCCAGCCGCTTGAGCGAACGCGCCAGCCGGCTTTGCCAGCGGTGCGGCCGCGGCAGTGCCTGGTGTTTGAGCAGGCGGCGCTCGGGGTCGTCCAGCACCGCGTCGTCCAGCTGCAGGCCGTGGCGCGCCAGCGCGGTGCCCAGCACGCCGCGGCGCGCGCGCAGGTCGGCGCGGGTCTTCTGGTACGCGTGCTCGGCCAGCTGGCGGCGCTGCGCGTAGCTGAAGATGTTGGCCAGGAACATCTCGGGGTCGCGCTGGTCGGGCTCGAACAGCACGATGTCGGTGCCGGGGTGCGAGCGCTCGTAGCCCTTCATGCCCAGTTGCAGGCGCGAGTGGATCAGCGAGCGGAAGGTCTGGCTCAGCACCAGCGGCAGGCCGCCTTCCACCAGGTGCGGGATGCGCTGGCCGGCGCGGCCCAGCACGCGCGGATGCTCGGCATGCGTGGCATCGAAGGGCACGATGGGGTTCAGCGCGATCAGCAGGTCCAGCCCGTCGTCCAGCAGCACGCTGGCGTGCAGCGTCTTCTTCAGCGCGCCGTCCACATAGTGCCGGCCGTCGATCCTGACCGGCGGAAACAGGCCGGGCAGGGCCGCACTGGCGGCCACGGCGCGCGAGATCGGCACCGTGTCCCAGCCCGGCTGGCCGAAGGGCGCGGCCTCGCCACTGTCCAGGTCGGTGGCCACCAGCACCAGGTGGCGGCCTTGCGCGCGCAGCGTGCGGAAGTCGTCGCTGCGCCCCGGCTGGCTGAACACGCGCAGCAGCCGCGCTTCCAGCGCATGGTTGCTGAACAGACCGGTGGGCAGCACGCCGCCCAGGCGCTCCACCGCGGCGGTGAGCGAGCGCCGGCCCAGCACCAGGCGCGTGCCGGCCTGGGCCAGCAGCGCCGGCAGCATGGCCAGGCGCTCGAACCATTCACCGAGCGCCGGGCGCACGAACAGCGTTGGGCTGATCTCGTCGTCGGGCTGCGGCGTGTCGTTCTCGATGAAGGCCGCGCACAGCTGGCGCGGGCTCATGCCGTTGGCCAGTGCCGCGGCGATGAAACCACCGGCCGATACGCCCACATAGCCCTGCAGCCGCGTGAGGTCGAGGCCGGGCAGGGCGTCCTGCAGCGCACACAGGGCGCCGATCTCCCAGGTGGCGCCCAGCGGGCCACCACCGGCCAGCGCCAGGCCGACACGGGGCCCACGCGGCCCTGGCGAGGCGCGCGGTGCAGTGCGGGTGTTCACAGGGATGGCGGCGCGCCAGCCTCAGGCCGGCGCGGCAGGGCTCAGGCGGCGGGGGCCTTGCGGCTGCGCTTGGTGGCCGGCTTCGCCTCGGGCTTGGCTGCGGCCTTGGCGGTCTTCTTGGCCGCGGGTGCCGGAGCCGCAGGGGCCGCCGGCTCGGCGGCGGGCGCGGCCGGCTTGGCGCTGCGCACGCGCTTGGCCGCCGGACGGGCGGCGGTCTTGGCCGCGGGCTGGCCACCCAGCGCGGCCACCGCGGCGGCCAGGGCTTCGACGCGTTCGGTGAGCACGGCCACATCCTTGGCGGTGGGCACGCCCAGCTTGTTCAGCGCGCGGGCGGTGCGTTCCTCGAAGATGGTTTCCAGCTTGTCCCAGTGGGCGTTGGCCTTGTCGCCGACCTGGCCGGCCATGGCCGACATCTTGCCGGCCACGTCACCGATCTTCTCCTCGGCCACGGCCTGGGTCTTGCGGTGCAGGCTCACGCCTTCCTTGATCAGCGTCTCGAACACCTTGGTGCCCTCGCCCTGCGCCTTGGCAAAGGCGCCGAGGCCGGCCAGCCAGATCTGCTGGGCCGAATCCTTCACCGTCTGGGCCAGCTGGCTGTCCAGCAGACCGGCGGCCGGTGCGGCCTTCTTGTCGGCCAACTTCTGAAGCTTCTTGACCACGGAGGGCTCCTCGCAGATGTTGTGGTGGCGCGGCCGGCACGATGGATCCGGCACGGCCAGTGTAGGCAGGCGTTCTGAGGCCGTCAGCTTAATCGACTAGGGCTGGCGCTCTAGCTTGGCGCTTTCACGGGGGCGGCCGGACATCCCGCGCCGGGCGGATATTCTCCCAGCCCATGTACGCCGCCCATTTCGGACTCGCGCACGCGCCGTTCTCGATCGCGCCGGATCCGCGTTTCCTGTTCATGAGCGAGCGGCACCGCGAGGCGCTGGCCCATCTGCTGTACGGCCTGCAGGCGGGTGGCGGCATCGTGCTGCTGACCGGCGAGATCGGCGCCGGCAAGACCACCGTGTGCCGCTGCTTCCTCGAGCAGGTGCCCGAGAGTTGCCGCGTGGCCTACATCTTCAACCCGAAGCTGTCGGTCATCGAGCTGCTGCAGACGGTGTGCGACGAATTCGGCATCGTGGTCACGCCGCGCAGTGCCGGTGCGCCCACGGTCAAGGACCACATCGACCCGCTCAACCGCTTCCTGCTCGACGCCCACGCGCAGGGCCGGCAGTGCGTGCTGGTGATCGACGAAGCGCAGAACCTGGATGCCGAGGTGCTGGAGCAGCTGCGCCTGCTGACCAACCTGGAGACCGGCGAACGCAAGCTGCTGCAGATCATCCTGATCGGCCAGCCCGAGTTGCGCACCCTGCTGGCCCGGCCCGAACTGGAGCAGCTGGCGCAGCGCGTGATCGCGCGCTACCACCTGGGTGCGCTGAGCCGTGACGAGACCCTGGCCTACCTGCAGCACCGGCTGGGCGTGGCCGGGCGCAGCGGCGCGTTGCCCTTCGAGCCTGGCGCGGTGGCGCGCATCCACGCGCTGACCGGCGGCGTGCCGCGCCGCATCAACCTGCTGGCCGACCGCGCGCTGCTGGGCGCCTATGTCGAGCGCCGCGACCGCGTGGGCCGGCGCATCGTCGAGCGGGCTGCGGCCGAGGTGTTCGATGGCACGTCGGCGCCGATGCGGCGGCCCTGGGCCCGCGTGGCCTGGGCCGGTGCGGGCCTGGCGTTGGCGGTCGCAACGGCCGGTCTGGCCTGGCAGATCGGCCGGCCGCAGGCGCCGGCCCAGACCCCGATCCAGTCACCGGTCGCCAGCGCGGCCAGTGCGGCCAGTGTGGCCAGCGCGGCGCCGGTGGCCGCCGCGAGTGCGGCTGCCCGTGCTGCGGCCGGTGCGGCCCCGGCATCCGCGGCATCTGCGGCGCCTGCTGCGCCTGCGCCGGCCGCAGTGCCGCGCTTCGACGCCGAATCCGACTGGCCGGCGCTGCTGGCCGACGAGCCGGCGGCCTGGGCAGCGCTGGCCTCGGTGTGGGCGCCGGCCGCCGGGGGCACGGCGCTGTGCGGTCAGGGCTCGCCCTGGCAGTGCCACCGCGGTACGCAGACCTCGCTGGCCTTGCTGCGCCTGCTGGACCGCCCGGGCTGGCTGACGCTGCGCGACGCCCAGGGCCGCAGCGCCCGCGCGCTGCTGCTGGGGCTGGATGGCGGCCAGGCCCTGCTGGGCGCCGGCCCGCGGCGCTGGCGCATCGACACCGCCACGCTGGTGCAGCTGTGGCCGGGCGACTTCGCCACCTTCTGGCAGGCCCCACCGGGCTACGAGCAGCCGCTGCGCGCGGGCGAGCAGGGCCCTGTGGTGCGCAGCCTGACCGAGGCGCTGCGCCGCGTGCAGGGCGCCGAGGCGCCGGCACCGACCGACCGCCTGGGCCCGCGCTGGAGCCGGCAACTGCTGGCCTTCCAGCGCGCCCAGGGCCTGGCGGCCGACAGCGTGGCCGGGCCCACCACCTTCATGCAGCTGAACCGGGCGCTGGGCGTGGCCGAACCGCGGCTCGCCGAGCGCCTGACCGACTAGCGGCCGCCCGGCAGCGCCTCGGCCACGATCCGTCCGACCACCCCGTCATCCCCTCCGACACGATGTCCTACATCCTCGATGCCCTGCGCCGTGCCGACGCCGAACGCCAGCGTGGCGGCGTGCCCGGCCTGCACACGCCGGGGGCGGCCGTGACCACCGAGGCCGAGCCGGCCGCGCGCCGCCGCGGTCCGCTGTGGCTGGCCGCCGGTGCGCTGGCCGTCGCCGCGGCTGCGGCCGCGGTGGTGCTGGGCCTGGGCCAGCGTGCACGAACGGACGGCGACACGGCCGCACGCACGCCGGCGCCGCCGGCTGCATCCAGCCTTGTGTCGACCCCTGCATCGGCCCCGGTGTCGCCGGTGGCCAGCCCGGTTGCGCAGGCGCCTGCCGTGCCGGCGCCCACGCTCGTGGCCCCCGCGCCGGTCGTGGTGGTGGTGCCGCCTGCGCTGCCGGCGGCCTCGGCACCGGTGGCCGCGCCGGTGCCGAGGCCGCTGCCTGCTCCGGCTCCGGCTCCGGCTCCGGCTCCGGCTCCGGCTCCGAACCCGCAGGTCGCGCCCCCTGCGGCGGCCGCACAGCACCTGCCCACGCTGGCCGAGCTGCCCGAGGCCCAGCGGCGCCAGTTGCCGGCCCTGGCGCTGGGCGGCGGCATGTATTCCGAGCAGCCGGCGCAGCGCCTGGTCATCGTCAACGGCCAAGTGGCGCGTGAGGGCGACGAGGCTGCGCCGGGTGTGCGTGTGCTGCAGATCCGGCCGCGGTCGGTGGTGTTCTCCGCCGGCGGCCTGCGCTTCCAGATGCCGCTGTAGCCGCCGTGTGCGGCCGACATCACGGCGCGGCGGCGACCTGCGTCCGGCTTGGGGTTAGCGCGCAAGGGGGCGGTGGTGGCCATCGTCAAGAATCCGGGCTCCACCCCCTGCGTTCCACCGCGCACCCTGGAGAGCACGCACATGCACTATTTCGTCACCGGCGCCACCGGTTTCATCGGCAAACGACTGGTCAAGGCCCTGCTGGCCCGGCGCGGCAGCACGGTGCATTTCCTGGTGCGGCCGGGCAGCGAGGGCAAGCTGGCCGAGCTGTATGCCTATTGGGGCGTCAGCAAGGCCCGCGCGGTGCCGGTGACGGGCGACCTCACGGCCAAGAAGCTGGGCGTGGCGGCCGACGAGATCAAGGCGCTGAAGGGCCAGATCGACGCCGTGTACCACCTGGCCGCCGTGTACGACCTGTCGGCCGACGAGGAGGCCCAGGTGCGCGTGAACGTGGAAGGCACGCGCAACGTGGTGGAGTTCGCCAAGGCCGTGGACGCCGGGCACCTGCACCATGTGTCGTCGATCGCCGCGGCGGGTCTGTACGAGGGCGTGTTCCGCGAGGACATGTTCGACGAAGCCGAGAACCTAGACCACCCGTACTTCATGACCAAGCACGAGAGCGAGAAGATCGTGCGCAAGGAGTGCAAGGTGCCGTGGACGGTGTACCGCCCGGCCATGGTGGTGGGCGACTCCAGCACCGGCGAGATGGACAAGATCGACGGTCCGTACTACTTCTTCAAGCTGATCCAGCGCATGCGCCAGCTGCTGCCGCCGTGGATGCCCACGGTGGGCCTGGAGGGCGGGCGCATCAACATCGTGCCGGTGGACTTCGTGGTCAAGGCGATCGACCACATCAGCCACGGCAAGCATGTGCTGAAGGGTAAGTGCTTCCACATCGTCGACCCGGTGGGCTACCGCGTGGGCGATGTGCTGGACGTGTTCGCCAAGGCCGCCCATGCGCCGAAGATGAACGTCTTCGTGAATGCCGCGCTGCTGGGCTTCGTGCCCCGCAGCGTGAAGAAGGGGCTGATGGCGCTGGCGCCGGTGCGCCGCGTCTACAACGCGGTGATGAAGGACCTGGGCCTGCCCGAGGACATGCTCACCTTCGTCAACTACCCCACGCGCTTCGACTGCCGCGAGACGCAGGCGGCGCTCAAGGGCAGCGGCATCGAATGCCCGAAGCTGGATGACTACGCCTGGCGGCTGTGGGACTACTGGGAGCGCCACCTCGACCCCGACCTGTTCATCGACCGCAGCCTCAAGGGCACGGTGGGCGGCAAGGTGGTGCTGGTGACCGGTGGCTCCTCGGGCATCGGCCTGGCGGCCGCGATCAAGTTCGCCGAGGCGGGCGCCGTCACCATCATCTGCGCCCGCGGCGAGGACAAGCTGCGCGAGGCGGTGGCCGAGATCAAGGCCCAGGCCGGCGCCGATGCGCAGGTGCACAGCTACTCGGTGGACATCGCCGACGAGGCGGGTTGCGCGGCCTTCGTGAAGACGCTGGAAGAGCAGCACGGCGGCGTCGACTTCCTGATCAACAACGCCGGCCGCTCGATCCGCCGCGCGATCGAGAACAGCTACGACCGCTTCCACGACTTCCAGCGCACGATGGACCTGAATTACTTCGGCTGCCTGCGCATCACCATGGGCCTGCTGCCGGGCATGGTGAAGAAGCGCAAGGGCCACATCGTCAACATCAGCTCGATCGGCGTGCTGACGAATGCGCCGCGCTTCAGCGCCTACGTGGCCAGCAAGTCGGCGCTGGATGCGTGGACGCGTTGCGCGAGCAGCGAGTTCGCCGACCAGGGCATCAGCTTCACCACGATCAACATGCCGCTGGTGCGCACGCCGATGATCGCGCCGACCAAGATCTACAACAACGTGCCCACGCTGAGCCCCGAGCAGGCCGCGGACATGATCGCCGAGGCCTGCGTCTACAAGCCGGTGCGCATCGCCACGCGCCTGGGCATCTTCGGCCAGGTGCTGCATGCGCTGGTGCCGCGCATCGCGCAGATCGTGATGAACACCACCTTCCGCATGTTCCCCGACAGCGATGCGGCCGCCGGTGCCAAGGGCGAGAAGCCCAAGCTCTCAGCCGAGGCGGTGGCGCTGCAGCAGATGATGCGGGGGATTCACTTCTGACGCCTGGGTTTTGCTTGACCTGTTTCTTTGCTCAGGTGAGCGCAAGGTCAAGGCCGGCGGGTGGCCCTTGGACTCCATGTCCTCCGGGCCTGCGGCCCTCCCCCTTGACTTACGTCCAAGGGCCACCCGGCGGCCTTGGCGCCCGTCAAAGACTGAGCAAGCCAGCAGGAACGAAGCGACTCAAGCGCTCGTCAACTCCCGCGCCGCGATCGCGTACTTGAAATCGTCCGGCGCAAGCGCATCCACGCGCTCGCCAGCGATCTCGGCCTGCGGGTACATCAGGAAGCCCAGGCGCGGACCGGTGCTGCCGGGCAGGGCCACATCGTGGGCCATGTTGTAGGCCATCCAGTTGCCCTCCCAGCCACCGAACAGCGCGCGGCGCACCGGCGTCACCAGCGGGTGGCTCACGTCCTTGATCCACTCGGGGGTTTCCTGGCGCATCACCTTGCCCACGTCGGCCGGGTCCATCGCCACCCAGCCGAAGTCTTTCAGGAACACCTCGGCGCGGCAGTGCTGCGCGCCCTTCAGGTTGGCCGGGTTGCCACCCAACTCGCGGTAGCCGAAGGCCGAGGGCACCAGGCGGATGCCGTAGACATCACGCGCCGGCACGCCCACCGCGCGGCACAGGCCCACGAACAGCGCATTGATGTCGCCGCACTTGCCGCCGAAGTTCTGCGTCTCCAGCATGGCCTTGATGTCGCCGATGCCGCAGCCGCGCACCTTGGGTTCGCGATGCGTGTTGCCCACCACCCAGTCGTAGATTTTCTGCACCTTCTCGTGGTCGGTCTTGGCACCGCGCACGATGCCCTGCGCCGTCTCGCGCACGATGCCGTCGGTGGGCATCAGCTCGGTGGCACGGGTCCAGAAGCGCAGCGTGTCGACATCCTCGCGGGCCACGGTCTTGCGCGTGAAGTCGGTGCTGCGGCTCTGGCTCTGGATGCGGCTGCTGACCTGCAGCACCGGCGTGGGGCCGCCGGCGGCAAATTCGGCCAGCAGCATGCGCGCGCCGTACTGCGTGTCCGACACCACCTTCATCGACTGCGCGTTGCCGGTGTAGCTGCTGTCCAGCGAGCGCTGGTAGGGCGTGTCCACCGAGGGCAGCGGCACCCACACCTTGGCGGGCTTGCCCTGCACGCCCTTCAGCTCGATCTGCGTGGTCAGCTCGAAGCTGCGCCAGGCGCCCGGTGCGGGCTCGAAGCGGCGGCTGGCGGCCGGGGCCGGGGCCGGGGCCGTGTTGGCCTGGGCGGCGGCGGAAGTGGGAAGGGCGGACAGGCCGGGCAGGGCCAGGCTGCCGGCTGCGGCCAGCAGCGAGCGGCGGTTGAAAGCGGTCATGATGGGACGGCGCACCAAGGGCGCAGGAACGGGAAAACCGTGGATTGTCCCGCGAACCGCCGGCCGGCTCCGGCCAGCAGGTTCAGGCCGCGGCCAGCAGCTGTGCCAGCAGCGCGCGCGCGGCTGCACCGGCCCAGTCCAGCTCGCCCAGCACCTGGCCCAGCGGCCGGCCGCTGCGGCTGACCAGCACCGTGGTGGGAAACAGCTTGGGCGTCCATGCGGCCGAGGCGGCGCCATCGGCATCCAGCGCCACCGGCAGCGACAGGTCGATGGCCTCGGTGAAGCGGCGGATCGCCAGCGGCGACTCGCGGTGGTTGATGCACAGCACGCGCAAGCCGTCGGCCGCGTGGCGCAGCGCCATCAGCTCCAGCGCCGGCATCTCGGCGCGGCAGGGGCCGCACCAGCTGGCCCAGAAGTTCAGCACCAGCGGGTGGCCGCGCTGCTCGGCCAGGCGCCAGCGGCCGCCGTCCAGCAGCGGCAGGTCCAGCGCGGGTGTCGGCTTCTGCTTCGGCCAGGGGCGCCATTCGTGGCCGGGTGCATCGGCGGCCTGCGCGTGGCGCCGCACGCCGACCAGCGCGCTGCCCAGGCCGGCTGCCAACAGGTGGCGGCGCAAGGGGCTGTGCTGCGGCGAGGGCTGTTGCGCTGGGGTCATGCGCCATTGTCGCGGCGATCGTCGCGGCCAGCCGACGGCTATGCTGCAGGGTTCCCGTTGCCAACCCGCATCCCGACCATGACCGCCGCCCCATCCACCCCAGCCACCGAACCCCGCCTGACCTCGCTGTCGCACGGCGGCGGCTGCGGTTGCAAGATCGCGCCGGGCGTGCTGTCGGAGATCCTGCGCGGGCAGAGCGCGCTGCCGGTGCCGCCCGAGCTGCTGGTGGGCATCGAGACCAGCGACGACGCGGCGGTGTACCGGCTCAACGACCAGCAGGCGCTGATCGCCACCACCGACTTCTTCATGCCCATCGTCGACGATGCCTTCGACTTCGGCCGCATCGCCGCCACCAACGCGATCAGCGATGTCTACGCCATGGGCGGCACGCCCATCATGGCGCTGGCCCTGGTGGGTATGCCGATCAACGTGCTGAGCACCCGCACCATCGGCCGCATCCTCGAAGGCGGCGCATCGGTGTGCAAGGCGGCGGGCATCCCGATCGCCGGCGGCCACACCATCGACAGCGTGGAGCCCATCTACGGCCTGGTGGCACTGGGCCTGGTGCACCCCGACCGTGTCAAGCGCAATGCCGACGCGCGGACCGGTGACGTGCTGGTGCTGGGCAAGCCGCTGGGCGTGGGCGTGCTGTCGGCGGCGCTGAAGAAGAACCAGCTGGATGCCGACGGCTATGCGCAGATGATCGCCACCACCACGCGGCTGAACACGCCGGGGCCCGAGCTGGCCGCACTCGACGGCGTGCATGCGCTGACCGACGTGACCGGTTTCGCGCTCGCCGGCCATGCGCTGGAACTGGCGCGCGGCGCGAATTGCCAGGTGCAGATCGATTGGGCGCGCGTGCCGCTGCTGCCCGGCGTGCGGGCCCTGGCGCAGCAGGGCTGCGTCACCGGCGCCTCGGGCCGCAACTGGGCCGGCTACGGCGCCGAGGTGGCGCTGCCCGCGGGCTTCGCGCCCGAGGACCAGGCCCTGCTGACCGATCCGCAGACCAGCGGTGGCCTGCTCGTCTCGTGCCGGCCCGATGCGGTGGATGCGGTGCTGGCGGTGTTCGCCCGCCACGGCTTTGCCGACGCGGCGGCGATCGGCGCGGTGGCCCCGGCCGAAGCGGGTGGGCCGCGACTGCGCGTGCGCTGACAGTGCCCTCAGCGCGCCGTCACGGCGCCGGCGCCAGCTTCACCACGGTGTACTGGCCGTTGCGCTTCTCGACGTCGAAGCGCACCTTGGCGCCCTCGGCCAGACCGTCCAGCATCTTGGCGTCGGCCACGCGGAAGGCCATGGTCATGGCCGGCATGTCCAGGTTCTTGATCTCGCCATGCTTGAGCGTGAGCTTGCCCTGCGCGCGGTCGATCTTGCGCACCTCGCCCTCGGTGGACTGGGCCCAGGCGCTGCCGGTCCAGGCGGCCAGGCCGGCCAGGGCCAGGGCGGTCACGGACGATGACAGGGTGCGGTGCGCGGTGCGACAGCTCATCTCTCGACTCTCCAGAGCAGGTGGCCCGGCGTGCGGGCCCGTGGTGGCATGGGACCCCGGCCAGCGGGACGGAGTTCCTACAATGCGCGCCGATTGTTGCTCTGCATCATCCCCTCCCGCCCCCTTCTTCGCGCCCGTGCGCCGCTGAAAGACCGCCATGACCGCTCCCGCCGCCGATCTCGACCTCAGCCACATCGCCCCGCGTGACCAGGCCGAGATCCTGGCCCAGGCGCTGCCCTACATCCGCAAGTTCCACGGCAAGACGCTCGTCATCAAGTACGGCGGCAACGCCATGACCGATCCGGCGCTGCAGCAGGACTTCGCCGAGGACATCGTGCTGCTGAAGCTGGTGGGCATGAACCCGGTGGTGGTGCACGGCGGCGGCCCGCAGATCGACGCGGCGCTGAACAAGATCGGCAAGAAGGGCCAGTTCATCCAGGGCATGCGCGTCACCGACCAGGAGACCATGGACGTGGTCGAGTGGGTGCTGGGCGGCGAGGTGCAGCAGGACATCGTGGGCCTGATCAACGCCGCCGGCGGCAAGGCTGTGGGCCTGACCGGCCGCGACGGCGGCATGATCCGCGCCAGGAAGATGAAGATGCTGGACAAGGACGACCCCAGCATTGAGCACGACATCGGCCAGGTCGGCGAGATCGACTCGATCGACCCCAGCGTGGTCAAGGCGTTGCAGGACGATGCCTTCATCCCGGTGGTCAGCCCGATCGGTTTCGGCGAGCACAACGAGAGCTACAACATCAATGCCGATGTGGTGGCCGCCAAGCTGGCCACCGTGCTGCAGGCCGAGAAGCTGCTGATGTTGACCAACATCCGCGGCGTGCTCGACAAGCAGGGCGAGCTGATCACCGAGCTGACCGCACGCCGCATCGACGAGCTGATCGAGGACGGCACCATCTCGGGCGGCATGCTGCCCAAGCTGGCCGGCGCCATCGACGCGGCCAAGAGCGGCGTGAACGCCGTGCACATCATCGACGGCCGCGTGCCGCACGCGCTGCTGCTGGAGATCCTGTCAGACCAGGCGTTCGGCACGATGATCAAGAGCCACTGAGCGGCGTCACAGGCACTCGCGCCACGACGAAAAGGGCCGCACACCGTGCGGCCCTTTTGCGTTGTGGTCGTGTGTCGGTCGGCGTTCAGCGCGTCAGAAGAACAGGATGCCGCCCAATGCCACGCCGCTCAGCTTGGCAGTATTGCCGGCAGCGCTTTTCGAACTGGTGCTGCTGAGCTCGCCCACCAGGGTCACGCTCTTGGTCAGGCTGTAGTAGGCGCCCAGCGTGGTGTTGGCGTTCTTCTTCAGGTCGGTGCCCGTGCCGCCGTCCAGGCGCGTCTCGCCCACGCTCAGGCCCAGCTTCAGCTTGTCCAGCGTCACCGTGCCCTGCAGCACCCAGTTGGTCTGCTTCTGGTCGCCGTTGTCGCCGTCGGCCAGCACGCCCAGGCCCTTGCCCTTCTGCAGGTTGGCCAGCAGGCCGAAGTTGCCGATGGCCGCCGAGCCGCCGACTTCCACGCCCGACATCGTGAATCCGGCCTTCGTGGCCGTGCCCTTGAAGGGCTGCGACTTGGCCGCCGCCCACAGCTTGCCGCCACCCAGCGCATAGCTGGCCTGGGCCTGCAGCTGCGGCGAGCGGCCGGCCGTGGCGTCGGCATTGGCAAAAGCGTTGACCGGGCTCATCGCGGCCACGCTCAGGCTCAGGCCACCCATGGCCGGCAGCGCGTAGGCGATCTGGCCGTAGTGGCCCAGGTAGCTGTAGCCGGCGCCGATGTGGCCCAGCGTCACGCGATTGCCTTGCGTGGCCTGCACCGGTGCGCCCACGCCCAGCAGCGTCATGTCCGACAGGATGGCGTTGGCGCCGAACAGGCCGTAGTCGCGGCCCAGCTTCACGGTGCCGGCGCTGGCCGAGCCGATGGTGAAGAAGCCCTGACGCACATCGACGTTGTTGTTGTTGCCGATGCTGTCCGACGAGGACACGGCGGCGCCGATCATCAGCGTGGCGCCGATGTCCAGGCCGTCCTGCTTGCCCTTGACCGAGGTGATCAGCGCGTTGGGCAGCAGGCCGTTGCCGATGGTGGTGGCGCCGCTCTTGCCGCCGCAGCCCAGGCCCTCGGCGCCCAGCGCCAGGCCGGTGACGGCCTGGCTGCCGCTGCACGACACGCTGGTGTAGTAGGCGTTGACGATGCCGCCCACCGAGAGCGTCCAGTCGCCGGCCTTGAAATCGGCGGCCTGGGTGGCGCCGGCGGCCAGCAGCAGGGGCAGGGCGGCCAGCCGGAGCTGGCGTGCAGAGGTGATGGACATGGTGTTGTCTCCTGGTTCTGGGTTGTGGTGGTGGTGTCCCGCGGCCGGGGTGGCCAGCGTGGCCTGGCCCGGTCGGGCCGGGGCAGCCCATCGCAAGCCACATGCCATCGGCGGCTGTGCCGCGGCCCTGGCACAGCAGGGCGTGGCGCCCTGTCACGGCTGGTACAGGGGCCTGCTGCGGCAGGGCGCAGCCGGCCTGGCGATGGCCGCAGTTGCCAGGGCGGCGCGCCGGGCGGCGATCCACGCTGTCGCAGGGTTAGCGTGCGGCGCTGTGGCGCGGCGGTGCGTGCCAGCGGCGCATGGCGCATGCGCCCGGCTGGCGCGTTGCCGCGGGGCTGGCACACCGCGGTTGAGGCGTGCGGGCACAGGCCCTGGGGTTCACCCGTGCGCGGGTGGACCGGCGGTGGCTGGCTACACTGCCCGCATCCCCACCGCCGCCTTGCCATGAAGCCTGCCGACCGCGTCTGGTTGTTCGACCTCGACAACACCTTGCACGATGCCGGGGCCTGGGTGTTCAAGGCGCTGCACCAGAGCATGGGCGACTTCACGGCGCGCGCGCTGCAGCTGGATGCGCAGGCCGCGCAGGACCTCAACCACCACTACTGGCACCGCTACGGCGCCACGCTGCTGGGCCTGGTGCGCCACCACGGCGTCAAGCCGCTGCACTTCCTGCACGACACGCACCGCCTGCCGGGGCTGGAGGCGCGCGTCTCGGGCCACCGGCATGACTTCGCCGCACTGCAGCGGCTGCGCGGGCGCAAGTTCATCCTCACCAACGCGCCGCGCCACTATGCGCTGCGCGTGCTGGATGCGCTGGGCATCACGCACCTGTTCGACGGTGTGATCGGCATCGAGCAGATGGCCATGTTCGGCCAACTGCGGCCCAAGCCCGATGCGCGCATGCTGCGCCGCATGGCCGTGCGCCTGCGCGTGCCGCCGTGCCGCTGCGTGCTGGTGGAAGACACGCTGGTGCATCAGAAGGCTGCCCGCCGCGTGGGCATGCGCACGGTGTGGATGCAGCGCTTCGTGCGGCGTGGCGTCACGCTGGGGCCGCGCACCAGCCGCCTGTCGATGCGCCCGGCCTATGTGGACGAGGTGGTGCGCGGGCTCAAGCCGCTCACGCGTTTCGGACATTGACCGCCGCTGCGGCGCCGCGTGGCCTGCGCTCGGTGTTTTCCTGCTCCCGGCCGCGCCGAGGTGCTGTGCCAGAATGACCGGAGCTCCTTGTTGTCCGCCCCCTGCTGCACCCTGCCGTGATGTCTGATCCTGACGCGCCATCCGGCATTGCAGCCGCGCTGCTGGCCCCCCTGGTGGGTGGCGGCCTGGCGGCCGAGTCCGATGGTGCGGCCGCGTCGGCCACGCCGGCACTGCCCGCCCGCAAGCGCCCGCGCCCTGGCGAGCGCCGCGTGCAGATCCTGCACACGCTGGCCGCCATGCTGGAGCAGCCCGGCGCCGAGCGCATCACCACCGCCGCGCTGGCCGCGCGGCTGGAGGTGAGCGAGGCCGCGCTGTACCGCCACTTCGCCAGCAAGGCGCAGATGTTCGAGGGCCTGATCGAGTTCATCGAGACCAGCGTGTTCACGCTGGTCAACCAGATCACCGAGCGCGAGACCGATGGCGCCGCGCAGGCCCGGCGCATCGTGGCCATGGTGCTGCAGTTCGGCGAGAAGAACCCCGGCATGGTGCGCGTGATGGTGGGCGACGCGCTGGTGTTCGAGCATGAGCGGCTCACCGCGCGCATGAACCAGTTCTTCGACCGCGTGGAATCGCAACTGCGCCAGAGCCTGCGCGCCGCGGCCGATGCCGCCGGGTCCGCCACACCCACGGTGGATGCCCAGGTGGCGGCCTCGGGCCTGGCCGCGCTGGTCGCCGGCCGCCTGCAGCGCTATGCGCGCTCGGGCTTCCGTCGCAGCCCCACCGAGCACCTCGAGCCACTGCTGGCACGCCTGACGCTGCTGTGAGCGCGCGATGAGCACGGCAGCCTGGCACACGCTGCCGGGCGGTGCCCGGTTGCAACTGCTGCCGCACAAGGCGGCCTTCGATCCTGATCAGAGCCTGCTGCTGGTGGCCGATGCCCACCTGGGCAAGGCCGTGTCCTTCCGCCGCCTGGGCGTGCCGGTGCCGGCCGGCACCACGGCCCAGGGCCTGGCGCGGCTGGATGCGGCGCTGGCTGCCACCGGTGCGCGCGAGGTCGTGTTCCTGGGCGATCTGCTGCATTCGGTGCGTGCATTGGCGCCGGCCACGATGGCCGAAGTGCAGGCCTGGCGCGATCGTCACCCCGATCTGGCGCTGACCCTGGTGCGCGGCAACCACGACGCCCATGCCGGCGATCCGCCGCCCGGCCTGCGCGTCACGGCCGTCGATGGCCCGCTGCGCCGCGGCCCCTGGGCCCTGGTGCACGCGCCGCAGGCGGTGGCCGGCGCCTATGCGCTGGCCGGCCATGTGCATCCGGGCGTGGTGCTGGCCGGCCGGGGCCGGCAGACGCTGCGCCTGCCGTGCTTCCACTTCGGGCCGCAGTGCGGCGTGCTGCCGGCCTTCGGCGAGTTCACCGGCCTGCATGTGCTGCCGCGGGCGCCGGGCGATGCGGTGTACGCCGTGGCCGATGACCGGGTGCAGGCGCTGGCTACACTGCCCGGATGACCGTGTCTGCCTCCCCCCTGGACGCGCTGCTGCAGCGCGCCGATGCCTTGCTGGCGCGCCTGGAAGGCGTGCTGCCCCATCCGCTCACCGCCCCCGACTGGGGTGCCTCGATCGCCTTCCGCTACCGCCGCCGCGGCGCCTCGGGCTGGCTGCAGCCGGTGCGCCAGGTGGCCGGCATCCGCCTGTCTGATCTGCAGGAGGTGGATGGCCAGAAGGAGCGCCTGCTGCGCAACACCGCGCAATTCGTGGCCGGCCAACCGGCCAACAACGTGCTGCTCACCGGCGCGCGCGGCACCGGCAAGAGCAGCCTGATCAAGGCCTGCCTGAACGAGTTCTCGCCGCAAGGGCTGCGCCTGATCGAGGTGGACAAGGCCGACCTGGTGGACCTGCCCGATCTGGTGGACCTGGTGGCCGAGCGGCCCGAGCGCTTCATCGTGTTCTGTGACGACCTCAGCTTCGACGAGGGCGAGCCCGGCTACAAGGCGCTCAAGAGCATCCTCGACGGCAGCGTGGCCGCTGCCAGCGACAACGTGCTGATCTACGCCACCAGCAACCGCCGCCACCTGCTGCCCGAGTACATGAAGGAGAACCTCAGCTACCAGCACACCGAGGACGGCGAGGTGCACCCCGGCGAGGTGGTGGAGGAGAAGATCAGCCTGAGCGAGCGCTTCGGCCTGTGGATCAGCTTCTACCCGTTCAGTCAGCCCGAGTACCTGGCCATCGTGGCGCAGTGGCTGCGGCACTTCGGCGTGTCCGAGGCGGCCATCGACACCGCGCGCCAGCCCAGCCTGGTGTGGGCGCTGGAGCGTGGCTCGCGCTCGGGCCGCGTGGCCTACCAGTTCGCGCGCGACTGGGCCGGGCGCGACCATGGCGGCGATGCGGCGAACGCGCCGTCCACCGACGCCCCGGCGCCCGACGGGCTGGACCATGTCTGACGCCGGTCTGCCGAAGATCACCGCCGTCGACGGTGCGCCCACGCACGACCGGCCCATCACCGAGGTGGCCGTGGGCGTGCTGGTGCGCCGCGACGCGCAGGGCCGCGAGGGTGACTTCCTGCTCACCACCCGGCCCGAGGGCAAGGTGTACGCCGGTTACTGGGAATACCCCGGCGGCAAGTTCGAGCCCGGCGAGACGCTGGAGCAGGCCCTGCGCCGCGAACTGCAGGAAGAACTGGGCATCACCATCGGCGCGGTGCACCCGTGGCAGGTGGAGATGTTCGACTACCCGCACGCCCGCGTGCGGCTGAACTTCTGCAAGGTGTACGACTGGACCGGCGAGCTGCACATGCGCGAAGGCCAGCAGATGGCCTGGTGCGCGCTGCCGGTGCCCGTGGCGCCGGTGCTGCCCGGCACGCTGCCGGTACTGCGCTGGTTCGCCGCCGAGCGCGGCCATGCCGGTGCGCTGACCCTCGAAGCGCGGCCCGCGCCGGGCTGATCCCCTGTTCGCCGTGCGTGCTTGACAAGCGCCGTCACCGGCTCCTAAAGTGATATCACTTTGAGATCACGGGAGACAGGCATGGGTCAAGTGGAATCGCGTGAGCGCGCGGTGCGCAGCACCTCGGGCTGGCCCTGGGTGCTGCTGGGTGCGGCGTGTCTGGTGGGCGCGGTGGCCGTGGCGCTGCAACGGCTGGGCGCGGTGTCGTGGCTGGCGGGGGTGGCGCTGGTGCTGGCGGGCCTGGCCTGCTGGATGGGCCTGTACATGCTGCAGCCCAACCAGGCGGCCGTGCTGCAGTTCTTCGGCGAGTACGCGGGCACCGACCGCAGTGCCGGCCTGCGCTGGACGAACCCGTTGCGCACGCGGCGCAAGGTGTCGGTGCGCGTACACAACTTCAACGGTGACCGGCTGAAGGTCAACGACCTGCGCGGCAACCCGATCGAGATCGCCGCGGCCGTGGTCTGGCGCGTGCAGGACACCGCCCGCGCGCTGTTCGACGTGGAGGACTACGAAGCCTATGTGCGCATCCAGGCCGAGGCGGCCGTGCGCAACGTGGCCTCGCGCTACGCCTACGACCATCTGGACGCCGAGCCCGGCGCCACCGGCACCCACGAGGTCACGCTGCGCTCGGGCGGCGAGGAGGTGGCGGCGGCGCTGCGTGGCGAACTGCAGGCGCGCTTTGCGGCGGCCGGCGTGGTGGTGGAGGATGCCAAGCTCACCCACCTGGCCTACGCCCCCGAGATCGCCGGCACCATGCTGCGCCGGCAGCAGGCCGAGGCGGTGGTGGCGGCGCGGGCCAAGATCGTGCAGGGCGCGGTGGGCATGGTCGAGATGGCCTTGCAGGGCCTGGAGGCGCGCGGTCTCGTCGCGCTGGACGACGAGCGCAAGGCCGCGATGGTCAGTAACCTGCTGGTGGTGCTGTGTGGCGACCGCGACGCGACGCCGGTGGTCAACACCGGCACGCTCTACGGCTGATGCGCGCCACGGGGGCGCGTGTGGCGCGCTGCAGGCCCTGAATGGCCAGTCCGGGCAAGAAGGCGTTTGCGCTGCGCATCGACCCGGCCCTGTGGGCCGAGGTCGAGCGCCTGGCGGCGGCCGAGCTGCGCAGCGCCAACGCGCAGGCCGAGCTGCTGCTGCGCGAGGCGCTGCGCGCCCGCCTGGGCGATGCGGCGCTGCGCCGTGTGCTGGCTGCCGGGGCTGCGCGGCCTGCGGCAACGGACGCGCGCGCGCCGGATGACCCGGCGCCGGGCGAAGGCTGAGGGGCGGCGCCCGCTCGCTACACTGCCGGGATGGATTGGCTCGACAGCATCAAGTGGGACAGCGACGGCCTGGTGCCGGTGATCGCGCAGGAGGCGGGCACCGGTGACGTGCTGATGTTCGCGTGGATGAACCGCGAGGCCCTGGCGCTGACCGCCGAGCGCGGCCAGGCCGTCTACTTCAGCCGCTCGCGCCAGCGCCTGTGGCACAAGGGCGAGGAAAGCGGGCACTTCCAGCAGGTGCACGAGATGCGCCTGGACTGCGATGCCGACGTGGTGCTGCTCAAGGTCACGCAACTCGGCCACGAGCCGGGCATCGCCTGCCACACCGGCCGCCACAGCTGCTTCTACAGCCGGCTGGAAGGCGACGCCGCGGGCCGCCGCTGGACGCCGGTGGAGCCGGTGCTGCAAGACCCCGCCTCGATCTACAAGAAATGACCGCTTCCAGCCCCCCCGTCACCTCGCAGGATCTGCTGGCCCGTCTGGCCGCGGTGATCGACAGCCGCAAGCCCGCCAACGGCGGCGACCCCGACAAGAGCTACGTGGCCAAGCTGTTCACCAAGGGCACCGACGCGATCCTGAAGAAGGTGGGCGAGGAAGCCACCGAGACGGTGATGGCCGCCAAGGACGGCGACCGCGCCAAGATCGTCTACGAGGTGGCCGACCTGTGGTTCCACTCGATCATCGCGCTGGCGCAGTTCGATCTCGAACCCGCCGACGTGCTGGCCGAGCTGGCCCGGCGCGAGGGCTTGTCGGGCCTGGAAGAATTCGCCCGCCGCAGCGCACCGCCGCCCTCCGCCTGAAACCTGCTGGCCCGGGCCTTGCATTCAACACGCACCGACATGAACGCCGATCCGAACTGCATCTTCTGCAAGATCGTCGCCGGGCAGATCCCGGCGAAGAAAGTCCACGAGGACGACCACATCCTCGCCTTCCACGACATCCAGCCCTGGTCGCCGGTGCATATCCTGGTCATTCCCAAGACGCACATCGTCAGCATGGCCGAGGTGGGTGACGAGCACGCCGAGCTGCTGGGCCGCATGATGGCCGTCACGCCGCGGCTGATGCGCGAGCTGGGCGTGACCAACGGCTTTCGCCATGTCATCAACACCGGCCGCGACGGCATGCAGGAGGTGATGCACCTGCATCTGCATGTCATGGGCGGCCCGCGCCCCTGGAACAAAGGCTGATCCGGCCGGTCTCACCGGGCAGCTGGGGTCCAACCCCTAGAATCATCGTTTACGCCTCAGATTTCTCCAGGAGTTCGTCATGGGTTCATTCAGCATCTGGCACTGGCTCATCGTGCTGCTCGTGGTGGTGCTGATCTTCGGCACCAAGAAGCTCAAGAACGTCGGCAGCGATCTCGGATCGGCCGTCAAGGGCTTCAAGGACGGCATGCGCGACGGCTCGGCCGACACGCCGGTCAACCCGAATGCGCAGGTGCCGCATCAGCAGAAGTCGGCCGACGCCGGCACCGTGGACGTCGAGGCCAAGACCAAGTCTTGACCGTCCTGTCCTGAGCGGCCGCCGCCGGCGGTCGGCGCCCTGGCGCCGGCGCCGCGTCGCCGCCGGGCCTCTTGCCGCGAGCCCCCTCCCGCATGATCGATTTCGGATTCGACAAGCTCGCGCTCATCGGCGCGGTGGCGCTGATCGTCATCGGCCCCGAGAAGCTGCCCAAGGTGGCTCGCACCGTGGGCACGCTGCTGGGCAAGGCGCGCCGCTACGTGGCCGACGTCAAGGCCGAGGTCAACCGCTCGATCGAGCTGGAAGAACTGCAGAAGATGAAGTCGCAGTTCGAGACCGCCGCACGCGACGTCGAGCAGACGGTCACCAACGACCTCAACGCCGCGCAGCAGTCGTTCAACGACCAGTTCGCCGAACTGGGCAACGGCTTCGGCGGCAGCGGCTACAGCGGCTCGTCGTCGGCGGATCCGCTGCCCGAACTGCCGCCCACTTACCAGCGGCCCAACAAGCGCTGGCGCCTGAAGCGCAGCGCCGTGCCGCGCTGGTACAAGCAGCGCGCCGGCGTGCGCGGCCATGTGCAGTCGGGCGCCGCGCGCGTGGCGCGCCACCGGCCGAAGAAGGTCTGATCCGTGAGCACTGAACCCCACGACGAACTGGCCGGCACCGAGCAGCCCTTCGTCTCGCACCTGATCGAGCTGCGCGATCGCATGATCCGCGCGCTGATCGCCGTCGGCATCGCGTTCGGCGTGCTGTGCCTGTGGCCCGGCCCGGGCGGCATGTACGACCTGCTGGCCCAGCCGCTGGTGGCCTCGCTGCCCAAGGGCAGCACGATGATCGCCACCAACGTGATCTCGCCCTTCCTGGTGCCGCTCAAGGTCACGCTGATGGCGGCCTTCCTGGTGGCGCTGCCGGTGGTGCTGTACCAGGTGTGGGCCTTCGTCGCGCCGGGCCTGTACAGCCACGAGAAGCGCCTGGTGCTGCCGCTGGTGGTCTCCAGCACCGTGCTGTTCCTGATGGGCGTGGCCTTCTGCTACTTTTTCGTGTTCGGCCAGGTGTTCAAGTTCATCCAGGGCTTCGCGCCCAAGAGCATCACCGCCGCGCCCGACATCGAGGCCTATCTCGGCTTCGTGCTCACGATGTTCATCGCCTTCGGTGCGGCCTTCGAGGTGCCGGTGGCGGTGGTGGTGCTGGCGCGCATGGGCGTGGTCAGCATCGCCAAGCTCAAGGAGTGGCGCGGCTACTTCATCGTGGGCGCCTTCGTGGTCTCGGCCGTGATCACGCCGCCCGACATCGTGTCGCAGCTGTCGCTGGCGATTCCGATGTGCCTGCTCTACGAGGTGGGCATCTGGGCCGCGCGCATCTTCATCAAGCACACCAAGGCGCCCGACGCCGAGGCCGAGACGCCCGCGGCCTGAGCTGGCCGCTGATGGCCACCGCTCACTGCGGCTGACGCCGCGGCAGCTGTGGCTTGCGCTGGATCACGTCCACGGTCAGCGTCATGGCCTGCGGGCCACGCTGGATCTGCAGCTTGGCCGGCTTGCCCGGCGGCAGCGCGGCCACGGTGTTGAGCAGCTGCGCCACGCTGGCCACTGGCTGGCCGGCCACGGCCAGCACCACGTCGCCGGGCTTCATGCCGCCCTTGTAGGCCGGCCCGTCCTGCAGCACGCCGGTGATCAGCACGCCCTTGCTGACCGCCAGCTTGAAGTTCTCGACGAACTCGGGCGTCAAGTCGCGCGGCTCGACGCCGATCCAGCCGCGGCGCACCTCGCCGTCGCGCAGCAGGTCGTCCATCACGCGGCGCGCCACGTCCACCGGGATGGCGAAGCCGATGCCCATGCTGCCGCCCGAGCGCGAGTAGATGGCGGTGTTGATGCCCACCAGCTGGCCCTGCGCATCCACCAGCGCGCCGCCCGAGTTGCCGGGGTTGATGGCCGCATCGGTCTGGATGAAGCTTTCGAAGGTGGACAGGCCCAGGCCGTTGCGGCCCAGTGCGCTGACGATGCCCATGGTCACCGTCTGGCCCACGTTGAACGGGTTGCCGATGGCCAGCACTGCGTCACCCACCTGCAGTTCGCCGCTGCGGCCCAGGGCCACGGCCGGCAGCTTGTCCAGCGGGATGCGCAGCACGGCCAGATCGGTCTCGGGGTCGGTGCCCACCACCTCGGCGCGCACCTCGCGGCCATCGGCCAGGCGGATGTCGATCTCGCGGGCGTTGTCCACCACGTGATGGTTGGTCAGCAGCAGGCCGTCGGCGGAGACGATCACGCCCGAGCCGAAGCCCGATTGCGGCTGACCCCGCTCGCCGAAGAAGAAGTTGAAGTTCGGGTCGTCGGCATGCGGGTTGCGGCTGCGCGCGATGCTGGTGGTGACGCTGACCACCGCCGGCGCCGCGGCGCGGGCGGCGGCGGCAAAGCCCTCGCGCGGCACGGCCGGTGCGCTGCCACCGGCGGCGGGCAGCAGGCCCAGGCCACTGCGTGCGGCTCCGCCCTGTCCCAGCAGGGGCGGCAGCGGCCGCGCGGCACGGCTGCCCAGGTTCAGCCAATGGGGCTTGAGCGTGCCCACCACGAACAGCACGGCCAGGGCCACCGTGGTGGCCTGGGAGAAAATCAGCCAGAGACGTCGCATCGGTGGGCGGTGGGGCAGGACAGAAGGCGGAACGACGATGGACGATGGACGGCAGCAGGTGGCGCGCGGCGCGCTGGAATCGCATCTGGCCGCGCTGCTGGGGGTCGACCGCTTTCGGGATTATGGGCCGAACGGTCTGCAGGTCGAGGGCCGGGCCCCGGTGCGCAAGCTGGTCAGCGGCGTGACCGCCAGCCTGGCCTTCATCGAGGCGGCCATTGCCGAGGGCGCCGACGCATTGCTGGTGCACCACGGCCTGTTCTGGCGCGGGCAGGACGGGCGTGTGACGGGCTGGATGCGCCAGCGCCTGGGCCGGCTGCTGGCGGCCGACGTGAGCCTGTTCGCCTACCACCTGCCGCTGGATGCGCATGCCGAGCTGGGCAACAACGCGCAACTCGGCGCACGCCTGGGGCTGGTGGCCGACGGCCGCTTCGGCGAGCAGGATCTGGGCTTCATCGGCCCGGCCGCCGACCTGCCGGATGCGGCGGCGCTGGCGACGCGCGCCGCCACGGCCCTGGGCCCGCTGGCCCGTGCGCCGGTGCTGCTGCCCGGCGATGGACGCCCGCTGAAGCGCGTGGCCTGGTGCACCGGCGGTGCGCAGGGCTATTTCGAGGCGGCCATCGCGGCCGGCGCCGATGCCTTCATCACCGGCGAGCTGTCGGAGCCGCAGGCCCACATCGCGCGCGAGACCGGTGCGGCCTTCCTGGCCTGCGGCCACCATGCCACCGAGCGCTACGGCGTGCAGGCGCTGGGCGAGCACCTGGCGCGCGAGTTCGGCCTCGCGCACCGGTTCATCGAGATCGACAACCCGGCCTAGCTCTGCGCGGGCCGGCGCCGGGCCGCCCCAAGCCGGGTGCTCCAGCTCAGAAGCCGAACTTCACGCCCAGCGTGAACTGGTCGGCGTTCGGGTGGGTGTCGAAGGCGGCCAGGCGATAGCGTTCCCATTCGGCGCGCAGCGCGGTGCTCTTGCTCAGCTGGTATTGCACGCCGGCGCCCACCTTCAGCGCCAGGCCATGGTCGCTGCCGCTGGCGGTGAGGGTCTTCATGTCGGCCAGGCCCACGCGGCCCAGCAGGCTGAAGCCGTTGCCCATCGGCATCAGGCCCACGCCGTCCAGGCTGTAGCCGCGGGCGAACGCCTGGTTGCCATTGGCGTCGCGCTGGTAGCCCAGGCGCGCCGAGCTCAGCTCCAGCGCGTAGTTGGGCGTGAACTGGTAGCCGCCGTAGACCTTGTAGCTGCTGCCGCCGTCGCTGCCGTCGATGCCATTGACCGACCCGCGCCAGCTGCTGGTGCCCAGGCTGCCGCCCAGGTAGTACGGGGTGTCCGCGCGGGCGGCGCCGGTGCCCAGCGCCAGCACGGCGGCGGTGGCCAGGGCGACGGACCAGGAGGGAAGCGAGGAGGGGATGTGCCGCATCAGGCGACTCCGGTGGTGGAACAGGCTTCCATGCTGCGCAGCACGGCCTGCGCGGCCATGTCCCGTGCGCAAAGCCGGGTGAAGCTGCGCAAGCCTGTGTGAGCGCCTGGTCGAGGGCCGCCGCGGCGCGTGCGGCGCGCACGACAATGCCGGTCATGGCCCCGTCTTCGCTTTCGCACGCCCCCGCACCTTCGTCGCCTGCCCCGTCCCTGCTGGCCGTCAGTGCCGGCGACCCCTGTGGCATCGGGCCCGAGACGCTGGCCAAGGCGATGGCCGCCGGGGCGCTGGGCCCGGCCGTCGTGGTGGGCAGCGTGGCGGTCATGCGCCGCGCCGTGGCGCAGTGCGGGCTGATGCTGCCGGTGGCCGTGCTCGACGAGCCCGCCGATGCGCTGGGCCTGCCGGCCCGGTGCCTGGGCGTGTGGCAGCCGCCGGGCCTGCCGGCGGCGCTGGAAGCGCTGCCGATGGGCCGCATCCATGCCGACGCCGGCCGCGCGGCAGCGCGCTGCATCGAGGCCGCAGCCGGCCTGGTGCAGGCCGGCCAGGCGGCGGCGCTGCTGACCGCGCCGATCCACAAGGAGGCGCTGTCGGCAGCCGGCGTGCCCTACCCGGGCCACACCGAGATGCTGCAGGCCCTGGCCGGCGGCGTGCCGGTGCGCATGATGCTGGCCAACGAGCAACTGCGCGTGGTGCTGGTCACCATCCATGTGGCGCTGCGCCGTGCCATCGAGATGCTCGACACCGACGGCATCCTGCAGACGCTGCGCATCGCCCACACGGCCGCGCGCGCCTGGGGCCAGGTGCGGCCGCGCATCGCGGTGGCGGGCCTGAACCCGCATGCCGGCGAAGGTGGGTTGTTCGGCGACGAGGAGATCCGCATCATCGCCCCGGCGATTGCCGCGGCGCAGGCCGAGGGCATCGACGCCAGCGGCCCCCACGCGCCCGACACGGTGTTCATGCGCGCCCGCCATGCGCCGCCGGCGCATCCCGGTGAGTTCGACCTGGTGGTGGCCATGACGCACGACCATGGCCTGATCCCGGTGAAGTACCTGGGCGTGGAGGAGGGCGTCAACGTGACGCTGGGTCTGCCGTTCGTGCGCACCAGCCCCGACCACGGCACGGCCTTCGACATCGCCGGCACCGGGCGCGCCGATGCGGCCAGCCTGATTGCCGCGGCGCGCATGGCGCGGGCGCTGGCAGGTGGCTGAGCCGGGGAGGGCTGGCGCGGGCGGCTCAGCGTCGCGCCGGCAGCAGGTCGGCCAGCTGGCGGCGCGCGCGGGCGGTGGCGCGTTCCAGCAGGTAGGCGTTTTCGAAGGCGCGCAGGCGGCCGGCCTCGCACAGGCGGGCCAGCATGCGGTAGGTCAGCGACACGGTCTGCCGCTGCTTGCTGCCGTGGGTGAAGACGAAGAAGCTGCGCCCGGCGCTGACATGGGTGAGCTTGGCCTTGCGCCATTCGCTGTCCAGGTGCATCTGGTAGGCGAAGCCGATCTGCACATGGTCGGCCAGGTTCTTGCCGCGCGTGGGCTCGGGCGCCTCGGGGGCGGGCAGGCCGTCCAGCGCGATGTCCACCGCCGCCACCTCGGGCTCGGCGGGCGCCCCCAGGTCGATGTCGACGCTGCCGTTCCAGTCCACCGCCGCCTCGTCCACCAGGCCCACGGCCTGCGCCTCGGCGGGGGTGAAGGCCGGCTCCAGGGCGTCGGCCTGCAGTGCCTTGGCGGCTGCCGGCGACATCGGCGGCAGTTCACCGGGTGCGGGCAGCGGCGTGGCCAGCGCGCCATCCACGCGCTTGGCCAGCAGGTTGTGCTCCAGCGTCGACAGCGGCTGCACCCGCAGCGCCTCGGCGTGGGCCGGCAGCAGCTTGGCGAAGAAGTCGCGCCGCAACTCCTCGGGGCAGCGCAGCCGGTCGAGCCCGGCGTTGATGTCCTTCATCAGCTGCGGCAGCGCACGCAGGAACAGCTGGCGCTGGGCCGGCGTGCCCTTGGGCTGCACGCTCATCGCCAGTTCGCGGCCCACCTCGCGGGTGCGGCGCGCGGTGGCGCTGTCCTTGCCTTCGTGCTGCTCGGCGCTGGCGATCGCGCGGCTCCAGGTCTGGGCCAGGAACTCGCGCAGGAAATCGGGCACCGGCAGGCCGGCCAGCGCGTCGTCCAGCTTCTGCGAGAAGTGGGCCTGGGCCTGCAGCTCGCCTTCCTTGCGCGCCAGCACCGCATCGGGATTGCCCAGCGCCTGCACCTCGGCCCGGGCCTGCTCGGCGATGAAGGCCTCGAGCGATTGCAGCTTGGCCTCGTAGACCTCGATCTGCTCGAAGTCGCCGTCCACCACCTCCTGCACCAGCGCGGCCACGCGTGCCAGCAGGGCACGGCCGGGCGGGCCGTCGAAATCGTCCACCGCCGTGCCCAGCGAGGCGATGCGGTTGATGAAGCGGCGCACCGGGTGGCGGCGCGACGAGAAGAAGGCATGGTCGCCCAGCGCCGCGCGCAGCACCGGCAGCTGCAGCCGCGCGATCTGGCGCGCCATCTGCGGCGGCACCTTGGCGTCCGACAGGATCTGGTCGAACAGCCCGGCGATCACGTCGATCACCATGTGGTCGAGCGCACCGGTGGCCGCCTGGCGCAGCTCGTCGCGGTAGGTGAGGATCAGGTTCGGCGCCGCCATTGGCAGGCCGTCGAGCGAGACGGCCTCGCCGTGCGCCGGGTAGCCGTCGAAGCCGCCTGCCAGCGGCTGGCTGCCGCTGGGATACACGGCCTGGCCGTGGTCGTGCGCCAGCCGGCGGATCAGCGACCGCATCGGCGCATCCACATGGCCCAGCGACCCGCCACCGGCGTGGCCGCCCAGGCTGCCACCCATGCCACCGCGCACCGACGCGCCGAAACCGCTGCGGCCAGCGCCATGGCCGGGCCGCGTGCTCAGCCGGCCCGAGGCGGACAGCTCGTGGCCCGCGCTGCTGTCACCGGCCAGCGCACCCTGCGTCGAATCCGCGCCCAAGCCGCCATGGCCGCTGCGGCCGGGGGTCTGGCGCACCGCCAGGCCCACCGGCTTGATGCCGCTGTTGCGGAAATCGCCCACGATGTCGCCGTAGGTCTGGCGCATGGCCTGCGCCAGCGAGCGGCCGATCTCGGTGGCCAGCACCTTGCGCACCTCGGGCCGGTCGCTCATGGCGTCGACCGCGCGCATCATGGCGCGGGCGATCACCTCGGCGCGCAGCGGGTTGCGGTCGTGCTCGGCCGCGCCCAGGCCCAGCAGCGAACCCATGTAGGCGTCGAGCTCGCGGATCTCCCACTCGCAGGCGTGGGCGATCTCGAGCGAGAAGCGGTCGGCCGAGATGTGGATCTCGACCTCGTGGTCGTCCACCAGCGACAGCTTGTCCCAGTTCGAGATCAGCGATTCCGGTGTCACCGCCGGGTGGGGTGTGGGCGTCAGCGCGCCGGTCTGGCGCGCCACGTCGGTGTCCAGCGCCTCGTTGAAGGTGAGCGCGAAGATTGCCAGCTTGCGATTCAGCTCGTACTGCGCGCCCAGCAGAGCGTCGCGCTGCACCACGCTGCCGCAGGCCAGGGCGGCCAGGCCCAGGCTGTCCACCGTGTGCTCGGCCGCGGCGCGCGCGGCCATCCGCACACGTTGCACGGCACCTTCCAGATGGGCTGGCAGTCGCAGGGGAGGGGTCTGATCCATGGGGCGGGCAGGCACGGACCACCGAAATGCGGTGGCTTGCCGGTGCTCGGCGAAGACTTCTACTCCTGGCTTATCGGCAGCGCGGCACGCCACTTGACCCGCAGGCCAACCCCGCGGCGCCTTCCGTTGCCGGGCCCCTGGCGTCACCCGCGGTGACAAGCCGGGGCGGGACGCTCGGAATGTGGTGCGGGCGCCACGTTGGGCGCCCGCCGATCCCTGCGCTGGATCAAAGGGCCACGCAGGGCTGGGGCGGGCTGCGAGGCCCGCCGTGCAGGCCGACTCAGCGGCTCTTCAGTGCGTCGCGGATCTCGCGCAGCAGCACCACGTCTTCCGGCGTGGGGGCCGGCGCGGCGGGCGGGGGCGGCGGCTCGGCCTTCTTCAGGCGGTTCACCTGCTTGACCATCATGAAGATGATGAAGGCCAGGATCACGAAGTTCAGCGCTACGGTGATGAAGTTGCCGTAGGCCAGCATCGGCACGCCGGCCTTGCTGAGGTCGGCATAGGTCATCGCGCCCTTGAAATCGGCCGGCGGATTGCCCAGCAGGATGAAGTAGTTGCTGAAGTCCAGGCCGCCGAAGATCTTGCCGACGATGGGCATGATCACGTCCTTGACCAGGGAATCGACGATCTTGCCGAAGGCGCCGCCGATGATCACGCCGACGGCGAGATCCATCACGTTGCCCTTCAATGCAAATTCCTTGAATTCCGATGTGAAGCTCATCCGGGGTACTCCTTATGTTGCGACCGGCGTGGATCTGCCTGTGGTCGCGGCGCAGTATCGGTCAGGTTGCGGGGCCGTCAATCGGTGGCTGGCAGGGGCCGCGGTCGGGTCGGCTCCGCTAGAATCGCGGGTTGCCCTTCAGACCATTCGCAGCCGTTCGGCTCTCTTCCAGAGGATTCCCATGAGTGACAGTCCCGTCGACCAAGGCCGACGCACCTGGGTGGCGATCACGGCCGGTGCCGGCGCCATCGGTGGCGTCGCGGCCGCCGTGCCCTTCGTCAGCACCTTTGCCCCGTCCGAGCGCGCCAAGGCCGCCGGCGCCGCCGTGGAGGCCGACATCAGCGGTCTGAAGCCCGGCGAGAAGATGACCGTCGAATGGCGTGGCAAGCCGGTCTGGATCGTGCGCCGCACGAAGGAGCAGCTGGACGGCCTGAAGAAGCTGGACGCCCAGGTGGCCGACCCGAAGAGCGAGCGCAAGCCCTCGGAACTGACGCCCGAGTACGCCCGCAACGAGTTCCGCTCGATCAAGCCCGAGTACCTGGTGGCCGTGGGCATCTGCTCGCACCTGGGCTGCTCGCCGTCGGACAAGTTCGTCGCCGGGGCCCAGCCCTCGCTGCCGGACGACTGGCAAGGTGGCTTCCTGTGCCCCTGCCACGGCTCCACGTTCGACATGGCCGGCCGCGTGTTCAAGAACAAGCCCGCGCCCGACAACCTCGAAGTTCCTCCGCACATGTACCTCAGCGACACCAAGTTGCTGATCGGCGAAGACAAGAAGGGCTGACGCAAGTCAGGACGAGGCAAGCATGGCAACTTTCAAGGACATCCCCGCCGACGCACCCCTGGGTGCCAAGGTGACGAACTGGTTCGAGAACCGGTTCCCGACCGCGTTCGACGCCTACAAGGTTCACATGTCGGAGTACTACGCTCCGAAGAACTTCAACGCGTGGTACTTCTTCGGCTCGCTGGCCCTGCTGGTGCTGGTGATCCAGATCGTCACCGGCATCTTCCTGGTGATGCATTACAAGCCCGACGCCAACCTGGCGTTCGCCTCGGTCGAGTACATCATGCGCGATGTGCCCTGGGGCTGGCTGATCCGCTACATGCACTCCACCGGCGCCTCGGCGTTCTTCGTGGTGGTGTACCTGCACATGTGGCGCGGGCTGATCTATGGCAGCTACCGCAAGCCGCGTGAGCTGGTGTGGATCTTCGGTTGCGCGATCTTCCTGTGCCTGATGGCCGAAGCCTTCATGGGCTACCTGCTGCCCTGGGGCCAGATGTCGTACTGGGGCGCCCAGGTGATCGTGAACCTGTTCGCCGCCGTGCCCTTCATCGGCCCCGACCTGGCCCTGCTGATCCGCGGCGACTACGTGGTGGGTGACGCGACGCTGAACCGCTTCTTCAGCTTCCACGTCATCGCCGTGCCGCTGGTGCTGCTGGGCCTGGTGGTGGCCCACCTGCTGGCCCTGCACGACGTGGGTTCGAACAACCCCGACGGCGTCGAGATCAAGGGCCCCAAGGCCCCGAAGGACGCCAACGGCAAGCCGCTGGACGGCATCCCGTTCCACCCGTTCTACACGGTGCACGACATCTTCGGCGTGGGCATGTTCCTGATGGTGTTCACCGCCATCATCTTCTTCGGCCCGGAACTCGGTGGCTACTTCCTCGAGTACAACAACTTCATCCCGGCTGACCCGCTGAAGACGCCGCCGCACATCGCACCGGTGTGGTACTTCACGCCGTTCTACTCGATGCTGCGTGCGACCACCGACGTGATGGTGAACGTGCTGGTCGTGATCCTGGCCCTCGGCGGTCTGGGTGCCCTGGCGGTGCTGCGCGGCAAGGCGCGCATCGCCGCGGTGGTGGGCGTGGCCGTTGCGGCCGTGCTGCTCAAGACCTTCGACGCCAAGTTCTGGGGCGTGGTGGTGATGGGCGGTGCCGTGGTGATCCTGTTCTTCCTGCCCTGGCTGGACAACAGCCCGGCCAAGAGCCTGCGCTACCGCCCGACCTGGCACAAGGTGCTCTACACCGTGTTCGTGATCTTCTTCGTCGTGCTGGCCTACCTGGGCATCCAGCCGCCGAGCGAGATCGGCACCCTGATTGCCCAGGTGGGCACGCTCTTCTACTTCGGCTTCTTCCTGCTGATGCCGTGGTGGAGCACGATCGGTACCTTCAAGCCGGTGCCCGATCGCGTGACCTTCCACCCCCACTGACGCAGGAGCACTCTGATCATGAAAAGAATCATTGCAGGGCTGCTGGCGGCGCTGTCGCTGTGCACGTCGGCTGTGGCCAGCGAGGGCGGCCCGGCCTGGGACAAGTTCCCGAAGGAGCGCGTCACCGATGTGGCCGCTCTGCAGAACGGCGCCAAGCTGTTCGTCAACTACTGCCTGAACTGCCACGCGGCGGCGTTCATGCGCTTCAACCGGCTGCGTGACATCGGCCTGACCGAAGACCAGATCAAGAAGAACATGCTCTTCCCCACCGAGAAGGTGGGCGATCTGATGACGGTGGCGCTGAATGCCAAGGACGCCAAGGAGTGGTTCGGTGCCACGCCGCCCGACCTGACCGTGGTGGCCCGCTCGCGTGCGGGCGCCAACGGCAGCGGCGCCGACTACCTCTACACCTACATGCGCACGTTCTACCGCGACGAGACCAAGGCCACGGGTTGGAACAACCTGGTCTTCCCGTCGGTGGGCATGCCGCATGTGCTGTGGGAACTGCAGGGCGAGCAGCGCGCCGTGTTTGCCAACGAAAAGGATCCGCACGATCCGGCCAAGACCACCCACGTGTTCAAGGGTTTCGAGCAGACCAAGCCCGGCAAGCTGAGCAAGGCCGACTACGATTCGGCTGTGGCCGATCTGGTCGCCTACCTGCAGTGGATGGGCGAGCCCGCGCAGAACCAGCGCGTGCGCCTGGGTGTCTGGGTGTTGCTGTTCCTGTCGGTCTTCACCTTGATCGCCTGGCGTCTGAACGCCGCCTACTGGAAAAACGTCAAGTGACGTTTCGCGGGCCTGACTGAACCGTCAGGCCCAACGCGCGCAGCGGATGCTTTCTCGCGCCGCTGCGCGTTTTGTCTTTTCTGAGAACTGCTGACTGGGAGTCCGCCGTCATGATGGTGCTCTACTCCGGAACCACCTGCCCCTATTCGCACCGTTGCCGCTTCGTGCTGTTCGAGAAGGGCATGGACTTCGAGATCCGCGACGTCGATCTCTTCGCCAAGCCCGAAGACATCGCCTTGATGAACCCGTACAACGAGGTGCCCATCCTCGTCGAGCGTGACCTCATCCTGTACGAGTCGCACATCATCAACGAGTACATCGACGAGCGCTTCCCGCATCCGCAGCTGATGCCCGGCGACCCGGTGGCCCGAGCGCGCGTGCGCCTGTTCCTCTTCAACTTCGAGAAGGAACTGTTCGCCCACGTCAACACGCTGGAAGGCCGTGGCACGACGGTCAAGGCCACCGACAAGCAGCTCGAGAAGGCGCGCAACCAGATCCGTGAGCGACTCACGCAGCTGGCGCCGATCTTCATGAAGAACAAGTACATGCTGGGCGACGACTTCAGCATGCTCGATGTGGCCATCGCCCCGCTGCTGTGGCGCCTGGACTACTACGGCATCGACCTCAGCAAGAACGCTGCGCCGCTGCTGAAGTACGCCGAGCGCATCTTCTCGCGTCCGGCCTACATCGAGGCGCTGACGCCGTCCGAGAAGGTGATGCGCAAGTGATGCGCGCCTGAGCCGCCGAATCCGCGATGAGCAAACCGGTCGGCCCTGAAGAGCAGGGCAGTTCCACGCGTCCGTACCTGATCCGCGCACTGCACGAGTGGTGCGTGGACAACGGCTTCACACCCTATGTCGCGGTCTACGTGTCGGCAGGTGTGCAGGTGCCGATGGAGTACGTCAAGAACAACGAGATCGTGCTCAACATCGGTGTCGATGCCACGTCGGGGCTGGAGCTGGGCAACGAGTACATCTCGTTCAAGGCCCGCTTCGGCGGTGTGGCCCGCGACATCATCGTGCCGGTGGACCATGTGGTGGCGATCTACGCGCGCGAGAACGGCCAGGGCATGGCCTTCCCGGTGCCCACGCCCGGCGAAGGCACCACCGCGGTGGCCCCGGCCGATGCGCAACCGGCCGAGTCGTCGCGCGCGGGCCTGCGCCTGGCCACCACGGCCGACGATGACGCGGCCGACGCCGAGGCGCCGTCTGCCGACGAGGGCGCGCCGACCGACACGCCGCCAGCAGGCGGTGGCGGCCGGCCGGCGCTCAAGCGCGTGAAGTAGGCGTCAAAGCGTGTTTTGCGAGGCACTGCGCGCACCATGCGCGCAGTGCAGCGGCCTGACTTCTAGAATGCAGGCTGCCGTGCCGGCTTAGCTCAGTTGGTAGAGCACCCGCCTTGTAAGCGGAAGGTCTTCGGTTCGATTCCGAAAGCCGGCACCACCCCTCTCTCCCGCCAACCCGTGCCGATCAGGTGGGCGACAGCAGCTTGACCCGCACCGCACGCGCGTCGAAGCCGCTGTGCTGCAGCCGGTTCATCAGCGTGGGCAGCATCTGCCGGAGCTTGGCCGACACGGCCGGGTTGCCGGCCAGCAGCGTCCAGCCATCCTCGTCGATCGGCCCGGCCTTGACATGCGGGCGCATCGGCGGCGGCAGCAGCGGGCGGATGGCGGCCAGCCGCGCCTCGGACTCGCGCATGCGCTGCATCAGCGAGCCCAGGGCCTGGTTGCCGGCCAGCGCCTGATCGATGCCGCGTGTACCGGGTGGCAAGGGGGCCGAACCCGGGCTGGGTTTGGGGGGCTGCGAGGCCATGGGCGAGGGGTGAGGACGGGGGTGTTGCCGTGGCGCGCGGGCCGCTGGAACACGGGCCCGACGCCGGCAGGGCGTGTAACCCCGAATGATAGACTCGCTAGCTTTGCGGGCTGCCGCTGGTGCAGTGCAGGTGCGGGCCTTGTGGCCTGGCGTGCCGTCCCCATCTGCGCGTCAGTCCGCGAGCCGCAAGACACCCTGACGACCTCATGACGAGAGGCTGGCCACCCGGCCGGCCCCGAGCCCCGATCCCTCCGCGTGACGGGTCTTTGCTGCAGCCCGAGCGCGCCGGAACCGCCGACGCTGACGGCCGAGCGAGCCCACCCGAACCGCCCAGCCCTCACGCCGCATGTTGCCCAAGCTTCTCACCTCGATTTTCGGCAGCCGCAACGAACGCCTGCTGAAGCAGTACCGCAAGGTCGTCGATCGCATCAACGCGATGGAGCCGCAGTTCGAGAAGCTCGACGATGCCGCGCTGCGTGGCAAGACCGACGAGTTCCGTGCCCGCCTGGCCAAGGGCGAGACGCTGGACGACCTGCTGCCCGAAGCCTTCGCCACGGTGCGTGAGGCTGGCAAGCGCACGATGAAGATGCGCCACTTCGACGTGCAGCTGCTGGGCGGCATGGCCCTGCACCACGGCAAGATTGCCGAGATGGGCACCGGCGAAGGCAAGACGCTGACTGGCACGCTGCCGGTGTACCTGAATGCGCTGTCGGGCAAGGGCGTGCACGTGGTCACCGTCAACGACTACCTGGCCCGGCGTGACGCGGAATGGATGAGCAAGCTCTACGGCTTCCTCGGCCTGACGGTCGGTGTCAACGTGCCCGGCATGGAGCGCGAGGCCAAGCAGGCCGCCTACGCCGCCGACATCACGCACGGCACGAACAACGAGTTCGGCTTCGACTACCTGCGCGACAACATGGTCTACGAGGTGCGCGACCGCGTGCAGCGTGGCCTGAACTTCGCCATCGTCGACGAGGTGGACTCGATCCTGATCGACGAGGCGCGCACGCCGCTGATCATCAGCGGCCAGGCCGAGGATCACACCGAGCTGTACGTGCGCATCAACGCCGTGGTGCCGGGCCTGAAGAAGCAGATCGGCGAAGCCGATCCGCGCACCGGCGAGGGCGTGATCGAGCCGGGCGACTTCACGGTCGACGAGAAGACCCACCAGGTCTTCCTGACCGAGGACGGCCATGAGAACGCCGAGACCCTGTTGCGCCAGGCCGGCCTGCTGGTGGAGGGCGCCAGCCTCTATGACGCCGCCAACATCACGCTGATGCACCATGTGTACGCGGCGCTGCGGGCCCACCACCTGTACCACCGCGACCAGCACTACGTGAACCAGGGCGGCGAGATCGTCATCGTCGACGAGTTCACCGGCCGCCTGATGACGGGCCGCCGCTGGAGCGACGGCCTGCACCAGGCCGTCGAGGCCAAGGAAGGCGTGCAGATCCAGAGCGAGAACCAGACGCTGGCCTCGATCACCTTCCAGAACTACTTCCGCATGTACGCCAAGCTGGGCGGCATGACCGGCACGGCCGACACCGAGGCCTACGAGTTCCAGGAGATCTACGGCCTGGAGACCGTGGTGATCCCGTCGAACCGCCCGCGCATCCGCAAGGACGAGCTCGACCTGGTCTACAAGACCGCCAAGGAGAAGTTCGACGCGGTGATCGCCGACATCCGCGCCAGCCATGAGCGCGGCCAGCCGGTGCTGGTGGGCACCACCTCGATCGAGAACTCCGAGCTGATCAGCGGCCTGCTCACCAAGGCCAAGCTGCCGCACCAGGTGCTCAACGCCAAGCAGCATGCCAAGGAGGCCGAGATCGTGGCCCAGGCCGGGCGCCCGGGCATGATCACCATCGCCACCAACATGGCCGGCCGCGGCACCGACATCGTGTTGGGCGGCAACGTCGAGAAGCAGGTGCAGATGGTGGAGGCCGACGAGGCCCTGCCGGCCGACGAGAAGGCGCGCCGCATCCAGAAGCTGCACGACGAATGGGCGGGCCTGAACGCCCAGGTCAAGGCCGCTGGCGGCCTGCGCATCATCGCCACCGAGCGCCACGAGAGCCGTCGCATCGACAACCAGCTGCGCGGCCGTGCCGGTCGCCAGGGCGATCCGGGCCAGAGCCGCTTCTACCTGTCGTTGGACGACTCGCTGATGCGCATCTTCGCGGGTGACCGCGTGCGCGCCATCATGGACCGCCTGAAGATGCCCGAGGGCGAGGCCATCGAGGCCGGCATCGTCACGCGCAGCATCGAGAGCGCCCAACGCAAGGTGGAAGCGCGCAACTTCGACGTGCGCAAGCAACTGCTGGAGTACGACGACGTCTCGAACGACCAGCGCAAGGTGATCTACCAGCAGCGCAACGAGATCCTCGAATCCGACTCGGTGGCCGCGCAGATCACCAACCTGCGCAAGAGCTCGATGACCGAGGTGGTGCGCACCTTTGTGGCCGCCGACTCGGTGGAAGAGCAATGGGATCTGCCGGGCCTGGAGAAGGTGCTGGCCGACGAGTGGCAGGTGGCGGTGAACCTGCGCGCCGAGGTCGAGAAGAGCGACGCCATCACCGACGAGGACATCGTCGAGCGCGTGGTGGCGGCCGCCGATGCGGCGTTCCAGGTGAAGCTGGACGCGGTGGGCCTCGACCAGTTCAACCCGTTCATGCGCATGGTGCTGCTGCAAAGCATCGACAGCCACTGGCGCGAGCACCTGGCCGCGCTGGACTACCTGCGCCAGGGCATCCACCTGCGCGGCTATGCGCAAAAGAACCCGAAGCAGGAATACAAGCGCGAAGCCTTCGAACTGTTCAGCCAGTTGCTGGACGTGGTGAAGATGGAAGTCACGCGCATCCTGATGACGGTTCGCATCCAGACCCAGGAACAGGTCGCCGAAGCCGCTGAAGCCATCGAGTCATCGGCCGGCCAGCTGAGCAACGTGACCTACACGCACCCGAATGAAGACGGCAGCGTGAGCCAGGACACCGATCCGTCCACGGTCGCGGCCGATTTGCCGCGCGTCGGACGCAACGATCCGTGCCCATGCGGAAGTGGTCAAAAGTATAAAAACTGCCACGGCAAGCTGAATTGATCTGAAAAGACTGGCAGTTGATTGCGGTTTGGTTACAAAACTCCACCTGACCGCCCCCTGTTTGGGGGTCTCTGTGGCTTTGTGTTGCATTGCAGCACGGTCTAGACTGTCCATGAAGTTGAAATTATTCCGGGTAGACGTTAGCGGGTGATCCTGCAGCGGATGCTCGTTGTTGTAGCTATCACGGAGGTACTCATGAAATTGAAGTCTGTGGCGCTGGCCATCTCGGCGCTCGTCCTGTCCGTTGGTGCGCAAGCCGGCAACCTGGGTACGTTGTCTATCCCGTCGTCGACGAGCTTCAGCGCTTCGGCATCGACTGGCATGCTCGACGAAACCTGGAGCTTCGAGACGCTCGCGTCGTCGTACGCCAACGCCACGGTCACGAACACCGTGACGGTGTTGATGAACTCTGTTCTCTACGGGCTGAGCAATTTCAGCGCGACGCTCGACGGCACACCGCTGGTGTTGTCGCACGTCATCACCGGCACCTCGCCGTTCATCCAGGACATGCAGACCCTGGCGATGACGCCGATCCTGATCGGTGCTGGCACGCATCAACTGAAGGTCACGGGCACTGTGATTGGTCAGTATGGTGGTGGGTACAGCACGACCTTGGCGCTGGCGGCCGCTCCGGTGCCGGAACCCGAAACCTACGCCATGATGCTGGCCGGCCTGGGTGCTCTGGGCTTCCTGGCCAGCCGCCGTCGCGGCTGATCGAACAGCATCGCGGGCTACGGCGCCCGCATGCCAGACAAGGCGGCTTCGGCCGCCTTGTTCGTTTCTACAATCCGTTTTTCATCTCGACGCGAAGGTTCCAAGCGCATGCCCGTCAATCTGCAGCCGCCGGTGGCGGCCGATCTGTTTCCGGTGGCCGGTGTGCGCATCGGTGTGGCTGAGGCCGGTGTGCGCAAGGCCAACCGCAAGGACCTGGTGGTGTTCGCGCTCGACGAGGGCACCTCGGTGGCCGGCGTGTTCACCAAGAACCGTTTCTGCGCCGCGCCGGTGCAGGTCTGCCGCGAGCACCTGGCGGCCGGCGCAGGCATTCGCGCGATGGTGATCAACACCGGCAACGCCAATGCCGGCACCGGCGCCGATGGCCTGGCGCGGGCTCGCCGCACCAGTGCGGCCCTGGCCAAGCTGCTGGGACTGGCCGAGCAGCAGGTGCTGCCCTTCTCCACCGGCGTGATCATGGAAGCCCTGCCGGTCGAGCGCATCGAGGCCGGCCTGCCGGCGGCGCTGGCCGCGCTGCGCGCCGACGGCTGGGCGCTGGCCGCCGAAGGCATCATGACCACCGACACGCTGCCCAAGGCGGCGTCGCGCCAGGTGCAGATCGGTGGCCGCACGGTCACGGTCACCGGCATCAGCAAGGGCGCCGGCATGATCCGGCCGAACATGGCCACGATGCTGGGCTTCGTGGCCACCGATGCGGCGATCGCGCCGGACCTGTTGCAGGACCTGGTGCGCGAGGCGGCCGATCTGAGCTTCAACCGCATCACGATCGACGGTGACACGTCCACCAACGATTCGTTCGTGCTGGCTGCCACGCACCGTGCGGGCAATGCCACGATCACCAGCCTGGCCTCCGCCGAAGGGCAGGCGCTGCGCGACGCAGTGATCGCCGTGTCGCAGCAACTGGCGCAGGCCATCGTGCGCGACGGCGAGGGCGCCACCAAGTTCATCACCGTGCAGGTGGAGGGCGGCGCCAGCGAGGATGAGTGCAGCCGCGTGGCCTACGCCATCGCGCACTCGCCGCTGGTCAAGACGGCGTTCTTCGCCAGCGATCCGAACCTGGGGCGCATCCTGGCGGCGGTGGGTTACGCGGGCATCGACGATCTCGACCAGACGCTGATCGACCTGTTCCTGGACGACGTGCATGTCGCCCGCCAGGGTGGCCGTCACCCCGATTACCAGGAAGCCGACGGCCAGCGCGTGATGAAGCAAAGCGAGATCACGGTGCGGGTGCTGCTGCATCGCGGTGCGGCGCGCACCACGGTGTGGACCTGCGACCTGTCGCACGACTACGTCAGCATCAACGCCGACTACCGCAGCTGAACCCCCGGCGCGCTCGCGCTCGTCCGCCGGGTTCCCTCCCGTGGGGGATGCCCGGGCGGCAAGCCTTTGGGGCGCACGCACAATCGCGGCACCGCCAGGCCCCACAAGGGCCTGCGTGGCACCGATTGGGGGGTGAAATTGACACAAGAAGCACAAGGCTCCGCCTGGGCTGCGCTGCGCGCCCGGCTGTCGTTGGCGCCCGATGACCTGCTGCGCGACGCGCAGTACCGGCGGCTGTTCTGCTCGGTGCTGATCGCGTCGCTGGGGGCGCAGGTCACGATCCTGGCGCTGCCGCTGACGGCGGCGTTGCTGCTGAAGGCGACGCCCACGCAGATGGGCTGGCTCACCGCCATGGAAGTGCTGCCTTTCGCCCTGCTGTCGCTGCCGGCCGGCGTGTGGCTGGACCGTGTGCGCAAGCTGCCGGTGGTGGTGGGGGGCGAACTCACCGTGGCCCTGGTGGTCAGCAGCGTGGCCGCCGCCTGGTGGCTCGGTGTGCTGGCCATGCCGTGGATGTACGGGGCCGCCTTCCTGATCGGCCTGTCCAGCGTGCTGGGTGGCAGTGCGTCCCAGATCGTGCTGATGCAGGTGGTCTCGCGCGAGAAGCTGGTGCAGGCGTATGCGCGCAATGCGCTGGCCAGTTCGGGCGCCGAGATCCTCGGTCCAGGTGTGGCGGGCATGCTGATCCGGGCGGTCGGCGCGCCTGTGGCCTTGCTGCTCGACGCACTCGCGCTGTTCTTCTCTGCCGCCATCCTGCGCGGACTGGGCGTGCGGGAGACCTTGCCGCAGCGCACCGATGCCAGCTTTGCGCGTGACCTGCGCGAGGGCATGGGCTTCGTCCGCAGCCAGCGCCTGCTGGTGGCGCTGGCCCTGGCCGTGGGCGTGTGGCAGCTGTGCCAGCACGCGGCCCTGGTGGTGCAGGTGCTGTACGCCACCCGCACGCTGGGCCTGAGCGAACAGGGCGTGGGCCTGTGCTACGCCGCGCTGGGCCTGGGCACGGTGAGCGCCGGCAGCCTGGGCGACCGCATCAGCCAGCGCCATGGACCGGGGCCGACGATGGTGATGGGCTTTGCGGTCTGTGCGCTGGGCTGGCTGCTGCCCGCCGTGGCGCCTGCCGGCACCGCGGGCGTGGTGGCCTTCGCGCTGATGATGGTGCTCACCGGCGCGGGCGGCGTGCTGGTGTTCATCAACTTCCTTGCCATGCGCCAGGCGGTGACGCCGCAGCCGCTGCAGGGCCGCATGACGGCGACGATGCGCTGGCTGATCCTGCTGCCCGGCGTGCCGGGCGCGCTGATCGGCGGCTGGATCGGCGAGCATGTGTCACTGGCCGCCACGCTGGGTGCGGTGGGGCTCACCGCCGCACTGCTGGCGGCGCTGAGCTGGCGCGCCACGGTGATCCGCAGCGTGCGCGAGCTGCCGACGCCGGCCTGAGCTTCCGGCGTCTGGCACGCGGCGCTGGTGCCGCGCCTGCGGCACTCAGCCCCGGGCCGGGGCGAAGCGGTCCACCGCGTCGGTGATGATGCCGTCGATGTCCAGTGCCAGCAGGCGCTCGGCCTCGTCGGCCTCGTTGACCGTGTACACCAGCGCGCGCAGGCCGGCGCTGCGCAGCTGCTGGCGCAGCACCGCGTCCATCAGGCGGAAGTTGGTCACCACGGCCACGCAGCCCAGCGACGCGGCCACGCCGGCCCAGCCGTCCCACAAGGTGTCGAGCAGCAGCGCGCGGGGCAACTGCGGTGCGGTCTCGCGCGCACCCTGCAGGGCTTCCGGACGGAACGAGCTGAGCAGCGGCGGCACCGCGGCGCCGGCCCACAGGCGGGCGGCGGCTTCGGCCACCACGCGGCCGGTGTGCAGCTCGACGCCGGGCGTGGGCTTGATCTCGATGTTCAGCGCGAAGCCGTTGGCCAGCACATACGCGGCCACCGCATCCAGCGTGGGCAGCGGCTCGCCCGCATAGCCCCGGCTGTGCCAGCCGCCGGCATCCAGCCGCGACAGCTCGGCCCAGGGCCGGTCGCCACCGGTGCCAGTGCCATTGGTGGTGCGTTCCAGCCCAGCGTCGTGCATCAGGAAGGGCACGCCATCGGCCGACAGCTTCACATCGCATTCGGCCATGCGGTAGCCATGGGCCGCGCCCAGGCGGAACGCAGCCAGCGTGTTCTCGGGCGCCAGCTTGCCGGCGCCGCGGTGGGCCACCCAGCGCGGGTAGGGCCAAGGCGTGAGGGGATGGCTCATGCGTCGATCCGTTGTCCGGTGCCGGCATCGAACCAGTGCACCCGGCCCGGCATGGGCGCCAGTCGCACGGTCTCGCCGCGGTGCGGTGCGGGCAGCGTGGCGTCCAGGCGCAGCGTGAGGTTCTGGCCGCCGATGCGGCCGTGCACCAGGCGCTCGGCGCCCAGCATCTCCACCGTCTCCACGTGCATCGTCCAGCTGCCGGCCGGGTCCAGCACCAGGTGTTCCGGGCGCACGCCCAGCAGCAGCGCGCCGGCCCGCGGGGCGGCCACCGGCAGCGTGGCGCCCTGTTCGCCGGCCGCGGCGTCGGGGATGAAGCGTTCGCCCTCGGCACGGCCGCTCAGCAGGTTCATCGGCGGCGAGCCGATGAAGCCCGCGACGAAGCGCGTGGCCGGGCGGCCGTACACCTCTTCCGGCGTGCCGATCTGCTCGACGCGGCCGCCGTTCATCACGATCATGCGCTGGGCCAGGGTCATGGCCTCCACCTGGTCGTGCGTGACGAACAGCGAGGTGACGCCCAGCTCGGCATGCAGCTTCTGGATCTCGAGCCGGGTCTGCGCACGCAGCTTGGCGTCCAGGTTCGACAGCGGCTCATCGAACAGGAAGGCCGCCGGCTGCCGCACGATGGCGCGGCCCATGGCCACCCGCTGGCGCTGCCCGCCGGACAGCTGCCGCGGCTTGCGCTCCAGCAACGCCTCCAGCTCCAGGATCTTGGCCGCCTTGCGCACGCGCTGCTCGATCTCGGCCGGTGCCAGCTTGGCGATCTTCAGCCCGTAGGCCATGTTGTCGAACACGCTCATGTGCGGGTACAGCGCGTAGTTCTGGAACACCATCGCGATGTCGCGGTCGGCAGGCTCCAGCTGGTTGACCACGCGGCCGCCGATGTGGATCTCGCCGCCGGTGATCTCCTCCAGGCCCGCCACCATGCGCAGCAGCGTGCTCTTGCCGCAGCCCGAGGGGCCAACGATGACGATGAACTCACCGTCGGCGATGGCCACGTCGACGCCGTGGATCACCTTGTTGGCCTTGGCGCCGTGGCCGTAGGTCTTCTCGACCTGCTTCAGTGCAATCGCACCCATGTTGTCTCGTCCTCTTACTTCTCGGTATCCACCAGGCCCTTGACGAACCAGCGCTGCATCAGCACCACCACCACGGTGGGGGGCAGCATGGCCATCACGGCCGTGGCCATCACGATGTTCCACTCGTTGCCGGCGTCGCCGCCGGCGATCATGCGCTTGATGCCCACCACCACCGGGTACATGTCCTCGCTGGTGGCGGCCAGCAGCGGCCACAGGTACTGGTTCCAGCCGTAGATGAACTGGATGACGAACAGCGCCGCGATCGAGGTCGACGACAAGGGCACCAGGATGTCCTTGAAGAAGCGCATCGGTCCGGCGCCGTCGATGCGCGCGGCCTCGGCCAGTTCTTCCGGCACGGTCAGGAAGAACTGCCGGAACAAAAAGGTGGCCGTGGCCGAGGCGATCAGCGGCACGGTCAGGCCCGCGTAGCTGTTCAGCAGCCCCAGGTCGGACACCACCTTGTAGGTCGGCAGGATGCGCACCTCCACCGGCAGCATCAGCGTGACGAAGATGGCCCAGAACAGCAGCTTGCGCAGCGGGAAGCGGAAGTACACCAGCGCGAAGGCCGACAGCAGCGACACCGCGATCTTGCCGATGGCGATGGCCAGCGCCACCACCAGGCTCACCACCACCATGCGGCCCACCGGTGCGTTCGAGCCCTTGCCGCCACCGTGGCCGGTGAGGGCGTTGACATAGTTGTCCCAGCCGTGGCTGCCGGGTAGCAGCGGCATCGGGGCCTGCACGATGTCCTGCGCGGTGTGGGTGGACGCCACGAAGGCCAGGTAGATCGGGAAGGCCACGATCAGCACGGCCAGCACCATCACCACGTGGCTCAGCAGGTCCAGCAGGGGGCGGCGCTCAACCATGGCGGGCCTCCATGACGACGACGAAGTAGCGGGTGCTCATCAGTAGTTCACCTTGCGCTCGACATAGCGGAACTGCACCACCGTGAGGGCGATGACCACGAACATCAGGATCACGCTCTGCGCGGCCGAGCCGCCCAGGTCGCCGCCCTTGACGCCGTCGTGGTAGACCTTGAACACCAGGATGGCGGTGTCTCGGCCCGGGCCGCCTTGGGTGGTGGCGTCGATGATCGCGAAGGTGTCGAAGAACGCGTACACCACGTTGATCACCAGCAGGAAGAAGGTGGTGGGCGACAGCATCGGCAGCTGGATGTCCCAGAAACGCCGCCAGGGCCGCGCGCCATCGATGGCCGCGGCCTCGATCAGCGAATGCGGCACCGACTGCAGGCCGGCCACGAAGAACAAGAAGTTGTAGGAGATCTGCTTCCACACCGCGGCGGCGACGATCAGCCCCATCGCATGGCCGCTGTTGAGCAGGTGGTTCCAGTTGAATCCGAAGGCGTGTGCCAGCGTCCAGGACACCACGCCGATGTCGGGCGAGAACATGAACAGCCACAGCACGCCGGCCACCGCCGGTGCCACCGCATAGGGCACGATCAGCAGCGTGCGGTAGGCCAGCGCGCCGCGCACGATGCGGTCGGCGAACACCGCCAGCATCAGCGCCAGCGCGATGCCCACCACGGCCACCAGCACCGAGAAGATGGCCGTGGTCTTGAACGACTCTAGGTAGGCGGGGTCGCCCAGCAGCTGGCGGAAGTTGTCCAGGCCCACCCACTGGGTGGACAGACCGAAGCTGTCCTGCATCTGCAGCGACTGCACCACCGCCTGCGCGGCCGGCCAGAAGAAGAACACGCTGATGATCACCAGCTGCGGCGCCAGCAGCAGCCAGGGCAGCAGCGGGGCCCGGAAGTAAGCGCGCTTTTCCATCGTGCTCGCTTTCAAGAACGAACGGCGCGCCGGGTGGGCGCGCCGCGTGGATCGTCGGCGCCAGCCGGGTCTCGGCCGGCGCCGCAAGAGGGGGTCAGAAGGGAATCAGAACGGGGTCAGAACGGCCGGCTCCTGGCCGGCCTGCGGGTCACTGGGCGTTCTTGGTGGCCTTCTCGAAGCGCTCGAGCTGCTCGTTGCCGCGCTGCACGGCGGCGTCGAGCGCCTCCTTGGCGCCCTTCTTGCCGGCCCAGATGGCTTCGGTCTCCTCGTCGAGGATGGTGCGGATCTGCACGAAGCTGCCCAGGCGGATGCCGCGCGACTTGTCGGTGGTCTTGCGGATCATCTGGTTCACGGCCACGTCGGTGCCCGGCTTCTCCTTGTAGAAGCCCGACTTCTCGGTGAGCTGGAACGCCGCCATCGTGACCGGCAGGTAGCCGGTGCGCTTGTGGCTGGCCGACTGCACCTCGGGGCTGGACAGGTACTTGAAGAACTCGGCCACGCCCTTGTATTCCTCGGCCTTCTTGCCGGCCATCACCCACAGGCTGGCACCGCCGATGGCGGTGTTCTGCGGCGCGCCGGGCACGTCGGGGTAGTAGGGCAGCGGGGCCAGGCCGTAGGAGAACTTGGCCCCCTTGCTCACGTCGGCGTACGAGCCCGACGAGCCGGTGAACATCGCGCACTCACCCGACACGAAGGACGGCACCGCCACGCTGGCGCGGCCCTTGTAGACGAACAGGCCCTGCTTGGCCATGTTGGCCAGGTTCTCGAAGTGGCGCACATGCAGCGGCGAGTTGAACGCCAGGCGTGCGCTGGGGCCGCCGAAGCCGTTGTTCTTGGTGGCGAACTCGGTGTTGTGCCAGAGCGAGAAGCTCTCCAGGTGCACCCAGCTCATCCAGCTGGTGGTGTACGGGCACTTGCTGCCGGCGGCCTTGAGCTTGGCCGCGGCCAGGGCTACCTCGGGCCAGGTGGCCGGGGCCTTGTTCGGGTCGAGGCCGGCGGCCTTGAAGGCGTCCTTGTTGTAGTAGAAGATCGTCGTCGAGCTGTTGAACGGGAACGACAGCATCTCGCCCGCCGCCGAGGTGTAGTAGCCCGACACGGCCGGCACGTAAGCCTTCGGGTCGAAGGTGACGCCGCTTTGCTTCATCACCTCGGCCACCGGCTTGATGGCGCCCTTGGAGGCCATCATCGTGGCCGTGCCCACCTCGAACACCTGCAGGATGTGCGGCGAGTTGCCGGCGCGGAAGGCGGCCATCGCGGCGGTCATCGACTCGTCGTAGTTGCCCTTGAAGGTGGGCACCACCTTGTACTGCTTCTGGCTGGCGTTGAACTGGTTGGCCTGGTCGTTGACCCATTCGTTCAGGCCGCCGGTCATCGAGTGCCACCACTGGATTTCGGTCTGGGCCTGGGCGGGCAGCGCCAGGGCGGTGAGGGCAGCCAGGGCCAGGCCGGTGGCTGCAAAGCGGATCTTCATGTCTTCTCCGTGAAGCTCGAGTGACAAAGGCGCCGTAGTGTCGGCACTTCTCATGACAGCCGCGTTTCTGACACAGGGTGACTGCGGCGGGCAACGGGGCTTACCCGCCAACGGTGCGCGCGCATCGCGGCTGGCACGGTTGCGGGGCATCCCCGGCCCAGAACAGGGCATTGTTGCACTGCGATACCATATGGCCTCAGGTGCCTGCCCCCGGCGACGCTGCGCTATCTCAAAGAATCCGGCGCCTGTCAGCCCCTCATGAATGCACCGCTCGTGATCCCCAGCCCGGTCGAAGGCGACCTTGCCGCCGAGGCCGCGCAGGCACCCCGCCTGCGCGAGATTCCCTACAACTACACCTCGTTCTCCGACCGCGAGATCGTGCTGCGCCTGCTGGGCGACAGCGCCTGGGAGTTGCTCGGCCGCCTGCGCGGCGAGCGCCGCACCGGCCGCTCGGCACGCATGCTCTACGAGGTGCTGGGCGACATCTGGGTGGTGCAGCGCAACCCCTTCCTGGTCGATGACCTGCTGGACAACCCGCGCCGCCGCCAGCTGCTGATCGACGCGTTGAACCACCGTCTGCACGAGGTGGAGCGCCGCCGCACGCCCGGCGCCGACCCGGTGCGCGACGGCCATGTGGGCGCCTTGCTCGACCTGGCCCGCGGTGCCGTGGCGCGCTTCGGTGCGCAGTTCGACGCAGTGGCCGATCTGCGCCAGCGCGCGCGCCGCGTGCTGGGCGCGCACACCGCCAAGGACAACATCAAGTTCGACGGCCTGTCGCGGGTCAGCCATGTGACCGACGCGACCGACTGGCGCGTCGAGTACCCCTTCGTCGTGCTCACGCCCGACACCGAGGCCGAGATGGCCGCGCTGGTGGCCGGCTGCGTGCAACTGGGCCTGACCATCGTGCCGCGCGGCGGCGGCACCGGCTACACCGGCGGCGCCGTGCCGCTGACCTGGAAGAGCGCGGTGATCAACACCGAGAAGCTCGACCAGATGACCGAGGTCGAGTTCGTCAGCCTGCCCGGCCTGGACAAGCCCGTGCCCACCGTGTGGACCGGCGCCGGCGTGGTCACGCAACGCGTGGCCGATGCGGCCGAGCGCGCCGGCCATGTGTTCGCGGTCGATCCCACCTCGGCCGAGGCCAGCTGCGTGGGCGGCAACATCGCCATGAACGCCGGCGGCAAGAAGGCCGTGCTGTGGGGCACCGCACTCGACAACCTGGCCAGCTGGAAGATGGTGACGCCCGAGGCCAAATGGCTGGAGGTGCACCGCCTGGACCACAACCTGGGCAAGATCCACGACGTGGCCGAGGCGCTTTTCGAGCTGCGCTGGTTCGACGCCAGCGGCAAGACGCTGGAGAAGACCGAGATCCTGGCCATCCCCGGCCGCGTGTTCCGCAAGGAGGGCCTGGGCAAGGACGTCACCGACAAGTTCCTCGCCGGCCTGCCGGGCATCCAGAAGGAAGGCTGCGACGGCCTGATCACCAGCGCCCGCTGGGTGGTGCACCGCATGCCCGAGCATGTGCGCACCGTGTGCCTGGAGTTCTTCGGCAACCCCAAGGACTGCGTGCCCTCGATCGTCGAGATCAAGGACTTCATGTTCGCCGAGATGAAGCAGCCCGGTGGCGCCATCCTGGCCGGCCTGGAGCACCTGGACGACCGCTACCTCAAGGCCGTGGGCTACGCCACCAAGAGCAAGCGCGGCGGCCTGCCCAAGATGGTGCTGATCGGCGACATCGTCGGCGACGACCCCGACCGCGTGGCGCGAGCGGCCAGCGAGGTCATCCGCCTGGCCAACGGCCGCTCGGGCGAGGGTTTCATCGCCGTCAGCGCCGAGGCGCGCAAGAAGTTCTGGCTCGACCGCAAGCGCACCGCGGCCATCAGCCGCCACACCAACGCCTTCAAGGTCAACGAGGACGTGGTGATCCCGCTCGAGCGCATGGGCGAGTACACGCTGGGCATCGAGCGCATCAACATCGAGCTCAGCCTGCGCAACAAGATCGCGCTGGCCGACCGGCTGGAGACGTTCTTCCTGGCCGGCCAGCTGCCGCTGGGCAAGACCGACGACGCCAGCGAGATCCCGAGTGCCGAACTGCTGGAAGATCGCGTGCAGCAGGCCCTGACCCTGGTGCGCGACGTGCGCGCCCAGTGGCAGCAGTGGATGCAGCACCTGGACGTGGTGCTGCCCAATGAGACCCGCAGCTACTTCGACCAGCTGCAGGACCATGGCCTGCGCGCCAGCTGGAAGGTGCAGATCCTGCGGCCGCTGCAGATGCTGTTCACCGGTGCGGCCTTCGCTCCTGTGATCGACGCCGCCAAGGCCATCCACCAGGAGGTGCTGCGCGGCCGCGTGTGGGTGGCGCTGCACATGCATGCCGGCGACGGCAACGTGCACACCAACATCCCCGTCAACAGCGACAACTACGAGATGCTGCAGACGGCCCACGAGGCCGTGGCGCGCATCATGGTGCTGGCACGCAGCCTGAACGGCGTGATCTCGGGCGAGCACGGCATCGGCATCACCAAGCTCGAGTTCCTCAGCGACGAGGAGCTGGCCAACTTCACCGCCTACAAGCAGCGCATCGACCCCGAGGGCCGGTTCAACAAGGGCAAGCTGCTGCGCGGCGAGGCCCTGCGCCGCCTGGGCGACGACGTGCATGCCGCTGACCTGACCCATGCCTACACGCCCAGCTTCGGGCTGATGGGCCATGAGTCGCTGATCATGCAGCAGAGCGACATCGGCGCGATCAGCGAGTCGATCAAGGACTGCCTGCGCTGCGGCAAGTGCAAGCCGGTGTGCGCCACGCACGTGCCGCGCGCCAACCTGCTGTACAGCCCGCGCAACAAGATCCTGGCCACCAGCCTGCTGGTGGAAGCCTTCCTGTACGAGGAGCAGACGCGCCGCGGCGTCAGCCTGGCGCACTGGGAGGAGTTCGAGGACGTGGCCGACCACTGCACGGTCTGCCACAAGTGCCTGAGCCCCTGCCCGGTCAAGATCGACTTCGGCGACGTGTCGATGGCGATGCGCAACCTGCTGACCAAGATGGGCCGCAAGAGCAAGCGCCCGGCCACCATGGCCGCCATGGCCATGCTCGACACCAAGAGCCCGGTGGTCATCAGCACGCTGCGCACCGCGGTGCTGGATTGGGGCGCCAAGGCCGTGAACATCGGCAACACGGTGCTGTCGGTGGCCGCCAAGGCCCAGACCGCACGGCCGCCGGCCACCGTGGGCGCGGCCACGCTGAAAGAGCAGGTCATCCACTTCGTCAACAAGAAGATGCCCGGCGGCCTGCCCAAGCAGACTGCGCGCAAGCTGCTGGACATCGAGGATGCGGACTACGTGCCGATCATCCGCAACCCGCAGGCCACCACGGCCGACAGCGAGGCGGTGTTCTACTTCCCCGGTTGCGGCTCGGAGCGCATGTTCAGCCAGGTGGGCCTGGCCACGCAGGCCATGCTGTGGCACGCCGGCGTGCAGACCGTGCTGCCGCCGGGCTACCTGTGCTGCGGCTACCCGCAACGCGGCAACGGCCAGTTCGACAAGGCCGAGAAGATGATCACCGACAACCGGGTGCTCTTCCACCGCGTGGCCAACACGCTGAACTACCTGGACATCAAGACCGTGGTGGTCAGCTGCGGCACCTGCTACGACCAGCTGCAGGGCTACCAGTTCGACAAGATCTTCCCCGGCTGCCGCATCGTCGACATCCACGAGTACCTGCTGGAAAAGGGCATCACGCTGACGCCCGAGCAGGCCGGTGCCTACCTCTACCACGACCCCTGCCACAGCCCGATGAAGCAGCAGGAGCCGATGAAGACGGTGAAGGCCCTGGTCGGCCCCGCGGTGCTGCAGAGCGAGCGCTGCTGCGGTACGGCCGGCACGCTGGCCACCTCGCGTCCCGACATCTCCACGCAGATCCGCTTCCGCAAGGAGGAAGAGCTGCGCAAGAACGAGGTGCAGCTGCGCGCGCTGCCGGCGGCGCAGGGCAAGGCGGGTGCCGCCGACAAGGGCCCGATGAAGATCCTGACCAGCTGCCCGGCCTGCCTGACCGGCCTGACCCGCTACGGCAACGACCTGGACGGCGGCCTGCTGGAAGCCGACTACATCGTCATCGAGATGGCCCGCCACATCCTGGGCGAGACCTGGTTGCAGGACTACGTGGCCCGCGCCAACCAGGGCGGCATCGAGCGCGTGCTGGTGTGACGCGGCGCTGAATCAGGCCGCCTGAAAGCGGCCTGCGCGCGCCGCCTGCGCCACCGCGTCCAGCAGCGCCATCAGGTCGGCCTGCAGGCGCGCAAAGCCGTCGTGGCGGCTGCGCGTGGCCTCGTCCATGTACAGGCGCTTGTTCACCTCCAGCTGCAGGCTGTGGCGGCCGGCCACCGGCTGGCCGAAGGCACGCACCAGCTCCACGCCCTTGAACGGGTCGTTGATCGCTACCCGGTAGCCGCGCGCGGCGAGCTGCTCGCGCACCAGCGCTGTGAGCGCGGGCGCACAAGTGGTGCCGTCGCGGTCACCCAGCACGATGTCGGCGCGCGGCGTGCCCGCCGGGCCCTCGCCCATCGCGCCGGCCACCGCGTTCATCGAGTGGCAGTTGATGTGCACCACCACGCCATGCGCGGCATGCGCCGCCGCCATCAGCGCGGCCAGCCGCTGGTGGTAGGGCGCGTGGCAGCGGGCGATGCGGCCGCGTATCTCGTCCACCGTGAGCGGGCGGTCGTAGATCGGCGTGCCGTCGTCCAGCGTGCGCCAGATCAGCGCCTTGCCGATGGTGGCCTTGCCGCTGGGCACATGGGCGTCGGGCCAGTGCCGGTCAGCCAGCAGGTCCAGGTCGATGTCGCCGGCGTGGCGGTTGGGGTCGAGGTAGGTGCGCGGGTACTCGGCCGCCAGCAGCGGGATGCCGCGTGCGGCGGCGGGCTGCCACAGTGCATCGATGAAGCAGTCCTCGCCGTCGCGCAGCGCCTCGTGCGACACCGCGGCACCGAAGTCGGCCGGAAAGCGCGTGCCCGAGTGCGGCGAATCCAGCACGATGGGTTGCGCGGCCTGCTGCGGACCGTGCAGCGTGATCGGGTCGTCGGTGAAGGGGGTGCTCAGGGGATTCATGGGGCTGCCATTGAGGCGGGTCACAGGGTGTTCACCATGATGGGGCGTACCCGCATGGTTGCTGGCCCGGATATCGCTAGTATCCGGGCACCTTGGAACGCCGGCCACGAGCCGGCGCTGCGAACGCGACGACTGGAGAACAGCCATGCAAGAAGAACGCGCACTGCGTGCCCTGATCGATGACGCCAAGCACGGCCGCCAGACGCGGCGTGACGTGATCCGCCAGATGGTGGGCCTGGGCCTCACCGCACCGATGGCCTCGATGCTGCTGATGCACGAAGGCGTGGCGCAAAGCCTCAAGCCGGCGCCGTACAAGCCCACCAAGCGCGGTGGCGGCGGCACGCTGAAGGCGCTGTGGTGGCAGGGCACCACGCTGCTGCAGCCGCACTTCGCCAACGGCACGAAGGACCAGGAAGGCTCGCGCATCTTCTACGAGCCGCTGGCCGTGTGGGATGGCGAGGGCAACCTGGTGCCGGTGCTGGCGGCCGAGATCCCCACCAAGGAGAACGGCGGCCTGCTCGAAGGTGGCAAGGTGGTGCGCTGGCGCCTGAAGAAGGGCGTGACCTGGCACGACGGCAAGCCCTTCACCGCCGACGACTGCGTCTTCACCTGGGAGTACGCGCGCGACCCGGCCACCGCGGCCGTGACCCTGGGCGTCTACAAGGACGTCACCGTGGTCAAGGTCGACGAGCACACCATCCTGGTCACCTTCCCCAAGCCCACGCCGTTCTGGGCCACGGCCTTCGTGGCCGCCGAGGGCATGGTGATTCCCAAGCATGTGTTCGGCCCCTACATCGGCGCCAAGTCGCGCGAGGCACCGGGCAACCTGAAGCCGGTGGGCACCGGCCCGTACAAGTTCGTCGATTTCAAGCCGGGCGACATGGTGCGAGGCGAGATCAACAAGAACTACCACGAGGCCAACAAGCCCTTCTTCGACGCCATCGAGATGAAGGGCGGCGGCGATGCCGTGTCGGCCGCACGTGCCGTGCTGCAGACCGGCGAGTACGACTACGCCTGGAACCTGCAGGTCGAGGACGAGGTGCTCAAGCGCCTGGAGGCCGGCGGCAAGGGCAAGGCGCACATCGTGCCGTCGGGCGACATCGAGTTCATCCAGCTCAACATCACCGACCCGGTGGCCGAGGTGGACGGCGAGCGCTCCAGCACCAAGACCAAGCACTTCGCGTTCAGTGATCCGGCCGTGCGCGAGGCCATGACCTACCTGGCCGACCGCAAGAGCATCCAGGAGTTCATCTACGGCCGCACCGGCGTGGCCACCAGCAACTTCCTGAACAACCCGCCGCGCTTCCGCTCGCCCAACACCAAGTTCGAGTTCAACGTCGACAAGGCCAATGCGCTGCTCGAGGCGGCGGGCTGGAAGAAGGGCAGCGACGGCATCCGCGAGAAGGGCGGCAAGAAGCTCAAGCTGGTGTTCCAGACCTCGGTGAACGCACTGCGCCAGAAGGAGCAGGCGGTGATCAAGCAGGGCTGCCAGAAGGCCGGCGTCGACCTCGAGCTGAAGTCGGTCACCGCCAGCGTGTTCTTCTCGTCCGACGTGGCCAACCCCGACACCTACGGGAAGTTCTACGCCGACATGCAGATGTACACCACGACGCAGACCCAGCCCGACCCCGAGCGTTTCATGGACCAGTACCTCACGCGCGAGATCTCGTCCAAGGTCAACAAGTGGGCCGGCCGCAACATCTGCCGCTACAGCAACCCCGAGTACGACAAGACCTACCAGGCCGCCGAGAGCGAACTGGACGTGGCCAAGCGCACGGCCATGTTCATCAAGCTCAACGACCTGCCGGTCAACGACAAGGTCATCATCCCGCTGATCAGCCGTCCGCGCGTGCGTGGCGCGAACCTGAAGCTGGTGACCAGCCTGACCGGCTGGGACCTGGACTTCTCGCTGCTGCAAAACTGGTATCGCGAAGCTTGATGTCGTCGTCGGTCTGATTGCTGATTTGCCGTGGGCCTCTACCTCCTGCGGCGCCTGCTGATTGCCCTGCCCAGCCTGCTGGGCATCAGCGTGGTGCTGTTCACTGTTCTTGCGCTGGCGCCGGGCGATCCGTTCGGCGAGCTGGCGCTCAATCCCAACGTCCCTGCCGAGGTGCGCGAAGCGCTGCGCAAGAAGTTCGGGCTCGATGACCCGATCTGGCAGCGCTACTTCCACTGGCTGGCGGCCATGCTGCATGGCGACTGGGGCTTCTCGTTCATCAGCCGGGTCGATGTCGACACGCTGATCTGGCAGCGCGTGCCGGTGACGCTGGCGGTGATCGGCGCCTCGCAGGTGCTGGCACTGTTGGTGGCGCTGCCGGTGGGCACGCTGGCGGCGATCAAGCCCTATTCGTGGTTCGACCGCATCGCCAGCACGCTGAGCTTCGTGGGCTTTTCGCTGCCCACGTTCTTCACCGGCCTGCTGCTGATCCTGGTGTTCTCGATCAAGCTGGGCTGGCTGCCCTTCGTCTACCGCGCCGACATCGCCGCCACCGGCTGGCAGTGGTGGTGGGAGCACCTGCAGCAGTCGATCATGCCGATCGCCGTGCTGGGCCTGTTCCAGGGCGCCAGCTGGATGCGCTACGTGCGCTCGGCCGTGCTCGACGTGGTGCGCCTCGACCACGTGACCACGGCGCGCAGCAAGGGCCTGGCCGAGCGCGTGGTGGTGCTCAAGCACGTGGTGCGCAACGCGATGATCCCGGTGGTCACGCTGGTGGCGCTGCAGATGCCCGCGGTGTTCGGTGGCGCCATCGTCACCGAGCAGATCTTCCGCATCCCCGGCATCGGCAGCCTGCTGATCGACGCCATCCTGCGCAACGACACGCCGGTGATCATGGGCGTGACCTTCGTGTTCAGCTGCCTGGTGATCCTCTTCAACCTGATTGCCGATCTGCTGTATGGCTGGCTCGACCCCCGCATCTCCTTCCGCTGACACCCCGGTCGCGGTGTCGGCGCGTCCCGCGCGCGGCACCTCACCCTGGCGCGACGCGGCGCGCCGCTTCGCCCGCCACCGCATGGCGCTGATCAGCCTGTTCACGCTGGGCCTGATGGTGCTGGCCGTGCTGCTGGGCCCGATGGTCTGGAAGGTGGCGATCAACGACATCGACTTCAGCGCCCGCAACGCGCTGCCCAGCGCCGCGCACCCGATGGGCACCGACGACCTGGGGCAGGACATCCTGGCCCGCGTGCTGTACGGCGGGCGCATCTCGCTGGCCGTGGGCCTGGCGGCCATGGCCATGGCCATGGTGGTGGGCGTGCTGGTGGGTGCGCTGGCCGGCGTGTCGCGCGGCTGGGTGGATGCCGCGCTGATGTGGCTGACCGACCTGTTCCTCAGCCTGCCGCAGCTGCCGCTGCTGCTGCTGGTGATCTACCTGTTCCGCGACAGCCTGAAGGCCGCCTTCGGCCCCGAGGTGGGCGTGTTCATCCTGATCGTGCTGGTGGTCGGAGGCTTTCGCTGGATGCCGGTGGCGCGGCTGGTGCGGGCGCAGTTCTTCTCGCTGCGCGAGAAGGAGTTCGTCGAGGCGGCGCGGGCGCTGGGCGCCAGCACCTCGCGCCAGGTGTTCCGCCACATCCTGCCCAATGCGCTGGGCCCGGTGATCGTCGCCGGCACCATCGACGTGGCCGCCGCCATCATTGCCGAGAGCACGCTGAGCTTCCTGGGCCTGGGCTTCCCGCCCGACATCCCCACCTGGGGCCGCATCCTGTTCGACGCCAAGGACTACCTCGACATCGCGCCGCACTGGGCGCTGTTCCCGGGCCTGGCGATCTTCCTCACGGTGCTGACGATCAACTTCGTGGGCGATGGCCTGCGTGACGCGCTGGATCCGCGCAAGGTTCTCTGATGGCACTGCTTGAAATCGAAGGACTGAAGGTCCAGTTCGCCACCGACGACGGCTGGCTGCACGCCGTGGACGGCGTGGACATGCAGGTCGATGCCGGCGAGACGCTGTGCGTGGTGGGTGAATCCGGCTGCGGCAAGTCGGTCACCGCGATGACGGTGATGAAGCTGCTGCCGATGCCGCCCGGCCGCATCGCTGCCGGCCAGGTGCGCTGGCAGGGCCGCGATCTGGTCAATGTGTCGGCCGACGAGATGCGGGCGATCCGGGCCAAGGAGATCGCCATCGTCTTTCAGGAGCCGATGACCAGCCTGAACCCGGTATACACCGTGGGCGAGCAGATCGCCGAGTCGATCCGCCTGCACGAGGGCCTGAGCAAGGCCGAGGCGATGAACCGCGCGGTGGAGATGCTCAAGCTGGTGAACATCCCCACGCCCGAGCGCCGCGTGAAGGACTATCCGCACCAGTTCTCGGGCGGCATGCGCCAGCGCGTGATGATCGCCATCGCGCTGGCCTGCAACCCCAAGCTGCTGATCGCTGATGAGCCGACCACGGCGCTCGACGTCACCATCCAGGCGCAGATCCTCGACCTGCTCGAAGACCTGAAGGACCGCCTGGGCATGGCGGTGATGCTGATCACGCACGCCATGGGCGTGGTGGCCGAGGTGGCCCAGCGCGTGGTGGTGATGTACGCCGGCCGCGTGGTGGAAGAAGCGCCAGTGGCCGAGCTGTTCGCCCACCCGCGCCACCCGTACACCCGCGGCTTGATCCGCTCGATCCCGCGCATCGATCTGGCGGCCGAGCACAAGCAGCGGCTGGAGGCCATTCCAGGCGGCGTGCCCAAGCTGATCAACCCGCCGCCGGGCTGCCGCTTCGCCTCGCGCTGCAAGCATGCCGTGCCCTCGTGCAGCGCCGGCACGCCCGAGTTGCGTGAGGTGTCCCCCGGCCACAAGGTGGCGTGTTTCCTGGCGGAAGAGATTGCATGAGCGACACGCCACTTCTTGAAGTCAAGGGACTGGTCAAGCACTTCCCGGTGAAGGGCGGCCTGCTGGGCCGTGAGGTGGGGCGCGTGCACGCGGTCGACGGCGTGAGCTTCACACTGGCCAAGGGCGAGACGCTGGGCGTGGTGGGCGAGTCGGGCTGCGGCAAGAGCACCACCGGCCGCTGCATCCTGCGCCTGATCGAGCCCACGGCCGGCCAGGTGCTGTTCGAGGGCCGCGATGTCACGGCCATGAACAAGACCGAGCTGCGCGCCATGGCGCGGCACATGCAGATCATCTTCCAGGACCCGTACGCCAGCCTGAACCCGCGCATGACGGTGGGCGCCATCATCGGCGAGGCGCTCACCATCCACGGCCTGGCGCCCAACCGCGCGGCGTATGAGGCGCGCATCGCCGAGCTGCTGGAAACCGTGGGCCTGCATGCCGATCACATGCGGCGCTATCCGCACGAGTTCTCGGGCGGCCAGCGCCAGCGCATCGGCATTGCGCGTGCACTGGCGGTGAGCCCCAAGCTCATCGTCTGCGACGAGGCGGTCAGCGCGCTGGATGTGTCGATCCAGGCCCAGGTAATCAACCTGCTGGAGGATCTTCAGCAGAAGTTCGACCTGACCTACATGTTCATCGCGCACGACCTCAGCGTGGTGGAGCACATCAGCCAGCGCGTGGCGGTGATGTACCTGGGCCGCATCGTCGAACTGGCGCCGGCGCGGGCGCTGTACGCCTCGCCGCAGCACCCCTACACCGAGGCCTTGCTGTCGGCCGTCCCCATCCCCGACCCCAGCATCAAGCGCCAGCGCATCCGCCTGCAGGGCGACGTGCCCAGCCCGCTGAACCCGCCCAGCGGCTGCCACTTCCACACCCGCTGCCCGTACGCCGAGGCGCGCTGCAAGACCGAGTCGCCCACGCTGCGCGACCGCGGTGACGGCCACTGGGTGGCCTGCCATCTGCGGGCCTGAGGCCGTGGCCCGGTGGCGGGCGGCCCTGCGGGTGCTGGCGGCATGCTGCTCGCTGGCCCTGCCGGTGGCCGCGCCCTCGGCGGCCGATGTCTCGACAGCCGCTGCGCCCGCCAGTGCGCCGGCGTCGGCAGGCGAGGTGGCCGCTCATTTCGCGCGCGAGGTGCCGCGCCGCCTGGCCGTTCCGCCCGAGGCGCAGGCGCGCTACCTGGCCCTGCTGCAACAGGCGCTGGACGGCGCCGGCCTGACCGATCTGCCGCCGCAGCACCTGCTGCTGGTGGACCGCAGCCCGCAGGTGCAGATGCTGGCGGTGCTGCTGCGGGCGCCCGATGCCGCGGGCGCCGTCACCTGGCACTGGATCGGCGCCACCCCGGTGTCCACCGGCCGGGTGGGCAGCTTCGACCATTTCCGCACGCCGCTGGGCGTGTTCGCGCACACCCTGGCCAACCCGGACTTCCGCGCCGAGGGCACGTTCAACGAGAACGGCATCCGCGGCTATGGCGTGAAGGGCATGCGCGTGTTCGACTTCGGCTGGGCGCAGGCCGAGCGCGGCTGGGGTGGTGGTGGCCTGGGGCAGATGCGCCTGCAGATGCACGCCACCGATCCCGACAAGCTGGAACAGCGCCTGGGCCGAGTCGACTCCAAGGGCTGCGTGCGCATCCCGGCGGCGCTGAACCAATGGCTTGACCGCCATGCCGTGCTGGACGCCGACTACCTGCAGGCCATGGCCAGCGGCCACCCCGGCAAGGCCGCCTGGGTGCTGCGGCCTGACCGCGAGCCGCTGCCCTGGCCGGGGCGCTGGCTGGTGATCGTGGATTCGGCCACCGTCACCCGTCCGGCCTGGGCCCTGCCGCCGGCGCCGGCCGGTGCACCCACGCTGCGCCAGGCGGCACTGGCCGGCCGCGGCGTCTGCTGATCCTGCCGGACGGTCCGGCCAGCGGCGATGGGCGCTGCGCGTCTGCCCGCCTGGCCCGCGGTCGAACCGACGACGTGTCGCAGCCGGGCCATGACCACAGCCCGTTGCCTGGCACCGACGTTTAGGTGGAAACGATTACATACGCCTGCGGTCTGCTCGTCTGTAATCGTGGAACCGTTTACATGGCGTTCCACCGCTGCCCGTCACCATGCCTGCCACGATCAAGGACGTTGCCCGCGCCGCCGGCGTGTCGGTGGCCACCGTGTCGCGGGCCATGAACGGCCACAGCAACGTGCTGCCCGACACGCGCGAGCGCATCCTGGCGGTGGCCCGCGAGCTGCGCTTCACGCCCTCGGGCGCGGCCCGCAGCCTGATCATGCGGCGCACCGAGACGGTGGGCGCGCTGCTGCCCGACCTGCACGGCGAGTACTTCTCCGAGCTGATCCGCGGCATCGACCAGGCGGCCCGCGCGCGCGGCCTGCACCTGCTGGTGAGCGGCTCGCATGGCGATGCGGGCGAGGCCGCTGCGGCGCTGCGTGCGATGGCCGGCCGGGTGGACGGCGTGCTGATCATGGCGCCGCAGGCCGACGCCGACGCGCTGCTGGAGCACCTGGCGCCCAACCTGCCCACCGTGCTGCTGAACTCCCCCGGCTCCGCCGCCCACGGGGGCACGCTGGCGGGCGGCCTGCCCAGCTTCGCGATCGACAACGTCGATGGCGGTCGCCGCATGACGGCCCACCTGGCGGCGCAGGGCCGGCGGCGCATCGCCTTCATCGGCGGGCCTGCCGCCAACCACGAGGCCCAGGCCCGGCGCCAGGGCTACCGCGAGGCCCTGACCGCGCTGCCGCGGCCGCAGGCGCCGATCGAGTACGCCGGTGACTTCACCGAGGCGGCGGGCCGGGCCGTGGGCCAGCAGATCGCGGCCATGGCCGCGGCACGCCGGCCCGATGCGGTGTTCGCCGCCAACGACATGATGGCCATCGGCTGCCTGGTGGCGCTGGCCGAGGCCGGCATCGCGGTGCCGGGCGAGGTGGCGCTGGGCGGCTTCGACGACATCCCGATCGCGCGCTACGTCACGCCGCCGCTGTCCACCGTGCATGTGCCGATCGCCGAGCTGGGCGCCGCGGCGCTGGCGGCGCTGGCCGATGCGGTGGAGGCCGGTGCCGGCGATGACGCCGATGCCCTCGCAACCGACGCGCCGCGTGTGCTCCCCCCCGCGCCGCGCCAGGTGCTGCCGGTCACGCTGGTGGCCCGGCGCTCGTCGGGCGATCCGGCGCCCGACCCTGTTCCACAGACCAGACGCGCCAGCAGGCGCGCGAGCCCTCCCAAGACCTGACGCCCATTCGTAGAAGGAGACACGCATGAAGCCCCGACATCATCTTGCGCTCAGCCTGCTGGCGGCCGCGGCGCTGACCGTGCTGGGCCTGCCCGCACAGGCCCAGCTCGCCACCGCCACGCTCAAGGGCCAGGTGCACACCGCCAGCGGCGCCACCGCCAAGGGCGATCTGCTGGTCATCGCGCTGAACCGCGACACCGGCGCCACCTACCGCACCACCACCCGCAACGACGGCAGCTACACGCTGGTGGGCCTGGCCCCCGGCGCGTACTCCATCCGCATCAGCGCCGACAACGGCACGGTGGTCTCCGAGGTGATCCTGCTGCAGGTGGGCGAGACCGCCTCGCTGGACCTGGCGCTGGGCGCCAACCAGCAGGTCACCATCACCGGCACGGTGCAGCGCAAGGACGTGCGCACCTCCGAGGTCGGCACCAACGTCTCGCGCAAGATGATCGAGGCGCTGCCGCAGGTCACGCGCAACTTCCTCAGCTCGGCCGATCTGGCGCCCGGCGTGCGCTTCGAGACCGATGCCGGTGGCAACACCCGCCTGCGCGGTGGTGCGCAGAACCAGGACGCGGTCAACGTCTACATCGACGGCATGGGCCAGAAGAACAACATCCTGCGCGGCGGCCTGGCCGGGCAGGACACCAGCGAGGGCAACCCCTTTCCGCAGAGCGCCATCGCCGAATACAAGGTGCTGACGCAGAACTACAAGGCCGAGCTCGAGCAGGTGAGCTCGGCCGCCATCACCGCCATCACCAAGAGCGGCACCAACAAGCTGCAGGGCGAGGCCTACGTCAACCGCCTGGGCAGCAACACCCGCGCCTACAGCCCGGTGGAGCGCGAGGCCGAGGCCGGTGGCACGCCGCGGCCGTCGTTCGAGCAGATGGAGTACGGCTTCAACCTGGGCGGCGCCATCACGCCCGACACGCTGCACTACTTCCTGGCCTACGACGGCAAGTCGATCGACCGGCCCAAGCAGATCGTCGGCCGCAATTTCGACAAGTACCCCGGCAGCCCGGGCATCGTGGCCGGCCTGGCCGGCCAGCGCGGCGGCTTCGTGCAGCGCTTCGACGAGCACCTGCTGTTCGGCAAGCTCAACGCCAACCTCAGCGACGAGCAGCGCCTGGAGTTCAGCTTCAAGCTGCGCCAGGAAGACAGCTACAAGCTCGAGAGCGACATCGCCACGCCGCGTTCGGCGCTGAACAACAACAACGACGAGACGCGGCTGGACCTGAAGCACGAGTGGGCGCGCGGCAACTGGCTCAACGAGGCCCGCGTGGCCTATGAAAGCTCGCGCTGGAACCCGAAGTCGGACGCCTCCGATCCGCTGGTGCGCTACAAGTACTCGCCCAGCAACGAGATCCGCAACATCCAGGACCTGATGACCGACGGCGGCTCGCCCAATGCGCAGGACCGCAAGCAAAGCGGCTGGACGCTGAAGAACGACCTCACCTTCACCGGCCTGCGCGGCCATGTGGTCAAGGGCGGCGCGCAGTGGAAGGCCATGGACTACACGCTGGGTGGCACCGCCTTCCGCGTGGATGCGGTCGACGTGGTGGTCGACAGCACGACCGGCCTGCCCTACTACAACGGCAACACCTGCACCGGCACCAACATCGCCAGCAACGGCCTCAGCAGCGACCAGTGCCGCATCACCCGCGCGATTCCCGCGGTGGATGCCAACTTCCGCAACAACCAGGTCGGCCTGTACCTGCAGGACGACTGGACGCTGTCGAAGCAGCTCGAAGTGAACCTCGGCCTGCGCTGGGACTTCGAGGACAACATGCTGAACAACGGCTACGTGACGCCGGCCGACCGCGTGGCCGCGCTGAAGGGTCTGGACGGCCGCACCGTGGCCGGCATCACCGCGCCGGCCGGCCAGACCTATGCCCAGTCGCTGGCCAAGGGCGGCATCGCCATCGATGATTTCATCGCCACCGGCAGCAGCCGCAAGTCGTACAAGGGCGCGCTGGCGCCGCGCGTAGGCGCCAGCTACGACCTCAGCGGCGACAAGGCCACGGTGCTGTTCGGCGGCTATGGCCGCAGCTACGACCGCACCATGGCCAACCATGCGCTCGACGAACTGCAGAAGAACAAGCAGACCGGCGGCGAGATCTGGCTGATGCGCAACGACATGAAGATGCCCTACGCCGACCAGTTCAGCCTGGGCGTGCGGCAGGCCGTGCGCGCGTGGAACGTCGAGCTGACCTACAGCGACATCCATGCCAAGAACCAGTTCGTCTGGTACGGCGGCAACCGCGACCCCAACGGCGGCTACGGCACGCAGAGCCCGATCGATCCGCTGTGGGGCGGGCCGAACGGCTTCGGCACGCTGATCCTGGGCGACACGGTGGGCGAGAACCGCGCGAAGTCGGTGTTCGTCAAGGCCGACAAGCCCTACACGCTGGAGAGTGGCTGGACGGCCAGCGTGGCCTACACCTACACCGATGCGCGCACGACGCACAAGGAGTGGGACGACAACATCTTCGACTGGACCTACGGCCGCTCCACCCATGGCTGGAACCCGTCGAAGCTGACCGAGCGCCACCGCGTCGTGGCCGCCGGCATGACCGACAGCCTGCTGCCCTGGGGGCTGCAGCTGTCGGGCAAGCTCACCTACGGCAGCGGCCTGCCGCGCCGCGTGACCAGTTGCGCCGCCGGCTGGGACAAGTGCGTGTACGTCAAGGCCGATGGCGACCGCTTCAACCAGGTGGACATGGGCATCGCCAAGGACGTGGTGGTGGGCCCGGGCCGGCTGCGCCTGCGCGTGGACATCCTGAACCTGTTCAACACCGCCAACTGGGGCTACTACGACGACTGGGGCGGCGGCCCCGGCAACCCGCAGAACGCCTATGGCGGCGACAACGCCAACGTGGGCAAGCGCACCGGCCTGCGCGGCGACATGCGCACCGTGAAGCTGACGCTGGGCTACGCGTTCTGATGCGCGCGCCGATCAGCCGGCGGCGCTGGCTGGCGGCGGGTGCGGCGGCCTGGCTGGGCGCGGGCTGCGCCGTCCGACCGGACGGTGCGGCAGCGCCCTGGGTGGCGCCTGCGCCGCTGCCGCCGGCCCAGGCCGAGGCCCTGCTCGATGACCTGGAGCGCCGCACCTTCGACTTCTTCTGGCAGACCACCGACGCGGCCACCGGCCTGGCGCCCGATCGCTGGCCCACGCCGTCGTTCGCCAGCATCGCGGCCACCGGCTTCGCGCTCACCGCGTATCCGCTGGGCGTGGTGCGTGGTTGGGTGAGCCGCGAGGCGGCGCGACAGCGCGTGCTGGCCACGCTGCGTACGTTTCTCGATGCGCCGATGGGCCCCGAGCCGCAGGGCCGGGCCGGGCACCACGGCTTCTACTACCACTTCCTCGACATGCGCAGCGGCACACGCTTTGCCCGCTGCGAGCTGTCCACCATCGACACCGCGCTGCTGCTGGCCGGCTTCCTGTGCTGCCAGAGCTTCTTCGACGGCGCCGATACCGACGAGGCGCGGCTGCGTGCCGGCGTCGACGAGCTCTACGGCCGCATCGACTGGGCTTGGGCCATGCCGCGCGCTCCGCGCATCGGCCATGGCTGGCACCCGGAGAGCGGCTTCATCGGCTCCGACTGGCGGGCCTACGATGAATCGATGCTGCTGTACCTGCTGGCACTCGGCGCGCCCACGCGGCCGGTGGGCCGCGACGCCTGGGACTTCTGGGCCAGCGGCCTGCCCGCGGCCTGGGGCGTTCAGCATGGGCAGGCGCACCTGCACTTCGCGCCACTGTTCGGCCACCAGTTCACGCAATGCTGGGTGGACCTTCGCGGCCTGCACGACGACTTCATGCGCGCCAAGCAGGCCACCGAGCCGGGCCTGGACTACTTCCAGAACTCGCGCCGTGCCACCTATGCGCAGCGTGCCTATGCCATCGCCAACCCCGAAGGCTGGGCCGGCTACGGTCCCGACCTGTGGGGCATCAGCGCCTGCGACGGGCCGGCCGATGTCGAGCGGCCCTTTGGCGGTCGCATGCGCCGCTTCATCAGCTACGCCGGCCGCGGCATGGGTGGCGCGCACACCTTCGACGATGGCACGCTCACGCCCTATGCTGCCGGCAGCTCCATCGCCTTCGCGCCCGAGATCGTGGTGCCCGCGCTGGCGACGATGAAGGCGCGCGGCGGCGCGCACCTGTACGGCCGCTACGGCTTCTCCGATGCCTTCAACCCCAGCTTCACCTTCACCGACGTGACGCTCACCCATGGCCGCGTGGTGCCGGGCCAGGGCTGGTTCGACACCGACCACCTGGGCATCGACCAGGGCCCGATGCTGGCCATGCTGGCCAACCACCGCGACGAGCTGGTGTGGCAGACGATGCGGCGCAATGCGCACCTGCAGCGCGGCCTGCGGCGCGCGGGCTTTGCGGGCGGCTGGCTGGGCTGAGCACGATGGCGCTGGCGCGACGGTCATGGCTGGGGGCGGCGGCCACGCTGGGCGTGGCGGCCAGCGGCTGCGCGCGCACGGCCGATGCCCACACCGTGCGCTTCTGGGCCATGGGCCGCGAGGGCGAGGTGGCCGCCGAGCTGCTGGCCGGCTTTCGTGCCCAGCACCCCGAGATCACCGTGCGCATCGAGCAGCTGCCCTGGAGCGCCGCGCACGAGAAGCTGCTGACTGCCTTTGCCGGCGATGCCACGCCCGACGTGGCGCAGCTGGGCAACAGCTGGCTGCCCGAGTTCGTGGCGCTGGGTGCGCTGGCGCCGCTGGATGCGCTGGTGGCGGCCTCGCCCGATGTGCCGCCGGCCGATCACTTCCCCGGCATCTGGGCCACCAACCAGGTCAACGGCACGCTGTACGGCGTGCCCTGGTACGTGGACACGCGGCTGCTGTTCTACCGCCGCGACCTGCTGGCCCAGGCGGGCTTCCACTTGCCGCCCACCACCTGGGCCGAATGGCTGCGCATGCTGCAGGCCATCCGCCAAACCGGTGAGCGGGGTGGGGCGCCGCGCTACGGCGTGCTGCTGCCGCTGAACGAGTACGACCCGCTGGTGGCGCTGGCGCTGCAGGGCGAGGCACCGCTGCTGCGCGATGGCGGGCGCTACGGCAACTTCCGCGGTGAATCCTTCCAGCGCGCCTGGCGCTTCGTGCTGCAGCTGTATGCGCAGCGGCTGGCGCCGCCGGCCAGCAGCAACGAGATCGCCAACCTGTGGCAGGAGTTCGCGCGCGGCTACTTCGGCTTCTACATCAGCGGACCGTGGCAGATCGGCGAGTTCCGCCGCCGTTTGCCGGCCGAGCTGCAGGGCGCCTGGGCCACCGCGCCGCTGCCGGGGCCGGACGGCCCTGGCGCGTCCATCGCCGGTGGCTCGAGCCTGGCGCTGTTCGCGCGCTCGCGCGCCAAGCCGGCGGCCTGGGCCCTGGTGCGCTACCTGGCGCAGCCGGCGGTGCAGCAACGCTTTCATGCACTCACCGGCAACCTGCCACCGCGCCGCTCGGCCTGGGCGGCGCCGGCGCTGGCCGCCGATGCACCCACGCAAGCCTTCCGCGCCCAGCTGGAACGCGTGAAGCCGCTGCCGCAAGTGCCCGAGTGGGAACGCATCGCCACCGAGCTGCGCCTGATGCTGGAGCGCGTGGTGCACGGCGACGTGGCGCCTGAGGCCGCGCCGGCCCTGCTGGACGAGCGCGCCGACCGGCTGCTGGAAAAGCGCCGCTGGATGCTGGCGCGGGGTGCCGCGGCATGAGGGCCGTCGCATGAAGGCGAAACAGGCCGGCTGGTTGTTCGTCGCACCCGCGCTGCTGGCCATCGCGGTGTTCTTCGTCGTGCCGGTGGCCGCCGCGCTGGCGATGAGCGTCACCGATTTCGACATCTACGCGCTGGCCGACCTGCGCAACCTGCGCTTCGTGGGCCTGGACAACTACGCCCGCCTGCTGGCCACGCCGCTGTTCTGGCAGGCGCTGGGCAACACGATGTTCTTCGTGCTGGTGGGCGTGCCCGTGTCCATCGGCGTGTCACTCGGCGCGGCGCTGCTGCTGAACTCGCCGCTGGCGCGGTTCAAGGGCTTCTACCGCACGGCGCTGTTCGCGCCAGTGGTCACCACGCTGGTGGCGGTGGCCGTGGTGTGGCGCTACCTGCTGCACACGCGCTACGGCCTGATCAACCATGCGCTGGGCGCCATCGGCGTGTCGCCCGTGGACTGGCTGGGTGATCCGCGCTGGGCCATGCCGGCCATCGTGCTGCTGAGCGTGTGGAAGAACTTCGGCTACAACATGATCATCCTGCTGGCCGGCCTGCAGGCGATCCCGAAAGACCTGTACGAGGCCGCGTCGCTCGAAGGCGCCAACACCTGGCAGCAGCTGCGCCACATCACGCTGCCGGCGCTGGCCCCGGTGCTGCTGATGGTCAGCATCCTGACCATGGCCGGGCACTTCCAGCTCTTCGCCGAGCCCTATGTGATGACGCAAGGCGGGCCGGCGCAGCGCACGGTCACGGTGCTGTACTTCATGTACGAGGAAGGCTTCAAGTGGTGGAGCCTGGGCTCGGCCTCGGCCGTGGCCTTCGTGCTCTTTGTGTTCATGTTCGTGTTCACGCTGCTGCAGCTGCGCGTGGCGCGGCGCAGCGAGGGGGCGGCATGAGCCGTCGGGCGCTCAAGACGCTGGCGGTGAACCTGGCGCTGGCCGCCCTGGCCACGCTGACGCTGATCCCGCTGGCCTGGATGGTCTCGGCCTCGCTGATGGCGCCGGGCGAGGCCAGCAGCTTTCCGCCGCCGCTGCTGCCCAAGGACGCCTCGCTGGCCAACTACCGCGCGCTGTTCGAGACCGCCGGCATCGGCCGCCAGCTGCTCAACAGCCTGTGGGTGAGCCTGGGCGCCACGGCGCTGTCGCTGGCCTTCAACCTGACGGCCGGCTATGCCTTCGCCAAGCTGCGCTTCACCGGGCGTGATGCGGTGTTCCGCAGCCTGCTGGGCGCGCTGGTGATCCCGGCCCAGGTGACGATGATGCCGCTGTTCCTGATGCTCAAGCAGATGGGCCTGGTCAACACCGTGGCCGGTGCGCTGGTGCCCTGGCTGGCCAGCGTGTTCGGCATCTTCCTGGTGCGGCAGTACGCGCTGGGCCTGCCGAACGAGCTGCTGGAGGCGGCGCGCATGGACGGCGCCGGCGAGTTCACGATCTTCCGCCGCGTGGTGCTGCCGCTGCTCAAGCCCGTGATCGCCGCGCTGGCGGTGCTGACCTTCCTGGGCGCATGGAACGACTTCATGTGGCCGCTGATCGTGCTGACCGACCGCGACCTGCAGACCCTGCCGGTGGCGCTGGCCGGCCTGTCGCGCGAGCATGTGCAGGACACCGAGCTGATGATGGCCGGCGCCGTGGTCACGGTGCTGCCGGTGCTGGTGCTGTTTTTGGTGCTGCAGCGCCAGTACCTGCAGGGCCTGCTGATGGGCAGCGTGAAGGGATGAGGGCCGTGCTGCGTTCCTTGGCCGCACTGTGGCTGGCGACTGCGGCACTGGCGCACGCCGCATCGCCGGCTGCGCCAGTCCCCGGCCTGCTGGACGACCTGCGCGATGCCGCGCCCTGGCAGGCCAGCGCGTCGGACCAGGTGCAGGCGCGGCTGGAGCGCGACGCGCGCGACGGCAGCCTGTGCCTGCACTACGACTTCGCCGGTGTGTCGGGCTATGCGGTGATGCGCCGCACGCTGCCGCTGGACTGGCCGGCCGACTTCACGTTCACCGCGCGGCTGAAGGGCGAGGGCGCGGCCAACGATGTGCAGCTGAAATGGGTGGACGCCAGCGGCGACAACGTCTGGTGGGTCAACAAGACCGCGCAGGTGCTACCCGGCGAGTTGAGCGACTGGCGCTTCCACCGCCGCCATGTCGATTTCGCCTGGGGTCCGCAGACCGACCGCACCCTGCGCCGCACCCAGGCCATCGAGCTGGTGGTGGCGGCCGGGCGCGCGGGCGCCGGCGGCCACGGCCGGCTGTGCCTGGCGCAACTGGCGCTGCAGCCGCGCGAGCCCGATCCGGCCACCTGGCCCGAGCCGATCCGCCAGGCCACGCCCACGGCGCTGACGCTGGACTTTGGCCGTGTGCGCGAGTTCAACGGCCTGGCCCTGCGCTGGCCGACTGACGGGCCGCACCCGGCAGTGCAATTGCAAGCCAGCGACGACGGCCGGCACTGGCGCCGGCTGCGCCGCGTGGCGGCCGGGCGCGAGGCGCTGAGCGCCGTGTTCCTGCCCGAGTCCGAGGCGCGCTGGCTGCGCGTGCAGCGTGCCGCGCCGGGCCCGCTGCCAGCGCTGGCCCTGCGCAGCGCCGCCCAGTGGCCCACGCGCGATGCCATGCTGGCCGAGCAGGCCGCCGCGCTGCCGGCCGGCGACCTGCCGCGCGCCTACCGCGGCCAGCAGAGCTACTGGACCCTGGTGGGCGTGGACGGCGGCGGCGCGCGCTCGGGCCTGCTCAGCGAGGACGGCGCGCTGGAGCTCGGCCGCGCCGGCCCCAGCCTGGAGCCCGTGCTGCTGCCCTCGAACGGCCAGCGCATCACCTGGGCCATCGCCAGCGCCCGCCACAGCCTGCGCGAAGGCCATCTGCCAATGCCCCGCGTGCACTGGACGGCGCCCGGCTTGGCGCTGGACATCGAGGCCGCTGCCGATGGCCCGGCCGATGCGCCGGTGCTACTGGCCCGCTACACCGTGCGCAACACCGGCACCGTGTCGCAAAGCGTGCGCCTGCTGCTGGCGGCGCGACCCTGGCAGGTGAACCCGCCGCAGCAGTTCCTGTCCACCCCCGGCGGCGCGGTGCCGGTGCGGCGCCTGCGCTGGCAGCAGGGCGCGCTGGCCATCGACCAGCGTCCGCCGCTGCGGCCCTGGCCGGCGCCGGGGCGGGTCAGCGCGCTGGCCGCCGACGCCGGCCTGGACCTGGATGCGCTGCAGGCCGCCCCGCCGCTGACCACGTTGCATGATCCGCAGGCCGGCGCCTCGGCGCTGATGCAGTGGCCGATGACGCTGGCGCCGGGCGAGGCGCGCAGCGTGTTCGTCGAAGCGCCGTTGGCGGCGCGCGGCAACGGCACCGCGCCTGCCTCGATGCAAGACGTCGACACACGCTTCGACGCCATTGCCACCCACTGGCGCAGCCGCCTGAACCGCGTGCAGTTCACCGTGCCGCCCGAGGCCCGGCCGCTGGTGGACACGCTGCGCACCTCGCTGGCCCACATGCTGCTGTCGCGTGACGGGCCGGCGCTGCAGCCCGGCACGCGCAGCTATGCGCGCAGCTGGGTGCGCGACGGCGCGATGATGGTCGCGGGCCTGGTGCGCCTGGGCGAGCTCGACGCGGCGCGGGCCTTCGTCGACTGGTACGCCGGCCACCTCTTCGACTCGGGCAAGGTGCCGTGCTGCGTGGATGCTCGCGGCGCCGATCCGGTGGTCGAGAACGACAGCCACGGCCAGTACCTGTTCATGCTGGCCGAGTTGTGGCGCCACAGCGGTGATGCGGCCTTGCTGCAGCGCCACTGGCCGCGCGTGCAGCGCGTGATGGCGCACCTGGAATCGCTGCGCCAGCAGACCCGCAGCGAGGCCTTCCGCGCGCCGGACAAGGTCCATCTCTTCGGCCTGCTGCCACCGTCGATCAGCCACGAGGGCTACTCGGACAAGCCGGCCTATGCCTACTGGGACGACTTCTGGGCGCTGCGCGGCGTCAAGGACGCGGTGGCGATCGCCCAGGCGCTGGGCCAGGCCAGCGAGGCGGCACGCTGGGCCGCGGCACGCGACGAGTTCCAGCGCGAGCTGATGCAGTCGGTGGCGGCCACGGCGCGGCACCACGGCATCGTGTGGATCGCCGGCGCGGCCGACCGCGGCGATTTCGACCCCACCTCCACCACCGTGGCGCTCAGCCCGGCCCAGGCGCCGCTGCCGCCGGGCCTGCTGGCCGGCACCTTCAACCGCTACTGGCAGGAGGCGCTGGGCCGCGCCGGTGGCAGCCGGCCGTGGAAGGACTACACGCCTTATGAGCTGCGCAACGTGGGCGCCTTCGTGCGCCTGTGGCAGCCCGAGCGGGCGCATGCGCTGCTGCGCTTCTTCTTCGGCCACCAGCGGCCCGCCGGCTGGAACCAGTGGGCCGAGGTGGTGCTGCCCGATGCGCGCGAGCCGCGCTTCCTGGGCGACATGCCGCATGCCTGGGTGTCGTCGGACTACATCCGCTCGGCGCTGGACCTGTTCGCGTTCGAGCGCGAGGAGGGCGGTGGTGTCGTCTCGCTGGTCATCGCCGCCGGCCTGCAGCCAGCCTGGCGCCGCGCCGGGCCGGTGGGCGTGCAGGGCCTGGGCACGCCCTGGGGGCCGCTGGACTGGCAGCTGCAGCCGGTGGCCGGCGGCTGGCAGCTGCAACTGCCGCGCGCCTTGTCACCCACTGCCGGCACCTCACCCCGCCTGGTGCTGGCCTGGCCGGGCGACGGGCCGCTGCCGCAGGCCCGCCACCAGGGCCAAGTGCTTCCCTGGGACGACAACCGGCGCGAACTGCCGCTGCCACCACCGCCCGCCGTGATCGAGCTGATCGCTCCCGCCCAGCCCTGAAGAGAGAAAGAAGGCCCGCCATGCAACGCCGCCACCTGATGCTGTCGCCGCTGGCCCTGCCGGGGCTGTTCAGCAGCGCCTGTGCCGTGATCGACGCGCCGCCCGTGCCCAGCCCCACCGCAGGCACGCAGCGCGCCGTGGCGCTGGATGTGCCGGGCCTGGCCGAGCCGGTGCGCTGCTGGCTGTACGAGCCGGTGGGCTACTCGGCGGGCGGCCGGCCGTGGCCGCTGGTGGTCTTTCTGCATGGTTCGGGCGAGCGCGGGCGCGAACTGGAGCGCGTGGCCGTACACGGCCCGCCCAAGCACGCGCGGGCTGGCCGCCACTACCCCTTCTTGCTGTGCTCGCCGCAGCTGGATGACAACCGCCGCTGGCAGCCGGCCGAGCTGCATGCGCTGCTGGGCGTGCTGCGCCAGCGCTGGCACATCGACCCGCAGCGCGTGCTGGGCACGGGCCTGAGCCTGGGCGGCGCCGGCGTGTGGGACTGGGCCACCAGCTACCCCGATGATCTGGCCGCCATCGCCCCGGTGTGCGGCTTTGCCGACGCGCAGGGCGCCTGTCTGGCCCGCCCGGTGCCGGTACGCGCCTACCACGGCGATGCCGACACCGTGGTGCCGGTGGCCGCCCAGCAGCGCGCCATCGACACGCTGCGCGCCTGCGGCGGCCAGGCCGAGCTGATCGTCTACCCCGGCGTGGGCCACGACAGCTGGAACCCGGCCTACGACGACCCCGCCCTGGTGCCCTGGCTGATGGCGCAGCGTGCGCCGTCGCCGCGGTCCCGGCCCTGAGCGGCCTGAGCCTGCGCCATCCTGTCCGCTTCCACCGCACCCCGTCCGCCTGCTGCCATGTCCGCCACCGCCTCTGCCACTTCCCCTGCGCCGCTCCGCACCCTGCACGGCGGCGGTGGCCTGGCCATCACGCTGGGGCCGCACGGCGCGCCGCAGCGCATCGATGCGCTGGGTGTCACGGTCAACCTGTTCATGGGCCAGGCGCTCGAAGCCGGCCCGGTCAACCTGTGGCTGCGGCTCACCGAGGGCGGGGCGACCGCATCGCAGGCCGTGCCGCTGCTGGGGCCGGGGGCGCCCTTGCGCCTGCAGCCGGCGGCCGATGCCGCGCAGGCCGACTGGTGCGGCCGCTGGCAGGGGCTGGCGCTGCGGCTGCGCCTGCTGTGCAGCCAGGGCGACGCGGCGGCCGCGGCCGGCTGGTACTGGCACCTGTCGGTGCGCAACGACGGCCCGGCCGCCCGCACGCTGGACCTGATCCATGTGCAGGACCTGGGCCTGGCGGCTTACGCCGGCATCCGCCTGAACGAGCACTACGTCAGCCACTACCTGGATCTGGCCCCGCTGCCGCACCCGCGTTGCGGCACCGTGCTGGCGGCGCGGCAGAACCTGGCCGTGGCCGGGCGCCACCCCTGGGCGGTGGTGGGCTCGCTGCGGCAGGGCGTGTCCTTCGCCACCGATATGCGGCAGCTGGCCGGCGCGGCCCGGCGGGCCGGCCAGTTGCCCCAGGGTGTGCAGCGCGGCCTGCCGGGCCAGCGGCTGCAGCACGAGCATGCCCTGGCCGCCGTGCAGGATGCGCCGCTGACGCTGGCGCCCGGGGCCCACGCCACGCTGGGCTTCTTCGTGCGCGTGCTGGCCGACCACCCGGCGGCCACCGCCAGGCCGGACCTCGCCGCGGTGGATGCCGCGCTGGCACAAGCCGAGGCGCAGCCCACCGGCTGGGCTGCGGATGCGCTGCCCGCGGCGGGCCCGGAAGGCGTCGACGGCGCGGCCGCCGGCACGCCGGAATCGCTGTTCAGCGCCGCGCCGCTGCTGGCCACGCTGCCGCTGGACGATGCCGAGCTGGCCCGGCTGTTCGGCCCGCGCCGCCGCCAGGCCGAGCGCGCCGGCACGGCGCCCGATGCACCGCTGCTGAGCTTCTTCACCGGCCCCGCCGACGACCCCTGCCATGTGGTGCTGCAGGCCAAGGAGGCCGCGCTGCTGCGCCCGCACGGGCACCTGCTGCGCAGCGGCCGCCACGCCGTGCCCGACGAGGCCGCGCTGACCAGCACGGCGTGGATGGGCGGCGTGTTCCATTCGATGGTCACGCAGGGCCATGTCAGCATCAACCGCTTCCTGTCGGCGCAGCGCGGCTTCTGGGGCCAGTTCCGTGGGGCCGGGCAGCGTGTGTTCGTGCGGCCCGCCGGCGGTGGCGCCATCGACTGGCAGCTGCTGGCCACGCCGTCGGCCTTCGCCATCGAGGCCGAGCGCTGCCGCTGGCTGTACCGCCATGCGCAGGGCCTGCTGGAGGTGACGGCCGGCGTGCGCCATCCCGGCAGCACCGCCCCCGACGGCGTCGAAGGCCATGCGCTGACGCTGCAGCTGCGTGTGCTGCAGGGCGAGCCGCTGGAATGGCTGGTCAGCCACCACATCGCCCTGGCCGGCGACGACGGCGCCGCCGCGCCGGCCATCGGCTGGCAGCGCGTGGCGGAGCCCTTGGGGGATGCTGTGGCGGTGCCGGTGCCGGCGGGCAGCGAGCTGCATGCGCGCTTCCCGCGGGGCCGCTTCGTCATCGCTGCGGGGCCTGGCACGCGCCTGGCCGAGGTGGCGGGTGACGCATTGCTGCATGCGGATGGCCAGAGCCGCGGCGCGCCCTTCGTCTGCCTGCGCCTGGCCGCCTGCACCGACGCGCTGCTGGCCCTGCGCGGCGAACTGCTGCCGCCGGCCGAGGTGCCGGCGCTGAACCTGGCGCTGCCGCAGCTGCACGCGGCAGGCGAGGGCGCCGCAGCCCAGGCGCTGGCGCAGCTGGCCGAGATCCTGCCCTGGTACCGGCACAACGCGCTGGTGCACTACCTGTCGCCGCGCGGGCTGGAGCAGTTCTCGGGCGGTGGCTGGGGCACGCGCGATGTCTGCCAGGGCCCGCTGGAGATGCTGCTGGCACTCGGCGAGGCGGCGCCGGTGCGCGACCTGCTGCTGCGCGTGTTCGCGGCCCAGGACGCCGGCGGCGACTGGCCGCAGTGGTTCATGTTCTTCGAGCGCGAGCGCGACATCCGCGCCGGCGACGCGCACGGCGACATCGTGTTCTGGCCGCTGCTGGGCCTGGCGCGCTACCTGCTGGCCAGCGGCGATGCCGGCCTGCTCGATGCGTTGGTGGCCTACTACTCAAAAGACGCGTCTACGGCCGAGGTCGACACGGTGTGGGGCCATGTGCAGCGCGCGCTGGCCGTGATCGCCGGCCGCCGCATCGCCGGCACAGCGCTGGCCGCCTACGGCCATGGCGACTGGAACGATTCGCTGCAGCCGGCCGATCCGGCGCTGCGCGAGCACCTGTGCAGCGCCTGGACCGTCACGCTGCACCACCAGACCCTGACCACGCTGGCGCGGGCGCTGCATGCGCTGGGCCGCGGTGCCGAGGCGGCGGGCTTCGAGGCCGAGGCGGCCCGCATCCGCGCCGACTTCCAGCGTCTGCTGGTCATCGACGGCGTGGTGGCCGGCTATGTGCTGTTCACGCCGGGCCAGGCGCCGCAGCCCATGCTGCACCCGGCCGACACGCTGACCGGCGTGCGCGCCAGCCTGCTGCCGATGATGCACGCCATGCTGGAGGACCTGCTCGATCCGGCGCAGGCCCGCGCCCACCTGGCGCGGGTGGAGGCCGAGCTCAGCGGCCCCGACGGCGCGCGCCTGTTCGACCGGCCGCTGCCCTACCGCGGCGGGCCTGAACAGCTGTTCCAGCGCGCCGAGAGCAGTGCCTTCTTCGGCCGCGAGATCGGCGTGATGTACACCCATGCCCACCTGCGCTGGGCCGAGGCCCTGGCCCACCTGGGCGAGGCGCGGCGCTTCTTCGCGGCGCTGGGGCTGGCGCATCCGGTGGGCCTGCCCGAGCGCCTGCCGCAGGCCACGCGGCGCCAGGCCAACTGCTACTTCTCCAGTTCCGACGCCGCCTTTGCCGACCGCTACGAGGCCGGGCGCGACTACGAGCGCATCGCCCGCGGCGAGGTGGCGCTGGACGGCGGCTGGCGCATCTATTCCAGCGGACCGGGCATCGCCATCGGCCTGGTGGTGGGCCGGCTGCTGGGCATCCGCCGCGAGGCCCGCACGCTGGTGCTCGACCCGGTGCTGCCGCCCGAACTCGACGGCCTGGTGGTGCGCCTGCCGCTGCTGGACGGCGTCGAGGTCGAGATCACCTACCGCGTCGGGCCGCAGGGCCACGGCCCGCAGGCACTGACGCTGGACGGTCAGGCCCTGCTGTTCACGCGGGGCCACAACCCGTACCGCACCGGCGCTGCCGAAGTGGCCGTGGACGGCCTGCGCGCCGCGCTGGCGGCCGGCGCGCGCCAACTGGCCATCCACCTGGGGTGAGCCGGCCGGCACCATGGCGCCGGCCTGTCAACGTGGGGCTCGGCGGACGCTGTCATTGCACGTATGCTGTCCGCTCAACTTCACCGGAGAGGACCATGACCCTTGCAATGCGCCTGACCGCACTGACCGCCGCCCTGTCGTCGACCAGCGCCTTCGCCATCCTCCCGGGTGGCACGGTGCCCGAGCCGGGCTCGCTGCCGCTGGTGGTGCTGGCAGGCGTGGCCGCCGTCGTGGTGGCACGCTTCATCAAGCGCAAGTGAAGCGCGCTGCTATGCAGGCCTGAACATATCGCCGACGACACCCGATCTGGCCAGAATCCGCCCCGGCCGGCGGTGGCGCCGGATGTTCAGGAATGCATGATGGTGTCAAGGCTGGGTGTGGCGCGTCGGGGCGTGGCCTGGGGGCTCGCATGGGCCTTGATCGGTGGCGGGTTTGGCCTGGTGCCGGCGGCCCAGGCGCAGCAGCGCCACATCGTGATGGCCTCGACCACCTCCACCGAGCAGAGCGGCCTGTTCGGCCACCTGCTGCCGGCCTTCAAGGCGGCCACCGGCATCGATGTGCGCGTGGTCGCGCTGGGCACCGGCCAGGCGCTGGACATGGCGCGCCGTGGCGATGCCGACGTGGTCTTCGTGCACGACCAGGCCGCCGAGGAGAAGTTCGTCGCCGACGGCTTCGGCCTGAAGCGCCAGGCGGTGATGTACAACGACTTCATCGTCGTCGGCCCCAAGGCCGACCCCGCCGCGGTGAAGGGCGGTGACGTGCTGGGTGCGCTGAAGAAGCTGGCGGGCAGCCCGGCCGGCTTCATCTCGCGTGGCGACAAGAGCGGCACGCACGCGGCCGAACTGCGCTACTGGAAGGCGGCCGGCATCGACCTGGCAGCCACCAAGCCCGCCGGCTACAAGGAATGCGGCTGCGGCATGGGGCCGGCGCTGAACATGGCCGCCTCGCTGAATGCCCATGTGCTGGCCGACCGCGGCACCTGGCTCAGCTTCAAGAACCGTGGTGAGCTGGCGGTGCTGGTGGAGGGCGACACGCGCCTGTTCAACCAGTACGGCGTGATCGTGGTGAATCCCGCCCGGCACCCGCATGTGAAGCAGGCGCTGGCGCAGCAGTTCGCCGACTGGGTGGTGTCGCCCGCCGGCCAGGCCAGCATCGCGGCCTACAAGATCGGCGGCGAGCAGCTGTTCTTTCCGAACGCCGGCAAGTGAGCGCGCCGGGCGCCGCTCAACGCCCGGGTGGGCCCAGCAGCGCGCGCGCGGCGTCGATGCGCAAGGCCATGGGCTGCTGCGCGTCGTGCATCACGACCAGCAGGAACTGGCGCGCCTGATCGGCGGCGGCGAGGGCCGGAGCCCCGCTGCTGGGTGAACGCACCGCCCCGGCGTGGCCGGATGCGGCCGGCGCCGGCACGCTCTGCGCCGCATCACCAGGCATGGGCACCGGCCCCGCCAGGCTGGCCGCCAGCGTCGCGCAAGCGCGCTCGAACACCTCGGCCGATGCCGGCTGCAGCCGGGCCAGCAGTTCGGCCTGGCCTTCCGGCGGCGGGGCCAGGTCCAGCCAGGGCGTCTCGCTGAACATCGGCGCCAGATCGGGCGCGACGAAGGCCGACCATTGCTCGGGCTGCACCTGGCCGCCCGGCACCGTCAGCGGTGGCGCGCTGGCGTCCGGGCCCGGCCGCAGGGTCAGGCGGCTGTCCGGCACATCGGCCAGGTGGCGCCGGCGCAGCCCGTCGACGAAGGCCCGGGCCTGGTCGGCCGGCACCGGCCGGGCCAGGGCTAGCCACAGCTGCATGCCGGCCTGGCCGTCGATCACGATGGCCGGGGCCGGCAGGCCCAGACCGTCCTGCACTGCCTGCCACAGGGGCTGCAGCCGCGACCAGTCGGCCGGCCGGGACAGGCCCAGCACCAGCAGGCGCTGGCCAGCAGCCGGGTCTGGGTCCGGCGTCGGCGTGGCCCCCGGCGCCGGCCCGTCGGGCAGGGCCAGGCCGTACAGGCGTTGCAGCTCGGCGTGCAGGCGGCTCATGGCGCGCTGGGCGGTCAGCTGCCGCGGGGCATGCGGTACAGCGCGCACAGCTTGTGGCCGTCCAGGTCGCGCAGGTAGGCCAGGTACAGCTTGCCGCCGGCGCCCTCGCGCACGCCCGGCGGGTCTTCACACGGGGTGCCGCCGGCGGCCAGGCCGGCCGCATGCCAGGCATCCACCTGCTCGGCCGACTGGCAGGCGAAGCCGATGGTGCTGCCATTGGCCACGGTGGCCGGCTCGCCGTTGATCGGCTGGGTCACCGAGAACACGCCGGTGGGCGTGCGCCAGAACACGCGGTGGCGGTCGCGGCCGCCCGGCGCCACGCCCAGCGGCGCCAGCAGCGCGTCGTAGAACGCCTGGGCCTGTTCCAGCTGGTTGGTGCCGATCATGATGTGCGAGAACATGCGGGTCTCCTGGGGCGTTGCGCCGGGTTGGGGGATGACGGCGCGCATTGTGCGGTCAGCCCGCGGTCGTCTGCATCGCCTGGGTGACGCGCCCGGCAGGCCCCGCGCCCCGACAATGCCGCATGGACGACGATCTCGAATCCCGCATCCGCTCCGGCCAGGCGCTCATGGAGTCGATGGGCCACTTCCACGTCACCGGCTGGGACCCCGCGCGCCGGGCGGTGCAGGCCGCCTTCACCGTGCGGCGCGAGTACTGCCACACCAACGGCAGCATCGCCCAGGGCGGCTTCATCACCGCCTGGCTGGACGCGGCCATGGCCCATGCCGTGATGCACGACACCGAGCAGAAGCAGACCGTGTTCAGCCTGGAGATCAAGGTCAGCTTCTACGAGAAGGTGGGCCCTGGCCCCGGCACGGTGGAAGGCCGCGTGATCCGCCGCGGCAAGCGCGTGGCCTTCATGCAGGCGGCGCTGTACAACGCCGACGGCAAGCTGGCGGCCGAGGCCACCTCGACCGGCGTGCTGGCCGATCTGTAGCCACACCCCCACCACCCGGCCAGCACCGCGCCATGCCGCCAACCGCTGCCCACCGGCCCGCCCGCCGCGGCGCGGTGCTGGCCCTGCTGGCGGCCGGGCTGTTCGGCATCAGCACACCGCTGATGCAGCGCGCCGGGGCCGGGCTGGGGCCGTGGCAGACCGCGGCGCTGCTGTACGCCGGCGCCGCGATGGTGGGCTGGCTGACGCGGCAACCGGCCGCGCGCGAGGCGCGGCTCACCCGGACCGACCTGCCACGCCTGGCGGCCATGGCCGCCTGCGGCGCCGGCCTGGGCCCGGTGGCGCTGGCCTGGGGGCTGCAGCACACCTCGGGCACCTCGGCCTCGCTGCTGCTCACGCTGGAGGCGGTGTTCACCGCCGGGCTGGCCCGCTGGCTGTACGGCGAGGCCCTGGACCGCCGCGTGATGTCGGCGCTGGCCTTGCTGACGCTGGGCGGCGCCGCGCTGGTGGTCGACCAGGGGCGTGCCGGCGGTTCCGGCCTGGCGGGCCTGCTGGCGGTGCTGCTGGCCACGCTGGCCTGGGCGGTGGACAACACGCTGTCGCGCGGCCTGGCCGAGCGCGACCCCGGCCAGGTGGTGCTGGGCAAGGCCGTGCTGGGGGTGCTGGCCACCGGTCTGGCGGCCTGGCTGGCCGGTGAGCCGGCGCCGGCGGCCGGCGCGACCCTGGCGCTGCTGGCCATCGGCGCGGGTGGCTATGGCCTCAGCCTGCGCCTGTACCTGCTGGCACAGCGGGTGTTCGGTGCCGCGCGCACGGGTTCGGTGTTCGCCTTCGCGCCCTTCATCGGCGCGGCGCTGGCCGTGGCCCTGGGCGAGCGGGCACCCGGCCCCTGGCTGCTGCTGGGGGCGCTGCTGATGGTGGCCGGGCTGTGGCTGCACCTGGCCGAGACCCACAGCCATGCCCACACCCACGAGGCGCTGACCCACGAGCACGCCCACACCCACGACGACGGCCACCACGACCACACGCACGATCCGATGCCGCGCGGGCCGCACAGCCACCGCCACCACCACGCGCCGCTGACTCACAGCCATCCGCACGTGCCCGACGCGCACCACGTGCACACGCACTGAGCGCCGGGCCCCGCCGGCGGGCAGCCGGTGCCAGCCGCGACAATCGGGGCATGACCGAATCCACTGCCGGCGCTGGCGCCACCCCCCTGGCCACCGGCCCCGCCTTCTCCAGCCTGCCGCTGCCCGGCCCGGTGCTGGACAACCTGCACCGCCTGGGCTTTGCGCAGATGACGCCGATCCAGGCCGCCAGCCTGCCGCTGGCGCTGGCCGGCCAGGACCTCATCGCCCAGGCCCGCACCGGCAGCGGCAAGACCGTGGCCTTCGGCCTGCCGCTGCTGGCGCGGCTGGATGCGCGCCAGTTCGCCGTGCAGGCCCTGGTGCTGTGCCCCACGCGCGAGCTGGCCGAGCAGGTCAGCCAGGAGATGCGCCGGCTGGCCCGCGCCGAGGACAACGTGAAGGTGCTGACGCTGTGCGGTGGCTCGCCCATCGCGCCGCAGCTGGCCAGCCTGGCGCATGGTGCGCATGTGGTGGTGGGCACGCCGGGCCGCGTGCTGGACCACCTGGGCCGTGCGGCGCTGGACCTGCGCGGCCTGACCACCCTGGTGCTGGACGAGGCCGACCGCATGCTGGACATGGGCTTCGCCGACGACATCGCCGCCATCGCCAAGGCGTGCCCGGCGGTCGGCCAGCGCCAGACGCTGCTGTTCTCTGCCACCTACCCGGACGACGTGGCCCAGCTGGCCGCGCGCTACCTGCGCCAGCCGCGCGAGGTGCGGGTGGACGAGCCGCAGGCCGCGCCGCAGATCGACGAGCGCTTCATCGAGGTGAGCGACAGCCAGCGCCTGCATGCCGTGGGCCTGCTGCTGCAGGCCTACCGCCCCGAGAGCACGCTGGCCTTCTGCAACACCAAGCAGCAGTGCCGCGATCTGGTGGCGGTGCTGCAGGGGCAGGGCATTGCCGCGCTGGAACTGCACGGCGACCTGGACCAGCGCGACCGCGACCAGGTGCTGGTGCAGTTCAGCCACCGCAGCGCCAGCGTGCTGGTGGCCACCGACGTGGCCGCGCGCGGCCTGGACATCGCCAAGCTGGCGGCCGTGGTCAACGTGGACATCACGCCCGAGGCCGAGGTGCATGTGCACCGCATCGGCCGCACCGGCCGCGCTGGTGAGTCGGGCCTGGCCTTCAGCCTGGCCAGCCTGGACGAGATGGGCCGGGTGGGCCGCATCGAGCAGCTGCAGGGCCGCGAAAGCCGCTGGCTGCCGCTGGCCGAGCTGGAGGCGGCCGCCGCGGCGCAGGCCGGTGCCGGCCCGCTGCGCCCGCCGATGGTGACGCTGCAGATCCTGGGCGGCCGCAAGGAGAAGATCCGCCGTGGCGATGTGCTGGGTGCGCTGACCAAGGACATCGGCCTGCCCGGCACCGCCATCGGCCGCATCGACCTGAACGACTTCGCCACCTACGTGGCGGTGCAGCGCGAGGTGGCCGACCAGGCGCTGCGCGGGCTGAACGCCGGCAAGGTGAAGGGCCGATCGGTGAAGGCACGCCGGCTGTGAGCCGCCGCGCCGCTCAGCGGCCGCGCTCAAGGCCGGCGCGCTGCCGGCCGATATGCGGGGATCCAGCAGCTTCCCGGTCCGCTTCGCCATGCCCGAGTCATCCACACGCCGCCATCTGCTGTCCGTCCTGACCGCTGCCAGCGCCGCCGCGCTGGCCGCCTGCGCCGGCGTGCCCGGCGCGCCGCGCGAGGCGCCCGAGCCGCCGCCCGTGCCGCGCAAGGAAACGGTGCTGGCCGTCACCGACGCGGGCGAGCTGATCCGCTTCAATGCCGGCACGCCGCAGCGCATCGACAGCCGCGTGCCGCTGCGTGGCCTGCCGGCCGGGCAGACCCTGGTGGGCATGGACTTCCGCGTCGCCCGCGGCGTGCTGTACGGCCTGACCAGCGGTGGCGTGCTGGTCACCATCGACACCGCCAGCGGCCAGCTCAAGCCGGTGGGCACGGCCGCCGTGGCGCTGCAGGGCCAGCGCTTCGGGGTCGACTTCAACCCGGCGGCCGACCGCGTGCGCGTGGTCAGCGACAGCGGCCAGAACCTGCGCCTGCACCCCGACACCGGTGCGCTGGCCGCCACCGACCCGCCGCTGGCCTGGGCGCCCGGCGATGTGGGCGCGGCACAGCCGCCGCGCGTGGCCGCCGCGGGCTACACCTACAACCTGCGCGACGACAAGCGCACCACCAACTACGCGCTGGACCTGGCCACCGGCGCGCTGCTGACCCAGGGCTCGCACGAGGACGCGGTGCCGCCGGTGTCTCCCAACACCGGCCTGCTGCGCACCGTGGGCATGCTGGGCACCGGCGCGCTGGACGACGCCGCGATGGACATCAGCGACACCGACAACACCGCGCTGGCCGCGCTGCGCCGCCACGGCCGCACCCGCCTGTACCGGCTGGACCTGGCCACCGGCCACGCCGCGCTGCTGGGCACGGTGGGCGACGGCCGCGCGCTGTGGGGCATGGCGATCCAGCCCTGAGAGCCATCCTGGCCGGCCCAGGTGCCGGGGCGTCCACCGCCAATTTCCGTTATGGTGGGTGATCTGACGCCCAGGTCGCCTCGCAGTCGGCGCACCGTTCGCCCATGAAGACCGTCGAGCTTCCCGAGCATGTCGAGGCCGAGCGCCTGGCCGCACTGCGCGGCATGCGGGTGCTGGACAGCGCATCCGAGCCGCTGTTCGAGCACCTGGCACGCATGGCGTCCGATGTGTGCGGCACGCCGATCGCGCTGCTGTCGCTGGTCGACGAGGACCGGCAATGGTTCAAGGCCAACGTGGGCCTGGACGGCGTGACCGAAACCCCTCGGCATGTGGCGTTCTGCGCCCACGCCATCGCCGGCGACGCACTGTTCGAGGTGCCGGATGCCGCGCAGGACGAGCGCTTCCACGACAACCCGCTGGTGGTCGGCGAGCCGGGCATCCGCTTCTATGCCGGTGCGCCGCTGGTGGTGGAGGGGGGCGCCCGCATCGGCACGCTGTGCGTCATCGACCACCAGGCACGGCAGCTGGATGCGCGGCAGGCGCAGGCGCTGCAGCAGCTGGCCCGCGCGGCCACCGAGGCGCTGGCAATGCGGCGCGACCTGATCACGCGCACGCTGCAGGCGCGTGAGGCGCATGTCCAGGCGCTGGCCGAGAGCGAGTCGCGCTACCGCCGCATGGTCGAGCAGCAGCATGACTTCATCTCGCTGGCGCGGCCCAACGGCCGGCTGATCTACGCCAACGGCGCCTACCGGCAGCTGCTGGCCCGCGCGCCGGAGTCGATGGAGGGCGTGAGCATCTACTCGATGATCGCCATCGCCGACCGGCCGCTGGTGGAAGCGCGCTTCGCGCGCGTGCTCGACGGCGACGGGCCGATCGAGGCGGTCAACCGCAACGTCGCCGCCGACGGCCAGGTGCGCTGGATCTCGTGGACCAACAGCCTGCAGCACGACGAGCACGGTGCGCCGATGGTGCAGTCGGTCGGACGCGACATCACCGATCGCCGCCGCGCCGAGGCGGCACTGCACGACAGCCGCAAGCTGCTGGAACGCACGGGCCGTGTGGCCGGCGTGGGCGGCTGGCAGTACGACCTGCGCGCCGGCACCGTCGAATGGACCGCGCAGACCCGGCTGATCCACGAGGTGGACCCCGAGTTCGTGCCCACGCTGTCGGCCGCGCTGGCCTTTTATGCGCCCGCGTCGCGCGCGGCGGTGCAGCAGGCCGTCAACCTGGCCATCGTCACCGGCGTGGGCTGGGACATCGAGGCGCAGATCGTCACCGCCAAGGGCCGGCCGCTGTGGGTGCGCGCGGTGGGCGAGGCCGAGTTCGAGGACGGCCAGGCCGTGCGCCTGGTGGGGGCCTTCCAGGACATCACCGAGCGCAAGCGCATGCAGGCGCGCCTGACCGAGACCACGGCCCAGCTCAACGACCTGTACGACCAGGCGCCCTGCGGCTACTACTCGCTGGACGCGCAGGGCCGCTTCATCCAGGCCAATGCGCTGACCCTGGCCTGGCTGGGCCTGCCGGCCGACGCCGTGCTGGGCATCCTGGGGCCGCTGGACTTCTTCAGCGAGGGCAGCCGCAACCTGTTCCGGCTGATGTTCCCGACCTTCAAGGCCGAGGGCTCGATGGGCCCGATCGAGTTCGAGCTGCAGGGGCGCGACGGCACGACGCGCTGGGTCAGCGTGACCGCCAGCGCGATCTACGACGCGCAGGGCCACTTTCTGCGCAGCCGCTCGGTGATGTACGACGTGACCGAGGTGCACCAGGCCCGTGCCGAACTGCACCGGCTGGCTGCCGAGCAGAACGCCATGCTCAACAACGAGGTGGTCGGCATCGTCAAGTTGCGCGGCGAGCAGGCCATCTGGCAGAACGGCGCGCTGGGCGCGATGTTCGGCTACGGCCGCGACGAACTGCATGGCCAGTCCGCGGCGGTGCTGTTTGCCGATGCGGCCGAGGCGCAGGCCGCCATCGACGAGGCCCGCCGCGCGCTGCGCAGCAGCGGCCGGCATCGCGCCCAGTGGCACCTGCGCCGCAAGGACGGCAGCATGATCTGGGTCGACGCCAGCGGCTCGCGCCTGTCCCGCGAAGCGGGCGAGTCGATGTGGGTGCTGGCGGACATCACCCAGCTCAAGGACTACCAGACCCAGGTCGAGCACATCGCCTTCCACGACGCGCTGACCAGTCTGCCGAACCGCCTGCTGCTGGCCGACCGGTTGCAGCAGGCGGTCGCGACCGCCGAGCGGTCGGGCCGCCAGGTGGTGGTGGCCTACCTCGACCTGGACGGCTTCAAGGCGGTCAACGACGAACACGGCCACGAGGCCGGCGACCGCCTGCTGAAGAAGGTGGCGCGGCGCCTGGCCTCGTGCGTGCGGGCCAGCGACACCGTGGCCCGCCTGGGCGGCGACGAGTTCGTGCTGCTGATCGCGCCGGTGGACACCGAGGGCGACTGGATGCCGGTGCTGCACCGGGTGATCGACGCCGTGCGCCGGCCGGTGATGCTGCCGGGGCGCGGCGAGGTCAGCGTGTCGGCCAGCGTCGGCGTGGCGCTGTATCCGCAGCACGGCGTGCAGGCGGGGCCGCTGCTGGCCTGCGCCGATGCGGCGCTGTACCAGTCCAAGCGCGGCGGCAAGAACCGGATCAGCGTGTTCAGCCCGGGCTGACCCGTCCTGATTTCCCCTGGCGTCGCGGGGCCCTGGGGGCGTCAGCCGCCGCCGATGTCCCGCGCCGTGAGCCACAGCCTCAGGTCGAACTCCAGCTGGTGGTAGTCGGGCTCCATGTGGCAGCACAGCGCGTAGAACGCCTTGTCGTGCGCACGCTCCTTCAGGTGCGCCAGCTCGTGCACCACGATCATGCGCATGAAGTCGGCCGGCGCGTCCTTGAACAGCGTGGCGATGCGGATCTCGCGCTTGGCCTTCAGCTGCCCGCCCTGCACGCGCGAGATGGCGGTGTGCGTGCCCAGCGCGTTGTTCAGGATGTGCAGCTTGGGGTCGAACACCACCTTGGACAGCGGCGGTGCGCTGCGCATGTGGCGCGCCTTCATCTCGCACACGTAGTCGTACAGCGCGCGCTCGTTGCGGATGGCCGCCGGCTCGGGGTGGCGCTGGGCCACCACCTCGGCCAGCCGGCCGGCGTCGATCAGGCCCTGCACCTGGGCCAGCAGGGCGGGCGGGTAGCCGTGCAGGTACTTCAGCGTCATCGCGCGATTGTCGATGCAAGGCCTTCCGGGCGCAGGAGGGCAGCCGGCGTCACAGGCCCGGCGATGGGTCCGGCTCAGGCACCACGCGCAGCAGCACCTCCACCAGCTGGGCCGGCACCAGGGGCTTGTGCAGCACCGCGTCGAAGCCTGTGCGCAGGCACTCGGCGCGCTGCTCCTCGCCGGCATCGGCCGTGATGGCCACGATGGGGGTGTGCGCGTGGGCCGGCAGCGCACGGATGCGCTGCGTGGCCTCGGCACCGCCGAGGGTGGGCATGTGCAGGTCCATCAGGATGACGGCGTAGGGCCGGGCGGCGGCGCAGGCCACGGCCTCGCCACCGTCGCCGGCGGCCTCGTGCGCCAGGCCCATGTCGTCCAGCAGGTCGGCCATGAAGCTGCGGCTGAGCAGGTCGTCCTCCACCACCAGCACCGGTCGCCCGGCCAGGCGGGCGCGCAGGGCGGCTTCGCTGCGCCGGGCGGCCTGCAGGTCGGGCGGGTCGGCGGCCGGCAGGCCGGTGCCGGTGGGGGGCAGGCCCAGGCGCACCTGCAGGCAGAAGCAGCTGCCGGCACCGGGCTGGCTGCTCACGGTCACGCTGCCGCCCATCAGCTCGGCCAGCCGCTGGGTGATCACCAGGCCCAGGCCGGTGCCGCCGTAGCGCCGCGTCACCGACGAATCGGCCTGGCCGAAGGGGCGGAAGATCTGCGCCATCTGCGCGTCGCTCATGCCGATGCCGGTGTCCTGCACTTCGAACTCCAGCTCGCAGCCCTCGCGGTCCAGGCGTCGCAGCATCGCGCGCAGCGTCACCACGCCGGCGTCGGTGAACTTGATGCCGTTGGACAGCAGGTTGATCAGCGCCTGGGCCAGGCGTGCGCTGTCGCCCACCAGCTCGGCCGGCAGTGCCGTCAGGTCGATGGCCAGGCGCAGGCCCTTGGCCGCGGCCAGCGGCACCACCACCGCGCTGACCAGGGCTTCCAGCTCGGCGGCCAGGAAGTGCCGTTCCTCCAGCACCAGGCCGCCGGCCTCGATCTTGGACAGGTCCAGCACGTCGTTGATCACCTGCAGCAGGTGGCGCCCGGCGCCTTCCAGCTGGTCCAGGCGCTGCTGCTGCACCGGCGTGACGCCCGAGCTGCGCACCAGGTAGGCCATGCCCAGGATGCCGTTGAGCGGGGTGCGGATCTCGTGGCTCATGTTGGCCAGGAAGGCGCTCTTGGTGCGGTTGGCGGCTTCGGCCGCGTCCAGGGCCTGGGCCAGGTCGCGGGTGCGCAGCGCCACCGTCTGCTCGAGGTCCTGCTTCTGGGCCTGCAGCGAGCGTTGCGCCGCCTTCAGCGCCGACACGTCGGCCAGGATGCTGACGAACAGCTGCCGGCCGTCGGCCCGCACGCAATTGGCCGAGAACAGCGCGTCGACGGTGCGGCCGTCGGCGCGGCGCAGCTGGGCCTCCACCGCGGTGATGCGACCGTCCTGCTTCAGCGCGTCGAGCGTGCGCGTGCGCAGGCCGGGGTCGGTCCACAGCTGCAGCTCGTCGCCGGTGCGGCCGACGATCTGGCTGCGCTCATAGCCCAGCAGCTGCAGCCAGGCGCTGTTGATGTCGATGAAGCGGCCGTCGGGCAGGCTGTTGATGGCCATGCCCACCAGGCCGGTCTCGAACACCGAGGCGAACTTGGAGTTCGATTCGCGCAGCGCGGCCACGGCCCGCTCGCGCTCGGTGACCTCTTCCACGCACAGGATGAGACCACCCACCGTGCCATCGGGCCCGCGCCAGGGGGATGCGGTCCAGTCGAACAGGCGCGGCGGCTCACCCGCGAAGTGCAGGGCGTCGGAGTGGCCCGACACCGTCTCGCCATCCAGCACGCGGCGCTGGGCGCTGATGCAGCCGGGCGGCAGCAGCACGCGGCGATGCTCGCCCACGCGGTGGCCGGCCAGCGGCATGTCGGTGGCGGCCATGCGCTGCTGCCAGTGGCCGCTGGCCACGATGTAGCGCAGCTCGCGGTCGAGCATCGCGATGGCCATCGGCGCCTGGGCGATCAGGGTCTGCAGCTGCTGCTCGCTGTCGCGCAGGCGCTGCACCAGATCGCGCTGGGCCCCTTCGCTGCGGCGCAGGCTGCCGACCACGCGGGTGGCCACCACGAAGGTCAGCGCGAACATCAGCGTCAGGTGGTAGGCCGGCGCCACCGCCAGCAGCACGGCCTCCTGCGTCTGGCGCACGGCCATGTAGTCCTGGCCCGACTGCGGATGGTCAGGAAAGCTCAGCAGCCGCAGCAGGTGCGCGGTGCTGGCCACCAGCACGATCAGGCCCACACTGCGCCAGGCCCAGCGGTTGGCATCGGCCGTGGCCTGGCGGCCGAAGGCGGTGGCCATGCCGTACAACCCCAGCAGCAGGAAGGACAGCGACACGCCGCGGATGCGTGCGCTGAGGCTGGGCTCGACATAGGTGAACACCAGGCAGATCAGCGCGGCAGCGCCGGCGGCCAGCCATTCCACCGCCGGCAATGGCGGCAGGTCCAGCGCTTCGCGCATGCCGCGCAGCGTGCGGGCGGTGCCCAGCACGCCCAGGCCGTTGGCCAGCACGATGGACAGCGCATCGGGCACCACGCCGCGCAGCGACACCAGGCAGAAGCCCAGCGCGCTGATGGCCGAACCCGTCTGCCAGGCGCTCACGCCCTTGAGCTCGGGATTCAGCCGCCGGATCAGCAGCATGTTCAGCGCCAGCAGCAGGCTGGACAGCATCGCCATCAGGAACAGCAGGCGCACATCCGACATCGAGGACATGCCCCATTCTGGGGCCGTTCCGGCCGGATTCAGGTATGGCAAGCCCTGCTACCGCCGCAGCAGCCGCCGGGGCGGGGGCTGGCGGGTGCGGCGGCTGCGGGCGCCGCCTGCTCGGTGGGCGTGTAGCCGGCCTCGGTGATGGCCTCGGCCATCGCCGCCGCGCTGGCGCGGCCGTGCTGCACGGTGAGGCGGTGGTTCGGCAGGTCGAAGGCCAGTTCGGCCCCGGCGTCCAGCGCCTGCACCGCGCGGGTGATGGCGCCCACGCAATGGCCGCAGCTCATATCGGGGATCTGGAAGGTGGTCATGGTCGGTCTCCGGTGGTCCATGGCGTCACTGTCGACCTTCCCCCTGGGGCAAGGTCAAGGCGGACATCGCGCCGGTCTGACCCAGCGCAAGCCTTGCCATCCCTGGCTTGACCTTGACATCATGGGAAGCTTGAAACTGCCGCCCCAGGAGCCCCGCATGTTGAACATCGGCCAGGCGGCCGCCGCCACCGGCGTGTCGGCCAAGATGATCCGCCACTACGAAAGCGTGAACCTGCTGCCGGCGGCGCAGCGTACCGATGCGGGCTACCGCCAGTACGGGCCGGCCGATGTGCAGACGCTGCGCTTCATCCGCCATGCCCGCGACCTGGGCTTCTCGATCGCCGAGATCGCGCGCTTGGTGGGCCTGTGGCACGACCGCAGCCGCTCCAGCCGCGAGGTCAAGGCGCTGGCCGAGGCGCACATCGCGGCGCTGGACGAGAAGCTGCGCGAGCTGGGCGCGATGAAGGCGGCGCTGGAGCACCTGGTGCATGGCTGCCATGGCGACGAGCGGCCCGACTGCCCGATCATCGAGTCGTTGGCGCAGGCGGGGCCAGTGGTCGCACCGTCCGACGGGCGCGGCCTTGTCTGTGGTGCCTGCGAAGCGACCCCGGCGGACACCACGGACGGCGCCAAGGCCGCTGGCACCCGCGCGACGCCGGCACGCCGGACCCGGCGGCTACCATCCAGCGCATGACCTCGCTGCTCGACGACCTGAACCGCAAGTACGTGGGCCGTGCGCCGCACATGGCCGCGATCGGCCTGGAGGTCACGGCCGTGGGCCCGGCGCGCGGCACCATGCGCCTGCCCGACCGGCCCGAATGGCTGGGCGATGCGGTGCGCAACGTGCTGCACCCCGGCCCGCTGACGGTGCTGGCCGATTCGGCCTGCGGCCTGGCGGTGGGCGCGGCGATGCGCGAGCGCGCGCCCTATGCCACGCTGGACCTGCGCATGGACTACCTGCGCCCGGCCGCGCCCGGCCATGCGCTGTGGTGCGAGGCGCATTGCCACCGCATCACGGCCAGCGTGGGCTTCGTGCGCGGCGAGGTCTGGCACACCGACCGCGAGGCGCCGCTGGCCACGGTGCAGGCCACCTTCATGCTGTCCACACCCGCCGGCTCGCGCCGCGCGCACGAGCCGATGGTATCCAGCGCGCCGGCCGGTGGCGCGGTGGCCGAGGCGCCGGCCTGGCAGGCGCCGGCCGACGCCAGCGCGGTGCAACTGGGCCAGCCGATTCCGTATGTGGACTACCTCGGCATCCGCGAATCCCTGGCCGGCGACGAGCGCCTGTACCGCCTGCCCTTCGACGAGAAGCTGGTGGGCAACCCGCGCCTGCCGGCCCTGCATGGCGGCGTGATCGCCGGCTTTGCCGAGACCGCGGCCACGCTGCAGGTCATCCACACGGTGGGCGGCGCCAAGCAGCCCAAGTCGATCGACTTCTCGATCGACTACCTGCGCGCCGGCCGGCCCGAGGAAACCTTCGCCCGCTGCGAGATCGTGCGCCTGGGTGCCCGCGTGGCCCTGGTGCAGGTGCGCTGCTGGCAGAAAAGCCCCGACGTGCCGATCGCGGTGTGCCGCGCGCACTTCCTGCTGAGCGAGCCCGGCGCGGCGGGGTGAATCAGGCCCGTGACGGCAAGCGGCCCGCCACCGGGCGGCCGATCAGCGGGTAGGCCGGGTCGTTGAAGCCCGGCGTCGACGGGTGGCCGGGCGCCACGAGGCTGTCGACCAGGGCCTCGTCGTCGGCGTCGATCACGCAACCCAGCGCCGGCCGGTAGTCCTGCCATTGCGCCAGCGTGCGCGGCCCGGCGATCACCGAACTGATGGCCGGGTTGGCCAGCACCCAGGCCGTGGCCCATTGCGCCAGCGTCACGCCCTTGGCTTCGGCATGGGCTTTCAGCTGCTGCGCGATGGCCAGCGACTCGGCGCGGAACTCGGTCTCGGCGATGCGCTTGTCGCCGCGGCCGGCGCGGGTGCCGGCCTCGGGCTGGGCGCCGGGCGGGTACTTGCCGGTGAGCACGCCGCGGGCGATCGGGCTGTAGGGCACCACGCCGATGCCGTGGTGCGCGCAGGCCGGGATGATCTCGACCTCGGGCATGCGGTTGAGCAGGTTGTAGTACGGCTGGCACACCACCGGCGCCGGCACGCCCAGGCGCGCGGCGCCATGCACCATCTCGGCGATGCGCCAGCCGCGGAAGTTCGACAAGCCCCAGTAGCGGATCTTGCCGGCGCGGATCAGGTCGCCCACGGCCTGGATGGGCTCGTCCAGGTTCATGCCGGCGAAGTCGCGGTGCAGGTACAGGATGTCGATGTGGTCGGTGCCCAGGCGGGCCAGGCTGGCATCCACCTCGCGCAGCATCCACACGCGCGAGTAGCGGCTCTCGTTGGGCCGCGACGACATGGTGTTGCCCAGCTTGGTGGCCAGCACCCAGTCATGCCGCTGGTGGCGGATCAGCCGGCCCAGCATGGCCTCGGACGCGCCGTTGGTGTAGACGTCGGCGGTGTCGACGAAGTTCACGCCGTGGGCGTGCGCGTCGGCCACGATGCGCCCGGCCTCGGCCTCGTCGGTCTGGTCGCCGAACATCATCGTGCCCAGGCACAGGGCCGAGACCTGGAGGTTGCTGCGGCCGAGGTTTCGGTAGCTCATGGCACGATCTTCCAGGGGGTGGTTCAGCCCGGTCGCTTCATCTGGCACGAGGTGGGCTGGGCGCTGATGTAGCTGTCCCACACCACCTCGGAGCGGAAACCGTAGCCGGTGTTCTCGGCATCGTATTTCACACCCTTGCTGCCCTGCTTGGCCCACATGCCCAGGTACAGTGGCGCCTGCAGCTGGTGGTCGGTCTTGCGCATCTCCAGCTCGCCCTGCGGGCTCTTGTACTTCAGGCCCTCCAGCGCGAAGGCCACCTTCTTCGGGTCGGTGCTCTTGGCCTGGCGCATGGCGGCCATCAGCATGTTCAGGCCGTTCCAGTGCGCGGCGAAGATGAAGTCGTCGCCGGTCTTCTTCTTGTAGTCGACGTAGATCTTCTCCAGCTCGGGCGTGGGTGCGTTGTGGCCCCAGTTCCAGATCACGCCCACCTTGTCGGCGCCCCAGTTGCCCAGCGAGGCCGGGATGCTGGGGTTGTTGGCGTTCATGGTGAAGAAGTTGATGTTCAGGCCGCTGTCCTTGGCGGCGCGGAACAGCAGGCTCAGGTCGCTGCCCCAGTTGCTGGTGATCACCGTGTCGGCGCCCGAGGCGCGGATCTTGGCGATCTGCGGCGCGAAGTCGCGCACCTGGGCCAGCGGCACGAAGTCGTCGCCGACGATCTGGATGTCGGGGCGCTTGCGCGTCAGGTACTCGCGGCTGGCCTTGCTGACCTGCTGGCCGTGGGTGTAGTTCTCGTTGAGCAGGAACACCTTCTTGATGTCCGGGCGCTGCTTCTGGAAGTAGGTGGTCAGCGCCTCAATCTTCATCTCGCTGGTCGGGTAGAAGCGGAAGTGCCAAAAGCTGCAGCGGTCGTTGGTCAGGCCGGGGTCCATGGCCGCGTAATTCAGGTAGAGCATGGCCTTGTCGGGCTCGCGCTCGGCCAGCTTGGTGATGGCGTCGGACAGCGCGAAGGCCACGCCCGATCCACCGCCCTGGGTGAGGTAGCGGATGCCCTGGTCGTTGGCGGCCTTGAGCACGTTGATGCTCTCCTGCGGCGTGCCCTTGTTGTCGAAGGGCACCACCTCGAACTTCGGGTCGGTGGCGGCCGAGCGGGCGTTGATCTGGCTGATGACCTCGCGCATCTGCGCCAGCGAGCCCTCGCCGGCACGGGCGAACGGGCCCGACAGGATGTCGATGAAGGCGATCTTCACCGTCTCGGCCTGGGCCGACAGGGCGCCCAGGGCCAGGGCGGCGGCAGCGGCCAGGCGGTGCAGGGTCGGCGGGGTGCGGTGCATGTCGGGTCTCCGGAATTTGGGGGTGGGCGTGGCCGGCGCCGTGGGTGGCGCAACGGATGGCCGCCGGATGCTAGGAGCGCCGCTCGGCAGCCAGGGTCACGTGGGCGACGCCGGTGCGGGGCACGCTGGTAGTGCGCCCGGCCGCGACCCATCCACCGTGTTGGTGCGCGATCGCCGCGTTCAGGGGCGTCGGGCGGGCGCCGGCCGGCGCTGGCGGGCTCCGGCGGCCTCTTGCGGCTTGGCACATCGATTGCTCTTGCTGCGCATCGACCCTGCTGCCGCGCCGCGCGCGCTGGTGGGTGCTCGAAGACCAGCCTCCACTGCCGATGGTGGAGTCAGGCCGGCCCGCATCCACCGCCGCCTGCCGGGGCATCCACCCGGAGCTGCCTCATCACACCCTCCGATCCCGCGTCCCGCACGGGCCCACCGCGTCGCACGCCAGCGGCGCACCGGGGCCGTCGCCTCCTGGCGCGTGTGACCCCTCTCTCTGTACTGAAAGCGCGCTCATGAAGATCATCGTCGTCGGCCACGGCATGGTGGGCCACAAGTTCCTGGAAAGCCTGGCCGAGACCGGCCTCACCGACGTGCAGGTCACCGTGCTGTGCGAGGAGCCGCGCCCGGCCTACGACCGCGTGCACCTGTCGGCCTTCTTCTCGGGCACCACGGCCGAGCAGCTGTCGCTGGTGGAGCCGGGCTTCTTCGAGCGCACCGGCTTCTCGCTGCGCCTGGCCGCCAAGGCCGTGGCCATCGAGCGCCGCGACAAGACCGTGACCACCGCCGACGGCGAGGTGCTGGCCTACGACAAGCTGGTGCTGGCCACCGGCAGCTACCCCTTCGTGCCGGCGGTGCCGGGGCGCGAGCGCGACGACGTGTTCGTCTACCGCACCATCGAGGACCTGGAGGCCATGCAGGCCCGCGGTGCCAAGAGCAAGAGCGGTGTGGTGGTGGGCGGCGGCCTGCTGGGCCTGGAATGCGCCAAGGCGCTGAAGGACATGGGCCTGCAGACGCATGTGGTGGAGTTTGCGCCGCGGCTGATGGCCGTGCAGGTGGACGACGCCGGCGGCAAGGTGCTGCGCAGCAAGATCGAGGACCTGGGCGTGCAGGTGCACACCAGCCGCAACACCACCGAGATCACCGACGGCGCCTCGGCCTACCACCGCATGGTGTTCGCCGACGGCACCTGGCTCGAGACCGACATGATCGTGTTCTCGGCCGGCATCCGCCCGCGTGACGAGCTGGCCCGCCAGTGTGCGCTGGCCATCGGCGCGCGCGGCGGCGTGGTCATCGACAGCCACTGCCGCACGGCCGACCACGATGTCTACGCCATCGGCGAATGCGCCAGCTGGAACGACCAGACCTTCGGCCTGGTGGCCCCCGGCTACGACATGGCCCGCGTGGCCGCGCGCCACATCGCCGGCGCCACCGATGCGCAATTCGTCGGCGCCGACATGAGCACCAAGCTCAAGCTGATGGGCGTGGACGTGGCCTCGATCGGCGACGCGCAAGGCAAGACCCCGCACTGCAAGACCTTCAGCTACACCGACGAGCTGCGCCAGACCTACAAGAAGATCGTCACCAGCGCCGACGGCAAGCAGCTGCTGGGCGCCGTGCTGGTGGGCAATGCCGACGAGTACGGCACGCTGCTGCAGATGGCGCTGAACGGCATCGCGCTGCCGGCCGACCCCGAGTTCCTGATCCTGCCCAGCAGCGACGGCAAGGCCAAGCCCGGCCTGGGCGTGGATGCGCTGCCCGACTCGGCCCAGATCTGCTCGTGCAACAACGTCAGCAAGGGCCAGATCTGCGCCGCGGTGGGCGAGGGTGCCACCACCATCGGCGCCATCAAGAGCTGCACCAAGGCCGGCGCCACCTGTGGCGGTTGCGTGCCGCTGGTCACGCAGGTGATGAAGGCCGAGATGGCCAAGCGCGGCATGGCGGTGAACAACCACCTCTGCGAGCACTTCGCCTACTCGCGCCAGGAGCTCTATCACCTGATCCGCGTGGGCCAGATCAAAAGCTTCGATGCGCTGCTGGCCAAGCACGGCCAGGGCCTGGGCTGCGACATCTGCAAGCCGGCCGCAGCCAGCATCCTGGCCAGCTGCTGGAACGACTTCGTGCTGAAGCCCGAGCTGGCCAAGCTGCAGGACAGCAACGACTACTACCTGGGCAACATCCAGAAGGACGGCAGCTACAGCGTGGTGCCGCGCATGCCGGGCGGCGAGGTCACGCCCGAGGGCCTGATCGCCGTGGGCCAGGTGGCGAAGAAGTACGGCCTGTACACCAAGATCACCGGCGGCCAGCGCGTGGACCTGTTCGGTGCGCGTGTCGAGCAGCTGCCCTTCATCTGGGAGGAGCTGATCGCCGCCGGCTTCGAGAGCGGCCATGCCTACGGCAAGAGCCTGCGCACCGTGAAGAGCTGCGTGGGCAGCACCTGGTGCCGCTATGGCGTGGGCGACTCGGTGGGCCTGGCCGTGGCGCTGGAGAACCGCTACAAGGGCCTGCGCGCGCCGCACAAGATCAAGTTCGGCGTGTCGGGCTGCACGCGTGAGTGCGCCGAAGCCCAGGGCAAGGACGTGGGCGTGATCGCCACCGAGAAGGGCTGGAACCTCTACGTCTGCGGCAACGGCGGCATGAAACCGCGCCATGCCGAGCTGATCGCCAGCGACCTGAGCCAGGAGCGCCTGATCCAGCTGATCGACCGCTTCCTGATGTTCTACGTGCGCACCGCCGACCGCTTGCAGCGCACCAGCACCTGGCGCGACAACCTGGAAGGCGGCCTCGACTACCTGCGCGGCGTGGTGGTGGACGACACGCTGGGCCTGGGCGCAGAGCTGGAAGCGCAGATGGCGCATGTGGTGGCCACCTACCAGTGCGAGTGGAAGACCGCCGTCACCACCCCCGCGGTGCGCGCGCGCTTCCGCAGCTTCGTCAACAGCGAGGCGGCCGACGAGCACATCGTGTTCGTCAAGGAGCGCGGCCAGATCCGCCCGGCCCGCGACGCCGAGCGCGACGCCGCCGCACTGAACCCGGCCGACGCGCCGGCCGTCTGACCTCCGCAGCCCCAGCCAGGAATTCCCATGAGCACCGACACCCTCAGCGCCGCCAGCACCCAGGCCGCCTGGACCGAGGTCTGCGCCCTCGACGACATCCTGCCCGACACCGGCGTGGCCGCGCGCGTGGCAGGCCGCCACGTGGCCGTGTTCCGCGTGGGCCAGGACCGGCTCTATGCCATCGACAACGTCGACCCGAAGTCGGGTGCCAGCGTGCTGGCGCGCGGCCTGGTCGGCAACCTGGGCGAACGCGTGGTCGTGGCCTCGCCGCTGTACAAGAACCACTTCGACCTGGCCACCGGCGAGTGCCTGGAGCTGCCCGATCAGTCGGTGCAGGCCCACCCGGTGCGTGCCGAGCAGGGGCGGGTGCTGGTGGCGCTGCGCTGAGACCGGGCCAGCGGCCCGTGCCGATGCTCAGCGCAGGCGGCTGCGGCTGGCCATCAGGCCGACGGCGGCCAGGCCGGCCAGCATCAGCGCGTAGCTCTCGGGCTCGGGCACGGTGCTGATGCTCACGTTGTCATAGGCCACGGCGCCGGCGCCGCTGGCGAACACGATCGACTGGGCCTGGCCGGTGAAGCTGATCGACACCTTGTTCCAGCCGCAGTAGGCGCTGTCGGTGCAGCCGGCGTCGGACACGTTCTCCAGCACGGCCAGCTTGGCCAGGCGCTGGCCCGTGCCGTTGGCACCGGCGTACACGCTCACGGCGGGCAGCACATCGGCGGTGGCCGAGTAGTAGAACGACACCTCGCCGACGAAGGCCTTGCCGGCGGCGGCGCTGACCACCGTGCCGGTGGCCGACGGGTCGACCACCAGAACGCCCAGGCCCGACGGGTTGTTGGTGAAGTACTCGCCATGGGTGCCGCTGCCCAGGCCGTCGTTGCGCAGCGCGAAGGCCGCGTCGTCGAACACCGCGCCGCTGCTGGCGTAGAAGGCGCCGATCGACTGGCTGAAGTAGTTGCTCTGCACCGCATCCTCGTCGAAGGTGAGGGTGCTGGTGACCGATTGCACCGCGAAGGCGGGCAGGGCGGCTGCCAACGCGGCGGCAGCGATCAGGGAACGGGCGAAGGCCATGGGTACTCCGGGAGGTTGGACGCCCGGTGCAGCCCGGGCCGATGGATGTCGAAGGCCAGTCTAGGCAGCGCCGTGTGGCGGCTCTATCGCGAAACGATGACAGCGCGGGTCATCTGGCGCGCCGGCGCCCCCGTGTTCGCGGTGCCCGTGTTTCACACGGTTGTCGCATGGCCATGCCATCGCGCGTGTGACGCGTGCATGCAGATCCAAAGGTGGCCTGCACTGCCGGCGGCGCACCCAGGTCGTGGGTCCGTCGCCGGTCATCGTGCTGCCACGCGGCGTGGCCATGCTGGCGGTCCCGTGTGCCAGCCCGAGTGCGTCCCGCCATGACCGTCCGTCTTCCACGTCGCCAATGTCTGCGCGCCGCACTCGGCCTGGGGGCCGCCGGCCTGCTGCCCTCGGCGCGTGCCTGCGAGTTCTTCGCGCCCACGCTGCGCATCTTCCACCCCTGGACCCGCGCCACGGCCGAAGGGGCCGACGAGGCCGTGGTGAGCATGAAGTTCGACGGTGTGCAGCGCGCCGACCGCCTGGTGGGCGTGCAGACCCCCGTGGCCTTGCATGCCGACATCGCGGGCGCGCTGGCGCGGCCGGTGGTGGACTTCGCGATCCCGGCCGGCCGGGACAGCGAGCTGGCCGAGGGCGGCACCTGGCTGCGCCTGAGCGGCCTGCAGATGCCGCTGCACGTGGGCCGTGCCTACCCGCTGACGCTGCAGTTCGAGCACGGCGGCGAGGTGCCGGCGCAGCTGAGCATCGACTTCCCCAGCTTCCGCTTCCGCTGAACCTGGGCGTCAGCGGCGGCCTGCGCCGTGGTCGCTGATCCGTCACGCCGCAGTCACCGCCCGTTCCTAGCATCCCGCCGACCCTTCCTCATGCACCGATCGCCTTGCCGGCCGACTGCCGGGCACGGACGAGCGGCATGCCCAGACACCCCAGGAGAAGTTGCACCATGAAGTTCGGATTCACCCCGCGCCAGATCGCCCTGGCCGCCCTGGCTGCCCTTGGCAGCACCGCCATCGGCGTCGCGCCCACCATCGCCACCGCGGCCGGCAAGACCGCCGGCAAGTACGTGGCCGGCGACTTCCACAACCACACCACCTGCTCGGACGGCTCGATCTCGATGCAGAAGCTGGTGAACAAGTCGACCGCCGTGTGGGGTCTGGACTGGTTCGTGCAGGCCGGCCACGGCGGCAACGGCGCGCGCAACTGCACGCTGGTGGAAGATGCCGACCTGGCCACGCCGGCCTACCCGCACGACGCGGCCAAGGGCCCCACCACCACCTGGACCAACAGCATCGGCGCCGCGGCCATCAAGGGCAATGGCGGTGGCGTGGGCGGCACGGGCAACATGTGGCGCTGGCAGTCGATCCAGGAGTACCAGTACCCGGTGCTGGAGTACCTGGCCGCCAACAAGAACGTGCCGCTGTTCCTGGGCCTGGAATCGGTGGTGGCCGGCCACGAGCACACCTCGATGTCGGTGATCACGGGCCAGATGCCGTCGTTCATCGACAGCGTGTCGACCAGCGGCAGCAGCTACACCGCGCTGGGCAATGCCACGGCGCTGGCCCAGTGGAGCTACTGCTTCGACCGGGGGGACACCGACACCAGCCGCGGCAACGTGACCGGCTCGACCACCGGCAACAACTGGAACTGCGCCGTGCCGGGCAGCGACTACAGCGACACCAGCAAGTACAACTGGAACGCCACCGGCCAGAAGCTGATCCCCACCGGCAGCGGCGTGGGCTCGGGCCTGGGCACCAAGGGCCACCTGAAGACGCTGGAAGCGCTGAAGTGGATGGCCGCCAACCATGCCAACGGCAGCTACTACGTGCCGGCCCACCTGGAGCGCGCCGGCCCGTTCAACCCGGACGGCAACAACGGCTTCAACATCGAGCACCTGCGCAACTTCAACAACACCGCGCCCAACATCGCCTTCGGCTTCGAGTCGCAGCCGGGCCACGGCGCGTCGGCCGAGCGGGGTGAGTACCGCCAGCTGCGCAACAGCTTCGTGGGCAGCAGCACCAACGTCGACTCGGTGGGCGGCACCACCTATGGCGGCACCGGCATCTACGCCAGCCAGGTGGGCGGCGTGTGGGACGCGCTGCTGGGCGAAGGCCGCAACTGGTGGTTCTTCGCCAGCAGCGACTGGCACAACCGCGGCATCTTCTCGGCCGACGACCGCCGCTCGACGCAGGACTTCCAGCCGGGCGAGTACCAGCGCAACTACACGATGGTGCGCAACGGCAGCGACAAGATCCGCCCGCAGGCCATCGTCGACGGCCTGCGCACCGGCAACAACTGGGCCGCCAGCGGCCAGCTGATCGACCGCCTGGCCTTCGTGGCCTGCGCGTCCACGCCGGGCATCGGCGCGCGCAGCAACGCGCAGGTGGAGGCCATCGCCGTGGCCGCCGCCACCGGCAACACCGACATCGACGTGACCGGCTGCGCCACCATGGGCGAGAAGCTCAAGCTGCGCGCCGGCCAGGAGGTGGTGGTGGCGGTGGTGGTGCGCGATCCGGAAGGCACCAACAACGCGCCCTACAGCTTCGCCAACCCGTCGCTGGCCCAGGTGGGCATCACCCAGCCGCTGAACAAGCCGGTGCTGGACCACATCGACGTGATCCGTGGCCTGGTGACGGGCTACAAGGCGCCGGGTTCGGCGGACTATTCGGGCGAATGGCCGCGCAATGCCAACTGGCTGCGTGCCGACGGCAGCACGGCCGGCCTGTCGGCGGTGCCGGCCGGTGCCAAGAACACCACGGCCAGCATCATCAAGACCTTCAACGGCAACGCGCAGTCGCCCAGCTGGACCACCGTGACCGGCCCGGACAACAGCAAGTTCCTGAAGATGAGCTTCCGCCTGAGCGGCGTGCAGGCCTCGCAGTACCTGCGCCTGCGCGGCACCAACCTGCCGGCGGCCGTGCCCTACGAGACCGACGCCAGCGGCAACCCGCTGTCGGACATCTTCACCAACGCCACCGTGGCCGCCAACCTGCGCATCCCCTGCACGGTGACGGGCACCAACGTGCCGACCAACGCCGTGACCTGGACCAAGGCCATGGGCGCCATCGACGGCTGCCCCAACCACCTGGCCGTGCTGAACGGCCAGAAGATGGTCAGCTATGACGTGGCGGCCTGGGCCGACCTGTGGTTCTACAGCAACCCGATCTACGTGGAAGTGGCGGGCGCCACCGTGGTGGCCGGCGTCAAGTGAGACCGGTCTGACCTGAGCCTGGGCCCCGCCGACGTGCGGGGCCATGGTCCCGACAGCCCATCGCCGGTGCGATGGGCTGTCGTCTTTCTGTCGTCATCTTTGTCTGTCATCGTGGCGGCCGTTGTTTGCCCGAGCCGTCACCATGTCCTCGCCGCCCGTTGCTTCCGCCGCCCTCCCGGCGCAGCCTGCCGATCACGCCATTGCGCCCCGCTCACGCCGAGTGCCGGCCTGGATGCGCGAGCCGCTGCTGCACTTCCTGCTGCTGGGCGGCCTGCTGTTCGCGGTGGACCATGTGCTGGTCGGCCGCGCCGACGACCCGCGCGTCATCGTCATGGACGCCGCGGTGGACAAGGAGGCGCGCGACACCTTCCGCGCCGCGCGTGGCCGCGAGCCCGACGCCAAGGAACTGGAGGCGCTGCGCCAGGTGTGGCTGAGCAACGAGGTGCTGTACCGCGAGGGCAGGGCGCTGCAACTCGACCAGGGCGACCCCAGCATCCGCGAGCGCGTGATCTTCAAGGCGCTCAGCATGGTGGAAGCCAACCTGAAGCCCCCGGCGGCCGATGACGCCGAACTGCGCCGCTGGTTCGAGGCCCACCGCGACAAGTACGACGAGCCGGCACGCTACGACTTCCAGGAAGCCGTGCTGGCCGCCGATGCCAACGGGCCCGACGAGGCCGCGGTGCGCGCCTTCGTGGCCACGCTCAACGGTGGTGGCGCTGCCGGCGCGGGCAACGATGCGCGCGCCGGCCTGCGCGTCTACAAGGGCCGCCCGCATGCCAACCTGGTGCAGAGCTACGGCGTCGACTTCGCCAAGGCGCTGGAGGCCGGGCCGGTGGGCGAGTGGCGCGCACTGGCCACGCGCGAGAACGGCCGCGAGGTCTGGCGTGCGATGCGTCTGGAGGCCGTGGCGCCGGCCCGCGCCGCCGCCTTCGAGCCGCTGCGCAACGTGGTGCGCCAGGACTGGATCGACACCACGCTGGCCGAGCGCCGCAGTGCCGCGATCAAGGCCCTGGCCACGCGCTACACCATCCGCAGCGAGGCCGCGCGATGAACCGCTGGCGCCGGGCCCCGGCCGCACTGTGGCTGGGCCTGTGGCTGGCCGTGGTGGTGGCCTGGCTGCCGGGCCAGGCCCAGGCCCACGAGATGAGCATGGCCGAGATGCACCTGCGCGAGACCGCGCCGGGTGAGTTCGTCTGGCAGTGGGGCGTGGGCGAGAAGCGCGCGCCGGCCGAGGTGCTGCGGCCGGTGTGGCCCGAGCCCTGCCAGGCCCAGGGCCCGCTGCTGCGCTGCGGCGCGGCCGGGCTGAGCGGCCGCCTGGCGGTCGACGGCATCGGCAACGGCTTCTCGGCCGCGCTGGTGAAGGTGGCCTGGCGCGACGGGCAGACGCGCGTGTACACGCTGACCTCGGCGCAGCCGGCGGTGCAGTTGTACGGCAGTGCCGACGACCGGCGCAGCCTGGGCGAGGTGGCCTCGGCCTACACCGTGCTGGGCGTCGAGCACATCCTGAGCGGCGTCGATCACCTGCTGTTCGTCATCGGCCTGCTGTTCCTGGTGGGCTTCCAGCGCCGGCTGCTGTGGACCATCACCGCCTTCACCGCGGCGCACAGCCTCACGCTGGCCAGCAGCGCCCTGGGCTGGCTGGTGCTGCGGCCGCCCCCGGTGGAGGCCACGATCGCGCTGTCCATCGTGCTGGTGGCCGGCGAGGCCTTGCACACCCGCCAGACGCTGGCGCGCCGCTGGCCGGCGCTGGTGGCCTTCCTGTTCGGCCTGGTGCACGGCCTGGGCTTTGCCGGGGCGCTGAAGGAGATCGGCCTGCCCGAGCAGCACCTGCCCGCGGCGCTGCTGAGCTTCAACGTCGGCGTCGAGCTCGGCCAGCTCGCCACCGTGGCGCTGGCCTGGGCGCTGCTGGGCCTGGCCCGGCGCATGGCGCCCCAGGGCACGGCACTGGCCCGCGCCCGCGCGGTGACGCTGTACGGCATCGGCAGCGTGGCCGCCTACTGGTCTTGGCTGCGCGTGGCGGCGCTGCTCGGCTGACCCCTCCATTCCCCCGCTTGCTGTTGGCGACGCACCATGTCCACCCAGGTCATCGATCTCTTTCCCACCCCCTTCATGCGCGTGGGCGGTGCCTTGCCGCGCGGCCTGGTGGACGCGCTGGCCGCGCACTTCAGCGCCCAGGCCGTGCAGGACAACAGCAGTTCGCCCCACCTGTCGCACACGCGCATGCTCACGCCGGCCGACAGCCCGCTGCTGGTGGATGCCGCCGGCCTGATCACGCCGCATCTGGGCGCCTATGGCGAACTGCTGTTCGGCGAGCGCCTGGGCTGGTCGCTCAAGGAGATGTGGGTCAACGTGCTGGACGCCGGCGGCCGCCAGGCCATGCACAACCATGCCAACAGCTTCATCTCCGGCGTGGTGTACCTGACGCCCACGCACCCCTCGGCGCAGACGGTGTTCATGAAGTCGCCGGGCGGCCATGACTTCGCGTTCAAGAACGACCATGCCGGCGTGCGCATGGGCCCGTACAACGCCGACAAGTGGGTGAGCCCGGCGCCCGAGCCCGGCGACCTGGTGCTGTTTCCCAGCTACCTGATGCATGCCGTGCCGCCCAACGAGGGCGCCCGCCGCATCACGCTGGCCCTGAACGCCATCCCGAACCGGCTGGACTCGTGGGGTTACGCGATCCGCTTCGCGGGGTGACGGCGACGTGAGCCCCTGGCTCCTGATGGCCGCCTCGGGCTTTGCCGGCCTGGGCTGGCAGATCGTGTGGACCCAGCAGTGCGCGCTGTGGCTGGGCCATGAATCGGCGGCCGTGCTGGCCGTGGTGGCCGCGTTCTTCGGCGGTCTGGCGCTGGGCGCCTGGGGCCTGGGCGGGCGCATCGCGCGCAGTGCGCGGCCCGGCGTCTGGTATGTCGGCTGCGAGGCCGTGATCGCGCTCTGGGGCCTGGCGCTGGTGCCGCTGATGCCACGGGCTGCCGATGCGGCCTTGGCCCTCACCGGGCCGCAGCCCGATGCCTGGTGGCAATGGAGCGTGGCCTTCGCCGGCGCCTTCACGCTGCTGCTGCCGGCCACCGCCGCCATGGGCGCCACGCTGCCGGCCATGGCGCGCATCGCGCAGGCCCTGCGCCGCGGCGGCGCGCCGCTGGCCGCGCTGTATGCGGCCAACACCGCCGGTGCCGTGCTGGGCGTGCTGGCCACGGCCTTCTGGCTGGTGCCCGAGCTGGGGCTGTTGCGCACCAGCCTGCTGTGCGCCGCGCTGAACGCCGGCTGTGCGCTGCTGGCCTGGCGTTGGTGGGGCCGCGCCGCTGCGACCACGACGGTCGATGGGAGTCAGTCAGAGGTCGAGGCCGGGCCATCGCCAGACGGCCACCGCGTGCTGGCCCGGCTGGCCGCCACCGGCCTGCTGGGCATCGGCTACGAGGTGGGCGTGGTGCGCGTGATCAGCCAGGTGGCCGAGGACACGGTCTACACCTTCGCGCTGCTGCTGGCCGTGTACCTGGTGGGCACGGCGCTGGGGGCGGCGGCCTGGGCGCGATGGACGGGCCGTGGTCTCGCGTCGGGCCCGGCGCCCTGCAGCGCCCGGGCGGCCCTGCACACCGACCGCCTGCTGGTGGCCCTGGCCACGGCCTGCCTGCTGGGCGCCGGCAGCCTGTGGGCGGCCGAGTCGCTCAAGGCCGCCACGCTGGCGGCACTGGGCCCGGGGCTGGGCAGCGCACTGGCGGCCGAGGCCCTGCTGGCGCTGGCGGCCTTCGGCCTGCCCACGCTGGTGATGGGCGCGCTGTTCAGCCAGCTGGCCGAGCGTGCCACGCACGCCGGCCAGGGGCTGGGCCGGGCGCTGGGCGTCAACACGCTGGGGGCGGCGCTGGCGCCGGTGCTGCTGGGCGTGGGCCTGCTGCCGCTGGCTGGCGCCAAGGTGGTGCTGCTGAGCATTGCCGCGGGTTATCTGGTGCTGGTGGCGCCGCGCCAATGGGCCCGGCCGCTGCCCTGGGTGCCGGCCGTGGCCGCTGCGCTGTTGGCGCTGGCGGCGCCGCCGCTGGTCTTCATCGAGCAGCCCGAGGGCGGCCAGGTGCTCAGCTACCAGGAGGGGGCGATGGCCGCGGTCAGCGTGGTGGCCGACGACCAGGGCGTGGCCCGGCTGCGCATCAACAACCGGCAGCAGGAGGGCAGCAGCAGCTCGCTGCAGGCCGATGGCCGCCAGGCCCTTCTGCCGCTGCTGTTGCACCCGGCGCCGCAGCGTGCGCTGTTCCTGGGGCTGGGCACTGGCCTCACGGCTTCAGCCGCCGTGCAGGACCGCGGCCTGCGGGTGGATGCGGTGGAACTGCTGCCCGAGGTGGTGGCCGCGGCCACGCTGTTCCAGCCGGCCTGGGCCGATCCCACCGCGGCCGGCCGGCTGCAGGTGCAGGTGGCCGATGCGCGGCGCTTCGTGCGCACCGCGCCGCAGCGCTACGACCTGATCGTGGCCGACAACTTCCACCCGGCGCGCAGCGGCTCGGGCGCGCTGTACACGGTGCAGCACTTCCAGGCCGTGCGCGCACGACTGGCCGCGGGCGGGCTGTTCTGCCAGTGGCTGCCGCTGCATCAGCTGGACGAGGCCACGCTGCGCAGCATCGTGGCGTCCTTCCGAGCGGCCTTTCCGCAGGGCCGGGCCCTGCTGGCCAGCCACAGCCTGGCCACGCCGGTGATCGGACTGCTGGGCCATGCCGACGAAGGCACGCGGGTCGACCCGGCCCAGGTGCGCCAGCGCCTGGTTGACGCGGCCACGTGGCCTGTGCCGCCGGCCGCCTTCGGCCTGCACGACGAGTGGGCGGTGCTGGGCAGCGTGGTGGCCGGACCGGCGGCGCTGGCCCGCCTGGCCGGCGATGCAGCGCTGAACACCGACGACCGGCCGGTGGTGGCCTACCGTGCACCGCGCGTGACCTATGCGCCCGACGGCACGCCGCGCGACCGCCTGTTGGCGCTGCTGCCGCAGCTGCGCCTGGCGCCCGGCGAACTGCTGGTGGCCGGCCAGGCCGGTGCCGAACAGCGCCTGGCCGCCTACCGCGCGGCCAGCGCGCGCTTTCTGTGGGCCGGCCGTGACGTGCGTCCGGCCAGCGATGTGCGGCAGATGCTGGCCCAGGTGGGGCCGCCGCTGCTGGCGGTGCTGGGCACCAGCCCCGACTTCCGTCCGGCCTACGACCCGCTGCTGGGCATGGCGCGCGCGCTGGCCGCGCAGGATGGGCCGGCCGCGCGCGCGCTGCTCACGCAGCTGGTGCAGCTGCAGCCGGCCCGGCCCGAGGCCGCCCAGCTGCTGCAGGGGCTGTGAGCCCGCGGGTCAGTCGCCCTTGCGCGGGCGGCCGGTCTTCAGCGTGGGCAGCTGGCTGAGCAGCGCACGCAGCGCGGCATCGTCCATCGCGGCCAGGGCCTGCAGGCCGGCACGCAGCAGCTCGCTCTTCTTGGCCGGGCGCTGGAAGCCCAGCGCGCGGTCCTTCAGCTGGCCGATCAGCGCGAAATCGGCGCGCGGCATCGTGAAGCTGTCGCGCACCAGCTTTTCCTTGGGCTGATCCTTGGCCGGTGCCGTGGCGGGTGCCTTGGCGGTCACCTTGGCGCGGTTGGGCTTCTCGGCCACGGCGGCGGGGGCCTTGGGCAGCTTGGGCGCGGCCTTGGTGGCCGGCTTGGCCACCGGTGCAGCCTTGGCGGCCTTGGCTGGCTTGGCGGCCACCACGGGCTTGTCCGCCTTGGGTGCCTTGGCGGGCTTGAGCGCCTTGGCCGGCTTGTCTTCGGCCCCGGTCTTCACCGGCTTGGCCGCCTTCACGGGCTTGGCCGGCTTGGCGGCCTTGACCGCCGCGGCGGGGGCCGGCGCGGCGGAGCTGGCGGCCGCTTCGGTGACTTCAGCGGCGGGTTCTTGGTTCGGATTCATGTGGTGCATCTCCCAGCGGCGCCGGCGGAACATCCTGCCGGTCGAAGGAATGGTTTATACCGTATAGATCATTAATCCGGCTGCCTTGCCACAGTGCTGACATGCTGGGGCGCTCCAATGCCGGCTTTCGTCCGCCGCCCTGCCGCCCATGCCAGGCTCGTTTCCCGTCTTCGACGCCGTCGTGGCACACCTGATCGCGCGCTGCCAGCCGGCCACGGCGCTGGACATCGGCACCGGCTCGGGCAAGTACGGCCACATGCTGGCCACCCACGCGCCGCAGTGCGAGCGCACCGGGTTGGACCTGGAGCCCAGCTATGTGGATCGCTTCGGCTTGCCCCAGCTGTATCACCACATGCACCTGGCCGACGGCGCGCAGTGGTGCCATGCCCATCCGCAGCGCCAGTTCGACATGGTGTTCCTGGGCGACAGCCTGGAGCACATGGGCAAGTCGGCGGGCATCGACCTGCTCAATGCCATGGTCTACCGCTGCGCCTGGCTGGTGATCGTGGCCCCCGAGTTCGTGGTGCAGGGCGCCGTGGATGGCGTGGCCAGCGAGGCGCACCGCTCGGTGTGGAGCGAGCGCGATCTGCACTGGCACGACCTGTGGGCCTGGGACAACTGCCGCGCCACCACGCTGATGGTGCTGCGCGGCTACCTGCCCTGCGCCGCGCTGGGCATGGGCCAGTGGGTGGACGAGATCAATGGCGCGCAGGTGCCGCTGCGGCACTTCGACGGCCAGGAAACGGTGCGCCCGGCGCGGCTGCGCCTGGTGCAACACCCGCGCGAGGTCGAGTACCGCCAGCCGTGAACCTGCATCCCGGCGATCCGCCAGGCCCGATCCCATCACCGGGCTCGGCCATCACGCGCACCGCGCCGCGGCCGCGGCCCACGATCTTCATCAGCGTCGCGTCCTACTGCGACCCGATGCTGGGCTTCACGCTGCGCAGCGCCTACAGCCAGGCGGCCGATCCGTCGCGCCTGCGCTTCGGCGTGGTGGAACAGGCCCTGCCGCAGCAGCGCCTGCAGCTGGGCGCGCAATGGGCCTGCGAGCAGATCCGCTGGCTGCGCGTGCATGCGCTGGAGGCGCGCGGGCCGTGCTGGGCGCGCGCCGCGGCGATGGGCCTTTACCAGGGCGAGGACTGGTACTTCCAGATCGACTCGCACACCTGGTTCGAGCCCGGATGGGACGAGCGCCTGCTGGCCTGGTCGCGGCAACTTGCGGCGCACCACCCTCGCCATCTGCTGAGCTGCTATCCGAACCCCTTCACGCTGGTGGACGGCCATCCGTCGGCCACGGTGGTGAGCGCCCAGGTGCTGGCGCATGTAGTGGCCGATGAGGCGCAGTTTGATGCGGCCCACCCGGTGCTGATGTTCCACGGCGTGCCGGTGGCCAGCACGGCGCCGGTGCCGGGCTTCCACATCGGTGCCGGCTGCCTGTGGGCGCCGGGCCGCATCGTCGACGAACTGCCCTACGACCCGTTCCTGTACTTCCACGGCGAAGAGCAGGCGATGGCGCTGCGCGCCTTCACGCGCGGCTGGGACATCTTCCACCCGCCGGCCATGCCGGTGTACCACCTCTATCATCAGGCCGGCGCGGCACCGCGGCCGCTGCACTGGACGCCTGAGATGGACGCGCAGCGCACGGTGCGCTCGGCACAGCTGGCCGATGCGGCCAACCGCCGGCTGGCCGCCTTGCTGTGGCAGGGCGCCGACCTGGGCGCTTACGGCCTGGGCACGGCGCGCAGCCTGGAGGAGTTCGCGTCCTTCAGCGGCATCGACTACGCCGGCCGCCGCATTGCAGCCAGCGCGCGAAAGCAGCGCTTCGGTTACTGAGCGCGCGGGGCGGCCGAGCCATCCACGCGCGAGACCTGGCCCTCGGCCGGCGGCAGCGGCTCGCTCAGCAGCGCGTCGAAGCGCATGCGCAGACTTTCGGCGGTGGACTCGACGCGCACGCGGGTCAGGCCCAGCACCGGGTCGGCCTGCAGGGCCTGGTCCACCGTGCCTTTGGCGCGAAAGCGTTCCACCGTGTCCAGCCCCAGCGCGTGCAGCGCCTGGCTGCGGCGCTGCGCGTCGGCCAGCGCCCGCGTGCGTTCGGCCAGCAGGGCGGTGAGCGTGGCATTGGCCTCGCGCCGGTCGTCGCTTTGCTGGCGCGCGGTGGCCAGCTGCTGCTTCAGTTCCTGCTCGCGCTGCGCGGCGGCCTCGGCTGCGGCCGTGGCCTGGCGGCGCGCCTCGTCGGCCTGGTCGCGCTGGCTCGCCAACTGGGTGCGCAGCTGCGCCAGTTCCTCGCGCAGCTGGCGCGCCTCGGCCTGCGCGCTGCCCAGCGCCTTGCGCTGCGCGGCGGCCTGGGCCAGCGCCTCGTCACGCGCCTGCTCGCGCGTGGCCTTCTCGGCCTGCAGGGCGTCGCGCTGCTGCTGGGCCTGCTGCAGCGCGGCCTGGGCACGGCGCAGGGCCTCGCGCTCGCGGTTGGCGCGCGTATCGTCGGCCGCGCTGCCAGCCATGGGCCAGGCCAGTGCGGCGGCCAGGGCCATCAGTGCCAGCGGGTGCCGCCTGGGCAGGGTGGATGGGCGGTGGGCATGCATGCTCAGAACCTCGTCGTCACGTCCAGTTGCAGCACCTCGATCTTCAGCGGCGCGCTGCTCATCGTCGAGCGGTAGACGCCGTTGCTGAGCACGCGCACGCCGTCGTCCAGGTTGTGCGTGCTGGTCAGGCGCAGGCCCACGGTGCTGCGGCGGTCGAAGGCGTACTGCCCGCCCAGCTGCCAGCCGGCGTAGTTGGTGCCGCCCAGGTGCCAGGTGGTGTCGGTGAAACCGTCGACCCAGGCGTCGCGCTCGAAGCGCCGCCATGTGGCCGACACCTGCCAGTCGCCCGCGCTGGCCAGCGTGCCGCTGCCCAGGGCCAGGCGCGCCTGCAGTCCGTTGGTGCGCCGGGCCAGGGTGTCCAGCGTGTCCAGGCCCGAGCGGCGGCGGATGTCGGCGAGGTCGAAACCGGTGTTCTTCACCCAGTCCAGGCTGGCGTCCAGCGCCATGGTGTCCCAGGCCGTCCAGCGCAGCTGCGCGGTCAGATCCACCGGCCGGAAGCGCGAGGCCAGGCCCCACACCGGCGTGGCCGTGGCCGCCACGCTGGGGTCGCGCAGGTTGATCAGCGTGTTGCCCTTCAGGCGCACGGTGCCGGGGTACTGCGAGGTCAGGTAGGGCACGGTGCCGTCGCGTGCGCCGGCCGGCGCCACGTCGTTCTCGCGCACGCCTTCGATGCGGTTGAAGTCGTACACCGCCAGGCCCAGGCGCAGCGTGGCGTTGCTGGAGAAGGCCCAGTTCACGCCACCCTGCAGCGCATACAGCCACTTGTCGCGCTTGTCGACGTTGAACTCCTCCAGCGGAAAGGCGCCCGCTGTGCCGAAGGCGTACAGCCCCGGTGCCAGCGTCAGCTCGCCCTGCGCGGCCACGCCGTCGAAGGACAGGTCTTCCGGCCAGGTGAGGTCGCTGGACATGAAGGGGTTGGCCAGGCGCCCGGCCAGCAGGCGCAGGTTGTATCGGGGTTCCCAGCGCAGCCAGGCGCGGTCGAGCACCAGCGAGGCCTTGTTGAAGCCGCTGCCCAGCGTCTGCGACGACGAGGTCGGCCCGCTGGTGCTGCCGGTGGACAGGCGCAGGCCGGCGCTGACGTCCTCGGACACCTTGGCGTTCACGCCCAGGCGCGCCCGCAGCAGCAGGCGGTTGCGGTCGGTGCCGGTGTTCAGCAGGTCGGGCGCCCACGCCGGGCCGGCCGTCTGGCGGCGGAAGCACTCGGCCGGCATGTTGCCGCCGATCACGTCGCAGGGCGCGCCGATGGCCGCGCCGGTGCTGGCGTCGCGCTCGTACACCGGGCCGGGCATGCGCTCGGCCTGGCCGCGCACGCGCAGGTCGCCTTCCAGCTGGATGCGCTGTGTCCAGTCGGGGATCTGGCGCGGATCGGCCCAGCGCTCGTCGCGCGCGGCGCTGAGCACCTCGTTGCGGATCTCCTCGCGCAGCTGGGCGCGCTGGGTCTCGCTGATGTAGGGCACGCGCACCACGGGCGCGGCGGCGGGGCGCGGCGGGGTGCCCCAGGCGGGCGCGGCGCTGTCGGCTGCGGCGGCATGGCCAGCCGGTCCGGCCGCCCCGCTGGCCTGGCGCACGATGGCCTCGGCCCGCTCCCGCGTCAGCAGGCCCTGGCTGACCAGCGCGTCGATCAGGCCCAGCGTGGTGGCGCGCAGGCGTTCCAGTTCGGCGCGCTCGCCACCGTTGGCTCCACTGTTGGCGCCACCGGCAGCGCTCTGGGCCTGAACCGGCATCGTGGCGCCCAGGGCGCTGGCCACCAGCACGGTGATCAGCGCGGCCCGGCGCGCCTGGTTGAGAGGGGTCGCGGAAGTCAACATCGGCATCTCGTCTCGACAAACCGGCCGCGCCGCGGAGGGGCGGCGGGCCATGAGGAAGGGTGGCGTGGGTCAGCCCTGCGGGCGGACCGACAGGCGAAAGCGCATCGGCGGCAGGGCGCCTGGCGCGCCGGGCGGCTGGGGCAGACGCAGCGTGCGGCGGGTCTCGTCCAGCGCCGCCTCCAGCGCGCCGTCCAGCGTGGTGTCGCCGGTGGGTTGCAGCTGAAAGCGTCGGATCAGGCCGTCGGGCTCCAGCCACAGCGTGAAATCGGCCTGCACCTGCGCGGCCTCGGCGCGCAGGTGGCGCTCGATGGCGTCGCGCAGCAGCTGGCGGGCGGTGTTGGCATACAGGCGCTCGGCCGCGCGGTCGGCGGCTGAGGGGCCGCCACGCGCCGGGCCCGAGGCGCCCAGCACCGGCGCACCGCCCTGGTACTCGCGGTTCACCGCGCCGGCCGCAAAGGCGCTGGGCCCGTCGCCGGCCGGACCGTCCATCTTCAGCGGCTCGTTGGCGGGCGCCGGGGCGGGTGCCGGCTGCGGCGCCACATCGGGCGGCGGCGGGCGGTTGCTCTCCTGCGGCTCGGGCCGGGGCTGCTCCTTGGGCGGCGGCGGTGGCGGCGGCGGTGTTTCAGGCAGCACGGCGATGCGCGCGACCTGGCGTTGCGGTGCCTGTTTGGCCGACATCATCTGGCGCAGCGCGTGGCCGGCATAGGCCAGCAGCAGCAGGGCCAGCACGGCCGCTGCGCCGATGCCGGCCTTGCGCCAGCCGCTGCGTGCTTCGAGGGATTCTTCGGCCAGGGCCATGGTGTGCTGCGCCTGCCCTCAGGTGCCAATGCGTGAAGTGACCAGGCCCATGTTCACCGCCAGGCGGTTGCACAGGTCGATCACGGCGATGACGGCGGCGTAGGGCGCGCGCGCGTCGCCCTTGATGGCCACGGTCATCTTGGGATCGCGCGCCTTGGCGGCCGACAGCTGCTGCTCCAGCTCGGCCAGCGTCACCGGTGCGCCGTTGACCAGGATCTGCCCGCCCGGCGCCACCTGCACGATCTTCAGGTCATGGCGTTCGGTGGGCGGCTTGTTGCTGGGCTTGGGCAGCGTGATGTGCAGGCCCTGCACCGAGGCGGTGGTCATCAGGATGAACACCACCAGCAGCACATAGGCCAGGTCCAGCATCGGCGTGACGTTGATGCTGTCATAGGGCTTGGCTTCCGACTGGACTTGCATGGGCGCTGCCGCTGCTTTCGTGTGTCAGGGCGCGGCCCGGCGCGTGACCAGGCCGATCTCGGTGATGTCGAGCTTCTTGGTCACTTCCAGCACCTGCATCACCTTCTCGTACTGGGCCGCGGCGTCGCCCTTCAGCACCACCGGCAGCGCCGGGTTGGCGGCCTTGTAGTCGGCCAGGCGCGATTGCAGCTGCTCCAGGCTGACCGGGTAGGCGTCCAGGAACATCTGCCCGTCGGCGGTGATGGTGATGGCCCGCGTCTGCGGCTTGGCCAGGTTCTCGGCCGCGGTGGTCTCGGGCGAGCGCACCTTCACGCCCTGCACCGAGGCCGTGGTGAGGATGATGAACACCACCAGCAGCACATAGGCCAGGTCCAGCATCGGCGTGACGTTGATGTCGTCATACGGCTGGTTGTCGGCTTTGACGTCGGCACTCATGGCGGTCTCGGTCCCGCGGTCAGCGGCTGCCGAATTCCTCGGCGACGCGCGTGATGAACTCGTCGACGAAGATCTGCATGTCGGCCGAGATGTTCTTGATGCGCGAGGCCAGGTAGTTGTAGCCAAACAGCGAGGGGATGGCCACCGACAGGCCAGCCACCGTGGCCAGCAGCGCCGCGGCAATGCCCGGCGCGATGGCGTTGACATTGACATCGCCCGCTGCGGCGATGGCCGCGAAGGTGATCATCACGCCCACCACCGTGCCCAGCAGGCCCAGGAACGGCCCGCCGGAGATGGCGATGGTCAGCCACACCATCTGCGCGTTGAGCTTGTGCGACTCACGCACCAGGTCGGCGTCCACGCTGGCCTTCACCGCATCCAGCGAGGCGCCGCTGAGGCCCTGTGCCGCGCGGCCCTCGGCGGCACCCACGCCGCGCTTGACCAGCTCGCGCTGGCCGGCCAGGTACAGGCGGTAGAGCGACGAGTTCGGGTGCGTGGCACCGGCGTCGAGCTTCAGCAGATCGGCTCCGGCATCGCGGAAGCGGCCCAGGAAGCGGCGGTTGTCGTTGTCGGCGCGCAGGATGTAGCGCAGCTTGGTGACCATCACCGCCGCCGCCACCACGAACATCGCGGCCAGGATCAGGATCACCACCCAGGCATCGGTGGTGAGGTTGTCGAACAGCACCTTGAAGTAGCCGTGGCCACCGCCCGCTTCACCCTCGCCACTGGCCTCTTTGGCCGACTTGACCAGCAGGCCCGCCGGCCCCTGGCTGCCGGCCTGCACGGCCAGCCACGCGCCGCTGCGCGCCGTGCCCGCCAGGTTGATCTCGTCGACCGCGCCGGTGAAGCCTTCGCCCACGCGCATCTCGCCGGCCACCTCGGGTGTGGCCACCGCGGCCTTGGCCACCTCGGCACCGTTGACGTGCAGGCGCGCCTGGCTGCCCTCCAGCACCAGGGCCACGTGCAGCCAGCTGCCCGGCGTCACGCCGCCGCCGGTCAAGGCCACCGTGCCCACGCGCGCCACCACCTTGCCGTCGGCCAAGGCCAGCGACAGCGGCCCCAGCGCCAGCAGCTGGCCCTGGGCCTGGCCATCGGCGCGCGCCCACAGCGAGAGGGTGGCCGCGCCGTTGGGCGCCACCTTGATGCCATCGGCCACCGGCCACACCAGCGGCGTGCCAGCCAGGCGCGCACCCGCGCCCAGCAGGCCCGCCGGCTCGGGCGTCAGCGCGCCCACCGGGCGCAGCTGGCCCACGGCGTCGATGCCCGGCGCGGCCTGGTCGTCGAAGTGCACCGCAAACTTCAGTGCCGCATCGCCGCCGCTGGCCGCGGCCGGCGTGGCGGCCGGTGCCTTGGCATTGCCGGTGTAGACGTAGACCACGTTCTTGTCGCTGCCCGGCGCCACGCTGGGCACCTGCACCCACAGCACGGCCAGCTCGTTGGTGGCGTCGAAGCGCTCCAGCCGGTGCGGCAGCACGGTCTTGTCGTCGGCGGCCAGCACGCGCAGGTCGCTGCCGTCGTCCTTGCCGGCCAGAAAGTCGAAGTTGCCACTGTGCAGGCGGATGGCCAGCGGCACCTGGCTCACCGCCTCGCCGATGGCCTGGCCCTTGTCGGTGGTGTCCAGCGTCACGCGGGTGCGTTGGCTCCAGTCGGCGTTCCACCAGGCGTGCGCGGCGGGGCTCAGCGCCAGCGTGCCGGCGGCCAGGGCCAGAGCCAGGCCACGCTGCAGGCGGCGTGCGGGAGAGCGGGAGATCGGGTTCGTCATGTGCTTGTTCGATGCCATCAGTCGCCCTGGCCGAAGCCCAGGAAATCCAGAAACAGGTTGCGGCGGCGACGCTTCTTGCCGTCATCGTCGCTGCCGGCGGCAGTGCCTGCGGCAGTGGCCGTGGCGGCATTGCTGGCCGAGGCCGGCAGCGCCGCGGCGGCATTCACCGGCGCCGCCAGCGAGGCCGTGCCCGACACCGAGCCGCCGAAGTTGAAGTTGTCGGCGCCCACCAGGCGCGCGGCCGAAAGGTTGGCGCTGCCGCGCGACTGGATGCCGGCGTCCCCCGCATTGATCTCCCCGGCCGGTGCAAACAGGTCCAACGTGCTGCGGCTGTCGAGCACGGCAATGCCGCTGCCGGCAAACGAGCCGGACGTGTCGACCACCACGTTGCCGTTGGCGTCGATCTTGAACAACGGAGGTGGCGCGCCTGTGACAGTCTTGGCGCCGCGACCGGCATCGATGTCGCCGGTGGAGGCCCAGATCAGCACATCGCCCTGGCCCACGGTGAAGATGCGGCTCTGGTTGACCACCACGCTGTCGCGCACCACGGCCTCCACGTTGCCGCCGGCCACGCTGACGATGCCCACCGCGCTGGTCGGCTTGGTCACCGAGCCGGTGAAGGTCTCGCCCGCGTTCACGCCGCCACCCGGCGCCAGCAGGCGGATGGCGCCGCCTTGCTGGGTCTTGATCTGGCTGGATGTCATGCGGATCTGTCCGCTGGCGCGTGTGCCCGGGAACAACGTGGCCAGGGCCACGAAGCCCTGCTCGTAGGCCAGCGTGCGCGCGGCGTCGTCGGCCGCGGTGGCGGCGGCACGCCCGCTGCTGCGCAGCTGGCCGATCAGCACCTGTTGCAGCAGCAGCCACTGGGTCTCGGGGGCCATCGCGTCGAAGGCAGCCTGGGCCGATGCCGCGTCCACCGGCCGGTTGCCGGTGCGCTGGGCGATGAAGTCGGCCAGCGCCGCCACGGTGCCGGCTGCCGGTGTGGCGGCTTGCGCTGTGGTGCCGGTGTCGCCTGCATTGCGTGCCGTGGCCAGGGCCGCCACCTGCGCGGCGCGGGCAGCGGCGGGCGTGGCCTGCAGCCAGGCTTGCGTGATGGCCTGGGCCAGGAAACTGTCGCGCTGCGCCGCGCTGAGGCTGGCCACCTGGCTGAGTGCATCGGTGCTGCCGGCTGGGGCCACGGCGCGCTCGGCCAGGAAGCTGGTGGCCGCCGCCGCCAGGCGCGCATCGCCCAACAGTGCACGCACGCGTGCTTCGCGTTCGGCGTAGGGCAGTGCCGCAAAGGCCGTGGCCGCCTGGGTGTTGGACGCGCTGCCCAGCGCGGGCGTGGCGACCGCACCCGTCGCGGCGGCTGACAACTGCGCATACAGGTCGGCCGACCAGCCCGCCAGGCCGGACGCGCCCAGCAGCGCCACGTAGCGCTCGCGGGCCAGCGCGCCATCGGCCGAGGCACCGCCAAGCGTCACGCCGGCCAGCACGGTGATCTCGGCGCCGCCGCTGGGCAGCAGGGCGTTCTCCTGGTTGCCCACGCTGCCGATGCCGCCCGAGCTGCCCAGGTTCACGTCGCGCCCGGCCACCACGATCAGGTTACCGGGGCCCTGCACCTTGACGCTGAAGGTGGCGTCGGCGGTCACGGCATCGAGCGTGATGTCGCGGCCGGCCTCGATCAGCGTGGTCTCGGTGGCCGTCTGGTGCCGGTCGGAGAGCGATCGGCCGGTGATGTCGCGGCCGGCGATCAGGCGCACCGGGTTGGCGATGGCCAGTTGCTCGAACACCAGATCGCCGCCTTGCGCCACCAGCCGCACCGGCTCGCGCGAGCCTGACTCGAGGCCGCTGCGCGTGGCCGGGAAGGGCGACAGCAGCTCGGTCAGCGCCGACGCCGAGGTGGAGAAGGGCGAGGCCATCTGCGGCGTCGATCCGGTGGCCGAGACCGAGGCCACCTGCAGATCGTTGCCGGCCAGGAAGGCCAGGTCGGCGCCTTGCACCGGCGCCTGCACCAGGCTGCCGGCGGCGCGGATGCTGCCCAGCGGCGCCGCCCAGGTGGTGACCGACGGCATGACGTTCTCCGACGGCCCGCGTGCATACACCCCCGCCAGCTGGGCTGGGGCTTGGGCCTGGTAGGCGATGTCGCCCGCCGTGCTGCGCAAGGCCAGCGTGGCGTCGGGCGCCAGGCCGCCGATCAGCATGCCGTTGGTGGCGAGGTTGCGCTGGCGCTCCAGCGGCGCGGCCAGGCCGGCCTGGGTGAGCTGGCCCACGGTCAGGTCGGTGCGCGCCGCCAGGTCGACGGCCGTGTTCTGGTAGGTCAGCTGCAGGCCCGCGCCGTCGGTGGTGGCGGTGAACGCGCGGCCGGCACTCAGGCTGGCGCGCGCGCCGCCGGCGAACACCGTGCCATCCACCACGTCGCGTCCGGCCTGCAGCGTCACCGAGCCACCGGCCTGGTTGAGCAGCGGCGCACTGCCACCGGCTGTGCTGGCGGCCACGGCGATGCCGCTGCTGGCCGCTGCCAGGCCCAGGCCCACCACATCGCGACCGGCGTTGACCTGAAGGTTGCCGCCGCCGAAAGTGGCCACGCCCTGCTGGAACAGGTCGTAGTGGCTCCACCAACTGAGCGTGCCGGCCGAGCTGCCGTAGCGCCACCACCAGTCCGACGCAGTCTGCGACGCGCCGTTGCTGCCGCCGATCACGTCGTTGCCGGCGGTCAGCGTCACGCTGCCGCCGCCACGCAGCACGGTGGACTGGCGGTCGCTGGCGCCGTTGATCAGCAGGTTGGCCGGCGGGCGCTGATAGTTGCCCAGCCCATCGGTGGCCACTGGTGTGCCGGTGGTGTAGACCACCGCCTGGCGATTCAGCAGCTGGATGTCGTGCGCGGCGGCGATGTCGACGCTGCCGGTGCTGGTGCGCACCATCACGGTGGGCGTGGTGGCGCTGGTGGCGGTGGAGGCCTTGCCGATGCGCACATCACCGGCGCCGCCAGCCACCGTGGCCATGACATTGGCCGAGGCCAGGTCGGCGCCACCGACGAGGCGGAAGCTGGCCGCCGCGCCGGGCAGGATGTAGCTGTCGGCCAGCACGGCCGAGGCCGTTGCCACCGTGGTGCCGTTGTTCGCGAAGCCGTCGCTCAGGCTGGCCGACAGGTTCAGGTGGCTGGCCGCGCGCAAGGTCAGCGCCACCGGCGTGGCGCTGGAGGCCGTCACGCTGCCGCCGTTGGCCGAGAAGCTGCGCAGGTTCCAGTCGCTGGCCAGCGTCAGGCTGCCGGCCGAGCGGATCTCCACGCCGGGTTGCACCTGCAGTGCACTGGCCAGCGCCGTGTCGGCGCCCGCAATGCGGCTGGCGATGGCCCGCAACTGCGCGTCGTCGCTGCCGGCGAAGGCCAGGGTGTCGGCGGCGATCTGGCCGGTGGACACAAACTTCGGGGCCGGGGTGGGTGCGGCGGTGGGGGCCGGAGTGGGCGCCGACGTGGGGGCGGCGGTTGGTGCGGATGTGGGCGCCGCGGTCGGTGCCGACGTGGGCGAGGCCGTGGGGGCGCTGGTGGGCGCCGAGGTGGGCGAGACCGTGGGCGAACCCGACGGGATCGAGCCAGCCGGCGTGGGCGGTTGCCGTCCGACGGTGGACGAGGCCGGATCGGTGGGGGCCGCCGTTGGGGCTGACGTTGGCGCGGCCGTGGGTGGTGTGGTGGGGGCCGCAGTCGGTGCCACCGTTGGCGCGGCGGTCGGAGCCGCCGTGGGGGAACTGGTCGGCGCTGCGGTGGGCGCCGAAGTGGGGGCGGCCGTGGGTGCCGCGGTCGGGGCGGACGTGGGTGCGGGGGTCGGCGCCGCTGTGGGCGTGGTCGAAGGCAGCACGCTCGGCGGCGTCGGGGGCAGTCGGCCGATGGTGGAGCTGGCCGGATCGACCGGCGCGACCGTGGGGGCTGGCGTAGGTGCTGCCGTCGGGGCCGGGGTGGGCGCCGGTGTCGGCGCAGCCGTGGGTGCTGCCGTGGGAGCGGGCGTCGGGGCCACGGTCGGGCTTGGGGTCGGCGCGGCGGTCGGTGCCGGGGTCGGCGCCGCGGTCGGTGCTGCGGTGGGGGCTGCAGTCGGCGCCACTGTGGGCGCAGCGGTCGGCGCGGCCGTGGGTGCTGGCGTGGGCGCCGTGGTCGGCACCGTGCCTGCAGGTGTGGGCGGGCGGTTGCCGATCGTGGACGTCGACGGGTCGATCGGCGCTGCGGTGGGCGCCGGCGTGGGGGCCACGGTCGGCGCGGCGGTCGGCGCAGGCGTGGGTGCTGCCGTCGGGGCAGCCGTGGGCGCTGCAGTGGGTGCCGACGTTGGCGCGGCTGTCGGCGCACTGGTCGGGGCCGAAGTCGGGGCCGCAGTCGGGGCCGCAGTCGGCGCTGCCGTCGGTGCAGCGGTGGGCGCTGCAGTTGGCGCTGCGGTAGGGGCCGCGGTGGGAGCGGGCGTCGGGGCAGCAGTCGGGGCCGGGGTCGGCGCAGCAGTTGGCGCGGCCGTGGGTGCTGGGGTGGGCGCTGCGGTCGGTGCTGCCGTCGGCGCCGCTGTTGGGGCCGGTGTGGGTGCTGCGGTTGGCGCCGGCGTTGGCGCGGCAGTGGGTGCCGGTGTGGGTGCGGGCGTCGGGGCAGCAGTCGGAGCCGGAGTCGGCGCAGCAGTTGGCGCCGCAGTTGGCGCGGCAGTGGGTGCAGCGGTTGGTGCCGCTGTCGGGGCTGCCGTGGGGGCTGGCGTCGGTGCGGGCGTCGGTGCGGGCGTGGGCGCAGGCGTCGGTGCCACGGTGGGAATGCCGCTGGCCGGCGCGGGCGGACGGGCCCCCACGGTCGAGTCGTTGGCGGTCGTGCCGGTGGCCAGGGCGACCGCCGAAGCCGATGAGACGCCGGTGCTGGCGCTGGGCACCTTGTCGGCCGGCGCGGGTGGCAGCACGCCGATGGTGGAGCTGCCGGGGCTGACCGGTGCTGGCGTGGGCGCACTGGTGGGCGCACTGGTCGGTGCCACCGTCGGACTGTCGGTCGGCGCGGGGGGCTCGGTGGGGGCCGGTGTCGGTTCCGGCGTGGGCGCAGCGGTAGGCGCCGGGGTCGGTGCCTCCGTGGGTGCGGCAGTCGGTGCAGCCGTGGGCGCCGCGGTGGGTGCTGCCGTCGGTGCGGCGGTGGGCGCGGTGGTCGGTGCAGCGCCCACGGTGATGGTGTCGGCCTCGTAAACCTTCACCGCCTCCACCGTCACGCGGCTGGCGCCATCGATGCGGATGCCCAGGTTGCTCACGGCCACGTCGGCGCTGCCGTCGGCGGCGGTGATGCGCGGGGCGCGCAGCAGCACCGTGCCGCCATTGCCACCGGCTGCGGCGGTGGTGTCGATGCGTGCGCCGGCCTCCAGCACGATGCGGCCTGCGCTGGCCAGCAGTTCCACGCGGGAGCTGCCGCTGCCGCTGGCGCCGCGGCCATCCAGCAGGGCCGTCGCACCCAGGATCAGGTCGGTGCCGGCAGACAGTTGCAGGCTGGCGCCCTGGCCGCCGGGCGCGCTGGAGCCGTCCAGGCGGCCCAGCACCGTCAGCTGTCCGGCATCGGCCGTCAGCGCGACCGTCTGCGCGCGCAGGGTTGTGGCGGCGTCCAGCTGCTGGTCACCTGTGCGGTTGCGCAGTTGAAGCCCGCCATCGAAGTTGCGCAGCGTCTGCGGGTCGGCGCCGCCGTACAGCACCTGGGCCAGACGGCCCAGGTTCAGCGCCTGGGCCGCATCCACCGTCAGGCGCGCGCCGGCCTGCGTGTCGCCGGCCCCCCCGCGCAGCTGCAGCGCGTCACTGCCGATGTCGACCCGGCCTGCGGCCGCCTGCACGCTGACGCTGCCGCCCGCGCTGGCGGCGGCACCATCGGCCACACCCGACACATCGATGCGCCCGGCCAGCGCCACGTCGCCGGCGGTGGCCGTGATGCGCAGATCGCCACCGGGCGAGGCCAGCGCCACGCCGTCGAGGGTCTGGCGCTGGCCGGCCAGATCGGTGATCGATGACGGATCGAAGCGCACCGCCGTGCCGCCATCGCTGGCGCGCAGCGTCAAGGCGCCCGAGGGCAGGGCGATGTGTCCGGCCTGCGTGATGCTGCCGGCCTGCAGCGTGAGCTGCGCACCGGCACCTGCGGCCGGTAGCGTGGCCGCATCGGATGGGCTGTTGGCCGAGCGCAGCACCAGGCTGCCGCCAGCCTGGACCACGGCCTCGGCGGCCTGCTGCGCGGACACGCGCACGGCGCTCAGGCTCAGGTCGGCCGGTGCGGTAAGGCTGGCGCCCGCGCCCGCCACCAGCGCGCCGCCGGCCTGCAGATTCAGCTGTCTGACACCGGCTGCCGCCATCGCACCGGCGCCCAGCGTGAGCGTGTCCAGCGCCTGCACGTCCAGGCTGCCGGTGCCTGCGCTGGCCTGGGCGGGCGCGCCGCTGCTGTTGCGCAGCGTCACGGTGCCGGCCAGCACGCGCACGGCCGTGCCGTCGCCGTGCACGGCCAGCGTGCCGGCGTCCAGCGTCAGCGCGCGCTGCTGCGCGCTACCCAGCTGCACCTGGCCGCTGGCATCGCCGTAGAAATCGATGCTGCTGAAGCTGCGCAGCGTCAGGCCCTCGGCATTGGCCAGGCGGCTGGCGAGTGCGGGCGAGAGTTGCAGCAGATCCGGATCGCTGGCGCTGGCCTTTGCATCGTCCACCGTGCCCACCGCAATGCGGGCACCACCGAGCGTGACCTGACGCGCCTCGATGCCGGCATCGGCGGCCAGGCGGGTGCGCTGCGTGCCTTCGGCCAGCACCGCGGCGCCAGCCAGTCGCGTGCCTGCGGCCAGGTTCAGCGTGCCGGCCTGGCGCGCGGTGGCGCTGCGCTGCGTGCTGGCCTGGGCATCGGCGCTGACGCGCAGCAGCGCGCCATCGCCGTCCACCTGCCAGGCGGTGGTGCTGCCCTCGGCCAGGCTGCCGGTGGCGGTGAGCGCGGCGCCAGCGCCCAGGCTCACCGTGTCACGGGCGGCCAGGGTCAGGTCGGCGGCGGTCAGCTGCTGGCCGGCATCTACCGTGATGCGGCTGGCCTGCACGCTCAGCAGGCGGCCGCTGCTGTCGGTGGCATCGTGCACCGCGCCCAGCACGATCTGCTGTGCGCCGCTGGCGGCCAGCTGGGCGGGGTCGAGCAGCAGTTCGCCGGCGGCGGCCGTGCCGCTGCCGATGCGCATCACTGGCGCGGCGATGTCCAGTTCGCCGCCGCGCGCGGCGCTGGATGCGGTGTGGAAGGCCAGCGTGCCGGCCAGGCTCAGGCTGCCGGCCTGGATGCCCAGGCGGCCTGCGTCGCGCGGCAGCGCCGACGTGCCGCCGCTGGCGAAGAAGCTGTCGGCATCGCTGCGGCGGATCTCGCTGTAGCGGCGCGCCAGCGTCGAGCTCATCAGCGTGAAGCCGCTGGGCACGGCCTGTGCGGTGCCGGCGGAGGCCACGCCCAGGCTGCCGCCGATCAGCGTGGAGCCATCGGCCAGGGCCTGGGCATAGCCCAGCGCCACCGCGCCGCCGCGCGGGCGCACCAGGAAGGCGCCGTCCAGCAGCGCGTAACGAGCCGGCAGCACGGCATAGGTGCCGGCCGGCAGCGCGCTGCCGGCGCCCACGGTGAAGGTATCGCCCAGACGCGTGCTCACGGCCTGGCCCTTGTCGTTGACCAGGGACTGGATCAGCGGATCGTGCGGCGCCCATTGCGTGACGGTGGGCACGATGGCGAAGGCGCCATCGGCGCCGCCTGCGAAGATGTCGCGCGAGCCACCGGGGCCGGGCACGAACTCGAAGGCCAGCAGCGAGCCGCCGCCGCTGGCGTCGACGCGCGCGCCGGCCTGCACCTCGGCCTGGCCGCTGCCCACATCGATCGTCACGGCCTTGCCCTGCAGGGCGCTGAGTGCCTGGCCGGAGGGCGCGTTCCACACCGTGCCGCCCAGCGTGCTGCCATAGGGCACGGTCAGGTCCGCGCCCGACACCGAGGTCAGGCTGCCCGCGGCCAGCGTCACCGAGTCCGTGGCGTGCAGGCTGATGCGGCCGAACGGCGCGCGCAGCACGCCCTGTTGCACGATGCGCGCGGCGTCGATGCTCAGCGAACCCTGGGCCGACAGCGGCGTGGCAGCGCCTGTATCGCCCGGGGCGATGGTGACGGTGTGACCGGCGGCGCTCAGCGTCCAGTCGGTGCCGGTGGCCGGGGCGATCTGCGCGGCCGTCAGCGTCAGGTCGCCGGCAACGTTCAACTGCCCGACATCGCGGCTGCCGGCGCTGACGCCGCGCAGGCGCAGCTCGCTGCCACTGGTCAGCGTGGCCTGGCCGATGCCCTGCCAGCTTTGCATGCCTTGCAGCTGCACCAGCGCGCCGCTGGCCTGCAGGCTGGCGCTGCCGCCGCTGGTGGCGCGCGCCGCCTGGTTGCTGGTGTCGGTGACGCCGCTGTAGCGGATGCTGGAGTCGCTGTTGCCCAGCGTCAGCACCGAGGCGGCCTGCAAGGCCACGGCGCTGCCGGCCGTGGCCTCGATGATCGGCGCATCCACGCTCAGGTCACGCCCCAGCGCCAGCGTCTGGCTGCCCTCGAAGCGCACCCGGTCACTCGACTGCAGGCGCAGATCGGCCAGCCCGGCCGACCCCAGGGCATTGGACGACACGCGCAGTTCGCCACGCGCCGCGCCCTCGCTCACCGTGCCGGCCTGCAGCACCAGCTGCACATCGGCCAGGTCGGCGCTGCGGTCGTTGGGGTTGTCGCGGGCCGCCAGCGTGAAGCTGGCGCTGCCACCCAGCGCGCCGCTGCCGCCGGCCTGGGCGCTGAGGCTGGCGCCCACCAGCGCACCGCCCTCGCGCGTGCTCAGGCTGAAGCTGCCGCCGCGGCTGGACACCTGCGTGGGCGTGGTGCCGCCCAGCGCCACGCCGCCGCCCGTGCTGCCCAGCGGTGTGGTCAGGTCCAGCACATCCGAGGCGCCATCCAGGCGGATCTGCGCGCCCTGGCGCAGATCGATGTGCGTGAGCCGTGCGCCCGACACGCTGAGGCTGCCGCCGTCCAGCACCTTGCCCTGGCGCAGGCCGTTGCTGCTGGGGGTGAGCAGCGTGGTGCCCGACAGGTCGATGCGCGCCGTGCTGTCCAACACCAGGCTGCCGGCGTAGCCCGCCGTGGCGGCGCTGAAGCTGCCGGCCAGGGTGAGCGACAGGCTGCCGCCCGCGGCGCTGATGCTGCCGCCCACGAACAGGTCGCGCCCGGCGCTCAGGCTCAGCGTGGCCAGCGGGTCGGCGGCGATGCGCGCGCCGGCGGCAAGGCTCAGGCTGCCGTTGGGCAGCATGCGGTCCAGGCCGGTGGAGCGCAGGCTCAGGTTGACGGGGCTGCGCAGCGCGGTGGCCAGCTGCAGCGTGTCCATCAAGCTGGCGGTGACGCCGCCAGAGGCCAGGTTGCCGGCGCCGGCGCGGGGCGACCAGTTGGACAGCCGCGGCGCCAGCACCGCATCGGCCGTGACCACCAGTGATTGCGCGCCATCCAGGTCATAGCTGGCAAAGCCGCCCTGGTTGAAGAAATCGGCCGACAGCAGCAGGCCGCCGTCGGCATCGCGCGACATGGCTTGCGAGGCCGTGCCCGAGATCGTGATCGCGTTGGCCCGCAGCTTCAGGCTGCCGCCGCCGCTGAGCGCATGGCCGGCCAGGCTGGCGCCCAGTTCCACCACACCCACCGGATCGCCCGCGGCCAGCACGCCGGTGTTGCCTTCCAGCGTGATGCGCCCGGCCGCGCTGCCCTTGATGGCGCCGGTGCTGCCCACGGTGGCGCCGCCCGACACATCGATGCGGCTGCCTTCGGCCACCTGCAGCGCATGCGCTGCCGACACGGTGACCGTGCCACCGGCCACCGCCGCGGCGGGCACGGGCGAGCCACTGGCCTGGGCCTGGTTGACCCAGTTGCCCGAGACGTCGAGCGACACGCCGGCATTCACCACCAGGCTGCCGGCCACGCCCGCGCCGGTGGCTGTGCCGGCGGCGGGGTCGCTGGTGCGCAGCGTCAGGCTGCCGCCGGCGCTGCGGAAGCTGCCGCCCATGCTCAGCCCGGAGGCGCCCTGGGCCGTCAGGCTCACCGTGCTGCGCAGGCCGAAGCCCAGCGCGGCCGCGCTGTCCAGCCGCAGGCCGCCGCTGGTGGTGATGGCCAGGCTGCCGGGGTCGGCGGCATTCAGGCGCTCGGCCGACCAGCGGCTGCCGCTGGGCAGCAGGTTGGACTGGGCATCGGGATCCGCCCAGTAGTCTGCGGCCAGCGTGCCGTGCAGCGCGTTGATCGACAGGTCGGCCGGGCCGGGCAGGGCCGTCGACAGCGAGGTCAGCGGCGCGGTCAGCGTCAGGCCCAGCGCGGCGCGACTGGCCAGCGCATCGCTGCCGTCCTGCTGGCGGCGGCCACTGGCGGTGCCGGCCAGCACCTGGCCGTCCAGCACGGCCTGGCGCGCCAGCACGGTGAGCGTGCCCGCCGCGCGGCCATCGACATAGCCGGTCTCGGTCTGGCCTTGCAGCACCGAGCTGTAGCGCGCCACGGCATCGCCCCAGCGGTTGCGCGGTGCGGCGGCGTTGTTCTCCAGGGCCACGTACTTCTGGTCGGCTGCGGCAGTGTTCAGGCTGTAGCGGCTGCCATCGGCGGCCACCAGCAGGCTGGGCGCCACGGTGGCATCGGTGTAGATCACCCGGCCGCCGCTCAGGTCAATGGCCGAGCCGGCGCCGGTGGCCACCGTGCCACGCGACAGCAGCAGCACCGAGCCGGCGCTGGCCAGCCGCTCATTGGCCGTGCGCGCCAGGTTCTTCAGGTAGCTGGACGTGTCGCCCAGGATGGGCACCGACTTGCGCAGGTCGAAGCTCACCTTGCTGCGGTACAGCGGGCCGTCCTTCTGCAGCGGCGCGTCCTTCAGGTCGCTGTTGCCCAGCAATTCGGTGGTGACGAACCAGCGGCCCGCCGACAGGGTCTCGGTGGTGGTGCCCGAGACATCGATGCGCGCGCCGTCGGCCACGCTCAGGCGCACCTGGGCGTCGTCAGCGGTGAAGGCAGTGGGCGCGGCCGGGCTGAGGGTCTCGTAGTCGGGCACGGCCTCGGCGCGGGCGCGCACCTGGCCGCCGGGCGCCACGATCTGCGCGCCGGCCTGCAGATCGATGGTCTTGCCCGACAGCTCCACGCGGCTGGCGGTGAAGCTGGAGTTGTCGGTGCTGGTGCGGGCCTGGCCGTCCACCGTCTCCACGGCCACCGGCAGCTCGATGCGGCTGTCAGGGCCCAGCACCAGCGTGCCGCCCTGGGTGGCGCGCTTGTAGACCTGGTTGGTCTGGTAGGCCTGCACGCTGTTGCGTGCCAGCAGGAACACCGAGCCGTTCTCGGCCACCCCGGTGGATGCCGAGATGCGGCCGTTCTGGTTGACCGCCAGGCCCACCAGCGTGGTGTTGCCGCGCTCAGTGAGGATCTGGCCCAGGTTGCTGGCGCGCCCGGCCCCATCCACCTCCACCAGCAGGCCGCGCAGCGCGGGGATCTCGGCATTGGCTTCCGAGGCATACAGGCGCTCGGCGGTGGGGCTTTGCAGGTAGGCGGCGCTGCCGGCGGCCAGCACGGTCTGGCCCGCTGGCGTGCTGATGCTGCCGCGGTTCTCCACCGATTCGGCCAGCAGCATCACGCGCCCGCCGCTGGCGGTGGTGATGCTGGCCTCGGCATCCACCAGCACGAAGTTGCCGGGGTTGCTGTACAGCAGCGCCGGGTTGTTGACGTCGCGCAGCTTGAAGGTGGGCGAGGTGCCGAACAGCGTGGTGGTGAAGCCCGACAGGAAGTCGCCGTTGTCCACATCCAGCGTCGAGGCGATCAGGCCCGCCGTGTCCACGCTGGCGCCGCGGCCGAACAGGATGCCGTTCTGGTTGATCAGCAGCACCTGGCCGTTCGAGCTGAGCTTGCCGAAGATCTGCGAGGGCGTGATCTCGGTGCCGCTGCCGATCACCCGGTTGAGCGCAGCGCCGGTGGCGCCCGTGGCCATCTCGAAGCGCACCTGGCTGGCGGCGCCGATGTCGAAGCTCTGCCACTGGTAGATGGCGCGTGCCGTCGACTGATCGATGCGCAGGTTGGTGCCACCGGCCGCATTGGTGCTCTGGCTGCGCGTGGCCTCGCCGCTGATCAGCCAGCGCGTGGCCGGCACCGGCACCGTGGCCGGCCGGGGCGCCACCAGGCTGGGCTGCGGCGCCAGCACCGTGCCGCCGGCGGCCATGGCCAGCGGCCAGGCACCCGCCAGCGACAGCACCAGCGGCGTGAGGCGCGGACGCACGACCGGTGCGGCGGGCATGGCGTGGCGGCGGGCAGACGGTTGGCGGCGCATGGTCTTCAACAGCAGGCAGACAAACGGGCAAAAGGGGTGGTTCAGAAACGCAGGGCCATGCGCGCGTGCAGCCGCGGCGTGCGCGTGGCGGTGTTGGCCGTCAGGCGCAGCGGCCAGGCCAGGTCCAGGCCGCCATCGATCTGGCGGGTCAGGCGCAGTTGCAGGCCAAAGCCGGCGCCGGCCAGCGAGGTGTAGGGCGACTGGCCGATGGCCGGGTCGATGACCTCGCCGCGCGCGGCCTCGGCAAAGGCGCTGGCCACCAGTTCGTCCACGCCCAGCGTCTTGCCCAGGTTGGGCGAGCGCAGCTCGATCGAGCCCAGCCAGGCGTTGTCACCGGCCGTCTCGGTCTCGCGGTAGCCGCGCACGGTGTCGGCACCGCCCAGCACGAACTGTTCGCCACTGACCAGCGGGCCGCTGGCCTGCTGCGTGGCCACGCGCCCCAGCAACTGCCAGCCCTGGGCGCCCAGCTTCCACTGCGGGCGCCAGTCGGCCCGCAGCGTGGCGAAGCTGCCATCGGCGTTGCGGCGGCTGCACGCGAACTGGTCGGTGGGCAGGCCCACGCAATCCACCGTGCGCGCCAGCAGCGAGCGGGCGGCCAGGGTCAGCGTCAGGCTCAGGCTGCTGCTGCCGTGACTGCCGTAGCGGTTGCCGTTCCAGCCCAGCGTCAGCGGCAGGTAGCGCAGCGGGGACGCGATGGTGTCGCTGCCCGCCACGGTGTTCTGGTGGGTGAGCTTCAGGTCGGCGCCCAGCACCAGGCCATGGGTCAGGTCGGGCAGATCGGGCACGCCCGGCAGCGGCAGCATGCGGCGCAGGCCCAGCGTGCCGCCTTTGCCGATGACGCTGGCGCCCAGCGGCTCGGTGAGGCTGTCGGACAGCACGGCATAGCCCAGCCAGGCGCCGCCATCGTCCACCGGCACGCTGTAGTTGGCCGACAGCATGCGGGTCTGACGGGTGTTCTCGGGGGCGGTCGTGGCGGTGATCGCCAGGCCGTGTTCACGCTGCCACAGGTTGTCGTAGCGCAGCGTGGCGGACAGGCGCCAGGGCACCGTGTCGCGCGCATGTCGGTTGTGCAGTTCCACGCTGCCCGAGAACGGCAGACGGTCCTCCACGCGCAGTTCGGCCTGCAGCGTGCCGGGCTCGCGGCCCGGCCGCAGGAAGGGCTGCACGCGACGGTCCTCGGTGCGGTTCACCGTGGCCAGCTGGTTCTGCACCAGGTTGAAGTTGGGCACCGTGCCCGGCGTCAGCGCGGGCACCTTCTCGCGGATCCAGTCCTGGTCGAAGTAGCGGGCCTGGGTGACATGCAGACGTTCGACGCGGCCTTCCACCACACGCAGACGCACCACGCCATCCACCACGCGCTGCTCGGGCACATCCACCAGCACGCTCAGCCAGCCGGCCTTCTGGTACGCCTGCTCCAGTGCGGCGCGCGCTGCCTCCACGCCGGGCATGCCGCGGCCCGGACCGAGGTGCGGTGTGACCGCGCGTTCGATCTCCATCACCGACAGCACGCTGTTGCCCTCGACCTCGATCTCCATCAGGTCGAAGACCGGCTCGGCGGCCGCGGGGGCACCCGCCTGGGCATGCACGGCGATGGGCACCACGGCAGCACAGGCCGCGGCGATCGCGCTGCCGATCAGGCAGGCGCGGCCACCGCGGGCACGCCACGGATGTGGACGGACGGGACGGCGCACGAGCGGGTCAGCGTTGCGCTGCGGCGCCGCGCCAGCGGCGCAGAGCGACCAGGCCGGCCAGACCGGCCAGCAACTGCCAGGGCGCTGCCGGCTCGGGCACGGCACTGACCTGACCCAGCGGCCCGACGTCGACCGACGTCACACCCTTGAGCCCATCGGTCTGCGCCAGCCGGGCGCGCAGCGCCAGACGACGCAGGAAGCCCTCGCCCAGCGACAGCACCGAATCGGCATGGCCGGTGGGGTTGGCGATGCTGAGCACCCCGGCCAGGTGGGCGAAGCTGTTTTCGAAGGTGACGTGCGCGGTGGCCTCGGCCGCCGACACGAAGCGCGGCATCACATAGCTGAGCAGGTAGCGGCCGGTGTTGCCGTCCTCGGCCGTGAAGCCCCAGTAGGCATCGCCGGCGAGGTTGTCGAATTCGTTGACCTGCGCAAAGTCGAGCGCCGACGAGGTCTGACGCGTCAGGTCGTAGAACCAGGCCGACTGGCCGATGGTGTTGTAGATGCGTGGAACGCCCGCGCTGACAAACAAGCCCGCCAGCGAGCCGAAATAGCCGGACGGATTGGCGGCCTTGGTATCGAAGCTGGAGCCGTTGATGGCGATCGCGTCCTCGTTGTCTGACGAGACCCCATCCACCTTGTGGCTTGGCTGGGTGTTGATGCCTGCCGTGATGAAGTTCTGAATGCTGGCGCGGACAGAGGCGAAAGATTGGTTGGTCACCGTTCGGTAAGCTTCCTCCTGACCCTGCTGGACCGTGAGAAGGAATGCGACGTTGCCGCCGGTGTTGCTGCCGATGCCGTCCGCGCTCAACACGGACCAAGACAGGTTGGATACGTTGGACGAACCCGCCAGGAAGTTGCGCCAGGCCGTGTCCTTGGCGCCGTCAAGAATCCAGAAGGCGTAGTCGTTGGTCGCGTCCGAAGCCTTTTGAAACGTGGCCGAGATGTTGTTGCCTGCTGGTGCCAAGTTGGCCAGGCTGCCCTGGTCGGCATTGGTCGCGCGCATCTGCGCGATGGTCACGCCCAGATCCAGCGTGTACGACGCTTCAGCCACCGAATCCCACACGCTCATCCAAAGCTCGGACTGGGTGCCGTCGGTCGTGCTTCCGGTCGACAAGGTGCCGAGGTTGGGTCGGCGGATCGCGGCATCGGTGTGCCCTGCTGCGGTCAGAAGCAGTGCCAGGGTGACGACGGGGATGGAGCGAAGAACCTGAGGGGTGACGGGCATGAGATGACCATCCTGAAGGGACGGGATGTACGCGGTGTTCCTGGGGCGGCCTGCAGCGTGCCGACCCTGAAAAGCGGCCACGGCCCGACGGAATCGGGCCGTGGACCTGAACCGGGGTTCGGACGGCAGGCCGGAACGCTTTGTCTCCGGTGCTGCCTCACCCCACGCTGTCGCGCTTACTTGACGACGGCCAACGGGGTGCAGTTGTTGCCAGCGGTACGTGCAACGCGCGACACGAAGGTGCCGTCGGCGCCCGTGCCGCCGAAGGTGCCCTGGCCCGACAGCGCCGCCACGCCGTTCTGGTTGGCGGTGGCGATCTTGGCCAGGTTGGCCGGACGGCCCACAGCCTTGGCGAATCCCTGGATGAAGCCGGCCTTGGCCTTGTCGATGGCAGTGCCCGCGCTCAGCTGGGTGATGAGGCTCTTGCGGTACTGCACCGACGACTCCATGGCGTAGTCGTACTTGCCGTTCTTCAGGTTGTCACGGCTGGGCACCACGCCATCCAGTGCGACGAACTTCCAGCCGGCTTCTTCGGCGTTCTCGACCGAAATGTGGCCGATGGCGTAGGCGCCAGCCGTGTTGGCATTGGTGAGGCAGCTGCGCACATTGCCGGTGGAGCCGCCTTCGTACACGAAGAGGTTGCCGCCGGTGTACGGGCCGCTCAGGTTGTTGTCGGGAGTGTCCGACGCGTCGTTGCGAACCGGGTCCGGAATCGAGGCCGAGGTGCATGGGAAGCCGCTGGCCAGCAGGTTGGCGGCCGCCTGGGTGCCGGAGCCCGGCGCGCGACGGCAGATGTTGACCTGGGTGTCTGCACCCACCGTGATGCCCAGCGCGTGCCAGCCCAGGCCGTTGCTCGGGTCGGACATTTCACCGCGCATCAGCGAGCCGGCGACGACGCGTGAGATGGTCGGCACACCGGTGGTCGTGCCGTCGACGGTCTTGCCATCGGCCTTCAGGCGGTCGTACAGCGCCTTGCTCACGGCCACCGCAAACACCGTCTGGAAGGTCGGCTGGCGGGTCAGGCTCTTGAGCTGGGTGTCGTTCAGGCCGGCACCGTAGGTACCAACCAGATCGTCCGGCACGTTGATGCCCTTGAAGAACTCGGGCTCAACGTCCGAGAAGCCGACGTCGGGCGAGCGGACGGATTCGGTGTCGCCGCACAAGTAGGAGTAGGTCGGGCGCGACGCACCGGGCGCGTAGCCGGCGGTGGCGCCAGTGGAAGTGCACGAGGTGGCGCTGACCACCAGATTGGTGGACACCAGCGGCACGGCGACATGGAACACGCCCGTGGCCGAGCCACCGGCATCGCGCTTCCACAGTGCCACGTTGGCGTTGCCCAGGCCCTTGCCTTGCAGATCCGCATCGAGCTGGCCTTCGGCCTTCAGCGTGCAGCTGTAGACGCGGTGGGAATCGCCGTTGTTGCCGTCGGTCGAGAAGTTCGGCTTGGTCTTGTCACTGCCGTAGATGTCCAGGCCGCTGGCGCAGTTCTGGACGAAGATGCCGGCCAGCACGTTGGACACGGCCGAGGCGCCTGCCGCGTAGATCTTGACCGTGTTGGCGCTGTTGGTCGTGGTGATGTCCAGGGCGTGGGCCTGGAAGGTGGCGAGCGCGGCGACGGCGGCTGCAATGGTGCGAAGTTTCATGATCAATCCTGAACAAAGTGAGCTCCGCCACACGACCGGTTCAACCGGTCATGCGACGTCAGAAACGGGTGGAATCCACGGCCCCAGCCTCGCTGGGGCCATCGGGCATCAGCCGCGGCGACGCTTGGCCAGGGTGGCCAGGGTCATCAGGCCGGCCAGCATCAGCGCGTAGCTGCTGGGCTCGGGCACGGGGGCGGCGGTCAGCGTGTAGTTGAGCGCGTAGCCATTGGCCGTCGACTTCAGCGAGAACAGACCGGATTGGCCGCTGACGTTGTCGAAGGTGTCAAGCACCGTCGAGGCCGTGTTGCTGCTACCGGCGCGGATGTACGTGTTGAACACGGACGACGAGCCCAGGGCGTTGTCGGTGCTGAAGCTAAGGGACTTGCCGGCGTTCTTGCCCAGCCAGTTGCCCACACCCAGGGCGTAAAGGCCGTTGTCGGCGCTGCCAAAGACCGAGCCGTTCTGCGCCGTCGACAGGTTCACGTTGGCCGCGTCGCCCTTGGCGTTGTTCGCAACCACGTAGGCATTGAGAGAGGTCAGGGCCGACTTCTGCGTGCCGGTCGTGATCGCCGAAGCGTCGTCGCCACCGGTCACCGTGGTGGCGAACACTTGGCTGCCGACAGCGCTGCCGGTCGAATCGCCACCCGTCACCACCCAGCGCCAGTTGGCCACATTCGAGGCCGCGACAAAGGAGCTGAACTCGGTGCCGGCGAGCGACCAGTTGGCCGAGTAGGCGGCATTGGTGACCGGGCTGGCGGCGGACACATTTTCGCTGGCCACACGCACGGCGTCGGCTGCCGTGCGGAAGTCCTTGATGGTGACACCCAGGTCCATCAGGTACGACACCTTGGCGGTGTCGTCGAAAACGGTCAGGATCAGTTCGCCGTTGCCAGAAGAGGCGGGGGCGATGGCCGCAAAGGCATTCACGCTGGCCAGCGCGGCGGCGGCCACGAGGGCCTTCTTGAAGATGCTCATGTCAGAACTCCTGTTCAGTTTCTTGGGTCGGTGCTGTGAATGACCGCGCACCTTCGACCGGCCTCAGAGGCCCGCCGACGCGCACGGCAACTGCGCAGCGCCGGCGGATCGTTCGGACCCACTCGTCCACAGGGCCTCCAGCCCCGGCGTCCACTAGCCTTTGCACGAACGACAGTGTGTCCAGCGCTCGTGACGCTCGCCCATCGGTGTGGCGGGCCGGGGATGGTCCGAAGGAACCATCACTGGTCCGTTCGGCCCATGGCTTTGCCGCCGTTCACCCCTGAATCCGGGGTGCGCGCGGCCGGGCTGCGGCCGCATCAGCCACCTCGTCCCCGCAGGCGGTTCATCGCGCCACGCTGTACTGGCGTGTGCTGCCCCCGCTGCTGATGCTGACCTGGTAGCCGCTGGCCGAGGCGACGATGCTGGCCTGATCGGTGCCAGCGCCGCTGAGCGTGACGGTGCCCGCGTCGGCACGGCCGGAACTGGTGGCGTAGATCCAGCCCTTGTACCCGTAGTCGGCATGGCCGGTGCCGGCGCTGGCGGGCACGCGGCCACGCAGGCTGCCGCTGCTCACCTGGATCTGCTGGCTGGTGGCGATGACCTCAGGCGTCGACAGGAAGCGGATGCCCGTCACGTCGAGCGAGAACACCGCCTGGCCTGCCTGGGTGCCGAAGCGGATGGTCGCGTCCAGTGCCGGATAGGCGGCCTGGCCCACGGGCTGCCAGCTGAAGGCGGCGTAGGTCAGTTCCAGCAGCAGATCGCTGCCGCTGCGCTGCAGCACCTTGAGCGTGAAGCGGCCGTCGATGACTGCGCCCACACCGAAGTCGCCCAGTGCGACGTCGCCCAGGTCCACCGCCGCCTTGACCGTGCACGCCGTGGCGCTGAAGGCCAGTGTGTCGCCCGCCTGCAAGAGGGCATTCGGGTCTTTCACGAAGCGGTCCAGCAGGCTGTCGGCCACGTCGATCGTGGCCGTGCCCGCCGCGCACAGTTCGGCGCTCAGGCTCTGCACGGCCAGCGCATGGCGCAGTGCCACCTGGCCCAGCGGGCGCATTGGCGCGGCGCTGGCCAGCTTGGGCGCCGCCGCGCCGGCGAGGCCACTGGCCAGCTGCAGGTTGCGTGTGTGCTGTTCGGCGTTGCGCACCAGCGCGGTGGCGGCGTCCTGGCTGCTGGTGAACCGGGCCGTGGCCTGGGCCGGCATGCTGCCGTCATCGGCCGCCTCCGTCGATGCGCCGCCACCGCCGCCACAGGCGCTCAGCAGTGCGGTGCTGCCCAGCAGGGCTGTGCCGATCCAGCGCGGAAGTCGGTCTCGGATGTCGAAGTCAGGCAGGGTGTTCATGGTGCAAGCCCGCTCGGCGCGGGCCCGGATGTGATGAAGGGATGAGAGGGGCGATGGGGGGCGATGGGGGGCGGGCTCATGGCCCGGCATCGGGTGGCTCCGTGCTGCCCGAGGCCAGCACGCCCAGCGCCAGCGCGCGCGAAACGGCCTGGGCGCGGTTGCTCGCCCCCAGCTTGCGCAGGATCTTCTGGACGTGGTTCTTCACCGTCAGCGGGCTGATGCCCAGCACGGTGGCGATCTGGTGGTTGCTCTTGCCCTCCTGCACCCAGGCCAGGATCTGGCGTTCGCGCTCGGTCACGCCGCCGCGCGGCGGCACAGGCGGACCGGGCCTGGGCTGGGGCTCGGCATGACCCGCCGACGCCGCTGGCGACGGTCCGGCGGGGCGCTGCAGGTCGAGCTCCGTGCTCGTCACCCGCAGCCAGGTGCTGTGCAGGAACGGGAGCACCAGGTCGAGCCAGGCGCCGCGCAGGTCCATCTGCGGGCCGCTCTGGCTGGCGGCCAGGCCGCCGAAGATGAACAGGCTCTCGATCTCGGCCGGGCGCTGCGGCCGGGCCACGCCATGCACCAGCAGGTGCGTGTCGCCCAGTGCAGCACGCAGCGGCCCCACGGCCAGGCGTGCGGCCGCATCCAGACGATCCAGATCGATGAGCCGGGCACGCCCGCGGCCGGCGATCCACTGCGCTTGCAGTGCGGCCACCAGCGGGCCGGCGGGATCGGTGAGCGGCTCGATCGCCGCCTGCGGCAGCACCACGTTGTGGAAGGCGTCGAGCACCACCGTTCGACGCTGACGCTGCCAGGCCCCGCACACCAGCATCTGGTGCGGCACCAGCGGCTGCATCTGGCTCTGGATCCAGACGAAGAACTGGTGCCGCCGCTGTACCGCGGGCGCGGCCTCGAGCAGCCGTATCAGGGCCTGCACCTGGTCGCCTGCCATCGACGACAGGTCCACCGGTGCCGGACCGGGGGGTGACGTTGCACCCGGCCACGGCGAGGCCGAGGCATGGACATGTGGGTTCAAGGGTTCCTCCTGTCCGGGCTGATCCCGGCCTCTCTCATGAAGCGCCAGTCACCCACGGTCGCCGGCTGGTGATCCGGGGCTGGTATCGGCAGCGCATGGCGCCGCCAGGCGCGCTGCGTGGCGCGGCTGTGCAGGCCCACGATGCCGCCTTGTTCATCGCGCAGCAGCAGCCAGTCCGGCTGGCCGGTGAAGGGGTCGGCATACAGCCGGCGCAGGTGCTGCAGCGGCGGTGCATGGCGCGTGTCCTGCACCAGGTCGTCGAGCTGCTCCGGGGCCCTGGGCTGGCCGGCGGGGGTGGCTGCGGCATAGCGGCTCAGCGCGCGCGCGATCTGGGTTCCGCGGAACAGCAGTTCGGCCTCGCGCTCGCGCTGCGTGGCGGCCTGCCACTGCGTGGCCAGCGCGCCCAGGCCGGCGGCGCCGATGGCCAGGACGAACAGCAGCCCCAGGTAGGCGAAGCCCTGCAGGGTCCGCCTCGGCACGGATGGACGCTCACCAGTCGGCATAGAGGTCTCCGCTCCGGGAGCGACCCGCTGCGCCCGATCGAACGTCCCACACGCCGGCGGCGGCCAGGCCGTCGTCGGGAGGAGGGGACAACGCCACCCAGCTCTCGCGGCGGCCGGTCAGCGGGTCTTCGGGCAGGGCGCGCAGGTAGCGCTCGGCCACCAGTTCCTGCAGGTCGTGCGGGTATCGGCCGCGGTCGGCGGCGAACTGGTCGATGGCCTGCCGCATCACGGCCAGGGAACTGCGCATGCTGGCTTCGCGCGCCTGGTCCACGCTGCGCAGGTAGCGCGGCGCGGCGATGCTGGTGAGCAGCGCCACGATGGCCATCACCACGATCAGCTCGATCAGTGTGAAGCCGCGGTGGCGAAGAGGGCGGTGGTGTCCGGACATGGTGTACCTGCCTACCAGTCCCGGTATTGGCTGCCGTCGAGCGCGCGCGCAGCGCTGCGCGATGCGATGTCGATGATGTCGGCACCCCCGTCGAACTGGCCCGGGGGGCTGGTGCTGGCGCGGCGCGCCCAGGTGGCCGCGGCACCCAGGGTCGGGTCGGCAAACGGGTCGCGCGGCAGTCGCCGCAGCAGGTGCAGGCGCACGCCTTCGCGCGGCCGGCCCTCGGCGTCGAGCATCGGCACGCCCTGTTCCAGCACCTCCAGCGTGGCCGGCCAGGGCGAACCGTCAGGCCCGGCGCCGATGCGGCGTGCCTCCACCGCGTCGCGGTGCGCATCCAGTGCCTGGCGGATGCTGCGCAGCCCCTCACGCAACTGGGCCTCGCGCGCGCGGCGGGCGGTGTGCTCCACCAGCGGAATGGCAGCCCCTGCCAGGATGCCGACGATGGCCAGCACCACCAGCATCTCGATCAGCGTGAAGCCCGCCGGGGCGCGCCATCGGCGTGTCATGGCGTGTCGGCGCGCGGGTTGGCGCCACGGCGCCGGCCCGTGGGCGCTGTGTCGCCAGCCACCTGGATCTCGGCCTGGCCTTCCACGGTGGCGGCGGTACCGTTGCCGGCGCTCAGGCCCACCACCTGCACGGTCTGGGTGCTGCCGGCGGCAGCCGGGAGCACGCGCAGCACGGTCACGAGTTCGTCGCCCGGGTTCAGTGCGAACGGGTGCTGGCCGGCTGAGCGGCCCGGCGCGGCCGTGGCCGCCTGCAGTGCCGAGGCGTCGAACTGCAGTTCGCCGCTCAGGGCCACGCTGGCGCGGTTGGACAAGGTCACCGACACCGTGTCACCCACCTGCGCCTCGCGGGTGGCGTTGAGTTGCAGCGTCGCGCCGGTGGTACCCGTTGCCCCCGAGACCCCCGCGGCCTGCGACGCCGGTGTGGCGACGCGTGCGCCAGTTCGGCTGTCCTCCACACGCGCCAGGGCGCCCGCTGCCAGCCGCAGTGGCGCCGCACCCGGCTGGCTGTCCGTTCCCGAGGCCAGCGTGGCGGCGGCGGGCGCGGGCGGTGCGAGCCGGCGCACGATGCGCGGGGTGATCAGCATCACGATCTCGGACTTGGCCCGGGTGTCGCCCTGCACGCCGAACAGCTTGCCCAGCAGCGGCATCTGCGTGAGGCCGGGCAGGCCGGTGGCGGTGCGGCGGTCCTCGTCGTTGATCAGGCCGGCCAGCACCTGGGTCTCGCCGTCCTTCAGGCGCAGCGTGGTGCTGGTGGCGCGCTGGCCCACGCGGTAGGCGGTGGCGCCTTGCGGGCCGCTCACTTCGGCCACCAGGTTGCTGACGTCCAGGCCGACCTTGATCGTGACCTCGTCGTCGAGCTGCACCGTGGGTTCCACCTCCAGCTTCAGGCCCACGTCGAGGTAGGTCACGGTCACCGAGGTGCTGACGCTGCCGTTGACCACCTGCGAGGTGCTGAACACCGGCACCTTGTCGCCCACCTGCACCTTGGCCTTCTCGCGGCTGCGGGCGCGGATGGTGGGGTTGGCCAGCAGGTTGGTGTTGCCGTAGTCGCCCTTGAGCGTGGCCACCAGCGCCGGGTTCAGCACGGTGGCGCGGAAGCTGGCGCGTTCACCCAGCGCCACCTGGCCCGAAGCGCCCGGCAGGCCGTACTGCACCGTGCTCGGCCAGCTCAGGCCCAGGCTCTCGAGCTGGCTGCTGGCCACCTCCATCACCTCCACGGCCATCATCACCTCGGGCTCGGGCAGGTCCAGTGTGGCGATCAGCTGTTCGGCCTGGCGCACCACCTCGGGCGTGTCGCGCAGCACCAGGGCGTTCAGACGCTCGTCCACATGCAGGTCGCGCGTCTTGGTCATGGTGCGCACCAGGGTCTGCACCTGCTTGGCATCGGCGTTGCGCAGGTACAGGCTGCGCGTGACGAGTTCCTGGTGCTCGCGCTGCTTGGCGGCGGTGTTGGGGTAGACCAGCACGGTGCTGTCGTTCAGCAGCTTGCGGTCCAGCGCCTGCGTGGCCAGGATCACGCGCATGGCCTCGTCCAGCGACACGTTGCGCAGGAACACCGTGACCTTGGCGTCGCCGCGCACGTCCTTGTCGAACACGAAGTTCACGCCGCTGGCACGCGCCAGGGTTTCAAACACCTGGCGCAGCGGCGCCTCGCGGAACTCCAGCGCCACCGGCTTCTGGTAGGCCGCGGCCAGCGCGGCGGGCAGCGCCGCGGCGGCCGGTGCCGGCACGGCGGCCGCGCTGGCGGCGTGGCGGGCTGCATCGGCCTGGCGCTGCTGCTCGCGCCGGGCCTGCAGCAGCTGCCACTGCAGGGCCGGCAGGCGCGGCTGCTGCGCGTCCAGTGCGCGGGCGCGCGCCAGCAGGCGGTCGGCCTCGTCCAGGCGGCCGGCGGCCAGGGCCAGTTCGGCCTGCGACAGCAGCGCCACGCCCACGCGCTCGCGCTGGCGGGCATGGGCGGTGCGCAGCGCGGGATCGTCCGGCCGATCGCGCAGGGCCGCGTCAAGCCGGTGGTAGGCGTCTTCGTAGCGGCCGGCGCGGGCCAGGCGGTCGGCTTCGTCGATGGCGGGAGTGGCGCAGCCGGCCAGCAGCAGCGCCAGTGCCAGCGCGCAGCCGGCCAGGGCCGGGCGACGCCAGTTACCCCGGTGGGCGGCGGAGGGCGGAAGGAGGTGGGTCATGACTCGGGTCCGGCGTCGCCTGGTTCGCTGGCGGGGCTGCTGGGCTGGCTGCGGCCGCTGCCGGGCACGGATGAGCGCACGGTGACGCGCAGTCCGCCGGGCAGCCAGGTGAGCTCGAGCGCGCCGTCGCGCACCCGGTCGAGCCGCCACTGGCCGTCCAGCACCTGGCCTTCGCGCAGGCTGGCCGCACGCAGCGGTCCGCCCAGCAGGGCCTGGCGGCCGCCGCCATCGTCCAGGCTGCCGATCCATGGGTAGGGGAAGGCCGGTGCGCGTGGCGGCGGCGGTGGCTCGGCCGGGGCCGATGTCGGGCGGACGGCGGGTGGTGGAGGTGGTGGTGGCGGTGCGCCCCAGGCGAGCAGGGCCGCAGCGTCGGGGGCGGGCCAGTCGGCCGGGCGTGCGGGCAGGGCCGGTGTGAGGGCGGGTGTGAGGGCCGGTGTGGGGCGGGGCGTCGTGCCCGTCGATGACGGCGGGCGCGTGGCCCCCCGCTGCACCGGCAGCAAGTCGGTGCCGGCCTCGTCCGGCCCGGTCTGCCAGGCCAGCACGCCGGCCGCGGCCACGGTGCCGGCCAGCGCGATCCACAGCGCGGGCCTCATCGCGCCGCCTCGGCCGGGGCCGGGCCGGCCTGTTCGGCGCGGTGCAGCAGCTGCCATTGCAGATCGGCCTGCAGCACCGGGCTGCGGCTGTCGGTGCGGCTCAGGCGCAGCTGGGTCAGCACCAGCGCCGGGTCGGCCTGCAGGGCCTCGGCCACAAACTGCCGCAGGCTCAGGTAGTGGCCGCTGACATGCCAGCCCAGCGGCTGGCTGCCGACGCCATCGCCGGCCTGGGCGCTGCTTTGCTGCAGGCTGCCCAGCACCAGGCCGTGCTGCCGGGCCAGGGCCAGCAGCTCGGCCAGGCGCCGGGGCGTCTGGCCGGCGGGCGGCAGGGCCTCGCGCAGGCGCTGGTCGGCACCCGCGGTGGCTGGGCGGGCCTGGGCCGCACGCATCTGTGCCACCCGCTGCTGCCAGGCGTGGTCGGCGGCGCGCGCCTGTGCCTGCCAGTGGGGCACCAGTGCGCCGGCGAGCACCGCCGCGCCGAGCAGACCGGTGCACCCCAGTGCCACGGGCAGCGCGCTGCGCCGACGGCCGTGCACCCGCAGGCGCGTCAGTGCGCGTGCCAGCACGTGCCCCATCACCACCGACAGGCCCGCGCCGGTGCTCATCGGGCTGCCTTGGCCGTGCGGCGGGCCACGATCTCGAAGCGCGGGCCGGCGGCGGCGGGCCCGGTCAGGGTGTCCAGCCGTGACAGCGTCACCGAGGCCCAGACCGGCGCCGCATCCTCGCCCTGGGCGCGCAGCGCCGCGGCGGCCGCCAGCGCGGCGGCGGCGTCCGGGGCCTGGCCTTCCAGGCGCAGCGGCCCCTGCCCATCGGCCTGCAGGCCGGTGAAGACCACGCCGTCCACCGCGGCGGCTTCGGCGGCGAGGAAGACCTCTGACCACGGCATGTGCAGGGCCTGCCGCCAGCGCCGGGTTGGCGTGTCGCGGGGCGTGCGTGCCGTGTCGGCGGTGGGTACAGGCCGGCTGGCGGCGGCTGCCGCCGCGGGCGCCTGCGCCAGCCGGGCCAGCCGGTCCTCGGCGTCGCGGCGTTGCGTCCAGGCGGCCAGTGCATCGGGCAGCGTGGCCGCGAGCACCAGCGCACCGGTGGCGCACCAGGCCCAGGGCAGCAGGCTGGCGCGCCGCTGCGGACGCAGGAAGTCGGGTTGAGGCAGGCGGGAGCGCAGCATGGCAGCGGGGTTCAGGCCCACCAGGCCGTCGGGGGGTGCGGGCCATCCAGCCGTGCCGCCGCCGGGGTGGCAGGGGCGCCGGGCGCTGGTAGCCGCGTCCGCCAGGTGGCGGCGCTGCCGCGCTGGCCGTGCCCCAGGCCGCGTCGGTGCGCGTCGGCGGCATCGGTGCTACCGATGGCGGCGCCAGCGTGGCCGGGCAGGCCGGCCAGCCAGTCCACCAGGGCGTCGGGCGCGGCGTCGGGCAGGCGGCGGCGCTGCAGGCCGTGCAGCGTGCCGCGGCACAGCTGCAGCTGCGTGAGCCAGGGGCCTTCCAGCAGCAGCAGCTGTGCGGCCGCCTGGCGTGCCAGCGCGGGCTCGGCCGCCACGGCCAGGGCCAGCGCGCGGGCCCACCAGGGCTGCACCGCCAGCAGGCGAACGCCATGCTGTGCGGCGCTGTGGCGCACCGGGTCCAGCGCCAGGCCGTGCAGTGCGCTCACGCCCTGCGTGCCGCCCGCCCGCCACGCTGCCAGCGGCCAGGCGGCCGCTGCATCACCGTGGTAGTGCTGCAGCAGGGGCCGCACATGGGCCAGCAGGGCGTCGTCGTCGGGCAGCGGCAGGGCGGCGTCGACCAGCACGTCGGTCACCCAGGCGCCGCTGAGCCACAGCCGGGCCGATGTGCCGGGATGCGCGGCGCACCAGGCGTCGAAGCCGTGCCAGTGCGTGGCCGTGTCGCTGCCATCGGCCTGCCACAGGCCGCTGTCGCCCCACCACAGGGACTGCACGGCGCGCTCACGCCGCGGCGACCACACGGTCCATCTCCTCGAAGCTGGTGCGGCCAGCGCGCACGGCCGCCAGGGCCGCGGCTTGCAGCGACTGCATGCCGCGCTCGCGCGCCGCCTGCTTGATCGCCGACATCGGGGCCCGTGCGGCGATCAGGTCGCGCAGATCGTCGTCCATGCACAGCAGCTCGGCCACCGCCCGGCGGCCGCGGTAGCCGCTGTGGTGGCAGGCCGGACAGCCCACCGGCCGGTGCAGCCTCACGGGCGGGCCGGCGTGCGGCTCGCCCAGGCGCGCCAGCTCGGCGGCGGTGGCGGTCACCGGCTCGGCACAGGCGGTGCACAGCTGGCGCATCAGGCGCTGGCCCAGCACCGCGTTCAGCGCTGCCACCACGTTGTACAGGTCCAGCCCCATGTGCATGAAGCGCCCGATCACGTCGAAGGCGTGGTTGGCGTGCACCGAGCTGAACACGCCATGCCCGGTGAGCGCGGCCTGCACCGCGATCTGTGCCGTCTCGGCGTCGCGGATCTCGCCCACCATCACCCGGTCGGGGTCGTGGCGCAGGATGGCGCGCAGGCCGCGCGCGAAGCCCAGCCCCTTCTTCTCGTTGACCGGGATCTGCACCACGCCTTCGAGCTGGTACTCCACCGGGTCCTCGATGGTGATGATCTTCTCGCGGCCGGCCTGGATCTCGGCCAGTGCGGCGTACAGCGTGGTGGTCTTGCCGCTGCCGGTGGGGCCGGTGACCAGAAGCAGCCCGTGCGGCGCGCGCGCCAGCTGCAGCAGGGCGTCGCGCATCGGCGCCTCGAAGCCCAGCGCGGCCAGCGTGGGGCCACCACCGCCCTGGGCCGCGGCGCTGCGGTCGAGCACGCGCACCACCGCGTCCTCGCCCCACACGCTGGGCATGATGGACAGGCGGAAGTCGATCTCGCGCGCCTGGCCCTGCACGGCGATGCGGCGCTTGAAGCGGCCGTCCTGCGGCAGGCGGCGCTCGCCGATGTCCAGCTCGGCCAGCACTTTCAGGCGCGACACCACCTGTTCGGCCAGCGCCGCGCCGTCCACCTGGCGCATGGCCTGCATCACGCCGTCGATGCGCAGCCGCACCTGGGCGCCGCGCGGCTGCATCTCGAGGTGGATGTCGCTGGCGCCGTCGGCCAGTGCGTCCAGCAGCACCGCGTCCAGCAGGCGCACGGCCGGGCTGGCTTCGGCGCCCAGCGCGGACAGCGTCAGCGCACCGGCCTCGGCACCGGCCTCGGCATCGTGCAGGGCGGACGGCGCCGCCGGCCCGTCCACGGCGTCCAGGGTGTCGAGCGCGCGGCCGCCGATGTCGCCCTCGGCCAGCCCGGCATCCAGTGCCGCGGCGCTGCAGCGCTGCCAGCGCAAGGCCTCGCCCAGACGCGTCTCGGCCATCTGCAGCAGCAGCGCATCGCAGTCGCGGTCGGCCAGCAGGTGCCAGCGCCCCTGGGCGTCCACGCCCACCAGCGCGCGGTGCCGGCGGGCCAGCGGCTGCGGCCAGCGCTCGCGTTCCAGGCGCAGCGCCGCGACGGGCGTGGCCACGGCCCCGGATGCGGCCCCGGGTGCGACCCCGGATGCGACCTCGGATGCGGCCGGCGTCACTGCACCTGCTCCATCAGCGTGAAGATCGGCAGGTACATCAGCACCACGATGCCGCCGATCACCAGGCCCATCAGCAGCATCAGCAGCGGATTGAGCAGGCGCGTCACCAGCTCGGCCAGGCGCGCGATCTCGTCGTCGTGGAACGCGGCGGCGCGCTGCAGCATGGCGGGCAGGGTGCCGCTGCGCTCGCCCACGGCCAGCATGCGCCGGGCCACGGGCGTGGCCAGACCGGTGGCCTCGAACGCCTGCGACAGACGCTGTCCGCTCATCACCCGGGTCAGGGACTGTGTGCAGGCCGGGCGCAGCGGCGCGTCCAGCACCTGGGCCACCAGCCGCAACGCCTCGGGTGCCGGTACGCCCGCACCCAGCAGCAGGCCCAGGCAGCGGTACAGGCGGGCCAGCGCCACGGTGCGCAGCCGCACGCCCAGGCCGGGGCTGCGCCACAGCGTGCGGGCCAGCCACTGGCGTGCGGACGGGCTGCGCCACAGGCCCACGCCGGCCAGCGGCAGGGCCGCGGCCAGTGCCAGCGTCACGCCGGGGTGCGCGGCCGCCTGCACGCCCAGTGCCATCAGCCAGCGCGACGCCGCCGGCACCTCGCCCGACAGGCTGTCGAACACCCCCGCGAAGCGCGGCAGCACGTACAGCAGCAGGAACACGATCACCAATCCCCCGGCGGCCAGCAGCATGGCCGGGTAGACGAGCGCGGCGCGCAGGCGCGCCTGCAGATCGCCGCTCCAGCCCAGGTAGCGGGCATGGTCGCGCAGCGTGGCGGGCAGCTGCCCGCTGCGCTCGCTGGCGGCCACCAGCGCGATGAACAGCGCGTCGAAGGCGCCGGGTGCGCGCGCCAGCGCGGCCGACACCGGCAGGCCGTCGCGCAGCGCGGCGATCACGGTGTCCAGCGTGGCATGGCCGCGGCCGGCTGTGTCTTTCTCGCGCAGCGTGCTCAGGGCCTCCAGCAGCGGGATGCCGGCGTCCAGCAGCACGGCCAGTTCCTGGCTGAACAGGCGCAGCTCGAAGCCCGGTGAACGATGCCACCACCGCGCACCGGGTGCCTGCGCAGGGGCCGCGGTGGCCCGTACCGACAGCAAGCGCATGGGCGGCACGCCCAGCGCCGCGCTGACGCCGGCGGCATCCGGCGCCTGCACCCGCACCTGGCGCACACGGCCGTCCAGCTCGGCCAGCTTGACCGCGAACTCGGGCATCGCGGCCTCACCAGCTGGTGACGTCGGCGTCGTCGCCGCTGCCGCCGGGGCGGCCGTCGTGGCCGTAGCTCAGCAGGTCGTAGTCGCCATGCTCGCCAGGGGCACGGTACACATAGGCACGGCCCCAGGGATCGACGGGCACGGCCTTGGCCAGGTACGGGCCCTGCCAGCGCGGCTCGTCGGCCGGGCGGGTGACCAGGGCCGCCAGTCCGGCCTCACTGGCCGGGTAGCGGCCGGTGTCGATGCGGTAATGGTCCAGCGCCTTGCCCAGCGCGTCCAGCTGCGCGCGCGCCACCTTGGTCTCGCTCTTGCCGATCTGGCCGAACAGCTTGGGGCCCACATAGCCGGCCAGCAGCCCGATGATCACCATCACCACCAGCAGCTCCAGCAGCGTGAAGCCGCGCCGGCGCCGGGCACGGGACGGCAGGAAATTCGGAGTGCGCTGGACGGCTGGCGGCACAGGGGGCTCGGCTCATGGTGACAAGCGGCTCAGACTACGTGCCGAGGATGACCGGGGCGTGAAGATCCGTGCCGGCATGTGTCCGGACATGAGCCGTTCGGCTCAGGCGTCGCGGCCTTGCCGGTCGCCGCCGGGCCGCCGCACCGGGGCCACCGCCGCCGTCCCCGACCGCCTGAACGGCTCATGCCGGACCCGCGCGCCAGTCACCGGCGATTCACCGCCGCCCGCCAAGCTGTCGCGCTGTTGTTCCGCCTGTTCCATCGCCTGCCGTTCACAGCGAGGTCTTCCATGCGCTTCCGTCACATCCTCCCCGCCTGCGCCCTGGCGCTGTCCGCCTGCCTGCCGCCGCTGGCGCAGGCCGCCAACCTGGCCCTGCCCGCGGATGGCAGCTGGGTCGAGATCCTGGCGGACGACGGTCTGCCGCCCTTCACCAGCGCCTGGGTCACGCTGAGCAGCGATGGCGCCAGCTACACCGAGGTCGGCTACACCGTCACCATCGCCAGCGGCTTCGAGGGCAGGCTGACGGTGGTGGACACCGCCTACGCCGGCGACCGCTTCGAGCTGCGGGACAACGGTACGCGTCTGGGCGAAACCGGTCCGGCCGCCTTCGATGCCGCCCAGGCCAGGTTCGCCGATGCGGACACCGCGCTGGCCGACGCCACCTATAGCCGCGGCGTGTTCACGCTGTCGGCCGGCAGCCACCTGCTGACCGGTGCCGTGCTGGCTGGCACCGGCTATGGCGCCACCACCGCCGCGCTGAAGCTCGAGGTCTCGGCGGTGCCCGAGCCCGCCACCGTGTTCAGCCTGCTGGCCGGCCTGGGGCTGGTCGGCGCCGCGCTGCGCCGTCGCGCCCGCTGAGCTGCGCCTGCGCCTTGCGCCGCCGCCTCCGACCGTCCCTTCCCGCACAGGACACCTCCACCATGACACTCCGCCCCCTGCTGCTGGCCATGGCCACGGCCTTCGCCGCCGTGGCCGCCCAGGCCGCCCCGGTCAATGTCAAGATCGTTGCCTTCAACGACTACCACGGCAACCTCGAGTCGCCCGGCACCTTCGGCCAGAACACCACCGTGCCCAGCGCCAGCCGGCCGGCCGTGGGCGGCGCCGAGTACCTGGCCGCCTATGTCGCCAGCATGCGCGCCACGAACCCGAACACCGTGGTGGTGGGCGCCGGCGACCTGATCGGCGCCACGCCGCTGGTCTCGGCACTGTTCTTCGACGAGCCGGCGGTCGAGACGCTGAACAAGATCGGGCTGGACTTCAGTTCGGTGGGCAACCACGAGTTCGACAAGGGCAAGGCCGAATTGCTGCGCCTGCAGAACGGCGGCTGCAAGCTCACGGCCAGCGGCAGCGTCGAGCCCAACAGCTGCCGCGGCTTCGGCTCGTCGGCACCGGGCACCTTCGATGGCGCGAAATTCAAGTGGCTGTCGGCCAACGTGATCGACAACGCCAGCGGCAGGCCGCTGCTGGCGCCCTATGGCATCAAGAGCTTCGGCGGCGTCAAGCTGGCCTTCATCGGCATGACGCTCAAGGGCACGCCGGGCATCGTCACCCCGACCGGGGTGGCCGGCCTGAGCTTCAACGACGAGGCCGCCACCGTCAATGCGCTGGTGCCCCGGCTGCGCGCCCAGGGTGTCGAAGCCATCGTGGTGCTGATCCACCAGGGCGGCTTCCAGAACGCGCCCAGCAGCGCCGTCGTCAACGCCAGTGACATCAACGGCTGCCTCAACGACCTGAAGAACACCGACGGCAGTCCCAGCGACATCGCCAAGGTGGTGGCCGGTCTGGACAATGCAGTGGACCTGGTGATCAGCGCCCACACCCATGCCGCCTACAACTGCAGCCGCAACACCACCGACGTGACCGGCAGCAGCGCCGCCAACAAGGTGACCACCGCCCGCGCGACCGGCCTGCCGAACCGGAACGGGCGCCTGGTGCCGGTGACCAGCGCCAGCGCCTTTGGCCGAGTGCTGACCGAGATCGACCTGCAGATCGATCCGGCCACCCGCGACGTGGTCGACGTGAGCCCGGTCAACCGCCTGGTCGACCGCAGCAACGCCACGATCACCGCGGCCATCACCAGCGCGCCCGAGGTCAGGAACCTGGTGGCGGCCTACAAGACCGCCGTCTCGCCGCTGGCGGGCCAGGTGGTGGGCAGCATCACCGCCGCGATGGGCAACGGCGCCAGCAGCGCCGGCGAGATGCCGGCCGGTGACCTGATCGCCGACGCCCAGCTCGCCGCGACCCAGCCGGCCGGCCTGGGCGGCGCCCAGATCGCGTTCATGAATGCCGGCGGTGTGCGCAGCCCCGGCTTCGTCAACGCGGCGGGCAGCTACCCGTACAACCTGACCTATGGCGACGCCTTCACCGTGCAGCCCTTCGGCAACACGCTGGTCTCGATGACGCTGACCGCGCAGCAGATCAAGGACGTGCTGGAGCAGCAGTTCGCCAACTGCAAGGGCCAGGGCAGCAGCAACCGCATCATGCAGATCAGCAACGGCTTCAAGTACGAGTGGTCGGCCAGCGGCAGCTGCGGCACGCGCATCCGCAACGTGTGGTTCACGCCCACCGACGTGACCGTGGTGCCGCCGGTCGCGACTGCGGCGACCGAGAACCTGGTGATCAACGGCGTGGTGCAGAACCCGGGTAAGACCTACCGCGTCACGGTGAACAACTTCATGGCCACCGGCGGCGATGGTTTCAGCACCTTCATCGGCGGCACCAGCCAGCTGGGTGGCGCGCAGGACATCGACGCGCTGATTGCCCACCTGACCGGCTTCAAGGCGCCGGCCGCGGCCTACAACCCGGCCGCAGCCGAGCTGGGCAAGCCGCGCATCGTCGTGCTGCCCTGACGGCGGCGGATGCGCATCGTCTGGCGTCGCGTGTGGCCGGGCAGGGTGCCGCCGGCCGGCCATCGGCGGCCGGCCGGGGCCAGCGCGCTGGCGCTGTCGACCGCTCTGCTGCTGGCCGGCTGGACGGCCGGGCCGGCCCGCGCCGACGACGAGGTGCCTGCCTGGAGCGAGGCGGCACGCCAGCGCCTGCTGCTGGGCCCGGCCGATCAGGCTGCGCAGGCCCGGGGCCTGCGGCAGGCCCTGCTCGACGAGGCCGAGGCCCTGCTGCGCACCGGTGAGACCGCCGAGGCACGCGAACGGCTTGAACGCGCCGCGCTGATGCTGCATGCGGCGGACACCGAATCGGCCCTGGTCCGGGCCGACCTGCAGGCCGGCGAGTACCGGCGCGCGCTGGCCTTCGCGGCGCATGCCGCCGGTGCCCACCAGCGCGAATGGCCGGCCGGCATGGCCTGGTACGCCTGGCTGCTGCGCGCGGGCGGCCAGGCGCGCGCGGCGCAGCAGGTGCTGGCCGACGCCCTGGCCCGCACACCCGGCAACCCCGCGCTGCACGAGACCCAGCTGCGGCTGGCCGAGCCCTGGCCGCGCCCCGGCCCGGCCCTGGACGCCTGGCTGCCGCGACCCTATGCCCTGGGCGAGGCCGTACCCGACGACGCCCGCTGCGTCGGCACGGCGATGCTGCTGCCGGACGGACGCGGCGCCGTGGCCGCGGCCGCCCACCTGCGCGGTGCGGACAGGGTCTGGCTGCGCGACGGCCTGGGCCGCACCGTCGCCGCCGAGGCGGACGGCGCCCCGGACGATGCGGGTGTGCAGCGCCTGCGCCTGCGCACGGCGCTGCCGGCCACCGGGCTGGAGACGGCGCCGCGCCCCCCCTATGCCGGCAGTCCGGCCTATGTGCTCGAACAGGCACCCGGTGACGGGCGGCCAGCCTGGCCGCTGCTGCAGCAGGGCTTCTTCGGCGCGCTGCCACGGTCGGGCGATACCGCCGCGCCGCGGGCCCTGAGCATCGAACTGCCGGCCGGGCCACGGGGCAGCCCGGTGTTCGATGCCGAAGGCCGCTGGGCCGGCCTGGCGGTGACCGGGGCAGACGGCACGGACCGGCTGATCCCCGCCACACGGCTGGACGGCAGCATGAAAAACGGGGCTGCCGGCGTGAGCCAGAAGCCCCGGATCGCGGTGGACGAACTGTACGAAGCCGCCCTGGCGGCAACGCTGCAGGTCTTGCGGCGGCCCTGAGCCCGCCGGCGCCAGAGCGCTCAGACCAGACGGCGGAACACGAAATCGACGATCAGGGCATCGTCGCTGCCACTCAGCGTGCGCTCCTCGATCACTTCCAGCGCGCCGAACTCGCTGCCGGCGAACTTGATCTCGCGCGCCACCGAATCGAACACATAGGGGTTCTCAAGGCTGGTGCCGGCCTGGGGCAGCCGCACAGGCTCGCCCAGCGGCGCCTGGGCGAAGATCTGGCGGGCGATGGAATGGTCTTGCCACTGCATGGGGCCTCCAAGAAGACTGCTCACGGATCAGAGTTTACCCAGAGGTCCCGCGCTCAAGCGAAAGCCCCGGCTTCGCCCGACAGGCCATTGACAAGCCGCAAACATGCGAACCCAGCGCCGCGGTGACGCAGGCCGGCTTGATCTGCCGCAGGCGCCGCACGGGCGCGCCGGCCGCCGTCACCGCGCTGTCATGGCCGGCCCGCCACACTGGCCGCCAACCATCCGCCAGCCATCCATCCGCCTTGCGCCCACCGGTGCGCGGGCCCGTCCGTTCATCGCCATCGCCATGGAAAAGTCCGACGCCGTCGCCTCGCTGGGGCAGACCTCGCTGCTGCAACCCGCCCGCCTGCGCGCCGCGCTGCGCGCGAACGACCGGCTCAAGCTTTACCTCACCGTGCTGCAGGTCGCCGCAGCGCAGGCGGCCCACCCCGGCCGGCAGGCGCTGGACCTGCGGCACGAGATCGCCGCGGCCGGCCTCGCCGGCGCCGACGAGGCCGACTGGCTGCAAGAGCTGCCCGCCACCGCCAGCCGGCAGGACGGCGACGGTGCCGTCCACCTGCCCGAGCTGCCTCGCCTGGCCCGCAGCCTGCACGACGATCTGCTCACCATGGCCCGGCCCCTGCTCGATGCGGCCGACGGCCAGGCGGCCTTCGGCCAGCGCGTGCAGCACTGGGCGCAGCGGCTGGAGGCGATCGACGGCCCGGCGCTCGATGGCGGACTGCTCGAGTCCCTGACCCATGGCTGCCGCGAGGGACATGGCCATGCCGCCAGCGACAGCCTGCACCTGACGGTGATGGACCTGCACAAGGCGCTCAACCAGCTGGCCGCGCGCCTGGCCGCCGAGACCGTGGCGGGCGCCCATGTGTGGGGCCTGGCGGCCGACGGCAGCGACCACGCCCGCGTGGCCGCCTTCATGCAGGGCCTGAACCGCACGCGCGCCCTCAAGCTGGACCACCCGGGCCTGGACACCGCCGCCACGCGCGACGGCGAGCGGCTGCTGATCCAGAACGACATCGGCACCAACGACGCCCATGTGCTGGTGCTGCAGGTGCAGGGCCTGGGCATCACGCTCACCTACTCCGACCTGCACCGCCAGCGCTTCGCCTTCTTCCAGCAGCTGCTGGCCGAGCTGGGCGCGCAGTGGAGCAGCGTGCAGCAGCGCAGCACCGAGGGCCTGAACCGCGGCGAGGCCTACCACCTGGGCACCTCCAGCTTCAGCGCCAGCGACGAGGCGGGCCTGCAGCAGCAGCTGCAGGGCATCGGCGCGCGCATCGTGTTCCTGATCGACTGGAACCGCGCGCGCAAGCGCCTGCTGGCCTTCGTCGACGCCGAGGGCGCCGTGGCCGTGCTGCGCGAGGCCGCGCGGCGCGAGTGCGGCCACATGGCCTGGCTGCAGGCCGGCGGCGAACGCCTGGTGTGGAACGCCATGAGCGCGCAGGGCGAGGGCCGCTTCCGCCTGGGCGACCGCCTCGACGCGGTGATGGGCGCCGAGACCGCGCGCGACTGGCTGGTCGACCTGCTGGCCCTGGCCTGGCAGGCCGCGCAGCGCCAGCAGCCCGTGGCCCTGGTGGCCGACGAGGCGCGCTGGCTGCTGGCGCAGCGCCTGCAAGGCCGGCTGGGCCAGATGGCCCTGCTGGAGGAGCATGCCGCGCTGTGCCATGCCCTGGCCCAGGCGCTGCGCGACGGCCTGGTGCATGGCGTGCACCGCGACACGGCTGCCGCGGCCCGGCTGGCGGCACGCGCCAAGACCTGGGAACGCGAGGCCGATCACCTGGTGATGCAGGCCCGCGCGCTGGCCGAGCGCCAGCCGCAGTGGCAGCCGCTGGCGCGCCTGCTCGAACGCTCCGACGACGTGGCCGATGCGCTGGAGGAAGCGGCCTTCGTGCTGGGCGTGGTGGCCGAGGGGCACCACCAGGGCTGGGCCGGACCGGTGCTGGACGAGCTGCAGGCCCTGGCCGCCGCGGTGCTGGGCGCCACCCAGGACCAGGTCAAGGCGCTGGCCGTGCTGCGCAGCCTGGGCGCGCCGGCCGGCGCGGACGGCGCCGCAGCCACCGACCGCGACGAATTCCTCGCCGCCTCGTGGCGCGTGCTGCAGGCCGAGCGCCAGTGCGACACCCTGCTGCGCAGCGCGCGCCGCAGCCTGGCGCGCGAGGTGAGCGACGCCGCGTCGCTGCAGCTGGGCAACGAGCTGGCCGCGGCGCTGGAGCACGCCAGCGACGCCCTGCTGGCCCTGGTGTACGGACTGCGTGAACAGGCCTTCCAGCGCGCGGGGGTGGCGGCATGAACGCGCGCGATCCACAGCGCAGCGCCAGCCCCGCAGCCACTGCCGCGGCGCCGGCCCCGGCGCCCGACTCGCCGCCCCGGCTGCTGGGCTGCGGCACCGCGGTCGATGCCCCGGTGGCCAGCCCGCAGGCCATCGGCTTCAAGGCCCACAACCTGGCCCGCATGGCCGCGCTGGGCCTGCCGGTGCCGCCGGCCTTCGTCATCGGCACCGACTGGTGTGCGCAGCCGCGGCAGCTGCAGCGCCGGCACTGGCAGGGCGCACTCGACGCCCTGGCGCAGGCCAGCGGCCTGCGCTTCGGCGATGCCCGGCGGCCGCTGCTGCTGTCGGTGCGCTCGGGCGCACCGGTGTCCATGCCGGGGATGATGGAAACCCTGCTCAACATCGGCCTGAGCGACGCCACGCTGCCGGGTCTGGTGCGGCAGACCGGCAACCCGCGCCTGGCCTGGGACGCCTACCGCCGCCTGGTGGCCAGCTGGGGCGAGGTGGTGTGGGGCCTGCCCGCCGCGCTGTTCGAGGCCGATCTCGCCGCCGTCGCCGGCAGCGCTGGCGGGGGCCACGGCGAGGCCGAGCGCGAGCTGGACTTCGCGGCGCTGCGCGCACTCACGCGGCGCCACCTGGCCACGCTGCAGCGCGAGGCCGGCAAGGCCTTCCCGCAGGACCCGATGGACCAGCTGGAAGGCGCGATCCAGGCCGTCTTCGCCTCGTGGCAGGCCGACAAGGCACAGCACTACCGCCGCAGCCAGGGCCTGCCGGACACGCTGGGCACCGCCGTCACGGTGCAGCGCATGGTCTTCGGCAACGCCGGTGGCACCTCGGGCGCGGGCGTGGGCTTCACGCGGCATCCGTCCACCGGCGCGCCCGAGCCCTGGGTGGACTTCCTCTTCAACGCCCAGGGCGAGGACGTGGTGTCGGGCCGGCGCAGCGCCCAGGGCCACGATGCCCTGGCCCAGGTGGCCCCGGCGGTGTGGGCCGAGCTGCTGCAGGCCACCCAGGTGCTGGAGACCGAGTTCGGCGACATGCAGGACTTCGAGTTCACCGTCGAGGAGGGCCGGCTCTACCTGCTGCAGACCCGCGCCGGCAAGCGCACGCCGAAGGCGGCGGCCCGCATCGCGCTGGACCTGTTCGACGCCGGCCGCATTCCGCTGGCCACCGCACTGCAGCGCACCGAGGGCCTGGACGCCGACAGCCTGGCCCTGGCCCGCGTGCTGAGCGACGAGGGCGGCCCCGGCGCGGCGGGCACGGCCCGGCCGCTGGCCAGCGCGGCCAGCGCCTGCACCGGCGTGGCCAGCGGCGAGATCGCGCTGGACGAGGCCTGCGCGCGCCAGCGCAGCGCCCAGGGCGTGCCGGTGCTGCTGCTGCGCGCCGAGGCCGAGACCGGCGACATCGCCGCGCTGGAGGTGGCGCAGGGCCTGCTGACCCAACGTGGCGCGCGCACCTCGCACGCCGCGGTGGTGGCACGACAGCTCGGCAAGGTGTGCCTGGTGGGCTGCGAGGCGCTGCACATCGATCTGGCGCAACGCCGTGTGACGATCGGCGCCCAGGGCTTTGCCGAGGGCGAGGTGCTGACGCTGGATGGCAACGCCGGGCAGGTGTATGCCGGCGCGCTGCGCACCGTGCGCGAGGCCGATGCCACGCTGCTGGCCCGGCTGGCTGCGCTGCGCGCGGCGGCGCAGCGGCACTGAGCCATCCGCCACGGCGGCGCATTCACGCGGGCGTCATGCCGGCGCGCGAGCATGCAGGGCCATGCACCCCGAGCACGCGCGCATGCTGACCGACACCCAGGCCGCCGCCATGGCTGCGGCCGCCGAGGACGAACCCAGCCTGCGCGTGCGCACGGTGTGGATCAGCGACCTGCACCTGGGCACGCCGGGTTGCCAGGCGCAGGCGCTGCTGGAGTTCCTGCGCACCACCGAGTGCCAGACCCTGTACCTGGTGGGCGACATCATCGACGGCTGGCAGCTGCGCCGCAGCTGGTACTGGCCGCAGGCCCACAACGACGTGGTGCAGAAGCTGCTGCGCAAGGCGCGCAAGGGCACGCGGGTGATCTTCGTGCCGGGCAACCACGACGAGTTCGCGCGCAAGTACGTGGCCCACAACTTCGGCGGCGTGGACGTGATGGACGAGTGCATCCACGTCACGGCCGACGGCCAGCGCCTGTGGGTCACGCATGGCGACATGTTCGACGGCGTGATCCAGTGCGCCAAGTGGCTGGCCTATGTGGGCGATGCGGCCTACGAGTTCACGCTCAAGGTCAACCACTGGTTCAACAGCGCGCGCGCGCGCCTGGGCCTGCCGTACTGGAGCCTGTCCAAGTACCTGAAGCTCAAGGTCAAGCGCGCGGTCAGCTTCATCAGCGACTTCGAGCAGGCTGTGGCGCGCGAGGCGCGCAAGCGCGGCGTGCAGGGCGTGGTGTGCGGTCACATCCACCATGCCGAGATCCGCCGCATCGACGGCGTGCTGTACTGCAACGACGGCGACTGGGTGGAGAGCCTGACCGCCCTGGTGGAGCACCACGACGGCCGGCTGGAGATCATCGACCGCAGCGCCGAGCTGATGCCGCGCCTGGTGCAGGCCGCCCTGCCTGCCGCCCGTCCGGCCGAGCCGGCGCTGGCGCCGGTCAAGCCCTCAGCAGGCTGAACGCCGAGCGCGCCGCGACGCGGCCCTCGTCGGTGGGCACCACCCACAGCTCGGCCGTGCTGTCGCCGGCATGCACCGGTGCGATGGCCTCGCCCGTGGCGGCGTGGTTGCGCGCCGCGTCGATGCGCAGGCCCAGGAAGCCCAGGCGCTGCGCCAGCCCGGCGCGCAGCGCGGCGTCGTGCTCGCCGATGCCGCCGGTGAAGGCCACCAGGTCGACGCCGCCCATCAGCGCCACCAGCGCACCGGCCTCGCGCACGATGCGGTGGGTGAACAGGTCGATGGCCAGGGCCGCGTCGGCCGCGCCGTCGCCACCGGCCGCCACCAGGGCGCGCAGCGTGCGCAGGTCGGCCGACCGGCCTGACACGCCCTTCAGGCCGCTGTCGCGGTAGAGCAGCGCCTCCACCTCGTCCAGCGTGCGGCCGGCACGCCACAGGTGCAGCAGCACACCGGGGTCCAGGCTGCCGCAGCGGGTGCCCATCATCAGCCCGTCCAGCGCCGAGAAGCCCATCGTGGTGGCCACCGAGCGGCCCTGCAGCGTGGCGCACAGGCTGGCGCCGCTGCCCAGGTGCATCAGCAGCGCGCGGCCCTGGCTGCGGGGTGTGCGGGCGGCCAGCGTCTCGCTCAGGTACTGGTACGACAGGCCGTGGAAGCCGTAGCGGCGCAGGCCTTGTGCATCCAGCGCGCCGGGCAGCGGCAGGCGCCGCTCCAGCGGCGGCAAGGTGGCGTGGAAGGCGGTGTCGAAACAGCCCACCTGGGGCACGGACGGCAGGGCGCGGCGGAAGGCGGCCACGCCGGCCAGGTTGTGCGGCTGGTGCAGCGGCGCCAGCGGCGACAGCTCGGCCAGCGCCGCCAGGTGCGCCTCGTCCAGCAGCACCGGCGCCGTGCACACGCTGCCGCCGTGCACGATGCGGTGCGCCACGGCCAGCAGGGCGCCCGCGCCCGCGCTGCCCGGCGCGCCGGCCTCACGCTCGCCCACATGCGTGCGGTGCAGCAGCGCCAGCAGGGCGCCCAGCGCGGCGTCCCACGGCGTCTGGCCGGCAGCCAGTGGCAGCGGTGCGGCGGGTTCGGCATCGGTCTGCCAGCGCGGCGTGCCGCCGGGCTCCAGGCCGCTGCACTGGCCCACCAGGCGTGCCGGGCCCTGCGCGGCGTAGAGGCCGAACTTGAGCGACGAGGAGCCGGCGTTCACCGCCAGCACCAGGGGTTCGCGATCGGGGGTGGTCGGCACGCTCACGCGCCGTGTTCCGGCGCTGCGGGGGGTGTGCCTGTCGCCGTGGTGTCGCCGGCGCGCCAAGCCACCAGGGCGGCCAGCGCCGCCGAGGCCAGGCGCGAGGCAGCGCTGTCGGCGCGGCTGGTCAGCGCGATGGGCACGCGGGCGCCCAGCACCACGCCGCAGCTGGCGGCGCCGGCCAGGTAGTCGAGCTGCTTGGCCAGCATGTTGCCGCTCTCCAGGTCGGGCACCACCAGGATGTCGACCACGCCCGAGACCGGCGAGGCGATGCCCTTCATGCGCGCGGCCTCGGCCGAGATGGCGTTGTCGAAGGCCAGCGGACCGTCGAGCACGGCACCGCTGATCTGGCCGCGGTCGGCCATCTTGCACAGCGCCGCCGCGTCCAGCGTGGACTGCAGGCGCGGCGTCACCACCTCCACCGCCGACAGCACGGCCACGTTGGGGCGCGCCACGCCCAGCGCGCGGGCCAGGTCGATGGCGTTGCGCACGATGTCGGCCTTGTCCATCAGCGTGGGCGCGATGTTGATCGCCGCGTCGGTGACCAGCAGCGGCCGGTCGTAGGTGGGCACCTCGAAGCGGAACACATGGCTCAGGCGCCGGCCGGTGCGCAGGCGCGGCTCGCTCACCACGGCATGCATCAGCTCGTCGGTGTGCAGGCTGCCCTTCATCAGCATGGCCACCTCGCCGCGCGCGGCCAGTTCGGCCGCCTGGGCGGCCGCGGCATGGCTGTGCGGCATGTCGTCGATGGCCACGCCGTCCAGCGACAGGCCCAGTGCCTGTGCCAGGGCCTGCAGGCGTGCCGCCGGGCCCAGCAGGCGCGGCACGATCAGGCCGTGGGCGGCCGCCTCCAGCGCGCCGCGCAGCGAGGTCTCGTCACACGGATGCACCACGGCGCAGGGCACGGCCGCGCCGCGCTGCGGGCCGGTGGCCAGCTGCTGCACCCAGGCGGCCAGGCGGGCCTCGGGATCGAACAGGTGCAGCGTGGGCATGGCCACGCGCGGGCGCACCACCTTGGCGGCCGGCGCCTTCACCAGCGCCTGGCCGGTGACCACGGCCTCGCCATGCTGGTTCAGCACCTCGCAGGCCAGCGTCACGTGGCGCGTGGCCGCGTCCTTGGCGCGCACCGTGGCCACCACGGTGAGCGTGTCGCCCACGCGCACCGGGCGGTGGAAGTGCAGGTCCTGTGACAGGTAGATGGTGCCGGGCCCCGGGAACTCGGTGCCCAGCAGGCTGGAGATCAGCGCGCCGGCCCACATGCCGTGGGCGATGACGCCGTGAAAGCGCGTGCCCTCGGCGTACTCGGTGTCCACGTGGGCGGGGTTGACGTCGCCCGACACCAGGGCGAAGGCCTGGATGTCAGCCATGGTCAGCGTGCGGCTGGCCTGCGCGCGCTGGTCGATGCGCAGCTCGTCGAAGGTGAGGTTCTCGATCAGGTCGTCGGCGGCGCCCATGGCGTACTCCAAATTGCAACTGTCAAAGACCCGTTCAGGTCGGGCCGCCCGGCGGGTGGGCCCGCGTACCTGCGGGGCCGGGTGCCCCAGGTCTAACGGACCGCGTGCACGCCGGCATCGACGTAGAGCGTCTGGCCGGTCATGCCGGTGGCGCCGGGGCCCACCAGAAAGGCCACGCAGTCGCCGATCTCGTCGAGCGTGACCAGGCGGCGCAGCGGCGCCTGCGCGCGCGCCTGGGCCATCAGCTGGTCGAAATCCGGCAAACCCGACGCGGCCCGCGTGGGCACCGGCCCGGGCGACACGGCATGCACGCGGATGCCCGCCGGCCCCAGCTCCAGCGCCAGGTAGCGCACCATCGACTCCAGCGCGGCCTTCACCGGGCCCATCAGGCCATAGTGCGGCACGGCCTCCTCGGCGCCCAGGTAGCTCATGGTCACCAGCGTGCCGCCGGCGGCCATGTGCGGCTCGGCCAGCCGCGCCAGCGCGGCGAACGAATGGCAGGAGATCTGCATGGCCTTGGCAAAGCCCTCGGCGCTGCTGTCGGCCACGCGGCCGAACAGGTCGTCGTGCGGCGCCCAGGCGATCGAGTGCACCACGAAGTCCAGCCCGCCCAGGTGCTGCGCGGCCTCGCCCACCATGCGTGACAGGGCGTCGGCATCGGCGACGTCGCAGGTCAGCAGCGGCGCGCCCACCTGCCGGGCCAGTGGCGCGGTGACGGCGGCGGCCTTGGCGTTCAGGCAGCTGAGCACCAGATCGGCGCCCAGCCCGTGCGCCCGGCGCGCGCAGCCCCAGGCGATGCTGTGCTCGTTGGCCACGCCGACGATCAGGCCGCGGCGCCCGGCCAGGGGACGGAAGGCGCTGTTCATTCCAACCTCAGATAAGGGATTACCCTGAACACGATGGGCCGCGAGTGTGACGCCAACATGAAGCCGGCGCGCACGTGGCAGCAGAAATGTTGCGCTGCAACAATCGTGCCGTTCGGCATGTGCCGCAGGTGCCGCAGGTGCGGCAGGCGTGACCGGGGCCCCGGGCCGCCCGCGCTCAGGCCGGCAGCGGGCAGGCCGGCAGCGCCAGCGGGGCGGTCGGCCGGCTGAAGGGCTCGTCGGCGCGCGGCCGGGCCACGCCCACGTGCACGAAGCCCAGCGCGGCACTGAGCGAGGCGTCGCCGCGGCCGGTCAGGTCCAGCAGCACCGGATGGGCCATCAGGCCGCGCAGCGCGGCCAGATCGCCCGCATTCGGCGGCGCGCCGTCGCCGGCCAGCAGCAGGGCCGAGGCGCCCTCGGCCACGGCCAGCGGGCTGTCGGTCCAGTGCAGGCCCAGGCCGGCGCAGCCGGCGTTGCGCACGCCGGGCAGAGCCAGCGGGTCGTGGGCACTGACCGTGGCGCCGCGGCGCAGCAGACCGGCCACCAGCGGTGAATCGACCAGCCACTGGGCCGCCTCGTCGCCCCACAGGCCGAAGCTGCGCCCGGCCAGGCAGATGCCGAAGCGCTCGGTGATGCGCTCGAGCATGTGCGGCGCACGGCGCTGCAGCTGCGCCAGGCCTGCGGCCGGATCCGGCCGGTGCACCGCCGTGCTGCGCACCTGCAGCGCGTGGCGTGCGCGGGCCAGCGCGGCGATGGCGGCGGTCTCGGGGGCGGTCGCGGGCGTGGCTGTGGCGAGGGCGGACAGGGTCATGACGGAGGCTCCCGCGGCAGCGGTGACGGGCGTGGCACGTGGCCGGGACTGGCCGGGACTGGCCGGGGCCGGCCGCGCATGGTGGCGGCCACCGATGACGGCACGGTGACGCCCACGTCGCCCACGCCGCCCACGCCGCCCACGCCGCCCACGCCGCACGCGGGGCCCTCAGGCGCTGGCCGGCAGCTGCAGCAGCGCCTGGCCCATGCGCACCCGCGCGCCGGGTGCCACGCCCTCGGCCAGCGTGAAGCCCGGCGGCACGAACACGATGATGGTCGAGCCATGCTCGAACCAGCCCATCTCCTGGCCCTTGGCGAAGGGCTCGCGGCAGCCGATCTCGTTGGGGCCGCGGTAGCGCAGGTGCAGGCGCACGTCCAGGCAGTGCAGGCGGATGCTGGCCACCAGAATGGCCGCCACCGGCACCAGGGCCACGCGGTGGCCACCGCGATCCAGCCGCAGGTTCAGCACCGCGCGCTCGTTGCGGCAATAGAGCTTCTCCACCCGCTGCAGCGCGACCGGGTTGACGTTCCAGGTGTCGCCGCTGAGGTAGGTGACATGCTCCAGCGTGGCGTCGTGCGGCGCGTGGAAGCGGTGGTACATGGCCGAGGTGAGGCGCAGCGTCACGTAGTGCCCGCCGTGGAAGGGCGTGGTGTCCTGGCTGGGCCCGAACAGCTCGCCCAGCTGGTACGGAAAGCCCTTGGCCTGGAACACCTGCGTGCCCTGCACCGGCCCGCAGGCGCCCACGATGGCATCGCAGGGGCTGGCGAAGATGTCGTCGCGCACGTCCACATGCCGCGCGCCGGGCTTCAGCTCGCGCGTGAAGCAGGCGTGCAGGCTGTCGAACTGCTGCTGCTTCGCTTCGCGCAGGTCCAGCTCGGTGAAGCGGCGCCACACCCAGATCGACAGCCGCGTGAGCCAGGGGCTGCGGATGCGGCTGTACCAGCCCACCAGGTGCGTGAGCGCCTGGCGCGGCACGCGGTTGGTGAGCAGGAAGTTCAGGTCCTCGTGCTGGGTCAGGCGCTGCAGCAGGCCGGGCTTGCGGGCCGGCAGCGAGGGGTGGGCTTTCATCGGCGGACTTTCATGGGCTTGACTCATTGGCTTGGTATCTCTCGGGGTGTCATCCACCTGCATCCACCATGGACGAAACCCTGACGATCTCTGCGCTGGCGGCGCTTGGCGCCTTCGGACTGGCGCTGCCGCGCATCAAGCGCCGGCTGGAACTCTCGCGCGCCAAGCACCGCTCGCTGGCCGGGCACTCGCGCATGGCCAAGCGCGTGGCCGCGCTGATTCCGGGCTATGCCTACGACGAGGCGCGCTTCTTCGCGTCCGACCAGGCGCCGGCCGAGGTGCAGGCCCACCGCCGCGCCGGCTTTGCCGCGCTGTGCGACCTGTACGCGCGCCGCTACGCCCGCAGCGCGGCGCTCACCGCGCAGGCGCGCGAAGGCATCAGCGACCTGCAGTTCACCGGCAGCTACCGCGTGCCCTTCCAGTACAGCCCCTACCTGCGCGCGCACCTGAAGCTGGGCGGCTTCGTGCAGGCCTCCAGCGGCGTGACGGTGGAAGACCTGGACGGCAACCGCTTCTACGACCTGACCGGCTCGTACGGCGTCAACCTGCTGGGCTACGACGCCTACAAGCAGTGCATCGCCGAGGGGGCCGAACGGGTGGCCGAACTGGGCCCGGTGCTGGGCGCCTACCACCCCTGCGTGGCCGACAACGTGCGGCGCCTGAAAGTGATCTCGGGCCTGGACGAGGTGTCGTTCCACATGTCGGGCACCGAGGCCGTGATGCAGGCCGTGCGCCTGGCGCGCTACCACACGAAAAAGAAGTACCTGGTGCGCTTTTGCGGCGCCTACCATGGCTGGTGGGAGGACGTGCAGCCCGGCCCCGGCAACCCGCTGCCGCCGCGCGAGACCTACACCTTGAAGGAAATGGATGCGCGCACGCTGCAGGTGCTGCGCACCCGCAGCGACATCGCCTGCGTTCTGGTGAATCCGTTGCAGGCCCTGCACCCCAACAGCGGCGCGCCCGGCGACACCAGCCTGGTGGACAGCGGCCGCAACGCCCATTTCGACCGCGCCGCCTACACCGCCTGGCTGCAGCAGTTGCGCCAGGTGTGCACCGAGCGCGGCATCGTGCTGATCTTCGACGAGGTGTTCGTGGGCTTCCGCCTGGCGCCGGGTGGCGCGCAGCAGTACTTCGGCGTGCACGCCGACATGGTGACCTACGGCAAGACGCTCGGCGGTGGCCTGCCGGTGGGCGTGGTGTGCGGCAAGGCCGCGCTGATGAAGCGCTGGCGCGACGAGCGCCCGGCCGACATCTGCTTTGCGCGTGGCACCTTCAATGCCCACCCCTACGTGATGGGTGCGATGGCGGCCTTTCTCGACCGCATGGAGCGGCCCGAGGTGCTGGCGCTGTACGCGGGGCTGGACGAGCGCTGGAACGCCCGCGCCGCGCTGCTGAACCAGCGCCTGCGCGGCGCCGGGCTGCCGGTGCAGGTGGCCAACCTGTCGACCATCTGGACCGTGCTGTACACCCAGCCCTCGCGCTACAACTGGATGCTGCAGTTCTACCTGCGTGCGCATGGCCTGGCCTTGAGCTGGGTGGGCACGGGGCGCTTCATCTTCAGCCTGAACTATTCGGATGCCGACTTCGAGGCGGTGGCCGATCGCTTCGTGGCGGCGGCGCAGCAGATGGCCGCAGACGGCTGGTGGTGGGATGACCCGATGCTGACGAACAAGGCGATCCGGCGGGGCATCCTGCGGGAGATGCTGGCCGCCAGGTTCTGATGGTTGCCTTTGTGGCGGTTGCCCATTTCTCTTTGTAGCCCGCCGGGCGGGCTCAAACATAGCCAGCCGGAAGCGAATTGGGCCATTCCCAGGCCAAGCCCCCCCGATCAAGACTTGCGAGAAGGCGGTGGCAGGGCAAGGCAGCTGCCAGAGCGGTGCCATGCGACGGCCTTGCCATCGGTGGCAGCGCGTCCTTCTTCAAGCCCTCGTCCGGCAGCCTGTTCGAGCCCGCCGGGCGGGCGAGGCGCCCGTCTCGATGGTGGGTGAGCAGCAGGGCCTCGTCGGAAAGTTTGGAAGCGTTTCTTTGGGTCCTTTCTTGTCGCGACAAGAAAGGACCTCGCCGGCCGGGCGAGACCGGCGGGCTGCAAGGAACCATGGGCAACCGGAAGCAAAGCAGGCAAATGCGCATTCAAGGCGCGCCAAGCAGGCGCAAGCCCCTGCGCTCAATGCGACCGCACATGCTCCATCGGATCCAGCAACTGCCCCCGCATCAGATAGAACGGCGACTTCCAGTACATCAGCACATCGTGGAACGGGTCGGTCAGGATCTTGGTCATCCACGCCAGGCCCACTACCAGCCCGTCGCGCAACCACAGCTGCAGCACACGGAACAGCATGCCGCTCACGCCCAGCATCAGCCAGGCCCAGCCCAGGTCATGCAGGAAGCCGGCAAAGCCCACCGCCGGCTCGATCAGGCCGCCCAGCGACGGGAAGAACCACAGCACCGCCGGGATGCCGGCCCACACGCCGATCAGCACCGTCTTGCGCTGCATGTTGTAGCCCACCTTGATGGCTTCCTTGTGCGCGTCGGTGGCGTTGTTGACATGGTCGAAGCCGCGCGGCTCGAAGAAGAAATGCCCCGACTGGCGCGTGCCCATCGAGATGCACCAGCCGATCAGTGCCGACACCGCCGGGTCGATGAACAGCCAGACATAGGCCACCAGGAAGCTGATCGCGCTGATCAGGTGCAGCGTCTGGTTGATGCGGCTCTGGTGGTAGTAGCGGTGGTCGTCCCAGCGCTGGGTGGCAAGCAGTTGCAGGAAACCCTTCACGGCAGTCCTCGAGGTTGGATGACGATCGGTTGAAGAACAGGCGGCCACGGCGCCACGCCGGCACCCGCGCGGCCGGATCGGTCCCGGCAGCGTGACCGGATGGTGACCGGCCTGCATGAAATTGCCGTGACGCCCCGCCTGCCGAACGGCCCGCGCCACGCTGTCACGCGCCTGTTGCACAGCACGCGCACATTGGACGCATGGAACCCTCCGCGCTGCAGCAACTGGTCGTCGACAACTACCCGGCGGCGCGGCGCTCCCTGCGCATCGCCTGCGTCACCGAGACCTACCCGCCCGAGGTGAACGGCGTGGCGATGTCGCTCGCGCGCATGGTCGACGGCCTGCACCGCCGCAACCACGACGTGCAGCTGGTGCGTCCGCGCCAGGACAAGGCGCAGGCCCCCGAGGAGGGCACGCGCTTCCACGAGGTGCTGATGCGCGGCTTGCCGATCCCGCGCTACCCCGACCTGCGCATGGGTGTGCCCAGCAAGCGCGCGCTGGTGCAGCTGTGGTCCACGCGCCGGCCCGACGTGGTGCACATCGCCACAGAAGGCCCGCTGGGCTGGTCGGCCCTGCAGGCCGCGCAGCACCTGAAGCTGCCGGTCAGCTCGGACTTCCGCACCAACTTCCACGCCTACAGCCGGCACTACGGCATCGGCTGGCTGCACAAGCCGATCATGGCCTACCTGCGCAAGTTCCATAACCGCACGCGCTGCACCATGGTGCCCACCGAGGCGCTGCGCCGCGACCTGGCAGCCGCCGGCTTCCAGCGCCTGGTGGTGGTGACGCGCGGTGTGGACACGCAGCTGTTCAACCCGCTGCGCCGCAGCGCGCAGCTGCGTGCCCAGTGGGGCGTGCAGCCGCGCCAGATGGTGGTGACCTGCGTCGGCCGCCTGGCGGCCGAGAAGAACCTGGGCGTGTTGGCGCAAGCCTTCGAGGCCATCCGCCAGCGCGTGCCCGGCGCGCGCCTGCTGCTGGTGGGCCAGGGGCCGATGCAGGCCGAGCTGCAGCAGCGCTGCCCCGACGCCATCTTCGCCGGCCAGCGCAGCGGCGAGGACTTGGCCGCGCACTACGCCTCGGCCGACCTTTTCCTGTTCCCCAGCATGACCGAGACCTTCGGCAACGTGACCACCGAGGCCATGGCCAGCGGCCTGCCGGTGGTGGCCTTCCACCATGCAGGTGCCGGCCAGCTGATCAGCAGCGGCGAGAACGGCGTGCTGGTGCCAATGGGCGACAACGACGCCTTCGTGCGCGAGGCCGTGGCCCTGGCCAGCGATGCCGCGCGCTGCCAGGCCCTGGGTGGGCAGGCCTGCGCCACCGCCAGCGCGCTGGATTGGCGCGACATCGTGGCCCGCTTCGAGAGCGTGCTCGAATCCGTGATGCGCGACACCGGCCCGCTGCTGCGCCAGCCGCTGGCGGGCGTGGTCGAGCGGCCGGCGGCCTGAGCCTCAGGGCCGCGCCGGCGCGGCGGCCACCGGGGCGCGCAGCAGGTTCAGCAGGTTGCCTGCCAGGATCAGGCCCACGCCCAGGGCGGTGAACAGGTCCACCCGTTCGGCATAGGCCAGCCAGCCCACCAGGGCGGTCAGCGGCACGCGCAGGAAGTCCATCGGCACCACCACCGTGGCGTCGGCGTGCTGCATCGCCCGGGCGAAGCAGTAGTGCGAGTAGGTGCCGCAGAAGGCCACCACCGCCACCCAGGCCCAGACCGTGGCCGATGGCCAGCGCCACACCAGCAGCGCCGGCACCAGCCCGATCGCGCTCTGCACCACCAGCATCCAGAAGCTGATGGCCACCGCCGCCTCGGTGCGGGTGAGCGACTTCACCAGCACGACCGACACCGCGAAGCCCAGCGCCGAGGCCAGCGCGATGAGCTGCCCGGCATCCTGTGCAGCGGCTGCCCCGCCGGACGCAACTCCTGGGCGCACGATCACCGCCACCCCCACCAGCCCCAGCAGCACGGCGAACCACTTGCGGCCGCTCATGCGCTCACCCAGAAAGGCCACCGCCAGCGCCGCCGACCAGATCGGCATCGTGAACTCGATCGACACCACCTGCGCCAGCGGGATCAGCGTCAGCGCCACGAACCAGCCGTACTGCGCGGCGTAGTGCACCGCATTGCGCAGCGCATGCTGCGGCAGCCGCCGGGTGCGCACCGCCGCCAGGCCGCCCGCCGCGCGCACCAGCGGCCACAGCATCGCCATGCCCAGCGTCGAGCGCAGCAGCATGATCTGGAACACCGACAGCTCGCGCGCCGCCTCGCGGCCGGCCAGCGCGATGACCACCATCAGGGTCAGCCAGCCGGCCATCCAGGCGGCGGCGCGGGCGATGGAGGCCATGGGTGGGGTGGACACCGGTCCGAGCGTAGCCGATCGCCTGGCTTCTAGGCCAGCCAGTCCCGCATCCGCGCGTACACCGCGCGGCTGGACAGCAGGTCGAGGTGCCCGGTCTCGTGCACCAGGGCCTGGCGGTCGGCGGCAAAGGCCAGGCGGCGATCGGGATCGCGGTGCTGCCCCAGTGCGCTGGCCACCGGCACCAGGCCATCGCCCAGCAGCCGCGACTTGAGGCTGCCGCTTGACGGCCCCAGGCTGGCGGCCACGGCGTAGCAGCGGGTGCCGCCGGGCAGCGGCACCTGGGGACAGCGGTGCTCGCCGTCATCGCCCGAGGGCGGGTTCACGATGTTGCCCAGGCGCAGGTCATGGATGCCGGCGCTGCGCACCTTGCCCAGGCGTGCCAGCGGTGCGGCGTAGGGCGCAGCGCTGAGCAGCACGTCCACGCCATGGCCGGCGCGCTCCAGCGGCGCGCCCTGGTGCGGCGAGCCCAGGCACACCAGATCGTCCACGCGCCCCGGCCAGCGCAGCCCGCCGCGCTGCGCCATCGCGCCATGGTGGATGGCGCTGCGCGCCACCAGGCCGCCCATGCTGTGGCCGATCATCACCAGGCGCTCGATCGGCCCCGGCCAGGCGTCGTACAGCGCCTCCATGCGCTGCGCCAGGATGCGGCCGTTGGTGGAGATGCTGAGCCCGCTGTTGTAGTGCAGGTAGACCGGCGTGTAGCCCAGGTCGCGCGCCAGTGCCTCGCCGTGGTCGTGGCCGGCGCGCTGCCATTGCAGGTCGTTCATGCACAGGCCGTGCAGCAGCACCAGCAGCCGCGGCGTGGCGCCCGGCAGGCTGGCGCGCAGCGCGTGCCGCTCCAGCAGCAGGGGCCGGCCCGCGCGGCGAAAGCGCATGTCGATGGCCAGGCTGTTGCCGGTGGCCGCCAGGTGGTCGCCCAGCACGCCGTTGAGCGCGGCCACCACCGCCTCCCGCTCGGCGCGGGGCGCCTGGCCGGCCTCAGGCGCGGCCAGCACGGGATCCAGCAAGGCCAGCAGGGCCTGCGCGCTGCCGCCCACCAGGTGCGTGACGCCGCGCACGGTCTTGTAGACCAGGCCGGCCACGCCGCCGGCGCGCGCATCGTCGGGCCAGGCGGGGCCCAGGCCGGCGCCGCGCAGCGGGCTGGCGATGCGGGCATGCATGGCTTCGACGAGGCTGGCGATGCCGGCCACCGCGTCGGTGGTCAGGCGGGCAGCGGCGCGCAGGTCGGCGGCTTGCAGCAGCGGTTGGGTCATGGGCCAGTGTGGCACACGCTGGCCACCGCATCCTGGCCGGGGCCGCCGAAGAAGGACGGGCGGCCGCCGCGGCTCACTGCGCCAGGTAGCGCTCCACCAGCCGCGTCCAGAACGCTGCGCCGGTGGTCAGGATGGCGTCGTTGAAGTCGTAGCGCGGGTTGTGCAGCATGGCGCCTTCTTCGCCATTGCCCAGGCGGAAGAAGCAGCCGGGCTTGTGCAGCAGGTAGTAGGCGAAATCCTCGCTGCCGGTGACGGGCGGGAAGGGCGCGATGACGCGCTCGGGGCCCACCAGTTCCTCGGCCACCTGGCGCGCGAAATCGGTCTCGGCCTCGCTGTTCACCACCACCGGGTAGCCGCGCTCGTAGTCGATGTCCACCGTGCCGCCATAGCCGGCCACATGCGCGGTGACGAGGGCGCGGATGCGCTGCTCCAGCAGCTCGCGCACCTCGGGCGTGAAGCTGCGGATGCTCATGGCCAGAGTGGCCTCGTCGGGGATCACGTTGGGGGCCGAGCCGGCATGGATGGCGCCGATGGTGATGATGGCCGTCTGCCGCGGGTCGATGTTGCGTGCCACGATGCTTTGCAGCGCCACCACCAGGCTGCCGGCGATCAGCACCGGGTCGACCGCCTGGTGCGGGCGTGCGGCGTGGCCGCCGCGGCCGTGGATGGTGATGCGCGCGGTGTCGGACGCCGACATGAACGGCCCGCTGCCGAAGCCGAAGTGCCCGGCCGGCACGCCCGGCGTGTTGTGCAGGCCGAAGATCGCGTCGCAGGGGAAGCGCTCGAACAGGCCGTCGTCGATCATGCGCTGCGCGCCGCTCTTGCCGCCGGGGCCGCCATTGCTCTCCTCGGCCGGCTGGAACACCAGGTGCACCGTGCCGCTGAAGTTGCGCGTGGCCGCCAGTTGCTGCGCGGCGCCCAGCAGCATGGTGGTGTGGCCGTCGTGGCCGCAGGCGTGCATCACGCCGGTGGTGCGGCTTTGCCAGGGGCGGCCGTCGGGGTCGGCGATCTCGGCGATCGGCAGCGCGTCCATGTCGGCGCGCACGGCCACGCGGCGCGGGCCGTCGCCCACGGTCAGCGTGGCCACCACGCCGTGGCCGCCCACGTGGCGCGTGACCTGCCAGCCCCATTCGGAGAGGTGGGCGGCCACCAGGGCGGCGGTCTCGGCCTCCTCGAACGACAGCTCGGGGTGGCGGTGCAGGTGCTGGCGCGTGGCGGTCAGGAAGCCGGCGGCGCCGTCCAGGTCGGCCAGTTGGCAGAAGCAGCGCAGGCGGTCGTTCATCGGGCGTTCTCCGGGGCGTTGGATGGGGGTGAAGCGGGATTCTGCCGGGGCATCGTCATCGGAAGGTCACGAGAGGTCTAGATGATCGCGCTCCGTTGTGGGAACTGACGGAGCCGCCATGAGCACCTGGGCCATTGAAGTGGAAGCGCTGAGCAAGCAATTCGGCGGCCAGCCCGCACTGCGCGAGGTGTCGCTGCGCGTGGCGCCGGGCGAGATGGTGGCCCTGCTGGGGGCTTCGGGCTCGGGCAAGTCGACGCTGATGCGGCACCTCAACGGCCTGCACCGCGCCGATGCGGGCTCGGCCAGCACGGTGCGTCTGTTCGGCCGCGATCTGCAGCGCGGCGGCCGCCTGGCGCCGCAGGTGCGGGCCATGCGCGGCGAGGTGGCCACCATCTTCCAGCAGTTCAACCTGGTGCCGCGCCTGCCGGTGATGCACAACGTGATGGCCGGCGCGCTGCACCGCCTGCCGCTGTGGCGTGCGCTGACGCGCCAGTTCCCGGCCGCCGAGCAGCAGCGCGCCTGGGATGCGTTGAACCGCGTGGGCATCGGCCACTGCGCCTGGCAGCGCGCGTCCACGCTGTCGGGCGGGCAGCAGCAGCGTGCGGCCATCTCGCGGGCCCTGGTGCAGGGCGCGCGCCTGATCCTGGCCGATGAACCGGTGGCCTCGCTCGACCCCGCCTCCAGCCGCCGCGTGATGGAACTGCTGGCCGAGGTGAACCGCGAGCTCGGCGTCACCGTGGTGGTGTCGCTGCACCAGGTGGAACATGCCTTCGCGTTCTGCCCGCGCACCATCGCGCTGCGCGCCGGCCGCGTGGTGCACGACGGCCCCACCACCGCGCTGACCCCCGAGCGCCTGCGCGAGTTGTACGGCGCGCAGACCGACGAACTGTTCGCCCCCGCCGCCGGCCATGCCGCGCCGGCCAACGATGCCGGCCTGCCGCCCCTGCCACCCATGCCGGCTGCGCTGCAGGCCGCCTGACGGTTCACCTGTTCACCCCATCCCCTTCAAGCGACCGACCGCAAGGACACCCGCATCATGATCAAACCCTGGATCGCCACCCTCTGCCTCGCCTCGGGCCTGCTGGCCGCCGCTGGCGCCTCGGCCCAGGTCAAGGAGCTGAACTTCAGCTTCATCACCACCGAGTCGTCGTCCAACCTCAAGACCGCCTGGCAGCCCGTGCTGGACGACATGAGCAAGGCCACCGGCATCAAGGTGAACGCCGTATTCGTGCCCGATTACGCCGGCGTGATCGAGGCCCTGCGCTTCAACAAGGTGCAGGTCGCCTGGATGGGCAACAAGTCGGCCATGGAGGCGGTGGACCGCGCCGGCGCCGAGGTGTTTGCCAAGGTGGTGGGCAAGGACGGCACCGAGGGCTACTACTCGCTGCTGGTGGTGCACAAGGACAGCCCGATCAAGAACCTGGACGACGTTCTGAAGAGCCGCGCCAGCCTGACGCTGGGCTTCGGCGACCCCAACTCCACCAGCGGCACCGCGGTGCCGGGCCTGTTCGCCTTCGCGCAGAACGGCGTCGACCCCACCAAGGACTTCAAGCGCACCGTGCGCGCCAACCACGAGACCAACCTGCTGGCCGTGGTGAACAAGCAGGTGGACGTGGCCACCAACAACACCGAGAACGTGCACCGCTTCAGCCAGACCCATGCCGAGCAGAGCAAGAACTTCCGCGAGATCTGGCGCTCGCCGCTGATCGCCAGCGACCCCATCGTGTGGCGCAAGGACATGGACGAGGCCACCAAGGCCAAGGTGCGCGCCTTCATGCTGAACTACGGCAAGACCGAGCGCGAGCAGCAGAACCTGCAGGTCATCGGCTACAGCGCGTTCCGCCCGTCCAGCAACGCCCAGCTGGTGCCGGTGCGACAGATCGAGCTGGCGCGCGAGCGCGCCAAGGTGGAAGCCAACACCGCGCTGGCGGCCGATGAGCGCGCCAAGAAGCTGGCCGAGATCGACGCGCGCCTGGCCGAACTGGGCCGCCAGCTGGCCAGCGCCAAGTGATGCCGGACTGACCGCGCTGCACCGAGCTACTGCCATGAGCCCCACCGCCGCCACCGCCCACGCCATGTCCCCGTCGCAGCCCGGCGCCCGGGCGGCCATGCCTGCCGCGCCCCGCACCTCCACCGCGGCCCTGCTGGGCTGGGGCCTGCTGCTGGCCGTGCTGGCCGGCAGCTGGCAGGGCGCCGACATGCGTCCGCTGGACCTGTGGCGCGACGCCGGCAACATGGCGCAGTACGCCAGCGGCTTCTTCCCGCCCGACTTCACCGAGTGGCGCCACTACCTGAGCGAGTTGCTGGTCACGCTGCAGATCGCGCTGTGGGGCACGGCGCTGGCCGTGGTGTGCTCGGTGCCGCTGTCGCTGCTGGCGGCGGGCAACCTCACGCCGGCCTGGGTGCACCAGCCGGTGCGCCGCGTGCTGGACGCCTGCCGCTCGATCAACGAAATGGTGTTCGCGCTGCTGTTCGTGGTGGCCGTGGGCCTGGGGCCGTTTGCCGGCGTGCTGGCGCTGTGGGTGCACACCACCGGCACGCTGGCCAAGCTGTTCTCGGAAGCCGTGGAGGCCATCGACCCGCACCCGGTGGATGGCATCCGCGCCACCGGCGCGCACCCGCTGGCCGAGATCGCCTTCGGCGTGCTGCCGCAGGTGATGCCGCTGTGGATCTCGTACGGCCTGTACCGCTTCGAGGCCAATGTGCGCAGTGCCTCGGTGGTGGGCATGGTGGGCGCCGGCGGCATCGGCATGGTGCTGTGGGACGTGATCCGCGGCTTCCAGTACGGCCAGACCGCCGCCGTGCTGCTGATGCTGGTGGTGACCGTGTCGCTGATCGACGTGCTGTCGTCGCAGCTGCGCAAGCGCCTGATCTGAACCCCTGAGCTCGCCACACCATGGACATCATCGAACGCATCGACGCCCTGTTCGCCGCCCACGGCGAGCAACCCTATGAAGGCGCACGCCGCGAGGCCATCAGCGCCACCGCCCATGCACTGCAGTGCGCCCAGCTGGCCGAATGGGCGCACGCCGACGCGCCGCTGGTGGCCGCGGCCTTCCTGCACGACGTGGGCCACTTCCTGGCCGCCGAGGCCATCGCCCGCAACGACCGCCTGGACGACCGCCATGAAGACCTGGCCGTGCCGCTGCTGGCCGGGCATTTCGGCCCCGCGTTGATCGAGCCGATCCGCCTGCACGTGCAGGCCAAGCGCTGCCTGGTCACCGTCGACCCCGGCTACGCGGCCACGCTGTCGCCCGCGTCGGTGCACTCGCTGGCCCTGCAGGGCGGGCCCATGGCCGAGGCCGAGGCCACCGCCTTCCAGGCCCAGCCGCATGCGCAGGCCGCGCTGAGCCTGCGGCGCTGGGACGACCTGGCCAAGGTGCCGGGGCGTGAAACGCCGCCGCTGGCCTACTACCTGGGGCTGCTGGACGGCCTGCGCAGCCGCGCCTGACCGCGCGAGCTGCCGGTCATCCAGCGCCGCTCAGCCGACGCCCGCCAACAGTGCGGGCAGATCCGTCGGATCGGCGAGCCGGCTGTGCGCCATCGCGGCAGCCTCGTCGCCGCCGTAGCCGCAGGCCACCCACACGAAGCGGCAGCCTGCCGCCCGCGCGCAGCGGCCGTCCAGTTCGCTGTCGCCCACCAGCCAGGCATCGGCGGGTTGCACCTGTAGCCCTTGCAGCACCTGCTGCAGCGGCGCCGGGCTGGGCTTGAGCGCACGGGCGTTGCCGGCATCCACCACCATGCTGAAGTGCGAGTGCCAGCCGAAGGCCGACAGCATGCGTTGCAGTGCGGCGGAGGCACCGTTGGAGCACACGCCCAGGCGCAGGCCGCGCCCGGCCAGATCGGCCAGCATGGCAGCCACGCCGTCGAACGGCCGCGCGAGGTCGGCCACGCGGTCCAGGTAGGCCTGGCCGAAGGCGGCCTCGAGCGCCGGGTCGACCGGTGTGGATCGCGAGGCATCGCCCACGCCATCGCCTGCCGCCAGGGCCGCCTGAAGCAGCCCGTGCATGCCGGCGCTGAAGTGCCGGCGCACCAGGCGGTGATCGGCCGCGGCGTGCCCGGCCATGCCCAGCACCGCATTCAGCGCGCTGTGCACGGCCGGCAGGGTGTCGACCAGGGTGCCATCGACATCGAAGACGATGGCCTGCGGCCGTCCGGCCTCAGAGCAGGAAGCGCTCGCTGGCATCGAGGAAGTCGTGGTTGTGGATCACGGTCTGGCGCTCGTCCGCCAGCACCACCGCATAGGCCGGCGGCTCGAAGCTGCCGGGGATGCGCCCGTCGTCGCGGAAGTCCAGTGCCACCTGGTGGTTCAGTGCGCGCAGCGTGCTGAAGGGCACGCCCAGCCAGCTGCCCGACACCGGCCGGTGCACATGGCCGAAGAACAGGTGGCGCAGGCGCTGGCGGTGCGGCGCGATCACGGCCTCGAAGGCATCGGCTTCGCGCAGGCCGATGGCATCCATGCTCGGCAGGCCGATGTCGAAGGGCGGGTGGTGCATGGCGATCCACACCGGCTGCTCGCCGCTGGCGGCCAGCTGCGCGGCCAGCCAGGCGCGGCGGCGCTCGCAGAACACGCCGTGCGAGACACCGGGCTCGTTGGTGTCGAGCATCAGCAGCAGACCCTGCCGGAACGGCAGGGCGCGCTGCACGAAGCCGTCGGCATCGCGCGGCACGGCCGGAAAGCACGCCTGGAAGGCGTGGCGGTCGTCGTGGTTGCCCAGCAGCAGCTGCACCGGCATGGGCAGGCCGGCCAGCACCTCGCGCAGCGCGCCATAGGCTTGCGGCTGGCCCAGGTGGGCCAGGTCGCCGGTGATCAGGCAGAACTCGGCATCGGCATGCTCGGTGGCGATGCTGCGCACCGCGGCCTCGAGCCGGCTGCGCGGGTCGCCACCGTACAGGCGTTCGCCGGGCTCGACGAAGTGCGTGTCGGTGAGGTGGATGAACTTGGTCCAGCGCATGGCCCGGCCCTCAGCGCGGCAGCAGCTGCTGCACGTCGTGGGCCATGTCCTTGAGCACGGCGCGCGGCTCGGCGGCGCGCTTGCCCGAGACGATGGTCTGCAGGTGGTCCTTGATCACGTCGGTGATCTTCAGGCCGTTCTCGCCCGGGAACGCGTACCAGCGGGTCAGCAGCGGCAGCTGCTTCACGGCGGTGTAGTTGTTCGGGTTCTGGGCGTAGAAGTCCTTCAGGTAGATCTCGTTGGCCACCTTGTTGGGCGGCATGTAGCCGGTGGTGCGGGCCACGATCGAGGCGCCGATCGGGCCGGTCCAGAACTTCAGCACCTCCCAGGCGGCCTCGCGCTTCTTGGGGTCGGTGCTGACCACCACCCCCAGGTTGCCGCCGGCGGGCAGACGGCCACTGCCTTCCTTCACGCCGGGGAACACGCCGGTCTTGAGCGCGAACTTCCCACCCACCATGCTGGTCACCTTGGCCAGATCGGAGGTGCTGGTGATGTGCACGCCGGTCTTGCCAGCGGCGAAGGCCGCGCGCGAATCGGGCTGCGACAGGTTGGGCATCCGGCCCTCCTGCACCAGGCGGCTGTAGAGGTCGATCGCGAACTCGCCGGCCGGACCGTCGAACGCCACCTTCTTCTCGTCGGCACTGAGCATGCTGCCGCCCTGGCTCAGCACCGGGGCCTGCCACAGCCAGTTGCCGGTGATGTCCCAGGCCATGGTCACGCCGTTGAGCTCACCGCCCAGGCCGCGCACGTTCTTGGCCAGCGCGAACACGCCATCCCAGGTGCTGGGCAGCTTGTCGGGGTCGCCCCCGGCGCGCTTCACCAGATCGAGGTTGTAGTAGACGACGGGCAGCGAGATGGCGAAGGGCAGCGCATACACCTTGCCGCCGGCCGTGCCGATGTCGAACATGGCCTGATGGAAGCCCTGGGTCGCGAAGTTCTTCTCGGCCTTGATGTAGCCGTCCAGCGGCACGGCCACCTTGCGGTCGACCAGGATGCGGATGCGGTTCAGGCCCTGGAAGGTGACATCGGGCAGCTGCTTGGTGATGGCCTCGCGCAGCACCTTCTGCGTGCCCTCCTCGTAGCTGTCATAGGCCGCGCGGAACGTGACCTTGATGTTCGGGTGCAGCTTGGCGAACTCGGCCGCGATCTGCTTGTGGGTCTCGTCGAAAAATTCGCCGTAGGGGTACTGGATGACGATCTCGGTGGGGGCAGCAGCGGCCAGCGTGGCCACGCTGGCCAAGGCCGCGGCGGCGGCGATGCGGTGCAGGAACTTCATGTCGGAGATCTCCGGTGTGCGCGGGGGGGAAAGAGGGGGCGGTGCAGGCGCGCGGCGCCGGCGTCACTTCATGCCGGTGAGGGTGATGCCTTCGATGAAGCGGCGCTGCGCCAGCAGGAAGGCGATGACCAGGGGCGCGATGACCACCATGGCGGCGGCCATCAGCACGCCGTAGTTGGTGCCGGCCTCCTGGTTGCGGAACTGGGCCACGCCCAGCGCAGGCGTCAGGTACTGCGGGCTGTTGATGACGATCAGTGGCCAGAAGTAGTCGTTCCAGTGCGCCACGACCGAGAAGATGCCGAAGGCCGTGACCGCCGGCCAGGCGGTGGGCAGCATCACCCGCCAGACGATGGCCAGCTCGCTCAGGCCGTCGATGCGTGCGGCGTCGATCAGGTCGTTCGGCACGGTCTTGAAGAACTGGCGCAGCAGGAAGATGCCGAACACCGACAGCGTCCAGGGCGCCACCAGCGCGGCATAGCTGTCGAGCAGCCCCAGCTGGTGCAGCAGCAGGAAAACCGGCACCGCCACCGCATGCTGCGGCACCAGCAGGCCCAGCAGCACGGCGCCCATCAGCAGGCCGCGGCCGCGGAAGTCGAGCTTGGCCAGCGCATACGCGGCCGGCAGCGCCACCAGCATCTGCAGCACGAAGATGCAGCCGGTGACGATCACCCCGTTGGCCAGCAGGCGCAGCAGTGGCGCACGGGCAAAGGCCGCGTCCAGGTTGTCGACCAGCGCCCAGCGCTGCGGCAGCCAGTGCAGCACATCGCTGAAGACCTCGGTTTCGGGCTTGCTGGCGGTGGACAGCATCCAGGCGAAGGGCAGCAGCGTCAGCGCCGCCAGGGCCAGCAACAGGGCGTGGCGGGCCAGCTGGCCGACGGCATCGGCGAGGCGAAGGCGGTTCATGTGCGGTTCAGGCGTAGTGCACGCGCTTGTCGAGCCAGCGCGTCTTGATGACGGTGATCAGCAGCACGATGGCCAGGAAGACCATGGTCACCGCCGCCGCGTGGCCCGACCGGAAGAACTCGAAGCCCTCGGCATACAGCGTGTACACCAGCACCTCGGTGGCCTTGTTGGGGCCGCCCTTCGTCAGCACGTGCACGGTGTCGAAGACCTGGAAGGACTTGATCGCGCTGATCACCAGCACGAACAGCGTGACCGGCGCCAGCATCGGCCAGGTGACCAGCCGGAACCGCGCCCAGCCGGCCGGCACGCCGTCGACCTCGGCCGCCTCGTACAGCGCGCGCGGGATGCCCAGCAGGCCGGCGCTGAACAGCACCATGTTGAAGCCGAAGCCCTGCCACACGCCGATGACGGCCAGCACCCACAGGGCGAGCGATTCGTCCTGCAGCCAGGCGCGTGGCGTGCCACCCAGGGCCTTGAGCCACAGGTTCACCAGGCCGAAGTTCGGGTGCAGCATGAACTCCCACACGATGGCCATCGCGATCAGCGTGGCCATCACCGGCAGGAACAGCGCGGCCCGGTACAGCGCCTGCCCGCGCCGCAGGCCATGGATGCCGAGCGCGGCCAGCAGGCCCAGGCCGGCCGAGCAGGGCACCACCGCCAGGCTGTACAGCGCGGTGTTGGACAGCGACTTCCAGAACACGCGGTCACCCGCCAGTGCGCGGTAGTTGTCCAGGCCCACGTAGGCCAGCGTGTCGGCACCGAACTGGTAGTCGCTCAACGACAGCGCGGCCACCACGGCCAGCGGGCCGAACAGCAGCAGCAGCATCAGCGCGCCTGCCGGTGCCACCAGCGCGTGCCCCACCGTCAGCGGCCAGGCCAGGCGCCAGCGCAGCCCGGCCGGCGCGCCAGCCCTTGCGGTCAGTGGTTCAGCCATGTGTTGCCGCCTCCAATGCCAGACGCCGGCCGTCGGTGTCGAAGGCCAGGGCGCGTGCGGGTTCGATGCGCACGCCGACGGTCTGTCCGCGCTCGGGCAGCGCGGCCAACGCATCGCAGCGCAGCACCAGGCGCTGGCCGCTGCCGTCCAGGGCCACCCACACCAGCACATCGCTGCCCAGGTGCTCGTGGCCCGTGACCTGGCCCGTCAGCCCCAGCCGGCCCACCGCCTCCAGCGCCAACGCCTCCGGCCGCAGGCCCAGCGTGATGCGCTGGCCGGCCGGCCCGGCGCCGGGCAGGGCCACGGGCAGCGGCTGGCCGTGGTGACGGATGCGGCCCTGGCCGTCGCGCTCGCACACCAGGGTGTTGAGCCGCGGTTGTCCGATGAATTCGGCCACCTGCAGGTTGGCCGGATCGAAGTACACCTGCGAGGGCGAGCCCACCTGCAGCAGCCGGCCACCCATCATCACCGCCACGCGGGTGGACATGGTCATGGCCTCGGTCTGGTCGTGCGTGACATAGACGAAGGTGGTGCCCAGTTGCCGGTGCAGGGCGGTGATCTCGCTGCGCATCTGCACGCGCAGGTTGGCGTCCAGGTTCGACAGCGGCTCGTCCATCAGGAAGGCGGCCGGCCGGCGCACCAGCGCCCGGCCCAGCGCGGTGCGCTGGCGCTGCCCGCCCGACAGCTGGCCCGGCTTGCGGTCGAGCAGGTGGGCGATGTCCAGCTGTTGCGCTGCGGCCTGCACCTCGCGGTCGATCTCGGCGCGGCAGGCACGGCTGCCGGGCCACCAGCGGCCCAGCACCGGCAGCCGCTGCCAGCGGCTGAGGCGGCGCACGGCCAATGGCACGCCGATGTTCTCGCGCACCGACAGGTGCGGGTACAGCGCGTACGACTGGAACACCATCGCGATGTCGCGCGCGGCGGGCGGCAGCGCATCCATGCGGCGCCCGGCCAGGTGCACCTCGCCGCCATCCTGCCGCTCCAGGCCGGCCAGGATGCGCAGCAACGTGGACTTGCCGCAGCCCGAGGGGCCGACCAGCGAGATGAACTCGCCATCGCCCACGTCCAGCCCGACGCCCTTGAGCACCTGGGTGGACCCGAACGTCTTCTGAAGGTTGCGGATGCGGATCTCGGCCATGGCGCCAGCTTCGCGGCCGGCGATGTCACGGGCATGAAAAGAATGCCCGCGAAAGTTGCGCTGCTGATAGGTGGGGCCGATGAAGCTGTTGATGCTGCTGCAATCCTTCCATGCCGTGGCGGCGGCCGGCTCGGTGACGGCCGCCGCACGCCGCCTGGGCGTGAGCCAGCCCACGCTGAGCGAGCAACTGGCCGAACTGGAGCGGCACTTCGGGGTGGAGCTGTTCTTCCGGCGCGGCCGGCGCCTGGCGATCACGCCGCTGGGGCAGCAGCTGCGCGGGGTGACGCACCGTCTGTCGGAGCTGGAGCTCGAGGCGCAGTCGCTGCTGGGCGCCAATGCCTGCGGCCTGTCGGGCCAGCTGCACCTGGCGGCGGTGGGGCCCTACAACCTGATGAAGCTGCTGCGCGGCTTCTGTCAGCGGCATCCGCAGCTGCAGGTGCAGGTGGTGGCCGGCGACAGTGCCACCGTGCTGCAGCGCGTGCTGGACTACGCGGCCGACCTGGCCTTGATTGTCGAGGCACCGGCCGACGACCGGCTGTTGAGCCTGCCGCTGCAGCGCCAGCCGCTGTGGCTGATGGTGCCGCCGGGCCACCGTCTGGCCGGCGCCAGCCGCGTGCGCCTGGGCGATCTGGCCGACGAGCCCTTCGTGCTGCGCGATGTGGGATCGACCACCCAGCGCGTGTTCGAGCGTTGTCTGGCCGAGGCCGGCGTGGCGGTGCACGCACGCGTGCGGCTGAGCAGCCGCGAGGCGGTGCGCGAGGCGGTCATCCAGCGCCTGGGGCTGGGTGTGGTGTCGGCCCAGGGCTTCGTGCCCGGCGCCGGCCTGGTGGGCGTGCCGTTCGAGGAGCCGGGCATGGCCACCCACGCCCATCTGGTGTGGCTGGCCAGCCGTCACGCCTCACGCCTGGTGCGCGCCTTCGTCGAGCATGCGCAGCAGGTGCAGGCAGAGTGCGCTGTGGCGGCCTATGAGGTGTGCCAGGACTACCTGTCACCGCCGGCGTCCCGGCGCTGATAAGCTGCCCTGTACTCGCAGACCTGGGCGCTGGCAACGGCGTGGCCACTTCCATGAAGTCCATCCCTTTGGCATGTTCGGCTGCCGCACTCCTGTGGGCTGCATCGATCGCTGCCCAGCCACAGGCACCTGCTGACAATGCCGCAAGGGTTCAGGACGTCGAGCGAGGCTTGCTCCCGGCCGTGGTGACGCCGCACACCGTACCGGCCAGGCTGGTCGACCGCATGTGTGAGCTCCAGATTCCCGGCCTGAGCGTGGCGGTCGTGGACCGAGGTCAGCTCGCATGGGCTCACGCCTGGGGCGAGGCCAGGCCCGGTCAGGCCATGACCACTGACACGCTGCTTCAGGCGGCCAGCATCAGCAAGCCCGTCGCCGCCGTGGTGGCGCTGCGATGGGTCGATCGGGGGCGCCTGACGCTGGACGGGGATCTGCAGTCTCACCTGAAGGCCTGGCGACTGCCGGCTGGTCCGCAGACCTTTGAGCGCGGTGTGAGCCTGCGACGCCTGCTCAGCCACAGTGCGGGACTGACGGTGTCGGGCTTTGATGGCTATCCGGTGGGTGCACCCGTCCCGACACTGCTGCAGGTGCTGGACGGGAGCCCGCCGGCCAACTCCGCGCCCGTGCGCGTCGATGCACTGCCCGGCACGCAGTGGCGCTACTCAGGGGGTGGCTACAGCGTGCTGCAGCAGGTCATCGAGGACACGGCCGGCCAGCCGTTCGGCCTGGTTGCGCAGCACGAGGTCCTGGTGCCGGCTGGCATGCGCCAGAGCTTCTTCGCGCCGTCTGATCCGTTGGCGCCGGGTATCCAGGCCCAAACCGCTGTCGGACATTCGAAGGGGAATCCGATCCCGGGTGGCTACCGCATCCACCCCGAGTCAGCTGCGGCGGGCCTGTGGACGACCCCCAGTGACCTGGCTCGCTTCAGTCTGGCCCTGCCTCAGCTGTTGGGGGCTGATCTTCTGGCCGAGGCGCTCAGACCACAGTTCGATGAAAGCGGCCTCGGCTTCGTCGTCGATCGGGCCAATGCCCGTTGGGGTCACGACGGGAGCAATGCGGGCTTCGAGTCCCGGTGGTTGGCCGACGCTGAAGGTGGCGGCCGTGCCATCGTCCTGATGGCCAACGCCAATGGAGCGAGAAGCCTGATGAACGAAGTCATTCGCGCTGTCGCGGTGGCCCACGGCTGGACGGCCTGGATGCCGACGACCCAGTCCGCAGTGGTCGCCCGCATGGAGGCGACCCCCATGTTCGTTCGCGGCAGCTTGAACAACTGGGGGACCGATCTGGTGCTGCAGGCCGTCGCGCCGAGGCGGTTTGAAGCCACCAGCCAGGCCGAACTGCCTGCAGGCCCCATCGAGTTCAAGATTGCCTCCGCAGACTGGCGGACGGTGGATCTCGGTGCTGCGAGCGTTCCGCACATCGCGCCGGGCGCCTTTGCAGACCTGACCCTGGGCGGTGCCAATCTGCACTTCAACGTGCCCAGGCCCGGGCGCTACCGCTTCGAGGTGGACGCGACCGATGGGGCTGGTGCGCGCCTGCGCGTTTCCAGGCTGGAGTGACGACGGGGTGGCAACATCGGCCCGCGGCGCTGTCTCAAAGCACAGCGCCTACCGGGCCCCTCCTTTCATGACCGACACCCGCTACACGCCCCTTCCTCTCTGGCCCAGCGCCTACCCATCCAGCGGTGCCAGCGCCACGCTGAAGCGCTTCAACGAGGACTTTCGCGTCACCGAACTGCCGCTGCAGCGGCCCGGCGGCGTGGGCGAGCATGTCTGGCTCGAGGTCGAGAAGAACGGGGCGAACACCGCCTTCGTGGCCCAGCGGCTGGCCGAGGCGGCGGGCGTGCAGGAGCGCGACGTGGGCTATGCCGGCCTGAAGGACCGCCATGCCATCACGCGCCAGTGGTTCAGCCTGTACCTGCCCAAGGGCGACGGGCCCGACCTGACCGGGCTGGCGCACCCGGAATTCAAGGTGCTGGCGCAGAGCCGCCACGTGAAGAAGCTGCGGCCGGGTGATCTGCAGGGCAACCGCTTCCGCATCGTGCTGCGCGACGTGACCGGCCGCCGCGACGCCATCGAAGCGAACCTGCGGGCCGTGGCGGCGCAGGGCGTGCCCAACTACTTCGGCGCCCAGCGCTTCGGGCACGACGGGGGCAATGTCGAGCAGGGCCGGGCGATGCTGGCGCGCGAGATCCGCGTGCGCAACCCGAAGAAGAAGGGCCTCTACCTCTCGGCCGTGCGGTCCTTCGTCTTCAACGAGGTGCTGGCGCTGCGCATCCGGCAGGGCCAGTGGGGCCGTACGCTGCCCGGTGACGTGCTGGACGAGGCCGGCCGTCCCACCGGCCCCCTCTGGGGACGTGGCCGCGTGACCACCACCGATGCCGCGCAGGCGCTGGAAAACGGCGTGGCGCAGCAGCACGCCGCTCTGTGCGACGGCATGGAGCATGCGGGGCTCGACCAGGCGCGCCGCGCCCTGGTGGCCAGTCCGGCGGACCTGTCCTGGCAATGGCCGCAGGCGGACGAACTGGTGCTCGAGTTCTCGCTGGACGCCGGGAGCTACGCCACCGCCGTCCTGAACGAGATCCTGTGCACCACCGAACCCGACCGTCACACCGAGGACGAGCCGGTGGCGGCAGAGTGACGCTGCCGGGGTGTGGATCCGGGGGCGCCACGAGCGCCCTCAGCGCAGTCTCAGGATCCTCCGCGCCCCGTTCATCACCACACCCGTGATCACCAGCCCGATGACCAGATCGGGATGGCGTGACCCGGTCCAGGCCACCAGGGCGCCCGCCAGGATGACGCCGGCGTTGGCGATCACGTCGCTGGACGAGAAGATGTAGCTGGCCTGCATGTGCGCGCCGGCCTGGCGTTGGCGGGCGATCAGGATCAGGCAGGCGGCGTTGGCGATCAGGGCCACGCCGCCCATGCACATCATCAGCGCCGACACCGGTTCGCTGCCGAAGACGAAGCGGCGCAGCACCTCGGCCAAGGTCAGCAGCGCCAGGCCCAGTTGCAGCCATCCGGCCAGGTGTGCGGCGCGGGCCTTCAAGGCGTCGGATCGGCCCACCGCGTAGAGCGCCAGGCCGTACACCGCGGCATCGGCAAACATGTCCAGCGCGTCGGCGATCAGCCCGGTGGACTGGGCCCACAGGCCCACGCCGATCTCCAGCACGAACATCAGCGCGTTGATGGCCAGCAACTGCTTCAGCACGCGCGCCTCGCCGGCAGGGTCGGCTGCGGCTGCGGCGGCGTCACCCGATGGCGAGGACGTGGCCAGCGTGGTGCCCAGGCCCAGCGGCTGAAGGTGGGCCAGCAACTCATCGGTCGGGCCCTGGTGCACGGCGGTGAGTTGGCGCCGGTGCAGGTCGAACGACAGCGAGGTGACGCCCGCCACGCCCTGCAGGGCCATGCGCACCATGCCCTCCTCGGACGGGCAGTCCATCTTCGGGATGTCGAAGACGCTTCGGGTCGGTGGGGGCATGCGGGCAGCTGCTGGCGGTGACCATTCAGCTTACCCCGCCCGGCATGCGGGCCTGCGCCGGCACGTGTGCCGGCCTCGACCTGGATCAAGCCACGCGCCGTCCGCCGACGAACACCTCGCGCACCACCGGGTGCGCGTCCACCTCGCGCACGCACACGAAGTCGGCGCGCAGTCCCGGGGCGATCTCGCCACGGTCGTGCAGGCCAGCGGCCTGGGCCGGGCCGCGGCTGACCACGCGCACGGCCTCGGGCAGGCTGAAGCCGCCGTCGCGGTGCAGCACCCAGGCGGCCTGCAGCAGGCTGCCGGGCACGTAGTCGGACGACAGGCCGCTCAGCACGCCCTGGCGTGCCAGATCGATGGCCGCCACGTTGCCTGAGTGCGAGCCGCCGCGCACCACGTTGGGCGCGCCGGCGATGGTGGACAGGCCCTGGGCATGGGCGTGGCGGGCGGCGGCCATCGTGGTGGGGAACTCGCTCATCAACGCGCCCAACTGGCGGGCCTCGTCCACATGGGCCAGCGTGGTGTCGTCGTGGGTGGCCAGGGTCACGCCGTGGCGGCGGGCGAAGTCGGCAAACCAGCGGCGGTTGGGCTCGGCGTGGGCGGCCTGGCGCTGCGGGGCGATGCGCACCTCGTCGTCGAACTGCGCGTAGCTCCAGCCCTTCTTGCCGGTGTAGTAGGTGCGGGCCTGCTCGATGTCGGTCCACTGGCGCTGGCCGGGTGTGTGGTCCATCAGCGAGATCAAGGCCAGCCGCGCGTGGCCGGCAAAGGGCGCGAACAGCTCCTGCGCATTGGCGGCCGGCAACTCGCAGCGCACATGGATCAGGTGCTGGCTGCGCAGCACCTGCGCCTGCTCCAGCGCATCCAGCACCTGCAGCAGCGCGCTCTGGTCACGCGAGCGGAAGCCGTCGCCATACGGGTCGCCCACGCCGATGGCGTCCAGCACCGTGGTGATGCCGGCGGCGGCAATCTCGGCGTCATGCGCCTGCACGGCCGCGCGCATCGGGAAGGTGGTCTTGGGCCGCGGCATCACATGCCGCTCCAGGTTGTCGGTGTGCACTTCCACCAGGCCGGGCAGCAGCCAGTCGCCATGCAGGTCGATGGCGCCGGGCACCTGGCTGCGGCCGGGCTGCACCTCGACGATGCGGCCCTCGGCCACGGTCACGCTGGCCTCGGGCAGCACCTCGTTGCCCAGCACCACGCGGGCATGGGTGAAGACGGTGGGGTTCATCGCGGGCAGCCTGTTTCAGTGGAAGTGGTAGCGACGGTCGGCCACGGCATCGCGCACCTCCTCGTCATGGAAGATGCCGACGATGGCGCTGCCGCGGGCCTTGGCCTCGCGGATCAGCTCGATCACCACGCGGCGGTTGCCGGCGTCCAGCGAGGCGGTGGGCTCGTCCAGCAGCAGCAGGCGGGCCGGCACGGCAAAGCCGCGCGCGATGTTCACGCGCTGCTGCTCGCCGCCCGAGAAGGTGGCCGGCGGCAGGCCCCACAGGCCTTCGGGCAGGTTCAGCCGGGCCAGCAGCGCGCCGGCCTGGGCACGGGCGGCGCCCAGGGCCGCCTCGTGCGGGCCGTCGTCCAGCGGGTCGGCATCCGGTTGCGGCGGCGAGGGGTCGGCCTCCAGCAGGCGCTCGGCCACCAGGTCGAGCGCCGACTGGCGCGGCAGCGCGCGCAGGAACTGGCTCACGTAGCCGATCTCGCGCCGGCGCAATGCCAGCACGGTGCGCGGCGCGGCGCGGGCCAGGTCCACGCGCCGGCCATCGGCCTGCGTGAGCCACAGCGCGCCGGATTCCAGGCCGTAGCTGCCGTGCAGGCACTTCAGCAGCGTGCTCTTGCCGCGGCCCGAGGGGCCCACCAGGGCCAGGCATTCGCCGGAGCGCACCTGCAGGCTCACGTCCTGCAGCACCGGCAGTTGCAGGCCGTCGCGCAGGTGCAGCGTGAAGCGCTTGCTGGCGGCTTCCACGCTCAGCACCGGGGGCGGGGTGTCGGTCGTCGTCATCGTTGTCGTCATGCGTTCACCACCGAGGCCACCAGCAGCTGGGTGTAGGGGTGCTGCGGGTCATCGAACACGCGGTCGGTCAGGCCATGCTCCACGATGCGGCCCTGGCGCATCACCAGCGTGCGGTGGGCCAGCAGGCGGGCCACGCCCAGGTCATGCGTGACCACGATGGCTGAGAGGTGCAGCCGCCCCACCAGCAGGCGGATCAGGTCGAGCAGGCGCGCCTGCACCGAGACATCCAGGCCCGAGGTGGGCTCGTCCATCAGCACCAGACGCGGGCAGGTGACCAGGTTGCGCGCGATCTGCAGGCGCTGGCGCATGCCGCCCGAGAAGGCGCGCGGCACATCGTCGATGCGCGCGGTGTCCAGCTCCACGCGGGCCATCCAGCGCTGGGCGGCATCGCGCAGGCGGCCGTAGTGGCGCTCGCCGCGGCCCATCAGGCGCTCGCCGATGTTGGCGCCGGCGCTCACCGCCATGCGCAGGCCCTCGTGCGCATGCTGCTCGACGAAGCCCCATTCGGTGCGCGCCAGCACGCGGCGCTCGCGCTCGGCGCAGGCATGCACGTCCACCACGCGGCCGCTGCGCTCGCGGTACAGCACGCGGCCCTGCGTGGGCGTCAGCCGGCCGGCCAGCGTGCGCAGCAGCGTGCTCTTGCCCGAGCCCGATTCGCCCACGATGGCCAGCACCTCGCCGGGGTAGAGCGCCAGGCTGGCATCGCGCAGCGCCCAGTGGCCGTCGGTGCTGCCGGGGCGGTCGAAGCGGTGGCCCAGATCCTGCGCCACCAGGATGGGCAGCGTGCCGTCGTCGGTCAGCCAATCGTTCATGCCGCCTCCGTCGCGTGGCCGGCCTGCACGCTGCGGCAGTGGTCGGTGTCGGAGCAGGTCCATTGCGTGCTGCCGTCGTCCATCGGCACCTCGTCCTTGAAGCTGGTGGTGCAGCCGCACAGCACGCAGGCGTGGCCTTGCGGCGTGATGCGGAAGGGGTGGTCCTCGAAGTCGAGGCTGTGCACATCGGTGTACGGCGGAATGGCGTACAGCCGCTTCTCGCGCCCGGCGCCAAACAGCTGCAGCGCCGGCATCTGGTGCATCTTGGGGTTGTCGAAGGCGGGGATGGGTGACGGCGACATCACATGCCGGCCATGCACGAGCACCGGGTAGTCGTACGACACGTCGATGCGCCCCCACTGCGCGATGTCCTCGTACAGCTTCACGTTCATCAGCCCGTACTCGGCAAAGCCGTGCAGCTTGCGCGTCTCGGTACGGCGCGGCTCCAGCTTGTACAGCGGCTCGGGCTGCGGCACCTGGTAGACGAGGATCTGGCCTTCCACCAGCGGCCGCTCTGGGATGCGGTGGCGCGTCTGGATGATGCTGGCCTCGGCCGTGCGCTCGGTGGTGGCCACGCCGGTGGTGCGGGCGAAGAAGCGGCGGATGTTCACCGCATTGGTGGTGTCGTCCGAGCCCTGGTCGATGACCTTCAGCACATCGGCCGCGCCGATCACCGCCGCCGTGACCTGGATGCCGCCGGTGCCCCAGCCATAGGCCAGCGGCATCTCGCGCGAGCCGAACGGCACCTGGTGGCCCGGCACCGCCACCGCCTTCAGCAGCGCGCGGCGGATCATGCGTTTCGTTCCCTCGTCGAGGTAGGCGAAGTTATATCCGTTCATGTTTGCCCCTCGTCCGTCGAGTACGCCGGCCGATCCCCCGAGGGGATGCGGTCCGGCTTGGGAGCGGCCCGGCGCTCGGACCGCGGTCATTCGGCCTTCTCCTCGCGCAGCGCGCGGATCATCTGCAGCTCGCTCTCGAAGGTGACGTAGTGCGGCAGCTTCAGGTGCTGCACGAAGCCCGAGGCCTCCACGTTGTCGCCGTGCGGCAGCACGAACTCGGGGTCCTGCGCGGGGCTGGTCAGCGCCTCGTCGAACTCACCCGCGCGCAGCACGCGGTCCACCAGGCTCATGGCCATGGCCTTGCGCTCGCCGTGGCCGAACACCAGGCCCTGGCCACGCGTGAACTGCGGCGGCTGCGTGGCGCTGCCGACGAACTGGTTGACCATCTGGCAATCGGTGAGCGCGATCTCGCCCAGCTCGATGGCGAAGCCCAGCTCGGGCGGCACGATCTCCAGCGCCACGGTGCCGTGGCGCAGCTCACCCACGAAGGGGTGCGTGAAGGCGTAGCCGCGCTGCGTGGAGTAGCCCATGCCCAGCACCCAGCCTTCGTCGGCGCGCGCCAGCATCTGCAGGCGGGCGCTGCGTGGCAGCGGGTGCGACGGCGGGTCGCGCGTGATGTCGGGCGGCTCGGGGTCGCCGGGGCTGGGCAGGCAGGGCTCGATCAGGCCCTGCTCGGCCAGCAGCTGCAGCGGACTGGGCACGCTGTCGGACAGTGCAGCGCCTGGATCGGGCTCGGCGGCGGCCGAGGGTGCAGCATCGGCCGCCGTGTCGCCTTGCAGCAGGCCGAAATCCAGCAGCCGCTGCGTGTAGTCGAAGCTGGGGCCCAGCAGCTGGCCGCCCGGCAGGTCCTTGAAGATGGCCGAGACGCGGCGGCGCACGCGCATGGCCGCGGTGTCCACCGGCTGGCTGAAGCCCCAGCGCGGCAGCGTGGTGCGGTAGGCACGCAGCAGGAACACGGCCTCGATGGTGTCGCCCCGCGCCTGCTGGATGGCGAGCGCGGCCAGGTCGGGGTCGTACAGCGAGGCTTCGGCCATCACGCGGTCGACCAGCAGGCCCAGCTGCTCGCGCAGCTGCGGCGCCTGCAGCGCGGGCAGGGCGCGGTCGCCCCGGCGTGCGGCGTCCAGCAGGCGCAGCGAGGCTTCGATGGCGTGCTCGCCACCCTTCACGGCGATGTACATGGCCTCAGCCCTCCTGGCGGGTGATGCGTGTGGTGCGCGGGATGGCGGCGAAGGTGTCGCCACAGCACAGCAGCAGATCGACGCCGCAAGGGTAGGCCGCGGCCACCGCGTCGCGCGCGCGCCAGAAGGCGGCGTCCAACCCGGCCACGGCCAGCGTCTGCGTGCTGGCGATGCCGGGGCCGCGCAGCGTCAGGGCATCGGCGCCGACTTTGGCGTCGGCATCGGCCAGCGCGGGCACCTCCAGCAGCAGCGTGGCGCCGTCCTGCGGCACCTCGTCGCTGCCCCAGGGCAGGGTGGTCCACAGGCTGGCGGCGTCGCGGCCTTCGCGGGCCAGTGCGGCCAGGTCGGTGGCGGCGAAGGGCGCATCCGCCAGGGTCAGGTCGGTGCGCGTGCCGGTGTGGAAGCGCAGCCAGTCGGCCGCGCCGCTGTCCTGCCAATCCGCGGGCAGCCACAGGCCGGTCTCGGCGTCCAGCAGGCTCAGCAGCACGGCGGCCATTGCGCGGCCCAGGCCGGGGGCTTCCAGGCCTTGCAGCAGCGTGTCGGGCAGGGTGTGCAGCCGGCCGGGATGCGACTGTGCTGACAGCAGCTGGCGGAACACCTGCTGCGCGCCATGCACCGGATCGGCCAGGCCGCGGCCGATGCGGTCCAGTGCCAGGCCGGACGCCGCGCTGGCGGTGTGAAGGGACAGGGCAGCGTTCATGCGTTCTCGGGTTGCAAGGTGTAGAAGCGCACGCGGCTGGTCTCGGTGGCCGCGCGTTCGGCGGCGCAGCGCTGCGCGTCGATGTCGGACAGCGGCTGCACCACGCTGCGCATCACCAGCGCGTGGCAGGCGGGGCGCTGCAGCAGTGCGTCCAGGCAGGCCACGCGCTCGGCATGGGCGGTGTCGGTGCCCAGCACATGGCCCACGCCGGCCACCACGCTGCCATCGGCCGCGCGGTGGCGCACCACGCAGCGCGCCACGGTGGCCTCGCCCAGGTTGAAGCGGTCGCCGCTGTTGCCGATGCGCGCACGCACCATCACCAGCCCGGCCTCTGGCGCGCGCAGCGGCTCGAAGCGGAAGTCCTGCAGCACCGGCTGGGCCAGGCGCGCCAGGTCCGTGCCGCGGGCGCGGGCCAGCACGCGCAGCCAGTCGCGGCGTGCGGGCTGCAGATCACCGGGCGGGCTGGCCTGTTCGGCAGGCGTTGGGTTCATGGGCATGTCATCTAGACGTCTGAAGATGCACGCAGTATTCACAGCGCCGATGACAGTTTCTTGAAGATGCTCGACGCCCCTGACATTCGATCGACGCGTGCCGATGAGGCCGATCGCATCGCACGCACGCCCTCGCGCTGGCAGCGCATTGCCTCGGCGCTGCGCGACGAGATCGCCGCCGGCCTGCATGCGCCCGGTGCGCAGCTGCCCAACGAGAGCGCGCTGGCCGCGCGCTTCGGCGTGCACCGCCACACGCTGCGCCAGGCCGTGCGCCAGCTGGTGCACGAGGGCCACCTGCGCGTGGTGCAGGGCAGCGGCACCTATGTGCGCGAGCTGGTGCTCGACTACGCGCTGAAGCGCCGCACCCGCATGACCGAGAACCTGGCCGAGGCCGGCGAGCGTGCACAGCGCGAGCTGCTGGGCCACGCCACCGAGCCGGCCGGCGACTGGGCTGCACCGCTGCACCTGGCCCGCACCGACGAGGTGCTGCTGCTGCACACGCTGGCGGTGGTGCGCGGCCGGCCGGTGGGCCTGTCGACCTCGGCCTACCCGGCCGCGCGCCTGGGCGACATGGCCGACGCGTTCGTGCGCCACGGCTCGGTGACGCGTGCGCTGGCCGAGCTGGGCGTGGCTGACTATGTGCGCGCCCGCAGCACGGTGTCGTGCCGCCTGCCCAGCGCCGCCGAGGCCGATGCGCTGGCCCGCCCGGCCACCGAGCCGGTGCTGGTGGTGCAGTACGTCAACGTGGACGGCGAGGGCCGGCCGGTGGAGGCCGCGCGCACGGTGTTCGCGTCGGATGCCGTGCAGCTGAGCGTGGCCCACGACGGCGAGACCGACGCGCGCGAGGTGATGCCATGACCGCCCCCGCCCCCGCCCCCGCCCACGTCCCCACCGGCGCCGCGCGCCACGCCATCTACTTCGCACCCGAGCCCGACCACCCGCTGTGGGCCGCCGGCTGTGACTGGCTGGGCCGCCCGCGTGACGGCATCGGCGCGGGCGCGCCGGCGCGTGCGGGTGTGGCCACGCCCTGGCGCTACGGCTTCCACGCCACGCTGAAGGCGCCGATGCGCCTGGCGCCCGGCCTGGACGAGGCCGGCCTGCGGGCGGCGCTGCAGGGCCTGGCGCGCCAGCACCGCGCCTTCGCGCTGCCGGCGCTGGCCGTGGACCGGCTGGGCGGCTTTCTGGCGCTGCGGCCGGTGTTGCCGCTGGCGCCCGATCACCCGCTGCGCCGCCTGGCCGATGACGCCGTGCAGGCGCTGGACGCCTGGCGCATGCCGCTCTCGCCCGCCGAGGCCCAGCGCCAGCTGCGCGCCGCCCACAGCCCGCGCCAGCAGGCCCAGGTGGGGCGCTGGGGCTATGCCCATGTGCTGGACGACTGGCGCTTTCACCTGACGCTGAGCGATGACCTGGCCGACAGCGACTCCGTGCTGCTGGATCGCCTGCTGCAGCAGGCCCGGCAGCACTTTGCCCAGGCGCTGTGCCAGCCGCTGCGCTGCCGCAGCCTGTGCCTGTTCACCGAGCCCGCAGCGGGCGCCCCCTTCGAATGCCGCGCCCGCGTGGCGCTGACACCATGAACCCGCCCGTCTCCGATGTCACCGATCTGCCGGCCGATGGGGGGTCGCACACCGGCCTCGGCCCCGACCCTGCGCTGGACGATCCCGGCGCCGCGCTGCCCGGCAGCGCACGACTGGTCGTGGTGGTGGGCCCGTCGGGCGCCGGCAAGGACAGCCTGCTGCGGCTGTGGCGCGCCAGCCTGCCGGCCGCGCAGCGTCCGCACCTGGCCCGGCGCAGCATCACGCGGCCGGCCGAACAGGGCGCGCAGGTGCACGAGGCGCACGAGGCCCTGACACCCGAGCAGTTCGTCGCCCAGGTGCGGGCCGATGCGTTCGCGCTGCGCTGGCAGGCCCACGGCCTGCACTACGGCATCCGGCATGCCGAGCTGGCGCCGCTGGCGCGCGGGCAGTGGGTGCTGCTGAACGGCTCGCGTGCCCACCTGCCGCAGCTGCGGCTGGCCGCGCCGCGTGCGCGGGTGCTGCTGGTGGACGCGCCCGAGGCGCTGCGCGCGGCGCGCCTGCAGGCGCGTGGGCGGGAGCCGGCGCCCGCGCATGCCGCCCGCCTGCAGCGCCAGCTGCCGGTCCCGGCGGCCAGCGGGCCGGCGCCCGATCTGCACATCGTCAACGACCGCAGCCTGGCCGAGGCCGCCGCGCAGCTGAGCGCCTGGTGGCAATCCCTCCACACGATGGCGTCCGCCGCCTGAACCGCGATGAACACACCCGACTCCCCGCTGCACCGCCCCCGCATCCTGTCGACCTGGCCGGTGCACGACGACGTGGTGCAGCGCCTGCGTGCGCTGGGCGATCTGGACATGCACACCGGCCCCGAGCCGCTGCCGGCCGACGAACTCGCGCGGCGCATCGCCGCGGCCGATGCGCTGCTGGGCTTCATGACCGACCGCGTGGATGCCGCGCTGCTGCACCAGGCGCCGCGACTGCGTGTGGTGGCCGGTGCGCTGAAGGGCTGCGACGGCTACGACGTGGACGCCTGCACGGCCGCCGGCGTGTGGCTGACCATCGTGCCCGATCTGTTGACCGAACCCACCGCCGAGCTGGCGCTGGGCCTGGCCATCGGTCTGGGCCGGCACCTGCGCGAGGGCGATGCGCAGGTGCGCAGCGGCGCATTTGCCGGCTGGCGGCCCACGCTCTACGGCCACGGCCTGCATGGCCGCACCGTGGCCATCGTGGGCATGGGCCGGCTGGGGCGGGCCATCGCCGAGCGGCTGCGCGGCTTCGGCTGCCGGCTGCTGGGCGTGGACGCGGCGGCCATCCCCGGTGCCTGGCACCAGGGCGTCACGCCGATGGACCTGGCCGGGGCGCTGGCCCAGGCCGACTGGGTGATGCTGGCGCTGCCACTGACCAGCGGCACACGGCATCTGATCGACGCCACAGCGCTGGCGGCCGCGCGCGCCGGGGCCTTGTGGGTCAACGTGGGTCGCGGCAGCGTGGTCGACGAGGCGGCCATGGCCGATGCGCTGGCCAGCGGCCAGGTGGGTGGCTACGCGGCCGACGTGTTCGCCTTCGAGGACCTGGCACTGCCGCAGCGGCCGGCCACCATCCACCCCGCGCTGCGCGGGCACCCGGCCACGCTGTTCACGCCGCACCTGGGCTCGGCCGTCACCGAGGTGCGCCGCGCCATCGAGCACCGCGCCGTGGACAACCTGGCCGCGGCGCTGGCTGGGCAGGTGCCGCCGGACGCGGTGAACCGGCCGGACTGAACGCCGGGGCCTAGCGTTCGCGCGGGCGCACGGTGGCCGAGGCGCGGCCGTAGCCGCTGCGGTGCCAGGCCGGTCGCTCGGTGGATGCGGCCGTTCGCTCGCCGCCGGAGCCGTGCTGTTCGAGCACCTGCAGCGCGAAGTCGATGAACACGCGGACCCGCGGGTTGCGCCGCGCGCTGGCGGGGTACAGCAGGTTGATCGGCGGGCCGCCCTGGACGTCCCAGTCCGTTAGCACGGGAACCAGCTGCCCGGTTCGCACCGGGGTGCGCGTGGTGACCTCGTTCAGGCGGGCCACGCCCTGTCCGCGCAGGATGGCACTGAGCACCACCTCGCGTGCGTTGCTGACCAGCCAGCCATTGACCCGCACCGACCGCTGCTCGTCGCCGCGGCGGAACTCCCACAGGTCGATCACGATGCCGGCCGGGTTGCGCATCATCACGCAGGTGTGGCCGGCCAAGGCTTCGGGTGACTCGGGCACGCCATGCGCGGCCCAGTAGTCCGGGCTGGCCAGCACCAGGCTGCGTGTCATGCCCAGACGGCGGTGCACGTAGCTGGCGGGCGCCTCGGGCCAGCCGTGCAGCAGCAGCACCTCGGCGTCCTGGGCGTCGGCGTCGCTGAGCCGGTGCACCGTCCGGAAGTCGATCTGCAGCTCCGGAAACCGGCCGCGCAGGCGATGCATGGCCGGCAGCAGGATGTGGTGGGCCAGCTGCTCGTGGATCGCCACCACCAGCGTGCCGCTGGGGCGCAGCGCGCTGTGTTGCAGCGCCGCCTCCGCCGCGCCCAGTTCCTCCAGCAACGGCCGGCAGCAGTCGAGGTAGTCGCTGCCGGCCGGCGTGAGGTGCACGCCCTTGGCATGGCGCTCGAGCAGCGGAACGCCCAGCGCGGCCTCGAGGGTGCCGATGAGCTTGAGCACCGCGGGCGCGCTCACGCCAAGGCGGCGCGCCGCGGCGGTCAGGCTGCCGCACTCCGCTGCGGCCACGAAGTAGGTGATCGCGCGCAGCTTGTCCATCCCGGCTCCCGCCCCAGCTCGTTAACCAACGGTTAACGCCAGATGTTGCCGTTGGGCTATTCCGCCGGCAATGGCGCGTCCCTAGAGTGCAGGCACAGCCCATCGAACAGGAGGTCGAGATGAAGGCGAGCACCGTGTCCACCCGGCATCTGGCACAACGCCGCAGGCTGCTGCTGGGCGCCGCGGCCTGCCTGTGGCGGCCCGCGCTCGCTGCGCCGGCCTGGCCGCAGCGTCCGGTCCGGCTGATCGTCCCGACCCCGGCCGGGGGGCCCTCCGACGTGGTCGCACGCCTGGTCGGGCAGGGCCTGGCCGGTGCGTGGGGGCAGTCGGTGGTGGTCGAGAACCGTCCTGGCGCCGCCGGGGCGCTGGCGGCGCAGGCCGTGCTGTCGGCGGTGCCGGACGGACACACCCTGTTGTGGGTGCAGGCGTCGATGGCCGGGCTGCCGATGGTGCAGAAGCAGTCGCCCTACCGGAGCCTGGCCGAGTTCACGCCGGTGGCGCGCATGCTCCACTTCGGCTATGCGCTGTTCGCCAGCACCGCGCTGCCCGTGCGCACCGTGCCGGAGCTGCAGGCATGGGCCCGCCAGCATCCGGGGCAGCTGAACTACGCCACCGGCACGCTGGGCGAGTTCATGGTCGGCGTGCATGTGCTGTCGGCGCTGGGGGTGCAGGCCGAACGCGTGCCCTACAAGGGTGGCGCCCAGCTGATGCCCGACCTGATGTCCGGTCAGGTGCAGCTGAACTGCGGTCCCATCCTCAGCGGGCTGCAGCATGTGCGGGCGGGCAAGCTGCGCGCGCTGGCGGTGATGCTGCCGCAGCGCAGCCCCCTGCTGCCGGACGTGCCGACCGCGGCGGAACTGGGCGTGCCGTCGGCCGACCTGCCTACCTGGAATGCCGTGGTGGCACCGCCCGGCCTGCCGCGCGAGCTGGCAGCGCGGCTGGCGGCGGACCTGAGCGCCGCGGTGGCCAGCCCGGCGGTGCGCGACACGCTGGAGCAGCAGGGCGCTTCGGCGGCCGGTGGCACGCCGGCCCAGCTGGCCCAGGCCATCGACAGCGCTACCGACGCGTGGCGCAGCTTCGTGCGCACGCACGACATCGCTGCCGAGTGACCGCTTGCCGGGACGCCCGTGCGGGCGCTGCGGTGTGCCGGTGCAGGTCAGAGGGCCGGCGCCAGCCGCGACCAGAGCACCGGCCCGGCCAGGGCCAGCCACGCGCCGGCCAGCGTCAGCAGCGCGATGAACACGGCGGCGCTGCCGCAGTCCTTGGCCTTGGCGGCCAGCACGTGGATGTCGGGCGAGACCTTGTCGACGATGGCCTCCAGGCCCGAGTTGAGCAGCTCGGCCACCAGCACCAGGGCCATCAGCGCCAGCAGCAGCACGGTGTCGGTGCGCGGCAGTGGCAGCCACAGGGTCAGCGGTGCCAGCAGCAGCACCAGCAGCATCTCCTGGCGGAACGCGGCCTCGTCGCGCCAGGCGCTGCGGATGCCCTGCTCGGAATACTGCGCGGCGCGCAGCACGCGCATCAGGCTGAAGGCGGTGGTGGATTTCATGGCGTTGGCAGGCTCAGGCGAGGGTGAGTCGGGGGTGGTGCGCGGCCGTGGTGGCGCGCGATGCGGCCAGCCGTGCGGGTACGCGGATCAGGCCGATGCTCAGCCACACGGCCACGCTGAAGTACAGCGTCATCCACACCACCTCGGCCTGCCAGTCGGCCCAGCGGTGCGACACCACCCAGCGCGTGGACGCGTCCACCACGCCCTGGGCCAGCGACAGCGGCGCGTGGCCGCGCTGCGCCTCGGCCAGCCAGCGGCCCCAGTACATGGGCACGTCCACCTGGGCCATGTAGACCACATAGGCCACGCCGATGGCGGCCGCGGCGGCCAGCGGCGGGCGCAACGCGCGATCGCAGCGCGGCCACATCAGCACTAGGCTGAGCACCAGCGCGGCGGCGCACAGGCCCCACAGCGTCTCCTCGATGACATGGCCCAGGTTGGACGTGGTGAGCACGGCATGCCATGAGCAGATCTCGGCGGTGACGATCATCGGCATCACCGCAGCGGCCACGCGCAGGCCCAGCCGGTGGCCGTTGGCGCGTGCCGCCAGGTGCATCAGCAGCGCCCACTGCGCGGCGAAGCACAGCTCGGCCACGGTGGCCACCGAGCGGCCCATCATCACGCTGGACAGCCACGAATCCACCAGCACCTGGCGGCCCACGTCGTAGACCGGAAACGCCGAGCGGTAGGCGCAGCCCAGCACATAGCCGGCCGACAGCAGCAGCTGCCAGCGGATGGCGCGCCGCGCTTCGCCGGGCAGCGCCGGGGCGTGGTGGCGCGCCCACCACGCGGCGCGGCCCCAGGCCAGCGCATTGACTGCGCTGACGGTGCACAGCAGCGCCCACCACCACAGGGTCGGGTCGGTCATCGCGGTCTCCTTGCAGGTGCGTTGCCGGCGCGCAGCGGATGCCGCAGCCGGCGGTTTGGTTTATACGGTATAAACAGTTTATACCTTTTGCTCAGGCGCTGCCAAGAGGTGGACGCCCATGTTGTCATTTATGTCGTTGTGACAGCGTGATGACATTTCATGCCGTGGCGAAAAAAGATAGTGGGTCGCGGATCAAGAACTCCTGACTCAACTGACGCGGTGCAGCATCGAAAACCGCTGGTGCGTCCACCACTGCGGGCGCGGAGTCAGCACCGATGTCCTGGGTCTCTCACCGTTCCATCCGCACGCGTCTGCTGCTGGTTGCCACCTTGAGCGCCGCGCTGGCCGTGCTGCCTGCGGGCCTGCTGGGCTGGCAGGCGGCCCAGGCGCTGGCCCAGGCAGGGCACAAGCTCGCGTCGCTGCAGGTCAGCCGCGCCTGGCTGGGCGTGCTGGCGTCGCTGCAGCAGCATCGCGAGCAGGCGGCGCTGGCCCTGGTGCGGCCGGAGGCTGCCGCGCGCCGCGATGCGGCCGCGGGCGAACTGCGCCAAGCCTTGCAGGCGGTGGCCTCGGCACAGCAGGCGGGCGGCGCCAGCGCGGCCCAGCGCGAGGCCGTGGTGCGCCTGGGCCGGCAGTTCGATGCCCTGGCCGCCCTGGGCCAGCGCAGCCGCGACGCCCAGGCCCTGTTCAACGCGCAGCGCCAGTGGGTGACGGCGGTGCTGGACGAGACCGCGCAGGGCATGGCGCTGGCCGGCCTGTCCAGCGAGGCCGACCTCGCCACCCGGGCGTCGGCACAGGCCGCGCTGCAGGACGCGCCGCGCGTGGCCGACGCGCTGTCGGAGCTGCAGGCCGCCGTGCTGGCGGTGCGTGTGGACGACGTGGGCCTGATGGCGGCTGGCCGCGCCCGCCTGCACGCGGCGGCTGCGGGGCTGCGCCTGCAGCTGGACCAGGCGGCCCTGGCCGATGCCGCGCAGCGCGACCGCTTCGTGGCCGCTGCGGGTCAGGTGGCGCAGCAGCTGGCCGCCGTCGACCAGCAGCTCAGTGCTGCCGCCGACGACATCCACCACCCGCTGGACCGGTTCGCCGCAGTGCTGCTGGAGCAGCAGAAGGCGCAGGCGGGCCTGAGCGCCCGGGTGATCACCGACCTGCAGCAGCGCCTGGAGGCCGGCCGTGAGCAATTGCTGGTCGGCACCGCGGCGTGGTGCGCGGCCTTCGTGGTCGGCGTGGCCCTGGTGGGGCTGCTGCTGTGGCACTGCATCCACAGCACGCTGCGCTCGGTGCGGCTGGCGGTGGCGGCCACCGAGCGCATCGCCGCCGGCGACCTGCACGCGCCGGTGCCGGCGGCCGGTGACGACGAACTGGGCCAGGTGCTGCGGGCGCTGGGCCGGATGCAGCAGCACCTGCGCGAGCTGGTCTGCCAGATCCAGCAGGCCGCCGCCAGCCTGAGCGGTGCGGCCGGCGAGCTGGTCGATGGCAACCTGGCGCTGCAGGGCCGCACCGAGGCCTCTGCCGAGGGCCTGCGGCAGATGGCCGACGCGGTGGAGCGCATCGACGAGGCCGTGCGCGGCACGGTCGATGTGTCGGCACAGGCGGTGCAGCGCGCCTCGGCGGCCGCGGCCGTGGAAGCGGCCCGCGCGGGCGAGCAGGGCCGCGGCTTCGCGGTGGTGGCCGGCGAGGTGCGCGGCCTGGCCCAGCGCGCGGCGCAGGCAGCGCGCGAGATCAAGGAGCTGATCACGGCGTCGGTGGCGCGCATCGACCAGGGATCGGCACTGGCGCTGCGCGCCGGCGCCGGCATGCGCGACATCGTCGACACCATCGACGGGGTCGGCCGCACGATCGGCGATGTGGGTGAACGGGTGTGCACGCAAAGCCAGGGCATGGCGTCGGTGCGCCAGGCGGTCGACCAGGTCGGACAGCTCACGCAGCAGAACGCGGCGCGGGTGGCGCAGTCGGCCACGTCGGCGCAGGCCATGCACCAGCTGGCCGACCGGCTGACCGCGCAGGTCGGCAGCTTTCGCATCGGCGGGGAGGCCGCATGAGCCCCGTGGAGCGACGCGCCACTGTCATGTCACTGTGTCAGGATGTGAGCGGGGACGGCATCGTCGGCGCCAGACCGACGCCGTCCGATCCACCGGGAGGATTCACCTTGCATCTGTCGTCCCCGACACCTGCCCTGGCCGCCATGCGCCGCAGCGTTCACGAGGCCCTGCGGCCGCAGACCGTGGCCCAGGTGATGGCCCGGCAGGCCCTGACCGCGCACTTCCAGCCCATCGTGCGCATGCGCGATGGCGCGGTGGCCGGTCACGAGAGCCTGATCCGCGGCCCCGTGTCGTCGGACCTGGCCTCGCCGGATGCGCTGTTTCGCGCGGCCCGTGCCGAGGACTGCGTGGTGCCGCTGGAGCGCATGTGCGTCTGGGTGGGCCTGCAGCAGTGGCGGGCGCACGCACCCGGCACGCTGCTGTTCGTCAACCTGAGCGCCAGCACGCTGGTGGAGCTGGTGGAGCGGCAGCCGCTGTCCGACCTGCTGGGCGATGCGGTGGTGTCGCCCTCGGCGATCGTCATCGAGCTCACCGAGCACGAGCGCGTGGCCGATGTGCCGCAGCTGATCGAGGTGGCCAACCGGCTGCGCGCGCTGGGGCTGCGGTTCGCGCTGGACGACTTCGGCGACGGCCGCTCCAGCCTGCGCCTGTGGGCCGAGCTGCGGCCCGAGATCGTGAAGATCGACAAGTACTTCATCCGCGGCGTCGACAGCCAGCCCGTCAAGGTGCAGACGCTGCGCGGGCTGCTGCGCCTGGCCGAGTCCTTCGGCACCGCGCTGGTGGCCGAGGGCATCGAGACCGAGCAGGAGCTGCGCGTGGTGCGCGACCTGGGCATCGAGTACGGCCAGGGCTACCTGCTGGGCCGGCCGGCGGCCGACCCGGCGATGGCGGTGCCGCGGGCGGTGGCCGACATCATCGCCAGCGCCGAGGTGGCCGTGCTGCCCGAGCTGCAGCGCGCCGCCAGCGCGCAGTTCACCGTGGAGCGGCTGGCCCTGCCGGTGCCCGGCATCGAGCCCGACACGCCCAACGACCGGGTGGCGGCGCTGTTCGCGCAGGACCTGTCGCTCAAGGCCCTGGCCATCGTGGCCGACGGCCGGCCGCTGGGCCTGCTGAACCGCCAGAGCTTCACCGACCGCTACACGCGGCCCTTCTTCCGCGAGCTGTACGGCCGCAAGCCCTGCATGCTGTTCGCCAACACCACGCCGCTGGTGCTGGACCGCCACACCGGCCTGGACGCCATGACCGCCGTGCTCACCTCGGCCGACCAGCGCTACCTGACCGAAGGCTTCATCGTCACCGAGGGCGGGCGCTACCTGGGCCTGGGCACCGGCGAGCAGCTGGTGCGCGTGGTGACCGAGGTGCGCATCGAGGCCGCGCGCCACGCCAACCCGCTGACCTTCCTGCCCGGCAACATCCCGATCAGCGAGCACATCGGCCGACTGCTGGCCAGCGGTGGCGAGTTCGTGGCCTGCTACTGCGACCTGAACGACTTCAAGCCGTACAACGACCACTACGGCTACTGGAGCGGCGACGAGATGATCCGCCTGGTGGCGCGCACGCTGGTGGCGCTGTGCGACCCGCGGCGCGACTTCGTCGGCCATGTGGGCGGTGACGACTTCGTGGTGCTGTTCCAGAGCAGCGACTGGCTCGAGCGCTGCGAGCAGATCATCGCCACCTTCAACGAGGGGGCCAAGGCGCTGTTCGACGAAGGCGCGCGCCAGCGTGGTGGCATCGACGCCGAAGACCGTCACGGCGTGACCCGCTTCTTCGCCATGACCACGCTGTCGGTGGGTGCGGTGCCGGTGCGGCCCGGCCGCTACGAGCGGGTGGAACAGGTGGCCACGGCCGCCGCGGCGGCCAAGCACCTGGCCAAGCAGGCGCGGCGCGGGCTGGCGATCGGCGAGGGTTGAGCCGCGCCGCGGGGGGCGCTTCAGGCCGGTGAGGTGAAGCGGCCCGGCGCCGTGGCCGCCGGTCCGCCGTCGGGCCCTGGCTGCACCCAGTGGTCGACCTGCGCGGCCGGCTGCGGCTCGGCAAACAGGTAGCCCTGGCCGACGCGGCAGCCCAGCTGCGCCAGGCGCCCGGCCTGGCGCTCGGTCTCGATGCCCTCGGCCACCACCTCGATGCCCAGCGCCCGGCCCACGGCCACGATGGCCTGCACGATGGCCGAGCGGTGCGCCACCTGCTCCTGCAGCGGGCGCACGAAGGCGCGGTCGATCTTCAGCGTGGTCACCGGAAAGCTGTCCAGGTAGGCCAGCGAGGAGTAGCCGATGCCGAAGTCGTCGATGGCCAGGCCGAAGCCGGCGGCGCGCAGCCGTGCCATGCGGCCCAGCATCACCGGTGAGCGGTCGACCAGCAGGTTCTCGGTCAGCTCCAGCTCCACCGCGCCGGCGGCCAGGCCGCTGTCGGCCAGGATGTTGCACAGCCGCTCCAGCGCCGCGTCATCGGCCAGCTGCACCGGCGAGAGGTTCACGCCCACCCGCAGCCGGGGGTCGCGGCGGCGCCACTGCACAAGCTGCGCGCAGGCCTGCTGCAGCGCCCATTCGCCGATCGGCACGATCTGCCCGCCGGACTCGGCGAAGGGGATGAAATCCATCGGCCGGATGGCCCCCAGCGTCGGGTGCTGCCAGCGCAGCAGCGCCTCCATGCCCACGCAGCGCCGGCTGGCCAGGTCCAGCTGGGGCTGGTAGGCCAGTGCCAGCTGGCCCTCCCGCAGCGCAGCGGCCAGGCCGCCGCGCAAGGCCTGGCGGCGCTGCTGCGCCGACTCGCTGCCGCCCGGCCGGTGGACGCGGAAACAGTTGCGGCCCTGCTGCTTGGCCTGGTACATGGCCGCGTCGGCATGGCGCAACGCGGCCTCGCGGCCGGTGTCCCGCTCGGATGCGGCCGCGCCCGGGCCCGCGGCCGCCTGCGCGCCGGCCGGCTCGGGCAGCAGGCAGATGCCCATGCTGGCCGACACATGGCCCACCTGCCGGCCCAGCGTGTAGGGCGCCGCCAGTTCGTCCAGCAGCTTGCCGGCCAGGCTTTCCACCTGCGGCAGGCCGCCCACGCGCTCCAGGATCACCGCGAACTCGTCGCCGCCCAGGCGGCAGATCACGTCGCCGCTGCGCAGGGTGCTGCGCAGCCGCTGGCCCACCTGGCGCAGCAGCTCGTCGCCCTGCTCGTGGCCGAGGTTGTCGTTGACCTGCTTGAAGCCGTCCAGGTCCAGGAACAGCAGCGCGGCGGTCTGGCCCGACAGGCGCGTCTGGGCCAGGACCTGATCGATGCGCTCCATGAAGTGGTGGCGGTTGTGCAGCCCGGTCACGGCGTCCAGGTAGGCCAGGTCGTTGAGCCGGCGCTCGGCATGGCGGCGCTGCACCAGCTCCTCGTTCAGGCGGCCGTCGCGCTGCTGCAGCTGGGCCAGCATGGCGTTGAAGGCGGCGGCCAGTGCCTGCACCTCGGCATTGGCCGCGGACTGGAAGCGGCGCGAGAAATCCTCGTGCGCACGCACATGGCTCGCCACCTCCACCAGTTCGTCCAGCGGCCCGGCCACGCGGCGTGCCAGGCGCCGCCACAGCGGCACCGCCGCCGCGAAGACCAGCGCCGCCGCGATGGCGCTGAACAGCAGCGTGCCCAGCAGCGCGCGGTAGGCGCCGGCCAGGCTGGCCTCGATGGCGACCAGGCCCTGCGGCTCGGCATGCCGCACCACCGGCAGGTACAGCGCCATGCCGCACCAGCGCGCCTGCAGGCCGCTGCCGCCGGGCTGCAGCGCATGGCAGGTGTCGCTGGCGCCCTGGCGCTGCCAGCGCGCCAGTTCACGGCCGTCCGGCAGGAACAGCCGGGCCTGCGTCACATCGGGCGCCGACGCCAGCGAGGCCAGGATCTCGGCGGCCTCGGCCTCGTTGCCGAACATGGCCGCGGCCTGGCTGTTGTGCGCCACCATGCCGGCCAGGGCCTGCAGCTGGCCCTGCAGGTCGGCGCGGCGGTTGGCCACCTCGTGCAGCACCATCAGCACCGCGAACAGCGCCAGCAGCGCGCCGGTCAGCAGCAGGCCCAGCCGGGTGATCAGGCGCGCGATCGGAGGGGCGGTCGGGGGCGCAGCCAGTGCTGCGGTCGGGGCAGGGGGCGGTGCCGCGGCGCGGGTGTCGTCGGTCATCGGCGGAGCGGGCCGGCGGCTCAGCGGGCGCCGGCCACGTAGTGCGCCATCTTCAGCAGCCGGGCCGACAGGTCGATGTTGGCCTTGCGGGCGGCATGCAGGTTCACGTCGAAGGCCAGCTTCAGATCGCGCTTGCGGATCTCGATGATCATGCCGCGGTCGGCCAGGCCGTCGCTGTCGGTGATGGTGAGGATCGGCGCGCCGGCCAGGCGCGGCAGCAGTTCCTCGGCGGCCGCGCGCTGGCTGTCGTCGACATACAGCGCATGGCAGCGTTCCAGGCTGTCGCGCGGCCCGACATGGCGGATGCTGATGTGCAGCCCGTTGAGCACGTTCTTGCCCTCCAGCCGCGCCAGCGCCTCGTCGAGCGCGCTGCGGCCCAGCACGCACAGCCGGAAGGGCTCGCTGGGCGGCACCGGCCACTGCGTGAACTGGATGAAGTTGTAGAGGAAGGCCGCCTTCACCGTGCGCTCATCGGCCTGGCCACGCGCGGCGGGGCCGGCGAGCAGCGTGGCCACCAGCACCAGCAGCTGGCAAATCCGGATCCGTGTGTTCACTGGAAGCTCCCTCCCAGCTCGATCCAGGCGTGGCGGTTGCGCCGGCCCTGCCAGGCGGGGTCGTCGCTGAACGAGTCGTCCTGGCCATGCGCGCGGCTGTTGGTCAGGTTGCGCAGGCCCACGCGCAGGTCCAGCCCGTGCAGCCAGCGCGTGGCCAGCAGCGTCAGGTCGAGCCGGGTGCTGGCCGGCACCGTGCCGCCCGAGCCGTTTTGCGTGCTGCCGGTGTGGCGCAGCGCGGCGCTCAGGCGCCAGCGCTCGCTGCCCAGCGGCGCCGACAGCTGCAGCTTGGTGAGATGGCGTGGCGAGTCGGCCAGCGTGCGGCCCAGGTCGTCGCTGGCGAACTGCCAGGCCTGGCTGCCGCGCAGCCGCCAGCCGGCATGCTGCCACTCGCCTTCCACTTCCAGCCCGCGGCCGCGCAGGCGCTGCACGTCCTCGGCGGCGCCGATCAGGTCGCGCACCCGGTAGTGGTAGGCGGTGGCCAGCCAGCGTTGCTGCGGCCCGCGGTATTCGACGCCCAGCTCGCGGCTGTGCACCTGCTCGGCGCTGCTGCGCGGCGCGTCGCCGAAGTCCTCCTCGTCCACCGAGGGCAGGCGGTGCGACAGGCCTTGCGACCACTTCACCGTCCAGTGGGGCGCCGCGTCCCAGACCAGCGCGTTGCGCGGGCTGGCCGTCCAGTCACCCCCGTTGCGGTGCGCCAGGCGCAGCCCCAGCGTGAGGTGCAGATCGTCGCGCAGGCGGATGCGGTCTTCGGCCGAGGCGCTGGCGCTCTGGCGATGCAGGTACCAGCTGGCGGCCTCGCGCGTGGGCGTGGCCAGGCGGCGGTAGCGCAGCAGCGGATCCTGGCGCCAGCGCAGGCCCAGTACCAGCGCGTGGCGGCCCGGGCCCTGGTAGGCGGCCTGGCCATCCAGCTCCCACCAGCCACCGTCGACGCGCACGCGCCGCCGCGGGCCGTCCTCGTTGTCGTAGTCGTAGTGGTAGTAGTGCTGGCCGCCCTGCCAACGCAGGCCGACGCGCCAATCCTCGCCCAGCATGCGGTCGTGGCCGATCGCGTAGAAGCTGCTGCCATCGACGAAGCGGTCGTCCTCGACCGGGCCATAGCGCGTGGCGGCGCTGTGGCGCATGCCGAGTGCCTGGGCCGTCCAGCCCTGCCACTGGCCCTTGAGCAGCCACTGCATCGCCCGGCCATCGCCCGGCCAGGGCTGGTGCCCGAGCTCGGCGCTGGGCAGGCCGTCGTCATGGCGAACCGTCAGCGAGGCCAGCCACTCGGCGCCGTTGTCCAGCCGCCGGCCGCCGCTCAGGCGCACCCGGCGTTCGGCGTTGGTGCCCGCCGAGGCGGTGGCCTCCCAGCCGTTGAGCTCGCGGCCGCGGCGGGTCAGCACATTGATCACGCCGAGGAAGGCGTTGTGGCCGTACATCGCCGAGCCGCCACCCGGCGCGTACTCGATGCGTTCGATCAGGGCCGGGTCGATCAGGCTGTCCTGCGCGAGGTAGAGCTGGTCATAGAGGTTGTCGACCGCCGGCTGGCCGTCGATCAGCAGCATCACCCGCCCGGCCAGCGAACCAGGGCCGCCGATGCCGCGTGCGCCCAGGAAGGCGTAGCGCAGGTCGTGGCTGACATGCAGGCCGCGCATCTGGTCGAGCACCTCGCCCAGCGTACGCAGGCCCAGCGCGCGGATGTCCTGCGCCGTCATCACCGAGACGGCCGAGGCGGCGTCCGTCACCTGGCGGGCGAACCGGGCGGCACTGATCACCTCGGTGTCCAGCAGGCGCTCCAGCGACAGGTCGGTCAGGTCCTGGGCCCCGGCATGGCCGGTCGATGCGCAGGCCAGGGCCAGGCCACCGAGCCAGTGGCGCGCAGGTCGCAGAAAGAAGGACTTCAAGTCGGACATCAGGAAGGCGTCGCGGACAACGTCGAGGACAGCGCGGGAGACGCCATTCTGCTTGTCGTCAGCCGCAGGCCGGTCTGAAGGGGCCGGGAGCGGCCGTTCGCCGCGAAGTGGGCGAATCCGTGCAGGAGTCGTGGCTTCGGCTGTCGACGGCCGCGCGATGGGGGCAGCGCGCCTTCAGCGCCCGGGTCGGCGTTCGCGTTCGCGCCAGGCCAGGGCGCCGATGGCCCCGGCAATGGCCAGGCCGTACAGCGCCATGATCTGCACGATGGGCAGCTCGGCCTTCAGCAGCAGCGCATAGACGGCCAGCATGGCCAGCACGCTGGCGTTCTCGTTGAAGCCCTGCACGGCGATGGAGCGGCCGGGGCTCAGCAGCACATGGCCGCGGTGCTGCAGCAGCGCGTTCAGCGGCACCACCATCAGGCCGCCCACGGCGCCCACGGCCATCAGCAGCACGGCGGCGGTGCCCAGGTGGGTGGTGGCGGCCACCAGCGGCATCATCGCGCCCAGCAGCACGCCGGCCAGCAGCATGCGCCGCGCCGCGGCCAGCGGCACGTAGCGCCCGGCCGCGCCGGCGCCCAGCACCACGCCGATGCCCACCATGGCCTGCAGCCCGGCCGATCGCTCCAGTGGCAGCTGCAGCACCTGCTCGGCCCAGCGCAGCACCGCGAACTGCAGTGTGGCGCCCAGGCCCCAGAAGATGGTGGTGACGGTGAGCGACATGCCGCCATCGCGGTCGTGCCACAGCGTGCGGTTGGCCAGCGCGAAGTCGCGCACCAGGGCCACCGGGTGCAGCGGCGGGCGGTGCAGCGGGTGGCCGCTGTCGGGCACGCGGCGGTTGATCAGGCCGGCCAGCCCGTACACGCCGGCCACCGCCGCCAGCGACAAGGCCAGCGGCCCGCAGGCCAGGCCAGCCTGCGCCGGCAGCGCCTGGTGCCAGGGCGCCAGCGCGGCCTGGCCCAGCAGCTGCGGGCTGACCAGCGCACCGCCGATCACCGCACCCAGCAGCGCCGCGCCCACCACCGACACCTCGATCCAGCCATTGGCGCGCACTAGGCGCTCGGGCCCCACCAGCTCGGTCACCAGGCCGTACTTGGCCGGCGCGTAGGCGGCGGCGCCGAAGCCCACGATGCCGAAGGCCGCCACCGGGTGCAGGCCGGCCAGCAGGGCCAGCACCGCCACCAGCTTGACGGCGTTCATCACCTCCATCAGCCGCGCCTTGGGCCAGGCATCGGCCAGCACCCCGACGAAGGGCGCCAGCAGCACGTAGGAGACGGTGGAGCCCAGCTTCAGCAGCGGCGCCCACCACGGCGGCAGGCCCCGCTGGGCCAGCAGCCCGATGGCCACGATGAGCAGCGCGTTGTCGGCCAGCGACGAGCAGAACTGCGCCGCGATCAGGCGATGGAAGCCGCGCGGCATGCGCCCCCGGTGCGCCTGCGCCTGCGCCGGTGCGCGTGCGGTGCCGGGGGGGATCAGCGGTGCAAGGTCGTCGGAGGCCAAGCCGCACAGGATGCCGGGCCGATGCGACGAAACGATGGCAGGCCCGTGCGGTGGGCGGGCCGGGCGTGCGGCGAGCCGGCGCTTCGCTAGACTCGCGCGCCCTGCGCCTCCTGCGCAGTTGTTCGTGAAGTCCGTCACATGTCGTCTTTGAAGTTTCCGATCCCGCCCGGTGCCGGTGCGGGCCTTTCCGTCGCGCCACCCGCGTCGGCCGCGCGGCGCCAGTGGCTGCGCGCTGCGGGTGTGCTGGCCTGGCCGTCGGCCACCTGGGCCGCGCCGGCGTCCTCGCCCGCCACCGCCACCGGCGCGGCCGTGCAGGGCGCCGGTGCCAGCTTCCCGGCCCGGCTGTACCGGCGCTGGGCGCAAGACTATGCGCAGGCCACCGGCGCCCAGGTGAACTACCAGCCCACCGGCTCGGGCGACGGCGTCAAGCAGGCCATCGCCCGCACGGTGGCCTTCGGCGGCACCGACACGCCGCTGGCGCCCGAGGCGCTGGCCCGCCACGGCCTGATGCAGCTGCCCACGGCCGTGGGCGGCATCGTGCCCGTGGTGCACGGCGCGATCGAGGCCCACCGCCTGCGCCTGAGCGGCGAGCTGCTGGCCGAGATCTTCAGCGGCGCGGTCGAGCGCTGGGACGATCCCCGCATCGCGGCGCTGAACCGCGGCCTGTCCCTGCCCGCGCGCCGCATCGTGCGGGTGGTGCGGGCCGAGAAATCGGGCTCCACCGAAGCCTTCAGCCGCTACCTGGCCGAGCGTTCGCCGGCCTTTGCCGAGAAGGTGGGCGCGTCCGCACTGCCCGCCTGGCCGGGCGAGGTGCAGGCGGCCGAGGGCAACGACGGCGTGGCGGCGGCCGTGCGGGCCACGCCCGGCGCCATCGGCTACGTGGGCCATGACCGGGTGGAGGCGGGTGGCGTGTCGCCGGTGCAGCTGCGCAACCGCGATGGCGCCTGGGTGAGCGCCGGCGTCGGCGGCTTTCGCACCGCCGTGCTGCACAGCGACCTGCACCGCCAGGGCCAGGACCTGGCCTCGCTGATCGACCGGCCGGGCCCGGACAGCTGGCCGCTGACGCTGACGTCCTTCGTGCTGATCGATGCCGTGCCGGCCCGGGCGCAGGCGGTCGAGTGGCCGCTGCGCTTCTGGTACTGGTGCTTCATGCGCGGCGACGCCGCCACCCAGGGCACCGGCTTCGCGCCGCTGCCGGTCAGCCTGCAGGCGCGGCTGGCGGCGCGCTTTGCCGCCGTGCGCGGCGCCGATGGCCTGAGGCCGCGCTACCAGGGCGCCTGAGCCGGCCGGCCGCGGCCGCCGTGGCGGTGGGCGCTGGCCGGATCTTGTCATCGATCAAGCCCGGATGCCGTGGCGCCACCGGCAGTCACGCCGCTCTGAAACACTGCGCACAGCGCGCCGCGGTCGGCGCGGGAGCGACGGATGGTTCTGGCCGGCATCGAGAAGCTGCACGCGCGCCTGCTGCGCCGAAATGCGCTGGGGCGGCACTTCCGCAGCCTGGCCGTGTGGGACGCCTTCCACCGCCACGAGGTGCAGGGCCATGCGCTGTCGGACACGCAGTCGCAGCGCCTGCTGGCGGCCGCACGGGCCGAGCCGGCGCAGCTGCTGGCCGAGCTGGGCAGCTCACCCGACGGCCTGAGCCCGCAGCGCGCCGCCGCCGTGCGCCGCCGCGTGGGCGCCAACGTGGTGGCGCACGACCAGGCACCGCCCTGGTGGCAGCACCTGTGGCACTGCTATGCCAACCCGTTCAGCCTGCTGCTCACGCTGCTGGCGGCGGTGTCGGCGGCCACGCAGGACACGCAGGCCACGGCGGTGATCGGCGCGATGGTGCTGCTGTCCACCGGCATGCGTTTCGTGCAGGAGCGGCGCTCGAACCACGCCGCCGACGCGCTGAAGGCGCTGGTGGGCAACCGTGCCAGCGTGCGCCGCCGCAGCCTGGCGCACGAGGCGGCGGCCGAGGCGCGCGAGGGCTTCGGCGTCACGCTGCACCCGCACGCGCCGCAGGTGCAGGAGCTGCCGATGCACGAGCTGGTGCCGGGCGACATCGTGCTGCTGTCGGCCGGCGACATGGTGCCTGCCGATCTGCGCGTGCTGTCGGCCAAGGACCTGTTCGTCAGCCAGGCGGCGATGACCGGCGAATCGCTGCCGGTGGAGAAGTTCGCGCACACCCATGCCGGTGACGGCCCCGGCAGCCAGCCGCTGGAGATGGACAACCTGCTGTTCATGGGCACCAACGTGGTCAGCGGTGCCGGCCAGGCCGTGGTGGTGGCCACCGGTGGTCACAGCTTCTTCGGCGCGCTGGCGCAAAAGCTCACCGCGCAGGAGCGCACCCCCACCGCCTTCCAGGCCGGTGTCAACCGCGTCAGCTGGCTGCTGGTGCGCTTCATGCTGGTGATGGTGCCGCTGGTGTTCCTGATCAACGGCCTGACCAAGGGCGACTGGCTGGAAGCGCTGCTGTTCGCCTTGTCGGTGGCCGTGGGCCTGACGCCCGAGATGCTGCCGATGATCGTCACCTCCACGCTGGCCAAGGGCGCGGTGGCGCTGTCGCGCAAGCGGGTCATCGTGAAGCGGCTGGACGCGATCCAGAACTTCGGCGCGATGAACGTGCTGTGCACCGACAAGACCGGCACGCTGACGCAGGACCACATCGTGCTGCAGCGCCACACCGACGCCTGGGGCCGCGACGACGACGCGGTGCTGGCGCTGGCCTACCTGAACAGCCACTACCAGACCGGGCTGAAGAACCTGCTGGATGTGGCGGTGCTGGAGCACGCCCACCTGCCGCAGCAGTTGGGCATCGACACGCGCTACCGCAAGATCGACGAGATCCCGTTCGACTTCCAGCGCCGGCGCATGTCGGTGGTGGTGTCGGAGGACGAGCAGCGCGACGGCCACCACCACGAGCTGATCTGCAAGGGCGCGCTGGAGGAGGTGCTGGCCGTGTGCACGCAGGTGTGGCGCGACGGCGCGGCGCAGCCGCTGCAGGCCGCCACGCTGGCCGAGGTGCAGGCTGCGGCCGCGGCGCTCAATGCCCAGGGCCTGCGCGTGGTGGCGGTGGCGATGAAGGAGGTGCCGCCCACCCAGCAGGTGTATGGCGTGGCCGACGAGAGCGCGCTGACGCTGATGGGCTACGTGGCCTTTCTCGATCCGCCCAAGGAATCCACCGCGCCGGCGCTGGCGGCGCTGCGCGCCCACGGCATCGCGGTGAAGATCCTCACCGGCGACAACGAGCGCGTCACCGCCAAGATCTGTCATGACGTGGGCCTGCCGGCGCAGGCCGTGCTGCTGGGCGCGCAGATCGAGGCCATGAGCGACGCCGAGCTCACCCAGGCCACCGCCACGCACCAGGTGTTCGCCAAGCTCAGCCCCGCGCACAAGGAGCGCATCGTGCGCAACCTGCGCCAGGCCGGCAACGTGGTGGGCTTCATGGGCGACGGCATCAACGACGCGCCGGCGCTGCGCGCGGCCGACATCGGCATCTCGGTGGACAGCGCGGTCGACATCGCCAAGGAGGCGGCCGACATCATCCTGCTGGAAAAGAGCCTGATGGTGCTGGACCAGGGCGTGGTGGAGGGGCGCCGCACCTTCGCCAACATGCGCAAGTACATCCAGATGACCGCCAGCTCGAACTTCGGCAACGTGTTCTCGGTGCTGGTGGCCAGCGCGTTCCTGCCCTTCCTGCCGATGCTGCCGCTGCAGCTGCTGGTGCAGAACCTGCTGTACGACGTGTCGCAGACGGCGATCCCCTTCGACGACGTGGACGCCGAGGTGCTGGCCGCGCCGCAGCACTGGGACGCCGAGGCCATCGGCCGCTTCATGCGCTGGTTCGGGCCGGTGAGCTCGGTGTTCGACATCGCCACCTTCGCGCTGATGTGGTTCGTGTTCGCGGCCAACACGCCGGCCGCGCAAAGCCTGTTCCAGTCGGGCTGGTTCGTCGAGGGCCTGCTGTCGCAGACGCTGATCGTGCACATGATCCGCACGCGCCGCATCCCCTTCGTGCAAAGCCGCGCGTCCTGGCCGCTGCTGGCCACCACCGCCGCGGTGATGGCCGCCGGCGTGGCCCTGGTCATGGGGCCGCTGGCGGCGGAGTTCAGGCTGCAGGCGCTGCCGCTGGCCTACTTCGCCTGGTTGCTGCCCATGCTGCTGGCCTATGCCGGCCTGGTGCAGGGCGTGAAATGGCTGATGGCGTGGCGCGATGGCGCTCAGGGCCGCAGCGCCGCGCCCTCGTGCGCCATGCCCGCCGCGCGGCGGGACAGGTAGCTTTCCAGCGCCAGCCATTCGTCGGCGTCGGGCGCCCAGGGCTCGGCGCGCACGCCCACCAGGCAGCCCTTCAGGCGGCGCTGCAGGCTGCCCAGCGTCTGCCACTCCAGCCGGTACAGCGGGTAGCCGGTGGGGTGGGCCTGGGGGATGGGTGCGCCGCCCAGGCGCTGGCCGGAGCGCTGGTCATGGCAGTGCATGCAGGCCAGGTTCAGCTGGCCCAGGCGGGTGCGCCACAGCGCTTCGCCACGGTCCACCCACGGGGCCATCGCGGGCTCGGCGGCCGGCTGCAGGCTCTGGCCGCGGGCGGCCTGGGCCAGCAGCGCGCCCAGGGCCAGCACCTCGTCGCCCTCGGCCCCTTGTGCGGGCAGGCCCAGGTGCCGTTGGCGGCACTGGTCGATGCGCGCCGGCAGGCTGATCGGCCGGCCGCGCGCGGCGTCCCACACCGGGTGGCGGGCGGCGGCCGTGGCCAGGTGCCGCGGCGCCGGGCCGGGGGTGAGCGCATGGCAGTCGGCGCAGCGCTGGCCGTTGGCCGCGGCGCGCTGCCACAGCGTGCGGCCCTCGGCCACCCACAGCTGCGCGGGGTTCTGGGTCTCGTCGGCCTGCATGGCCCGCAGCGCGGGGGTCATGTAGGCACTGCCGGGCTGGCGGCCATCGGCCAGCGTCTGGGCCTCGACGGTGCAGGTTTCCAGCAGCGCCACCAGGGCGCCGGCCAACATGGCCCACAGGCGCTCGCGGCGCAGGCGGCGGCGGGGTTTGGCGGACGGGTTCATGCCAGGTTCAGGGTCCGGCGCTCCTCGTGCCGGAAGCCGTAGTCGCCGGTCCAGGTGAAGACCAGCGTGCCGCTGCGCTCGGCGCGCAGCCAGAAGGCGAGGTAGGGGTTGGCGGCCACGGCCTGGTACAGGTCGGCGCCGAACACCAGCGCGCCATCCAGCCGGCATTCGAAGCGGGTGATGATGTTGCGCGGCGTCATGTTGCCGTCGCCGTTCCAGCGCAGGCCCACCTCCATCGGGTGGCCGATGGTCACGCGCACCGGCACCACCTGGCCGCGTGGCGCGGGGTCGGGCAGGTGGATCAGGACCCGCGTTGCCACGTCATTCGCCTTCGATGCACGCCGCCAGCGTGACGACGACGCTGACGGTGTGCTGCCACACGCTGCCGTCGTTCAGCCGCGCCAGGGCCACCAGGCGCTGCGTGGTGGCCAGGCGGATGCGCGTGCTCAGCTCGGCCTTGCCATTGGCGGGCGACAGCTGGCAGCGGATGACGTCGCGCTGCGGGTTCTTCTCGTTGTAGATCGCGATCTCGGTGGCGTGGGCGGCCACGGTCTGCGGCACGTCCACCGTCACGGTGACCGGCACGGCATTGCCGTTGTCCACCAGCGGCGCCACGTCCAGCGCCACGCGGCCCTCGCGCACCGGCACCCCGGCGGCAAAGTTCAGGATGGCGCGCTGCAGCGTCTCTTCCAGCAGCTGCGCACCGGCCGGGCGCACGCTGAGGGCCAGCAGCGCGCCGGTGGCCAGCAGCTCACGGCGGGGCAGGATGGCGCAGGGCCGGGTGGCAGGCGGGGGGCGGCTCATTTCAGACGTGAAAGATACGCCACCACATCGGCCAGCTGCTGGGCATTGAACAGCGGCTCACCCTGGCGCGCGCGCGCCACCTGCTGCAGGCCCTGGGTGCGGGTGTAGGAGGGCATCACGCTGTCGGGGTTGAAGCGCTCGGGCGCTTCCAGCCGCTGGCGCAGCTGCTCGGCCGTGTAGCGCGCGCCCACGCCGTGCAGCGGCGGGCCCAGGTTGCCCATGGCCGCCTCGGGCTGGCCGGGCACGGCATGGCACAGCACGCACAGGCCCTGCTGCCGGCTGGCCACGATGGCCGCGCCCCGCGTGGGGTCGCCCACCGGCTGGGCCTGGGCGCCTGTGCCGGTGCCGATGCCGGCGCCCAGGCCGGCCAGCAGCAGCGCCGTGCCCAGGCCGGTGCGTCGGCATTCCCGCTGGCGCGCACGCCGCGGCTCACGCACGCTTCAGGCTGTGCTTGGCCAGCGGCAGATCGCGGATGCGGATGCCGGTGGCCGCGAAGATCGCGTTCAACACCGCCGGCGCCGCCACCGCGATCGTGGGCTCGCCCACGCCGCCCCAGAAGCCGCCCGAGGGCATCACGATGGTCTCCACCTTGGGCATCTGCGCCAGGCGCAGCACCGGGTAGGTGTCGAAGTTGGTCTCGGCGATGCGCCCGTCCTTCACCGTGCAGGCGCCCAGCAGCGCCGCGCTCAGGCCGTAGGCGAACGAGCCTTCCACCTGGGCCTCGATTTGCTGCGGGTTGACCGCGTGGCCGCAGTCGGTGGCCGCGACGATGCGGTGCACGCTGAGCTCACCGTCTTTCGACACCGACACCTCGGCGCACGCCGCCACATAGCTGCCGAAGCCGTGGCACTGCGCCAGGCCGCGGAACACCTTTTGCCCGCCCACATCGGGCGCCGGCCTGCCCCAGCCGGCGCGCTGGGCCACCGCCTCCAGCACCGCCAGGTGCTTGGGGTGGTTCTTCATCAGGCTGCGGCGCAGGGCCAGCGGGTCCTGCTGCGTGGCGTGGGCGATCTCGTCGAGGAAGCACTCCAGGTAGATGGTGTTCTGGTTCAGGTTCACGCCGCGCCAGAAGCCCGGCGGCACATGCGGGTTGCGCATGGCGTGGTCGATCAGCAGGTGGGGCACGGTGTAGCCGAACATGGCCTCGCCGCCGCCATCGTTCAGGCCCTGGAAGGCCACCGGGTCCTTGCCGTCCTTGACCATCTGCGGAAACACGCCGGCCAGGATGCTCTGGCCCGAGATGCGCATGTGCAGCGCCTGCAGCTGCCCGTTCGCGTCCAGCCCGGCCTGCAGCCGGCACTGCGTGACCGGGTGGTAGCGGCCGTGGGTCATGTCCTCCTCGCGGCTCCAGATCAGCTTGACCGGCGTGCCGGGCAGGGCCTTGGCAATCAGCACCGCCTGGCGCACCCAGTCGTGCACCGCGCCGCGCCGGCCGAAGCCACCGCCCAGGTGGATCTTGTAGACCTCGCACTGCGCGGGCGGCAGGCCGCAGGCCTCCGATGCCGCGGCCAGCGCCGCCTCGCCGTTCTGCGTGGGTGTCCACACCTCGCAGCGATCGGCCGTGACGCGGGCGGTGGCGTTCATCGGCTCCATCGTGGCGTGGTTCTGGTGCGGGTAGGCGTACACGGCCTCGATGCGCCGGGCCGCGCCGGCCAGCGCAGCGGCCACGTCGCCTTTGTTCTGCACCGAGGCGGCCTGCTGCGGCGGCACCGTCAGCCCGGCCTTGAGCAGGGCGTCCACATCGGCCTGCTGCACCTTGGCGTTCGGGCCGAAATCCCATTCGATGGGCAACGCGTCCAGCGCGCTCTTGGCGCGCCACCAGGTGTCGGCCACCACGGCCACGGCGCTGTCGCCCACCTGCACCACCTTCTTCACGCCGCGCCGGCCGCTGATGGCGGCGGCGTCGAAGCGCTTGACCGTGCCGCCGAACACCGGGCAGTCCTTGATCGCCGCATTCAGCAGGCCGGGCAGCTGCAGGTCGATGCCGTAGACCTGGCGGCCGGTGGTCTTGTCCACCGTGTCCAGCCGGGCCAGGCGCTGGCCGGCCAGTGTCCAGTCCTTGGGGTCCTTCAGCGGCACCTCCAGCGGCGGCGTCAGCGTGGCGGCCAGCGCGGCCACGGCGCCGTAGGTGGTGCGCTTGCCGCTGGCATGGGTGATCACGCCCTTGTCGGCACGGCATTCAGTGGCCGGCACGCCCCAGCCCTGGGCCGCGGCCTGCACCAGCATCATGCGGGCGGCAGCGCCGCCCTTGCGCACGTAGTCATGGCTTTCGCGAATGCCGCGGCTGCCGCCGGTGGAGAAATTGCCCCACACCCGCTTGCGCGCCAGGTTCTGGCCCGGCGTGGGGTATTCGGTGCTCACGCGCGCCCAGTCGCAGCCCAGCTCCTCGGCCACCAGCTGCGCCAGGCCGGTGAGGGTGCCCTGGCCCATCTCGCTGCGGGCGATGCGGATGACCACCCGCTCGTCGGGCTGCACCACCACCCAGGCGTTGATCTCGGGCGTGGCGCCCTGGGCCGCGGCGCCGGTGGTGGCAAAGCCCAGCGAGAAGCCGCCCGCCGTGGCGGCCACCGTGCCCAGGAAGCCCCGGCGAGTGATGTCTGGCGCGTTCATGCCTTGGCCCCCCGCTGCACATGAATCACCTGCGGCGCGGCGGGCGCGTCCATGCCGGCGGCCTGGCGGATGGCGGCGCGCACCCGGTTGTAGGTGCCGCAGCGGCACAGGTTGCTGATGGCGCCCTCGATGTCGGCATCGGAGGGTTTGGGTTTGTCCTTCAGCAAGGCGGCGGCGGCCATCAGCATGCCGCTCTGGCAGTAGCCGCACTGCGGCACGTCCAGCGCCACCCAGGCCTTTTGCAGCGGATGGCTGCCGTCGGGCGACAGGTGCTCGATGGTGGTGATCTTCTGGCTGGGCTCGATGGCCGAAACGGGCATCACGCAGCTGCGCGTGGGCACGCCGTCGATGTGCACCGTGCAGGCGCCGCACTGGGCCACGCCACAGCCATATTTGGTGCCGGTCAGCCCCAGCTGCTCGCGCAGCACCCACAGCAGCGGGGTGTCGGGTTCGGCGTCGTGGGGACGGCGTTGGCCGTTGACGTGGAGCTCGGGCATGGCGATGGCCGCAGGCGGCGTGGCGTCGAAGCGCCGGATGATCCACCGAGTCGCCGAACGGCTTCAATGCCTGTTTCTCCGACCCTGTTGCCTGCAAGCATTTGGGGCGCTTGCCTTCGGTGACAGGGCCACCCGCGCGGCATGTCGCGGCGCAGCATGCCCGGCGCTACACTGCCAGCCCACCTGACACCGCATCCGTCCGACACCATGGCCCGCCCTGAACTGCCGCAACCCACCGCGCTCACCGTGCACCAGGCCAGCCGGGTGCTGGAAGTCGGCTTCGACGACGGTGCCAGCTTCCGCATCCCCTTCGAGCTGCTGCGCGTGTACTCGCCCTCGGCCGAGGTGCAGGGCCACGGGCCCGGCCAGGAGGTGCTGCAGACCGGCAAGCGCGACGTGGAGATCCACGCCATCGAGCAGGTGGGCCACTACGCCGTGCAGCCCACCTTCAGCGACGGTCACGATTCCGGCATCTTCACCTGGGAATATCTGTACAGGCTGGGCGCCCAGCAAGATGCGCTGTGGCAGCAGTACCTTGAACGCCTGGCCGAGGCCGGCCTGGAGCGCGACGCCCCGATGGTGGAAAAGTCCGGCGGCGCCTGCGGCCACCACCACTGAGCCCCCGCCCACTTCTGCCAACAGACCAGCGCCATGGCCCAGACCCACTTTGGCTACGAAACCGTCGACGAGGCCGACAAGGCCAAGCGCGTGCGCGGGGTGTTCGATTCGGTCGCCAAGAACTACGACCTGATGAACGACCTGATGTCGATGGGCATGCACCGGGCGTGGAAGGCGTACACGGTGGCCGTGGCCAACCTGAAGGCCGGCGACAAGGTGCTCGACATTGCCGCCGGCACCGGCGATCTCACCCGCGCCTTTGCGCGCCAGGTGGGCGAGACCGGCCTGGTGCTGCACACCGACATCAACGAGGCCATGCTGCGCACCGGCCGCGACCGCCTCACCAACGAGGGCCTGCTGCTGCCCACCCTGGTGTGCGACGCCGAGAAGCTGCCGCTGCCCAGCAACCACTTCGACCTGGTGAGCGTGGCCTTCGGCCTGCGCAACATGACCCACAAGGACGGTGCGCTGGCCGAGATGTGCCGCGTGCTCAAGCCGGGTGGCCGCCTGCTGGTGCTCGAGTTCAGCAAGGTGGCCGAGCCGCTGCGCAAGCCCTACGACTTCTATTCGTTCAAGCTGCTGCCGCTGATGGGCAAGCTGGTGGCCAACGACGCCGACAGCTACCGCTACCTGGCCGAATCCATCCGCATGCACCCCGATCAGGCCGAGTTGAAGGCCATCATGAAGGGCGCGGGCTTCGGCCATGTGGACGTGCACAACCTCACCGGTGGGGTGGTGGCGCTGCACGTAGGCATCAAATGCTGATCCAGCGCCGCGTGGTCGCTGACTGATGGCGCCACCGCCCGTGCGATCTGCACAGGGGCTGCCGTGACTACCTCACGCCCCCAGGCTGTGTCGCCCCCTTGCTTGAAGGTTGGCTGTCCCAGAGCCGTCATGGATCACCATTACACTTTGCCGGCGATCTTGTGACAGGCATTTCAGCCGGCATTGGGACGGCTTTTGCATGCAGTTGGGCCTGAATCGGGGCCGAGGAGTTGCATAAGACATGACGACGTACACCACCCCGGCCCGCCAGCATGGCGTTTCTCGTGGCCTGATGCGCCTGAGCCTTGTGGCGCTGGCCACCGCCACGGCCCTGTTGGCCGCCGGTTGCGGCGACAAGAAGGACAAGGCCGCCAGCCAGACCGCCGCCAAGGTCAACGGCGACGAGATCACCGTCCACCAGATCAACTTCGTGCTGCAGCAGCAGCGCGGCCTGAAGCCCGAGCAGGCCGACGCCGCCAGCAAGCAGATCCTGCAGCGCCTGATCGATCAGCAGCTGGCCCTGCAGAAGGCCGACGAACTCAAGCTCGACCGCGACCCGCGCGTGGTGCAGCAGCTGGAAGCCGCCAAGCGCGAGATCCTGGCGCGCGCCTACCTCGAGAAGGTGGGCGAGGGCGCGGCCAAGCCCAGCAACGAAGAGATCGAGAAGTACTACAACGACAAGCCCGCGCTGTTCAAGGAACGCCGCATCTACAGCCTGCAGGAGATTGCCGTCGAGGCCAAACCCGAGCAGGTGCCGCAGCTGCGCGAGAAGCTCACCGCCGCCAAGAACATCAACGAGTTCGTCGAGTTCCTGAAGGCCAACGAGTTCAAGTTCGCCGGCAACCAGGCCGTGCGCGCCGCCGAGCAACTGCCGCTGCAAAGCCTGGACACCCTGGCCAAGCTGCAGGACGGCCAGGCCATCCTGAACCAGGGCCCCAACGGCGTGCAGGTGGTGGTGCTGGCCGGCTCGCGCAGCCAGCCGGTGAGCCTGGAGCAGGCCAAGCCCGCGATCGAGCAGTTCCTGCTGAACGAGCGCAAGCGCAAGCTGCTGGAAGCCGATGTGAAGGGCCTGCGCGAGAAGGCCAAGATCGAGTACGTGGGCAAGTTCGGCGAGGGCGTGCCCCCGGCCGGCGTCCCGGCGCTGCCGGGCTCGGCCCCGGCGGCCGACGCAGCACCCGCTGCCGCGCCTGCGCCCGCCCCGGCCCCTGCCGCCAGCGCGGGCCTGAGCGACGCCGACATCAGCAAGGGCATGGGCCTGAAGAAGTGATGACCACGATGCGCCACCCCCGTCTTGCCCTGCTGGCCGCGGCCGGCAGCCTGGTGTTCGGCCTGTGCGCCGGCCTGCCCACCGCCGCCGTGGCCCAGACCGCGCCGGCCGCCAATGCCGCGGCCGAGTACCGGCTGGGCGCAGGCGACGTGGTGCGCATCAGCGTCTACCAGAACCCCGACCTCACGCTCGAGACCCGCATCACCGAGGCGGGCATCGTCAGCTACCCGCTGCTGGGCACCGTGCGCCTGGGCAGCCTGACCGTCACCGCCGCCGAGAAGCTCATCGCCGACGGCCTGCGCAACGGCAACTTCGTCAAGAACCCGCAGGTCACGCTGGTGGTGCTGCAGGTGCGCGGCAACCAAGCCAGCGTGCTGGGCCAGGTGAACCGCCCCGGCCGCTACCCGATCGAGGTGGCCGACATGCGCCTGACCGACCTGCTGGCCATGGCCGGCGGCACGGCCAGCAACGGCAGCGACATGGTGGTGGTGACCGGCACGCGCAACGGCCAGCCCATGCGCCTGGAAATCGACCTGCCCACCGTGTTCGCCCAGGGCGGCAAGGCGCAGGACATCCTGATCCAGAACGGCGACACCGTGTGGGTGGAGCGCCAGCCGCTGGTCTACATCTACGGCGAGGTGCAGCGCCCCGGCCCCATGCGGCTGGAGCGTGGCCTGACGCTGATGCAGACGCTGGCCACCGGTGGCGGCCTCACCCAGCGCGGCACCGAAAAGGGCATCCGCGTGCACCGCAAGACGGCCGACGGCAAGGTGCAGGTGATCGCACCGGCCATGGACGACAAGATGCAGGACGGCGACGTGGTGTACGTGCGCGAAAGCCTGTTCTGATCATCTGGAGTTGGGACTGACATGACCTTCGGACAATTCCTGTCGATCCTGCGCGCGCGCAAATGGGCCGCGTTGCTGGTGTTTGCGCTGGTGGTGGCCACCACGGTGGCGGTGAGCCTGTTGCTGCCCAAGCAGTACAAGGCCGATGCCAGCGTGGTGATCGACGTCAAGCCGGATCCGATCACGGCCATGATGAATCCCACGGCGGCCATGCCCAGTTTCATGGCCACGCAGATCGACATCCTGGGCAGCGACCGCGTCGCGCTGCGCGTGATCAAGGACCTGAAGCTGACCGACAACGCGGGCCTGCGTGAGCAGTGGCAGAGCGAGGCCAACGGCAAGGGCACGTTCGAGCAGTACCTGATCGATCTGCTGCAGAAGGGCCTGGATGTGAAGCCCAGCCGCGAGAGCAACGTGATCACGGTGAGCTACAAGAGCCCTGATCCGCGCTTTGCCGCGGGCCTGGCCAACGCTTTCGCCCAGGCGTACATCGCCACCACGCTGGAACTTCGTGCCGACCCGGCGGCCAATTTCAAGAAGTTCTTCGACACCCAAACCAAGGACGCGCGCGACGCGCTGGAGAAGGCGCAAGGCAAGCTCTCGGCCTACCAGCAGGCCAAGGGCATCATCGCCACCGACGAACGCCTGGATGTCGAGAATGCCCGCCTGAATGAACTGAGCAGCCAGGTGACCCAGTTGCAGGCCGTGTCGGCTGAAAGTGCCAGCCGCCAGTCGCAGGCCCAAGGCTCGCAGGCCGATCGACTGCAGGAAGTGCTGAACAACCCGGTGATTGGCGGGCTGAAGGTTGAACTCAATCGCAACGAAGCCAGGCTGCAGGAACTGACCCAGCGCCTGGGTGATGCCAACCCGCAGGTGGTGGAAGCCAAGGCCAACATCGCTGAACTGCGTGCCCGCCTGGATGCCGAGACCAAGCGGGTGACCGGTGGCGTGGGCGTCAGCAACACCATCAACAAGGGGCGGGAAGCCCAGGTGCGCGCGGCGCTTGAAGCCCAGCGTGCCAAGGTGCTGCAACTCAAGGCCGTGCGTGACGAAGGCATGGTGCTGCAGCGCGAGGTGGAGAACGCCCAGCGCATCTACGACAACCTGGTGGTGCGCCTGAACCAGACCGGCCTGGAAGCCCAGAACACCCAGAGCTATGCGAACGTGCTCACCATGGCCCAACCACCTGCTGACCATGCCAGCCCCAAGCTGCTGCTGAACACAGCGCTGGCCGTCTTCCTGGGGTTGCTGTTGGCCGTGGGTGTGGCCTTGCTGCTGGAACTGTCCGACCGGCGCGTGCGAGCGCCTGAAGACGCCGTGGCCGCTCTGGGCCTGCCGGTGCTGGGCACGCTGCCCAAGCCCGGCGCCAAGCGCTTCAACCCCGCACGCCCCGCGCTGCATTCGCCGCAAGCCCTGTCGCTGCCGGCGCCTGAGACTGGCCGGAGCCTGTGATGACCGCGTTCCAAGACAGCACCGTGACCGACCGCTCCATCGGCGCCATCCTGGCCGATCTGCGCCACCTGAGCGCCGACCAGGTGGAAAAGATCGTGCGCCACCAGCGCGACAAAGGTGTGCGGTTTGGCGAGGCCGCCGTGGCCCTGGGTTTTGCCAGCAACGACGACGTGATGTTCGCGCTGGCCCAGCAGTTCCACTACCCCTACGCCGCCGAAGACCAGCGCAAGGCCAACCCCGAACTGGTGGCGCTGAACCAGCCGTTCGGCGTGCAGGCCGAAAGCTTTCGCGCCATCCGCAGCCAGGTGATGATGCGGCTGTTCAACGAAGGGCAGGATCGCCGCGCCATCGCGGTGGTGAGCCCCGACAGCGGCGACGGCAAGACCTTCTTTGCGGCCAACCTGGCCGTGGTGCTGGCCCAATTGGGTGGCCGCACGCTGCTGGTGGATGCTGACCTGCGCCACCCGCGCCAGCATGCCGTGTTCGGCGTGGCCAACCAGGCGGGCCTGTCAGGCATTCTGAGCGGCCGGGCCGAAAGCAAGGTTATCCAGCAGGTGCCTGGCGTGCCCAGCCTGTTCGTGCTGCCGGTGGGCACCACCCCCCCGAATCCGTTGGAACTTGTCGAGCGTCCGGCGTTCGGATTGCTGATGCGCGAACTGCTGACCAAGTTTGACCATGTGGTGGTGGACACCCCTGCGGCCTGCTACGGCAGCGACAGCGCCGTGATCGCGGCGCGCTGCGGTGCCGCGCTGGTGGTGGCGCGCAAGAACCAGGGGCGTGTCACATCGCTGCAGGATCTGGTGGCTAACCTGTCAGAAACCCCGGCCAAGGTGGCGGGGGTGGTGTTCAACGAGTTCTGATCGCATCGTCCGATGAATGCCGACCGGCCCGGAGGATCTGTAGCTCCGCCAGGCAAACCTTGGGAAGTGCTTGATCGCTCTTCGCTCGCGACCGCGGGGGTACTTGTAGCCGGCTGGCTTGCCATGTTCGGCCCTACGTACCTATGGCTTGCCGACAAGGTGTGGGCAACTGACGAGCAGGGTCACGGTCCGATCATTCTCGTAGTAAGCGCGTGGCTGCTCTACCGGCTGTGGCCCAAGTTGGCCGCTATATCCGCTCCCATGCGGGCATTGACTGGTAACTTGCTGCTGGTGTTTGGCCTGCTTCTTTACGTGGTTGGCAGGTCGCAAGACGTCGCCATCTTCGAGGTGGGTTCCCAGATCGTGGTCTTGGCAGCACTGCTGATCATCTTCGGTGGATTTAGTGCGCTGCGTCTCGCCTGGTTCCCATTGTTCTTTCTGCTCTTCATGTGTCCGCTTCCCTCGGACTTCGTCGCCTGGGTGACGGCGCCACTCAAGTCGGCTGTCTCTGCCGTGGCGGCGAACCTATTGCATTGGCTGGGTTATCCGGTTGGGCGATCGGGTGTGATTCTCAACGTGGGCCAGTACCAGTTGCTGGTTGCAGATGCCTGTGCAGGTCTAAACTCGTTGTTCACGCTTGAGGCGCTGGGTCTGCTGTATCTGAATCTGCAGAGGCACGACTCCCTGTCGCGAAACCTCACGCTGGCAACGCTGATCGTTCCCATCAGCTTTGCAGCAAACGTGATCCGTGTTTGCATCTTGGTGTTGATCACCTACCACTTCGGGGACGAAGCGGGGCAGGGCTTCCTGCATGGCTTTTCCGGCATGGTTCTGTTCTTGGCCGCCCTTGCCATGATTCTGTCCGTAGATCATGGGCTGGAGCACCTTGCCAAGCGAGGCATTCTGAAGTGACTCCGACGCTGCGCAAGGCTTTGGTGATCGCCGTAGCAATGGCTATCGCCTCTGTCATGGCTTGGGCCATGAAGCCAGTTCCACAACGCGGTCGTGTTCCCGATTTGGAGGCCATAGTGCCCCCGTCATTCGGGCAGTGGGAAGTAGACCGGTCCATCGTTCCGGTTCCGCCCAGCCCGGATCTGCAGAAAGTCATTGACAGCACCTACGACAAGACGCTTGCCCGCACCTACCGCAATGCGGACGGCTATCGGGTAATGCTGTCACTGGCTTTCGGTGGTTCGCAAACTGATGGCATGAACTACCACCGGCCTGAGGTTTGCTACCCGGCTCAGGGCTTTGACATCCGGCAGAAGCCGGAGTCTGGCGATCTCGCCGTGGGGTCGCGTGTCATTCGCGTGAAGCGCATGGTGGCTGGCTCGGGCGCCCGGAATGAGCCGATTACTTATTGGCTGGTCGTTGGTGGCGAGGTGACGGGCTACGGGCTGCAGAGAAAGCTGCTGACCATCAAGCATGGTCTAACCGGTCGAATCCCTGAGGGGATGCTGATACGGGTCTCGTCGATTGATACAGCAGCCGACAAGGCATTTGCCATCCAGCAGCAGTTTGTCGAGCAAATGGTTGCTGGGTTGCCCGCCAACGAACTCAGGCGTTTTCTGGGCGAGTCCGAACCGGCAGGCGTGCCCACGCGGCATTGATGGCCGCGAATTGGTGATGAGCGTGAACGCAGCGCGGTGCGAACCGGTCCCTGCCCGTTTGGCATTTGGCTGATCGGTGAAGCGATGGCCATCCAGATCACCTTCGGGGTGCTTTCCGCATCGGCTCACGAGGCCGCGTTGCAGCAACTGGTCGATGTGCTGGGGCAACGGCATGCGGTGGTTCTGCACCATGACTTCGGGCAGCACCCAACAGTCGCTGTAACGCATCCGCGCTGTCATGTCGTGCGGCCGCATGTGGCGACTGGCTGGGGAACGTGGGGCCAGACATTGGCAATCCTCGCAGTGCTGCGCCATGCCGTCGAATCAACCCAGTTCGACTACTTGCAACTCCTGTCTGAAAGTTGCCTGCCGATTCGCCCGCTTGTCGAGTTCGAGGAATTTCTGGCTGCTATTCGGCCAGATGCCTGCATCGGGCTTATCCGCATCGGCGCGCCGGCCACCGACATAGGGCGCTTGAACTTTGCCTGGCGCAGCTTGGTCACAAGACCGTTTGTGCGCAAGCTCATTGGCCGCGTGGTTGACCCCTTGCGTGCCCCGGGCAGTGCGCTTGATCCATCCAAGCGCGTGCTGGTATCGGGTCTGGCAGTCTGCCCACCTGCGGCGTCAGATCAGCGGTCAGTCGTGCAAGCCGCTCGGCGGGCCTTGTTTCGGGCGCTGACCTCACGCGCCTTGAATCGACATCCTTTTGTGGACGGTCTGCAGTGCTACGTCGGCAGCACCTGGTTCTGTCTGAGCCGCAGGGCGGCCGAGCATGTCTTGAACTTCGTCGACACCCGGCCCGATCTGATGGCGCACTTCGCGGGTTGCCGCAATTCGGACGAGGCCGTGGTGCATACGGCAATCGGTAATTCGGCGTTTGATCGCATTGTTGACTTCAACCACTACGTTAACTGGTCACAGCGAATTCACGGCCCCGACACGCTTGGCCTCGCTGACCAAGCCGTTTGGCAGCGGTCTGGCAAGTTCTTTGCCCGCAAGTTCCCGATGGATCCCACCGACTCCGCTCGTGTGGCGTGCCTCGCAGCCATCGACGGGGCACCGCCGGGGATGCTGGCGACCCTCGACATGAAGTGCGCCTCATGAAGATTCAGTTTCCTCGCGCGCCGATGGCCGCCCATGTAGCTATCGCCATGGGCACGGTTGTGCTGATCCTGCTGTCTGTGGTCGCGGTGCTTAGCAACAGCCCACCGATCATCGGCCTGGTCGTTGCTGCGGTCGGCGCGTCGATTCTGGCCGCCGCTCCACGCATCAGTGTGAGCCTGCTGCTGGTGCTCGGTCTGGCAGTGGATGGCGTGGTTGTGTTGTTGTTGCCAGCGCTGGGCAAGATCTCTTGGTTGCTCAGTGGGTTGGGATTGTTGTTGTTTGCCAATGCTGCGTTCTCCTTGCTCGGGCGCCGAATGGCATTTGCAGGCCATGCCGCGACCAAGGTGCGGCAAATTGACAGCGCTCCGGCCCTGGCCGCCTTGCTGTTCGTTGCATACGCCCTGCTGGTATCACTGGCCAATGGTTCGGGGCCGTTCGAAGTGGCCGCCGGTTTCAAGCGCTATTTCCAATACTGGGGGCTGTTGTTCGCGCTGGCAGTAATGCCCTTTGCCGTGGCTGACCGCGCGCGGTGGTTGCGCTGGTTGCTTTATCTGGCCGGAGTCCAGATCGTGTTTGCGATCTACCAACGCTGGGTGTTGATGCCCAAGCGGGTGGGCATGGGCCACGGCGTGGTGCCAGTGGATGTGGTGGCGGGTACGTTCGGTGCCACGCTTGATGGCGGTGGCCAGAGTGCTGCCATGGCCGCCTTTCTGCTGGTGGTCTTGATGTTCCTGATGGTGGCATGGCGTGAACGTGCCCTGCCACGCACACGAATCGCGGGCTTGGCCGTGTTGGCCGCCTTGCCGCTGGGCATGGGCGAAACCAAGATCGTGGTGCTGCTGCTACCCATGCTGTTGCTCGTGGCCCAGGCTCGCTACCTCAAGTCGCGCCCGGTCACGACCCTGCTGCTACTGGTGGTGGGTGCCACGGCTGCCGCTGGACTGGCCCTGCTGTACCTGAGCATGACCGGAAAGCCTGGCCAAAGCATCGAAGATCGATTGGCGGTGACCCTGGCCTACAACTTCGGGCAGCTAGGCTACAGCGGCCAGACCTTCACGCTGAACCGCAGCACTGCGCTCAGTTTCTGGTGGCACCAGCAGTCGGCCGGCGATCCCTTGCACACCGTCTTCGGTCACGGCCTGGGCAGTTCGTATTACGGTGCTGGTGCGCTGGTGGTTGGCCACCTGGCGCGCCAGTTCGGATTTATTGACATCGGTTTGACGGCCGTATCCACCCTCTTGTGGGATCTTGGACTGGCCGGCCTGCTGATCTATCTGAGCATCTTCGGCTTTACGTGGCGAGCCTTGCGCCGCATTGGGGGGCGTGTGTCGACCCCTCTCGACATCGCAAAGCTGGCAGCCCTGCGTTGTGCGGTGCTGAGCTTTCTGGTCTTGAGCTTCTATTCCAACGCAATCGTGGCCGCTGCCAGCAGCGGCATCCTGTTCGCTCTGGTGATCGGGCACATCGTCGCGTGGAGCGGTTCAGCGCCCGCTGCACCTGTTTCTGCACGTGCAACCTCGCTCGGCAACCGATTCGCCTCGCCGGCCCGGCCGCACTGAGTGAGGGGCGAACCGATGCAGGAGTCGCCGTACTCGGCAAAGCGGCTGAGGCGTGCTGGCCTCTATTTCGCCGTCGGGCGTGTGGTCACGGCATTGTTGACACTGGTGGTCTTTGCCACCGTCGCGCGGCGGCTGGCGTTGCCTGACTATGGCGTCTACACATTGGGCCTGTCGGTGGTCGAACTGGGCATCGGCTTGGGCGCATTCGGGCTGGACGCGCTGATGGGCCGGCTGCTGCCCGAATATCGAGTGGCCGCGTCGGGTGTTGCCACCAGCCGTCTGCTCGCGGCCTTGGCCTCGGCCCAGCTGGCGGGGATAGCACTGGGCGCTGTGTTGCTGTGGGGGCTGGCGTCGCTCATCGCCAGTTGGATGGCGGCGCCCGCGCTGGCCGAACACCTGCCCGCGTTTGCACTGGTGCTGGTGCTTGAGGGGTTGGCCCGTATCATGCGCGATCAGGTGCTGGCAGGGCTGCTACGTCAGGGCGAGGCCCAAGTGGTGCAACTGATTCGCCTGGTCGTGATGCTGGGTCTGCTCGCCGCGCATCCGGGCGCCGGCCTGGCCGATGTGGTGCGGTACGAATTGACGGCCGCGGGGTCGGCCGCGGCGGTGGCTCTGGCCCTGGCGGCCTGGCACCTGCGACAGCAGCATCGGCGACCGGCCGCCCGAGCTGACTGGACGCGGCCAACGTGGCGGGCCGCTCGACATCTGGCGGGCTACAGCTACCTGAACTCTGTGCTGTGGCTGGTGTACAGCCCTCATGTCATCACCCTGGTGGTCAGCCGCTATGCCGGCGTGGACGCGGCCGCCCTGTTCGGCTTTGCACGTGGCCTTTCCGAGCAGATCCGTCGCTACCTGCCGGCAGAGTTCTTCATTGGATTGATCCGGCCCGCGTTGGTTGCGCGCTATGTGCAAGAGCACAGCGTGTCCCAGCTGATGCAACGCGTGCACCTGATCCTGAAACTGAGCCTGCTGGCCCTGATGCCCATCGTGGCCTATGCGGCAGCCTTGGGCGAGGCACTGTGCGCAGCGTTGAGCAAAGGGCGCATGGCGGCTGCGGGACCCGTGCTGCTGCTGCTGCTGGTACAGCACGTGCCTGGCAGCAACCGCCGCTTCATTGATGTGGTGGCCAACATCGTTAGTCGCGCGGACATTTGCGTGCGCGCCGGCCTGCCGCTGCTGTTCACCCCGCTGGCCATTGCAGTGGTGCTGCGCTGGCAACCGGTACACGGCGCCTGGTTGGCCGCCGCAGTGATGGTGGCCGCCGAGCTGGCCTACAGCCTGAGCGCTGGGGTCTTGTTCAGGCGCAACGGCGTGGCATTCACGTCGCTGCCACCGGTCAGCCTTGCGCGGCTGGCAGGCTATGGGGTGTTGACTTACGGCGTTCTGCGGTGGCTGCCCTTTCCCACCCAATGGGCACCGCCCGTTCCGTTGGCCATCGGCGCGGTGGTGGCCTTGCTGGTTACTGCAACGGCGGCGTGGCTGCTGCCCATCCTGAGCTCGGCCGAGGCCGATCAGTTCAAGCGTCTACTCAAATCACGTTAGGCAACCCAGGCACAAACTGGGATCGAACAGGGAGTCATCATGTCGCTCAAGACAACCATCAAGCGTGCACTGCGTGCCGTGGGCCTGCATGTCTATTTCGCAGCCCCCGATGCCCTGCCGGAACACCTGCATGGCCTGTTTAGCCGGCTGGGTATCAACGTCGTCATCGACGTTGGCGGCCACTATGGCGAATACGGCACGCGGCTTCGAGCCATGGGCTACCAGGGGCGCATCGTCTCCTTCGAACCCACATCCGAAGCGCTGGCAAAACTCAGGCCGGCTGCGTCGGGCCAGGGTGACTGGCGCGTGTTCGACAGCGCGCTGGGTAGCAGCCCAGGCGAGCTCGACATCAACATCGCCGAGCACACAGTGTTCAACTCATTCCTGCCGGCCAGTGAATTCAGCCGGCAGCAGTTTGGGGCCGAGACCGCTGTGGCACGCACCGAGCGTGTGAAGGTGGAGACCCTGGACCGCATGTTCGACCGCTGCGTGGAAGGTGTGGCCAACCCCCGTGTCTACCTGAAACTGGACACCCAGGGCTTTGACCTCGAAGTGTTGAAGGGAGCCCGCCAGGTGCTGGACCGGGTGCTGGGTCTGCAGTCGGAGGTGTCGGTCAAGCCCATCTACCAGGGCATGCCGGCCATGGCCGATGCGCTGGGCATTTTTTCCGAGCTGGGCTTTGAACTCACGGGGTTGTACCCGGTGACGCGCACGGAGGACTTGGCGGTCATCGAGTTTGACTGCGTGATGCGCAGGCAGGCCATGCCCTGAGCTTGGTTGCACAGTTCGCCAGCAGAACGCCATCCATGCAGCAGCCCGCAGTGCGTATCCTGTATTTCATACCTGAACCGGTGGACACGTTCCGGGTGGATGTGTCCACGCTGTTTGGTCCCCGGCTCGCTGAGTTGGGTGTGCAGACGCACGTTGTCGGAATGCCACCGGGCGCACCGATGGATGCTTCGCGCTATGCGGCAGTGTCGTACCCACAGGATTCAGGCAGCCGGCTGGTTCGCGAATTGCGCTATGTGGCCCTGGTGTTGGCCCTGCTGGCACGTTCCCGCGGCCGTTATGACCTCATCCAGGTGCGCGACATGGTGCCGACGGGCGTGCTGGCCTTCGTCTTCAGCGTGCTGCTCCGTCTGCCTTTCGTGTACTGGATGTCTTATCTGATGTCTGAGGGGCGCATTGCCCAGGCCCGGAAAGACGGTGCCGCCGCCAAGACGCTTCGCGCAAGACTCAGGGCCAAGGCGGTGCTGACCAAGGGCGTGGTCGAGCGCCGCCTTCTGTACGGCTGGCTGCTGCCGCGGGCACGGCATGTTTTCGTGCAGAGCGAGGCCATGGGCCGCTGGGTGGACGACCAGACAAATGGCGGGGTCTCCCATTCGGCCGTGCCGATGGGCGTGGATACCACTGTGCTGAATCCGCAGGCTGTGGTGCCGCGGCGCCTGGATGAATGGCGCCAGGATTTCGTGATCGGCTACCTGGGCACGTTGTCGCTGGTGCGTGGCTTCGACCAGTTGATCGACGCCTTGGTGCTGGTGCAGCTCAGCATCCCAGGCGCGAGGCTGCTGCTGATTGGCGACGGCCCTTCACCCCGCGATGCGCAGGAGATTCTGAGCTATGCCGCACGGCGTGGCGTTGCCGACAGCGTGAGGATCACTGGATGGCTGGCCCGAGAAGAGGCCATGCCCCTGCTGGCTGGCGTGAATATAGCGGTGTCCAACTTCCCGAGATCTGAACTTCTTGATACCTGCTCGCCGACCAAGGTCGTCGAGTACTTGGCGCTGGCCATACCCTGCGTCGGCAACGACAACCCCGACCAGGCCGCGCTGCTTCGCAGTAGCGGTGCTGGGCGTTTGTGCGAGAGCACGGCCCAGGCCCTGGCCGCAGGCATCGTGGATCTCGCTTCCGATCTGCATGGCGCTTGGGTTGCCGCTGCCCGTGGCCCAGGCTTTGTGCGGGCACACCGCGACTACCGGGTTCTCGCTGCTCAGGTACGGGCGCGCTATGCACAGGCTATGCAGTCACAGTCTGGAGAACACGCATGATGCCTATCTACAGGCTTGCACACTGGTTGCATGTGCATGCCGTCCCGCTGCTGCCGCGCTTGCTGTATCTACTTAACCGGGTGGTGTTCGGCGTGGTGCTGCCGGCATCGACCGAGATTGGAGCCCAGACCAGATTTGGTTACAGCGGTCTGGGTACCGTGGTACATGGCCGGGCGGTGTTGGGTCGGCGGGTCAATGTGGGCACCAACGTGACCATTGGCGGACGATCCGGTCATGCGCAGGTGCCGGTGATAGGGGACGACGTCGAGATCGGTTCAGGCGCAAAGATCCTCGGCCCCGTGCGAGTTGGAGACCGGGCCAAGATCGGAGCCAATGCAGTGGTACTGCAGGATGTGGCGCCCGGTGACGTGGTGGTGGGTATCCCGGCGCGACCTGTTCAACAGCGGGGCGGGCGCGGCGCATGATCCTGATGCTCGGCCCAGACCCCACGGCGCGTGGTGGCATTTCGGCCGTGGTGTCGGCCTACGCGCAAGCCGGCTTGTTCGCCGACGGCGGCGTGGTCTATCTGGCTACCACGGGCGATGGCACGGCGCGCGCCAAGCTGATGCGCTATGTGGGTGCCGTCTTCACCACGTTGCGTCTCTTGCTCGCTGGCCAGGTGCATGCCGTGCATGCCCATACCTCGTGGCGTGGCAGCTTTCTGCGCAAGAGCGTGCTTTTGTTGCTGGCCAAGACATCAGGCTGCAAGACGGTGCTTCATTTGCACAGCGGCGGATTCATGGACTTCTATCGCAATGAGTGTGGTCCGCTGCGGCGCTGGATGATCCGGCATGTCTTTTCACGCGCCGATGCTGTCATCGTGCTGTCCGACAGTTGGAAGGCACAGATCAAGTCGATTGTTCGGCACCCGGCAATCATTCGGCTCTACAACCCGGTCTGCGTGAACCATCTCCAAGGCGCCACAGCGGCTCCTGGACAGGCCAACCTGCTGTTCCTCGGCCGCATGGTGCAGACCAAAGGCATCTTTGACTTGCTGGAGGCGCTGTCTTTGGTGAGGCGCAATGGTCTCGATTTCATGCTGCGCGTGGGCGGCGACGGTGATGCCGCTCCTGTGCGCGATGCGGTGGATCGCCTGGGATTGCAGGGCAGCGTGCAGTTGCTCGGATGGGTCGAGGGCGACCAAAAATCGGCACTACTGGCGTCAGCGGCACTCTTGCTACTGCCCTCGTACCACGAAGGCGTTCCCATGGGCATTCTGGAGGCCATGGCGTACGGCGTGCCTGTGGTGGCCAGCCGCGTGGGCGGCATTCCCGAAATGATCGATGACGGAGTTCAGGGCCTGCTGATCGAGCCGGGTCAGATCAACCAGTTGTCGGATGCGATTGCACGTCTTCTTTCGAATGCGAACGAGCGTGCTGCCATGGGCGCGGCGGCAGCAGTCAGGGTTGATCAAACATTTGCCGCAGCGGTGGTCATCAAGCAATTGAGAGCCATCCATGCCGCATTGCTGAACGGCGATCCGATGCCTGTTGCGGGCTTGGAGCGCCGGCAGCTTGGCGCCGATGACAGGGAACGGACGTGAGTGATCGATCGAGTGTCATGCTGACCCGCATGACCTGGCTTTTCAGGCGAATGAGCCGCATGTATTGGCAGGAGGTGCCATTCCGCGTTGCCAGCGTGTTGCGTGCGAACCTTCGGCGCCATGGCATCGGATCTGCCCAACGGCCACCACCAATGAGTGGAGATAGCCGCTTCGGCAATGCATGGGTGGATGTGCTTGCGCTGAAAACACAGCGGGCCGACGCGAAGTCCAGCGGGCTTGCAAACGCGCAGGAGTTGCTCATCTATGGGCATCCCGTGCGGTTGAACGATGGCTTGCCTGATTGGACCGCTGATCCGGTGAGCGGACTGCAGGTGCCTGCGAAGTTTGGGTTGGATATCGACTTCCGCCACCTGCCAGGACTGGATATCAAGTTTCTCTGGGAGATTAATCGCCACGCGTGGTGGGTTGAACTGGCCATGGACTGGGCCATGGCGCAGGACGAAGCCGCGTTGGATCGCCTGGCCGCGAATATCGACAGTTGGATCATCGCCAATCCGTACCCCGTGGGGCCGAATTGGGCATCACCAGTGGAACATGGCATTCGCCTGATCAACTGGAGCATCGTTTGGCATGTTATAGGTGGCGATACATCGCGCATCTTCCAGCGCGAGACGGGGCGCGTGCGACTGCAAACGTGGTTGAAGTGCATCTATCAGCACGTGCACTTCGCTGCTGACAACTATTCGTTCTACTCATCGGCCGACAACCACCTGATCGGTGAGGCAGCCGGTGTCTTTGTTGCCTCTCACACCTGGGATTGCTGGCAGGATGTGCGTGACAAGCGTAAGGCTGCAAAGCGAATTCTCGAGACCGAGGCCCTCAAGCAATTTGCGGCTGACGGAGTCAACCGGGAGCAGGCGCTTTCATATCACAAGTTCAGTTTGCAGTTCCTGATCGCTGCAGGTCTGGTCGGTTTGGTGAACGGCGACGACTTCAGCGGCGCGTTCTGGGAACGGCTGCAGGCAGCCCTGGTCTACCTGGCCGCGCAAACCGACTGCGTGGGCAACGTGCCCACCTATGGCGACTCCGATGACGGCGATGTATGGTCTTTGCGCCCAACTTCGGCCAGCAGTTGGCTGGAGATGCTCGCTCTGGCGTCAAGACTGACGTCTGATCCAATCATTGAAAGCAAGTGTGCCAGCCTCGGCGTCAGCCCGGAGGACGTGGCCGCTTGGCTGCCACCGGGAGCCTGTGGCCGGGCATCGGGGGGGGGGACGCCAAGCCGGACGGAACTTCCTCGGCACTTTCTGGAGGGGGGCTACGTCATCCTCGGGGCGCAACTGCATGAACGCGGTGAAGCGCGGGCTGTATTCGACTGCGGACCGCTCGGCTACAACAAGGTGGGTGGGCACGCCCACGCTGACGCCCTTTCGTTGATCCTGTCAGTAGGTGGGACGCCAGTTTTGCGCGATTCCGGAACCTACTGCTACAACGCGTCGCCGGAGTGGCGGCGGTTTTTCAGAAGTACCGCTGCCCACAACACGTTGACCATTGATGGTGAAGATCAATCGGTGTATGGGTCAAGCTTTCTCTGGCTTCGCGACGTTCATTGCACCGTGGTTTCTACGGGACAGGGCGAAGTTCAGGAAGTCCATGCCTGCCATGACGGCTTCCGACGGTTGCGCGACCCGGTCATGCACCACCGGCGTGTTCGCATGGACGCTGCGGGCAGCCTAGAGGTTCAGGATTGGCTGGAATGCCGTGAGTCGCATCACGTCAAGCTTCATTGGCACGTGGGCACTCAATGCACAGTTACCGATGGCAACCGCTCGATGAGTTGGCAACTGCGCTTTGAGGGGCACACTCTGGAGTTGTCAATCGACGGCCCTGTTGAGTGTTCGAGTGTGATCGTGGGCCAGGAAGATCCGCCGCAAGGCTGGGCTTCTGAGCGCTTTTATTCAAAGCGACCTGCTGAAGTTATTGTCATAGCGGCCACGCTTGCTCCGGGGACTGTTTTGACGACGCGGGTCGTGCCACTTGATATACACGGGAATGCGAAGTGAAAGTCTGGTTTGACCTCTCCAACTCACCGCACATCAATCTGTTTGCACACCTGATCCGCGACCTTGAGGCCAGCGGGCATGAAGTGGTGATCAGTTGCAGGCCGTTGGCCAACACGATCGATCTGCTTGATTTGCATGGCTTTCGGTATGAGGTCGTGGGTGAACACTACGGCGCTAAGTTCTCGCACAAGGTGATGGGTTACCCAATCCGCGTGATGCAACTGGCGCGCTGGCTGCGCCCGCAGCGCATTGACGTGGCTGTCTCGCAAAGTTCGTTCCACTCGCCCGTGGTGGCCAAATTGCTGGGTGTGCGCTCGATCTACATGAACGACAACGAGCATGCCCTGGGTAATGTGCCGTCATTTCTGGCGGCGGGAACCATCATGGTTCCTGAGTTCCTGTCCGATGCCAACCTGCGCCGGCAATTGGCCAACCTGAGAAAGGTGAGGCGCTATCCTGGGGTCAAGGAGGGCATTTATCTTTGGCGCTTGCAAGACAAGCTGGATGCCAAGGGCCAGCCCGCAGCGCAGCGCACTGCGCGGCCGGTGGTTTATGTGCGGCCAGAGCCATGGACAGCACAGTACTACCGTGGCGACCGAAATTTCATGGACGATTTGCTGCTTGGCATCAAGCATGAAGCGCAGGTGGTACTGTTGCCGCGCGGCAAGGACCAGGGTCGCCACTACCGAGATGCGCGCTTCGACGGCATCACCATCATCGATACCGCGCTTGACATTGCCGATATTGCGCCCGCCTGTGATCTGTTCATCGGTGCGGGCGGCACCATGACGCGGGAGATGGCGGTCTTGGGTGTTCCCACCATCTCGGTCTACCAGGATGAGTTGCTGGACGTGGATCGCTTTCTTCTGGCCGAGCGCGCTTTCGAGCACCGGCCCAACCTGACGGCGAACGAGACCCTGGAGTTCCTTAGGGTGTCAGGCAAGCGTGCTGTCAATCGCGCATTGCTGGAAAAGGGCAAGATGGCCTATCAGCAAGTGCGCAACGAGATTCTCCGGGCCGGCTAGCCTGGAAACTTTTTTTGGATTGTGAAAGGAATTGACGAAATGATCAGGGTAGGAATGATCGGCCTGGGAAAGATGGGCCTCTCACACGTATCGATTGTTCGCGCGCATCCCGAGGTGGAACTGGTTGCGGCTTGCGACACCATGGCATACCTGACCGATGTGCTGAACAAGTACACCGGGCTGAAATGCTACGCAGATCTGGATGAAATGCTGGCCAATGAGCAATTGGATGCCGTGGTGGTTTCCACGCCCAGCAAATTGCACGCCGGCATGGTAAAGAAGGCGCTGGAACGGAATCTGCATGTCTTTTGCGAGAAGCCCTTCGTGCTGGACGTAGCAGATGGAGAGCAACTGGTTCAACTGGCCGCCAGCAAGCAACTGGTCACGCAGGTGGGCTACCACTACCGGTTCGTGGGCGCCTTCCAGGAAGCCGCGCGCGTGGCGCGCAGTGGCGCGCTGGGTGAGATCCACCACGTGCGTGCCGAGGCTTACGGACCGGTGGTGCTGCGTGCCAAGGGTGGCACCTGGCGCTCGGCCAAGAACGAGGGCGGTGGTGCTTTGTACGACTACGCCTGCCACGCCATCGATCTGGTGAATTTCGTTGCCGGGGTGCCGGCGTCGGTGAGCGGCGTAGTGCGCCACGGTGTGTTCTCACGTGACGTGGAGGACGAGGTGTATTGCTCGCTGCACTACGCCAACGGCGCCAGCGGCCAGCTTTGCGTGAACTGGAGCGACGAGAGCTTCCGAAAGATGAGCACCAAGGTGTCGGTGTGGGGTACCAAGGGGCGAGTGACCGCTGATCGGCAGGAGTGCCAGATCTATCTGCGCGAGCCCAGCGACGCGCTGCCCGGCGTGCCTGCCGGTTGGTCGGTGCGCTACACCACCGATCTGACGCAGGAGGTGTGGTTCTATCTGCGCGGGGAAGAATATTCGGCACAGATCGACTACTTCGTCCAGAGCTGCAAGCAGCGCCGGCTGGACGGGGAGAACTCGTTCCGCTCAGCGCTTCAAGCTGACCGTGTGGTGAGCATGATCCTGGCCGAGAGCCAGGCTGTGGCAGGAGGCTCTGGCGTTACCTCCAGCGCGCCGCAACCCAAGGGCCTGCTGGGTCGGTTGTTCAACTGATCGCCGCCGCTTCCACGTATCCATATCTGAATCTCGAAAGCATTGCGATGGACCGCGTTCTCTTTGGCGACAACCAGTTCTTCGGCGTGAACCACATGTCGGAGGAAAAGGCCCGTGCGCAGCAAATGCGCTTCCAGGACCTGCAGGCGATCATCGATGTGCTCGATGCGGCTTACCAGGAAGGCATCAGGACCTTCATGTGCACCACGCATGACCGCGTGGCGCAAATCTGCGATCACTTCAGGGCCAACCAGGACAAATACCCCGATTACCAGTTCTACCCGTGCATGCCCTATGCACACAAGTACGCGAACGCCGTCACCGAGCACGGCATGATCGACGCGTTGCGCATGTTCCTGCCACAGGACGGGGCGGTGGGCGCCATGCTCAAGGGTGGGGTCGCCCTGGCCAACAAGGACGTGGCCACGATCATGCAGTTGCTGATTGATGCTGAGATGAAGATGTTCCACGGTCTGAAGACCCCGGTGGTCTTTATCCAGAACGTCATCACTGATCTGCTGCTGGGCTTGAAGTTCGACGAGTGCTTCCGCATCTTTCACGATCATGTGCGCGAGAAGTACGGCGCCGAGCCGGGCTACATCACGATGAACGTGCCCAAGCTGCTTGACGTGCTGGACCGGCTGGGCATCGACAACCCGATCGTCTGCGCCAATATCAACAAGATTGGCTTCCGCATGTGCGGCGGCATCGAGGCTTACGAAAAGACAATCGCCACGCGGCGCTTTCGGCCCGTGGCGATGTCGGTGCTGGCTTCTGGCGCGATCTCGCCGCGCGAAGCCATCGAGTACGTTTGCCGTCAGCCGCGCATCGAGTCCATTGTCTTTGGTGCGTCGAGTCGGGCGAACATTCGGCAGACCAAGCACTTGATTGATGAACTCAGCACAGTAGCTCTGGCGCCTGCACTGCCGTAATCACTCAAGGCACGGTGACGCTTCGGCCGTCGAAGATGGCGTCCACGCCATTGTTGATGTTGACAGACACTGCAGCAGCACCCGTGAAGGTGACCTTCACGGGTGTTGCGGAGCAGTCTTCCCGGATCACCGTGACGGCGACGAGTTCGTTGCTTCTGGTGGTGACGGCAAAGCGGGCATGGTATTGATCGGCAGCGCCGTTCTCCGGTGCAATGTCGAAACCCTTGGACAGGGCAAAGCTCCCGGCTGGACCGTAAACTGCGATGCAAGCCGAAGAGGCGCCATTGACTACGCTCACGGAACCACCGGTGCCGCTCGCAAAGCTGGCGGGGGCGTGAAAGTTCAATTCCCAGCGCCGCGCCGAGTCACTCTTGGCATAGTCGTACACCACCAGAACTCGGCTGCTTCGGTTGTAGGCCACGGTGCGCACAGCGCTCTTCAGCAAGGCTGTCCAGGCGTAAGTTGATGGGTCATAGCTGCGATACGCGAGGGTGGCGTCGCCAGTGGCAACGGCCCACAGACCTGTGTCAGCTTGATTGACCAACTTGCCCCGGGCGTCGCGTGATTGCACCGGTGATCCGGGTAGCTTGGGCACGCCGCTAGCGATCTCGGCCTGGCCAATCCCACCATCAAAGGTGAGAGCGTTTTTGTAGCGAGTGGCGCGCGTTACTGCGGCATGGTGGGGCGACAGCCAATAGGGGTAGTAGCCCGAACTGATCAGGAGATCTTTGCCCTTCGAAATCAGCGTGAAGGAATTCTGATCTGCGAAGGAGTGCGCCCAGTCGCCGAACTCGCTTGAACGGAAGGCCACGCTGCTGCGGTCTGATCGCGAGGTATCGGAATGGATGGCTGCAACCCCAGCGTCGTCGAAGACCCAAGAACGATCTACGGGCGCCGACGAAACCGTTGTACCCAGACCCTGAAGCATGAGCAACCAGGGGCTCATGTAGTACTTGGCCGTCGCAGTGGAGGCGCCTGCTTTCCAGTACCAGTTGTGGATTGGCGTGCCAGTTTGCTGGGCATACAGCCGGAACTGATTGAAGGCGTAGTTGGTGTAGTGGGTGGTGGTTTCCGTGTCATCGCCAAATGGGCTGCGATGCGTTCCGCCCGGTGCAGTGAACGCCAGCAAGAAGTCGCCGAGCTTGGCGACTGACGGATGCTTGGCAAGATTCAGGCCGGTCACGGCTTGCGTGGCTGCCATGGCTTCTGCAAGGTGTCCGATCCGATACCAAGCGTAGGCAACACCGTTGCCGAAGCCACCGTCGTCAGCGCCCCACATGTTTGCCGATCCAAGCAGGATGTCCCAGGTCTTGGCCAGCCACGCAGTACTGTTGGTGAAACCTTCAGTACCAGCAGTCAGCATCAGCGCCTGCAGCACGTTCCAGACAAGCACGTCAACATGCGAATCAAAGGGGCTGGCATCGAGACTGTCAAACCTGGCCATCGCTTGGGAAATGCGGTCTGACAGCGATGACACGATCTGCTGCACCTGCACGGCTGTCAGGTCGGCTTTGAACAGGTCCAGAGCTGTTGCCAACGCCAGATAGATGGCGCGATTGCCGTAGTCGAAATTGCTCTCGCTGGTGACGCCGCTGGGCGACCAACCGGCGAGATTCAATGCCCGTGTGATGCCCGCGTCGCGGAATCGGACATCTCCAGTGAAGCGATAGGCGAAGGCCAGCGCTTCGACATATCGAGTCTCGGCATCGCAGGTCTTGCGCAGCGCGTCCATGCTGACCTTGGACGTGATCGTGAAAGAGTCGTAACTGAAGCCTGTAAGTCCGGCGACTTGAGGCAACGGCGTGACGACGGCCGTTTCGGCCATGGCAATCAAGTTCTTGTAACCAGTGGCGAGGTCGCCGGCCAGGGCCGACGCCTTCAAGGCGGCGAAGGTCGCGCCAGATGGCAGTGCTCTGGGGTGTCCCCGCGCGGCGGCTTTCGCGGCCACCGTGACGCCGGCCGGAAAGACCACGACCGGGGTTGTCGCTTCGACCGTGAAACGTCGCGCACTGCTGGCCACCAGCTTGCCGGACTTGTTTGTGTAGGAGACCGTCCATTCATAGTCGCCGGCCGGCAGTGCCTGGTTCGGCATCAAGCGCGGTGTGTTGGGCGACGCGCTCAGCGCGGCCACGCCGGTTTTCCGATTGCGAACCGAGAGCGTCCATGGTGACAACGCATCCTTGTCGTTCGGTTGGCGCCAGGAAAACACCGGCGGATTGCTTGCAACCTTCAGACAGTCGCGTGGCAAGAGGCGACGGTTATTCCAGGTGTTTCCATCGATGAAGTCGCTGTAGACACCTGGGGTGCATCCGGCCGCGTTCCGGGTGCGAATGCCCGATCCATCCAGTGTGGTCAGTGCAGTCACGACAGCTTGGGCCGACGACACAGACTCTGGCTGCGATGCTTGCAGCGCGGCCACCTGCTCCAGGGGTGCGCTTGTCTCCTGCGTCGATGCGATCGAAGTCGCGCCTGTGCTGTCGGTCACGGTGGATGCCGCTGGCTCAGCAAGGGTAACCGTGCCCAGTGATGTGGCAATCACTGCATCCGTAGCTCCGTCGATTGAATTCATGCCGACAGCGGTTGGCATGGTGACGGTCTCCGGTACGCTGGCAACTGTGTCAACCGGCGCAGCTGCAACTTTGGAGCTTTCTGCCGAAGTGCTGCTGTTGGTGTCGCCGCCGGCGTCCCCGCCCCCTCCGCCACAAGCGCTTATCAACGCACAGAGCAGGATGAAGGAAGCAGTCACGGTGTACCTGCTGTGTTGGAGCGTGTGAGCCATGGACGAAAGATTTCAGGAACCGAAAGGAGGGGCTTGGCAGGGATATCCCTCTGCTTTTTCGGTGCCCTATCAATCGAACTAAGCAACTTTACGCGGGCTTGTGCGACGAACTTGTTACTGGCCGTTGGTTGCGGGTCAAGAGCGCGGCCTTTCAGCGGCGGTGCGCAAGGCGACAAGACACATTAGGACGACGCTCACCTCGGCACAAAAAAAACTGACCGCTCATGTACCTGCGCATCGCCCGCATCCCGGATGTCGAAGCGGATCGGGTGGCTCTGGCCGCGCAGGCCGGCGGTGGCGGGCTGCGGCAGTGTCAGGTGCACGGTGACGGCGGCGGTCTGTTGCGGTGGCACGTCCAGGCCCTCGGCCGGGCTCAATGCCAGGCCGGCCAGGCCGCTGGCGGCCAGCCGGTAGCGCTGCGGCTGGCTGCCGCCGTTGGTGATGCTGATGCGGTAGGTGTTCTCCACCGCGCCGTCGTCCACCAGCCGGGCCAGCGCACTGCGGTCCTTGATCACTTCCACGCGGAACGGGCTGCGCAGCGCCAGGCTGGCGACGAAGGCGCCGCCCACCGCCAGCAGGATCGTGCCGTAGATCAGCACCCGCGGACGCAAGGCCCGGCGCAGCATCTGGCCGCGGCTGAGGTGGCGGGCCACGCCGTTCTCGGTGGCGTAGCGGATCAGGCCGTGCGGGCTGCCCATCTTGTCCATCACCTGGTTGCACACGTCGATGCAGGCGGCGCAGCCGATGCATTCGTTCTGCAGGCCGTTGCGGATGTCGATGCCGGTGGGGCACACCTGCACGCACAGCGTGCAGTCCACGCAGTCGCCCAGGCCCTGCGCGCGCGCATCGGTGTGGCGCTTGCGTGAGCCGCGGGGATCACCCCGCTGCGCGTCATACGTGATGATCATCGAGTCGGCATCGATCATCGCGCTCTGGAAGCGGGCGTAGGGGCACATGTACTTGCAGATCTGCTCGCGCATGAAGCCTGCGTTGCCGTAGGTGGCGGCGCCATAGAACAGCACCCAGAACAGCGACCAGGGTGAGACGCTGAACGTGGCCAGCTCCACCGCCAGCGTGCGGATGGGCACGAAGTAGCCCACGAAGCTGAAGCCGGTGTACAGCCCGATGGCCGCCCACGCGGCGTGCTTGGCGCTCTTGCGCCACAGCTTGGGCCAGCCCCAGGGTTGCTTGTCCAGGCGCATGCGGGCCAGGCGGTCGCCTTCGATGCGGTGCTCCACCCACATGAAGATCTCGGTGTAGACGGTCTGCGGGCAGGCGTAGCCGCACCACAGCCGCCCGGCCACGGCGGTGAAGAAGAACAGCGCCATGGCGCTGATCACCAGCAGGGCGGTGAGGTAGATGAAGTCCTGCGGGTACAGCACCAGGCCCAGCACGTCGAAGCGCCGCGCTTCCAGGTCGAACAGCATCAGGGGCCGGCCGTTCCAGCTGGCCCAGGGCAGGCCGTAGAAGATGATCTGGGTGAGCCACACCAGCGTCCAGCGCCAGCGGTTGAACCAGCCCGAGACGGCACGCGGGTAGATCTTGGCCTGGGCCTCGTACATCGAGACCAGCGCGGGTTCGGCGGCGGCCGGTGCCGGCACGGGCACCGGCTGGATCGGAATCGTCTTCTGGGTCATGGAGGCAGAGGGTCAGCCCGGCCGGCCGTCGGCGCGGGCGCGGGTGAGCCAGGGAGCGTAGTGCAGCGCATACAGGCCGAAGGCCGCGCTCCACAGCAGGGCCGAGAGCAGTATGGCGGTGGCATGTGACGCCGGCCAGGCCAGGGGCAGCAGCACACGCACCAGGCCGGCGGCGATGACCAGCCCGTAGCAGGCCACGTCGCAACGGTCGGCCTGCAGCGGGCGGCCGGTGTGGCCACGCGCGGTGCGGGTCATCATGCCCAGGCACAGCGCGCCCACGGCGCCCACGGTGAGTGCGTGCGTGGCCGGGCTGGCCGGCAGCCAGCCCATGGCCGCCGCGGCGCGCAGCAGCAGGTGCAGCGGAATGAAGGCATAGGCGGCATGCAGCACCCACACCAGCGGATTGCCGCGTGTGGCGCCGGGGTGCCAGTGCCACAGCCGCAAGCCGTGCACCACGGCACCGCCCAGCGCGGCCAGCGCCAGCAGCACGGCCAGTGCCGGTGCCGCGGGTGGCCACAGGGTGCCCAGCACCGGGCCCAGCGCATCCAGCGCCAGCAGCACCAGCGGCGTGGCGATGGCCAGTTGCTCCAGCCACGGCAGGCGTTGCGCATCGGCACCCGGCACGCCGTTGTTGGTGAACATGGGCACCACGCGGCCGGCCATCACGGCCATGATCAGCAGCAGCACGTCCAGCCCGGCTTGCAGGCCGGCGCTCTGCCACGCCACGCCGGGTGCGGCCAGCCAGCCCAGTTGCACCGCATGCACCAGGCCGGCGGCCGCGCTGAACAGCGCCAGCAGCGCCACGAAGAAATAGTTGCGCCGGTTGCCCCCGGCATGCAGCGCGCGGCCCAGGCCCCAGGCAGCCACCAGCGGAAAGGCCACATTGGCCAGCGCAGCCGCCAGCGTCCAGGGCGTGAGCACCAGCACGCGCGCGGCCAGCCACAGCGCCGCCACGGCCATCAGCGTGCGGCCCTTGGGCGTGGGCTGACCGCTCCAGTTCTGACCCGCGGTGAACAGGAAGCCGGTCACCACCGCCAGCGCAAAGCCGAACAGCATCTCGTGCGCGTGCCACACCGGCCCGCGCAGGTAGGCGTGCTGCAGCCAGCCGGTGGCCTGCAGTGCCCACAGCGGCACGCTCAGGGCCGCCAGCAGTGCCGCGGCCAGGTAGAACGGCCGGAAGCCCAACGCCCACAGCGCGAAGGCCGGCGGCGTGCCAGGGGCCGGGCGGCGCGAGGGCAGCACGGGTTCGGCGATCGGGATCAGTGTGGCCATGGGGCCTCGGTCAAAGGGCTGCGGTGCGCTGCAGCAGCGCGGTCAGGGCCTTGGGCTGCGTGACCAGGTCGGCCAGCGTGACGCCATCGAGCACGGCGTGGAAGGCTTGCGTGGCCTCGCGCAGCACGCGCTGCAGGCGGCAAACCTTCACGATGGTGCAGGTGTTGTGCGCGCGGTCGAAGCACTCGGCCGGCAGGTCGCCGCCCTCGGCCGCGCGCACCACGGCCCCGATGCCGATGTCTTGCGGCGGCAGCGCCAGGCCCATGCCACCGCCCTTGCCGCGTACCGTGGCCACCCAGCCCTGTTTGCCCAGGAAGTGCACCACCTTGGTCAGGTGGTTCTCGCTGATGCCGTAGGCGGTGGCGATCTCGGCAATGGTGGCCCGCCGCTCGGGCTGTGCGGCCAGGTAGATCAGCACGCGCAGGCTGTAGTCGGTGAAGCTGGTGAGGCGCACGGCTTGAAGGTGCATTTATGATGCATCTATTTTAGGTGCGTCGGCTGTTGAAAGCAATATTTCAGATGCATCTTCAAAATGGACGCAGATCCGGATGAGCGAGACAAGCCCTTCACCTGTTCCGCCAGCGATTGGGCCGCGCTGGCGCTGGCCGGCGCCGTTGGCCATCGACCGGCGCGAGCGGCTGCGCGCTGCGGTGGGTGTGGCCGTGGGCTTGATGGTGGCTGGCGCCCTCTCGCGGTGGCTGCAAGGGCCGTGGGCCGGGCAAGCCGCCGGTGCATGGCTGGTGGCGCCGCTGGGCGCCAGCGCGGTGCTGGTGTTCGTGCTGCCGGCCAGCCCGCTGGCCCAGCCGTGGCCCGTGGTGGGTGGCAACCTGGTCAGTGCGCTGGCGGGCCTTGCGGTGATGTCGCTGGGTGGCCAGCACCTGTGGCCGCCACTGGCGGTGGCTTTGGCGGCCGGCCTGGGTGTGGCGGCGATGATGGCCGCACGCTGCCTGCACCCGCCGGGCGGCGGCACGGCCGCGCTGATGGTGCTGGCCGGCGTGAGCGACTGGCGCTTCGCGCTGTTTCCGGTGGCGACCAATGTGCTGCTGCTGGTGGCCGCCGGCGTGGCCTACAACCGCGCCACCGGCCGGGCCTATCCTCACCCTGACCGGCCGGCGCCAGCCGCTGCCCATGCGGACGAGCCGCCGGTGCGCTTCAGCGAGGCCGACATCGACCGCGCGCTGGCCCGCTACAACCAGGTGCTGGATGTGCCACGCGATGACCTGCGCGCGCTGCTGGAGGCGGCCGAGACCGAGTCCTTGCGGCGCCGCATGGGCGAGCTGCGCTGCCGCGACATCATGTCGCACGACGTGCGGACGGTGAGCTACGGTACCGCGTTGCAGGACGCTTGGGCGCTGCTGCGGCAGCATCGCATCAAGGCCCTGCCGGTGGTGGAGCGCAGTGGGCGCCTGGTGGGCATCGTCACGCAGGCCGACTTTCTGCGCGGGGCCGATCTGGATGTGCTGAAGGGCTTCGACGAGCGTCTGCGCCAGCTGATCCGCGCCACGCCGGGCAGCCACAGCGACAAGCCCGAGGTCGTGGGCCAGATCATGACCCGCCAGGTGCGCGTGACCCGCGACCACCGCAGCCTGGCCGAGATGCTGCCGCTGTTCTCGGCCACCGGCCACCACCACATCCCGGTGCTGGGCGAGGGGGATCGGCTGGTCGGCATCCTCACCCAGACCGATCTGGTGCGGGCACTGGGGCGCGAGCAGGGGCTGACATCCGGCTGAAGCCTGCCTGCCGTTACGATGGCCCGATGACGGACACGACCCATCTGCTGCCAGCCCTCGAGGCCCTCACGCGCGAAGCCGGTCGCGTGGTCATGGCCATCTACGCCACGCCCTTCGAGGTTCAGGGCAAGGCCGACGCGTCACCGGTGACGCTGGCCGACCAGCAGGCCGAGCAGGTGATCACCGAGGGGCTGCGCGCGTTGACACCCGACCTGCCCATCGTGGCCGAGGAGGCCATGGCCGCCGGTGCCAGCCCCGACCTGGCGGCCGGTGGCGGGCGTTTCTGGCTGGTTGACCCATTGGACGGCACCAGGGAGTTCGTGCAGCGCAACGGCGAGTTCACCGTCAACATCGCGTTGATCGAGCGCGGCGTGCCGGTGCTGGGCGTGGTGCTGGCGCCGGCGCTCGACGAGGGGCGCGGCCGCTTGTGGAGCGGCGTGGTGGGGCAGGGCGCCTGGGTGAGCGATGCGCAGGGCCGGCGCACCATGGCTTGCCGGGCCGTGCCCGAGCCCGGGCTCACCGTGCTGGGCAGCCGATCGCATGGCGATGCGGCCGCGCTGGATGCCTATCTCGCCGGCCGGCAGGTGGCCGAGGTGAAGGCGGCCGGCTCGTCGCTGAAGCTGTGCCTGATCGCCGAAGGCTGTGCCGATCTGTACCCGCGCTTCGGCCGCACGATGGAATGGGACATCGCCGCCGGCCACGCCGTGCTGGCGGCCGCCGGCGGCCGGGTGTGCACGCTGGAGGGTGCGCCGCTGGCCTACGGCAAGCCGGGCTTCGAGAACCCGCACTTCGTGGCCGAGGGCGGCGCCGCGGCCTGAGCCGCAAACGAACTCAGGCGGCGCCCAGCAGCCGCGCCAGATCGTTGGCGATGCGCACGGCGGCGTCGCCGTCCCACAGGTGCGGGCGCCGGCCCTGCTTGCCGCGGCCTTCGATCACCTCGATGGCGGCAGCCACGATCTTCTCGGGCGAGATGCCCACCAGCACATTGGTGCCTTCGTCCACGGTGACCGGGCGTTCGGTGTTCTCGCGCATGGTGACGCACGGCACGCCCAGGGCCGTGGTTTCCTCCTGCAGGCCGCCGGAATCGGTGAGCACCACCGTGGCGTCCTTCCACAGGTTCAGGAAGCTCATGTAGGGCTGGGGCGACATCAGGTGGATGTTCGGCCCCAGTTCCAGGCCCAGCTTCTCCAGGTTGCCGCGGGTGCGCGGGTGCACCGGAAACACCAGCGGCAACTGCTCCGACACCTTCTTCAGCGCGCCGGCGATCGGGCCCAGCACGGCCAGGTCATCGACGTTGGACGGGCGGTGCATGGTGACCACGCCGTAGCGGCTGCCCAGCTGGGCCTTGATGGCCTGGGTTTCGTAGCCGCTGCGGTCCAGGCCCTCGATCTGCCGCGCCTGGTACATCACGTTGTCGACCATCACATGGCCGACGTAGAAGATGCGCGCGTCGGGATGGCCTTCGCGCTTCAGATGCGCCACGCCGCTGGGCTCGGTGACGAAGAACCAGTCGCTGATCGAATCGGTGACCAGGCGATTGATCTCCTCGGGCATGGCCATGTCGCCGCTGCGCAGGCCGGCCTCCACATGGGCCACCGGGATGCCGGCCTTCTTGGCCACGATGGCGCAGGCCAGCGTGGAATTGACGTCGCCCACCACCACCACGGCGTCGGGACGGTCGTCGGCGCAATGCTTCTCGAAGGCTTCCATGATGCGCGCCGTCTGCGAGGCATGGCTGCCGCCGCCGCAGTTGAAGTGCACGTCGGGCGCCGGGATGCCGAGTTCCTCGAAGAACACATCGCTCATGTTGCGGTCGAAGTGCTGGCCGGTGTGCACGATCTTCCAGGCCAGGCGGCCATCGGCCTGCAGCGCTCGCACCATGGGTGCGATCTTCATGAAGTTGGGGCGGGCCCCGGCAACGATGTGAACGCAGGGGCGGCGTTGGGCGTCGGTCATGGTGGGGTTATCGGCGAGGGCGGTCAATTCAAAAGGCCTTGTCGCGCAGCAGTCGCTGCAGGTACTGGCCGTAGCCGTTCTTGGCCAGCGGTGCGGCCAGTGCTTCCAACTGCTCGGCAGTGATCCAGCCCTGGCGGAAGGCGATCTCTTCCGGGCAGGCCACTTTCAGGCCCTGGCGCTTTTCCAGCGTGGCGATGAACTGGCCGGCTTCCAGCAGGCTGTCGTGCGTGCCGGTGTCCAGCCAGGCGTAGCCACGGCCCATGATTTCCACCTCCAGCTGGTTCTGCTGCAGGTAGGTGGCGTTGACGGTGGTGATCTCCAGCTCGCCGCGCGCGCTGGGCTGGATGCTGGCCGCGATGTCGCAGACCTGCTCGTCGTAGAAGTACAGGCCGGTGACGGCGTAGTTGCTCTTCGGAGCCTTGGGTTTCTCTTCGATGCTCAGTGCGTGCTTGTGGGCATCGAACTCCACCACGCCATAACGCTCGGGATCGGTCACGTGGTAGGCGAACACGCTCGCGCCGGCGCTGCGCTCGTCGGCCCGCTGCAACAGGGTCTGGAAGTCGTGGCCGTAGAAGATGTTGTCGCCCAGCACCAGCGCGCTGGGCTGGCCGTTGACGAACTGCCTGCCCAGGATGAAGGCTTGCGCCAGGCCATCGGGGCTGGGCTGCACGCAGTAGCTGAGGTTCAGGCCCCACTTGCTGCCGTCTCCCAGCAGGGATTCGAAGCGCGGCGTGTCCTGCGGGGTGCTGATGATCAGGATGTCGCGCATGCCGGCCAGCATCAGTGTGCTGAGCGGGTAGTACACCATCGGCTTGTCGTAGACCGGCAGCAGTTGCTTGCTGATGGCCAAGGTGGCCGGGTGCAGCCGGGTGCCGGAGCCGCCGGCCAGGATGATGCCCTTGCGCGTCTTCATGCTCTGTTCTCCCTGGTGGCGCGGTCAGGCGCCGTACTGCTGGTTCACCCAGTCGCGGTAGCTGCCGCTCTGCACATCGGCCACCCACTGCGGGTTGTCGAGGTACCACTGCACCGTCTTGCGGATGCCCGTGGCAAAGGTCTCGGCCGGGCGCCAGCCCAGTTCACGCTCGATCTTGCGCGCGTCGATGGCATAGCGGCGGTCATGTCCGGGCCGGTCGGTCACGTAGGTGATCAGGCGGGCGTAGGGTCCGGCGGCGTCGGGGCGCAGTTCGTCGAGCAGACCGCACACCGTCTTGACGATGTCGATGTTGGCCATCTCGTTCCAGCCGCCGATGTTGTAGGTCTCGCCCAGGCGGCCAGCGGCCAGCACGGCGCGGATGCCGCTGCAATGGTCCTTCACGTACAGCCAGTCGCGGATCTGCTGGCCGTCGCCATACACCGGCAGCGGCTTGCCCGCGAGGGCGTTGACGATCATCAGCGGGATGAGCTTCTCGGGGAAGTGCAGCGGCCCGTAGTTGTTGCTGCAGTTGGTGGTGAGCACCGGCAGGCCGTAGGTGTGGTGCCAGGCGCGCACCAGGTGGTCGCTGGCGGCCTTGCTGGCGCTGTAGGGGCTGTTGGGCTCGTACGGGTTGGTCTCGGCGAACGGCGGATCCGATGGCTTCAGGCTGCCGTAGACCTCGTCGGTGGACACATGGTGGAAGCGGAACGCGGCCTTGGCTTCGCCCTGCAGGCCGCCCCAGTAGGCGCGTGCGGCCTCCAGCAGCGTGAAGGTGCCATCCACATTGGTCTTCATGAAGGCACCGGGGCCGTGGATGCTGCGGTCCACATGGCTCTCGGCCGCGAAATGCACGATGGCGCGCGGCTGATGCGTGGCCAGCAACTGGTCGATCAGCGCGCGGTCGCAGATGTCACCGTGTACGAAGACATGCCGCGCATCGCCGGCCAGCGGCGCCAGGTTGGCGCGGTTGCCGGCATAGGTGAGGGCGTCGAGGTTGACGACGCCTTCAGCGGCCGGGTCGGCCAGCCAGTCCAGCACGAAGTTGCTGCCGATGAAGCCGGCGCCGCCGGTGACGAGGATGGTCATTCAGAGCTCCGTGAGCTGCTCAGTGCAGATTGTTGTCTCGATGCAGGCAACCCAGCGGCCACCGTGGATCGGGCTTGGCCCGGCCACTGGTGGCGCCCCCTTGAGGGGGAGGCGCCGAAGGCGCTTCGGGGGTGGGTCAACTCCGGCCGTAGGTGTCCTCGAAGCGCACGATGTCGTCTTCGCCGAGGTAGCTGCCCGACTGCACCTCGATGATTTCCAGCGGCACCTTGCCGGGATTGGCCAGGCGGTGGGTCTGGCCCAGCGGGATGTAGGTGCTCTGGTTCTCGCTCAGCAGCAGCACCTTGTCGCCGTTGGTGATCTCGGCCGTGCCCGACACCACGATCCAGTGCTCGGCGCGGTGGTGGTGCATCTGCAGGCTCAAACTGGCACCCGGCTTGACCATGATGCGCTTGACCTGGTGCCGCGGGCCGTTGTCGATGCTGTCATACCAGCCCCAGGGGCGGTGCACCTTGCGGTGCAGCACCTGCTCGCCACGCTGCTCGGCGCCGAGCTGGTTGACGATCTGCTTGACCTCCTGGCTGCGTGCGCGGTCGGCCACCAGCACGGCATCGGGCGTCTCCACCACGATCACGTCCTTCAGGCCCACGGCGCTGACCAGGCGGCTGGTGGCATGCACCAGGGTGTTGCTGGAGTCCTTGACGATGGCGTCGCCGATGCTGGCATTGCCCTTGTCATCCTTGGGTGCCACCTGCCACACGGCATCCCAGGCGCCCAGATCGTTCCAGCCGGCGTCCAGTGCCACCATGCGGATGTCGAAGGCGCTGCCGGGGCACTGCTCCATCACGGCGTAGTCCACCGACTCGCTGGGCACGGCGGCGAACTCGGCCTTGCCGGGCCGCACGAACTTGGCATCGGTGCTGCGCGCGGCCCAGGCGGTGCGGGTGGCGGTGGCGATGTCGGGGCGGAACTGCGCCAGCGCCGTCAGCCACACCGATGCCTTCAGCACGAACATGCCGGCGTTCCAGAAGTAACCGCCTTCGGCCAGGTAGCGCTGGGCGGTGGCCAGGTCGGGCTTCTCGACGAAGCGCTGCACGGCCACCGCACCGGCGCCCCCGGCGCTGGCGCCGGCCTGGATGTAGCCGTAGCCCGTCTCGGGCTTGTCGGGCGTGATGCCCAGGATGACGATCGCGCCCTGATCGGCCGCACGCACGGCCTCGCGCACGGCGGCGGTGAAGGCGGCGGTGTCGGCAATGGTCTGATCGGCCGAGGTGATCACCAGCACCGGGTCGCCACCAGCCTCGGCGGCCTGCAGCGCGGCCAGCGTGACGGCCGGCGCGGTGTTGCGTCCCACCGGCTCCAGCAGCACGGCGCTCGGCTCGGCCTTCAGTTCACGCAACTGGTCCAGCACCAGGAAGCGGTGTTCGTCATTGCCCACCACCAGCGTGTCGGCCACGGCCAGACCGTCGGTGGCCAGGCCCTGCAGACGCTGCACGGCATGCTGGAACAGGCTCATGCGGTCGTCGGGATCGCCCGACAACACCAGGAACTGCTTGGGAAAGCCCGCGCGCGACAGCGGCCACAGGCGGGTGCCGGAACCGCCGGCCATGATCACGGGTTGGACTTGGATGCTCATGTCGATGCTCACGCTTGGGTGAAGCCTTGGGGGTTCAGCGTCTGCCAGCGCCAGCTGTCGGCGCACATGCGGTCGAGGTCATGCCGGGCCTGCCAGCCCAGCAGTTGCCGGGCCAGCGCGGGATCGGCATAGCAGGACGCCACGTCGCCCGGCCGGCGGGCCACGATGTCGTAGGGGATCTCGCGGCCGCTGGCCTTGGCGTAGGCGGCCACCAGTTCCAGCACGCTGTAGCCGCGGCCGGTGCCCAGGTTCACGGTCAGCGATCCAGGCTGGTTCAGCAGGCGCTGCAGCGCCGCGACATGGCCGTCGGCCAGGTCGACCACGTGGATGTAGTCGCGCACACCGGTGCCGTCGGGTGTGGCGTAGTCGTTGCCAAACACGCTCAGCCGCGCGCGCCGACCCACGGCCACCTGGGCCACGTAGGGCATCAGGTTGTTGGGCGTGCCGCGCGGGTCTTCGCCGATCAGGCCGGACTCGTGGGCGCCCACCGGGTTGAAGTAGCGCAGGCAGGCGGTCTGCCAGGCCGCATCCGACGCGCCCAGGTCGCGCAGGATGGCTTCGCCGATCAGCTTGGTCTGGCCGTAAGGGTTGGTGGCCGACAGCGGGAAGTCTTCGCGGATCGGCAGGCTGGCCGGGTCGCCATACACCGTGGCGCTGCTGGAGAACACCATGCGCTGGCAGCCGTGGGCGCGCATGGCCTGGCAGGTGGTGACCAGGCCGCCGAGGTTGTTGCCGTAGTAGTCCAGCGGCTTGGCGGTGGATTCGCCCACGGCCTTGAAGGCCGCGAAATGCACCACGGCGTCGGGGCGGTGGCGGGCAAAGATGCCGGCCATGGCCGCCGCGTCGCAGACGCTGGCCTGTTCGAACACGGGGGCCTGGCCCGACAGGCGCTGCAGCCGGTTCAGCACCTCGGGCGAGCTGTTGGAAAAGTCGTCGACACCGACGACCTCGAAGCCGGCGGCTTGCAGCGCCAGCCAGGTGTGGCTGGCGATGTAGCCGGTGGCGCCGGTGAGCAGGATGCGGGACATGGGTGTTGGGCCTTACTGCAGGGTGGCCTGGCCGTAGCAGCTGACGCTGGTGCTGCCGTACGACCAGCTCAGGCTGCTGTTGGCATGGCGGTTGTCGACGTTGAGGTCGCAGCCCAGCAGCGCCCAGCGCACCGGCGCCCAGCGGGCGCCCAGGGCCAGGGTGTCGGTGTCGTCACCGCCGGCTGCCTTCGACAGGACGGTGCTGTTGAGGATCCGGGTATCGACCAGGCTGCGGTGGGCGCGGCCGATCGACGCGTTCAGCGCCACCTTGGCCGACAAATCGTAGGCGGCGCTGAACTGCAGCGCCGTGGTGGTGCGCCCGTAGTCCACCACGCCCTGGCCGAAGATGCCCAGGTTGTAGACGTCGGCGCTCTGCCCGTTGTCGCGCGAGAGCTTGCTGGACAGGCGCAGCTTGCCGCCGGGCTGCCAGTCCCAGCGCACGAGACCGGTCAGCCCGGACAGGTTGCGCGCGGTGTCGCGGTCGTAGCGGGTGCGCGTGGGGCTCACGCGCACGGACAGGTCGGTGGCGCCGCTGGGCGTCCAGCGGGCCGACAGGTCCAGGTCGGTGCGGCGGTAGGTGTCGGGGTCATACGCCCCGCTGCCGTCGGCCGCCGGAAAGTGCGGGTAGCGGCCGTTCGTCAGCCGCAGCGCCGCACCCAGTTGCAGCGCCGGGCTGCTGCGCCAGCGTACGCCCAGTGAGCCGTAGGTCTGGCGGCTGTCGTAGGCGTCGTAGCGGCTGGCCGAATATTCGCGGCTGCGGTAGCCGGCGCCGGCCTCCAGCGTCAGCCGGGTCACGGTGCCCAGGCGGGCCGTGGCGTCCAGCTGGTTGGCGCGCACCACATTGCGCAGCGCGATGAGCTGGTTGCTGCTGTCGCGGCTGTTGAACTGCGCCAGGTTCTGGTCCGACGCCACGCTCAGGCGGCCGGACAGGCGGTTCGCCGTTTCCCAGTCGAGCGCCGCGTTCAGGCCATAGCCGCTGTTGTTCAGGTGACTGTTGTTCTGGTAACGGCTGTTACGAATGGATGCCGTGGCACCCAGGTGCTGGCGTCCCCATTGCTGGTCCAGGCCACCCAGCAGCGAGGTGGTGGCCACCGTGTCGGCCTTGCTGTAGGGCGTGGTCAGCGTTTCGCTGCTGGCGATGCGGTAGAGGTTGGACTCGTGCGCCAGCGCCTGCGAGGCGCCGAGGTACCAGGGGCTGGTCTCGGCCAGCACCGGCTGCCAGGCGGCACTGGCCAGCAGCAGCGCCAGCGTGGGGCGGGACAGGTGCGGTCGAAGGGAGGTCATCGGCGGGTGTCCTGGTACAGGGGTGGGCAAGCCCAGACGGGCTCGCTCAATAGGCATTGCTTTCGCCACGCAAGGTCTTGATCGTGCGCAGGATGATCACCAGGTCCAGACCCAGCGACCAGTTGCGCATGTATTCGAGGTCGTACTCCACGCGGGCCTGCATCTTCTCGATGGTGTCGGTTTCGCCGCGGTGGCCGTTGACCTGGGCCCAGCCGGTGATGCCCGGCTTGACCTTGTGGCGCACCATGTAGGCCTTGATCAGTTCGCGGTACATCTCGTTGTGGGCCACGGCATGCGGCCGCGGGCCCACGATGCTCATGCGACCCTGCAGCACGTTGATGAACTGCGGCAACTCGTCCAGCGAGGTCTTGCGGATGAAGGCGCCGAAGGGCGTGATGCGCGGATCACCCTTGGTGGCCTGCTTGACCACCGGCCCGTTGTCCTCGGCACGCATGGAGCGGAACTTGTAGACGATGATCTCTTCACCATCCAGCCCGTTGCGCCGCTGCCTGAAGATCACCGGCCCGGGCGAACTCAGCTTCACCCCGATGGCCACCGCCAGCATGATCGGCGAGATCAGCACCAGGATCAGGCAGGCCAGCACGATGTCGCTGAGCCGCTTGATCAGCCGGTTGGTGCCGGTGAAGGGGGTTTCGGTCAGGCCCACCATCGGCACGCCGCCCACATCCTGCAGGCGGCCCTGGATGATACTGATGCCGAACACGTCGGGCACGAAATAGATCGAGGCCGTGGTGCCCTGCAGGGCCTGCAGCAACTCGATGATGCGCGGCTGCGAGCCCAGCGGCAGCGTGATGTAGACGTCCTTCACGCCATGGGTGCGGATGTAGGGGGCTGCGTCGGCCAGGCCGCCCAGGCGCCGGCCTTCCGCGTCGGCGTGCACGCGACCCTGGGTGCGGTCGTCGAAGAAGCCCATCACGTCGATGCCCTGGATCGCGGCGGACTGCACCGAGCGCGCCACCTTCACGCCCAGGGCGCCGGCGCCGATCACCACTGCCGCGCGGCGGTTGGCCGGCTGGCCCGACTGGTGGCGCAGCACCAGGTGGCCCGCCCGCACGGCCAGCAATTGCAGCAGTGGCGTGATCACCGCCCAGAACACCAGCACATCGCGGTCGAAATACTCCAGGCTGCGCGTGCCGTAGCCGAAGGCCGCCAGGATGGCCAGCAGCGTGATCCACGAACTCAGGATGCCCACGGCGGCGTTCGACAGCCGGTCGCCGAAGCGGTTGATGCCGGGCCAGGTGAGTGCGATCACCAGGAAGCACAGGGTCAGGTCCGCGCGGCCGATCGGCTCGCCCTCCCAGGCCATCGCGGCCAGGTACACCAGCACCGTGATCGCCGGCTCCAGCAGGGTGGCGATCAGGCTGGTGACCGAGGGCGGGGCGGTGCTGAAACTGCGCTGGCTTCTGGAGTCGAACATCCGGGAGAGGGTGGGGCGGCGGCCGCCTCAGGTGGCGGCCCGCAATGAGCAAGATGGCGACGCTACCGCATTGTGCAGCGGCCCAAACCCGCGATTCTGGTCGATATTCGTGACCGTTCCGGCACCTGTGCGCAGGTCCGGGTGGGTGATTGCCTACAATCTCCCTAATGCTGCAAAACCTCAACGCACTGCTGGCGCCGGCGCTCATGGAGCGCCTGGTGCTGGTCGTCAACCATGTGCTGTCGCGCGAGCCCCAGGCGGTCGCGCGGCTGTTGCCGCACCAGGGCCGCGTGCTGCGGCTGGAACTGCTGCAGTTGCCGCGGCTGCTCCAGCCCGCGCCGCCGCTGGCCTTCCGGGTCACGCCGGCCGGCTTGGTGGAGTGGTGCCGCGAGCCGGTGGAGGCCGATCTGCGTGTGCGCATGGACGCCGCCAACCCGGCCGCGCTGGCGCTGCAGATGGTGGGTGGCGGCATGCCGTCACTCGACATCGATGGCGATGCCCAGTTGGCCACCGACGTCGACTGGTTGCTGAAAAACCTGCGCTGGGACGTGGCCGACGACCTGCAGCGCCTGTTCGGCCCGGTCGCCGCGCAGGAGGTCCACCGCGTGGGCAGCCTGCTGGCCCGTGGCCTGCGTGCGGCGCTGCAGGGCGCTGCCGTGGTGGCCGGGCGCATGCGCTCACGCTGATGCGGCGCCGGCCGACCTTCTGAACTGCGGCCGGGAACCGGCCGGAGCATCCGGGCCTCCAAGCGGGCCACTCGAAAGCGCTGTGCATGGGTCACTTCTTCCGTCTGGTCTACATCGGACTGACCGTCCTGCGGTTCGGCCTGGACGAGGTGGCCCTGTCGGGCTTCCGCCAGGGCTGGGTGCGGGTGCTGCTGCGCGTGGCCACCATCGGCCGTCGCAGCCGTCTGGATGCGCCGCGTGGCGCGCGGCTGCGCATGGCGCTGGAGCGGCTGGGGCCGATCTTCGTGAAGTTCGGCCAGGTGCTCAGCACGCGGCGCGACCTGATGCCGCCCGACATCGCCGACGAACTGGCGCGGCTGCAGGACCGCGTGCCGCCTTTCCCGGGCGAGCAGGCCGTGGCCCTGGTCGAGAAGGCGTTCGGGCGCAGGCTCGACGAGGTGTTCGCGCAGTTCGACACCACGCCGGTGGCCAGCGCCTCGATCGCCCAGGTGCACTTCGCCACGCTGCGCAATGCCGACGGTTCGCCCGGCCGCGAGGTGGCCGTGAAGGTGCTGCGCCCGGGCATGCTCGATGTCATCGAGCATGACCTCGGCCTGCTGTACTCGCTGGCCCGGGTGGTCGAGCGTGTGTGGGCCGACGGCAAGCGGCTGAAGCCCAAGGAGGTGGTGGCCGAGTTCGACACCTACCTGCACGACGAGCTCGACCTGGTGCGCGAAGCCGCCAACGCCGCCCAGCTGCGCCGCAACATGCAGGGCCTGGATCTGGTGCTGGTGCCCGAGATGGTGTGGGACTTCTGCACGCCCACCGTGATGGTGATGGAGCGCATGGACGGTGTGCCGATCAGCCAGATCGGCCGCCTGCGCGAGGCGGGGGTGGACATCAAGAAGCTGGCGCGCGACGGCGTCACGATCTTCTTCACCCAGGTGTTCCGCGATGGCTTCTTCCACGCCGACATGCACCCGGGCAACATCCAGGTCAGCATCGACCGCAAGAGCTTCGGCCGCTACATCGCGCTCGATTTCGGCATCGTCGGCACGCTGACCGACTGGGACAAGGAATACCTGGCGCAGAACTTCCTGGCCTTCTTCCGCCGCGACTACAAGCGCGTGGCCGAACTGCACGTGGAAAGCGGCTGGGTGCCGCCGACCACCCGGGTGGATGCGCTGGAAAGCGCCATCCGTGCCGTGTGCGAGCCGCACTTCGACCGGCCGCTGAAGGACATCTCGCTGGGCCAGGTGCTGATGCGCCTGTTCCAGACCAGCCGCCGCTTCAATGTCGAGATCCAGCCGCAGCTGGTGCTGCTGCAGAAGACGCTGCTGAACATCGAGGGCCTGGGCCGCCAGCTCGACCCCGAGCTGGACCTGTGGAACACCGCCAAGCCCTTCCTCGAGACCTGGATGCAGCGCCAGGTGGGCTGGCCGGCCCTGGTGGAGCGGCTGAAGAACGAGGCGCCGCGCTACGCCCAGTTGCTGCCCGAGCTGCCGCGCCTGATGCACCAGGCGCTGCTGCGCGGGCGCGAGGCCGATCCGGCCGTGCTGGCCCTGGTGGCCGAGCAGCGGCGCACCAACCGGCTGCTGCAGGCGCTGCTGTACGGGGCCATCGGTTTCGTGGCCGGGGCGCTGGTGGCCCAGGTGCTGCTGCGCTGGCACTAGGCGCGCCGCGCCCGGTGCTGGCACTGTTCATGCAGGGCATTTGCACCGGGGCCAGCGTGGCCGCTGATAATCCCGCGCGATTCATCCGCCCGTCACCGCCGTTCCACCGACCCGCATGAACACCACCCTGATCGTCTTCGTCGTGCTCTACCTGCTGGGCACCCTGGGCCTCGGCATGTGGGCCGGCACGCGCATCAAGAATTCCACCGACTTCGCGATCGCCGGGCGCAGCCTGCCGCTGATCATGGTGATCACCACCACCTTCGCCACTTGGTTCGGGGCCGAGACGGTGATGGGCATCCCGGCCAAGTTCGTACAGGGCGGCCTGAACGCCATCGTCGAGGACCCGTTCGGCGCCGGCACCTGTCTGATCCTGGTGGGCCTGTTCTTCGCCAGCAAGCTCTACCGGATGAACCTGCTGACGATCGGCGACTTTTACCGCCACCGCTACGGCAAGGGCATCGAGGTGTTCTGCTCGGCGGCCATCATCCTCAGCTACCTGGGCTGGGTGGCGGCGCAGATCACCGCGCTGGGCCTGGTGTTCAGCGTGCTGACCAACGGCGCGATGAGCGAGACCGCCGGCATGATCGTCGGCACGCTGGCGGTGCTGATCTATGTGGTGGTGGGCGGCTTCCTGGCCGTGGCCTGGACCGACTTCATCCAGATGATCGTGCTGGTGGTGGGCATGAGCGTGATCGCCGTGTTCTCGGCCGATCTGGCGGGCGGTGCCGGCGTGGTGTTCGACAAGATCGCCTCGCAGGACCTGTGGCGCTTCCTGCCCGAGCCGAGCTTCAAGGATGTGGCCTTCTTCATCGGCGCGGCGGTCACGATGATGCTGGGCAGCATCCCGCAGCAGGACGTCTACCAGCGCGTGATGTCGGCCAAGGACGCCAACACCGCCCGCAATGGCGCGGTGATCGGCGGTGCCAGCTACATCCTGTTCGCCTTCGTGCCGATGTTCGTGGTGGCCAGCGCGGTGGTGGTGATGGGCGAGCAGGCCATGACCATCGCCAAGGAGGACTACCAGCGCCTGCTGCCCACCTTCGTGATGAGCAAGATGCCGCTGGTGATGCAGATCCTGTTCTTCGGCGCGCTGCTGTCGGCGATCAAGAGCACCTCGTCGGCCACGCTGCTGGCGCCGTCGACCAGCTTCGTCGAGAACATCCTGAAGAACCTGCGCCCGCACATGGGTGACAAGCAGCAGCTGCGCGCGATGCGTTTTTCCATCGTGGCCTTCGCCGGCCTGGTACTGGCCTACGCCATCGCGATGAAGGGCACGCCGATCTACGACCTGGTGTCCTCGGCCTACCAGGTGACGCTGGTGGCGGCCTTCGTGCCGCTGGTCTTCGGCCTGTACTGGAAGCGCGCCACGACGCAGGGCGCCATCTTCTCGGTGGTGGCCGGCCTCGCGGTGTGGATCGCGTGTTTCCCGCAGGTCAGCCCGATCGGCGAGCAGTTCCCCGGCCAGCTGGCCGGCCTGCTGGCGGCGGTGGCTGGCATGCTGCTGGGCTCGCTGGCGCCGCAGTGGCTGCGCAACCGCCATGAGGCCGATCACCATGTCAAGGGCTTGAACTCCTGAGCCTCGACCCCAGCTGCGCGTTCGGGCGGGGCGCATGGCGGCGGCGCCGTCAGGGCGCGCCCCTTATACTTTCACGTTTTGCGTCAAGGGTTTAGCCATGCCGATCTACGCCTATCGCTGCGGTGCCTGCGGCCACGCGAAGGACGTGCTGCAGAAGATTTCCGACCCCGTGCTGACCACCTGCCCGGCCTGCGGGGCCGAGGCCTTCAGCAAGCAGGTCACGGCCGCCGGTTTCCAGCTCAAGGGATCGGGCTGGTACGTCACCGACTTCAAGGGCGGTGGCAGCAACAGCGGCACCTCGGCGCCTGCCACGGGTGCGGCCGCCGGCACGGCAGCCGCTGCCACAGGCGGCGAATCGAAGGCCGAATCCACGTCCAGCGCCTCGCCGGCGGCGGGCTGTGGCGGCTCCTGCGCCTGCCATTGACGCGCGCCTGACCTCCAACCCACCTCGTCCACCGTGAAAAAGTACGTCATCGCCGGGCTGCTCGTCTGGCTGCCGCTGGCCATCACCGTCTGGGTGCTGCTGTGGCTGCTGGGCCTGATGGACGGCGTGTTCCTGTCGCTGCTTTCGGTGGGCCAGGTGGTGCTGCCGGCCGGGGCCGATGCCTCGCTGGAGCGCCTGCGCCATGTGCCGGGCCTGAGCGTGGTGGTCATGGTCTCCATGCTGCTGGCCACCGGCGTCTTCGTCACCAACATCTTCGGCCAGTGGTGGGTGCGACAGTGGGACCGGCTGATCAACCGCATCCCGCTGGTCAAGTCGATCTACAGCTCGGTCAAGCAGGTCTCCGACACGCTGTTCTCCAGCAGCGGCAACGCCTTCCGCGAGGCCGTGCTGGTGCAGTACCCGCACCAGGGGTCGTGGACCATCGGTTTCGTCACCGGCAAGCCGGCCAGCGAAGTGGCGGCCCACCTGGACGGCGAGCACATCGGCCTGTATGTGCCGACCACGCCCAACCCCACCTCGGGCTTCTTCCTCATCATGCCCCGCTCGGCCGTGCGCCCGCTGCACATGAGCGTGGACGAGGCGCTGAAGTACATCATCTCGATGGGCGTGGTGGCCCCGCCGCCGCCCGCACCGCCGGCCGCGCCGGTGGCGGCGCGAAATTGACGGGGCCGGGCGCACAGGCGCTGCCCCCGGTCCTGACGGCCCGCTCGCCGGCCGCGTCCTGACGCCAACCCCCCTGCATCCTCGGTGCCCGCGCAGCGCGCCGGCCCGACCCCCGAATCCGCCTGGAGCAAGAACACCATGAGAACCACGTACTGCGGCCTGGTCAGCGAAGCCCTGATGGGCCAGACCGTCACCCTGATGGGCTGGGCCCACCGTCGCCGCGACCACGGCGGCGTCATCTTCATCGACCTGCGCGACCGCGAGGGCCTGGTGCAGATCGTCTGCGACCCTGACCGCGCCGACATGTTCAAGACCGCCGAGGGCGTGCGCAACGAGTTCTGCCTGAAGGTGGTGGGCTTGGTGCGCGCGCGCCCCGAGGGCACGCACAACGCCAACCTGGTGAGCGGCAAGATCGAGGTGCTGTGCCATGAGCTGGAAGTGCTCAACGCCAGCGTCACGCCGCCGTTCCCGCTGGACGACGAGAACCTCAGCGAGACCACGCGCCTGACCCACCGCGTGCTGGACCTGCGCCGCCCGCAGATGCAGAAGAACCTGATGCTGCGCTACCGCGTGGCCATCGAGGTGCGCAAGTTCCTGGACGAGCAGGGCTTCATCGACATCGAGACGCCGATGCTGACCAAGAGCACGCCGGAAGGCGCGCGCGACTACCTGGTGCCCAGCCGCGTGCACGACGGCCAGTTCTTCGCACTGCCGCAGTCGCCGCAGCTGTTCAAGCAGTTGCTGATGGTGGCCGGCTTCGACCGTTACTACCAGATCACCAAGTGCTTCCGCGACGAGGACCTGCGCGCTGACCGCCAGCCCGAGTTCACGCAGATCGACCTGGAAACCAGCTTCCTCACCGAGCACGAGATCCGCGCCATCACCGAGGCCATGATCCGCACCGTGTTCCGCAAGACCATGGGTCTGGAACTGCCGGTGTATGCCGAGATGACCTACGCCGAGGCGATGTTCAAGTACGGCTCGGACAAGCCCGACCTGCGCGTGAAGCTGGAGTTCACCGAGCTCACCGACGTGATGAAGGACGTCGAGTTCAAGGTGTTCAGCACGCCGGCCAACAGCGGCAACGGCCGCGTCGTGGCCCTGCGCGTGCCGGGCGGCGCCGAGATGAGCCGTGGCGAGATCGACGCCTACACCGAGTTCGTCAAGATCTACGGCGCCAAGGGCCTGGCCTGGATCAAGGTCAACGACATGGCCAAGGGCCGCGACGGCCTGCAGAGCCCGATCGTGAAGAACCTCAGTTACGGCGCGCTGGAGCAGACCCTGGCGCGCACCGGTGCGCGCAACGGCGACCTGATCTTCTTCGGTGCCGACAAGGCCAAGGTGGTCAACGACGCCATCGGCGCGCTGCGCCTGAAGGTGGGTCACAGCGAGTTCGGTCGCAACCACGGCCTGTTCGAGGACAAGTGGGCGCCGCTGTGGGTGGTCGACTTCCCGATGTTCGAGCACGACGAGGAAAGCGACCGCTGGGTGGCCGTGCACCACCCGTTCACGGCGCCCAAGGACGGGCACGAGGACTTCATGGTCACCGACCCGGGCAAGTGCGTCGCCAAGGCGTACGACATGGTGCTCAACGGCTGGGAAATCGGCGGTGGCTCGGTGCGTATCCACCGCGCCGACGTGCAGGCCAAGGTGTTCGACGCGCTGAAGATCACGCCGGAAGAGCAGCGCATCAAGTTCGGCTTCCTGCTGGACGCGCTGCAGTACGGCGCGCCCCCGCACGGCGGCCTGGCCTTCGGTCTGGACCGCATCGCCACGCTGATGACCGGCGCCGAGTCCATCCGCGACGTGATCGCCTTCCCGAAGACCCAGCGTGCCCAGTGCCTGCTGACCGGCGCGCCGAGCATGGTCGACGAGAAGCAGCTGCGCGAGCTGCACATCCGCCTGCGCAACCCGACGCCGGCGGCCTGACCGCTGTGGCCCGCGAGATCGGCGGGCCCTGTGACACCATATCGGGCCCGCCGGCACTGCGCCGCGGGCCCGTTTGCTTTCAAAGCCCTTGCCATGACCACCGCCCAACGCCCCGACGTCGACCAGCCGGCCGCCGCACCCGCCGCCACCCACGACACCACGCGCATCGACGACACGCGCATTGCCGCGGTGCGGGCACTGGTGTCGCCGGCCGTGCTGCTGGAGGAGTTGCCGGTCACGCCCGAGGTCGAGGGGCTGGTCGAGCGTACGCGTGCGGCCATCGGCGATGTGCTGCACGGCCGCGACGACCGGCTGGTGGCCGTGGTGGGGCCGTGCTCCATCCACGACCGTGCCGATGCGCTGCACTACGCCCGCCTGCTCGAGCGCCTGGCGGCCGAACTGCGTGACGACCTGCTGATCGTGATGCGCGTGTACTTCGAGAAGCCGCGCACCACCGTGGGCTGGAAGGGCCTGATCAACGATCCGCGCCTGGACGGCAGCTTCCGCATCAACGAGGGCCTGCGCCTGGCGCGCGAGATCCTGCTGGAGATCAGCGCGCTGGGCCTGCCGGCCGGCACCGAGTTCCTCGACCTGCTGACGCCGCAGTACATGAGCGACCTGATCGCCTGGGGCGCCATCGGTGCGCGCACCACCGAGAGCCAGAGCCACCGCCAGCTGGCCTCGGGCCTGAGCTGCCCGGTGGGCTTCAAGAACGGCACCGACGGGGGTGTGCAGGTGGCGGCCGACGCGGTGGTGTCGGCCGCGGCGCCGCACAGCTTCATGGGCATGACCAAGATGGGCGTGGCGGCCATCTTCGAGACGCGCGGCAACGCCGACGGCCACATCATCCTGCGTGGCGGCAGCAAGGCGCCCAACTACGACGCCGCGGCCATCGAGGCGGCCTGCGCCGTGCTGCGCAAGGCCGGCCTGGCCGAGCGCGTGATGGTCGACTGCTCGCATGCCAACTCCGCCAAGCAGCACCGCCGCCAGATCGAGGTGGCCGCCGACATCGGCGCGCAGATCGCCGGTGGCGAGCGGCGCATCATGGGCGTGATGGTCGAAAGCCACCTGCACGAGGGCCGTCAGGACCTGAAGACCGGCACGGCGCCGGCGCCCGGCGTGTCGGTCACCGATGCCTGCATCGGCTGGGACGACACGGTGCCGCTGCTGCGCGGCCTGGCCGAGGCGGTGCGGGCCAGGCGCGCCAGGGGCTGAGTGACGGCATGACCCGGCCGCCCAAGATTCCCGAGAGCGTGCTGGTGGTGATCCACACGCCGGCGCTCGAGGTGCTGCTGATCGAGCGTGCCGACCGCCCCGGCTACTGGCAGAGCGTGACCGGCAGCAAGGACGCGCTGGACGAGCCGCTGCTCAGCACCTGCATCCGCGAGGTGGCCGAGGAAACCGGCATCGTCGTCGGCTCGCCAGATGTGCCGATGGCCGCGCTGCGCGACTGGCAGCTGGCCAATGTCTACGAGATCTATCCGGTGTGGCGCCACCGCTATGCGCCGGGCGTGACGCACAACACCGAGCATGTGTTCGGCCTGACCGTGCCCGCCGGCACGCCGGTGGTGCTGAGCCCGCGCGAGCACCTGCGTCACCAGTGGCTGCCCTGGCGCGAGGCGGCCGACCGCTGCTTCTCGCCCAGCAATGCCGAGGCCATCCTGCACCTGCCGCGCTGGCGGCGGCCGGCCGCCGACTGAACCCGCACGCCGATGTCGCACGCCTCCTTCGCCCCGTCGCGCCTGGGCAGTCGCCACAGCAGCCAGTTGCTGCGCGTGGCCACCTACAACATCCACAAGGGCGTGCGCGGCGTGGGTCCGCGCAAGCGGCTGGAGATCCACAACCTGGGCCTGGGCATCGAGGCGCTGGACGCCGATCTGGTGTGCCTGCAGGAGGTGCGGCTGTTCCACCACGGCGAGGCGCGGCGCTTCGCCCGCACGCACCTGGGCTGGCCAGAGCTGGGGCAGGCCGAGTTCCTGGCCCCCGACGGCTATGACGTGGCCTACCGCACCAATGCTGTCACGCGGCAGGGCGAGCATGGCAATGCGCTGCTGTCGCGCTGGCCGATCGGCGAGGTGGGCCACCACGACGTCAGCGACCATGCCTTCGAGCAGCGCGGCCTGCTGCACGTGCCGGTGCAATGGCAGGGTGTGGAGGTGCATGCGGTGGTGGCGCATTTCGGCCTGATCCATTCCAGCCGGGTGCGCCAGGTCGAGCGCCTGGCCGAGTTCATCGCCGCCGAGGTGCCCGCCGGCGCGCCGCTGCTGGTGGCCGGCGATTTCAATGACTGGGGCGAGAAGCTCGACGGCCCCTTCGCCGATGCCGGCCTGACCCGCGCGCGCGATGGCAGCGACCGGGCGCACCGCACCTTCCCGAGCCGGGTGCCGGTGTTCGCGCTGGACCGTGTCTACACCCGTGGCCTGCGCTGCGAGTCGGCCACCGTGCCGCGCGGTGCCGGCTGGGCGCGCATGTCCGACCACCTGCCACTGCTGGTGGAACTGCGGCTGGACTGACGCGGGCTGCGAGATGTCGCCCGCCCTGCCGCCACCGCGCCAGCCCGCCCCGCCATCGCCCGCCGATGCACCGGCCGGCGACGCCGATACGCGCCGGGACGCCGACCCGGCCGACCGCGGCGGGCACGCCCGCCTGAGTGGCGGCAACCAGGTGCGTCTGCTGGCCGGGGGCGACGAGTTGTTCCCGGCCATGTGCCTGGCCATCGCCGGGGCGCGGCATCAGGTCTGGCTGGCCACCTACATCTTCCACGACGACGCGGCGGCCCAGGCGATCGCCGAGGCGCTGGTGGAGGCGGCGCGCCGCGGCGTCTGGGTGGGCGTGGTGGTGGACGGATTCGGCAGCAAGGCCAGCCTGCCGGTGCTGCACCGCTGGCTGCAGAACGGCGGCGTCAACCTGGCGGTGTTCCGGCCCGTCGACCGCTGGTGGCGGCTGCTGCAGCCCGGGCAGTTGCGCCGCCTGCACCACAAGCTGTGCGTGGTGGATGGTGAGGTCGGCTTCGTTGGCGGCATCAACGTCATCGACGACCGCAACGACCTGAACCACGGCTGGTCCGACCGGCCGCGGCTGGACTTCGCCGTGCAGTTGCAAGGGCCGGTGGTGGCGCTGGTGGAGCAGACCGCGCGCGCGCTGTGGAGCCGCGCCGCGCTCGGCGCCGACTGGCGCGACGAGGTGCAGCAGCTGTGGCGCAGCGCCGAGCCGCTGGCGCGCGCGCGCCGCATCGCCGGCCGCCTGCGCCTGCCCCGCAGCGAACGCCAGGCGGCCGATGCCGCCGATGCGCTGGCCCAGGCGGCACTGCCGCCCATGCGCGCCATGCTGCTGGTGCGCGACAACCTGCGCCGCCGCCGCGCCATCGAGCTGGCCTACATCGACGCCATTCGCAGCGCCTCGCGCCGCGTCGACATCGTCTGCCCGTACTTCTACCCCGGCCAGCGGTTCCGCCGTGCACTGCGCCAGGCGGCGCAGCGCGGCGTGCATGTGCGCCTGCTGCTGCAAGGCAAGGTGGACTACCGCTTCGCCGCGCTGGCGGCCCAGGTGCTGTACGACGAACTGCTGGCGGTGGGTGTGCAGGTGTTCGAGTACACGCCGGCCTTCCTGCACGCCAAGGTGGCGGTGGTCGACGACGACTGGGCCACCGTCGGCAGTTCCAACATCGACCCGCTGAGCCTGCTGCTGAACCTGGAGGCCAATGTGGTGGTGCGCGATGCCGGGTTCGCCGGCGACCTGGCCCTGCGCTTCGAGGCGGCCGTGGCCGCCTCGCGCGAGGTGGTGCGCCCGCCGGTCAGCCGCGGTGGCTGGTCCATGCTGCGGCGGGGCTTCGTGGCCTGGACGGCGCACTGGTTCCTGCGCCTGGCCGGCATGAGCGGGCGCTATTGACCGCGCCGCGCTGTTCGGTGAGTGCGCTGCTGGATCTCCTGACACGGCGTTGTGCAGGAAGTCACCGCCATCAACGCCTGGATTTCACCTTGTAAAAGATAAAATAAATAAAACCGATAAATTGTAGTGGTGACGGATGGATGAGATGCAGCCCGTCAACCGCTCGGCCAGCAGTTCCCCCGGGCGTCCCACACACCACGGAAAGGAACGTCGCATGGACACGAGAACCCTTCGCCTGGCCGCTGGCCTGGCCCTGCTGGCCGGCTTGTCAACGGGGGCTTCGGCCGCCACCTACACCGCCACCTGCCAGGGGCAGACGGTGTCGGCCAGCAGCCTGGCCGCATTCGGCCCGAAGTGCACCAACATCCGGACGGTCACACCGGTCACACCCACCGCGCCGCCCAAGGCGGTGACGCCCACCGCCCCGTTCGACCCCTACAAGAACCTCTACACGGTGCAGGGCTGGGCCAACGCGTACAAGACCTACGGCGTTGGCAATGCGGGATCGTCGCCTTACTACGCGGCGGCGGTGCAGAAATCGGTCGTCTATGACGCCAACGGCAACTTCCTGCAGGCCAAGAACCTGGGCTCCACCACCAAGATCGGCAGTACCACCTACGTGCAGAGCGGCAGCACCGTGGTGAACGGCGTCACCGTCTACACGTACACCAAGAAGTGATGCGGCGCCTGGCCATCGCCGCAGCACTGGGCGCCGCGGCGATGGCCTGCGGTTGCGGCACCTTCACCGCACTGCCGGCCCATGGGGGCGGCAAGCGCTTCGCCATCGAGCAGGCGCTGGTGTCGGCCGCAGCCAAGAAGGTGATCGGCGATCTGCCGCTGGACACCCTGCGCAACCGCCGCATCCTGCTGGAGACCACCGTCGTCAATGACGAAGGTGGTGGTGCGGTCAACGGCGGCAGGCCCTATCTGGCCGATGCCCTGAGCCATACCGTGCCGCACGCGCGGGGTGTCACAGGCTTCACTGCGCTGCGCAACGACAACACCTACATCAAGGACGCGAGCTTCAACAACAGCGACGGCCGCCAGTTCGCCAACTTGCTGGCGTCGGCGCTGGTGAGGCAGAACGTGATGCTCAACCCCAACCCGGAGAGCGAGGGGGAGCCCGAGTTCTTCGTCGAGGTGATCGTCGACGTGCTGGGCACCTGGCGCAGCCGGACCGACTGGCTGGTTTCCAACACCGAGCGGCTGCAGGCGATCGTCTCTGTGGAGTACGTGATCAGCCCGATGAAGCCCGACGGTGGCCCGCGCCGCGTGGGCAAGGTGGGCTGGGAGGCCGAGTACCGAGAAAGCTATGTGGGCTGGATGGGGCCGGCGCACTCGGACATCGAGTTGCGGCCATCGGCGCTCACCAGCCTGCTGCCCACGCTCGGTTCGGGCAGTGACTCCACCAGCAACCTGCAGCGCGCCAAGCCGGTGGAATTCGCACAGCCCCAGCCCGCGCAGCCGATCCAGGTGAATCCCCGCGCCAAGTGAATCTCCGCGCCGGGTGCGCGCCGCCAGCGCGCGGCGCTGCAGATTCGGTCGGTGATCGCTAGCATCGCGCCCATGCGCCTGCGAAAGCCCGCCCTGCCTGAACCCTGTCGTGGCTGATCTGGTCGTCGAGCGGCCACAGGGCCTGTACTGCCCGCCGGGTGATTTCTACATCGACCCCTGGCGGCCGGTGCCGCGCGCCGTGATCACCCATGCCCATGCCGACCATGCGCGGGCCGGTCACGGCCACGTGCTGGCCACGGCGGTCAGTGCCGGCCTGCTGCGCAGCCGCCTGGGCGCGGCGCTGCCGCTGCAAGGGCTGGCGTATGGCGAGGCGGTCACGCACCACGGCGTGCGCATCAGCCTGCACCCGGCCGGCCATGTGCTGGGCTCGGCCCAGGTGCGGCTGGAACATGCCGGCCAGGTGTGGGTGGCCTCGGGCGACTACTTCCTCAGCGCGCACGACGAGTCCAACGCCACCTGCGCGCCTTTCGAGCCGGTGCGCTGCCACTGCTTCATCACCGAGTCGACCTTCGGCCTGCCGGTCTACCGCTGGGCACCGCAGGTCGAGGTCTTCGGCCAGATCGACGCCTGGTGGCGGGCCAACGCCGCCGCCGGCCGTCCCAGCCTGCTGATGGCCTACAGCCTGGGCAAGGCCCAGCGCCTGCTGGCGGGTGTGGATGCGTCGATCGGCCCCATCGTCGTGCATGGCGCGGTGGCACCGCTGAACGAGGCCTACCGTGCCGCCGGCGTGCCGCTGCCGCCCACCTGGACGCTGGGTGAACTGCCCGAGGCCCGCCAACTGGCCGGCGCGCTTGTGGTGGCGCCGCCGGCCGTGCACGGCAGTGCATGGGCGCGCAAGCTGGGTGATTTCAGCGACGCCTTCGCCAGCGGCTGGATGCAGCTGCGCGGTGCGCGCCGGCGCCAGGGTGTGGACCGCGGCTTCGTGCTGAGCGACCACGCCGACTGGCCCGGCCTGCAGCGCGCCATCGGCGCCACCGGGGCCGAGCGCGTGATCGTCACCCACGGCGAAGAGGCGGTGATGGTGCGCTGGCTGCGCGAGCAGGGGCTGGATGCCGGCGCCTTCCGCACCGAGTTCGGCCAGGAGGATGCCGCGCCGGCACCGCGTGGCGCCGCACCGGTGGCTGCGGCCGGCGAGGCCGATGACCCGAAGGCGGGTGGCTGATGCGCCGCTTTGCCGCCCTGTACGCCGCGCTGGACGCCAGTACCAGCACCGAGGCCAAGGTGGCCGCGATGGCGGCCTACCTGGCCGAGGCGCCGGCGCCAGACGCCGCCTGGGCCGTGTACTTCCTGGCCGGCGGCCGGCCGCGCCAGACCGTGCCCACCGCGCTGCTGCGCACCGAGGCCCAGGCCGCCGCCGGTGTGCCCGAGTGGCTGTTCGAGGCCAGCTACCAGGCGGTGGGGGATCTGGCCGAAACCATCGCCCACCTGTTGCCACCCCCTGCGCGGGCCAGCGACCTGGGTCTGGCCCACTGGGTCGAGCAGCGCCTGCTGCCGCTGCGCGGCGCCGATCCGGTGCATCAGGCCGCGCAGTTGCGCGCATGGTGGGACGAACTGGCGCCCGCCGAGCGCTTCGTGCTGGTCAAGCTGATCGGCGGCGGTTTTCGCGTCGGCGTCAGCAAGCTGCTGGTGCAACGGGCGCTGGCGCGCCATGCCGGCCTGCCCGCCGCCCTGGTGGCGCAGCGCATGATGGGCTTCGGCGATGGCCGTGCCCGGCCCGACGCGGCGCAACTGCAGGCCCTGCTGGCGCCGGCCGATGCCCCCGGCCGCCGCGACATCGGCCAGCCCTATCCCTTCTACCTGGCCCATCCGCTGGAGCCCGGCGACGACAGCGCCGACGCGCTGGCCGCGCGCCTGGGCGACGCCGGCCAGTGGCTGGCGGAGTGGAAGTTCGACGGCATCCGCGCACAGCTGGTGCGCCGGGGGACCGGCGGCGACGCGGGCGTCTGGCTGTGGTCGCGCGGCGAGGAGTTGATGGCCGGGCGCTTTCCCGAGGTGGAGGCCGCCGCCGCCGCGCTGCCGGCCGGTACCGTGCTGGACGGCGAACTGCTGGTGTGGCCGGCCGGTGCCGCCCGGCCCGCCGCCTTCCAGACCCTGCAGACCCGCATCAACCGCAAGACACTGAGCAAGCGCCTGCTGGCGCAGACCCCGGTGGTGTTCGTGGCCTACGACCTGCTGGAGCAGCACGGGCAGGACCTGCGCGCCCAGCCCCAGCACCTGCGCCGGGCGCAGCTCGAGGCCCTGCTGGACGGTCGTGACGGCGCCGGCACCTTGCGTCTTTCGCCCCTGGTGTCGCCCCTGGTGTCGCCACGGGTGTCGCCGCCGCCCCCCGGGCTGCCGGACGCCGCTGCACTGGACGGTGTGGCAGACCTGGCCGGCTGGCCCGCCTGGGCGGCGCAGCGGGCCCGCAGCCGCGAGCTCGGCGTGGAAGGGCTGATGCTCAAGCACCGCGAGGCGCCGTATGGCAGCGGCCGCACCAAGGCAGCGGGCCTGGCGGCCGGCGGCTGGTGGAAGTGGAAGGTGGCGCCCTACACCGTGGACGGGGTGCTGATCTACGCCCAGGCCGGCCACGGCCGGCGTGCTGGCCTTTACACCGACTACACCTTCGCGGTGTGGAACCGCGCGCCGCAGGACGCCGCCGAGGCCCAGGCCGTGGTGGACGCCATCGCCCGGCGCGAACCCGCGCAGCCGGGCGCGCTGCAGCTGGTGCCCTTCGCCAAGGCGTATTCCGGCCTCAGCGATGCCGAGTTCGCGGCGGTCGATCGCGTGATCCGCGCCCACACGCTGGAGAAGTTCGGGCCGGTGCGCAGCGTGCGGCCCACGCTGGTGCTGGAACTGGGCTTCGAGGGCCTGCAGCGCAGCGCCCGGCACAAGAGCGGCATCGCGGTGCGCTTTCCACGCATGCTGCGGTTGCGTCCCGACAAGCCGCTGCACGAGGCCGACAGCCTGCCGCAACTGCTGTCACTGCTGGATACCCCCGGCGAAAGCGCTTCGTGAGACCCTCTGTTCAACGGATGGACCGCATGCCCGCGTTGTGACAATGATATGAATGACCGGGCACCAGCTGTTGCCTGGCGACGCTAGGGGTAAGACGAAGCAGCGCGGTCTTTCGGGACGGCTATCATCAACCCTGTTTCCCATTCCGTGACGGATTCCCCGCAAGGCATTCACTCGTGAAATCCAGCACGCTCTTCGCCGCGTCCATGCGCTGGCGGCCTCCCTCCGGCAGCATGCTGGTGCAGAGCCCGCGCATTGACCTGCTGCCCGACGGCTCGGCAGGACCGCGGCGTTTCAAGATCAAGACCGCCGACTCCCAGGGCCGCCGCGGCATGGTCGACAGCCTGCTGAAGAACCGTTACGGCTGGCGCGGTTACAAGGAAGTGCGCCTGCCCACCGACCAGACGGTGCACCGCTTCACCCTGGTGGCGGTGGAAGACGAGAACACCATCGGCACGATCACCGTGGCCATGGATGGCTCCGAGGCCAAGCTCAGCGTCGACGACGCCTTTGCACCCGAGGTGAATGCGCTGCGCGCGCAGAACCGCAAGATCTGCGAGTTCACGAAGCTGGCGGTCGATCCCACGGTGGGCACCAAGCGCGTGCTGGCCACGCTGTTCCACGTGGCCTACATCGTGGCGCACCGCATCCGCGGGTTCGACACGCTGCTGATCGAGGTGAACCCCCGCCACGTGCGCTACTACGAGCGCATGCTGGGCTTTCGCGTGCTGGCCAGCGAGCGCATGAACCGCTCGGTGAATGCCCCGGCCGTGCTGCTGGGTGTGGATTTTTCCTACGTCATGACGCAGATCGGCGAGTTCGCCGGCCAGCCCGAGCGCCTGGCCACCGAGCGCTCGCTGTACCCCGGCTTCATGTCGCTGACCGAGGAGGCTGGCGTGCTCAGCCGCATGGTGGCCAAGCAGGCCCAGGTGCAGCGCGCGCGCGACGAAGAGACCGCCGCGCCGGCGCCGAACACCGACTTCCAGGCGTCCGACCTGCTCACCTGAGCCGCCGGCCGCCTGTGTGGCGGCGTGATCCCGCCGAAGCCGCCTCGCAGGCGGCTTTTTTCATGCGCCGCCGTCAGCGGTTCACATCCACCACCAGCCGACCACGCACGCCGCCGGCCAGGATGCGCGGCGCGGCCTCCAGGGCCTCGGCCAGGCCGATGGTCTGTGCGATGCGCTGCAGCGCGACACGGTCCAGGTCACTGGCCAGGCGTGCCCAGGCGGCTTCGCGCTGGGCGCGCGGCGCCATCACGCTGTCGATGCCGATCAGCGACACGCCGCGCAGGATGAAGGGCGCCACCGTCACCGGCAGGTCCATGCCCTGGGCCAGGCCGCAGGCCGTGACCACGCCGCCGTAGCGCGTGCTGGCGCAGGCATTGGCCAACGTGTGCGAGCCCACGGTGTCGACCACGCCGGCCCAGCGCTCCTTCTGCAGCGGCTTGCCGGGCGCGGACAGCGCGGCCCGGTCGATCACCTCGGCCGCGCCCAGGCCCTGCAGGTAGGCGGCCTCGTCGGCCTTGCCGGTGGAGGCGACCACGCGGTGGCCCAGGCGGTGCAGCAGCGACACCGCCACCGAGCCCACGCCACCGCTGGCGCCGGTGACCAGGATCTCGCCGTCGCCGGCCTTCACGCCCTGGCGCTCCAGCGCCAGCACGCACAGCATCGCGGTGTAGCCGGCGGTGCCGATGGCCATGGCCTCGAACGGGCTCAGGCCGGCCGGCAGGCGCACCAGCCAGTCACCCAGCACGCGCGCCTTCTGCGCCAGGCCACCCCAGTGCGATTCACCCACGCCCCAGCCGTTCAGTACCACGGCATCGCCGGGTTGCCAGGCCGGATCGTCGCTGGCCGACACGGTGCCGGCGAAGTCGATGCCGGGCACCATCGGCCACTTGCGCACCACGGGCGAGCGGCCGGTGATGGCCAGGCCGTCCTTGAAGTTGACGGTGGAGTAGGCCACGTCGACCGTGACGCCGCGCGCCTCGAAGGCGGGCAGGGCGCTGTCGTCGAGATCCTTCAGCACGGCGGCGGTGGTCTTGTCGGCGTTCTGCTCGAGCTGGATGGCACGGAACATGGGTTCTCCTGGATTGGGCCTCGGAGGGCAGCGGTCTGCATTGTGGTCGCCCCCGCCCCACGGCGGGTGCACGCAGGCGACAGCGCGGCCGGTGTCATCGGCCCGCCACCGATCAGCGGCACAATGCATTCGCCGTGATGCATCGTTCCACCCACTCCACCAGCGCCCGGTTCGCCCGGTCGCGGGCAAGGGTGTCCAGCGTTGGCGTTGGCCGGCCGGCGCTGCGTGCCGCGCTGGTCTGGTGCCTGATCGGCGCGCTGGCGGTCTACGCCACGTCGGGCAGCCTGCTGCGCATGCTGGGGCCCCAGCACTGGCATGCCACGCCGCCCGCGGGGTTGGCGGCGGGTCTGTCCGCCGCCGCCCGGGTCGACGGCCCGGACCTTGGAACCCAGGTGCTGCGCCAGATCGGGCAGGCCCTGGCCCAGGTGCAGGCACTGGCCGATGCCGCCCATGCCCGCGCCCATGCCCTCGGCGCTGCATCGCACGGGCACAGCCACATCGGTCTGCTGCGGCACTGGCACGGCGCGGACGACGACAGCGTGCGTGTGCTCGGTGCCCAGGCGCAGGACCCCGCGCTGGCCGATCTGACGGCCGGCGCCGCCCTGGGCAGCGCCACGCTGTTGCTGGGCACCGGCCCGCAGGGCCTCGGCGCGCCGGCACGGGCCGAGGCCGGCGCATGGCCCGCCGTGGCCGCGGCGGCCTGGGTCGATGCCGACCTGGCGCCGCCGGCCGAGCCGCCGATCGGCTGAGCCACGCGGGCCCCGCTCGCGGGCCCTTGTTTCGACGCACACCGCGCCCCTGGCGCCGCCCCCGTCATCGGTCTGGCGGTCCGCAGGCGCGGCCTGAGCCGACCGTGCCACCCGTGTGTGGCTGGCGGCTGCAGCGTGCGACCGCTCACCGCTCACCGACCATTGGCATGACCTTTCCGCTTTCGGGCGCTTCGCGCGCCCACACGTTCGCCTTTTCGTCCTCTCTTCCGTCCGCCGCGCCGCCGCCGCGTCACCCGGTGTGGCCGGCCTGGCTGGCCTGCGCCCTGTCGCCGCTGGCCGCTGCGGCCGCCCAGGCCGCCTCTGAAGGGCCCAGCGCCGCGCCCGCGTCGACGCAGCAGGTGCAGATCGTCGGCCAGCATTACGACAACGGCGTGGGCAGCAGCGACGCCGCCTCGCAGGGCGTGATCCGCGCCGAACTGCTCAAGAGTCGCCCGGCGCTGCGCCCGGGCGAGGTGCTGGAGTTCGTGCCGGGCGTCATCGTCACGCAGCACTCGGGCGACGGCAAGGCCAACCAGTACTTCCTGCGCGGCTTCAACCTCGACCACGGCACCGACTTCGCCACCAGCGTCGACGGCATGCCGGTGAACATGCCCACGCACGGCCATGGCCAGGGCTACGCCGACCTGAACTTCCTGATCCCCGAACTGGTGGACCGCATCGCCTACCGCAAGGGCCCGTACTTCGCACGCGGCGGCGACTTCTCGGCCGCCGGCGCGGCCGACATCGTCTACCGCACCCGGTTCGATGCGCCCTGGGTGCAGGCCACGCTGGGCCCCGATGCCTACCGGCGCCTGGTGGCTGCCGGCTCGGGCGACGTGGGCCCGGGTGTCACGGCCCTGGCCGCCGTGGAGTCGATGGGCAACGACGGCCCCTGGACGCTGCGCGAGGGGCTGCGGCGGCGCAACGGCGTGTTCACGCTCAGCGGCGGCACGCCGGCGCAGGGCTGGCAGGCCAGCGCCATGGCCTACACGGCGCATTGGCGCGCCACCGACCAGGTACCCGAGTCACTGCTCGGCCAGCCGTACGACGGCCGCGTCTTCGGCCGCTTCGACACGCTGGACACCAGCGACGGGGGCGAGACCTCGCGCGCCAGCCTGTCGGGGCAGTGGCACCGCGTCAGCGAGGCCGGCACCACCCGCATCGCCGCGTACGCGATGCGTTACCGGCTGCAGCTGTGGTCCAACTTCACCTATGCGCTGGAGCGGCCCGACACCGGCGACCAGTTCAGCCAGCGCGACCGGCGCAGCGTGCTGGGCCTCGCGGCCAGCCATGCGGTGGAACACGCCGTCGCGGGCTGGGAAGCCCGCAGCGAATGGGGCCTGCAATGGCGCCATGACCGCATCGGCGTGGCCTTGTACGACACCCAGGCGCGGCAGGTGCTGGGCGTGACCCGGGACGACACGGTGCGCCAGGCCATGCTGGGGGTCCATGGCCAGACCGCGCTGACCTTCAATCCCTGGCTGCGCGGCCTGTTCGGCCTGCGCGCGGACCATCTGCAGGCGCGCGTGGACAGCCATGCCGGCGCCTTTGCCGCAGCCAACTCCGGGCGCGCCAGCGCGGTGCAGTGGTCGCCACGCGCCAGCCTGGTGTTCGGGCCCTTCGCCCGGACCGAGTTCTTCGTCAATGCCGGGCGCGGCCTGCACAGCAACGACGCCCGCGGCATGACCCAGCAGGCCGATCCGCGCACCGGTGCGGCGGCCGATCGCGTGCAGCCGCTGGTGGCCAGCCGCGGCCAGGAACTGGGACTGCGCACCGAGGCCCTGCCGGGCCTGCAGAGCTCGCTGGCGCTGTGGCGCCTGGACTCGGCGTCCGAACTCGTCTACGTGGGCGACGCCGGCAGCACCGAGGCCGCGCAGGCCAGCCGCCGCCACGGCGTGGAGTTCAACAACCGCTGGCAGCCGTGGCGCTGGCTGCTGGTGGATGCCGACCTGGCCTGGACCCATGCCCGGTTCGCCGATGGCGGACGCATCCCGAACGCGGTCGACCGCGTGGCCTCGCTGTCGGCCACGCTGCGCGAGCTGGGGCCATGGTCGGCCAGCCTGGGCTGGCGCTACCTGGGTTCGGGTGCGTTGGTCGAGGACAACAGCGTGCGCAGCACGCCCGCCATCACCGCCGATCTGCGGCTGAGCCACACGCTGCCGGCCGCCTGGGGCTTCGGCCGCGACAGCGCGCTGACCGTGGACGTGTTCAACCTGTTCAACCGCCGGGTCGACGACATCCAGTACGCCTACACCTCGCGCCTGCCCGGTGGCGACCCGTGGTTCGGCCGCCATGTGCATCCGGCCGAGCCCCGCACGCTGCGCGTCACGCTGAGGCTGGGGTTCTGAACGGCCGATGGGGCGATCCTGCGCCGGGCGATCCGGCCCGGTCGGTCGGTGCGGCTGGGCCGACCCGTGTGGGTGCGCCAAGCCGCATGTCGCGCATTGCGCTGGCGCCTCCGGCGGGAATCGAACCCACATCTAGCGCTTAGGAGGCGCTCGTTCTATCCATTGAACTACGGCGGCAGGCCAGCAGGCATTCTCGCATGGCGATGGCGACCCGGCCGGGCCGGATCACCAGCGCCAGGACCAGATCAGGTCCACCGCGTTGTCGCCGCCGCCCTGCGCCCGCAGCGTGAAGCGCTGGGCGATGCGGTAGATCAGCTGCCAGGTGCCGGTGGTGGTGTTGACGCTGCGCTCGTAGCCCAGGTACCAGCGCCGCGAGAGCTGCTTGCCCAGGCTGATGACGGTGTCGCGCACGTCGCCCTCGGTCTGGCGCACCGAGAAGTCGGTCAGCCCCAGTGTCTCGAGCAGCGTGTCGGTGGGGGCCTGGCCATCGCCCGACAGCAGGGCCAGCGCGGCGCGCTGCAGCAGCGCGGTGTCGGTGCGGCCCAGGCCGTCGGAGCTGCGGCCCAGCACCAGCCACGAGAGTTTTTCGTAGTCGCTGAGCTCGGGCTCGCTGAACAGGCGGATGCGCGGCGCCTGCGCCGTGCCGCTGAGCGCCACGCCCACCAGCACGTCGAGGTTGGGGCGGATGGCCTGCACGTCGAGCGCCGGGTTGTCCAGCGGCCCGGTGAAGCGCAGCTCGCCGCGGCGGATGTCCAGCTTCTGGCCGTAGGCGGCGTACTGGCCGCCGTCGGTGCGCACGGTGCCATTCAACGCCAGCTTGCCGCCGGGGCTGCTGACCTGCAGCCTGCCGCGCAGGCCGGTGTCGATGCCGCGGCCGTGCAGCGAGAGCTTGTCGCCCAGGTCGATCTGCACGGCCAGGCGGGCCTGGCGCAAGGGCAGCGGCAGCGGGGTGGCAGTGGCCGTGGCCCGGGCTCCGGCATCGCTGGCGCCACCGCCCAGGCCGGTGGCCGGCTCGTCGCCGGGCCGGCGCACGCGCACGTCGTCGTCCAGCGTCGGGGCGTCGCCCCGGCTGATGTCGAACACGCCTTCGTCGATGCGGAACTCGCCGTCCACCTGCAGGCGCTCGGCGTCCAGCCTGGCCTGGGCGCGGCCGCTGGTCAGCAGGCGGCGGTCCACCCGGCCCAGCAGGCGGAAGCGTTCGGCCACCAGGTTCAGCGTGGCCGACGGCGCGGCGCCCAGCGCGGCCTGGCCGGTGATGGCCACCGTGCCGCCTTCGCCGCCCTTGAAGCGCAGCTGCTCGATCTGTGCCTTGTCGCCGTCCAGTGCGATGGCCAGCTCGCCGTCCTGCAGCTGGATGCCCTGCAGCAGGTGGCGCACGGCAATGCCGCTGCCCGCCATGCGCCCGCGCAGCTGCGGCGCGCCCAGCGTGCCGCCGAAGCTGGCGCTGGTGTGCAGCTGGCCGGCCAGGCGCCAGCCCGGCGGCACCCAGGTGCCCCACACGCCCAGGTTGGCCACCTGCGCCTCCAGCACGCCTTGCAGCGGTGCGTCACGGCCGGGCCAGCGCTGGCCGGCGGGCGCCTTCAGCACCTGGGCGCCTGCGATGGCGCCGATGCTGCGGCCGGCCAGGCCCTGGGCGAACTGCCACAGCCCGTCGTGCGTGCCGAGCGCCAGGCGCAGGTCGGTCAGCCCCAGGGCCTGGGTCTGGCCCAGCTCGTCGGTGATGTTCAGGTCGCCTCCACCGCGCTCGAGCACGATGTCGGCGTCCAGTGTCTCGGCGCTGCGGATGTCCACGCGGCCGCCCAGCGTCAGGTTGCCGGCCCAGCCCATCTCGGGCTGCAGCTTCTGCAGCAGGCGCGCCACGTCGATGGTCTCCAGCGTGCCGCGCACCTCCCAGCGGCCCTCGGGCCGCGCCGCATCGGCCTGCCAGCGCAGCGCCTGCCACTGGAAGCCGGTGCTGGCCAGCTGCACGCGGCCGGGGCCGGCGTCGAAGGTCTGCGGGCGGTAGCGGCTGTCCAGCCGCAGCTCGGCCAGCGGCCACTGGGCGTCCAGCCAGGCCGTGCTGCGCACTGCGTCGCGCGCGCCGCCGCGCAGGCGCACCGCCTGCGCCTGCCAGCGTGCGCCGCCACCGGCCTCGGGCAGCCAGCGGCCGCGTGACTCGAGCTCGACACGCGTGCCATTGCCGGCCGCGCCCAGCAGCGGCTCGGTCCAGGCGGGCGGCCGCACCGGGCTGTCGGCCTGCAGGCGCAGCGTGTGCTCGCGCAGGCTGCCCTCGGCGCTGGCCTCCAGGCGCTCCAGGCGCTGCGCACCGGCGGCCCATTGGCGCAGCTGCAGCTGCAGTTGCAGCGGGGCATCCGCGTCGGCGCCGGTGCGCCAGTTCAGGCTGGCCGATTGCAGCGTGGCGCTGGCGGCCGCCAGGCCGTCGGCCTGCCACTGGCCCTCGCTGCCGCGCAGCGCGGGCCAGCGGCCCTGGGCACGCAGGCGGCCGTTCAGGCTGCCGGTGCGCGGCCAGGCGCCGGCCGTGGCGGGCTGCAGCTCGGCCAGCCACGCGCCCCAGGGAGCCAGCGCACCCAGTTGCGGCGCCTGCAGGTCCAGGCTGGCCTGGTCATCGGCCGGCTGTGCACCGGTCTGCCAGCGCAGCGCCAGGCGGTTGCCGGCGGCGCTGAGCCCGAGGTCCAGCGTCGGCCGGCTGGCGCTGCCATCCACCGTCAGCTGGCCGGCCACGGGCACGCCGGCCAGCAGGCTGTCGGCCAGGGTCAGCGCGGCATGGCCTTCCAGCGGCGGCAGGCCGGCCCAGGGGGCCGATCCACCGGCCGCCGCCGCTTGGTGCGGCCGCCACAGCAGGTCGGCATTCAGGCTGCCGGCCAGGCGGTGCGGGCCGCGCGCCCACACGCTGCCGGCGGTGCCGGGCCACCAGGGCAAGGGATCGAAGCGGTCGAGCCGGCCCTGGCCCTGCACGCGCCAGCCGGAGGCCTGCTGGCGCAGCAGGCCGCTGAATTGGGCGCTGGCCTCGCCAGCACGCAGGCTGGCCTCGCGCAGCTGCAGCTGCGTGGCGCTGGCCTCGCCCACGGCGCGCAACTGCACCGGGCCCTGTGCGCCGTCGCGCAGCCGGCCGGTCAGCGTGGTGTCGAAGCCCAGGCTGGGGGTGGACCCGGCGCTGCCCAGCCCGCTCAGCGTGAGGGCCAGCGGCCCGCTGACCGTCAGCGCCGCGGCGCGGCGGTCCAGGCGCGACGGCGCCAAATCGTCCAGGCGCAGCGTCAGCTGGGCCGTGCTGCCAGCCCAGTGGCCCTGGCCGCCGATGCGGCCGGCGGCACCCTGCGCATCGGCCAGTTGCAACGACAGCCGGGCGATGTCCAGGCGATCGGGCTGCTGCGGCGTGGCACGGGCCTCGGCCTCCAGACTGCGCAGCGGCAGACCGCCCTGGTCCCAGGACGCCGGGCGCCGGTTGCTCAGCTGCAGTTGCACGCGTGCCGGGCGGTCGAGGCCGCTGCTGTCCACCTGCGCCTGGCCGTCCAGGCGTGTGGCCGGCAGGTGGGTGGACAGGGCGGACAGGTCCAGCGCCTGGGTCTCGAAGCGCAGCGCGGCCAGCGGCCAGGCCGCGAAGGGCAGCACCGTGGCCTGGGCCTGCAGGCGTGGGGCCTCGGGCGCCGTGGTGGGCGCCGGGGCCGTGCCGCCACCCTGGCCCTGCAACTGCGCGGTCAGCGCCAGCCGCGTGAGCGGCCCCTGGGCCTCGGCCCGCGCGGTCCACGGCAGGGCCTGGCCGCCGGCTGTGCCGGAGGCGTCCAGCTGCGCCTGCACGGTCATCGGCGCGGCGGTGCCGATCTGCAGCCCGCCGCCCACGCGCGCCTGCTCCACGGTGACGGCCAGTTCGTCCACGCGGTGGCGTGTCCCGCCGTCGGCGCCCAGGCTGACGCGGGCCTGCAACTGCTGCAGCGCCGGCAGGGCATCGACCTGCAGCGTGCCGATGCGCAGCTGCGCCACCTGCAGCGCCAGCGGCAGGCGCAGATCGGCTGGGGCCTGCAGCGGCTGGGTCGAGGGCGGGCCGCTGGTGTAGCGCACCTGCGCGGCCGACAGCTCGGCCAGCGACAGGCCCAGCCAGGCACCGGTGTGCGGGCGCCACTGCCAGCCGCTGCGCTGCAGCACCAGTTGCTCGATGTGCAGCGTGCCGGCCTGGGCGGGCAGGGCCCAGTCGAGGCGGGCGATGCGCCATCGGGCATCGGCCGGTGCGCCCTGCACACCCTGCACCTGCAGGCCCGGCACTTGCGCCAGCAGCCAAGGCAGGCTGGCCTCGCGCTGCCACCACCACTGGCCCGCGGCCACCGCCCCACCCAGCAGCAGTGCCAGGCCACCCATGCCGAGGGCCAGCCGGCGGCCGGGGCGCGCAGGCCGGGCGGGCGTAGCCGCGGGGGACGGGTGTGGCGCCGGTGCCGGCGGGGCCGCTGGCGGGAGATCGCGCGGGTCGCTCATGTGCGGCTCAGAAGGCGATGCCCACCGACATGTGCAGGCGCAGCTTGCGCAACTCCTGCCCGTAGGCCAGGTCGGCACGCAGCGGGCCGATCGGGCTGCGCCAGCGCACGCCCACGCCATAGCCCCAGGCGGCGCTGTAGTCGCGCCAGTGGTCCACGGCGCGGCCGGCATCGACGAACACCGCGCCCCACACGGCGGGCAGGGCGGCCGAGATCGGCCGCGCCAGCTCGACGCTGCCGGTCAGCAGCAGCGTGCCGCTGAGCGTGTTGCCGCTGGCATCCACCGGCGCCAGGCTGCGGTAGGCATAGCCGCGCACCGAGTCGTCACCACCGGCCCGGAAGCCCAGCGCATCGGGCACCACCTGGGCCTCGCGCTTGATCACGCCGCCGGCCTCCACGCGGGCCTGGCCGTACCACTGCGCTCCCAGGGGGTGGTAGCCGGTGAGCCGCGCGTACAGCCGGCCGAAGGGGCCGTCGCCGCTGTCGGCACGCGCCTGGCCGGCGCCGGTCTGCAGCGACAGGCTGTAGCCGCGCGTGGGCAGGGTGATGCTGTCGAGCTCGCGCCAGACGAAGTGCGCGTTGCCCGACAGCGCCTCGGCGGTGGACACGCCGGCCGCATCGCTCTGGCGCGAGCGCAGCAGTTCGGCGAACAGCGTGCGCTCGAAGCGCGGCGTGTCCTGCGTGCGGCCCAGGCGCAGGCGCTGCGACAGCACGATGTCGGTGTCGCTGCGCACCCGCTCGATCTGCACGCCCAGCAGGTTGCGGTAGAAGCCCTGGGCCGGGTGGGTCAGCAGGTCGCCGCTCCAGGTCTGGCTGTCGCGGCCCCATTCCACCTTGTCGTGCAGCGTCAGCGCCGAGCCGAACAGGCGTCGGTGGGTGTGTTCCAGCGTGGCGCGCGGGCCAGTGTTGGCGCTGTAGCCCACGCCCACGGTGGCCTGCTGCAGCGGCTTCTCGGCCACGCGCACCAGCACCGGCGCGGCGGCGGCATGGGCCGGGTTGGGGTCGAAGCTGACGCTCACCGTGTCGAACAGGCCGGTCTGCAGCAGGCGTTCCTGGTAGGCCAGCAGCCGGGCCTCGGTGAGCGGCGTGCCGGCACCGAAGCCGGCCAGGTAGCCCACGGTGGCCTCGTCGTGCGCGTCCAGGCCCTTGACCTGCACCGGCCCGGCGCGGAACAGCGGCCCGCTGTCCAGCACCACGTACAGCCGCGCGGTCAGCGCCGCGGTGTCGATGTCGGCGCTGCTGCCGTTGAGCGCGGCACCGGCATAGCCGGCCGCGCGCAGCCGGCCCACCAGGGCCTGCTTGGCGTCCGCCCAGGCGGGGTTGCGGAAGGCCGCATCGCCGAGCGGACGGGCCACCTCGTCCAGCGCGCGGCGCAGGGCTTGGGCGTCGGTATCGCCAGCCTCCAGCCGCTGGCTCAGTTCGCCCTCGAAGGCCAGTGTCAGGCCGGCCACGCGCACGCGCGGGCCGGGCTGCACCCGCAGCTGCACATGCGCCGCCGTGTCGCCCCGCTGCACCTGCACCACCGGGTCGAAGTAGCCCTCGGTCTGCAGCAGCTCGCGCACCTGGGCGGGCGTGGCCGCGATCAGGCGCGCCCACTCGGCCGCGCCCAGGGTCTCGTCGTCGGGCAGGTCCTGCAGGCGTGACAGGTCGAGGTGGCGCTCGAGCAGCGGCTTCAGCTCGGACGGCGCGTCGACGAGCACGCGCACGCTGGAGGCCGGGGCCGAGGCCGTCCGCATCGCGCTGGGTGTGGTGGGCGTGGTGGCCGTGGCCCCAGGGCTGCCCACCGGGGGTAGCAGCGCGCAGCCGCTGGCCACGGCCGCCACGCCCAGCAGCAGGGCGGCCGCGCGCAGGCGCGCGAACCAGCAGGACAAGGGACCGGAACGCATCACGCGATCATCGGGCACGGCGGCCGGCCCGGGCGCCGGCACGGCCTGCGCACACGCTCACTTGCTGAGCAGGCGCATCGCCCCTTCCAGGCCGGCCAGCGTCAGCGGGAACATGCGCTGGTTCATCAGCTGCTGCATGATGGCGATGCTCTGGCGGTACTGCCAAACGCCCTGCGGCTCGGGGTTGATCCAGGCGTACTTCGGGAAGGCGTGGGTCAGGCGCTGGATCCACTCGGCGCCCGGCTCCTCGTTGTTGTATTCCACGCTGCCGCCGGGCTGCAGGATCTCGTAGGGGCTCATGGTCGCGTCGCCCACGAAGATCAGCTTGTAGTCCTTGTTGTACTTGCGGATGATGTCCCAGGTGGGCGTCTTCTCGGCGAAGCGCCGGCGGTTGTTCTTCCACATGAAGTCATAGACGCAGTTGTGGAAGTAGTAGAACTCCAGGTGCTTGAACTCGCTCTTGGTGGCCGAGAACAGTTCCTCCACGCGGTGGATGTGCTCGTCCATCGTGCCGCCCACGTCCATCAGCAGCAGCACCTTCACCTTGTTGTGCCGCTCGGGGATCATCTTGATGTCCAGCATGCCGGCGTTGGCGGCCGTGGCATGGATGGTGTCGTCCAGGTCGAGCTCGAGCTCGTTGCCCTCGCGGGCGAAGCGGCGCAGCCGGCGCAGCGCCACCTTGATGTTGCGCGTGCCCAGTTCCAGCGTGTCGTCGTAGTCCTTGTAGGCGCGCTGGTCCCACACCTTCACGGCACTCTTGTTGCGGCCCTTGTCCTGGCCGATGCGGATGCCCTGCGGGTTGACGCCGTAGGCGCCGAAGGGGCTGGTGCCACCGGTGCCGATCCACTTGCTGCCGCCCTCGTGGCGCTCCTTCTGCTCCTCGAAGCGCTTCTTCAGCGTCTCCATCAGCTCGTCCCAGCCCATCTTCTCGATCTTGGCCTTCTCCTCGGGGCTGAGCTCCAGCTCGAGGTTCTTGCGCAGCCACTCGAGCGGCACCTCCTTGGTGAAGTCGGCGATCATCTCCACGCCCTTGAAGTAGGCGCCGAAGGCCCGGTCGAACTTGTCGAAATGGGCCTCGTCCTTGACCAGCGCGGTGCGGGCCAGGTAGTAGAACTCGTCGACCGAGGTGTCGATGACGCCGGCCTTCACCGCTTCCAGCAGCGTCAGGTACTCCTTGACCGAGACCGGCAGCTTGGCGGCGCGCAGGGTGTAGAAGAAGCTGATCAGCACGGTGTTTCCTTCGGGCCGGGACGGGGCGGACGGCGAGCCCGGTCAGTATCCAACAATCGCCTGCGGCAGGCCGTCCGCTGCGCTACACGGCCCCGGGCAACGCGGGGCGGCGGCGTGCACGGCGTTCAGCCGCGTTCGCGCACGGCCAGGCTCTGCGTGGCACGGCCGATCAGGCCCGCCTCGTCGAACAGCTGCGATTCGGCCAGGCCGCAGCCGTTGGGCGCCAGCAGCGTGCGCGCATCCACGCACACCCATTCGCCTACCGGCCGGCGCAGCAGGTTGATGGTCAGGTCGGAGTTGACGAAGCTGTGGCGCGCAAAGTCCAGCACCGCCGAAATGCCGTTGCCCGAATCGGCCGCCACCGCCACGCGCTGGTAGCCGCTGGGCGCCTCACCCGCCACCAGCGGCCGGTTCAGGCGGAACCAGGCGGCGCAGCGGCCGCGGAAGAAGTGGCCGCTGGCGATGCGGTTCTCCACCAGGTCGGCATAGCCGACCGGGCGGCCGAAGGGCATGCGGTTGGGGGTGCTCTCGTCCGGCGTGCGCGGGGCATGGGGCAGCGGGTGGCCGTCCAGGCCCTCGGGCAGCTGCAGCGCGTTCTCCCGCTGGGCCAGGGCGGTGAAGCGTGCCAGCTCCTTGCCGGCGCCCCACAGGCTGGCCGAGTAGTGCGCGGCATTGCGGCCGGCATAGTCGGTGCTGACCTCGATCTCCAACTCGGCGATGGGCACCGGCCGCAGCAGGTTGGCGGTGATGCGGCCGATGTGCGTGAGGCCGTGTTCGGCGGCCACCGCCTCGATGGCGCGGCACACCATCGCGATCGGCGGGCCGGCGTGCTGGTGCTGCGGATCCCAGGGGCCGCGGGTCAGCTCGCTGGCGCGCACCAGGCGCGGCGACAGCGCGGTGTAGGCCGCTGCGGGCAGTTCTCGGTCAGTGCTCATGGCGCGGGATGGTCGGCCAGGGGCGCCGCCGGCGATGTCAAGCGCGCGACTTGCGCGTGGCGGCAGGCGGCGCCGCGGCAGCTGCCTGGGCCGGCGGGGCTGGTGCGTCGGCGGCGCGGCGCGTGCGGCCGTTGCCATCGGGCAGGCGGTGCGCGGCCAGCCAGGCGAAGAACTCGCGGTACCACTGGCGGCTGTTGCGGGGTTTCAGGATCCAGTGGTTCTCGTCGGGGAACCACAGCAGCCGCGCCGGCACGTTCAGCGCCTTCAGCGTGTTGTAGTAGGCCAGGCCTTGCGCATCGGGCACGCGGTAGTCGAGTGCGCCATGGATCACCAGCGTGGGCGTGGCCATGCTGGCGGCGTGCGCGTGCGGGCTTTGAGCCTGCACGCGGGCCATGTCGTCCCAGTACCAGCCGCCCAGCTCCTTGGCATGCCAGGCCCAGGCATCGTCGGCGAACATGCCCACCCAGTCGAAGCAGCCGGCATGGCACACATAGGCGGCGTAGCGGCCGGCCGGCACATGGGCGTTCATCCAGGCCACCATGTAGCCGCCATAGCTGCCGCCGGTGGCGTACACGCGCTTGGCATCGATGTACGGTCGCTGGAGCAGCTCGGTGGTGGCGGCCTCGATGTCCTGCAGCTCCAGCTCGCCCCAGCGGTGGGTGATGCTGTCGAGGAAGGCATGGCCGAAGCTGGACGAGCCGTGGTAGTTGACCACCGCCACCACATAGCCCGCGGCGGCGAACACCGGGTTGTTCCAGCGGTAGTGGAAGCTGTCGCCCACGGCGGTGTGTGGTCCGCCGTGGATCACCTGCATCAGCGGGTACTGCTTCTTCTCGTCGAAGTCGGGCGGGTAGAACAGCCACATCTGCACCGCATCGCCCTGGGCGCCGGTGATGCGCACTTCCTCATGCCGGCCGATGGCCAGGCCGGCCATCAGGGTGTCGTTGAAGCGCTCGATGCGCCGCGCCGGCTGGCCCGGCAGGTGGGCATGGGCGCGCGCCGGATGGTCGGCCGCATCGGCCACGCTGACCAGCGTGCCGGCAGCCTTGTCGAAGCCCTGCACCCAGCCGCCGCGCACCACGCACTCGGCGCGCCGGTCGGCCAGGTTGAAGCGCCACAGGTGGCGGCGCCCGCGCTCCTCGGCGCCCAGCAGCACCGCCGCACCATCGTCCTCCCACAGCAGCGGTGCCTGCACGGCATGGTCCCAGGCGCCGCTGAGCACCTCGAAGGCATCGCCCAGGCGGCACACGGCCAGCTGGCCCGGCGCGGTGTGGGTCAGCGCCTGGTGGCTGGCGATGAAGGCCAGCTGCTCGCCATCGGGCGAGTAGCGCGGCGCCGACAGGTCCCAGGCGATGTCCTGCGCCACCGTGGCCACGCGGCCGCTGGCAATCTCGATCTCGGCCAGCGCGAAGCGGCCGTCCTGGCGCTTGTCGGGCGCGGGGTCGTAGGCGAAGACCACGCGCCGGCCGTCGGGCGAGATGTCGAAGCAGTCGGTGCCCGGCTCGGCGCGGCCCAGTTCGAGATCGGTGCCTTCGAACAGGTCGCGCACCTTGCCGGTGACGATGTCCATCACGTGCAGGTGCGGCACCCGTCCCTGGGGCAGGAAGTGGTCCCAGTGCCGGTACATGGCATCGCCGGTGGCGTAGCCGGTCTCCTTGCGTTCGCGATGGTCCTTCATCGCCTTGGCCTGCGCCTTGCCGCCCTTCAGGTCGGGCCACACCCACGACACGAAGACGATGCGCCGGCCGTCGGGGCACCAGCGGAAGGCGTCGACGCCGGTGGCCACCTCGCCCACGCGTCGCGCCTCGCCGCCGTCGACCGGGATGACGTAGAACTGCGCGGCCTCGTCCTTGCGGCCCTGCTGCTCGCGCCGGGCGATGAAGCCCACCGTGTGCCCGTCGGGCGAGAAGCGCGGCTGGCCGTCCTTGTCGCCGCACTGGGTCAGCTGGCGCGGCTGGCCGCCCAGCGTGGACAGCAGCCACAGCGCACTCTCGGCCCGGTTCTCCTCCATCGAGAACGACGCCACCGTCACCACCGCCTGTGCGCCGTCGGGCGACAGGCTGGGCGCGCCCAGGCGCTGCATCTGCCAGAGGTGTTCGACCGTGATCGGTGTGCGACGCGCCATGGACTCTCCCGGTGGATCCGATCGATTGTGACCCAGTGCCGCGCTGCGCCATCCGCGTCGCTCAAGTCGTGTGGCACCGGCGCCGATAGACGGGGCGATGATGGGGAACGTCGCCCTCGTGCTGCTGACCGTCCTGCTGCTGCAGGTGGCGGTGGCCTGCGCGTGGGGCGTGGGCATCTGGGCGATGGATCTGCCGCGCCGCCCGGCCTGGCACTGGCTGGCCTCGGGCCTGCTGTGCGCGGCGGCGATGGCCATCGTGCTGATGCGCGACCTGCTGCCGCTGCCGGTCGGCGTGTCGGGCAGCAACCTGGTGATGCTGGCCACCGCGCTGGCGCTCGGCCGCGGCATGCGCGTGTTCCTGGGCCTGCCACTGGGCGACCGCGAGACGGCCGCCGTGCTGCTGTTGTTCTGCGGCCTCTCGGCGGTGGCGATGACCCGCCTGCACGAGCCGGCCGGCGTGCGCCTGCAGGCCGTCACCACCACCGTGGCGCTGATGTGGGCGCTGGGCCGCAGCATCGCGGTGGGCTACCGCGCGCTGTGTGCCGAGTTCGGCCGGCGCCGCGCCCTGGTGCTGGTGGTGCCGATGGGGCTGACCTTCGTGATGGCCGCGGTGCGCCTGGCCTCGGCCGTGGGCGCGCCGGCGCGGCCGCTGCACGTGGATGCGCCGCTGCACGTGGCCGTGGCGCTGCTGATGCTGGTGGCGCTGCTGATGCTGCACGGGTCCATGGCCGCCATGGTGGTGATGCGCCTGGTGGGCCGGCTGCGCGAGCTCTCTCAGCGCGACACGCTGACCGGCCTGCTCAACCGCGGTGAATGGCTGCGCCAGCTGCGCGCCCAGCACCGCTGGCTGGGCCGGCATGGCGAGTCCTTCGCGCTGCTGATCATCGACATCGACCACTTCAAGCAGGTCAACGACCGCTGGGGCCATGCCGCCGGCGACGCGGTGCTGGTGAACGTGGCGCAGGAGCTGATCACCTCCTCGCGCGCGCTGGACGCCGTGGGCCGCCTGGGCGGCGAGGAATTCGTGGTGCTGTTGCCGCGCACCGATGCGCCGGCCGCGATGAGCCTGGCCGAGCGTCTGCGCAGTCAGCTGGCGCAGGCGCAGATCGACTGGCGCGAACAGCCGCTGCGCGTGACCGTGTCGATCGGCGTGGCCGTGGCCACCGATGCCGGGGAACTGCCGGCGCAGCTGATGGAGCGGGCCGATGCGGCGCTCTACCGCGCCAAGCATGCCGGCCGCGACCGCGTGGTGCTGGACGGCGAGGCCCCCGCGCCACCGGCCGGGCCACCGCCGTGGCCGCAGGCTGTGCGGCGTGCGATGCCGATGCCGCCGGCGGTACCGTCGACCACACCGCCCACACCGCCTGTTTCGCGGACCGACTTCGTCGACACCGCCTGAGGTGCCGGGCCCGCGGCCCGCAGCCCGGCGTCTCGACCGCGTGCTGCGCTCAGCGTGGGCGCGTGAGCTGGAAATCCAGGTGTGCGCGCACCGTCGGCCATTCATCGGCCGTGATGCTGTAGACCACCGTGTCGCGCAGCGTGCCGTTGGCCGCCACCTGGTGGTTGCGCAGGATGCCGTCCATCTGCGCGCCCAGGCGCTCGATGGCGCGGCGGCTCTGCTGGTTGAAGCGGTGCGTGCGGAACTCCACCGCGATGCACCCCAGCGCCTCGAAGGCATGGGCCAGCAGCAGGCGCTTGGCATTGGTGTTCAGCAGCGTGCGCTGCACCGAGGCCGCGTACCAGGTCGAGCCGATCTCGACGCGCTGGTTCGCGTTGTCCACGTTCATGTAGGTGGTCATGCCCACGGCCTGGCCGGCGGCGTTGAACACCGTGAACGGCAGCATGCTGGACTTCTCCAGCAGGCCCAGGCGGCGCGCGATCTCGGCTTCCATGCCCTCGGGCGAGGGGATGGCCGTGTACCAGAGCTTCCACAACTCGCCGTCCCGCGTGGCCTCGCGCAGCGCCGGCGCGTGCTCGGGCGCCAGCGGCGCCAGGCGCACATGCGGGCCTTCCAGCGTGAGCGGCGTGCAGATGACGGGCTTCATGGGTTCAGCGATTGTGTTTCTGCATGAACACGAGCTTCTCGAACAAGGTGACATCCTGCTCGTTCTTCAGCAACGCGCCCACCAGCGGCGGCACGCTGACCTTCTCGTCCTTGCTCTGCAGCACTTCCAGCGGGATGTCCTCGGCCACCAGCAGCTTGAGCCAGTCGATCAGCTCGGAGGTGCTGGGCTTCTTCTTCAGGCCGGGCAGGTTGCGCACGTCGTAGAAGGTCTTCATCGCCGCGCCCAGCAGCTCCTTCTTCAGGCCCGGGAAGTGCACGTCGACGATCTTCTGCATCGTCTCGGCATCGGGGAACTTGATGTAGTGGAAGAAGCAGCGGCGCAGGAACGCGTCGGGCAGTTCCTTCTCGTTGTTGGAGGTGATGAACACCACCGGCCGGTGCTTGGCCCGGATCAGTTCGCGCGTCTCGTAGACGTAGAACTCCATGCGGTCGAGTTCGCGCAGCAGGTCGTTCGGGAACTCGATGTCGGCCTTGTCGATCTCGTCGATCAGCAGCGCCACCGGCGTCTCGGACGTGAACGCCTGCCACAGCGTGCCCTTGACGATGTAGTTGTGGATGTCCTTGACCTTCTCGTCACCCAGCTGGCTGTCGCGCAGGCGACTCACTGCGTCATATTCGTACAGGCCCTGCTGCGCCTTGGTGGTGCTCTTGATGTGCCACTGCAACAGCGGCATGCCGAGGGCGGCCGACACTTCCTCGGCCAGCATCGTCTTGCCGGTGCCCGGCTCGCCCTTGACCAGCAGCGGGCGCTTGAGCGTGATCGCGGCGTTGACCGCCAGCATGAGGTCTTGCGTGGCGACGTAGTTGTCGGAACCTTGGAACTTCATTTGGAGGGGGTGGCCAGGCCGTTTGAGAAGAGGGTGCGCGAGCTTGCCAAGCTGGGGGAATCGCGCAGCTACCAGGGTGACAGCCCAGTATAAGTGGCCCCATATAATGGGTCGGAGAGCCGTTGACGGCCATCAAGTGCTGGCATTCCGACATGGTGTAGCCGGCCCCAACCTAATACGAGACAAGCCTGCCCACCACGATGAACACCGCGCTCCACACGCTCATCCGCCTGCTCGCCACGGGCTTTGCACTGGCCGCCATCGGCGGTGCCGCCCAGGCCCAGGACGCCAAGGCTGCCGCGGGCGACGCGGCCAAGGGCGCAGGCAAGGCCGCCATGTGCATCGGCTGCCACGGCATCGTGGGCTACCAGGCCACGTTCCCCGAGGTCTACAAGGTGCCGATGATCTCGGGCCAGGGCGCCAAGTACATCGTGTCCGCCCTGCAGGCCTACCAGAAGGGCGACCGCAAGCACCCGACGATGCGCGGCATCGCCGCCTCGCTCACCGAGGCCGACATGGCCGATCTGGGCGCCTTCTACGAGCAGCAGGGCAAGAACGCCGGCAGCCCGGCGCCCGAGGCCCTGGCCAAGCCGGTGCCCGACGCGCTGAAGGACCGCATGGCCGCCTGCGTGGCCTGCCACGGTGCCAACTTCAGCAAGCCGATGGACCCGGCCTATCCCAAGCTGGCTGGCCAGCACGCCGACTACCTGGCCGCTGCGCTGCGCGCCTACCACACCGATGGCAACGCCAACGTGGGGCGTGCCAACGCCACCATGCGCGGCCAGGTGGTGCAGGAAGCCAACGGCCAGAAGAAGCTCACCTTCACCAATGCCGAGCTGAAGCAGATCGGCGCCTACCTGGCCTCGCTGCCTGGCGACCTGCACGTGGTGCCGCAGCCGCGCCTGCGCTGAGGCCGCTGCGCCGCCCGGTCTGGCACCGGGCGGGGCGCCCGAGAGACCGCATGCTTGGGGCATGCGGTTTTTTTTCGCCCTGGCGCACTCAAGCCCCGGGCAGGGGGGCCGATAAGAGCCGTTGACGATGCCAACGGCCAGCAAAACCCTCAAGCGAATTCCTGTCGGCCAGGTGCGGCTGGGCATGCACCTGCACGCCATGGAGGGCAACTGGATCGACCACCCGTTCTGGAAGACCAAGTTCGTCCTGCGCGATCCCGAGGATCTGAAGAAGCTGCTGGCCAGTGCGGTGCGCGAGGTCTGGATCGATCCGGCCCTGGGCCTGGACGTGCTGGAGGCCGACGAGCCCGCCGGCGTGCGCCTGGCGAACGGGCCGCGCAAGGCCGCCACGCCCTCGGTGGCGCTGGCAGCGTCAGCCCGTTCACCGCGCGCGGTGTTCGCCGCGGCCGACACCATCCGTGTGCCGATGCCGCCACGGCCGCTGGCCGCCGAGCGCGAGGCGGCGCCTGTGCCGCCACCCGCCGCGCCGCCCGCCCGCCAGGAGATGGCGGCCGAACTGGCGCAGGCGGCCAAGACCTACCAGCGCTCGCGCGAGGTGATGAGCGGGCTGTTCAACGAGGCGCGCATGGGCCGCGCGCTGGACGCCGAGGGCTGCGGCCCGCTGGTCGACGAGATCACCGATTCGGTGGCCCGCAACCCCGGCGCGCTGGTCAGCCTGATGCGGCTGAAGACCGCCGACGACTACACCTACATGCACTCGGTGGCCGTGTGCGCGCTGATGGTGGCGCTGGGCCGGCAGATGGGCCTGGACGACGCGGCCTGCCGCCAAGCCGGCCTGGCCGGTCTGCTGCACGACCTGGGCAAGGCGGCCATGCCGCTGGATGTGCTGAACAAGCCGGCGCGCCTGACCGAGGAAGAGTTCGCGGTCATCAAGACCCACCCCGAGCGCGGCTACGAGATCCTGCAGGAGGCGCGCGGCGCCAGCGAGCAGGCCATGGACGTGTGCCTGCACCACCACGAGCGCATGGACGGCACCGGCTACCCGCACCGGCTGCCGGCCGACCAGCTGACCCTGCTGGCGCGCATGGGCGCGGTGTGCGACGTGTACGACGCCATCACCTCCAACCGGCCCTACAAGGCGGGCTGGGATCCGGCCGAGTCGGTGGCGCGCATGGCCTCGTGGAAGGGTCACTTCGACCCCACCGTGTTCCGCGCCTTCGTGCGCAGCCTGGGCATCTATCCCAACGGCGCGCTGGTGCGGCTGGAATCCGGCCGGCTGGCGGTGGTGATGGAGCAGAACGCCGACACGCTGACCTCGCCGATCGTCAAGGCCTTCTTCGACACCCGCCGCGAGATGCCGATCATGCCCACGCTGATCGACCTGGCGCGCCAGAGCGGCGACCGCATCGTCGACCGCGAGCCGCCCGGCCGCTGGAACTTCCCGCACCTGGACGCGATGTGGGCCGGCACCGACGTGCTGTCGAAGACCAAGTAGCTGAAGCACCCGGTCTCGCGGTGGCGCGAGACCACCCGCCGGGCGGGTTCTCTGACTACCTGGTCGAGCTGGCCTTGTGCCGCGCCAGCAGCAGCGCGTTGCTGACCACGCTGACCGAGGACAACGCCATCGCGCCGCCAGCCACCACCGGGCTGAGCAGACCGAGTGCGGCCAGCGGGATGCCCACCACGTTGTAGGCAAAGGCCCAGAACAGGTTCTGGCGGATGCGCCGGCTGATGGCGCGTGACAGGTCCAGCGCCTGCACCACCAGCAGCGGGTCGCCGCGCAGCAGGGTCAGGCCGGCGGTCTGCATGGCCACGTCGGTGCCACCGCCGTCGGCATGGGTCATGGCCAGGCCGATGTCGGCCGCGGCCAGCGCCGGTGCATCGTTGACGCCGTCACCCACCATGGCCACGCGCTGGCCCGGCGCCAGGCCCTCGCGCAGCGTGGCCACCACGCGCGCCTTGTCGGCCGGCAGCACCTCGGCATGCAGTTCGGTGATGCCCAGCTGCGTGGCCAGCGCCTGGGCGGCGCCGCGGTTGTCGCCGCTGACCAGCACCACGCGCACGCCGGCGGCACGCAGCGCCGCCACCGCGGCGGCCGCACCCGGCTTGGGCGTGTCGCCGAAGGCCAGCAGGCCCAGGGCACGGGCCGGGCCGGTTGTGGCGAGGGTGGTTGCCACCGTGTCGGCCGCCGGGCCCAGATCGGCCAGCCACGACACGCTGCGCCCTTCGGCGGCCCAGGCCGCCGCCTGCGCCGCCAGCGCGGCATCGGCCACGCCCAGCTCGGCCATCCACACGCCGCTGCCCAGCGCCAGGCGCCGGCCCGCCACCTGGCCTTCGATGCCGCGGCCGGCCACGGCGCGCAGGCCGCTGGCGGCCGGGGCGGCGAGTCGCCGTTCGGCGGCCGCCTGCAGCACCGCGCGCGCCAGCGGATGCTCGCTGCCGGCTTGCAGCGCGGCGGCCTGGGCCAGCAGGGTGTCGTTGGCCTCGTGTGCAGCGTCGGCCGCCCGATGGGCCACCAGCACCGGCTTGCCCTCGGTCAGCGTGCCGGTCTTGTCGAAGGCCACCACGGCCACCTGGCGCATCAGCTCCAGCGCCTGGGCGTCGCGCACCAGGATGCCGCGGCGGGCGGCCAGGCCGGTGCCCACCATCAGCGTGGCCGGCGTGGCCAGGCCCAGCGCGCAGGGGCAGGCGATGACCAGCACCGACACGGCGTGGATCAGCGCCTCGGCCCAGTCGCCCCGCAGCAGACCCCAGCCCAGCAGCGTGACCAATGCCACGCCGCCGACCGCCGGCACGAAGACCTCGGCCACGCGGTCCACGGTCTGCTGGATCGGCGCCTTCTTCGCCTGCGCCGTCTCCACCAGCGCGACGATGCGCGACAGCATGCTGGCGCCACCCACCGCGGTGGTGCGCACCGCCAGCAGGCCCTCGCCGTTGATGGCGCCGCCGGTCACGCGGTCGCCCGGCGCCTTGGCCACCGGCAGGCTCTCGCCGGTGAGCAGCGATTCGTCGACATGGCTGCGGCCTTCGAGCACCAGGCCGTCGGTGGGCAGGCGCTCGCCGGGGCGCACCAGCACCACGTCGCCCGGCTGCACCTCGGCCAGCGGCACGCGCTGCTCGGCGCCTTGGGCGTCGCGGCGCGTGGCGGTGTCGGGGCGCAGCGCGCGCAGCGCGTTCAGCGCGTCCAGCGTGCGGTGCTTGGCGCGCGCCTCCAGCCACTTGCCGAACAGCACTAGCGTGATGACCACCGCCGCGCTCTCGAAGTACAGGTGCGGCATGCCCTCGGGCTCGCGCCACCACAGCGCCAGGCTCAGGCCGTAGGCCGCGGCGGTGCCGGTGGCCACCAGCAGGTCCATGTTGCCGGCGCCGGCGCGCAGCGCCTTCCAGCCGGCCACGAAGAAGCGCGCGCCGAAGCCGAACACCACCGGCGTGGCCAGCAGCCATTGCCACAGCGCCGGCAGCATCCAGTGCCGGCCGGCCAGGTCGCCCAGCATCGGCAGCACCAGCGGGGCACTCAGCAGCGCGGCGGCTGCCACGTGCCAGCCGCGCAGCTCGCCGCGGCGCGGGCCGGTGGCCCCGGCGTCGCCCTCGGACAGCAGCGTGGCCTCGTAGCCGGCGCGGGTGATGGCCTCGCGCAGCGCCACATCGCCGGCGCTGCCGGCCAGGCGCCGCACGCGCACGCCGCCGGTGGCCAGGTTGACGCTGGCCTCCAGCACGCCGGGTACGCGCTTCACCGCCTTCTCGACCCGGCCCACGCAGCTGGCGCAGGTCATGCCGTCCACGCGCAGGTCGCGCGTCTCCTCGGGGATGGCATAGCCGGCCTTGGCCACCGCGGCCTGGGCGGCCTGCACGGCCTGGGCGGTGGCCGCCGGGCTGCTGGCGTCGAGCGCCAGGCTGGCCTGCTCGGTGGCCAGGTTGACATGCGCCTCGCGCACGCCCGGCACGCGGGCCAGGGCCTTCTCGACCCGCGCCACGCAGCTGGCGCAGGTCATGCCGTCGATGGGCAGGGTGAGGGTGCAGGTGTCGTCCATGCCGGGATGCTAGACCTTGCCACGATGTCAAGGTCTAGACTCGGGCGCATCGCCTGTTGTTCACCGTTCACCGGGAGCCCTTGTCCATGATCGACCTCACCCTGCCCACCATGACCTGCGGCCATTGCGTGCGCACCGTCACCGAGACGGTGCAGCGCGTCGATGCCGAGGCCCGGCTGCAGATCGACCTGCCCACGCACCGCGTGCAGATCGAGTCGCCCAAGCCGGCCGCCGAGTTCGTGGCCGCGCTGACCGAAGAGGGCTACGCGCCGGCCTGATCCCCTGCGCCCGGCACCGCGCGCTGGCCTTGCCTACACTGCGCGCCGGCCGAACGCCTTCCACACGCGGCCATCCGCCCGCCCGCCGCCACGAGCTGCGGGCCCGCTTCCACTCGACCAGGGTCTGTCCATGAAATCTCGTCCGTTGTCTTCGATGCTGCTGGCCACCGCGGTGGTGATGGCCGGTGCCGGCCTGTCGCCCGCCCAGGCGCAAACCCTGCGCTGGGCCAGCCAGGGCGATCCGATGACCATGGACCCGCACTCGCAGAACGAGGGTCTGACCAACAGCGTCAACCAGCAGGTCTACGAGCGCCTGGTCACGCGTGACCGCAAGCTGGGCCTGGTGCCGGGCCTGGCGGTGTCGTGGAGCCAGCCCTCGCCGCTGGTGTGGCGCTTCAAGCTGCGGCCCAACGTGAAGTTCCACGATGGCACGCCGTTCACCGCCGACGACGTGGTGTTCTCGATGCAGCGGGCCAAGGAGCCCACCTCGCAGATCAGCACCTATGCGTCGGCGCTGGGCGAGGCGGTGAAGATCGACCCGCTGACGGTGGAGTTCCGGCTGAAGACCGTGAACCCGGTGTTCCTGGAGCACCTGGACACCATCTTCATCATGAGCAAGGCGTGGTGCGAGACCAACCGCAGCGTCAAGCCGCTGGACTACAAGAACCGCGAGGAAACCTTCGCGTCCACGCACGCCAACGGCACCGGGCCGTTCATGCTGGTCAGCCGCGCGCCCGGCATCAAGACCGTGCACAAGCGCAACCCGGCGTGGTGGGGCTGGGGCACCATGGCCGAGGGCAATGTGCAGGAGGTGGTCTACACCCCGATCGCCAACGACGCCACCCGCCTGGCGGCGCTGATCTCGGGCGAGCTCGATTTCGTGCAGGACCCGGCGCCGCGTGACGTGGCCCGCCTGCGCAACGTGCCGGGCGTGAAGGTGGTCGACGGCCCCGAGAACCGCGTGGTGTTCTTCGGCATGGACCAGGCGCGCGACAAGCTGCTGCATGCCAATGTGCCCGGCGACCGCAACCCGTTCAAGGACCAGCGAGTGCGCCGCGCGCTGTACCAGGCCATCGACATCGAGGCCTTGCGCAGCAAGCTGATGAACGGCCAGTCGCTGCCCACCGGTGCGATGACGCCGTCCAGCATCGCCTCGTTCAACGACCCCGCGCTGGAAAGCCGCTACCCCTTCGACCTGGCCGGCGCGCGCAAGCTGATGGCCGACGCCGGCTTTGGCGACGGCTTCGAGGTGACGCTGGACTGCCCCAACAACCGCTACATCAACGACGAGGAGATCTGCCTCGCGGTGGCGGCGATGTGGGCGCAGCTGAAGGTCAAGGTCAAGGTCAACGCGATGCCGCGCTCGCTGTACTTCCCCAAGGTGGAGAAGATGGACGTCAGCCTGTACATGTACGGCTGGGGCGGCGCCATCACCGATGCCGAGACCACGATGACGCCGCTGATGCGCATGCGCAGCGACAAGGGCGTGGGCCTGTACAACTTCGGCAACGTGCGCAACGAGAAGGTCGACACGCTGGCCGGCCAGAGCAGCGTGGAGCCCGATCCGAAGAAGCGCGAGCAGCTGATCAAGGCCGCGCTGCTGGAGTGGAAGGAACAGTTCCACACGCTGCCGCTGCACCGCCAGATGATCCCGTGGGCGATGCGCAGCAACGTCGACGCGGTGCACCGCGCCGACAACTACGTCACCGTCGAGTGGATGACCGTGCGCGCCAAGTGACGGCGCGGGCCCGCCGGCCGGTGCCGGCGTGCCAGTTTCAGCGGGTGGCCCGCCGCCGCACGGCGTCCAGGTAGGCGTGGCCGTCGGGCGGGCGGCCGCTGCGCTGGCTTTCCCAGATCATCGTGCCCAGGCACTCCATGGCCTCGTGGTGGGCCTCATGCAGCGCATTGCGGCGCGCGGCCAGCAGTTCCACCGCCTGGCGGATGCCGCTGGGCTGGTCGATGCTGCACTGCTCGCTGATGCTCAGGTGCATGGCCAGGTGCAGGAACGGGTTGGTGCGGCCGCCCTCCACCGGGTACTCGGCGGCCAGCGCGGCGTCCAGGTCGGCCAGGTCGCCGTGGTATTCGGGATGCTCGGCTATCCAGCCGCCGGCCAGGGTTTCCATCGGCGTCAGCGGCGTGCCGTCGCGCTGCTTGCGGTAGGTCTCGCAGAAGAATCGGCGGACGTCGTGCTGGGAGGGCTGGAACATCCCACAATTGTCGCGTCCCTGGCCGAGTTCTGCTGACCCCTCCCTGTGTTGCCTGTCATCACCGATCCCGCGTTCTACGCGGTGGCCGTGCCCGCGGTGCTGCTGATGGGCATCAGCAAGAGCGGCTTCGGCGCCGGCTTCGGCGCGCTGGCCGTGCCGCTGATGGCGCTGGCCGTGCCGGTGCCGCAGGCCGCGGCCATCATGCTGCCGCTGCTGGCCATCGCCGATGTGCTGGGCCTGAAGGCCCTGGCCCGCGAGGCCGACCGCGCGCTGCTCAAACTGCTGCTGCCGGCCGGGCTGACCGGCATCGTGATCGGCTGGCTGCTGTTCGGCGTGCTGCCGGCCAAGGCGGTGGCCGGCCTCGTGGGCGCCATCACGCTGGTGTTCCTGGCCATCCGCACGGTGTTTCCGCCCAAGGCCGATGCGCCGCCGCCGGCCCGGGCCGCTGGTTTCTTCTTCGCCACGGTGTCGGGCTTCACCAGCTTCGTGGCCCATGCCGGCGGGCCGCCGATGGGCTTCTACATGCTGCCGCTGAAGCTGCCGCCCGTGCGCTTCACCGCCACGCTGGCGGTGTTCTTCGCCGCGGTCAACGCCGCCAAGTGGCTGCCCTACGGCCTGCTGGGCCTGATCGACCTGACCAACATGGGCACGGCCCTGGTGCTGGCGCCGGTGACGCCGCTGGGCGTGTGGGTGGGCGTGCGCATCGTGCGCGTGATCCCGCAGGCGCTGTTCTACCGGATGTTCTCGGTGGGCATGCTGCTCACCGGCATCAAGCTGGTCTATGACGCGCTGAAGTGAGCTTCAGTGCGGATCAGTGCGGCGGCTCGTCGCCGCCATGCCAGCCGCGGCGGTTGCGTGCGGCGGCCTGTTCGGCGCGCTCCTGCGCCCACATGGTCTCCAGTTGCTGGCGGCCCTGCTTGGCCACCGCGATCAGCTGCTGCTCGTCGCCCACATGGGCGCGCATCTGCTCGATCAGCTCCACCGTGTGGCGCCGAAAGCGCAGCGCCTGGTTGCGTGCGGCATGCGGCTGCCAGCCCAGGCGTTCGAGCACATGGCGGCCGCTCATCAGCGAGGCGTCCAGCGTCTCGCGCTCGATCAGCTCGATGCCCAGCGCACGCAGCTTCAGGTAGTGCGTGACATTGCGCGCCCGCGCCACCACGGTGAGTTGCGGGAAGTGCTCGCGCACCAGCTCGGCCACGGCCACGCTCTGCTCGATGTCGTCGATGGCCAGCACGAAGACCTGGGCCTCGCCCGCGCCGGCCATGCGCAGCAGGTCCAGCCGGCTGGCGTCGCCATAGAACACCTGCCAGCCGAAGCGGCGCACGGCCTCCACCTGCTCGGCGTCGTGCTCCAGCACGGTGGCGCTCAGGCCGCTGGCATTCAGCAGCCGGCCCACCACCTGGCCGAAGCGGCCGAAGCCGGCAATGATCACCGGCGCGGCCTGCGGCTCGCTCAGGTGGGCGCTGGCATGCACCTCGGCGCGCGGCGCGCGGGTGGCCAGGCGCGGCACCCACCAGCGGTCGGCCAGCGGCAGCAGCAGCGGCGTGGTGAGCATCGAGATGGCCACCGCCGCCACCAGGAACGAGCTGGTGCCGGCATCGATCACGCCGGCCTGTTGCGCCGCCTGGAAGACCACGAAGCCGAACTCCCCGCCCTGGGCCAGCAGGATCGCGTACACCGGCCGCTCGGCCAGCGGCAACTTCGCCAGGTGGGCCAGCACCCACAGCACGCCCAGCTTCAGCACCAGGAAGCCGGCCACCACCGCGGCGATCAGCCACGGGTGCGCGGCCACCACGGCGAAGTCGATGCCCATGCCCACGGCGATGAAGAACAGGCCCAGCAGCAGGCCCTTGAAGGGCTCGAGGTCGGTCTCCAGCTCGCGCCGGTATTCGCTCTCGGCCAGCAGCACGCCGGCGAGGAAGGCGCCGAGGGCCATCGACAGCCCCACCGCCTGCATCAGCGAGGCGGTGGCCACCACCAGCAGCAGCGCGGCGGCGGTGAAGATCTCGGGCGTGTCGCTGCGGGCGATCCAGCGCAGCGCCGGGCGCAGCAGCAGCCGGCCGCCGAAGACGATGCCGGCCACCACGCCCAGCGCCTTGGCCGCGCCCCACCAGCCGCCGCCTTCGTGCGCCACGCCGGCCGGCGCGGCGGCCAGCAGCGGCACCAGGGCCAGCACCGGGATGGCCGCGATGTCCTGCAGCAGCGCCACGCTCAGCACATGCTGGCCCGACGAGGTGGCGCCCAGGTTGCGCTCGGCCAGCACGCCCAGGCCGATGGCGGTGGACGACATCGCCAGCCCCAGGCCGGCCACCAGGGCCACGCGCCAATCCACCCCGGCGGCCACGGCCACGCCCAGCATCAGCGCGGTGGAGCCCAGCAGCTGGAAGCTGCCGCCACCGAAGATCGGCCGGCGCAGCGACCACAGCCGGCGCGGTTCCAGTTCCAGCCCCACCAGGAACAGCATCAGCACCACGCCGAACTCGGCCACGTGCAGGATGGTGCCGGGCTCGGTGACCAGGCGCAGGCCCCAGGGCCCGATGGCGATGCCCGCGGCCAGGTAGCCGACGATGGCGCCCAGGCCCAGCACCCGCGCAATCGGCACGGCCAGCACCGCCGCGCCTAGGTAGACCAGGCTGCTGCTCAGCCAGTTGCCGTGCTCCATGCTCAGGCCTCCACCGGCCGTTCGCCGGCCGGCACCGCGCAGCCGGGGCAGGGCGGCAGGCTGGCCAGTTCGGGCCAGCCGGCGGCATCGGGCCAGCTGCGCAGGCGCTGCACGAAGCCCTGGGCAAAGCGGCCGATGGTGGCCGTGTCGGCCTGGTGCGCGCCATGCAGCACCTGGGGCGGCAGAAAGCGCAGACCGGCCAGCGCGGCGGCCTGCTCGTACGGCGGCAGGAAGGCCTCGAACGGGTAGCGGTTGTGGCCCTCGGGCCGGTACGACGCGGCGCTGCCGCCGGTGGAGCACACCAGCCACAGGTCGCGCCCGGCCAGCGCCGTGCCGCCAGGCCCGTAGGCCCAGCCGAAGGCGAACACCTCGTCCAGCCACAGCTTCATCAGCGGCGGCATGCCGTACCAGTGGATCGGGTGCAGCCACACCAGCAGCTCGGCCTGGGCCAGCGCGGCCTGCTCGGTGGCCACGTCCACCAGGTAGTCGGGGTACAGCGCATACAGCTCGCGCACGGCGATGTCGGCACCACCGGCAGCGGCCTGGCGTGTGGCGGCCAGCAGCGTGCGCGTGACGCGGGATTCCCCCAGGTGCGGGTGGGCGGCGATCACCAGAATTCGTGGCATCGTGGTCAGTCGGTGGGTGGCGCGAAGAGGTCGCTCTCGTAACATACCAGCAAGCAGTGCAAGGGTCTGGAGCAGGTATGCCGGTGATCGCGGTCGCCAATCCCAAGGGCGGCGTGGGCAAGAGCACGCTGGCCACCAACGTGGCCGGCTGGCTGGCGCGCCAGGGCCATGCCGTGATGCTGGGCGACCTGGACCGCCAGCACAGCGCGCGCGGCTGGCTGGGCCTGCGCCCGCCGCAGCTGCCGCCCATCCGCGGCTGGGAGGTGCTGGACGGTGGCGACACCGTGCGCCTGCCCAAGGGCACCACGCACGCCGTGATCGACACGCCCGCCGGCCTGCACGGCAAGCGCCTGGACGCGGTGATGAAGCTGGCCGACAAGCTGCTCATTCCGCTGCAGCCCAGCCCCTTCGACATGGCCGCCACCCAAGCCTTCCTGCGCACGCTGGCCGAGCACAAGCGCGCCGAGCGCCTCCAGGTGGGCCTGGTGGCCATGCGCGTGAAGGAGCACACCCACGCCACCGAGCACCTGCACGAGTGGCTCGATACCCTGCAGCGCCCGCTGCTGGCGCATCTGCGTGACACGCAGAACTATGTGCACCTGGCCGCGCGCGGCCTCACGCTGTGGGACGTGGCGCCCGGGCGTGTCGAGCGCGACCTGGCGCAATGGCAACCCATCCTCGACTGGCTTTCCGAATGACCGCTCTGAATCCCGACATCACCCCCGGCCCCGTGCACATCGCCACGCTGGCCTCGCTGCAGGCCCGCGTGGGCGAACACCTGGCCACCAGCGACTGGGTGGCCATCGACCAGGCGCGCATCGACCAGTTCGCCGAGGCGACGGGCGACCACCAGTGGATCCACGTCGATCCGGTGCGTGCGGCGGCCGGGCCCTTCGGCACCACCATCGCGCATGGCTTTCTCACGCTGTCGCTGCTGCCGCTGCTGGTGGGCGAGACGGTGGTCATCGACGACGTGCGCATGGGCGTCAACTACGGCCTGAACAAGGTGCGCTTCCCGTCGCCGGTGCCGGTGGGCAGCCGGCTGCGCGCCCAGGTGCTGCTGCTGAGCTACGAGCCGATCGCCGGCGGCGCGCAGCTGACCATGGCCGTGACCATCGAGCGCGAGGGTTCGGACAAGCCGGTGTGCGTGGCCGAGGCGGTGTCGCGGCGCTACACCTGAGCGGGCCACCCGGCGCCCGGCGCGGCGCATGACGGCACACGCCACCACAGCAGGAGGGGCAGGACATGAAGGTGCTGATGCTCGACGATCACCCGCTGGTGCTGACCGCGCTGCGCCAGATGCTGGAGACGCTGGACCCCGGCATCCACGTGGGGGCGGCCGAGACGCCCGCACAGGCCAAGGCCCTGCTGGCCGGTGATGACGCCCCCTTCGACCTGCTGCTGCTCGACCTGCGCCTGGGCGACGATGTCGACGGCTTCGACGTGCTGGCCGAACTGCGCCAGGACCACCCCGAGCTGCCGGTGGCCATCGTCTCGGCCACCGAACGGCTGGCCGACGTGGTGCGCGCGGTGGACATGGGGGCGATGGGGTTCGTGCCCAAGCGATCGTCGATGGCCGAGCTGACCGAGGCGCTGAGCATGGTGCTGTCGGGCGGCGTCTACATCCCGCCGGTGCTGCTGGAGCTGATCTCGCGGCTGCAGGGCCGCGGCGACCTGGGCGACACGACGATCACCGCCGCCCGCGCGCAGCTGGCGGCGGCCGATGCGGCCGAGGCCGCGGCGCGGGCGGGGCAGGGGGCGCCGGCCGTGCCCCAGCCCACGGTGGCGGCGGCAGTTGCGCCAGCGGTCGCGCCCCTGGCCGCGCTGGACGGCCTGCTGCCCCCGCGTCGGCCTGACGGGCTGGATGTGCTGGGCCTCACGCCACGCCAGACCGAGGTGCTGGCGCTGCTGCTCAAGGGCCTGCCGAACAAGCTGATCGCGCGCGAGCTGAACCTGTCGGTCGAGACCGTGAAGGACCATGTGGCGGCGGTGCTGCGCGCGCTGAACGTCAGCTCGCGCACTCAGGCCGTGCTGGCGGTCAGCCGGGTGCTGCAGCAGCGCGCATCAGGCGCCTGACCCGTTCACATCGGTAGCGGTGGCAGCCCGTGGCGGGCGCGGGCGCGGGCGCAGGCCTCGTCGCCGATGCCGAAAGGCGCGCGCAGGCCGAACTCGCGGCAGGGCGAGGGGCGCCACTCGTGGATGCCGCAGCTCACGCGCTGGCCGATGGTGCCGCTCAAGGCGGCGCAGCGCGGGCGCGCATGGTCGGTGCCGCGCAGGCGCGACAGGCCAGCCGTCACCGGCACGGCCAGGCCGTCGGGCACGGTGCCGCCTTCGCTCTGCAGCTCGTGGCTGGAGAAGTCGACGCGCATGCCTGCGCAGCAGGCGCCGCAGCGCATGCAGGGGTTCAGGGCTTCTTCGCTCATGCGGTGGGGGATGCGCCCGGCGGCGGCGTGTCGGCGCCGGGCGTGGCCGTGGCGTTCGGGTCGGGGGCGGGCACGCGCACCACGGTCACCGTGCATTCGCTCTGCGCGGCCACCTGCGACGACACGCTGCCCAGCAGCCGGCGCAGCGTGGACGAGGCGCGCGCGCCCATCACGATGTGGTCCACCTGATTGCGCTGGGCGAACTCCAGGATCGCGGCGGCGGCATCCGGCGCCTCCAGCACGTGGAAGGTCAGGCGACCTTCCTCCAGGTTCAGCGCCTTGCTGATCGGCCGCGCCCAGTGCTTCAGGCCCACCAGCTGCTTGACGTGCTTGCTGCGGCCCTCGGTGTCGACCAGGTCGTCCATGCCGATGCGGGCGATCTTCATCACGCTCACACACGCCAGGCGTGCGCCGGGCTCGGTGACGACGATGCGCCGCACCGTCTCGCGCAACTGCTCCAGCAGCGGCGCGCTGGCGTTCTCGATGTCGACCGCGGCCACGATGATCGGGCTCTTCTCGATCTGCTCGGTCACCTTGGCCGGCGGCTGCGCCGGCTCGGCACCCAGGGCGAAGAACCAGCGCTTGAGCGTCTTGATCGTGCCGCTGCGCGTCATCTTCTCGGCACGGCGGGTCAGCGGCACCTCGCCGGGGTTCTGCAGATCGAGCGCCAGCTGCGCGGCGGTCTGATAACGCCGCTCGGCCTTGACCTCCAGCAGGTGCAGGATCACCTCCTGCAGCCAGGGCGGGCAGTCGCTGCGCAGTGCCCGCGGCGGCACCGGCTCGACGTACAGCCGCCGGCGCAGGCCGCGCACCGAGTCGGGCGCGCCGAACGGCCGCTCGCCGGTGGTGAAGTGGTAGAGCATCACGCCAAGCGCGAACAGGTCGCTGCGCGGGTCGTTGCGCACGAACTGCACCTGCTCGGGCGACATGTAGGGCCCGGTGCCCATCGGCAGCGTGAATTCCTCGTCCAGCAGGTCGGGCAGGTGGTCGTGTCGCGACAGCCCGAAGTCCACCAGCACGGCCGTGCCGTCGGGGCGGAACATGATGTTGCTGGGCTTGATGTCCAGGTGCACCAGGTGCTGGCGGTGCAGGTCGTGCAGCGCGGTGGCCACGCGCGAGCCGATCTCGATGACCTCATCGAGCGCCAGCGGCGCTTCATCCAGCCGGGCGCGCAGGCTCACGCCCTCGATGCGCTCCATCACGATGAAGGGCAGGCGCGTGAAGTCGCCCTTGGCGATGAACTTGGGCACGTGCGGGCCCTTGAGCATCGGCATGATCATCTGCTCGACCTCGAAGCCGACGATGGTGGCCGGGTCCTCGCCGCCCTTGATGCGCGGCACCTTCATGATCAGCGGCAGGCGCGAATCACCCTGGTGGTTGACCTCCAGCACCTTCCACAGGTGGGCCATGCCGCCCACGTGCAGCTTCTCGATCAGCCGGAACTGGTCGATCACCATGCCGGGCTCCAGCGGCAGCGGCGCGGGCATGCCGCGCGAGCCGGTGTAGCCCAGCGAGGGGCTGTAGAACTTGCTGTCCATGCCGAGCCTCCCGTTCCCGTGCGTGGCCGCCGCGGTGCCTACTGGCCTTCCTCGAGCCGGATGGCCAGGCGTTGCGGCAATTCGGCGGCGAGGATCTTGGCACCGGCGGTCTCGTGGTCGTACGGTACGCGGTGGTAGGTGATGGTGGCTTGCGCGTCGTCGAAGATCGCGTAGCAGGCGGCCGGGTTGCCGTCGCGCGGCTGGCCAGCCGAGCCGGGGATGATCAGCCACTGGCGGTGCGGCGGCACCGGGATGGGCACGCCCGGCGTGGGCACGAAGTCGCCCGCCTTGCCGGTGCCCGAGACATGGAACAGCTTGGGCTCGTGCATGTGGCCGCAGAAGGTGTAGCGGCTGTCGGTGGCGTGCATGCTGCGCACCGCCTCGCTGCGGCCCTGGATGTAGTCCCAGCCGGCCGGCGCCCAGGCGTTGGCGTGCACGTAGAGGTGGTCGCCACGGGTCTGCACCAGCGGCAGATCGGCCAGGAACTGCACCTGCTCGGGGTTCAGGCGCTCACGCGTCCAGCCGATCACATGCGCCGCCTCGGCACGCATGCCGGGCGACACGCCGCGCACCACGGCCATGTCGTGGTTGCCCTGCACGGCCAGCGCGCCTTCCTTGCGAACGAGCTCGCGGGCGGTGTCCACCACCCAGCCGGGGTCGGCGCCGTAGCCGACGAAGTCGCCCAGCAGCACCCATTGCTGCACGCCCTGGAAGCGGGCGTGGTCCAGCACGGCCTCGACGGCCTCGCGGTTGGCATGCAGATCGGTGATCAGGGCGGTTTTCATCGTTGTGTTGTCTCCTGACGGCGATCGTGCAGCGTCTGGCTGACGAGGCACTGGCGCGTCGCGCCCGTGCAGGGCGGCCGCGCCGGCCACCGTGCGTGCTGTTGGCGCGGCACTCAGCCGATGCGGCCGAGCAGCAGGTACTCCATCAGCGCCTTCTGCACGTGCATGCGGTTCTCGGCCTCGTCCCAGACCACGCTTTGCGCGCCGTCGATGACCTCGGCCGTCACCTCCTCGCCGCGGTGCGCCGGCAGGCAGTGCATGAACAGCGCGTCGGGCTGGGCCACGGCCATCATCTCGGCATCGACGCACCAGTCGGCGAAGGCCTGGATGCGGGCCTCGTTCTCGGCCTCGTAGCCCATGCTGGTCCACACGTCGGTGGTCACCAGGTGGGCGCCGCGGCAGGCGTCCAGCGGGTTCTTGAAGACCTTGTAGCAGTTGGTGTTGGAGATGCCGGCCACGGCCGGATCGACCTCGTAGCCCGAGGGCGTGGACACATGCACCGTGAAGCCCAGGATCTCGGCCGCCTGCAGCCAGGTGTTGGCCATGTTGTTGCCGTCGCCCACCCAGGCCACCACCTTGCCCGCGATGCTGCCGCGGTGCTCGATGAAGGTGAAGATGTCGGCCAGGATCTGGCAGGGGTGGTACTCGTTGGTCAGGCCGTTGATCACCGGCACGCGCGAGGCGGCGGCGAAGTCGCGGATGCGCTGTTGCTCGAAGGTGCGGATCATCACCAGGTCCACCATGCGGCTGATGACGCGCGCGGTGTCCTGGATGGGCTCGCTGCGGCCCAGCTGGCTGTCGCCGGTGGTCAGGTGCACCACCGAACCACCCAGCTGGTACATGCCGGCCTCGAAGCTCACGCGGGTGCGCGTGCTGGCCTTCTCGAAGATCATCGCCAGCGTGCGATCGCTCAGCGGCGTGTAGCGCTCGTAGTTCTTGAAGCGCGTCTTGATGATGCGGGTGCGGTCGAAGAGGTAGGCGTACTCCTCGGCCCGCAGGTCCTTGAACTGCAGGTAGTGCTTCATCAGGCTCATCCCGGGTTTCATCGGTGGCTTCAGGCGGCAGGCTGGGCCAGGAAGGCGCGCATCAGCGGGGCCAGCTTGGCGATGAGTTCGTCGACCTCGGCGGCCGTGATGATCAGCGGCGGCAGCAGGCGCACCACGGTGTCGGCGGTCACGCTGATCAGCAGGCCGGCTTCGGCGGCCTGGGTCAGCAGCACGCCGCAGGGGCGGTCGAGCTCGATGCCCAGCATCAGGCCCTGGCCGCGCATCTCCTTGACACCCTGCACGCCTTCCAGCGCGGCGGCCAGGCCGTTGCGCAGGCGCTCGCCCATGGCCGCGGCGTGGGCCAGCAAGCCGTCTTCCTGCATGATCTTCAGCGTCTCGATGCCGGCGCGCATGGCCAGCGGGTTGCCGCCGAAGGTGGTGCCGTGGTTGCCGGGCTGCAGCACGTCGGCCGCACGCGGGCCGGCCACGATGGCGCCGATGGGCACGCCCGAGCCCAGGCCTTTGGCCAGCGGCATCACATCGGGCTGGATGCCGGCCCACTGGTGGGCGAACCACCGGCCGGTGCGGCCCAGGCCGCACTGCACCTCATCGAGCATCAGCAGCAGGTCGTGCTGGTCGCAGATCTGGCGCAGGCCCTGTAGCACCTCGGCGCGCGTGGGGTTGATGCCGCCTTCGCCCTGGATGGTCTCCAGGAAGATGGCCACGATGTTGGGGTTGGCCTGCACGGCGGCGCGCACCGCGTCCAGGTCGTTCAGCGGCAGGCGCACGAAGCCCTCGACCAGCGGCTCGAAGCCCTGCTGCACCTTGGGGTTGCCAGTGGCGCTGAGCGTGGCGATCGAGCGGCCGTGGAATGCCTTGTCGTAGACGATGACCTCGGGCCGGGCGATGCCCTTGTTGTGGCCGAACTTGCGCGCGATCTTCAGCGCGCCCTCGTTGGCCTCCAGGCCGGTGGAGCAGAAGAAGACCTTGCTGCTGTCGGGCAGGCCGGCCAGGCGCACCAGTTCGTCGGCCAGGGCTTCCTGCAGCGGTGCGGCGTAGTAGTTGCTGCAGTGGATCAGCTTGCCGACCTGGTCCTGCAGCGCCGGCACCAGCTTGGGGTGGGCGTGGCCGAGCGTGTTGACGGCGATGCCGCCCAGCGCGTCGAGGTATTCGCGGCCGTCGGTGTCCCAGACTCGGCAGCCTCGGCCGTGCGACAGCGCAAAAGGCAGTCGGCCGTAGGTGTTCATCACATGGGACGTCATGGCATCACTCCGGGGGGAAAACGGGATCGCGTCGGGGGAATGAAAAACCGGCGGATGCGTCGATCACATCGCGCCGGTACGAAAGCCCATTCTAAAGGTCGGGCTTGCGCGGCCGAAGACCGGGGATGGTCGTTCGCCGCGGTCGGCCATCGCTGCTGCGCTGCAGCACGGCTGTCACGTTCGCGGCACAATAGCGCCTTCTTCCTGTGGCCGATGGCCGGGGTCCGACCGGACCGACGGCCGACGACTGCTCCACCCGAGCCAGCCATCGACAGCACCGCCCGCATGACCGCCGCCAAACCCCGCGAGATCTTCATCCAGGGCATCACCAGCTCGGGGCGCCCGTTCCGTCCCAGCGACTGGGCGGAACGCCTGGCCGGCGCGCTGTCGTCGTTCCGCCCCAAGGGCGCCGGCATCGGCGCCCACATCGGCTATTCGCCGCTGTGCGTGCCGCGGGTCATCGAGGGGGTGAAGTGCGTGATCGTCAGCGAGGCGTTGCGCGACGTCGAGCCGATGGCCTGGGACTTCGTCATGAACTTCGCCCGCGACAACGATCTGCAGGTGGCCGAAGCCTGCCTGCTGCCCGACCCGCCGCTGGCCAGCGTGGTGACGCCGGCGCGCAAGGCGGCCAACGGCTGACGCCGCGGCGGCCGCAGCGCCGCACCCCCTGTGCCAACCGCCCCCGCCATGGGCAGGCGCGACCCCACTGACTGCTTCCTCCGTCCGGTCCTCGGGAAGCCCCTCCCAGGAGTTACCCGCGGCTGCCGCCTGCGTGACCCCCATGGGCGGCCGCTTGGTGCTGTGATCCGGTGGCTGCCCGCTGCGGGCGGCCCACCGCCGGCCACCGGCTGCCCGACGCAGGAGAGTCCGCCTTGACACATGCCCCCTTCGACGCCCGCCGCCGCATGCTCAGCGCCGGCCTGGGCAGCCTGATCGCCGCACCGGCGCTGATCGGCACGCCGACCCGCAGCCAGGCCCAGCCGGCGCCGGCCTGGAAGCCCGAGCGGCCGATCACGATCTACAACCCGTTCGCGGTCGGCGGCATCACCGACCTGCACATGCGCCTGCTGGGCGAGAAGGTGGGCAAGGCGCTGGGCCAGCTGGTGCTGGTGGACGCCAAGCCCGGCGCGGCCGGCACGCTGGCCCCGGCCGCGCTGATGTCGGCCAAGCCCGATGGCCACCAGCTGGCCGTCTACACCATCAACAGCCTGCGCTATCCGCACTACCAGCCCAGCAGCTGGCATGCGCTGAACGACTTCACCTTCATCACCGGGCTGTCGTCGTACACCTTCGCGCTGGTGGTGCGGGCCGATTCGCCGTGGAAGACGGTGGAGGACCTGTTCGCCGCCGGCAAGGCCAATCCCGAGAAGCACACCTACGGCACCAGCGGCATCGGGGGCTCGGGCCATCTGATGATGATCGAGATCGAGCAGAAGGCGGGGGCGCGCTTCACGCACGTGCCCTACAAGGGCGGCGCCGAATGGATGCAGGCCCTGATGGCTGGTCACATCGACTTCCTGGCCGATGCCTCGCAGTGGGGGCCTTTCGTCGACGACGGACGCGCACGCATCCTGGCGATGGTGACGGAGCAGCGCCTGCCGAAGTACGCCAACGTGCCCACCTTGCGTGAGCGTGGCATCGACGCGGTGGGTCAGAGCCCCTACGGCCTGGTTGGCCCCAAGGGCCTGCCGCCGGCCGTGGTGCAGACGCTGCACGAGGCGTTCACCGCCGCCAACAGCGCGCCCGACACGCTGGAACTGCTGGCGCGCTACATCCAGGTGCCCTGGAAGAAGAACCCGGCCGAGTACCGGGCCTTCGCCGAGAGCTACTACGTCAGCGTCAAGCCGCTGCTGGTCAAGGCCGGGCTGGCCAAGGGCTGAGCCGGGATCGTGCCGGTGACTGTGCCGGTGATTGGCCATCGCCGCAGCGCGGCGCCAGGGGCCGGAAACGACAAAGGCCCGCTTGCGCGGGCCTTCGTGCTTGCACCATCCGGAATTTGATCAGGCGGCGGCAGCCAGGGCCTTGATCTTGGCGGCCAGGCGGCTCTTGTGGCGAGCGGCCTTGTTCTTGTGGAAGAGACCCTTGTCGGCGATCGAGTCGATCACGGGCTGGGCCTTCTTGAACAGTTCGGCCGGCGCGGCCTTGTCACCACCGGCAGCGGCCTTGTCGAGGGCCTTCTGCACGTTCTTGATGACGGTGCGGAAATGCGAACGCAGCGCGGTGTTGGCGGCGTTCAGCTTCACGTCCTGGCGAGCGCGCTTGCGGCCCGACGCCAGACGGACGGTTTTCTTCTTGGCTTTGGAGGAGGTGGCCATTGTGGTGCTGGCTCCGGATGGGGCAAAGACTATGACTATAGCATGTCGCGTCAAGGCTTTCCAGTGCAGCTGAAGTCGCGGGGCGCGGCTTCCTATAATTCGCGCCCTTCGCCCCTGCCAGCGGGCGCTTTCGTCGCCCACCACGCGCCTTGTCCGCCGTGCGGCGCAGCCGCATGAATCTCTTCAAGGCCGTCTTCTCCGTTTCGGCGCTCACGCTGCTGTCGCGCATCACCGGGCTGGTGCGCGAGCAGATCGGGGCCGCGCTGTTCGGCACCTCGGCGATGATGGACGCGTTCCAGATCGCCTTCCGCATTCCCAACCTGTTGCGCCGGCTGTTCGCCGAGGGCGCGTTCTCGCAGGCCTTCGTGCCGCTGCTGGCGGCCACCCGCGCCACCGAGGGCGACGCCGCCACGCGCGACCTGGTCGACGCCGTGGCCACCGTGCTGGCCTGGGCGCTGGTGGTCACCTGCGCGCTGGGCATCCTGGCCGCGCCGGGCCTGGTGTGGCTGCTGGCCTCGGGCTTCACGCCCGAGACCGAGGCGGCCGCCACCGCGATGACGCGCTGGATGTTCCCGTACATCGGCTGCATGTCGCTGGTGGCGCTGGCCTCGGGCGTGCTGAACACCTGGAAGCGCTTCGCCATCCCGGCGTTCACGCCGGTGCTGCTGAACCTGTCGGTGATCGCCGCGGCGTTGCTGGGCGTGCCCGTGCTGCGCCGCCACGGCATCGAGCCGGTGTTCGCGCTGACGCTGGGCGTGATGGTGGGCGGCGTGCTGCAGCTGGCGCTGCAGGTGCCGGCGCTGGCGCGCATCGGCATGCTGCCGCGCCTGGGCGTCACCGTGGGCCGCCTGCGCGCGGCCTGGCATCACCCCGGCGTGCGCCGCATCCTGGCCAAGATGGCGCCGGCCCTGGTGGGCGTGTCGGTGGCGCAGCTGAGCCTGATGATCAACTCGCAGATCGCCTCGTACCTGGGCGTGGGCGCGGTCTCGTCGCTGGTCTATGCCGACCGGCTGATGGAACTGCCCACCGCGCTGCTGGGCGTGGCGCTGGGCGTGGTGCTGACGCCGCAGCTGTCGGCGGCCAAGGCCCAGGGCGACCAGGCGGCCTATTCGGGCCTGCTCGACTGGGGCCTGCGCCTGGTGCTGCTGCTGGCGCTGCCCTGCGCGGTGGCGCTGCTGCTGTTCGCCGAGCCGATGGTGGCCGTGCTGTTCCACCGCGGCGCCTTCGACGCGCGGGCCGTGCACACCACCACGCTGGCGGTGATGGGCTATGGCGCCGGCGTCATCGGCCTGGTGGGCGTGAAGGTGGCGGCGCCGGCCTATTTCGCGCAGCAGGACATGGCCACGCCGATGCGCGTGGCCATCGTGGCCCTGGTGCTCACGCAGCTGATGAACGCGGCCTTCATCCTGGGCGCCGGCATGGGCGTGGCGGCGCTGGCGCTGTCGATCGGCCTGGCGGCCAACGCCAACGCTGTGCTGCTGATCGCCGGCCTGAAGCGGCGCGGCAGCTACACGCCGGGCGCCGGCTGGGCGGGCTTCGCGCTGCGCGTGCTGCTGGGCTGCGCGGTGATGGGCGGCTGGATGTGGCTGCTGGCGCAGCGCATCGACTGGCTGGCACTGGGCCGCCACGAGGCGCTGCGCGCCGGTGCGATGGCCGCGGCGCTGGGCTCGTCGGCGCTGATCTACTTCGGCGTGCTGCGTTTGGCCGGCGTGAACCTGCGCAACTTCATGCGCAAGTCCTGAAACTGGGGCACCCGGCCCGGCGGGTACGCCAGGCCACCCGCCGGGCGGGTGCGCCGACTGGCTTGGGTCGGCCCGGCGCTCGGTCGGCGCGGCACCTACACTTCGCTGCATGCCATTCCTGCCGCTGCACCCGCCCGGCGCCCTCGAGTACTTCGCCAACCTGGTGGCCGAGGACGAGGGCTTCGCGCTGCTCGAAGCCGCCATCTGCGTGGCGCAGGACGAAGAACCGGCGCTCGACGTGCAGGCCGTGGTCGGCGAGATCGACCGCCTGGGCGGCCGGCTGAAGGCGCGGCTGCCGGCCGACGCCTCGCCGCTCAGCCGCGTGCGGGCGCTCAACCGCTACTTCTTCGACGAGCTGGGCTTCGCCGGCAACGTCAACGACTACTACGACCGCGACAACAGCTACATCCACGCCGTGCTGGCCAGCCGGCGCGGCATCCCGATCACGCTGGCGCTGATCTACATCGAGCTGGCCGGCCAGCTGGGACTGTGGGCGCGCGGCGTGTCCTTCCCCGGCCACTTCCTGGTCAAGCTGCGGCTGCCGCAGGGCGAGGTGCTGCTCGACCCGTTCAACGGCCGCTCGCTGTCGCGCGACGAGTTGGATGAGCGCCTGGCGCCCTACCGCCGCCGCCACGGCCTGGAGGGCGACTTCGAGACGCCGCTGGGCCTGTTCCTGCAGGCGGCGCCGGCGCGCGACGTGCTGGCGCGGCTGCTGCGCAACCTGAAGGAAATCCACCGCACCGCCGAGGACTGGCCGCGCCTGCTGGCGGTGCAGCAGCGCCTGGTGCTGCTGCTGCCCGATGCGGCGGACGAGCGGCGCGACCGCGGTCTGGCCTGGGCCGAACTGGGCCGCCACGGCGAGGCCATGGCCGATCTGGAAGCCTACCTGGCCGTCGCACCAGCGGCCGACGACGCCGGTGCGCTGCGCCAGCGCCTGGCCGAGATGCGCCGCGACGGCGCGCCGCGCCTGCATTGATCGGCCGCCCGGCGATGGCCGGCGTTGCGCTGAGCCGCGGCGGGACCCATGGACGCTCCGCCTACAATCGCGGGCTTCGCGCGGGCCGTCCGGCGTGCGTCGCGCACCGCCGATGACCCTCAGTTCCACCCAACGACAAACCCTCACCTGGACCGCCCTGGCGCTGGCGGTGGCGCTGCTGCTGTGGCTGCTGGCGCCGGTGTTGACACCCTTCCTGGTGGCGGCGGTGCTGGCCTACATGCTGCATCCGATGGTCGAGCGCCTGGCGCGGCGCGGCCTGCCGCGGGTGCTGGCGGTGCTGTTCGTCGAGGTGCTGGCGTTGCTGGCGGCGATGTCGCTGCTGCTGTTGCTGGTGCCGGTGCTGGTCAAGGAGATTCCGGCGCTCAAGGCGCAGATCCCGCCGCTGCTCGACCGCCTGGACGCCACGCTGTCGCCCTGGTTGGCGCAGTTCGGCATCCAGGTGAACCTCGACCTGGCCAGCCTGAAGGCCTGGGTGGTGCAGGTGATGGACGACAAGGGCGAGGACTGGCTGGCCGCCGCACTCAATTCGGCCCGCCTGGGCGGCAGCGTGATGCTGTCGCTGATCGGCAATGCGGTGCTGGTGCCGGTGGTGCTGTACTACCTGCTGTCCGACTGGTCGGCCCTGGTGGCGCGGGCGCAGTCGCTGATCCCGCCGCGCATGCGCGCACCGGTCACCGGCTTCATGGACGAGTGCGACGCGGTGCTGGGCCAGTACCTGCGTGGTCAGGTGCTGGTGATGGTGGCGCTGGCCGTCTACTACGCCGTGGCGCTGGCCGTGGCGCGCTTCGACCTGGCGCTGCCGGTGGGCGTGTTCACCGGGCTGGCGGTGTTCGTGCCCTATGTGGGCTTCGGCCTCGGCCTGGCGTTGGCGGTGCTGGCCGGGCTGCTGCAGTTCGGCACGCTGGCGGCGCTGGGCTGGGTGGCGCTGATCTACGGCGCCGGCCAGGTGCTGGAGAGCTTCGTGCTCACGCCGCGCCTGGTGGGCGAGCGCATCGGCCTGTCGCCGCTGGCGGTGATCTTCGCGTTGATGGCCTTCGGCCAGCTGTTCGGCTTCGTCGGCGTGCTGGTGGCGCTGCCCGCCAGCGCGGTGGCCGTGGTGGCGGCGCGCCGGCTGCGCGTGGCCTACCTGGCCAGCGAGATCTACCGCGGATGAGCCGTCCATGAAGCAGATCCCGCTGCCGATTGCGCCGCCGCCGGCCGACCGCTTCGACACCGTGCAGGTGGGCGCCAATGCCGCCGCCGTGCAGCACCTGCGCGGCTTGGGCCTGGACGGCGTGGCCGCCGCGCCGGTGTACCTGTGGGGTGACACCGGCAGCGGCAAGACCCGCCTGCTGCGCGCCATGGCCACCGAGCGTCAGGACCACGGCGAGCGCGTGGGCTGGTTCGATGCCGCCGACCCGCTGCCCTGGACCTTCGACGAAGCCTGGTCGCTGGTGGTGGTCGATCGCTGCGAGGCGCTGGACGCGGCGCGCCAGCAGGCGGCCTTCGCGCTGTTCATCGACGCCGGCACGCATGGCGTGCAATGGCTGGCCGCCGGCCGCCAGCCGCCGGTGGACCTGCCGCTGCGCGACGACCTGCGCACCCGCCTGGGCTGGGGCCATGTGTTCGCGCTGCAGCCGCTGGGCGAGGCCGAGACGCGCAGCGCGCTGCGCCGCGAGGCCGACCGCCGCGGCATCTTCCTGTCCGACGACGTGATGGACTACCTGCTCACCCGATTCACCCGCAACCTGGGCCACCTGATGAACCTGCTCGACCGGCTGGACGAGTTCGCGCTGTCCGAGCACCGCAGCGTCACCGTGCCGCTGCTGAAGAAGATGCTGGCCGAAGACAGCGGCGAGGGCGCGCGATGAACCTGGCGCTGTTCGACCTCGACGGCACGCTGATCCCCGGCGACTCCGACCACGCCTTCGGCGCCTTCATGATCGCCATGGGCTGGGTGGATGCCGCCGAGCACGCCCGCCGCAACGACGGCTTCTACCTGCAGTACCTGGCCGGCACGCTGGACATCGACGAGTACGTCGAGTTCGCCACCCATGCCTGGCGCGTGCGCCCGCTGGCCGAGCAGGAGGCGGCGCGCCAGCGCTTCATGGCCGAGGTGATGGCGCCGATGATCCAGCCGCAGGCGCTGGACCTGGTGCGTGCGCACCAGCAGGCCGGCGACCTGGTGGCCATCGTCACCGCCACCAACGAGTTCGTCACGCGCCCGGTGGCCACGGCCTTCGGCGTGCCCGAGCTGATCGCCGTCGAGCTGCAGCGCGACGCCGAGGGCCGCGCCACCGGCCGCATCGCCGGCGTGCCCTCGTTTCGCGAAGGCAAGATCGACCGCGTGAACCAGTGGCTGGCCGCGCGCGGTCAGGCCTTCGGCGATTTCGATCGCACCGTGTTCTACAGTGACTCCACCAACGACCTGCCGCTGCTCGAACGGGTGAGCGAGCCGGTGGCCACCAATCCCGGCCCGGCGCTCGAGACCCTCGCGCGTGAACGTGGCTGGCGCATCCTGAGGTTGTTCGACCAATGATCAAGAAGCTGATCCAGCGCCTGCTCGGCCAGGGCGACGCAGCGGTCCAAGCCGCGGCCGCCGCTGCGGCCACGCAGGCCGTTCCGGCGCGCCCCAAGATCCCGCTGGGCAAGCGCGTGGAGGTGCCGGTCACCGAGCACGGCATCGACCGCCATCTGGTGGACGACCGCGCCATCAAGGTGGTGCGCACGCTGCAGCAGGCCGGCTATGAGGCCTACATCGTGGGTGGCGCGGTGCGCGACCTGCTGGTGGGCCGCGCGCCCAAGGACTTCGACGTGGCCACCAACGCCACGCCCGAGCAGGTCAAGGGCCTGTTCCGCCGCGCCTTCATCATCGGCCGGCGCTTTCGCATCGTGCACGTGGTGCATGGCCGCGGCCGCGACCACGAGGTGATCGAGGTCTCGACCTTCCGCGCCTACCTCGACTCGGCCGACGCCACCCAGGTGGGCGGCAACGAGAAGACCGCCAAGGCCGAGCTGGCAGGTCAGGCCCATGCGGTGGACGCCAGCGGCCGCGTGCTGCGCGACAACGTCTGGGGCCCGCAGATCGAGGACGCCGCGCGCCGCGACTTCACGGTCAACGCGATGTACTACGACCCCGAGACGCAGATCGTGGTCGATTACCACGGCGGCCTGGCCGACGTGAAGGCCAAGCGTCTGCGCCTGATCGGCGATGCGGCCACGCGCTACCGCGAAGACCCGGTGCGCATCCTGCGCGCCATCCGCTTCGAGGCCAAGCTGGGCTTCGAGCTCGAGGCCGCGACGGCCGCGCCGATCCCGGCCATCGTGCCGCAGCTGGCCGACGTGCCGATCTCGCGCATGTTCGACGAGATGATCAAGCTGCTGCAGACCGGCCACGCGCTGGCCAGCCTGGAGGTGCTGCAGAAGCACGGCCTGCACCGCGGCGTGTTCCCGGTGCTGGAGGCCGTGTTCGACGAGCGCCGCAGTTCCGAGCAGCGCATGGCCTTCGTGCGCATGGCGCTGTCCGACACCGACCGCCGCGTCGGCGAAGGCAAGCCGGTGGCGCCCAGCTTCCTGCTGGCCAGCCTGCTGTGGCACGACGTGCTGGACGGCTGGAACGAGCGCCGCGCCGCGGGCGAGCACCTGGTGCCGGCGTTGCAGGCGGCCATCGACGCGGTGTTCGACGCGCGCATCGGCGATGTCTCGGGCCGCGGCAAGCTGGGTGCCGACATGCGCGAGATCTGGATGATGCAGCCGCGCTTCGAGCGCCGTCAGCCCAACACCGCGTACTCGCTGATCGAGCAGCCGCGCTTTCGCGCCGGCTTCGACTTCCTGCGCCTGCGCGCCGATGTGGGCGAGGCGCCGGCCGAGCTGGCCGACTGGTGGGAAGACTTCTCGCTGGGCAGCGACGAGGACCGCGAGGCCTTGCTGGCCGCGGTGCGCGAAGCCCAGCGCCAGCCGCCCAAGCGCGTGCCCAAGGCGGCCAAGCCGGCACGTCCGGCGCCGGTGGCCGACCCGGGTGACGGGGCGGGGGATGCGTCATCCGCGCACGACGGCGACGACGCGGCCGATGATGGCGCCGAGGCCGATGGCGACGCGCTGGCCGGCGAGGGCGCCGAGACCGGCGCTGCGCCGGCGCGCAAGCGCCGCCGCCGCCGCCGCAAGCCGGCGGGTGGAACCGGTGGGGCCGGTGGTGCCGGTGGCCAGGGCGGCAGCCCGGCACCGGCTGGCGACTGAACCCGATTGACCGCCGCTGACGGCGTGTGGCCCGGGCCGTCATCCGACGGGCCGGGCGCCGACGCGCTGGCGCCGCACGAGGCCCTGGTGGGCCTGGGGGCCAACCTCGGCGATGCGCGCGCGGCGCTGCGGGCCGCGCTGGACGCACTGGCCGCGCTGCCCGGTTGCCGCGTGCTGGCCTGCTCGTCGCTGTACCGCAGCGCGCCGGTGGACGCCGACGGCCCCGATTTCCTCAATGCCGTGGCCCTGCTGCACACGCCGCTGGCACCCGCCGCGCTGCTGGCCGCGCTGCATGGCATCGAGCAGGCCCAGGGCCGGGCACGCCCTTACCGCAACGCGCCTCGCACGCTGGATCTGGACCTGCTGCTGCATGGCGACCACCGCAGCCAGACGGCGGCGCTGACGCTGCCCCATCCGCGTCTGCACCAGCGCGCCTTCGTGCTGCTGCCGCTGCTGGAACTGCGCCCGCAGTTGCAGGTGCCGGGCCTGGGTCCGCTGGCGGCCTGGCTGGACGGCGTGGCCGGCCAGCGCATCGAGCGCCTGCCGCCGTCTGCCACCACCTGATTGCGGGTTTGAGGGTTTTCCTCAGTTCCCGCATCGGGCGCTTGCGGCGGCCTGCATACAATCGCGCCGCGACAAACCGATGACGAATCGGTGACCGAGCGGGCGGCGTTCGCCCGGCCCCGCTGTAATTCCCCCTGGAGACTCCCCCCATGTTGTTCGGCAAGCTGCTGCCGCGCGAAGGCAATTTTTTCGCCATGTTCGATGAGCATGGCAAGCACATCGCCGAGGGTGCGCGCGCCTTCCAGAACCTGGTGCAGTCGTATGCCGACCCGGTGCTGCGCGAGAAGTACGCCAACGAGGTCGATCACTTCGAGAAGCAGGCCGACCGCGTGACCGCCGAGGTCAACCGCCTGCTGCACAAGACCTTCATCACGCCGCTGGACCGCGAGCAGATCCACGGCCTGATCAATGCCATGGACGACATCCTCGACCTGCTGCAGGACTCGGCCGAGGTGATGGCCCTGTACGACCTGCAGAAGATGAACGAGGACGTGCTGCGCCTGGCCGAGATCAGCGCCAAGTGCTGCGAGCGCGTGCAGCATGCCGTGAGTCTGCTGCCCAAGCTGAGCCAGCCCGCCGTGGCCGAGGCCGCGCTGAAGACCTGCGAGGAGATCGACCGCCTCGAGAGCGATGCCGACCGCGTGATGCGCTCGGCGATGAGCAAGCTGTTCCGCGACAACATCGACGTGCGCGAGCTGATCAAGCTGAAGGCCGTGTACGAGCACCTGGAGTCGATCTCCGACCGCTGCGAGGACGTGGCCAACATGATCGAGGGCATCGTCCTGGAGAATTCCTGACATGGACGCGATGCAGATCGGCTTCTGGGCCGTGGCGATGCTCGTCGTCCTGGCCCTGGTGTTCGACTTCATGAACGGCTTCCACGACGCGGCGAACTCGATCGCCACCGTCGTGTCCACCGGCGTGCTCAAGCCGCAGCACGCGGTGCTGTTCGCCGCCTTCTTCAACGTGGTGGCGATCGGGGTGTTCCAGCTCAAGGTGGCGGCCACGGTGGGCAAGGGCATTGCCGAGCCCGGCATCATCGACCACCATGTGGTGTTCGGTGCCCTGGTCGGTGCGATCACCTGGAACGTCATCACCTGGTACTACGGCATCCCGTCGTCGAGCTCGCATGCGCTGATCGGCGGCATCGTCGGTGCGGTCATCGCCAAGGCCGGCGCCGGCAAGCTGATCGGTGCGGGCGTGGGCAAGACGGTGCTGTTCATCTTCGTCTCGCCGCTGCTGGGCTTCACCCTCGGCTCGCTGATGATGGTGCTGGTGGCCTGGATCTGCCGGCGAACGCCACCGCTCAAGGTCGACCGCTGGTTCCGCCGCCTGCAGCTGGTGTCGGCCGGCCTGTACTCGCTGGGCCATGGCGGCAATGACGCGCAGAAGACCATCGGCATCATCTGGATGCTGCTGATCTCGTCGGGCTATGCCGCCGCCAGCGACAAGATGCCGCCCAGCTGGGTGATCTGGTCGTGCTACCTGGCGATCGGCTTCGGCACCATGTTCGGCGGCTGGCGCATCGTCAAGACCATGGGTCAGAAGATCACCAAGCTCAAGCCGGTGGGCGGCTTCTGCGCCGAGACCGGTGGGGCGATGACGCTGTTCATCGCCACTGCCATCGGCGTGCCGGTGAGCACCACGCACACCATCACAGGCGCCATCGTCGGCGTGGGCTCGGTGCGCAATGCCTCGGCCGTGCGCTGGGGCATCGCCGGCAACATCGTCTGGGCCTGGGTGCTGACGATTCCCGCCTCGGCCTTCGTCGCCGCGGTGGCCTACTGGGCCAGCTTCACGCTGTACTGACGACCGCGCGGCGCAGCAGCGGGCCCACGGCCCGCGCCGCCGCCTGCAGCGCCGCCGCTTCGTAGGCGGCATGCCCGAACAGCCAGCCGCGCCGCGGCGCAGCCACGGTGTAGCGCGACAGCGGCGCCAGCAGCACGCCGCGCCGGGCGGCGGCCGCGCTCACGGTCGCGTCGTCCACCGCAGACGCCACCTCGGCGCACAGGTGCATGCCGTGTTCGGCGGCCGTCAGTTGCAGCGCGCCGTGCGTGGCCTCGGCCAGGGCCTGCACCATCACCGCCTGGCGCTGCGCATACAGCTCGCGCATGCGCCGCAGGTGGCGCAGCAGATGGCCCTCGGCGATGAAGCGCGCCAGCACCGCCTGGGCCTCGCCGGGGCTGTGCCGGTCGCTCAGCGCCTTGGCCGCGGCAAAGGCCGGCATCAGCGTCGCCGGCAGCACCAGAAAGCCCAGGCGCAGGCCCGGGTGCAGCGTCTTCGAGAAGGTGCCCACGTAGATCACGCGGCCGTCGTGCGGCAGGCTGGTCAGCGCCGGCATGCGGTGCGCGCCGTACTGGAACTCACCGTCGTAGTCGTCCTCGACGATCCAGGCCCCGGCCTCGCGCGCCCAGTCGATCAGCGCCAGCCGGCGTGCCAGGCTCATGCGCAGGCCCAACGGGAACTGGTGCGTGGGCGTCACCACCGCCAGGCGCGCGGCGGGCCAGCGCTCGCGCGCCACATCCAGCGCCAGGCCTTCGGCATCCACCGGCACCGGGCACACGCGGGCGCCGTGGCCCACCAGGCTGGCGCGGATGCCGGGATAGCCGGGGTCCTCCACCCACACCGGGTCGCCGGCATCCAGCAGCAGCCGCGCCACCAGGTCGATGGCCTGCTGCGAGCCGGCGGTCACCAGCACCTGGCCCGGCTCGCAGCGCACGCCGCGCGAGGCCCACAGCCATTGCGCGATGGCTTCGCGCAACGCCGGCGTGCCGGCCGGATCGAGGTACTGCGCCTGGGCCTGGCGCTGCGCCGGGCCATGGCCGCGCGCCAGCCGGTCCCACAGCGCGAACGGAAAGCGCGCCACCTCGGGCGCACCGATGCGAAAGGGCAGGGCCGCGGTCAGCGGCGGCTGCCAGCGCAGCGCCGTGTCGGCGATCAGCCGGCCGCGCTCAGACAAGGCCAGCATCGGCGCCGCGATGCCGGCGCCGGGCCGGGCCGCAAGCCCTGGCGCGGTCGGCGCGGGCCCGGCCGGCAATGCCGCGAGGCCCGGCCGCAGCGCCGCGAGGTCCTCGGCCACATAGCTGCCGTCGCCGACACGGCCGCGCACATAGCCCTCGGCCTGCAGCCGCGCCATGGCCCACAGCACGGTGTTGCGGCCCACGCCCAGGGCCTGCGCCTGCTCGCGCGTGGGCGGCAGCCGCGTGCCGGGCGCGAAGCTGCCCTGCTCGATGGCCGCGCGCAGTTGGCGGTACACCTGCAGCCGCTTGGGCACGGCGGCTTTGGTTCCCTGCGCACGCATCAATTGGCTCCTTGCATTGCCGGATTATTCGCTACGCTGGCAAGCCATTGCAGCCGCCGCCTGCGCCTCCGAGCGCCGTCTTCCGATGTCCCACTACACCGCCACCATCGCCTGGCAGCGCGATGCGCAGCCCTTCACCGACCGGCGCTACAGCCGCGCCCACCGCTGGCACTTCGACGGTGGCATCGACCTGCCGGCCTCGTCGTCGCCGCAGGTGGTGCCGCTGCCGATGTCCGACGCCTCGGCGGTCGATCCCGAGGAGGCCTTCGTCGCCGCGCTGTCGAGCTGCCACCTGCTGTGGTTCCTGGACCTGGCCTGCCGTGCCGGCTGGGTGGTGGACGACTACCGCGACGAGGCCAGCGGCACGCTGGCGCGCGATGCCCAGGGCCGCCTGGCCATGACCGAGGTGACGCTGCGCCCGCGTGTGCGCTGGGCCGGCGACCGCCAGCCCGATGCTGCCGAGGTGCTGCGCCTGCACCATGCGGCGCACGAGGCCTGCTTCATCGCGAACTCGGTGCGCAGCGAGGTGCGCTGCGAGCCGCAGTTCGACGGGCCGATCGCTGAGACCCACACTGCGGCGCAGCCCGTAGCCCACCCCGCAGCCCACCCCTTGTCGCCGGAGACCCGCTGATGTACCTGCCCCGCCATTTCGAGGAAGTCCGGCCCGAGGCGCTGCAGGCGCTGATGCAGGCCCATCCGATGGGCCTGCTGGTCACGGCCGGCGCGCAGGGCGCGCCGGTGGCCGATGCGCTGCCCTTCCTGTACGAGCCGCCGTCCGCCGATGCGCCGCAGGGCCGGCTGCTGGCCCATGTGGCGCGCGCCAATCCGCTGTGGCAGGCGGCGCAGGGGCGCGAGGTGCTGGTGGTGTTCCAGGGGCCGCAGGGCTATGTCTCGCCGGGCTGGTATCCCAGCAAGGCCGAGCACGGCAAGGTGGTGCCGACCTGGAACTACGCCATGGTGCAGGCCCGCGGCACACTGCGCGCGATCGATGACGCCGCGGCGGCGCGCGACGTGGTCGAGCGCCTGACGGCCCGCCACGAGGCCCCGATGCCGGCGCCCTGGGCGGTGGCCGATGCGCCGGCCGACTACCTGGCCGCGATGCTGCGCGCCATCGTCGCCATCGAGATCCCGCTCAGCGCGCTGACGGGCAAGTTCAAGCTCAGCCAGAACCGCAGCGAGGCCGAGCGTCAGGGCGTGGTGTCGGGGCTGGGCGGCCTGGGCCCCGAGGCGGCGCCGCTGGCCGCCTGGACGGCCGCCGGCGGCCCGCCCGACGCCGGCTGAGCGCCCGGGCCCGGCAGCTCCGGCGCGTCCGGTGCGCCGGCACCCTCGGTGGGGGCGTCGATGGCGGGCAGGCGGATCTCGAACACCGCGCCGCCATCGGGCGCATTGCCCGCGCGGATCTTGCCGCGGTGGGCCTGCACGATCTTGCGGCAGATGGCCAGGCCCAGGCCGGTGCCGCCGGCGCCGCTCTTGGTGCGGCTGGACTGCACGAAGGCGCCGAAGATCGAGTCCAGTTCGTCGTCGGGGATGCCGGGGCCACAGTCGCGCACGCGGATGATGTGCCGCCCCTCGGCGCTGGTGTGCCAGTCGATGTGCACGTCGCTGGCCTCGGGCGCGAAGCGGATGGCGTTGGCCAGCAGGTTGCGCATCACCTGCTGCAGCCGCACCGGGTCGGCCAGCGCCCACAGCGGCTGCGGGTCGGGCGGCGGCACCAGGTGGATGCCGCGGCGCCCGGCCAGGGGCTGCAGTTCCTCGCGCACCTCCAGCAGCGGCCCGGCCAGGTCCACCGGCTGCAGGCGGATGTGGCCCACGGTGGACTCCAGCCGCGACAGGTCCAGCAGGTTGTTCACCAGCGCCAGCATGCGGTTGCCGGCGGCGTGGATGTCGCTGAACATGGTCTGCAGCCGGCGGTCGCCGGTGGTGCGGGTCAGACCCAGTTCGGAGTAGCCCAGGATGCTTTGCAGCGGCGTGCGCAGCTCGTGGCTGATGTTGGCCAGGAACTCGCTCTTGGCCGTGTTGGCGCGCTCGGCCGCCAGCCGCGCCTGCTGGGTGCGCACCTCGGCCTCGCGGAACTCGCTGACGTCGGTCAGGCAGCCGATCAGGCCGGCCACGCGGCCGTCCTCGCCGGTGAACGGGGTCACGCGGATCAGCACGTCGCGCGGCAGGCCGTCGGCGTCCAGCAGCGGCTGCTCGAAGGCGGCCGGCCGGCGCTGGGCGATGGCCAGGCGTTCCTGGGCGTCCACCGGCGCGGCCAGGTGGGCCGGGTACAGGCGGCGCATGCTGCGGCCGATCACGCGCTCGGCCGGCAGCCCGGTGAGGTCGGTGAACGCCTTGTTGACGCGGGTGAAGCGGCCCTCGACGTCCTTCACCACCATGGGCACCGGGCACAGCTCGAACAGGCGCTCGGTGAAGGCATGCTGCGCGGCCATGCGGCCCTGTGCCTGGGCCAGGCGGGCCCGCACGCGCTCGTGGCCGTGCAGGCTGCGCCAGGCCAGCGTGCCCAGCGCCAGGATCAGCAGCAGCACGCCGCCGGTGGCCAGCGCGGTGGCCCGGGTCACGCGGACCATCTGCGCCTGCACGGCGGCCTGCGGCACCTCGGCCACCAGCACCAGCGGATGCCGGCGCGCCGAGCGGAAGGTGGCCAGCACCGGCGCACCGTCCACGCCGGCGCCCTCGAAGCGGCCCTGCTCGCGCGCGGGCAGGAAGCGCTCGAAGATGGCCTGTGCACGCGCCGGCTCGCCGGGCGCCAGGTGCACCTCGTCGCTGGCGGCGATCAGCCGGCGGTCGTAGCTGAGCATGGCCGCGCGCAGCGGCAGGTCGCCCACCATCAGCTGGTACTGGTTGGCGAAGTAGTCGGCGCTCACCGCGGCCACCAGCCAGGCATCGGCCAGCGTCGGGGCCATCGGGGGCGTGCCGGCGCTGGCCAGCGGGCGCACCAGCGGCAGTACCGCCGGACGGGTCAGCCCCGGCGGCGAGGCGGTGCCGGCGGGCAGCGTCTCGCCGGGGGCGGCCAGTTCGGCCAGATCGCGCACGGTGAGCAGGCCGCCGAGCCCGCCGCGGGCGCTGCCCGGCAGCAGCTTCTGGCGCGGGATGCGCCGCTCCAGGTTCTCGGCACTCGAGCTGGCCAGCACCCGGCCATCGCCGGCCACCAGGCTGACGCTGCGCAGGTAGGGCTGGCCCTGCAGCGTGCGCTGCAGCGTGGTGTTGAGTGCGGCGGTGTCCAGCGCCTCGGGGTGGTTGGCCAAGCCGTCGGCGATGCCGGCCAGCGCCAGGTCGATGGTGGTGAAGGTGCGGTTGGCCTGGTCCTCGATCAGGCGGGCGAACAGCTCGCTCTGGTCGGACGCGGCCTCGTCCAGCGCGCGGCGCTGCACGGTCAGGTAGCCGCCGGCCACGGCCAGCGCCAGCAAGGCCAGCAGCAGCGTGCCGGCCAGCGCGGCGCGGCTGTGCAGCCACAGCGGCAGGCGGGCGTCACCGGTCGCCGCCAGCGACTCGGGGAACAGGGGGGCGTCGGCAGGGCGGGCGGGCCGGGCGCTCATGGTGGGGGGGGGTGGCGCGGCGGGCTGCCCGCCACTCAGGGCTTCTTCTCCAGCCGCATCGTGTCACCGTCGCGGCGCATCGTGAAGCGGTCGAGGAAGCTGTTGCCCAGCAGGATCACCGGCATCTCGGCCGGCAGCACGGTGGCGCGCACGTTCATCACCTCCACGCCGGCGATCTTCACCGAACTGAGGGTCAGGCTGTGCACGGGCACCAGGCCGTTGGCGGTCATGCTCTGGCCGCGCTGGCCGCTCTTCCAGTCCAGCCCGATGCGGTTGGCCTCGGACTGGCTCAGCGCCACGGTGGTGGCGCCGGTGTCGACGGTGAACTGCACCGTGCGGCCGTTGATCGTGCCGGTGGCGACGAAGTGCCCGCCCTCGCTGGCCGGCAGCACGATCACGTTGCCGACGGACGGTGTGCTGGCGCCGATGCCCACCTGGGCCGGCGAGGCGCCCAGCCGCAGCAGCTGGCGCTGGCCGCCGACCTCGACCTCGGCCTCGCCATCGCCCAGGCGCCGCAGCGTGACGCCGCGTGCCGACGCGCCGACCGCCAGGGTCTGCGGCTGGCCGTCGATCAGCAGCAGCGCGCGGCCGTTGCCCATGCTGCCGGCCAGCGACACGCTCTGCGCCCCGGCCAGCACGGGTGCCAGGACCAGGGCGCCCATCGCCAGCCAGGATCGCGGCCAGGATGGCGCCATGCGTGCGCTCAATCCCTGAAGTTGTTGAAGGCCAGCGGGAAGTCGGTGACGTCCTTCTTCAGCAGCGCCATCGTGGCCTGCAGGTCGTCGCGCTTGGCGCCGGTGACGCGCACCGTGTCACCCTGGATCGCGGCCTGCACCTTGAGCTTGCTCTGCTTGACGATGCCCTGGATCTTCTTGGCGGTGTCGCTGTCGATGCCCTGGCGCACCTTGAGCACCTGGCGCACCTTGTCGCCGCCCATCTTCTCGATCTTGGCGGTCAGGTCGAGGAAGCGCACGTCGACGCCGCGCTTGGTCAGCTTGGCCAGCAGCACGTCGCGCACCTGGCCGATCTGGAAATCGCTGTCGGCATGCAGCTCGAGCGAGCGGTCCTTGCCCTGCTCGGTGCTTTCGATGCGGGCCGACGAGCCCTTGAAATCGAAGCGCGTGCCGATTTCCTTGTTGCTCTGGTCGACCGCGTTGCGCAGCTCCACGAGGTTGGGTTCGAGAACGGTGTCGAAGCTGGGCATGGTGCGGGCGGAGTCCGGTCGGTGTCAGAGCGTGAAAATTTTGCCATGCGGCGCTGCCGCACCGTGGCGCGACGACCGGGCTGGGGGTGGTGCCGGTGCGGGGACCGCCGATGGGGCCGCTGGTGGGGCCGGCCGCGCGATCAGAGGAAGCCCATGCGTTGCAGCAGGCCGCGCGCGGTCTGCAGCCGGTCGCGCAGCAGCTGGGCGGTGGCGGCGCACTGCTCGGCCGACCAGCTGGCACCGTGCAGTTCGGTCTCGCGCACGGTCTCGTTCACCGCGCGCAGGCCCAGGCTGGCCGCGCTGCCCTTGATGGCATGGGCCAGCGGGCGCAGGCGCTCGGCCTGCCCGGCGTCCAGCGCGGCCAGCAGGGCGGCCTGGCTGCCCGACTCGTCGGCAAAAAAGCCCTCCAGCACCGTGCGGTAGCCGTTCAGCGACACGCCGACGCAGACCTCGCCGATGATGGCCATGTCCAGCTGCGCCACCACATCGGCCGCGCGGTAGCGTCGGCGCGGCGCGGCCGCCGACGTGGCCGCCGACGTGGCTGTTGGTGCATCGGCCGCAGGCGGTGCGGGCTGCAGGGGGCGGGGGGCGGGCAGGGTGCTGGCTTTCGACACGGCGATGGCTGGCTGGCTGGGCGCCGCGGATGGCGGCGCCTGCACCGCAGTATCCGCCTGTTGCGGTGCCGGCGGCGCGGCGTCCACCGACCTGAGCAGGGGGGCAGCGGCCCGCCAGCGGGCGCCGAACTGGCGCACCAGCAGTCGCTCGATGTCTTCGGGCCGCACCGGCTTGGACAGGAAATGGTCCATGCCGGCGGCCAGGGCCCGCTCCCGCGTCTCGGGGAAGGCGTCGGCGGTCAGCGCCACCACCGGCACCTGGCCGGCCGGCGGCGGCAGCGCGCGCAGCGCCCGGGTGGTCTCCAGGCCGTCGCGCACCGGCATGTGCAGGTCCATGAACACCAGGTCGGGGTGCTCCAGCTGCACGGTGGCCAGCGCCTCCACGCCGTCGGCGGCCAGCAGCACCTCGTGGCCCATGCGCTCCAGCAGCAGCGCCATCACGCGGCGGTTGACCGGGTGGTCGTCGGCCACCAGCAGGCGCAAGCGGGTGCCCGCGGGCGGCTCGCCACCATCGTCGGCTGCGGCCGGGGCGGGCGGCGCGGCGTCGGTGGGTGGCGGGCATTCGCGCAGCGTCAGGCTCAGCGTGAAGCGCGATCCCTCGCCCGGACTGCTGCGCACGGTGATGTCGCCGCCCATGCGGCGCGCCAGGTTGCGCGAGATCTCCAGCCCCAGGCCCGTGCCGCCGTAGCGCCGCGCGGTGCCGGTGTCGCCCTGGGCGAAGCGCTGGAACAGCCGCGCCTGCATCGCGTCGTCCATGCCGATGCCGGTGTCGCTGACCTCGAAGTCCAGCGTCACCAGGCCGTCGGCGCCCACGGGGGCCGGGCCGCGCGTGACGCGCAAGGCCACCTGGCCGCGCTCGGTGAACTTCACCGCATTGGCCACCAGGTTGAACAGGATCTGCTTAAGCCGCTTGGCATCGGCCACCACGCCGGCCGGCACGTCGGCGCCGCGCTCGACCTGCATCGCCAGGCCCTTGGCACCGGCCGCGGCGGCCATCGGCACGCGCACCTCCTCGAGCAGGCGCGACAACGCCAGCGGCTCGGGGTGCATGTCGAGCCGGCCCGACTCGAGCTTGGAGATGTCGAGGATGTCGTTGAGCAGCTCCAGCAGGTGCGTGGCCGACTCGCGTGCGGTGCGCAGCTGGTCGGCCTGCTCGGGGCTCAGCGGGCTGCGCTCCAGCACCGCCAGCATGCCCAGCATGCCGTTGAAGGGCGTGCGCAACTCGTGGCTCATGTTGGCCAGGAAGGCGCTCTTGGCCTGGCTGGCGCTCTCGGCCTCCAGCCGGGCCTGCTGCAGGTGGTCGGCCAGCTGCTCCAGCTCGCCGCGGCGGCGGCGCAGCGCGGCCGCCTGGCGGGCGGTGAGCATCGCGAAGGCCAGCGTCAGCACGCTCTGGAAGGCGGTGAGGCCGATGGCCACCTGGCTCTGGTCGCGCACGGCCTCGTTGCGGCGCGCGATCTGCGCCGCCACGATCTGGTTGGACAGCAGCGACAGGTCGTGGATCGGGTCGTACAGCGGTTCCAGCTCGTCGAGGACGGCGCGCAGCTGGGCGGGCTTCAGCGGGCCCCGGGCGCCCTCGGCCAGCACCGCGTCGTGGTGGGCCACGAAGGCCTGCAGCGCGGCGATGGTGCGCTCATGGTCGGCACCGATCTCGACGATGGTGCGGGTGCGCGCCGGGTCCACCAGCGGCAGGCGGCTGGCGAACAGCTCGTAGCGGAAACGCAGCGTGTCGCTGTCGTCGCGCTCGGGGTGGCGCTCGGCGTCGCGCAGCTTGTCGCGCAGCAGCAGGTATTCGCTCTCCAGCTGGAAGAAGCTCCAGACCAGGTTGTCACCGTCGTAGCGCACCGAGCTCGACAGCAGCGCCACCTGGCGGTACTGGATGAAGGCGATGGCGGCAAAGGCCAGCACCAGGCCCATGCCGATCACCAGCAGCCAGGGCGATCGGCGCCCGGCGCCGGTGGTGGTGTTCACTTCACCTCGAGGGCGCGGAGCTGCCAGGCCGAGCGGCTGTAGTAGCGCTCCTGGCGCAGCTCGGCGCTTTCGTCGAAGTTGTAGATGATGAACAGCGGGCCCTTCTCACGCAGCGACATCGGCTTGTCGTCCAGCCGCGTGGCCAGGATCATCTTGAAGGTGCGCGCATCCTCGGCCGGGATCTCGGCCTTGTAGTTGTTCAGCGCCACGGCCTTCAGCGTCTTGGCGCCCTGGGCACCCGCGGCGGCCAGCACGTCGCGCAGCAGCGGGCCCGAAAAGCGCCGCGGTGTCTTGAACCAGGGCGTGGCCGTGGTGAAGGCATGCTGCGGCAGCGCGTCCAGCATGGCCAGGTCGAAATCGGCTCCGGCCGGTCCGTTGGTGACCGTGACCGCACCGCTGACGGTCAGCAGCACCTTGCCGGCCGGCGCATCCAGCGCCAGCGCGGGCAAGCCGCCCAGCAGGCCGGCCAGCGCCAGCAGCGCCTCGCGGCGGCCAGGCAGGCGGGCTGCGTGGGCACGGGCTTGATCGGGGTGGGCGGGCTGGCGGCTCATGGTGGGGCAGCGGTCGGATCGGTCGATGGGAGGTGGCCCGAGCCGACGACACAGGCCGCCGATGGGTACCGGAAACACGAGGCAGACCGCCCGCGCAGGACTGCGCATAGCGGCCACAGTGTGCCATCGGGCAAGACCGACACCTCGACAGTGGGCGAGGGAAATGCCTGACTGTCACTGATTTTGCCGATTTCCCCGGTTCCGCAGGTATGAATTCTGTCAATTTGCCGGCGCTACCGTGTCCGGCGGGCAGGCGGCGGGGCTGGGCGAAAATGGCGGCATGTCTCTTGCCCCGTCCGCGCTGGCGATCGAGCAGGCCGCCAGCCTGCGCGACTACAACACCTTCGGCCTGCCGGCCGTGGCCCGCACGCTGGTGCACATCCGCGGCGATGCCGATGTGCGCCGCCTGCTCGAACACCCCGAATGGGGCATGGCGCCCAAGCTGGTGCTGGGCGGCGGCAGCAACATCGTGCTGACGCGCGATCCGCAGGCCGTGGTGCTGCACGTGGCGGTGGCCGGCCGGCGCCTGGTGGCCGAGACCGACGACGCCTGGATCGTCGAATTCGGCGCCGGCGAGCGCTGGCACGACGCCGTGGCCTGGACGCTGGACAACGGCTGGCCGGGCCTGGAGAACATGGCACTGATCCCCGGCACCGTGGGTGCCGCACCGGTGCAGAACATCGGCGCCTACGGGCTGGAACTGGCCGACCGCTTCCACAGCCTGGACGCGGTGGACCTGATCACCGGCCGCACCGTGACGCTGGACCACGCGGCCTGCCGCTTCGGCTACCGTGACAGCGTGTTCAAGCGCGATGCGGCCGAAGGCGGCCTGGCCGGCAAGAGCGTGATCACCCGCGTGCGCCTGCGCCTGCCCAAGCCCTGGCAGCCGGTGCTGGGCTACCTGGACCTGGAACGGCGCATGGCCGAGACCGGCAACCACCAGCCCGATGCGCGCACCGTGTTCGACTGGGTGTGCGCGATCCGCCGCGCCAAGCTGCCCGACCCGGCCGTCATCGGCAACGCCGGCAGCTTCTTCAAGAACCCGGTGGTCAGCGCCGAGCAGTGCCACGACATCATCGCGCGCGACCCGCACGTGGTGCATTACGTGCTGCCCGACGGCCGCTTCAAGCTGGCCGCGGGCTGGCTGATCGACGCCTGCGGCTGGAAGGGTAAGACCATCGGCCATGCCGGCGTCTACGAAAAGCAGGCGCTGGTGCTGGTCAACCGCGGTGGCGCCACCGGGGCCGAGGTGGTGACGCTGGCGCGTGCGATCCAGGAAAGCGTCTACGGGCGGTTCGGGATTCGGCTGGAGCCGGAGCCGGTGATCCTTTGACTTTTGGCGCGTCTGGCGTGTTGGTCTTTCCCTGACGGCTGGTTCTTCGCATTGTTCTTTGCAGCGCGCCGGGATTTCGCCCCGGCGGGCGACCTACTTTCTTTTCGCGAATGTTCAGACCGATGACATAGGTAACACCTGTGCCAGGACATGGGTAACGCTTTCGAGGCTGAAGCCAACGGAAGAGCCCATGGTCTGGACGGAGAGAAATACCGTGTCCCTGCGCGAGG
>NZ_JBBUTH010000004.1:0-678258 GCF_038066595.1 Pseudaquabacterium inlustre
TGTACTTCTGCCACCAGAAATTCATGACCATCGACCTGCGCGCCGACAAGCCCGACACTTGAGCCCAAGGTGTTACCCATGTCCTGGCACACCCGTTACCCATGTGTCCGGTCTGAACAGTCGCGAAAAGAAAGTAGGCAAAGAAAGCGCTTCCCAAACTTTCCGACACCGCACTGCTGCTCTCCACGCATCGAGGCGGGGGCCTCGCCCGCCCGGCGGGCTCGAACATAGCCAGCCGGAGACGCAATGGGCCATTCCCAGGCCAAGCCCCCCCCGGTCAAGACTTGCGTGAGAAACGGCGCAAGGCAGGAGGGTTGCCAGAGTGGTGCGATGCGACGGCCATGCCATCGGCGGCAGCGCTTCCGTCACCCAGCCCTTGTTCGGCAGTCTGTTCGAGCCCGCCGGGCGGGCGAGGCGCCCGCCTCGATGGTGGGCGAGCAGCAGGGCCTCAACGGAAAGTTCAAGAAGCGTTTCTTTGGGTCCTTTCTTGTCGCGACAAGAAAGGACCTCGCCGGCCGGGCGAGACCGGCGGGCTGCAAGGAGAAATGGGAAACCCCAGCCGCCAGCCGCCGCCCGCCTGGGACGCTCAAAGGCTCAGAACCGCGCCGAAGGCTGCGCCAGGTAGAACCACTCCTGCCGCGCCTGCGCCTTGGCATTCGGGAACACGATGCGCCCGTCGCCCGGCGCCCGCACTTCCTCGCCATCGGCCCGCACGCCAATCAGCTCACCCGCAGCCACGGCGTCAAAACTCTTCCACTCGCGCGCAAACCGGTCGTCGACATGGCGCTTGTCGATCACCTCGTGCAGCGACAAGGCCTCGATGGCACCCATGGTCGGCGGCGGCGCCTCGTCGGTCAGCCCCAGGTGCGCCAGCGTGTTGCGGATGGCGCGGTAGGCCACCTCGGGCGCGGCGGGGTCGTCGTGCTGGCCGCATTCCAGCGTCAGCGCGCAGCCGCCCATGGCGCGCATGTACTCGGTGGTGCCCACGCCGTAGTTCGGGTTCAGGTCCAGCGTGGCGGCGGCGGGGCCGGCCTCGGCGCGGCGGCGGGCCACGCCGGCGGCATAGGTGCCCAGCCAGCCGTCCACCGCGCGGTCCACGCCCAGGTGGCGCACCAGGGCCTCCTCGCGCGCGGCCTGGGCGAAGGGTTCGACGGGGCCGGTGTTGTCGCGCGGGCCCACCATCACGAAGGGCTTGCCGTTGCTCTGGAACGAGTGCAGGTCCAGCAGCACCTGGTGCTCGGCCAGCAGCGGGCACAGCCAGTTGGCCACATGGTCCTCGAACTCGCGCGGGATGGCCGTGGGGCCGAGCGCGCGGTTGAGGTTGCGGTCGCCGGCGCGCACGCCCTTGGCATGGGCCAGCGGGTTGGTCACCGGCACCAGCGTGAGCACGCCGCGCGCGATGCGCACCACGCCGCGGTCGATCTCGTCGATCAGGCGGCCGATGGCGTGCGTGCCGCAGACCTCGTTGCCATGCACGGCGCCGGTGACGATGACGCGCGTGCCGGGCGCGGTGCCGGCATAGCGCACGGACTTGAACGGGAGCAGGGGCGGATTCATCCCCGCATTGTCGCCAAGCCAAGCCGGACCGCCGCCGATGGGCGCCGGCAGCGCCTGTCATGCGGCGCGGTTATGCGCGCCGCCCCAGCCGGCATTTCCCTTGGCCTGCGGCAGCGCCTACCCTTGCCGCTGGCGACAACGAGGCAACAGACGGCGACATGCGGGGTGAGGTGTGCGTGGTGGGCGCGGGCGTGGTGGGCATCACCAGCGCCTGGTACCTGGCCGAGGCCGGTTGGCGCGTCACGCTGCTGGACCGCACCGGCGTGGCCCAGGGCACCAGCCTGCGCAATGGCGGGCAGCTGAGTTACCGCTACGTGTCGCCGCTGGCCGATGCCGGCGTGCCGCTGAAGGCACTGAAATGGCTGACCGAGCGCGACGGCCCGCTGCGCTGGAAGCCGCAGGCCGATGCCGCACAGTGGCGCTGGCTGGCGCAGTTCATCGCGCGCTGCCGCGGCAGCGTGAACCGCGCCGCCACGCAGCGCCTGGCGCGCCTGGGCGAGCACAGCCGGCAGTGCCTGCAGCAGCTGATGGCGGCACAGGACCTGCCGCCGTTCGACTGGCAGCAGCCCGGCAAGCTGGTGGTCTACCGCACGCCGGCCTTGCTGGACCGCGCCAGCGCCGGCTTGCAGGCCGGCGTCCAGCAGCGCTGGGACGCCACCCAGTGCGTGGCACATGAGCCCGCGCTGGCCGGCTTGGCCGAGCGCCTGGCCGGCGGCATCTTCAGCCGCGACGAGGCGGTGGCCGACTGCCATGCCTTCTGCTTCGCGCTGATGCAGCGCCTGCGTGCCCATGCCAACTTCCGGGGCCTGGTGCTCGACCGCGCGCAGACCTTTGAGCCCGACCCGATGGCACCCGACCGCCTGCGCCTGCGCTGCGCAGGCCAGGTGCTGGGGGCCGACGCCTATGTGCTGGCCGCCGGCATCGGCAGCCGCCACCTCGCGGCCAGCGCCGGCCTGCAGTTGCCGCTGTACCCGTTGAAGGGCTACAGCCTCGATGCGCCGATCGGCCCGGGCCATGTGCCGCCACGCGCCAGCATCACCGACTTCGAGCGCAAGGTGCTCTACGCCCGCATCGGCCAGCGCCTGCGCATCGCGGCCATGGTCGACCTGGTGGGCGAAGATGACACCATCGACCCGGCACGCCTGGAAAGCCTGCTGCGCATCGCCCGCGCCGACCTGCCGGTCGCCGGCGATTACGAGCAGGCCGAACCCTGGGCCGGCCTGCGCCCGGCCACGCCCGGCGGCGAGCCCATCGTCGGTGCCAGCGGCGTGCCGGGGCTGTGGCTGAACCTGGGCCACGGCGCGCTGGGATTCACCTTCGCCTGCGGCACGGCGCAGCTGCTGGCGCAGCAGATGAGCGGCCAGCCGGCGTCGCTGCCCACTCACTGACATGGACTTCCGCCGCCTGAGCGCCGAGCCACTGACCCACGCCACACTGGCCGAGGCGCTGCGTCAGGCGCTGGTGGAGGAGCTGGCCGTCGCGCCGCGCTTCGACCCCACGCCGCAGCTGGACCTGGCGGTGATCGCCTTCCCTGAACAGGCGCCGCCGGTGTGGGCCAATGTGCTGTGGGGTTGCCAGTGGCCGCAGGGCCTGGTGGCCAGCATCGACGCGCACCAGGCCGGCCCGGTGCGCAACATCGCCTGGTTCGCCGATCCCACCGATGCGCAGCGCAATTCCATCGCCTGGGCGCCCGGCGCCGACTGCACCCGCCTGGCCGGCCTGCCCGCACTGGCCGGCGACGGCCCGCACCAGGCCATCGCGCCATACCCGGCCTCGCTGATCAAGCTGATGGTGGCGGTGGGCGTGGCGCACCTGGTCGACCGTGGCCTGGCCGACTGGCACGAGCCCTGGACGCATGCAGGGATCAGCCGGAGCGTGGCCGAATGGGCCGAGCCGATGATCACCGTCAGCAGCAACGAGGCCACCAGCGCGCTGGTGGCGCTGCTGCATGCGCGCGGGCTGATCCGCCGTGCCGCCGATGGCAGCGAGCACAACGGCCTGCATGCACTGTTCGAGCGCTCCGGCCTGGCCACGCTGCGCCTGGCCCGCACCCGGCCCGATGGCGGCTGGCTGAACCGCGACGGTGCCGGCGTGGGCCACCTGCAGATGACCGCCTGGGACACCGCGCGCCTGCTGTGGTGCCTGCTGCCGGGCACCTGGGCTGAGGCGCCGGCCGCGCCCTGGCGGCCGGCTGACGCGGCGCCCCTGCTCAGCCGCGCCAGCGCCGCGCGCCTGTGGGGCTGGCTGGGCGATCAGGCGCTGCACCAGGTGCTGTCGTCCACGCTGGTGGCCGGCCTGCCGGGCTGGCAGCCGGGCATCCCGGCCGAGCTGCCGGCGCGCTGGCTGCAGGCCGATGGCAGCGCTCGCACCGGCTCGGGCGATGACGAACGCTACCCGCCCGACATCCGCCCGGCGCAGCGCGCGGCGCAGTTGCGCTTCGCCCACAAGACCGGCACGACGGCCTCGTATGTGTCCGATGCCGGCTGGGTGACACCGATGGCCATGGCCGGCCGTCGCTACCTGATCGCGCTGATCGCCACGCTGGGCAACCGCCATGCGCCGCATCCGCAGGCGGCCACGCCCTGGTGCGTGCCGCGCATCGGCGCGCGCGTCGACGCCTGGCTCATGGCTCGCTTGGGTTGAAGGATCAGGGTGCCAGCTTCACCCAACGCAGCTCCAGCGTGTCATTCGGCCACTGCACCAGCTGCACCTTCTTGCTGGTGGCCCAGTTCAGCGTGCGGCGGTACAGCGGCAGGTAGGGCATCTCGTCGGCGATCAGGCGCAGCGCCACGCCCACGCGGGCGCGGCGCTTGACCAGGTCGGGCTCGACGCGCACCGCGTCGATCAGCGTGTCGAGCTGCGGGTTGCTGTAGCGCCCGGCGTTGAAGGTGCCGCCGCCGGCGGGGTCGTGCGTGCGCACCAGGCCGTTCAGCGTGTTCCAGGGGTCGGTGGTGGGCGTCCAGCCGAACTCGATGAAGCTGGCCGTGCCCTGGCTCAGCTTGGGGAAGAACTGGTTGGTGGGGCTGCTGCGCAGCTGGGTGCGGATGCCCACCTGCGTCAGCATGGCCGAGGCGGCCTGGCACACGGCCTCGCGCCAGGCCACGTTCACGCAGTCCAGCGTCACGCCGAAGCCGTTGGGGTAGCCGGCCTCGGCCAGCAGGGCCTTGGCCTTGCCGGGGTCATAGGGCAGGCGCTTGTCCAGCGTGGCGTCGTAGCCATCCACCATCGGAGAGAAGAAGCTGCCGGTGGGCGTGGCCTGGCCGCGCAGCACCTTCTGGATGATCAGGTCGACGTTGATCGCATGGGCTACGGCGCGGCGCACGCGCACGTCCTTGAACGGGTTGCGGTCTTTCACGTCGCCGTTCGTCAGCTCGTTGCGCGCCTGGTCGAAGGTGAGGTACTGCGTGCCCAGGTCGGTGGTGCTGCGCACGCTGATCTTGGCGTCCTGCTTCAGGCGCGCCACGTCCTGGAAGGGCGGGTCGAGCACCACGTCCACCTCGCCCGAGCTCAGGGCGGCCAGGCGCGTGGCGTCGCTCTTGATCGGCAGGAACACGGCGCCGTCCAGGTTGCCGGATCGCTTGGCATCCTTCCAGCCCCACCAGGCGGGGTTCTTCACCAGTTCCAGCTTGGCGTCGGGCGCGTAGCTCACCAGCTTGAACGCGCCGGTGCCGTTGGCATTGCGCACGGCGAAGGTCTCCTGCTTGGCATTGAAGTCCTGCGCCTTCTCCACGCCATGCTGGCGGCACCAGGCGCGGCTCATCATCGCCACGTACAGCAGCTTGTCGGGCAGCACGGCGTCGGGTTGCTTGAGTTGCAGCTCGATCGTCGCGGCGTCGATCTTCTTCACGGCCGCCACGCCGGTGAGCTGGAAGCTGCGCTGCGAGCCCGGGCCCATCGCACGCTCCAGCGAGAACACCGCGTCGTCCACGGTGAACGGGCTGCCGTCGTGGAAGCTCACGCCTTGGCGCAGCGTGAGCCGCCAGGTGCTGGGGTTGAGCTGCTTCCACTCGGTGGCCAGCGCCGGCTCCAGGCGGAACTGCTCGTCGCGGCTGACCAGGGTGTCGTACACCTGGAACGCCACGCGCGAGTGGTACAGCAGGGCCAGCGCATGCGGGTCCATGGTCTGCGGGTCGAAGGCGCTGGCCACGCGCAGCGTGCCGGCGACGGCCGGCGCGCCGTGCAGGGCCAGCAGCGCGGCGCAGGCCAGGGCCAGCGGGCCGCCGCGGCGGGGCAGCCGCGGGGCCTGGAACGGGAAGTGGCGCAGCGGGAAGTCGCGCAGCGAAAGGTGGCGCAGCAGCATCGGGCGTCCCTGCAAGTGGATGTTGCGCCGGATTCTGGCGGAAGCGGCGGGCGGCGCTGATACGCTGCCGGGCATGCCGTCCACCGCCTCCCTGCCCGCCGCCGCCCCCCTGGACCGCTGGTGGCCCTGGCTGGCCCTGCTGCGCCAGGGCGGCTGGCGCAGCACCTTGCGCTCCGATGCGCTGGCCGGCCTGCTGGGCGCGGTGCTGGTGCTGCCGCAAGGCATCGCCTTTGCCGCGCTGGCCGGGCTGCCGCCGGCCATGGGCCTGGCCGCGGCGGTGCTGCCGGCGGCGGTGGCGGCGCTGGCCGGCTCCAGCCGGCATGTGGCCACCGGGCCCACCAACGCCACCTCGCTGGCGCTGGGCGCCATGCTGGCGCCGCTGGCCCAGGGCGACGTGATGCTGGCCATCGCGCTGGCCGGTGCGCTCACGCTGCTGGTGGGCCTGATGCAGGCCGCGCTGGCGCTGCTGCGCCTGGGCACGCTGGCCAACTTCATCTCGCCGTCGGTGATGCTGGGCTTCACCACCGGCGCGGCGGCGCTGATCGCCTGGTATGCGCTGGCCGGCCTGCTGGGCGCCAGCGGCCGGGTGTCGCCGCTGGCGGCCTGGGCGCAGGGCGCGTCGCTGCCGGCGCTGGCCGTGGGCGCGCTGGTGCTGGCGCTGGCGGCTGCCGGGCGACGCTGGTGGCGGCGCGGACCGCACCTGCTGGCCGCGCTGCTGGTGGGCGTGGCGGCGGCCTGGTGGCTGGGCGATCCGGCACGCCGTGCGGCGCTGTTCGGCTCAGGCGCGGGTGGCCCCTGGCTGGCGACGGCCCCGGCCGTGGTGGGCACGCCGCCCTCGGCCTGGCCGCACTGGCAGTGGCCGGTGCTGCAGCCGGCGCTGCGCTGGGAACTGCTGCCGCAGCTGCTGCCGATGGCGCTGGCGCTGGCCATCGTGGCGCTGGGCCAGGCCATGGCCATGGCCAAGGTGCTGGCGCAGCGCAGCGGCCAGGTGCTGGACGTCAACCGCGAATGCCTGGGCCAGGGCCTGGGCAACATCGTCGGCGGCCTGAGCGGTGCGCTGGTCAGCTGCGGTTCGCTGAACCGCTCGCTGCCCAACTTCGAGGCCGGCGCGCGCACGCCGCTGGCCAGCGTGGCGGCCGCGCTGTGGCTGCTGGCGCTGCTGGCCGTGGCCGCGCCGCTGCTGGCCTGGATTCCGCTGGCCGGCGTCAACGCGCTGCTGCTGGTGGTGGCCTGGGGCCTGTTCGACCGCGCCGCCTGGGGCCGCCTGGCGCGGCTGGACCGCAGCGAACTGGGCATCGCGCTGGCCACCGCGCTGGCCACGCTGACGTTGCGCCTGGAGATGGCGGTGCTGACCGGCGTGATGCTGTCGCTGGTGGCCTATTTGTGGCGCGTGTCGCGCCCGGCGCTGCGCAGCATGGGCTTTGATCGTCAGTCGTCCGCACGTCCGTTCGTGGTGCTGGACGGCGCCGCGCCCGGCAGCGTGCTGCCCGAGTGCCCGCAACTGAAACTGCTGCGCATGGAGGGCTCGGTGTGGTTCGGCGCTGTGGCCCATGTGGCCGAGCACCTGCGCACGCTGCGCGGCGCCCCCGGCTGCCAGCGCCACCTGCTGGTGATGGCCAAGAGCATGAATGCGCTGGACCTGGCCGGTGCCGACCTGTGGGACGATGAGCGCATCCGCCGCCGCGAACTGGGCGGCGACCTGTACTTCCACCGCCCGCGCCCGCCGGTGCTGGCGCTGTGGCTGCACACCGGCTTCCTGGCGCGGCTGGGCGCCGACCATGTGTTCCCCGACAAGCGCAGCGCCATCGCCACCATCGTGCCGCGGCTGGACCCCGACATCTGCGCACGCTGCCAGGTGCGGCTGTTCGAGGAATGCACCGAGCGCCCGGGCGCACCGATCGCGCCGATGATCTGACGACGGCGCCCGGCGCCTTGCGCACAAGGCGTTGCCAATGCAACGGGGTTTTTCCGGGCCGCTGAAGTGCTCAAGTTCCGGGCGTGGCGTCCGAAATGCTGGACGAGGCGGTCTTCATCCGTCCGTTCAGGAGCTTGGCATGGTGCCGTCTTCATCTCCCGTCGACTTCAGCAGCGCCAATCCGCATGCGCTGGACACCATCCTCGAGGCCAGCGAGACCCGCAGCATCATTGCCGCGCGCGACATCGTCGACCTGAAGGGGGTGAAGCTGTGGGCGCGCAACCAGCCGGTGACGCGCGCGCTGCAGGAGCGCCTGATGGACCGCGGCCTGAAGGACCCGCTGGAAAGCAGCCTGCGGGTGGAGAACGGCGTCGACCACCGCATGTTGGGTCAGATGCTGGGCCAGCGCGCCGACCAGGGCCTGCTGATGCCGCTGCTGCAGCCGGTGATGCCGACGCTGCGCGCCGGGCTGTCGGCGCTGAACCTGCACTCGGTGGCCCAGCTGCTGCTGACCGCGGCGCAGACCGCGCGGCCGGTGTGCTTTGCCCACGCGGTCGATTGCATGGCGGTGTGCGGGGCCATCGCCGCCGCGCGCAACGCGCCCACGCCGATGGTGGCGGCCGCCATGACCGCCGGCCTGCTGCACGACATCGGCGAGATCTACATGGCCCCCGAGTTCGGCGAGGCCGACATCGGCGCCACGCTGGACGCCGCGGCCTACCAGCAGCTGGTGGTGCATCCGCACATCGGCCAGTTGCTGCTGGCCAAGCTGACCGACTACCGCGCCGACGTGATCCGCGCGGTGGGCGAGCACCACGAGCGACTGGACGGCTCGGGCTTTCCGCTGCGCCGCACGGCCGACACCCTGTCGGTGCTGGGGCGGCTGGTGGCGGTGGCCGAGGCGGCGTTGGCCGCCCTGCGGCCCGACGGGGCCACGCTGCAGCACGCCAGCGTGGCGCTGCGCGTGATGCCTGGCGAGTTCGACGACGGCATGGCCGGCCCGGTGGTGGTGGCCGCCCGGCGCGCCGCCAAGGCCGAGCCGGCGGCGCCGCGCGAGGGCCTGCGCGAGGAACTGGCCCAGCTGGACATCGCGCTGCAGGCCGCGCTGAACCGCCTGGACACGCTGGCCGGCAACGACCCGGCCGTGCCGCTGCCCGACAGCGGCCTGGTGCGCGCGTGCGGTCTGGCGCGCCACCTGCTGCTGCGCCTGCGCACCGGCTGGAACGAGAGCGGGCTGTGGAGCCCCGCGGCGCTGGACGAGGAATCTGCCGCCGAGGCCGCGGCGGTGCAGGACGCGCTGCGCTGGCGCCTGCGCGCCATCGAACGCATGGCCCGGCTGACGGCCGGCGAACTGCAGGGCGACGAGGCCGACCAGCTCGACGCCATGTGCGCCGGCCTGGTGTCCGAGCTGCACTGAGCGCGGCCGCGGCCGCTCAGCCGGTGCGGGCCAGCGCCGCGCCCGCCTGGTGGATGGCGGCGCGGATGCGCGGGTAGGTGCCGCAGCGGCACAGGTTGCCGTTCATGGCCGCGTCGATCTGCGCGTCGCTGGGCTGCGGCGTGCGCGCCAGCAGCGCGGCGGCGGCCAGCAGCTGGCCGCTCTGGCACCAGCCGCACTGCACCACGTCCAGCGCGCTCCAGGCGGCGCGCAGCGCATCGATCTCGCGGCCTTTCACGCCTTCGATCGTGGCCACCGGCTGCGTGCCCACGGCCGACAGCGGCAGGCTGCAGCTGCGCACCGGCTGGCCGCCCAGCTGAACGGTGCAGGCGCCGCACTGCGCGATGCCGCAGCCGAACTTGGTGCCGGTGAGCTTCAGCTCGCCGCGCAGCACCCACAGCAGCGGCGTCTCGGGCTCGGCCTGCACGCTGACGGGCTGGCCGTTGAGGTTCAAGGTGGTCGTCATCGGTGAACTCTCTGCCATCAGGCCAGTTTCAGCGGCAGGCTGCGCAGGCGCTGGCCGGTCAGTGCGAACAGCGCATTGGCCAAGGCCGGCGCCAGCGGCGGCAGGCCGGGCTCGCCCACGCCTTCGGGCGGCTCGGTGCTGGCGATGATCTCGGTGTGGATCTGCGGGCAGTCGGCGCCGCGCAGCAGCGGCTGCTGGTGGAAGTTGCTCTGTTGCACCTGGCCCTTGTCCAGCGTGATCTCGCCGTACAGCGCCGTGCCCAGGCCCTGCACGATGGCGCTTTCCATCTGCTGGCGCACGATGCCGGGGTGCACCACGGTGCCGCAGTCGATCGCCGCCACCACGCGGTGCACGCGGATGCGCTTGGCGTCCGCCGGGTCCAGCGACACCTCGGCCACCTGGGCCACGATGGCGCCAAAGCTCTGGTGCAGCGCCAGGCCGCGGGCGCGCCTGGCGCCGTCGGCTGCCGGTGCCAGCGGCCCGCCCCAGCCGGCCACCTCGGCCGCGCGGCGCAGCACGGCGGCGTGGCGCGGGTGCTGCTTCAGCAGGTCCAGCCGGTACGCCAGCGGATCCCGGCCCGCCGCATGGGCGCATTCGTCGAGGAAGCTCTCCTTGAAGAAGGCCTGGTGCGAATGCCCCACCGAGCGCCAGAAGCCCACCGGCACCGGCAGCGGCACGATGTGGTGGCTGATGCGCGCGGCCGGCCATTCATAGGCCTGGTCGAAAGCGCCTTCGCAGGTGGTCTTGTCCGGCCCTGCACCCGGCAGACCGAACATGCGTTGCAGAAACTGCTGCACGATCGACGGCCCGGCCGAGGCCGCCTGCCAGGCCAGCAGCCGGCCCTGGGCATCCAGCCCGGCGCGGTAGCGCGCCACGCAGGGCGGGCGGTAGAAGTCGTGCGTGCTGTCCTGCTCGCGGCTCCAGAAAGCCTGCACCGGCACGCCGGGCACGGCGCGGGCGATGGCGGCGGCCTGGGCCACGAAGTCCACGTCCAGCCGGCGGCCGAAGCCGCCGCCCAGCAGCGTGACGTTCATCGTCACCTGCGCGCTGTCCAGCCCCAGGGCCTGCGCCGCCACGTAGCGCGCCAGGCCCGGCACCTGGGTGGGGGCCCACACGGTGGCGCGCGCACCGCCGGCGGCCTCGGGCTCGAAATGCACGGTGCAGTTCTGCGGCTCCAGCGTGGCGTGGGCCAGCAGCGGGGCCTGGTACTCGGCTTCGAGCGTCTTGGCGGCGCCCTTCAGCGCCTGCTCGGCATCCCCGGTCTTGAAGTAGGCGAAGCCGGGGTCGGCGGCCAGCGCCTCGCCCAGCTGGCGGCGGATGCCGGCGCTGTCGAGTGCGGCCGCCGGGCCATCGGTCCACTGCGGCTGGACGGCCTGGGCCGCCTGCATCGCGTGCCAGGGCGTGTCGGCCACGGCGGCGTAGCCGGCGGTCGAGCCGCGCAGCGCCGGCACGGCCACCACGGTCTTCACGCCGGGCAGGGCCCGCGCGGCCTGGGCGTCGAACGCGGCCATGCCGCCGCCCAGCTGCGGGTTCATCACCACGCTGGCGTACAGCAGGCCCGGCGGCGTGGCATCCAGGCCGAAGCGCGCGTTGCCGTCGTGCTTGGCCGCGTTGTCGCGCCGCGGCGGCGTCTGGCCGATCAGCGTGAACTGCGCGGGTGTCTTGAGCGTTGGCGCCTCCGGCAGCGGCAATGCCGCAGCGCGCTCGGCCAGCTGGCCAAAGCGCAGCTCGCGCTGGCTGCCTGCATGCACCACCACGCCGCGCCGCACCTGCACCTCGCCGGCCGGCACGCCCCATTGCGCGGCGGCGGCAGCGACCAGCATGGCGCGCGCCGAGGCGCCGGCCTGACGCATCGGCAGCCACAGGTCCTTGATGCTGGACGAGCCGCCGGTGACCATCAGGCCGATCTCGCGCATGGTCTTGGCGGTCAGCCAGCCGGCCAGGCGCTTGACGGTGCCCTGGTCGTCGGGGTGGAAGGGCAGGCCGTCGACTACCGTGGCCAGGTTGTTGTAGATCGCGTCCACCGGGGCCATCTCGGTGCGCACGCGCGCCCAGTCGGCATCCAGCTCGTCGGCCAGCACCATGGCCAGCGCGGTGCTCACGCCCTGGCCCATCTCGCTGCGCGCCAGCACGATGGTCACGGCGTCGTCGGCGCCGATCTTCAGCCAGCCGTTGAAGGCCTGCTCGCCAGGCCCGGTGGCCAGTGGCCGGCTGCCCTTCAGGCGCTGGCGCGGCGGCATCACGCCCCAGCCCACCACCAGCGCGCCGGTGGCGGCCAGGGTGCCCAGCAGGATGCGGCGGCGGCTCACCATGGCTGGCGGGCCTCGGAGGGCAGAAGGCGGGTGGCGGTCATGGGCCGCGAGCGTAGCCCGGGTGGCCCCACGGTGGCCTGGAGGAACTCACCTAGACGCCACTGTCGCCCGCGCGACAGCGGCCGGCGCTCACAGCCCCTCGACCGTCCAGCGCAGCTGCAGCCGGGTCTGGCCATCGGGTTGCGCCGGTGTACCGGGACGGGTCTCGCTGCCGTTGCTGGACCCGGTGGCCGGGCCGGCCGGCAGCGTGACGCTGTCGCTGCCGCTGCGCGTGAGCTGCTGCAGCCGGCCCTGCAGCCAGGTGGTCGCCTCGTGCCAGTCCAGGTTCTGCACCTCGTCACCCTGCTGCGTGACCGTGCTGCCATGGCGGTAGCGGAAGGCCACATTTGCTGCCGGCAGCGGCAGGCCGCTGCCCAGCCAGAGCTTGCCGCTGCGCGTGTCCAGCACCGCCATCTGGCGGCCGCACTCGCTGAGCGGCGGCCGCGTGTCGTCGGCCTGGCGGGTGATCTCGAAGGGCCGCATGCCCTGCACGTCGGCGGTCTGGCCGCGGCGCGTGTCGCTCAGGCGCACATGGGCGCGCACCTCGCAGGCGGCCGGGGCCTGGAAGTGCAGGTAGGGCGTGGGTACGATGTCGTCGTCGTGGTCGCTGGCATCGGGCGTGCCGCCAGCGCGGCGGCGTGCGTCGTCCAGGCAGGCGCGGCGCGCGGCGCCTTCGGGATGGCGCTTGTCGCAGGCGCGGCTTTCGGCGGCATAGGTCTGCAGCGCAGCCGTCTGGGTGGCGCTGAGCGTGCCGCCAGGGCGGCCCGCGCCAGCACCCGCACCCGCCGGCCCGGCCCCGCCCAGCATCTGCGCCTGCATGGCCGCGGCCTCGCGCATCAGGCAGTCCTGGTTCTGGCCGCAGCGCGCCAGCAGCTGCTGGGCCTGGGCCTGCAGGGCGGCCAAGTCGGGCGCGGCGGCCATGCCGGCGCGCGCACCGCCCTGGCGGGCCAGGGCCGCATCCACCTTCTGCTGACGCGCCTGGGCGCGGGCCAGCTGGCGGGCCGTGTCGTCGGGATCGAGTGGGTTGTGAGTGGCGGGCACGCCATCGCTGACCAGCGTCAGCGCGTACTCCAGCCGCTGGTTCAGGCTCTGGCGGCCGCTGCCGCCGATGACGGCGATGCCGGCCTCGCGCTGCTGCTCGATCTGCAGCGACAGGCGGATGCGGCGCTCGCCGCCCGGCGCGGCGGCCTGCGCCCCGGGCAGCAGGACGGGCAGCAGCGTGGTGGCGGCCAGCAGGCCGCAGGCCGCATGGCGCAGCCGGGGCATCGGATGGGTCAGGGCGGCGGGCAGGCGCGGAGCGCGCGGGGTGCGCAGGAATCGGGGCGACGACATGGCGGACGGTGCACGGAAGTGGAACGGTCCGTCATCGTCGCCAGCCGGCCGGCCGGCGCCATCGCCCACAGGAGCCATGCGCCGGCGTGGCGGGGAGCCATCGCCGGCCACGCGCAGCTCAGCCGCGGTCGCGCATCAGCGTGCTCTTGCCGAACAGGCTCTCGATCAGGTCCACCGCCAGCTCGGCGGTCTGGTTGCGCACGTCGAGCGCCGGGTTGAGCTCCATCACGTCCAGGCTGGCCAGGCGGCCGGTGTCGGCGATCATCTCCATGCACAGCTGGGCCTCGCGGTAGCTGGGGCCGCCGCGCACCGTGGTGCCCACGCCGGGCGCGATGTCGGGGTCGAGGAAGTCGACGTCGAAGCTCACGTGCAGGTGGGTGTTGGCGTCCAGCGTGGCCAGGGCCAGTTCCATCGCGTGGCGCATGCCGTGCTCGTCGATGAAGCGCATGTCGAAGACTTCCAGCCCCATCTGGTGCACGAAGCGCTTCTCGCCGGCATCGACCGAGCGGATGCCGATCTGCCGCACCCACTTCGGGCTGATGGCCGGCACCTGGCCGCCGATCTCGATCAACTGCTGCGGGCCGTGGCCGCACAGGCAGGCCACCGGCATGCCGTGCAGGTTGCCGCTGGGCGTGAGCACGTTGGTGTTGAAGTCGGCATGGGCATCGAGCCACAGCACGCGCAGCTTCTTGCCGTCTTCGCGGCAGTGGCGCGCCACGGCGCTGATGCTGCCCAGGCCGAGGCAATGGTCTCCGCCCAGCAGGATGGGCAGGCGCCCCAGCGCCAGCTCGGCATGCACGGCGTCGTGCACGGCGCGGTTCCAGGCCGTCACCTCGGCCAGGTGGCGGTAGCCGTCCACCGGGGGCAGCCAGGGGTTGGACGGGCCGGCCAGGTTGCCGCGGTCGGCCACTTCCAGGCCGTGGCTTTGCAGGATGGGACCGATCTGCGCCACGCGCAGCGCCTCGGGGCCCATGCTGGCGCCGCGGCTGCCGGCGCCGATGTCGGTGGGTGCGCCGATCAGGCTGACCGGCAGGTGGGGGGTGTTCATGGTGCGCGATGGTAGTGGCGCGCCGGCCACCCACGCATCAGGCCGCGCCCGCGGAGCGCTCGTCCTGATCGGCGGCGCTGTCGAAGCCGTAGTGCGCGGCCAGCACGCCCCAGGCTTCCTCGGCCGTCTCGACGAAGTGGAACAGGCCCAGGTCGCCCGGGCTGATCATGCCGGTGTCCACCAGGTGCTGGAAGTTCACCAGCTTCTCCCAGAATGCGCGCCCGAACAGCAGGATCGGCCGCTTGCGGCTCTTGCCGGTCTGGATCAGCGTCATGGTCTCGAACAGCTCGTCCAGCGTGCCGAAGCCGCCCGGGAAGCACACCAGCGCGATGCTGCGCATCACGAAGTGCATCTTGCGCAGCGCGAAGTAGTGGAACTGGAAGCACAGCTCCGGCGTGATGTACGGGTTGGGCTGCTGCTCGTGCGGCAGCACGATGTTCAGGCCGATGCTCTTGCCACCCACCTCGTGCGCGCCGCGGTTGCCGGCCTCCATGATGCCGGGGCCGCCGCCGGTGACCACGTAGATCGGCGTGTCGTGCGCGCGCGATCGCTCGGTGACCAGGGCCGCGAACTCGCGCGCCGCCTCGTAGTAGTCGCTCATCGCCAGCGCGGCCTCGGCACGCTGCAGCGCCTGGGCGTCGCCGGCCGCGCGCGCAGCGGCCACGCGGGCCTGGGCCACATCGCGCGGCAGGATGCGCGCCGAGCCGAAGATCACGATCGTCGACTCGATGCCCAGCTCCTTCTGGATCATCTCGGGCTTGAGCAGCTCGAGCTGCATGCGCACCGGGCGCAGTTCCTCGCGCAGCAGGAACTCGGTGTCGGTGAAGGCCAGGCGGTAGGCGCTCTCGGGGCCGTCGTACAGCGAGGGCGGCTGCGCGGCCTGCGCGTCCTGCTCGGCCGTGGGGAAGTTGCGGGCGGTCAGTTCACCCAGGTGGCGGGGATCGGGCTTCGGATCGGTCATGGTGGCAGCTTAACGCCCTGCGGCGACGGGTGAATGGCGTGCAGGGCTAGCATCCGGCCCCGTTTTGTCGAATTGCGAAAGAGGGGCCGCCCCGTGAACCTGCGTGCGATCACGCTCGACCTGGACGACACGCTGTGGCCGGTGTGGCCGGCCATCCGCCGCGCCGAGGCGCAGCTGCACGACTGGATGCGCGCGCATGCCCCGGCCACCCACGCCGCGCATGACCTGGCCGCGCTGCGCGAGATCCGTGCCGCCGTGGCGCGCGACCTGGCGCACCTGGCGCATGACCTCAGCGCCATGCGCCGCGAGAGCATCCGCCGCGCCCTGGCCGCCGCCGGCGACGACCCCGCGCTGGCCGAGCCGGCCTTCGACGTGTTCATGGCCGCGCGCCAGCAGGTGGACCTGTTCGACGACGTGGTGCCGGCGCTGGCCCGGCTGGCGGCGCGCTTTCCGATCGTGGCGCTGTCCAACGGCAATGCCGACGTGCGCCGCATGCCGGCCATCAGCGGCTTCTTCCAGGCCACGGTCAGCGCGCTGGAACTGGGCGTGGGCAAGCCGGCGCCCGAGGCCTTTGCGGCGGCCTGCGCCCGCGCGGGCTGCGCCGCGCACGAGACCCTGCACGTGGGCGACGACGGCGGCACCGATGTGGATGGCGCGCTGGCCGCCGGCCTGCAGGCGGCCTGGGTGCGCCGCCCCGAGCTGCCACCGCCGGTGGCACCGCGCGGCGAGCCGCAGCATGTGGTGGCCAGCCTGGCCGAACTGGCCGACCGGCTGGGTTGCTGAGACCGCTTCATCCGTCTGGGGAGATCGCCCGAGAAAACGACCGCATTCACGGTGCAACTTTCACGCCAGTCTTCACTCCGTGGAAAAAGGGCGGTCTTATACTGACCGCGTATCCATTCGTTGGCAGGCCGCAACCCGGCCAAGGCGGGCAAGATGACGGGCAAATTGAAGGTGGCGGGGCTGTTGGCGCTGGGTGCGCTGGCCGGAGCGCTCACCACGATGCAGTTGCAGGCCAACGCCCGCAGCTCGCTGGCGCCCCTGCCGCTGGAAGAACTGCAGCAGCTGGCCGCCGTGTTCGGCATGATCAAGAGCGACTACGTCGAACCGGTCGACGAGAAGAAGCTCATCTCAGACGCCATCGGCGGCATGGTGGCCGGGCTCGATCCGCACTCGGTCTACTTCGACAAGAAGACCTTCAAGGAATTCCGCGAGGGCACCACCGGCAAGTTCGTCGGCGTGGGCATCGAGATCGGTATGGAAGACGGCCTGGTCAAGGTGGTCTCGCCGATCGAGGGCTCGCCGGCCTTCCGCGCCGGCCTGAAGCCCGGTGACCTGGTGACCAAGATCGACGACACCGCGGTCAAGGGCCTGAGCATGGACCAGGCCGTCAAGAAGATGCGCGGCGAGCCCAACACCAAGGTGGTGCTCACGATCTTCCGCAAGCTCGAGAACCGCAGCTTCCCGGTGACCATCACGCGCGAGGAGATCCGCGTGCAGAGCGTGCGCGCCAAGGTCATCGAGCCGGGCTACGCCTGGGTGCGCGTGAGCCAGTTCCAGGACCGCACGGTCGAGGACTTCGCCCGCAAGCTCGAAGAGATCTACAAGTCCGAGCCGCACCTGAAGGGCCTGGTGCTGGACCTGCGCAACGACCCCGGCGGCCTGCTCGAAGGCGCGGTGGCGCTGTCGGCGGCCTTCCTGCCCAGTGACGTCACGGTGGTCAGCACCAACGGCCAGATCGCCGAGAGCCGCGCCACTTTCAAGGCATCGCCCGAGTACTACGCCCGCCGCGGCACCAGCGACCCGCTGAAGAAGCTGCCGGCCGCGCTGAAGAGCGTGCCGCTGGTGGTGCTGGTGAACGAAGGCTCGGCCTCGGCCAGCGAGATCGTGGCCGGCGCGCTGCAGGACCACAAGCGCGCCACCATCATGGGCGCGCAGACCTTCGGCAAGGGCTCGGTGCAGACCGTGCGCCCGCTGTCGGCCGAGACGGCGCTGAAGATCACCACCGCGCGCTACTACACGCCCAGCGGCCGCAGCATCCAGGCCAAGGGCATCGTGCCCGACCTGTGGATCGACGAGACCTCCGAGGGCAATGTCTTCGCCGCGCTGCGCATGCGCGAGGCCGACCTCGAGAAGCACCTGGGCAACGGCAAGGAAGCCGAGGTCAAGGACGAGGCCCGCGAGAAGGCGCGCGAAGAGGCGCGCAAGAAGCTTGAGGAGCTCTCGGCCAAGACCAAGGAGCCGCCCAAGCCGCTGCCCGAGTTCGGCAGCACCGAGGACTGGCCGCTGGTGCAGGCGCTGAACCAGCTCAAGGGCAAGCCGGTGGCGGTGAGCAAGACGCTGTCGGAGCGCAAGGCAGCGCTCGATGAAGACAAGCAGTGATTGAAGCACCCGCCGGGCGGGCTGAGCCCGGACACAAGGCGTCCTGAGGACGGCTTGTGCCTGGCGAAGCGGTCAGCCATGCCAGGCTGACCGTGGGGACGGCCCGCTTGGGAGCGGCCCGGCGCTGGGCTGCGACGCTCCGATCCGCATTGATTCAAGGCCCGCCTCGGCGGGCCTTTGTCATTCATGGCGCTATGCTGCGCGCCACCATGAACGACGACCAACTGCTGCGCTACTCGCGCCACATCCTGCTCGACGAGATCGGCATCGAGGGCCAGACCCGGATCCTCGAGGGCCATGCGCTGGTGATCGGCGCGGGCGGCCTGGGCTCGCCGGTGGCGCTGTACCTGGGCACGGCCGGCGTGGGCCGCATCACGCTGGTGGACCACGACACGGTGGACGTCACCAACCTGCAGCGCCAGATCGCGCACAACCTGGCGCGGGTGGGCCACCCGAAGGCCGAGTCGGCGCGCGAGACCATCGCCGCCATCAACCCCGACGTGCAGGTGCGTCCGGTGGTGCAGCGCGCCGATGCCGCCTTCCTGGCCGAGGCGGTGGCCGCGGCCGATGTGGTGCTGGACTGCAGCGACAACTTCCAGACCCGCCATGCGGTCAACGCGGCCTGCGTGGCCGCGGGCAAGCCGCTGGTCTCGGGCGCGGCCATCGGCTTCGACGGCCAGATCTCGGTCTACGACACGCGGCGCGCCGAGGCACCGTGCTACCACTGCGTGTTCCCGGCCGAGGCCACGTTCGAGGAGGTGCGCTGCGCCACGATGGGCGTGTTCGCACCGCTGGTGGGCATCATCGGCACCATGCAGGCGGCCGAGGCCTTGAAGCTGCTGGCCGGCATCGGCAGTTCGCTGGCCGGCCGGCTGCAGATGCTGGACGCGCGCACGATGGAGTGGACCGAGATCCGCATGCCGCGCCAGAAGCACTGCACGGTGTGCGGACACCGCGACTGACCTGCGACCGACCCGCGGCGGGACCTGCTCGCGCTTGCGGGCTGTCAGGCGCCCAGGCGCTGCAGGGCGTCGGATTCGAGGATCTGCACGGCCGCACCATCGGCGGCCAGCGCGCGGTGCAGGGCGTGGGCCACCACGTCGGCGCGGATCGGCCGCAGGCGGGCGGGCAGCAGCCAGCCGATGGCCGGTGTCACGGCCTGCGCCAGGCGTTCAGCCGGGCGTGAAGGCTGGCCCAGCGGGCCGCGGTCGCCCAGCAGCAGCGACGGCCGCGCGATCACCAGGCGCGGCCAGCCCACCGCGGTGAGCGCGGCCTCGGCCTCGCCCTTGACGCGGTTGTAGAACACCGACGAGGCCGCATCGGCGCCGAGCGCCGACACCACGCCCAGGCGCTGCGCACCCGCGTCGCGGGCGGCCCGGGCAAAGGCCAGCACGGCGTCGAGGTCGACCGCGCGGAAGGCAGCCTGCGAGCCGGCCACCTGGATGGTGGTGCCCAGCGCGCAGAACGCGGCGTCGATGGCCGGCAGCGCCGGGGCCCCGGGTTGGCCCAGGCCGGCCGGATCGGCGAAGACCGCCCGGGTCTTGGCCTCGGGCAGCACGCCCGGGCCCGGTGCGCGGCGCAGCACGGCATGCACCGCCTGCACCTGGGCATCGGCCGCCAGGCTGTGCAGCAGGGCCCGGCCCACCAGGCCGCTGGCACCGGCCACGGCCACACGCCGCAGGGGGTGCGGGGCAGGGCGGTGCATGGCCGGTGGCGGCGCGCCTGCGGGGCTCAGCGCTTGGGCTGGGTCAGGCGCGACACCAGGCCGCCGGCGCCGCTGCGCTGGCCGCCCTGGCCACCACCGCCCTGGCCGCCACCGCTGCCCTGGGCCGGACGGCCACCGCCCTGGCCCTGCGCCTGGCGCGGCTGGCCTTGCGGGGCCGGGCCGCGGCCGCCCTGAGGCGCCGGACCGCGACCGCCTTGCGGCGCCGGACGGCCCTGGCCGCCGCCCGAGCCACCGCCCGAACCGCCACCGGGACCGCGGCCACCGCCCTGGGCACCACGGTGGCCACCGCCACCGCCGCCGCCCGGACGGCCACCACCACCACCGGGCCGGCCCATGCCGCCGCCGGGGTTGCGCTTGGTGCCGCCCACACCGATGGTCATGCGGCCCAGCACGATGGGCTCGGCACGCTCGTCGGCCGGGGCCTCGAAACCGGGGATCGGCTCGCGCGGGATCTGGCGCTTGATCAGCTTCTCGATGTCCTTGAGGAAGATCTCCTCGTCCAGGCACACCAGGCTGATGGCCTCGCCCTGCGCGCCGGCTCGGCCGGTGCGGCCGATGCGGTGCACATAGTCTTCCGGCACGTTGGGCAGCTCGAAGTTCACCACGTGCGGCAACTGGTCGATGTCGATGCCGCGCGCCGCGATGTCGGTGGCCACCAGCACCGGCAGCTCGCCGCTCTTGAACTCGCTGAGCGCCTTGGTGCGCGCGCCCTGGCTCTTGTTGCCGTGGATGGCCATGGCGCCGATGCCGCGGTCGTTCAGGTACTCGGCCAGGCGGTTGGCGCCGTGCTTCATGCGCGTGAACACCAGCACCTGGTGCCAGTCGCCCTCGCGGATCAGGTGCGCCAGCAGTTCCTTCTTCTTGTCGCGCGCGACCGGGTGGATCTTCTGCGCGATGGCGTCGTTGGTCTGGTTGCGGCGGGCCACCTCGATCAGCGCCGGCTGGTTCAGCAGGCGGTCGGCCAGGGCCTTGATGTCATCGGAGAAGGTGGCCGAGAACAGCAGGTTCTGGCGCTTGGGCGGCAGCACGGCCAGCACCTTCTTGATGTCGTGGATGAAGCCCATGTCGAGCATGCGGTCGGCTTCGTCGAGCACCAGGATCTCGATCTTGCTGAGGTCCAGCGTGCCCTGGCCGTGGTGGTCCAGCAGGCGGCCGGGGGTGGCCACCAGGATGTCCACGCCCTGGCGCAGGCGGTCGATCTGCGGCTGCATGCCCACGCCGCCGAACATCACCATGCTCTTGAGCGGCAGGTACTTGCCGTAGGTGCGCACGCTCTCCTCCACCTGGGCCGCGAGTTCGCGGGTGGGGGTGAGGATCAGCGCGCGGATCATGGCGCGGCCGCGGGCGTCGCGCACCGGCTTGTCGACCGACAGGCGCTGCAGCAGCGGCAGCGTGAAACCGGCGGTCTTGCCGGTGCCGGTCTGGGCGCCGGCGAGCAGGTCGCCGCCCTTCAGCACGGCGGGGATGGCTTGCGCCTGGATGGGGGTGGGTGCGTCGTAGCCCTGTTCGTGCACGGCGCGCAGCAACGGCTCGGCCAAGCCGAGATCGGTGAATTTCATCGGTGAGGGGGTGTGGCCCCGGGGAGGGGTGGGGCGCATCGGTCGGCCTCGCAACCGCTCGTTGCCGAGGGCTCCAGTCGGAAGAGGCCGCAAGGTCGATGTGAAGGTCGGATCGACTGTGCCCGCGTGACTGGTGGCGCCGGCACGAACCCATTGTAGCGGCCGGGGTGTCCCCCAGCGCGTGACAAGGCGGGCCATCGCCATGCAGTTCACGGCGTGACCATGCGTCATGGTGCCGTCACGTGTGCGGGGCGGCTCCTAGAATCGTCGCTCCCTCACCACGGTGCAGGCCCACCCGGCCTGCCGCCGATCCCGCCGGAGCCTCACGATGGACACCCGCACCCACCCCGCCCGTGAACGCGTGCAGCGCGTGCGCGACGCGCTCGCCGCCCATGGCGCCCATGCCCTGCTGGTGCCCAGCGCCGACCCGCACCTGTCGGAATACCTGCCCGGCCGCTGGCAGGCGCGCGAGTGGCTGTCGGGCTTCACCGGCTCGATGGGCACGCTGGTGGTCACGCGCGACGAGGCCGCGCTGTTCGCCGACAGCCGCTACTGGGAGCAGGCCGAGCGCGAGCTGCTGGGCAGCGGCATCGCGCTGGTGAAGATCCCCACCGGCGCGGCCACGCACCACATCGACTGGCTGGCCCGCCACACGCCGCGCGGCGGCATGGTGTGCGTCGATGGCGACGTGCTGGGCCTGGCCGCGGCCAAGCTGCTGGGCAGCGCGCTGGATGCCGCGGGCGTGCAGCTGCGCACCGACACCGACCTGATGAACACCGTGTGGCCCGACCGACCGGCGCTGCCGCAGGCCGGCGTGTACGCCCACGAAGCGCCCTACGCGCCCGAGCAACGCGCCGCGCGCCTGGCCCGCGTACGCGAGGCCGTGGCGGCGCAGGGTGGCACGCACCACTTCGTGTCCACCGTCGACGACGTGGCCTGGATCACCCAGCTGCGTGGTTCCGACGTCGACTACAACCCGGTGTTCCTGGCCCACCTGCTGGTCACGCTGACCGGGGCGACGCTGTTCGTCGGCCAGGGTGACGACGGTGGCAAGGTGCCGGCCGCGCTGGCCGCGGCGCTGGCCGCCGACGGCATCGCGCTGGCGCCCTACGAGGCCGCGGCGGCGGCGCTGCGCGCGCTGCCGGCCGATGCGGTGCTGCTGATCGATCCGCGCCGCATCACGCTGGGTTTCCGCCAGCAGGTGCCGGCCGGCGTGAAGGTGATCGAGGCCATCAACCCCAGCACGCTGGCCAAGAGCCGCAAGGGTGAGGTCGAGGCCACCCACATCCGCGAGGCCATGGCCGAAGACGGTGCGGCGATGTGCGCGTTCTATGCCTGGTTCGAGGCCGCGCTGGCGCGTGGCGAGCGCATCAGCGAGCTGACCATCGACGAGAAGCTCAGCGCCGAGCGCGCCCAGCGCCCCGGCTTCAAGGGCCTGAGCTTTTCCACCATCGCCGGCTTCAATGCCAATGGCGCGCTGCCGCACTACCGCGCGCTGCCCAGCGCCTATGCCTGGATCGAGGGTGACGGCCTGCTGCTGATCGACTCGGGTGGCCAGTACCTGGGCGGCACCACCGACATCACCCGCGTGTGGCCGATCGGCCAGGTGAGTGCGGCGCAACAGCGCGACTACACGCTGGTGCTCAAGGGCACGATGGCGCTGTCACGTGCGCGTTTCCCGCGCGGCACGTTGAGCCCGATGCTCGACGCCATCGCCCGCGCGCCGCTGTGGGAACACGGGCTGGACTACGGCCACGGCACCGGCCATGGCGTGGGCTATTTCCTGGCCGTGCACGAGGGCCCGCAGAGCATCAGCAAGACCGTGCCCGAGCCGCAGATGGCCATGGAGCCGGGCATGATCACCTCGATCGAGCCGGGGCTGTACCGCTCGGGCCAGTGGGGCATCCGCATCGAGAACCTGGTGATGAACCGCGTGGCCGCCACGCCCGAGCAGGGCGCTTTCGGCGAGATGCTGGAGTTCGAGACGCTGACGCTGTGCCCGATCGACACACGCTGCATCGACCGCAGCCTGCTGCGCGCCGACGAGGTGGCCTGGCTCAACGCCTACCACGCCACGGTGCGCGAACGCCTGGCGCCCAAGGTGAGCGGCGCGGCGCTGGACTGGCTGATCGCGCGCACCGAGCCGATCACACCCTGAACGTGCCCACCAGCTGCGTCAGCCGGCCGGCCTGATCCTTCAGGCTCTCGGCGGCGGCGGCGCTCTGCTCCACCAGCGCGGCGTTCTGCTGCGTCACGCCGTCAAGCTGGGTGACGGCGGCGTTCACCTCGCTCAGGCCGCCGCTCTGCTCGCGCGTGGCGGCCGAGATCTCGCCGATGATGTCCGACACGCGCTGCACGCTGTCGACGATCTCGCGCATGGTCTGGCCGGCATCGCCCACCAGGCGCGCGCCGGTTTCCACCTTGTCGACGCTGGTGCCGATCAGGCCCTTGATCTCGCGCGCCGCCGTGGCGCTGCGCTGCGCCAGCGTGCGCACTTCACCGGCCACCACCGCGAAGCCGCGGCCCTGCTCGCCGGCGCGGGCGGCTTCCACCGCCGCGTTCAGCGCCAGGATGTTGGTCTGGAAGGCGATGCCGTCGATGGTGCCGATGATGTCGGCGATCTTCTTGCTGCTGGTGTGGATCTCGTCCATGGTGCTGACCACCTGCTGCACCATGTCGCCGCCGCGGCGTGCCACGCTGGCGGCGGAGCTGGCCAGCTGGTTGGCCTGGGCGGCCGATTCGGCGCTCTGGCGCACCGTGCCGGTCATCTCCTCCATGGCGCTGGCCGTCTGCTGCAGATTGCCGGCGGCCTGCTCGGTGCGGTGGCTCAGGTCGGCGTTGCCGCCCGCCACCTCGGCGCTGGCAGTCTGGATGCTGTCGGCGGTGTGGCGGATGTCGGTCACCAGCGTGGCCAGGCGGGTCTGCATCGCGGCGATGGCCTGCAGCAGCCGGCCCAGCTCGTCCTGGCGGCGGTGGTCGATCGGGTTGTCGAGCCGGCCTTCGGCGATGCGCTCGGCCACCGTGATGGCCTCGCCCAGCGGCTGCTGGATGCCGGCGCTGACGCGCCAGGCCACCAGCACGCCCACGCCCAGCGCGGCGGCCACCAGTGCGGCTTCCAGCCCCAGCGTCCAGCGGGTGGCGGCCTGCACGGCCTGCGCGGCCTCGTCGCTGGCCTTGGCCTGGCGCGCAACCAGGGCCTCCACCTTGCCGCGCCAGGCCTGCTCCACCGGGCGCAGGTGCGTGGTGAGGGTCAGCGTGGCCTCGATGTTGGCGCCGTCCTGGCCCTGCTTGGCCGCCTGCTGCACCAGCGGGATGGCCTTGGCGGCCAGCGCGGCCACCTCGGCCACCAGCTTGCGGTCCTCGTCGCTGCCGTCGGCCGAGGCCTCGGCCAGCGCCTTGGCGCTGCGCTCGTAGGCGTCGCGGAACTTGGTCAGCAGCGCCATCTCGGCATCGATCTCCTTCAGGTCGGTCAGCAGCGTGATCGAGCGGGCCTGGATGGCCATGCCGTTGATGCCGTTCAGCAGCTGGTGCGCGAGCTCGGCGCGCCGGTTGTTCACCTCGACGATCTGCTGCACCTGCGAGCCATTGCGCTGCAGGGCCGCCGCACCGACCGCCGCCACGCCCACCAGCAGGGCCAGCAACAGGCCGCAGCCGCCCCACAGGCGGCCACGGATCGAGGTTTGCATGCCAGGAATCATTCAGACGTCTCCTACCAATGCCGTCGCGGCCGTGTGCCGCGCCGGTCTTGGGGCTGCATCGGCCGGGCGCCCGATGTCTTGAATTGGAGCAGTGCTGATACCCTGCTTGCCGTGATGTCCGCAGCAGCTTCCACCGGGCCTGGGTCGGCCCGTGTCACCCCGGCGACGGGCTCGGCCCCCGAGGCCGCCGCCATGCCGGCCGGCCTGCCCGCACTGGGCATCGACGTCGGCGGCACCAAGATCGAGGCGGTGCTGCTGGCGCCCGACGGCCGCGCGCTGTGGCGCGAACGCCGGCCCTCGCCATCGGCCGACTACGCCGAGATGCTGGCGGCCATCGCGGGCCTGGTGGCCGGCGCCCGGGCGGTGTCGCCAGCAGGCTGCAGCATCGGCCTGGGCACGCCGGGCAGCCTGACGGCCGATGGCCGCATCAAGAACGCCAACACCCAGTGCCTGAACGGCCGTGCGCTGGCCGAGGACCTGCACGCCCGGCTGGGCCAGCCGGTGCGCATCGCCAACGATGCCAACTGCCTGGCCCTGTCGGAGGCCACCGATGGCGCCGGGCAGGGCGCCGGCGTGGTGTTCGCGGCCATCCTGGGCACCGGCACCGGGGCGGGCATCGTGGTCGATGGCCGGGTGCTGGTGGGTCCCAATCGCCTGGCCGGCGAGTGGGGCCACAACCCCTTGCCCTGGGCGCCGGCCGACGAGCCCTGCCTGCCCTGCTACTGCGGGCAGCAGGGCTGCGTGGAGACGCTGGTCAGCGGCCCGGGCCTGGCGGCCGACCATGCGCGCCGGCACGGCGGCGCGCTCAGCGCCCAGCAGATCGCCGCGGCGGCCGAGGCGGGTGACGCCGCCGCCCAGGCCACGCTGGCGCGTTGGCACCAGCGGCTGGCGCGTGCGCTGGCCGGCGTGATCAACCTGCTGGACCCCGAAGTCATCGTGCTGGGCGGTGGGCTGTCGCGCATGGCCGCCACCTACCAGGCGGTACCGGCGCTGTGGGACCGCTGGGTGTTCTCGGGCGGGCTGCGCGAGCCGGTGCGCACGCGCCTGCTGCCGGCGCAGCACGGTGATGCCTCGGGCGTGCGCGGGGCGGCCTGGTTGTGGAAGGATGCGGCCCCATGACGCCGAACCCGAACCCGAATCCGACCCTGGCCGCATCGATCGACGCGCTGCGTGCCGGCACGCTGGACGTGCATGCCCTGGTGGCGCAGTGGCGCGCCGCCGCGGCCGCCTGGCCGGGCCTGCCGCCGCGCTATGCCGCGGTGCTGGAGAAGCTGCTGGCCCCGCTGGAGGCCAGCGCGATGTTCGGCGAGGAGAGCTGCAGCTTCAGCCGCGCCGACCTGGCCGACACCCTGCTGCAGTGGCTGCAACATGTCCAGGCCGCGGCGCCGGGCGGTCCCGGCGACGGCGCTACATCTGCCTGAACAGGTGCAGGAAGCTGCGGCTGACCGGCAGGGTCTCGGGCCGGCCGCGCAGGTGCACGTCGGCGGTGTCGTTGGCACCGCGCACCACCTGGGCGATGGCGCGCAGGTTCACGATCACCGAGCGGTGCACCTGGGCGAAGCACTCGGGGTCGAGCTCGTCCACCAGTTCGCGGATCGGCTTGCGGATCAGCGCCTCGCCGCCCTGCCAGACCACCAGCGTGTACTTCTCGTCCGAGCGCAGGTAGATCACCTCGTCCACCGGGATCAGGCGCACGGCGTTGCCCACCGACGCCTTGATCCACTGCAGCCAGGCGCGGCCGTTGGCATGCTGCAGCCGCGCGGCCAGGCGCGCCAGCACGGCGTCGATGCGCCCCGAGCCGTCGTCGCCGTCTTCACCGGTGCCGGCGGCAGGCGCCTCGCCCGGCCCGGCGGCCGCGGGCGTGGCGGCCAGCCGCTCGCGCAAGCGGCCCACGGTGTCGGCCAGGCGCGCGGCCTCGAAGGGCTTGACCAGGTAGTCGACCGCCCCCTGCTCGAAGGCCTGCACCGCGTACTGCTCGTAGGCGGTGACGAAGACCAGCAGTGCGCATGACGTGACCGCGCCACCCGTGCCGCCCGCGCCGTGGCTGGCGCGTGCGGCGGCCTCGGCCTCGCGGATGGCGCGGGCGGCGTCCACGCCGCTCAGGCCGGGCATGTGCACATCCAGGAACACGATGTCGGGCCGATGCTGGGCGCACAGGGCCACCGCCTCGCGGCCGTTGCGTGCCTGGGCCTGCACCTGCAGCTCGGGCCACAGCCGCGCCAGGTGGCTGGCCAGGTGCTCGCGCAGCAGCGGTTCGTCGTCGGCGATCAGGCAGGTGGGCGGCATGGCGGGCGAAGGCAGGCGAAGGCGGGCGGAGCAGGGCGTGCGCGCGTCAGGCGGCTTGCGGCACGCGGATCTCGGCGCACACGCCGTGCGGCGCCACCTCGGCCAGCTCCAGCCGCGCGGCGGGGCCGTACACGCTGGCCAGGCGCTCGCGCAGGTTGGCCAGGCCGGTGCCCGGCGCGGCAGTGGCGGCCATGCCCACGCCGGTGTCGGTCACGCGCAGCAGCAGGGCGCCGTCGGCCGCGCGGCGGGCCTGCACCTCGATGCGACCGCCGTCCTCGGCGGGGTCGATGCCGTGGCGCACGGCGTTCTCCACCAGGGTCAGCAGGGCCATGGCCGGAAAGCGCGCGGTCTCCACGCCGTCCTCGGCCTGCACGGTGAACTGCAGGCGGTCGGGCATGCGCAGGTGCATCAGCTCGAGGTAGGCGCGCACCAGGGTCAGCTCATTGGCCAGCGCCGGCAGGCCGCCGTCCTCGTGCAGCCGGGGCAGGGCGGCGCGCAGGTAGGCGATCAGGCTGCGCAGCACCTCGGGGGCGCGCGGCGAGCCGGTTTCCACCAGGGCCTGCACATTGGCCAGGGTGTTGAACAGGAAGTGCGGCTCGATCTGCGCGGTCAGCAGCGCCAGGCGGGCGTCCACGGCCTGGCGCGCCAGCTCGGCCTGGTGCAGGTCGAGCTGCAGCTGCAGCGTGCGGGCCTGGGCCTCGCGCTCGCGCAGCAGCGAGCCCAGCGCCAGCACCAGGCCCACCAGGATGGCGGGCACCGAGATCCACAGGAAGCCGAACAGCCGCGCCTCGTTGGTGACGAAGGCCCGGAAGTCGCCGCGCGTGGACACCAGGTACACCACCAGCGTGGCCAGCGGCGCGGCCAGCGCCAGCGCCAGCGACTGCACCAGCCAGCGCGGCACCTGGCGCGGCAGCCCCCTGGGTTGCCAGTGGCCCGCGGCGCTGAAGGCCAGCAGGCTGGTCAGCGCGACGAAGACCGTGCGGCCGGTGAGTTCGAGGAACGAGGGCTTGAAAATCGGGTTCAGCAGCGCCGCACCCACCACCGCCAGGCCGATCACCCAGCCCAGCGTGAGCGGCTTGAGCCCGCGCAGCCAGGCGCGCCAGCCGATGGCCGGCGCCACCGCGACCGACGCGTCGGCGCTCATGCGCCGGTGCGCTCCATCTTCGCGGCCAGCGCGCTGCGCAGCGACTCGGCGCTGTCCTGCAGGTGCGCGCGGGTCTCGGTGCCCAGGCCGTTGCGGCGGCTGGCGCGCTCGATGCGGGCCAGCAGCGCGGTGGCCTGGCTGCGCACCAGGGCACGCGCATCGGCGCGGGCCAGCAGGCCGGGCTTGATGACGAGTGCGGTCAGGCGGTTCAGGTGCTCGCGCTGCAGATCGCGGCGCGTGGCGCCGATCTCGGCGGCGCTGCCGCTGGCCGCCAGCTCGCTCCAGACGTCGGCCTCGAGCTGCTGGTACAGGTCGCGCAGGTGCAGGGCCTGCGCGGGCTGGTCGACCTTGGCCTCGTTGTCCAGCACGCGGCGGGCCAGGTCGTCGCTCATCAGGCGGTTGAGCAGGGCGCGCTGCATGTCCAGCACGTTCTGGCCGAGCGGGAACTCGGTGGGCGTGGCCGCCAGGTTCTCCTGGCGTTCCAGGTAGTCGGGCGCCAGGCGGCGCTGCAGCGCCGGGCTGACCGGGAAGGCGTTGGCCGCCAGCACGCGCTGGCTCAGCAGCGTGAGCGCGGCGCGCTGGGTCTCGGCCGGCACCGGTTGCAGCGGGTCGCGCCCGGTGTTCGCGAAGTCGCGCAGCGTGCGCACCCCACCCACCTGGCGCAGCAGCACGCCGGCGGCGCGTCCGGCATCGCGCAGCGCGTACGACACCGAGCGGCGCAGGCCGGCGAAATCCTCGTCGGGCTTGAGCTGGCGCGTCTCCTGGCGCTTGAGCAGGTCGGCCACGATGTCGAAGCGGCGCTTGGCAAAGGCGATCGGGTCGTCGCCCAGGTCCATCTGCAGCGCATCGGGGTCGATGCCGAGCAGGTTGTCCTCGTCGGTGCCGTAGGCCAGGTCACGCTCGCCGCTGCGGCCGGCGATGCGCTGCAGTTCGGCCTTCTCGTCGGCGGTGGCGATGGGCTTGTAGGCGTACTCGATGGCCCAGTAGTCGTACGGGCCCAGCGTCACCTGGAACGGCGCGGCCGCCGGCTCGCCCGGGGCCGGCAGGTTCACCGGCGCGTACTCCATCACCGAGCCGGTGAAGGCGTGGTCCTTGGTGAAGGCCGGGTCGGCGACCTGCTTGTCGCTGAAGATGCGCGAGGCGCGGAAGTTGTGCCGCAGGCCCAGCGTGTGGCCCACCTCGTGCATCGTGGTGTCCTTCAGGTAGGCCAGCACGAACGCCTGGGCCTCGGGGCTGTCGGGGTCCAGGTCGCCGCGGGCGGCCAGCACGTCGAGCGCGAAGCCCAGTTGTTCGGCCGCGTGGTCGCCGTGGGCGCAGGCCAGGTGGTCGTGCAGGCTGGCGCTGTCGGTCGGCGCCTGGGCCACCTGCATCAGCTGCGCCCACTCGGCCGGGCCGCTGGCCGCGCCCAGGATGCGCGCCCGCGCGGCGCGGACGTTGCGCGAGGACAGGCTTTCCATGCCGATGTCGGCGTCCAGGATCTCGCCGCTGCGCGGGTCGACGTGGGACGGGCCGATGGCACCGAACACCGGGTCGCGGTTGACCATCCAGCGCACCGAGGCGATGCCGGCGTCCAGCGTGTCCCAGTCGGCATCGTCGGGCTGCTGCTTGACCTCGATGGCGTTCTTGAAGCCGGCCTTCTCGAAGGCCTTGTTCCACTCCAGCACGCCGGCGGTGATGACCTCGCGGTACTTGACCGGGATGTTGCGGTCCAGCCAGTAGGTGATGGGCTTGACCGGCTCGGACACGGCGGCGGCCGGGTCCTTCTTCTCCAGGCGCCAGCGGTTGACGATGCGCTTGCGCGGCGAGCGCGCCAGGTCGTCGCTGAAGTCGTCGGTGGTGGACAGGAAGTAGCCCACGCGCGGATCGGCCACGCGGGCGGCCATCGGCTGCTCGGGCAGGCGGGCCAGCGAGTAGTGGATGCCCAGGAACAGGCTGCGCGCATCCATCAGGCCGCGCGGCGTGGTGGGCACCGGCGCGCCGGGCGGCGTGCCCGGCTGCGGCACGGCGATGACCGGCGAGGCGTAGTGGTTCTGCACCTCCAGCACCAGCAGGTCGGGCTTGCCGCGCAGGCCCAGCACGGCCGAGTTGCGACCGTCGAAGCTGTAGCTCTGGCGGTAGGTGCGCTGCAGCGTGGCGCCCAGGCCCAGCATGTCGCCCACGAAGATGGCGGCGCCGTCGATCAGCACCGACTTGCGCTCGGGGTGCGCCGCGCTGGCCACCGGGATGCTGCCCAGCAGGCTGGGCGAGATGGCACTGGCCACCGCGCGCGCCTCGGGCGTGCCGGCCTGGGCGATCTGCTGGGTGTTGATGGCTTCCAGGCGCACCACGTTGTGCACGCGCTTCCACTGCACCAGGCGCGGGGAGGGCAGCATCAGGCCGCCGAAGAACATCGACTCGCCGATGCCGCTGGTCAGCTTGGGCGACAGGAAGAAGGGCTTGTCGAAGTCCTCGGGCCGCAGCTCCAGCCAGACCTTCTCGTCCTTGCGCCAGGCCGTGAACAGGCCCTTGACCTCGGTGGCGTCCTTGATGACGGTGGCGAAGGCCGGCGGCTGGCCGGGGGCCGGCGGGGCGGCAGCGGCCGGTGTGGCACCGGCCGGAGCGGCGCCGCTGGCCGCGCGGGCCGGTGCGGGCGCGGCGGCAGCCGGTCGCGAAGTCGCCGCTGGTGTGGCGGCGGGGGCAGGGGCCGGGGCGGCCTGCTGGGGCGCCGCTGCGGCCGCCGTGCCGGCCGCCGCAGGGGTGCCGGTGCCGGCGGGCAGCTGCGCGCAGCCGGCCATCAGCGCGGCAACGGTGGCGGTGGCCAGCGCCGAAAGGCGCCAGACGGCTTGCGGGTGCGTGAAGGACATCGGCAGGGTTCCACAGTGGAGCGTCCTGACGATTGTGCGGCCGCGCCGCGATGCCCCGCTGGCGCCAGGGCCAGCGATGCGATCAATGGCGGTTTGGGTGGCGCCAGCGGCGCCGTGCCCTCACTTGATGTTCTTGAAGCGCAGGCGGTGCGGACGCGCACCTTCCTCGCCCAGGCGCTTCTTCTTGTCGGCCTCGTACTCCTGGTAGTTGCCGTCGAAGAAGAACCACTTCGAGTCGCCTTCGCAGGCCAGGATGTGGGTGCAGATGCGGTCGAGGAACCAGCGGTCGTGGGAGATCACCATGGCCGAGCCGGCGAACTCCAGCATGGCTTCTTCCAGCGCGCGCAGGGTTTCCACGTCGAGGTCGTTCGACGGTTCGTCGAGCATCAGCACGTTGCCGCCCTGGGCCAGGGTCTTGGCCAGGTGCAGGCGGCCGCGCTCACCGCCCGACAGGCTGCCCACCAGCTTCTGCTGGTCGTTGCCCTTGAAGTTGAAGCGGCCGATGTAGGCGCGGCTGGGCATCGTGAACTTGCCGACCACGATGTTGTCCAGGCCGCCCGAGACGTCTTCCCACACGGTCTTGTCGCCGGCCAGGCCTTCGCGGCTCTGGTCGACGAAGGCCAGCTTGGCGGTCTTGCCGATCTTGACCTCGCCGGCATCGGGCTGCTCGACGCCCTGGATCATGCGGAACAGCGTCGACTTGCCGGCGCCGTTGGGGCCGATGATGCCGACGATGGCGCCCGCGGGCACCTTGAAACTCAGGTCGTCGATCAGCACGCGGTCACCGAAGCTCTTCGTGACGTTGACGAACTCGATGACCTCGTTGCCCAGGCGCTCGGCCACGGGAATGAAGATCTCGTTGGTCTCGTTGCGGCGCTGGTAATCGACGTCGCTCAGTTCCTCGAAGCGGGCCAGGCGCGCCTTGCTCTTGGCCTGGCGGCCCTTGGCATTGCTGCGCACCCACTTCAGTTCTTCCTTCATGGCCTTGGCGCGGGCGTCCTCGGCCTTCTGTTCGCTTTCCAGGCGCTTTTCCTTCTGGTCCAGCCAGTCGGAATAGTTGCCCTTCCAGGGGATGCCGTGGCCGCGGTCGAGTTCCAGGATCCACTCGGCGGCGTTGTCCAGGAAGTAGCGGTCGTGGGTGATGGCCACCACGGTGCCCGGAAAACGCTGCAGGAAGTGTTCGAGCCACTCCACCGACTCGGCGTCCAGGTGGTTGGTGGGCTCGTCCAGCAGCAGCATGTCGGGCTTGGACAGCAGCAGGCGGCACAGCGCCACGCGGCGCTTCTCACCGCCCGACAGCACGCCGATCTTCTGCTCCCAGGGCGGCAGGCGCAGCGCGTCGGCGGCCAGTTCCAGTTGCAGGTCGGTGTTCTCGGAGCCGGCGGCGGCGATGATGGCCTCCAGCTCGGCCTGTTCGGCGGCCAGCTTGTCGAAGTCGGCGTTCTCGTCGGCGTATTCGGCATACACCTGCTCCAGGCGCGCCTTGGCGGCCAGCACGCCGCCGATGCCTTCTTCCACCGCCTCGCGCACGGTCTGCTCGGGGTTGACCAGCGGCTCCTGCGGCAGGTAGCCGATCTTGATGCCGGGCATCGGCACGGCTTCGCCGTCGATCTCCTTGTCCAGGCCGGCCATGATCTTGAGCAGCGTGGACTTGCCCGAGCCGTTCAGGCCCAGCACGCCGATCTTGGCACCGGGGAAGAACGACAGCGACACGTCCTTGAGGATCTGGCGCTTGGGGGGAACCGTCTTGGAGACACGGTTCATCGTGAAGACGTACTGGGCCATGGTGTGGGGCGTGTGGGCTCGAGGTGTCGGAAGCAGGGCGCGCCCCGGAAAAGGGGCGCGGAACCGGTGATTATCCCAGGCGCGCGCGATGACGCGCCACCTGGGCCGCCGCCTGGGCTGGCGCCGTGCCGCCGCGCACGTTGCGGGCGTTCAGGCTGCCCACCAGCGTGAGCACCTCGGGCGCGTCGTCACCCACCAGCGGGTGCAGGGCCTTCAGCTCGTCGAGCGACAGCTCGGACAGGTCGACGCCCTTCTGCAGGCCCAGCTTGACGGCGTGGGCCACCACCTCGTGCGCGTCGCGGAAGGGCAGGCCCTTCTTCACCAGGTAGTCGGCCAGGTCAGTGGCCGTGGCGTAGCCGCGCTGGGCGGCCGCCTTCATCGCGGCGGGCTTGACGGTGATGCCGGCCACCATCTCGGCCATGATGCGCAGGGTGCCGGCCAGCGTGTCCACGGTGTCGAACAGCGGCTCCTTGTCTTCCTGGTTGTCCTTGTTGTAGGCCAGGGGCTGGCCCTTCATCAGGGTGATCAGGCCCATCAGGTGGCCGATGACGCGGCCGCTCTTGCCGCGCGCCAGTTCGGCGACGTCGGGGTTGCGCTTCTGCGGCATGATCGACGAGCCGGTGCAGTAGCGGTCGGCCAGGTCGATGAAGCCGAAGTTCTGGCTCATCCACAGCACGATCTCCTCGGCCATGCGCGAGACGTGCACCATGGTGATCGAGGCCCAGGCCAGGAATTCCATCGCGAAGTCGCGGTCGCTCACGGCGTCCAGGCTGTTCTCGCACACGGCGTCGAAGCCGAGCGCCCGGGCCACGGCCTCGCGGTCCAGCGGGTAGCTGGTGCCGGCCAGCGCGGCGGCGCCCAGCGGCAGGCGGTTCAGGCGCTTGCGCACATCGGCCAGGCGCTCGGCATCGCGCGCAAACATCTCCACATAGGCCAGCAGGTGGTGCGCAAAGCTCACCGGTTGCGCCACCTGCAGGTGGGTGAAGCCGGGCATCACGGTGGCGGTGTTCTTCTCGGCCACGCCGACGAGCGCGCGCTGCATGTCCACCAGCAGCTCGGCCAGCGCATCGATCTCGCCGCGCAGCCACAGGCGCACGTCGGTGGCCACCTGGTCGTTGCGGCTGCGGCCGGTGTGCAGGCGCTTGCCGGCGTCACCCACCAGCTGGGTCAGGCGGGCCTCGATGTTCAGGTGCACGTCCTCCAGGTCGAGCTTCCACTCGAACTGGCCGCCTTCGATCTCGGCGCTGATCTGGGCCATGCCGCGCTGGATGTCGGCCAGATCCTGCGCGCCGATGATGCCCTGCGCGGCCAGCATGCCGGCGTGGGCCAGGCTGCCCTGGATGTCGGCACGCCACAGGCGCTTGTCGAAGTCGACGCTGGCGGTGTAGCGCTTGACGAGCTCGCTCATCGGCTCGGAGAACAGGGCCGACCAGGCCTGGGATTTCTTGTCGAGTTGGTTGCCGGACATGGGTGGGCGGCGCCGGGCGGCGCAGGCGGGGCTGGATGGGGGGAAGGGCGCGTTGCGGCGGCCGGGTGAGGGCCGGCTGGGCCGCTGGCCGGTTCGGGCACGGCGCGCTGCGGCCCGTATTATCCGGCCGCTCCGCCTGCTGCCCGATGCCGCGTCCGTCCGCCTCCCCTGCACCTGCCTCCGGCCCGCCGTCCGGCGCTGTGGCCGGTGCGTCGGTGTCGGATGCGGCCGACAGCGTCTGGCCCGATTCGGCGCACCCGCTGGAGGCGGCGCACCAGCAGGAGGTGATCAGCAGCTTCGATCCCGAGCGCGATGCGGCCGAGGCGCGTGGCCGCGCCGGTGCGCGCGGCCGTGGCTTCGTGCTGTGCCAGCCGGGGCCGACGCTGCGGGTGCTGCTGTTCGTGCAGGGGGCGGTGGCCCTGGGGGTGCTGCCGCTGGCCCAGGGCTGGCGCGAGGCGGTGCTGCACCTCAGCGGCGCGGCCTGCGCCGCGCTGCTGGGCAGCCTGCTGTGGCTGGCGGCGGTGTGCCGCCTGCAGCCGGCGCTGGCGCGCTGGCGCGGCGCGGTGGCGCGGACGGCCGTGTGGCTGCTGGGCGCGCTGGCCGCGCTGGCGGGCTGGGCGCTGGCCCTGGCGCTGGGCGTGACCTTGCCCACCGTCTGGAACGGCAGCGTGGCCGCGCTGGCCGGGGCCGCGATGGCCGGCGTGCTGTGGGCCTGGATCCGCCTGCGTCTGGCGCTGGCGCGGCCGGCCGATGCGCGGGCGCGCCTGTCGGAGCTGCAGTCGCGCATCCGGCCGCACTTCCTCTTCAACGCCTTGAACACCGCGCTGGCCCTGGTGCAGGTGGACCCGGCGCGGGCCGAGCTGGTGCTGGAGGACCTGTCGGCCCTGTTCCGCGCTGCACTGGCCGAAACCGGCGCCGCAGTGACGCTGGACGACGAGATCGACCTGGCGCAGCGCTACCTGGCCATCGAGAAGCTGCGCTTCGCCGACCGGCTGGACCTGCGCTGGGACCTGGACCCCGAGGCCGCCTTCGCCCGCGTGCCGCCGCTTGTGCTGCAGCCGCTGGTGGAGAACGCGGTGCGCCACGGCGTGGAGCCGGCGGCGCGCGGTGGCAAGGTGCTGGTGCGCACGCGGGTGCGGCGCGGCATGGCCGAGGTGGAGGTGATCAACACCCTGCCCGACGAGGCCGAAGCCGGCAGCGCCGCCGGGGCCGGCATGGCGCTGGCCAATGTGCGCGAGCGCCTGCACCTGATGCACGACCTGGCCGCCACGCTGGACACCAAGGTGGAAGACGGGCGTTGGCATGCCCGCATCGCGGTGCCGCTGTGAGCGCGGCAGCAGCCCTGCCCGCGCCGCTGCGGGTGCTGGTGGTGGATGACGAGCCGCTGGCGCGCATGCGGCTGGTGGCGTTGCTGCGGCAGTTGTCGGCCGAGGCGGGTGGCGCCGAGCCGGGCGAGGCAGCCGCCACGATGCCGCGCGCCGAGGTGGTGGGCGAGGCCGGCGATGCCGACGCGGCGCTGGCCCGGCTGGCCGACACGCCCTGTGATCTGGTGCTGCTGGACATCGCGCTGCCGGGCCGCGACGGCCTGCGCACGGCGGCGGCGCTGCGCTCGATGGACCAGGCGCCGCAGGTGGTGTTCGTCACCGCCCATGCCGAGCATGCGCTGGCGGCGTTCGATCTGGATGCCACCGACTACCTGACCAAGCCGGTGCGGCGCGACCGGCTGCAGGCCGCGCTGCTGCGGGTGACGCGGCGGCTGGGCCGTGAGGCCGCGCCGGTGGCGGCCGCGTCAGGCGATGCGTTGCCGGCCAGCACGCCCGCGGCGGCGGGCGACGCGCTGAGCTTCAGCCACCGGGGCCGGGTGCAGCGGGTGCCGCTGGACGAGATCCTGAGCCTGAAGGCCGAGCAGAAGTACGTGCGGCTGAGCAGTCGCACACAAGGGCAGTGGCTGCTGGACGAGTCGCTGTCGGAGCTGGAGCCTCGGCTGGGGCCGGGTTTCTTGCGCGTGCACCGCAACGCCATCGTGGCGCGGGGCGCGGTGCGGGCGCTGGAACGCGGCTCGGATACGGCCGGTCCGCTGCTGGATGGCGAGAACTGGGTGGTGCGGCTGTCGGACGGGCAGGTGCTGGCGGTGTCGCGGCGTCAGGTGGCGGCGGTGAGGGAGGCTTTGCGGTAGCTCCGCGCGGGCTTTCGACGCTTGAACAGGCCGACGTCTGTGCGGGCCAAGCCGTGCCCGGGTGTCCGGCTCCGCTCAACTGCGTGGGTCCGATGCGTTCGCATCGGACTTCGCTGCGGTGCTCGGGCGGGTGGCCCCGCATCGCAACTCGCCCCGTTCGCTCACGCTCACTGTGCTCGAACAGGCGATGCGAGTCAGAAGGTCGATGCGCGCTGGCGCGCGCGGCCACCCGCCCTGCGCTCCTCGCCCACGCAGATTCGCTGCGCCAGACACCCGGGCACGGCTTGGCGGCACGGTTTCCGCGCGCGAATCGGGGCATTCTGCGTTGGCATGCCACGGTGGTGGGGCGATCGGCCCGGGTGGCGGGTGTGGCGGGCCGTGGGAAGCGGCGAGGCGCGCAGGCCTGGGGGCGGCGTGAGGCGGCGAAGCCGAATCACGCTTCGACCGACTGACTCGCCGGACCTGTGCGCAGCCGGCCGCAGGCCGGCGGAGCTAAATGTACGGCGCGCCCCCAGGCCGAGCACCGCAGCGAAGTCGCCGCAGGCGACCGCTTCCGTCGGCCCGACGCGCCCGCCATCCGGGCCGATCGCAGGCTCGGTCGCCCCCAGCCATCAACCCAACTTCAACAACCGCTTCGCGTTCTCTTTCAGGATCAAAGGCTTCACCTTGTCCTTGAAGCCCGCCTCGTCGAAGTCCTTCATCCAGCGCTCGGGCGTGATCAGCGGGTAGTCGCTGCCGAAGAGCATGCGGTCCTTCAGCAGCGTGTTCGCGTACTGCACGAGTTGGGGCGGAAAGTACTTCGGGCTCCAGCCGCTCAGGTCGATCCACACGTTGGGCTTGTGCAAGGCGAGCGACAAGGCCTCGTCTTGCCACGGCCAGCTGGGGTGGGCGACCACGATCTCCATGTCGGGGAAGTCGATGGCCACGTCTTCCAGCAGCATGGGGTTGCTGTTCTGCAGGCGCAGGCCACCGCCGCAGCGCATGCCCGAGCCGATGCCCGAGTGGCCCGAGTGGAAGATGGCCGGCAGCTTGTGCTCGGCGATCACCTCGTAGATCGGCCAGGCCATCTTGTCGTAGGGCAGGAAGCCCTGCACCGTGGGATGGAACTTGAAGCCCTTGACGCCGTGCTCCTCCACCAGGCGACGCGCCTCGCGGGCGCCCATCTTGCCCTTGTGGGGGTCGATGCTGGCGAAGGCGATCATCATGTCGCTGTTCTTCTGCGCCGCCTCGCAGATCTCCTCGTTCGGGATGCGGCGGCGGCCGAGCTGGGCCTCGCTGTCCACCGTGAACATCACCAGGCCGATCTTCTTCTCGCGGTAGTAGGCCACCGTCTCGTCGATGGTGGGCCGGCGGTTGCTGCCGAAGTACTTGTCCGCGGCGCGGTCGTACTCCTCGCCGTAGTTGTCGAACGGGTTCCAGCACGACACCTCGGCATGCGTGTGGATGTCGATCGCGATCAGCTCGTCGGCCTTCATGGCAGGTCCTTGCAGGTGCTCGATGGTTCAGAGATGAAACCAGCCGCGGCTGGCATCGAACGCGATTCTGCGGCGGTGCAGCACGAAATTCTCCAGGGTTTCCCCTGATCATGAATTTCAATCGTTGAACTATCTTTCGGGCCGTTCAGAACCCGATACGCATCATTGAGAGGCCTGCCCGCATGTCTGACGACGCTTTCGCTCCCGCCACCGGCCTGCTGGCCACGCTGGACCTGCTGGAGATTTCGCAGTCGGGCGCGGTGCTGCATGTGCGGCTGAACCGGCCCACCAAGCGCAATGCCATCAGCGACGGCCTGATCGCCCAGTTGCACACCGCCTTCGTGAACCTGCCCGAGGGCACGCGGGCCGTGGTGGTGAGCGGCGCCGGCGACCATTTCTGCGCCGGGCTGGACCTGTCGGAGCTGGTCGAGCGCGACATCCAGGCCGCCATCCTGCATTCGCGCGGCTGGCATGCCTGCTTCGACGCGGTGCAGTTCGGCAAGGTGCCGGTGATCGCCGTGCTGCACGGCGCGGTGGTGGGCGGCGGGCTGGAGCTGGCGGCCTCGTGCCACCTGCGCGTGGCGGAAGACTCGGCCTACTTCGGCCTGCCCGAGGGCCAGCGCGGCATCTTCGTCGGCGGCGGGGGCTCGGTGCGCGTGCCGCGCCTGATGGGCACCGCCCGCATGACCGACATGATGCTGACCGGCCGCGTGTTCGATGCCGACGAGGGCGAGCGCTACGGCGTGGTGAACTACCGCGTCAAAGATGGCGAGGGTCTGGCCAAGGGCATCGCGCTGGCGCGCAAGATCGCCAGCAACGCGCCGATGAGCGCCTTTGCCGTGATGCACGCGCTGCCGCGCATTGCCGAGATGAACCCCGGCGAGGGCCTGTTCGCCGAATCGCTGATGGCCGCCTGCGCCAGCAACACGCCCGAGGCGCAGACCCGGCTGCGCGCCTTCCTGGAAGGCAAGGCCGGCAAGGTGGTGAAGGGGGCCGGGCTGTGAGCGGGCCGGCGCGTTATCGCGATGCCGACGTGGGCGGCTGCGTCGAGGCCACGATCGAGACGCGTGCCGACGGCACGCAGATCCTGCGCTCCACCGACGCGCTGCGCTGGTTTCCCGACCGCCTGACCGATCCGCTGGAGCAATGGGCCGCCGAGGTGCCCGAGCGCACGCTGGTGGCCAAGCGCGATGCGCGCGCGCCGCACCACGGCGACTGGCGGCGTGTGAGCTACGGCCAGTTCCTGCAGCGCATCCAGGCCGTGGGCCAGGCGCTGATCGAGCATGGCCTGTCGGTCGATCGGCCGCTGGCCATCCTGAGCGACAACGACATCGAGTACCTCACGCTGGCCTTCGGCGCCATGTGGGTGGGCGTGCCCTATGTGCCGATCTCGTCGGCCTACTCGCTGATCAGCACCGACTACGGCAAGCTGCGCCACATCGCCAACACGGTGACGCCGGGCATGGTGTTCGCGTCGTCGGCGGCCTATGCCAAGGCCATCGAGGCGGTGTTCGACAAGAACGTGCCGGTGGTGCTGACCGAGGGCAGGGCCGAGGGTGTGCTGGAAGGCCGCGAGGTGCTCAGCGTCGAGCAGATCCTGGCCACCGTGCCGGGTGAGGCCGCGGCCCAGGCCCATGCGAAGGTCGGCCCCGACACCATCGCCAAGTTCCTGTTCACCTCGGGCAGCACCAAGGCGCCCAAGGGTGTGATCAACACGCACCGGATGATCTGCGCCAACCAGCAGATGATCCACCAGTGCCTGAACTTCCTGGCCAAGGAGCCGCCGGTGCTGGTGGACTGGCTGCCGTGGAACCACACCTTTGGCGGCAACCACAACGTGGGCATCGTGGTCTACAACGGCGGCACGCTGTACATCGACGACGGCAAGCCCACGCCCAAGGGCATGGCCGAGACGCTGCGCAACCTGCGCGAGATCTCGCCCACCGTGTACTTCAACGTGCCCAAGGGCTTCGAGGAGATCTCGGCCGCGATGGACACCGACCCGGTGCTGCGCAAGAGCCTGTTCGCCCGCGTCAAGGCGTTCATGTTCGCCGGCGCGGGCCTCAGCCAGGCGGTGTGGGACAAGCTCGAAGCCCAGGCCGAGGCCGAGGTGGGCGAGCGCATCCGCATCATCACCGGCCTGGGCATGACCGAGACCGCGCCCAGTTGCACCTTTGCCGTGGGCACCGATGTCAAGTCGGGCTGGATCGGCCTGCCGGTGCCGGGGGTGGAGGTGAAGCTGGTGCCTGATACCTCGGGCGACCCGCTGGGCAAGACCGAGATCCGCTTCCGCGGCCCCAACGTGATGCCGGGCTACTGGCGCGCACCCGAGCAGACGAACGAGGCCTTCGACGAGGAAGGCTTCTACAAGACCGGTGACGCGGTGAAGTTCGTCGACCCGGCGCACCCCACGCGCGGCCTGGTGTTCGACGGCCGCACGGCCGAGGACTTCAAGCTCAGCACCGGCACCTTCGTCAGCGTGGGGCCGCTGCGCGCCAAGGTCATCGCCGCCGGCCACCCCTGCGTGCAGGACGCGGTGGTGACGGGCCTGAACCGCGACGAGATCGGCCTGCTGCTATTCCCGCGCATGGACGAGGTGCGCAAGCTGGCCGGCCTGAATGTGGAGGGTGGCGATGCGATGCCCTTCCCCGAGGTGCTGCACCTGCCGGCCGTGCGCGCCTTCTTCCAGCAGTTGGCCGACACGCTGTGGGCCAGCGGCACCGGCAGCGCCAACCGCCCGGCGCGCCTGCATGTGCTGGCCGAGCCGCCGCAGATCGACAAGGGCGAGGTCACCGACAAGAACTCGATCAACCAGCGCGCCGTGCTGGCCGCCCGTGCGGCCCTGGTGGAGGCGCTGTACGAAGGGGGCGAGAGCGACCCCTTCCTGATCCTGCCGAAGAAGTGAACACGAAGAAGGGCTGATGCGATGAACATCCAGGGAAAGGTGGCAATCGTCACCGGCGGTGGCTCGGGCCTCGGCGAGGCCGTGGCGCGCGAGCTGGCGCGGCTGGGCGCCAAGGTGGTGGTGCTGGACATCAACGAGGCCGGCGCGCAGCGCGTGGCGGCCGACCTGGGCGCCGATGCGGCGCTGGGCCTGCGCTGCGACATCACCAGCAGCGATTCGGTCACGGCCGCGCTCGATGCCGCGCAAGCGCGCTTCGGCGTCGCGCGCATCGTGATGAACATCGCCGGCATTGGCACCGCCAAGCGCGTGATCCAGCGCGACGGCTCGCCGGCGCCGCTGGAAGACTTCGAGCGCGTGGTGCGCGTCAACCTGATCGGCACCTACAACGTCACCCGCCTGGCCGCGTCGCGCATCGCGCAGGCCGAGCCGCTGGCCGATGGCGAGCGCGGCGTGGTGGTCAACACGGCTTCCGTGGCGGCCTTCGACGGCCAGGTGGGCCAGCAGGCCTATTCGGCCAGCAAGGGCGGCGTGGTGGGCATGACGCTGCCGATGGCGCGCGACCTGGCGCAGTTCGGCATCCGCTGCTGCACCATCGCGCCGGGGCTGTTTGCCACGCCGCTGATGCAGGAGCTGCCCGAGGCCGTGCAGCAGTCGCTGGCGCAGAGCATCCCGTTCCCCAAGCGCCTGGGCCGCCCCGACGAGTTTGCTGCGCTGGCCGCGCACATCATCACCAACGTGCACCTCAATGGCGAGGTCATCCGCCTGGACGGCTCGCTGCGGATGGCGCCGCGATGAGCCAGGTGCATGTCCACCGTGTCGAGGTCTGCTTCGGCGACTGCGACCCGGCCGGCATCGTGTTCTTCCCCAACTTCTCGAAGTGGATGGACACGGCCTCGCTGGCCTTCTTCATGGCCTGCGGCGTGCCGCCCTGGCGCGAGCTGGTGAAGACGCGCGGCATCATCGGCACGCCGCTGCTGGAGATCCACACGCGCTTCCTGAAGCCCGCCACCTATGGCGAGACGATCGAGATCCACACCAGCGTGGAGGAGTGGGGCCGCAAGACCTTCCGCCACCGCCACCTGGTGCGCCGCGGCGATGACCTGCTGTGCGAAGGCACCGAGACCCGCGCCTTCTGCGTGCGCGAGCCCGATGGGCGCATCCGTTCGATTCCCATTCCCGAGGACATCCAGGCGCTGTGCCTGTGAGCGTCCGTCCCCGTTCCGTGTTCCCCCACCCCTGACCGTGCTCCGAGGAGACAAGCGATGAAGCCGATCAAGACCCTGCTGGCCACCGCCGCCATGCTGCTGGCCGCCGCACCCGCGCTGGCCGACATCAACATCGGCGTGAGCCTGTCGCTCACCGGCCCAGGCTCGGGCCTGGGCATCCCGATGCAGAACCAGCTCAAGCTGTTTCCGAAGACCATCGCCGGCGAGAAGGTCAACCTGATCATCCTCGACGACGCCACCGATCCCGGCAAGGGCGCCACCAACGCCCGCCGCTTCATCAGCGAAGACAAGGTCGACCTGATCATCGGTTCGTGCATCACCGCCGTGGCCGCGGCCATGTCGCCGGTGGCCACCGAGGGCAAGACGGTGCAGCTGGCCGCCTCGCCGGTGGGCCTGCCGCCGGGCCAGGACGGCTGGGTGTTCCGCCTGCCGCAAAGCAACGACGTGATGGCCCACGCCGTGTTCGGCCACATGAAGAAGCTGGGCATCAAGACCGTGGGCTTCCTGGGCTACACCGACGCCTATGGCGAACTGTGGCTGAAGGCCGCCACCGCCGAGGCCGAGAAGAACGGCATCAAGATCGTGGCCACCGAGCGCTTCGCGCGCACCGACACCTCGGTGACCGCGCAGGCGCTCAAGCTCACGTCGGCCAACCCCGACGCGATGCTGATCGTGGCCTCGGGCTCGGGCGCGGCCATGCCGCACAAGGCCGTGGTCGAGCGTGGCTACAAGGGCAAGATCTACCAGACCCATGCCGCGGCCTCGATGGACCTGATGCGCGTGGGCGGCAAGGACGTCGAGGGCGCCTACGTCGTCTCCGGCCCGGCCACGGTGGGCGACATCCTGCCCGACAGCCACCCCAGCAAGGCCGTGTCCAAGGCCTTCCTGACTGCCTACGAGAAGGTGTACGGCAACAACACCGCCAACCAGTTCGCCGGCCATGCCTACGACGCGCAACTGATCCTGGAGAAGGCCGCGCCGATGGCCCTGAAGAAGGCCAAGCCCGGCACGCCTGAGTTCCGCGCCGCGCTGAAGGACGCGTTCGAGACCATGGGCCGCACCGTGCTGGCCCACGGCGTGCTGAACTGGACGCCCGACAACCACTGGGGCTACACGATGGAAACCGGCGTGATGCTCCAGGTGAAGAACGCCGACTGGGTGCTGGCGAACTAAGCCGCTTGCCCCACCACCCGAGGTGCGTGCCGCCTCGGGTTCTCCCTAGGCTTTTTGACATCCCTCAGCCGCCGCCAGCTTCTTATCATCGACCGACTGGTCGGTAGGTGATCTGCGGCAAACCGCTTGCAGCATCCCGGCACTGGATTTCGCATGGACTTCTCGATCGCAAGCATCCTGGCGCTGGACGGCGTCACCAACGGTGCGGTGTACGCGCTGCTGGCGCTGGCCACCGTGCTGGTGTTCGCCGTCACGCGCGTGATCTTCATCCCGCAGGGCGAGTACGTGGCCTTCGGCGCGCTGACGCTGGCGCTGCTGCAGCAGGGCCAGGTGCCGGGCACGGTGTGGTTCCTGCTGGTGCTGGCCGGCTGCGCGGCGGTGGCCGACGTGGCCGATGGGCTGAAGCACCACCAGAGCCTGTCGCGCATCGCACGCCGCGTGACCGGCAGCACGGTGTACCCGGTGCTGATCTCCCTGGTGGCCATCTGGGCCGCACCGCAGAAATTTCCGCTGCTGGTGCAGGCGGCGCTGACGCTGGCGCTGGTCACGCCTTTCGGCGGTCTGCTGTACCGGCTGGCCTACCAGTCGCTGGCCGATGCCTCGGTGCTGGTGCTGCTGATCGTCTCGGTGGGCGTGCACTTTGCGCTCACCGGCCTGGGCCTGTTGTTCTTCGGCGCCGAGGGCTTCCGCAACCCCAGCTTCTGGGACGAGCGCTTCAGCGCCGGCCCGCTCACCTTCAGCGGCCAGACGCTGATCATCATGCTGGCCTCGGTGGCGCTGATCGTCGCGCTGTGGCTGTTCTTCGAACGCAGCCTGTACGGCAAGGCGCTGCGCGCCACAGCCGTCAACCGCCTGGGCGCACGGCTGATGGGCATCAGCAGCGAGTCGGCCGGCAAGCTGACTTTCACGCTGGCCGCCTTCATCGGCGCGCTGTCGGGCCTGCTGATCGGCCCCACCACCACGGTGTTCTACGACTCGGGCTTCCTGATCGGCCTGAAGGGCTTCGTGGCCGCGGTGTTCGGTGGCCTGGCCAGCTACCCGATGGCGCTGGTGGGCGCGATCGGCGTGGGCCTGCTGGAAAGCTTCGGCTCGTTCTGGGCCAGCGCCTTCAAGGAAGTGATCGTCTTCTCGGCCATCGTGCCGGTGCTGTTGTGGCGAAGCCTGCGCGACCCGCACGCCGAAGAACATTGAACGGGCCGTCGCCATGCAACGCTTTGCCTTTCCCGCCTTCGCAGCCCTGATGCTGCTGCTGCCGGCCCTGCCGGTGCCCGAGTTCTGGATCACCCAGCTCAACTACATCGGCCTGTACGCCATCGTCTCGCTGGGCCTGGTGCTGCTCACCGGCGTGGCCGGCCTCACCTCCTTCGGCCAGGCCGCCTTCGTTGGCATGGGCGCCTACACCTCGGCATTTCTCAGCGTCAAGCTGGGCATCTCGCCGTGGCTGGCGCTGTTCGTCGGCGTGGGCCTGTCGGTGGTGGTGGCGCTGGTGCTCAGCGCGATCACGCTGCGCATGTCGGGCCACTACCTGCCGCTGGCCACCATCGCCTGGGGCCTGGCGCTGAACTACACCATGGCCAACATGGAGTTCCTGGGCAAGTACGACGGCATCCTGGGCATCCCGGCACTCGAGATCGCCGGCGTCAGCCTGGGCTCGGGCCGCGGCATCTGCGTGCTGATCTGGGCCGTGGCGCTGGCGGCCGCACTGGCCGTCACGCACCTGCTGGACAGCCGGCCGGGCCGCGCCATCCGCGCGCTCAAGAGCGGTACCACCATGGCCGAGGCCATGGGCATCTCCACCTTCCGCTACAAGGTCATCATCTTCGTCATCGCCGCGGTGCTGGCGGCCATCTCCGGCTGGCTGTTCGCGCACTTCCAGCGCACGGTCAACCCGTCGCCCTTCGGCATCCACAAGGGCATCGAGTACCTGTTCATGGCCGTGCTGGGCGGCGTGGGCCATGTCTGGGGTGCCTTCCTGGGCGCGGGCGTGGTCAAGATCGTCGAAGACCAGCTGCAGGTGCTGCTGCCCAAGCTGATCGGTGCCTCGGGCAACTTCGAGATCATCGTCTTCGGCCTGGTGCTGGTGGCGGTGCTGAAGTACGCGCCCGACGGCCTGTGGCCCTTCGTGGCCCGGTGGTTCCCGGCCCCGCAGCGCAAGCGCGACTGGGACGGCGCCCCGGCCCTGCCGGCGCGGAGCAAGCCGCAACGTGGCGAGGCCCTGCTGCAGGTGGACGCGGTGCGCAAGGAGTTCGGCGGCCTGGTGGCCGTCAACGATGTCAGCTTCGAGATCAGGGCCGGCGACATCATGGGCCTCATCGGCCCCAACGGCGCCGGCAAGAGCACCACCTTCAACCTGGTCACCGGCGTGTTGCCGCTCACCCGCGGCGCGGTGCGCTTCCGGGGCGAGGCGGTGGGCGGCCTGCCCTCGCGCGAGATCGCGCGGCGCGGCATGTCGCGCACCTTCCAGCACGTGAAGATGATCCCCGAGATGACGGTGCTGGAGAACGTGGCGCTGGGCGGCTACCTGCGCAGCAGCTCGGGCACCGTGAAGGCCATGCTGCGGCTCGACCGCGCCGAGGAGAAGCGCCTGTTCGCCGAGGCCGAGGCGCAGTTGAAGCGCATCGGCATGGCCGAGCAGATGCACGAGCTGGCCGGCAACCTGGCACTCGGCCCGCAGCGTCTGATGGAGATCGCCCGTGCGCTGTGCACCGACCCGGCCCTGCTGCTGCTGGACGAGCCCGCCGCCGGCCTGCGCCACAAGGAGAAGCAGGCCCTGGCCGAGGTGTTGCGGCAGTTGAAGCGCGAGGGCATGAGCATCCTGCTGGTCGAGCACGACATGGACTTCGTGATGGGCCTGGTGGATCGCATCGTGGTGATGGAGTTCGGCACCAAGCTGATCGAGGGCACGCCGGCCGAGGTGCAGGCCAGCCCGGTGGTGCGCGCCGCCTACCTCGGGACGGAACATTGAGATGACTGCTTTGTTGCAAGTGAATGCCCTCCACGCCGGCTACGGCCGCGCCGAGGTGCTGTCGGGCCTGAACTTCCAGCTGGCCAAGGGCCAGGTGGTCACCATCATCGGCCCCAACGGCGCCGGCAAGAGCACCACGCTGAACGCGCTGATGGCGGTGCTGCCCTCACGCGGCCAGATCGTGTTCGACGGCACCGACCTGGCCGACGTCACGCTGGAAGAACGCGTGATGCTGGGCATGGCCCTGGTGCCCGAGAAGCGCGAGCTGTTCGGCACCATGCCGGTGGAGGACAACCTGGTGCTGGGCGGCTGGCGCGCGATGAAGCAGGGCCGCGAGTGGAAGGACGCGCTGGAGCGCGTGTACACCACCTTCCCGCGCCTGAAGGAGCGCCGCGCGCAGCTGGCCGGCACGCTGTCGGGCGGCGAGCGCCAGATGCTGGCCGTGGGCCGCGCGCTGATGTCCGGCCCGAAGCTGCTGATGCTGGACGAGCCCAGCCTGGGCCTGGCGCCGCTGATCGTGCGCGAGATCTTCCGCATCATCGCCACGCTGCGCGAGCAGGGGGTTTCGATCCTGCTGGTGGAGCAGAACGCCCGCGCCGCGCTGGAGGTGGCCGACCACGGCTACGTGCTGGAGACCGGCGCCTTCGCGCTGGAAGGCCCGGCCGCGCAGTTGGCCGACGACCCGCGTGTCGTCGAGACCTATCTCGGCGCCAAAAAGCACGATTGACCGGCGCGGGCGTTGGCCCGCCAGCCCAGGGAGCTTCAACGATGTGGACCTACCAGGCCCCGGTGGCCGACATGCTGCATGTGCTGGTGCAGGTGCTCGACGCACCGGCCCAGTGGGCCACGCTGCCCGCCCATGCCGATCTGGACGCCGACACGGCGGGCCAGGTGCTGGCCGAGGCCGGCCGCTTCGCCTCGGGCGTGCTGGCGCCGCTGAACGCCAGCGGCGACCGCGAAGGTTGCCGCTGGTCGCCCGAGGGCGTGACCACGCCCACCGGCTTCCGCGAGGCCTGGGCCGCGTATGTCGAGGGCGGTTGGCCGGCGCTGGCGGCCCCGGTGGCCGATGGCGGCCAGGGCCTGCCCGAGGCGCTGAACATGCCGCTCAACGAGATGATCGCGGCCGCCAACCACGGCTGGACCATGTACCCCGGCCTGCTGCACGGCGCCTGCGAGGTGGTGCGCCATGATGCCGTGCCCGAACTGCGCGCGCGCTACCTACCACCGATGGTGAGCGGCCAGTTCCTGGCCACCATGTGCCTCACCGAGCCGCAGGCCGGCAGTGACCTGGGCCAGGTGCGCACCCGCGCCGAGGTGGTGGGCGGTGCCCCGGCGGCCAACGGCGTGCCGGTGCGCATCAGCGGCAGCAAGATCTTCATCAGCGGCGGCGACCACGACCTCACCGACAACATCGTGCACCTGGTGCTGTGCCGACTGCCCGATGGCGGCGCGGGCAGCAAGGGCCTGTCGCTGGCGCTGGTACCCAAGTTCTTGCCCGATGGCAGGCGCAACGCCGTGCACTGCGACGGCATCGAGCACAAGATGGGCATCCACGGCAGTGCCACCTGCCAGATGCGCTTCGACAACGCCGAGGGCTGGTTGATCGGCCAGCCGCACCGCGGCCTGGCAGCCATGTTCCGCATGATGAACTCGGCGCGCCTGCATGTGGCCATGCAGGGCCTGGGCCACCTGGACGCCGCCACGCAGAACGCCTGGCGCTATGCGGCCGAGCGGGTGCAGATGCGCGCGCCGTCGCGGCCGGAAGGGGCGGTGCCGGGGCCCGGCGCCGATCCCATCGCCTGGCACCCCGCCATGCGCCGCCTGCTGCTGGGCCTGCAGGCCCGCACCGATGCCGCCCGTGTGGTGGCCCTGCATGGCGCCATGCTGCTGGACGAGGCCGAACACCATCCCGAGCCCGCGCGCCGCGCCGCCGCGGCCGCTCAGGTGGCCATCCTGACGCCGGTGGCCAAGGCCTTCTTCACCGAACTGGGCCACCGCGGCGCCGACGAGGCGCTGCAGGCCTGGGGCGGCTATGGCTTCGTCGCCGAGTTCGGCATCGAGCAGACGGTGCGCGACAGCCGCATCGCGATGATCTACGAGGGCACCAACGAGATCCAGGCCATCGACCTGGTGCAGCGCAAGTTGCTGGACGACGGTGGCGCGCGCGCCGAGGCGCTGATGGCCGGGCTGGCCGAAGAGGCCGCACGGTGCCGCACCGAGCCGGCGCTTCAGCCCTTTGCCGAGGCCCTGGACGGGCAACTGGCCGCCTGGCGCCAGGCCCAGGCCGCGCTGCTGGCCGGCCGCGAGGGCGATGCCGAGTACCCGCTGCGCGTGGCCGACGACATGCTGGCCGGCGTGGGCCATGCGCTGTTCGCGTGGGCCTGGGCGCGCATCGCACGCACCGCGCTGGACCCGGCGCGCGCGCCGGCGCCCGGTGGCCGCAGCGCGCAAGCCTGGCTGGACGTGGCGCGCTATGGCATCGACTGGCTGCTGCCGCAGGCCCAGGTGCACTGGGCGCGTGTGGGTCGCCAGGCCGCGGCGCTGCCGCATCTGGCGCAGGCGGGTCAGGGATGATCTCGCGCACCGAGACGCCGCAGCTGTCGCTGGGCGCGCTGGAGGACATCCTGGGCTTTCACCTGGCCACCGCCACGGTGACCACGATGGACACCTTCGAGCGCCATGTGGGCACGCCGCTGAACCTGCGCAAGGTGGAGTACTCGCTGCTGCTGCTGCTGCTGGCCAACGGCCCGCTGGCACCCAAGCGCCTGGGTCGCGCGCTGGCGCTGTCCGCGCCCAACCTGACGCTGCTGCTCGACCGACTGCAGCAGCGCGACCTGATCCGCCGCGAACGCAGCGAGTCCGACCGCCGCAGCCACAACATCGTGCTCACCGACGAAGGCCGCCAGCTCGCCGAGACCGGCGCGCAGGCCGCCGACCCGATGGAGCGCGAACTCGACAGCCGCCTCACCCGCGCCGAGCGGCTGATGCTGATCGAGTTGCTGAGGAAGGTGGCGGCCCGATAGCTCAGGCCCCCGGGCTCACCAGGGGGCGCGGCCCATGCCCATGACGCGGCGATACCACTCATGGAAGTGGCGCATGCCGTCTTCCATCGGGCTCTGGTACGGGCCGGCCTCGTCATCGCCGCGCTCCATCAGCGCGCGGCGGCCGGCGTCCATGCGCTCGGCGATCTCGTCGTCCTCGATGCAGGTTTCCATGTAGGCGTCCTGCTCGCTCTCGATGAACTCGCGCTCGAAGGCGGCGATCTCCTCGGGGTAGTAGAACTCCACCATGTTCAGCGTCTTCTGCGGCCCCTTGGGGTACAGCGTCGAGACGACCAGCACATGCGGATACCACTCGACCATGATGTTCGGGTAGTAGGTCAGCCAGATCGCGCCCTGCTTGGGCGGCGCGCCGTTGCCCAGCGCCAGCACGGCCTCGTGCCAGCGCTTGTAGGCGGGCGAGCCGGCCTGGCGCAGCGAGTCGTTGATGCCCACGGTCTGCACCGAGTGGTGGGGGCTGAACTCCCACTTCAGGTCGTCGCAGGTGACGAAGCGGCCCAGGCCGGGGTGGAACGGGCCGACGTGGTAGTCCTCGAGGTAGACCTCGATGAAGGTCTTCCAGTTGTAGTTGCACTCGTGGATGTGAACCTTGTCGAGCACATAGCCGGTGAAGTCGAGGTCGGCGCGCGGGCCCACCTGGCCGAGCTCGGCGCCGATGTCGCGGCCGTTGTCCTCGAACACCATGCCGTTCCAGCTGCGCGTGCGGTAGCGGTTCAGGTCCAGGCAGGGGTCGTGGTCGAACAGCGGGGCGCCCAGCAGCTTGCCTTGCATGTCGTAGGTCCAGCGGTGCAGCGGGCACACGATGTTGCCGCCGCCGCCGTTGGTCTGGGTGTTGCCGCGCCCGCGCAGCATCACCGCCTGGCGGTGGCGGCAGACGTTGGAGATCAGCTCCACGCCTTGCGGCGTGCGCACCAGCGCACGGCCTTCGCCTTCCTGCGGCAGCGCGTAGAAATCTCCCACCTCGGGCACCGCCAGCTCGTGCCCGAGGTAGCGCGGGCCGTGCTGGTAGATCAGCTCCATCTCGCGACGGAACAGCTCGTCCGAGAAATAGGTGGTGACAGAGAGTTGCGAGCGCGCCGACCGTTCATCGACAGGATGCTGGCTGCGCGCAAGAGCTTCGAGACGAGTGCTCAGGTCCGACATGATCCCCTGGATCTCCGGCAAAGGATGTCAAAAACCCCCCACCCGGTGGCCCCGCGGGATGGGACTGATGATGAAAACGGCCACCTCGCGAGACGCGGGGTGACCGTTGGGGCGCGATTGTAGCCCGAGCTGGGGAGGTGCCCCTGCGGCGGGTCAGCGGGGCGTCGGGCGGCTTGACTAAAATCGAAGATTGCCCAGATTGCAGCTGCCCATGACCGCACCCGCCACCGCGCCCGAACTGCCCGCCCGTTACGAAGACGCGCTGGCCGAACTGGAGCGCCTGGTACAGGCCATGGAAGGAGGGCAGCTGCCGCTGGACGGCCTGCTGGATCACTACAAGCGCGGGGCGGCGCTGTTGGCCTTCTGCCGCGAGCGGCTGCAGGCCGTCGAGGCGCAGGTCAAGGTGCTGGAGGAGGGACAGTTGAGCGATTGGACGGGCGCATGAGCGCCGCCGTGGAGACCGCGGCGTTCGAGGGCTGGGTGCGTGAGCAGCTGGCCCAGGTGGAACAGGCGCTGGACGCCTGGGTGCCGGCCGATGCGCCGGCGGGCCTGGGCGCGGCCATGCGCTACGGCGTGCTCGATGGCGGCAAGCGCCTGCGTCCGCTGCTGGTGCGCGCGGCCGCCGAGGCGGTCAACGGCCACTGCGACGCCGCGATGCGCGCCGCGGTGGCGGTGGAGCTGATCCATGCCTACTCGCTGGTGCATGACGACATGCCCTGCATGGACGACGATGTGCTGCGCCGTGGCAAGCCCACCGTGCATGTGCAGTTCGGCGAGGCCACGGCCATGTTGGCCGGCGATGCCATGCAGGCCCTGGCCTTCGAGGTGCTCACCCCCGAGGGTGAGGCCGGCCTGCCGCCGGCGCTGCAGGCGCGCCTGGTGGCGCTGCTGGCCCGCGCCTCGGGCCATGCCGGCATGGCCGGTGGCCAGGCCATCGACCTGGCGGCCACCGGCAAGCCGCTCACCGAGGCCGAGCTGCGCCAGATGCACCGGCTGAAGACCGGTGCGCTGCTGCAGGCCAGCGTGCTGATGGGCGCCGCCACCGGCCCCTGCGGCGCGGGAGCCTGGTCGGCGCTGTCTGACTTCGGCGCCGCGCTGGGCCTGGCCTTCCAGATCGTCGACGACATCCTCGACGTCACCCAGGCGTCCGACAAGCTCGGCAAGACCGCCGGCAAGGACATGGACGCCAACAAGCCCACCTACGTCACCGTGCTCGGCCTGGACGAGGCACGGCGCCAGGCGCATGCGCTGCATGCCTCGGCCGTCGATGCCCTGGCCCGCAGCGGCCTGGCCGACACCCACGGCCTGCGCCAGCTGGCCGACATGGTGGTGCACCGCGACTGCTGAACGGCCACGCCCGGAAGAGAACATCCATGCCTTATCCGCTGCTGCAGTCCATCACCACCCCGGCCGAGCTGCGCCGCCTGTCGCGCGCCCAGCTGCGCACGCTGGCGCAGGAGTTGCGCGCCTTCCTGCTCGAAAGCGTGGCCAAGACTGGCGGCCACCTGTCGTCCAACCTGGGCACGGTGGAGCTCACCATCGCGCTGCACTACGTGTTCGACACGCCGCACGACCGCCTGGTGTGGGACGTGGGCCACCAGACCTATCCGCACAAGATCCTCACCGGTCGCCGCGAGGCCATGCCCACGCTCAAGCAGCTCGGCGGCATCAGCGGCTTCCCGCGCCGCGCCGAGAGCGAGTACGACACCTTCGGCACCGGCCACTCCAGCACCAGCATCTCGGCCGCGCTGGGCATGGCGCATGCCGCCAAGCTCAAGGGCGAGCGCCGTCATGTGGTGGCGGTGATCGGCGATGGCGCGATGACCGGCGGCATGGCCTTCGAGGCCATGAACCACGGCGGTTCGCCGCACGGTGTGGGCCCGGCCGACATGCTGGTGGTGCTCAACGACAACGACATGTCGATCAGCCCGCCGGTGGGCGCGTTGAACAAGCACCTGGCACGCCTGATGAGCGGCAACTTCTACAGCGCCGCGCGCGAGGGCGCCAAGAGCGTGCTGAAGAACACGCCGCTGTACGAGTTCGCCCGCCGCTTCGAGGAGCACACCAAGGGCATGGTGGTGCCCGGCACCATCTTCGAGGAACTGGGCTTTACCTACGTGGGCCCGATCGACGGCCACGACCTGGATTCGCTGATCCCCACGCTGGAGAACCTGCGCGACAAGCGCGGGCCGCAGTTCCTGCACGTGGTCACGAAGAAGGGCTACGGCTACAAGCTGGCCGAGGCCGACCCGATCGGCTACCACGGCCCGGGCAAGTTCGATCCGGGCGTGGGCCTGACCAAGCCGAGCGCGCCGCCCAAGACCACCTTCACGCAGGTGTTCGGCCAGTGGCTGTGCGACATGGCCGCGGCCGACCCGCGCCTGGTGGGCATCACGCCGGCCATGCGCGAGGGCTCGGGCATGGTCGAGTTCGAGCAGCGCTTCCCCAAGCGCTACCACGACGTGGGCATCGCCGAGCAGCACGCCGTCACCTTTGCCGGTGGCATGGCCTGCGAGGGCTACAAGCCGGTGGTGGCGATCTACTCCACCTTCCTGCAGCGCGGCTATGACCAGCTGATCCACGACGTCGCGCTGCAGAACCTGCCGGTGATGTTCGCGCTCGACCGCGCCGGTCTGGTGGGCGCCGATGGCGCCACCCATGCCGGGGCCTACGACATCGCCTTCCTGCGCTGCGTGCCGAACATGGCCGTGCTGACGCCGTCCGACGAGAACGAGTGCCGCCAGGCCCTGACCACCGCCTTCCGCCGCGACCACCCCACCGCCGTGCGCTACCCGCGCGGTGCCGGCATCGGCGCGGCCATCGAGCCGGGCCTGACCGAGCTGCCCTGGGGCCAGGGCGAGGTGCGTCGCACCAGCCGCCTGCCCCAGGCCGCGGGGCAGGGCGCGCCGCGCCGTGTGGCCATCCTGGCCTTCGGCACGCTGCTGCACCCGGCGCTGGCCGCCGCCGAGGCGCTGGACGCCACGGTGGCCAACATGCGCTTCGCCAAGCCGCTGGACACCGAACTGGTGGCCGAACTGGCCCGCAGCCATGACGCGCTGGTCACGCTGGAGGAGGGCTGCATTGCCGGTGGCGCGGGCAGCGCGGTCGGCGAGGCCCTGGCCGCCGCCGGCCTGAGCGTGCCGCTGCTGCACCTGGGCCTGCCCGACGAGTTCATCGAGCATGGCGATCCTGCCAAGCTGCTGGCCTTGTGCGGGCTGGACGCGGCGGGCATCGAGGCTGCGGTGCGCAAGCGCTTCGGGCCCGCGCTGTCGCTGGTGGCGCGGCCCGCGGTCAACGACTGACCGGACCCCCCTCCCGCCCCGCCCCGCACGCCGACGCCACCGCACCCGCATGAGCCTCGGCGCTGCCCTCATTGATCCCCGCGTGCACGACGGGCCGGCCATGCGCCGCGCCGGCCCGGAACTGCTGTCGTTGGCGCTGATGGATGCACGCAGCCGCACGCTGGGCTGGCTGGCGGCGTTCGAGGGCCTGAGCTTTCGCGAGCCCTTCACCGACTTCGATCCGCCGCTGTGGTGGGTGGGCCACGCCGCGTGGTTCCAGGAATACTGGATCGCCCGCCATGTGCAGCGCAGCCGTGGCGAGGCGGCCGACCCGGCGGGCCTGCGCCTGCCGCCGGTGGAGCCGGGCGTCGATGCCTGGTTCGATCCCCAGGCGGCCAGCCGCGCCGAGCGCTGGCGCCGCGAGATGCCCGACGCACAGGCGCTGCGCCGCTACCTGGCGCTCACGCTGGAGGGCACGCTGGAGTTGCTGGACAAGCTGGGCACGGGCCCGGATGGCGCGTCGGACGATGCGGCCCTGCATGTCTACCGGCTGGCGCTGCAGCACGAAGACCGCATCGGCGAGACGTTGGCCGTGCTGGCCCAGGCGCTGGACCTGGCGCCCGAGCGCCTGCAAGGGGCCCAGGCCGCCGGCTGGCTGGCCGAACTGCCGGTGCGCGCGCGCCGCGACAGCATCGGACTGCCGGGCCAGCGCATGACCTTGGGCGCAGCCCACGGCGGCTTCGTGCCCGAGACCGAACGCTGGGCACACGCGGTGCAGGTGCCCGAGTTCGAGATCGATGCCCAGCCGGTCGGCTGGGCCGAGTACGCCGAGTTCATCGACGACGGCGGTTACGACGACCGCCGGTGGTGGAGCTGCGACGGCTGGGACTGGCTGGAGGCCACCACGCGCCGCGCGCCGCGCTATGTGGAGCAGGTGGCCGGTGGTGTGCTGGCGCGGCGTCAGGGCCGCATGCAGCGCGTGCCGGGGGCCCAGCCGGTGCTGCATGTCAGCGCGCACGAGGCCGAGGCCTGGTGCCGCTGGGCGGGCCGGCGCCTGCCCACCGAGCCCGAATGGGAACTGGCGGCCACCACCGCGGTGCGGCGCGGCTTCGTCTGGGGCGAACTGCTGGAGTGGACGGCGGGCAGCGCCCGCGCCTGGCCCGGCGCACCAGCCAGCCTGGCCATCGCGCCGGGGCAGCGGGTGCTGCGCGGCGCCACGCTGCAGGCCAGCCCGCGCCTGCGCCACCCGTGCGCGCGGCGCTTCGTACCGCCCACGGCCGACGAACTGTTCTGCGGTTTTCGCAGCTGCAGCATTTGAGCACCCGGCTTCGCGAGTACGCGAAGCCACCCGCGCTCTCCGACGAACGGCTTACTTTTCTACGAGGCCTTCGCGCACCGCCAGGCGCACCAGGCCGGTCACGCCGTGCACGCCCAGCTTGGCCATGATGCGGCTGCGGTAGGTGTCCACCGTCTTGGGTGACAGGTGCAGCTGCTGGCCGATGGCGGCGCTGGACAGGCCGTTGACCACCATCGTGATGATCTGGCGCTCGCGCGGCGACAGCGTGGCGAAGGCGTCGTCGGTGCTGGGTGCGGTGAGGGCCTGCAGCGCCAGGTCAGCCACCTGCGGGCCGAAGAAGCGGCGGCCGGCGGCCACGGCGTCGATGGCCTGCAGCAACTCGGGGGCGCCCGCGTCCTTCAGCACATAGCCCGCGGCGCCCAGGCGCACGGCCTCGGCCACGTGGCGCGGCTGCTCCGACATGGTCAGCACCACGGCGCGCACGGTGGCGTCGCGGCGGCGCAGCTCGTGCAGCACCTCGAAGCCCGAGCGTTCGCCCAGGCCCAGGTCCAGCAGCATCACCTGCGCCTGTCGTTGTTGCGCCTCCACAACAGCTTGCGTCGGGTCGCTGGCGGTGCCGACCACCTCGTGGCCGGCTGACTCGAGCAACGCCTGCAGGCCGTCCCGCAGGATGGCCTGGTCATCGACGAGGTAGATCCGGGTCATTGCACCGATCCAATCACTGCACGTTTGCTGCGGCGCCACATGGGCCGCTGCCTGGCCACCCACGTGGCCTGAGCCTGACTGTGACGCAGGCACGCGTGCACATCAGGCCGGAAAAGCGGCACTGGAAACATTGTTTTTCGACTCCCTGACATGTGGCTTGTCGTTCCACTTGGTCACACGATACCAAATGCACATCGGGGTTGATCCGATTTGAAGCATCGCACGGGTAAATGCCGGGTTGGTCGCGCCCTGGGGTCGCGGCCACAGTGCGGTCAGCGGGGCGCCTGCCGTGGGCACGCGTCCTGAGTCCGTGTCACTGAATCGAGCATCATGATCCCCAGTTTCCGCCATGCGCCGGTCGCGCTGGCCTGCCTGCTGACCGCCGCCTCGGCCGCGGCCCAAAACTCCGGCACATCTGCGGCAGCCGCCCCCGCGTCGGCAGCCGTCACCGAGACGGTGGTCATCACCGGCACCCCCAAGGCCCAACGCCTCCTGGACGCGCCGTTCGCGATCTCGGCAGTCGATGCCACGGCGCTGCGCGATGCCGGGCCGATGGTCAACCTGTCGGAGGCGCTGGCCGCGGTGCCGGGCCTGGTGGTCAACAACCGCAGCAACTACGCCCAGGACCTGCAGATGAGCTCGCGCGGCTTTGGTGCGCGTGCGGCCTTCGGGGTGCGCGGCCTGCGGCTCTACACCGACGGCATTCCGGCCACCATGCCGGATGGCCAGGGCCAGGTGGCGCATGTCGATCTGGCCGGTGCCGAGCGCATCGAGGTGCTGCGCGGCCCGTTCTCGGCGCTGTACGGCAGCAGTTCGGGGGGCGTCGTGGCGGTGTTCAGTGCCCCGGTGCGCGGGGCGCAGGGCGAACTGGCGCTGGATGCCGGCAGCTTCGGCCTGCGGCAGGCGCGCGCCAGCGTGGCCGCACCGCTGGGCCAGGGCTTCGATGCGCGCGTCAGCGTCAGCAGCACCGATCTTGACGGCTTCCGTCCGCACAGCGCCGCGCACCGCACGCTGGGCAACCTGCGCCTGGGCTGGCGCAACGACACCGACACCGTGGTGCTGCTGGTGTCCGACCACAACCAGCGCGCGCAGGACCCGCTGGGCCTCAAGCGCGAGCAGTTCGATGCCGACGCGCGCAGCACCACGGCCGAGGCCGACCAGTTCGACACGCGCAAGACCATCCGCCAGACCCAGGCCGGCCTCAGCTGGCGCCACCGCTTCACCGATGCCGGTGCGCTGCGCGAAAGCCAGCTGGCCGGCTACTACGGCTCGCGGGGTGTCACCGGCTGGCAGGCCATCACCGCCGCCACGCAGACCGGCAGCGCACGCCAGAGCGGCGGCGTGGTCGATTTCGACCGCACCTACGGCGGCCTGGAAGGCCGGCTGCTGTGGCAGATCGGCGCGCTCGACCTGGTCACCGGCCTGAACGTCGAGACCCAGCAGGATGACCGGCGCGGCTACGAGAACTTCTCCGGCACCGCCAGTGCGCCGGGCACGTACGGCGTGGTCGGCAAGGTGCGGCGCGACGAGACCAACCGGGCCACCACCACCGAGGGCTTCGTGCAGGCGCAATGGCCGCTGGCCGCCGGCGTCGCGCTCACCGGCGGCCTGCGCGGTGGCCGCGTGGAGTTGAGCACGCACGACCGCTACCAGTCGTGCGCCGACCGCACTCGCGTCGACAGCGTGGCCACCTGCACCAGCCAGACCGGCGTCAACGGCGACGACAGCGGTGCGCTGAGCTACAGCTATGTCAACCCGGCGCTCGGTCTGCGCTGGTCGCTGGCGCCCACCTGGACGGTGTATGCCAGCGCGGCGCGCGGATTCGAGTCGCCCACGCTGACCGAACTGGCCTACCGGCCCGATGGCGCCGGCGGTTTCAACGGCGACCTGAAGGGCCAGCGCAGCCAGCAGCTGGAGCTGGGCACCAAGTGGCGTGGCGGCGGCATCGAGGCCGAGTTCGCGCTGTTCGACGCCCGCACCAGCGACGAGATCGGCGTGTTCACCAACAGCGGCGGGCGCAGCACCTTCCGCAACGTCGGCCGCACCCACCGCAGCGGCGCCGAGCTGTCGGCCGCCTGGCGGCCGGTGAGCGGCCTGCGCCTGCAGGCCACCGTCAGCGTGCTGGACGCCACCTACCTCGACAGCTTCGAGACCTGCACCGCGGCCCCGTGCACGCTGACCTCGGCCACCAACAAGGTGACGGTGAGCGCCGGCAACCGCATCGCCGGCACCCAGCGCGCCAGCGCCTACGCCCAGGCCGCCTGGCGTGCCGGCTGGCTGCCCGGCGAACTGGCGCTGGAGTGGCGCGCCCTGTCGCGCGCGATGGCCAACGACACCAACACCGCGTCGGCCGGTGGCTATGCGCTGGCCAATCTGCGCTGGAGCGGCACGCTGCCGCTGGGCGCGGCCGATGCCATCGAGCTGCTGGCGCGCGTGGACAACGTGTTCGACCGCGTGCACGCCGGCAGCGTGATCGTCAACGATGCCAACCAGCGCTTCTTCGAGACCGGCGTGCCGCGTGCGCTGCTGCTGTCGGCGCGCTGGCAGCACCGCTGGTGAGCGCCGGCGTCCGCCCGCCGGCCTGAACCCCTGAACCTCGGCCCATGCTCCGGAGGCAACCGATGCGACGACGCACCCTGCTCTGGATGGCGGCAGCCGGCTGCGCCGCGGCGCAGGCGGCACCGCCGCCCGACGACGCCTTCGGCGGCGACCCGTTCCGCAGCCACCAGTGGCCCGAGCTGAAGAAGGAGTTCCTCGGTGCCAAGGCGCGCGTGGTGTTCGACGAGCGGGTCAAGGTGCTGGGCCCGGCCTTCGCCGAGGACTCGATGAACGTGCCGATCACGGTCAGCGCGGCGCTGCCGGGTGTGCAGCGCATCGTGGTGCTGGTCGACCGCAACCCGATCCGCAAGGTGCTCGAGCTGCAGCCGCTGAGCGCGCAGCCCACGGTGGGCTTCCGTTTCAAGCTGGAGCAGGCGTCGCCGGTGCGCGCCGCGGCGCTGCTGGCCGATGGCGTGTGGCATGTGGGCGGCACGCTGGTGGACGCGGCCGGTGGCGGCTGCACCGTGCCCGGCGGCACGCGGGCCGATGGCAGCTGGACGCAGACGCTGGGCCAGGTAAGCGGCCGCCTGTTCACCAGCAGCGCGCCGGCCGGTGGCGATGCCGCAGCACGCCTGCGCGTGCGCATCATGCACCCGATGGACACCGGCCTGGTCAATGGCATCCCGGCCTTCTTCGTCAGCCGCCTGACGGTGCGCGATGGCCGCGAGCGCGAGCTGCTGCGCATCCAGACCTTCGAGCCGGTCAGTGAAAACCCCGTGTTCACCTTCGACTTCGCCGAGCGCCCGCCCGGGCCGCTGCGCATCGTGGGCGTGGACAACAACGGCAACCGCATCGACAGCAAGGTGGAGTGATGGCGACGAGGATGCGACGACGCTCCGGCCGCTCGGTGATGCTGGCGCTGGCCGCCGCAGCGCTGCTGGCCACGCCGCCCATCGAGGCCCAGGCACCCGGACCGCAGGTCAACCTGGCCCGGCTGGACTACGGCCTGAAGGCCCGTGCGCTGGCCGAGGGCGTGTGGGTGGTGGAGGGCGCCAACGACGACTTCAGCCCGGCCAACGGCTGCAACGTCATCAACACCGGCTTCATCGCCACCGGCGGCGGCGTGCTGGTCATCAACACCGGGCCCAGCCGGCGCTATGGCGAGCAGCTGCGCGCGCTGATCGAGCGCACGACGCGCGAGCCCATCGTGCAGGTGCTGCACCTGAACCTGCACCCCGACTACTTCCTGGGCAACCAGGCGTTCGCCGACGTGCCGATCACCGCCACCGCCATCACCCGCGCCGGCATGGCGCGCGAGGCCAAGGCCTACGAGGACAACCTCTACCGCCTCTGCGGCGACTGGATGAAGGGCACCGAGGCGCGCCTGCCGACGCAGACCATCGGCCCCGGCCCGCTGCGCATCGGCAAGCGCGAGTTCGAGCTGCGCGAGTGGAAGGGCCACACCGACAGCGACCTGGTGCTGATCGATCGCGCCAGCCATGTGGCCTTCGTCGGCGGCCTGGTGTTCGCCGACCGCGTGCCCACCACGCCGCATGCCGAGCCGCGGGCCTGGCTGGCCTCGCTGGAGCAGTTGGCCACGCTGAAACTGGGCACCGTGGTGCCCAGCCACGGCCCGGTGCATGCCGAGGGCCTGGGGCTCAACCAGACGCGCAGCTACCTGCAATGGCTGGACGGCCAGTTCGGCCGCTGGGCCGAGGCCGGCTGGGACATGAACGAGGTGCTGCGCGGCCCGGTGCCGGTGGCCTTCCGCCAGTGGGCCGCCTGGCCGGCCGAGTACACCCGCAACGTGGCACACCTGTACCCGCGCTATGAGCGCGCCGCGTTGCAGCGGCCGAAGTCGCCATGAGCGAAAAAGGTCGCGCTGTGCGAGCCTGGAGCACTGCGCCTCGGGTAAGCCCTCAAAAAAGCACCTCCAGACCGGGGGTGAAAGATGGCACGCTAGTTGCCGGGAAATCTTCCCGAAGCATCGGGTCTGGTTCCCGGTGTGACACCCCTTCCCTGGAGGAGACCCTCGAATGCGAATCAAACTGTTGAGCTTCCTGGTTGCGGCGGGCTGCGCTGCAATGGCCGGCCAGTCGGCGATGGCCGCCGGCGTCACCGATCAGATGATCGAGAACGACGCCAAGTCCACCGGTGACGTGCTGAGCTGGGGCGTCGGCCCGCAGGGCCAGCGCTACTCGCCGCTGAAGACGGTGAACACGGGCAATGTGAACAAGCTCGTGCCGGTGTGGTCGTTCTCCTTCGGCGGCGAGAAGCAGCGCGGCCAGGAGAGCCAGCCGATCGTGCACGAAGGCAAGATGTACGTCACGGCCTCGTACTCGCGCATCTTCGCGCTGGACGCCAAGACCGGTGCCAAGCTGTGGAAGTACGAGCACCGCCTGCCCGACGGCATCATGCCCTGCTGCGACGTGATCAACCGCGGCGCTGCCATCTATGACAACCTGGTGATCTTCGCCACGCTGGACGCCCAGCTGGTGGCCCTGAACAAGGACACCGGTGACGTCGTCTGGAAGGAGAAGATCGACGACTACGCCGCCGGCTACTCGGCCAGCGCGGCACCGCTGATCGCGGGCGGCCTGCTGCTGACCGGCGTGTCGGGCGGCGAGTTCGGCGTGATCGGCCGCGTCGAGGCGCGCAACCCCAAGACCGGCGCGCTGGTCTGGGTGCGTCCGGTGGTCGAAGGCCACATGGGCAAGAAGTACGACGCCAACGGCAACGCCAGCGACAACGGCGTCTCGGGCACCACCGGCAAGACCTGGCCGGGCGACCTGTGGAAGACCGGCGGCGCGGCCACCTGGCTGGGCGGCACCTACAACCCGAAGACGGGCCTGGCCTACTTCGGCACCGGCAACCCGGCGCCCTGGAACAGCCACCTGCGCAAGGGTGACAACCTGTACAGCTGCTCGACCGTCGCCATCGACGTGAAGACCGGCCAGATCGTGTGGCACTACCAGAACACGCCCAACGACGGCTGGGACTTCGATGGCGTGAACGAGTTCGTCACCTATGACGATGGCGGCCAGGTGCTGGGTGGCAAGGCCGACCGCAACGGCTTCTTCTACGTCAACGACGCCAAGACCGGCAAGCTGGTCAACGCCTTCCCCTTCGTCAAGAAGGTGACCTGGGCCACCGGCATCGACCTGAAGACCGGCCGCCCGAACTTCGTGCCCGAGAACCGCCCCGGTGATCCCACCGCCGGCGCCGATGGCAAGAAGGGCAACACGGTCTTCGCCGCCCCGTCGTTCCTGGGTGGCAAGAACCAGATGCCGATGGCCTACTCGCCCGACACCAAGCTGTTCTACGTGCCGGCCAACGAGTGGGGCATGGAGATCTGGAACGAGCCCATCACCTACAAGAAGGGTGCGGCCTACCTGGGCGCCGGCTTCACGATCAAGACGCTGAACGACGGCCCGATCGGCGCGCTGCGCGCCATCGACCCGAAGAGCGGCAAGATCGTCTGGGAAGCGCCGAACAACGCCCCGCTGTGGGGTGGTGTGCTGACCACCGGCGGCAACCTGGTGTTCTGGGGCACGCCGGAAGGCTACCTGCAGGCCGCCGATGCCAAGACCGGCAAGATCCTCTGGAAGTTCCAGACGGGTTCCGGCGTGGTGGCCCCCCCGATCACCTGGGAAGACAAGGGCGAGCAGTACGTCGCCGTGGCTTCGGGCTGGGGTGGTGCCGTGCCGCTGTGGGGCGGCGACGTGGCCAAGAAGGTCAACTACCTCGAGCAGGGTGGCTCGATGTGGGTGTTCAAGCTCGCGAAGTGAGCGACATCGGCTGGCACCGCCAGCCGATGACCCGAACGAACGAAAGGGGCCGCGAGGCCCCTTTTTTCATGCCCGGCGCCCGGTGTCCGATGGGTCAATGCGAGGTGCCTTCCGAGCGCGTGATCTTGTTGAACACGTTGTACTTGCCCACCGGCTTGCTCATCGGCAGGCGCTTGACCTCCTTGAACGTGGCGGCGTCGTAGACGATCAGCGCGCCGTCCATCTCCCACACGCTGGCCAGGGCGTAGCGGCCGTCCTTGGTGAACTCGATGTGCGCCAGCGTCTTGCCGGGCTCCTTCACCTGGGCCACCACGGCCAGCGTGCGCTTGTCGACGATGCTGAGTGTGTCGCGGGCCTTGGGGCTCATCATCGAATCGGTCCAGGCATAGGGCGTGGCCTCGTGGCTGCGCACGAAGAAGCCGGGGCCCGGCGTGGTCAGGGTGGTCACGCGCTGCCAGGTCTGCATGTCGATGACGTCCAGCGCCCCGTCCTTCAGGTTGGGGCTGAGCAGCAGCGTGCGGCCCTCGCGCTGGAAGGTGATGCCCGAGCCCAGGTGTGGCATGCCGGCAATCGGCAGTTCGGCGATCTTGCGGCGCACGTCCAGGTTCACCACCTGGGCCGAGGGCTTGCCGTCGTCGCGCGGGCGCGTGGCGCCCAGCGCGTGGCGGTAGCCCTGGTCGAAGAAGAAGTCGTCCAGCGGCTCGTCCAGCGGCGTGCGGCGCACGCCCAGGTAGCCCGGCTTGGCAATGGCTTCACCCATCTTGTAGTCGTGCACCAGGCCGTCGTGGATGGGCTCGGCCTTCGGGTCGTAGCTGATCTCCCAGAGTTCCGGGATGTCTTTCAGCGCCACGACGAAGCTGCGGCGCGGCGCCGCGTCGTACACCGCCGAGACGCGCGACGTGGCCTTGCCGTCCAGCGTGGCGGCGGCATAGGTCTTCACCAGGTTCAGCTGTGCATCGAACAGCGCCAGCGTGTGCGGAAAGTAGTTGGCCGCCATCACCCAGCGCCCGTCGCCCGAGACGGCCACGTTGCGCATGTTCAGACCGGCCCGCACCTCGGCCACCACCTGCAGGCTGTATAGGTCGAACTTGGTGATCCAGCCATCGCGCGAGCCGAAGAACACATGACGTCCATCGGGCGTGAACTTGGGGCCACCGTGCAGCGCATAGCGGCTGGCGAAGCGGTGCATCACCGTGAAGCGGTCGCCGTCCAGGATGCTGACATGGTGGTCGCCACCTTCGACCACGACGAACAGGTTCATCGGGTCGGCGGTCCACTGCGGCTGGGCCGGCAGCCTGGCGGGATCGACGCTGGCGATGCGGCTGGCGCGGATGTCGTCCTCGCCCCAGCGCGGCGCCGGCAGCACCGGTGTGCGGATGTAGGCCGACAGCGCGGCGATCTCGTCGGCCGCCAGCGTCGTCTGGAAGCCGGGCATCTGCGTGGCCTGGCGCCCCGCGGTGATGGTCTTCAGGGCCTCGGCCGGGCGCAGGCGCTCCAGGCTCTCGGGCAGCAGGGCCGGGCCCATGCCACCGGTGCGCTGGGTGCCGTGGCAGCTGGCGCAGTGCTGCTGGTACAGCGCGGCGGCATCGGGGGCGGCCTGGGCGTTGGCGGTCAGCAGCGCCGCGGCCGCCAGGGCCAGTGCGCCACGCAAAAATGGGGCGATCACGAGGCCTCCACCACTGGAATCTGCGCCAGCGTCTGCCGCGCGCTGAATGGTGTGGTCACCACGCGCATGTCACCGCCGGCCACGCCGATCTCTTCATCCGTCAGGTAGCAGCCCGGGTCTTCGGCCCAGGGGTTGCCGGTGACCTGCTGCGCCCGCACGCGGGTGTTGCCATTGCAGATGGCCAGATGCCGGCAGCCGGCGCAGCGGCCCTGCACCGGGCGCGGGTGCTGCTTCAGCCCGGCCAGCAGCGGATCGCTCAGGTCCGTCCACAGGGCCGAGAACGGCCGCTCGCGCACATTGCCCAGCGTGTGGTGCCACCACATGGTGTCAGGGTGGACGTTGCCGAGGTTGTCGATGTTGGCCACGTTCACGCCGCTGGCGTTGCCGCCCCAGGCGCGCAGGTGCTCGGCCATCGCGTCGCCGAAGCGCGCATGCAGCGCCGGCAGGTGCGTGGCCACCCATTGCAGCAGGTAGGGGCCGTCGGCATCGTTGTTGCCGGTCACGTAGTCTTCGTCGCGGCCTTCCTGGGCGGCGGCCCAGGCGCGGGCGTAGAGCATGTCCAGCGCGTCGCGTGTGGCCAGGTGCTGGGCGTCCTTGCCGCGGTGGATGTTGCCGCGGCCGGCGTAGTTCAGGTGCGAGAAGTAGAACTTGTCCACCTGCTCGTCGCGCATCAGTTGCAGCAGGGCCGGCAGGTCGTGCGCGTTCAGCGCCGTCATCGTGAAGCGCAGGCCCACCTTCACGCCGCGCGCATGCAGCAGGCGCACGGCGGCCAGGCTGCGGTCGAAGGCGCCGTCCAGCCGGCGGAACTTGTCGTGCGTGTCGCGCAGACCGTCAAGGCTGATGCCCACGTAGTCCAGTCCCAGCGCGGCGATGCGGTCGGCTTCCGCGTCGTCAACCAGCGTGCCGTTGGTCGACAGGCCGACATAGAAGCGCATGGCCTTGGCACGCTCGGCGATGGCGTGGATGTCGGGCCGCATCAGCGGCTCGCCGCCTGAGAGGATCAGCACCGGCACGTGGAAGGCCTTCAGGTCGTCCATCACCGTGAACACCTCGTCGGTGCTCAGTTCTCCTGCGTAGTCGTGGTCGGCCGACAGCGCGTAGCAGTGCTTGCAGGTCAGGTTGCAGCGGCGGATCAGGTTCCAGATCACCACCGGGCCGGGCGGCTTCCTGTGGCTGGCCGCAGGGTAGGCGCCGGTGCGCTCGGCATTGGCCAGATCGCGCATGAACTGCGAGATGCGGAACATGTTCAGTGGTCCTTCAACCGGAGTCCGGTCTTCTTCAAGATCGCGCTGGAGTAGAGGATGTCGTGGCTGCGGCAGGCCGGGCCCAGCAGGCAGTGGATGGCCAGGGCCTGGCGCTCCACCTCGTTGCGGCTGCGGCCATGCACCATGGCGAACAGGTTGTAGGGCCAGTCGGGCCGATGGCGCGGGCGGCGGTAGCAGTGGCTCACGCCGGGCAGGGCGCCGACGCGGTCGCCCAGCTCATCGACCAGGGCGTCGTCCACGTCCCACACGGTCATGCCGTTGGCGGTGTAGCCCAGGCGGTAGTGGTTGGGCACGGCGCCGATGCGGCGGATCAGGCCCTCGTCCAGCATCTGCGACAGGCGCTCGCGCACCTGCTCGCCTGGCACGCCCAGCATGGCGCCCACGGCCTCGTAGGGGCGCGGCACCAGCGGCAGGCCGCCCTGGGTGGCGCCGATCAGCGCGCGGTCGAAGTCAGACAAGGCCATGGGCCAGAGCTCCTGGGTGGGCGCCGGTGTCGCCGGCCGGGGCTGAGGTCAGCGGCAGGCGCAGTTCGACGAAGTACTCGCGTTCCTTGGGGAAGGCCAGCACGGGCAGGCCGGTCTCGGCCTCGATGGCGGCGATCACCGCATCGGCTGCCTGCGTGCTGTCGGTGCCCACGACGAACCACATGTTCAGCGCATGCTCACGGCGGTAGTTGTGGGCGATCTCGTCGTGGGCGTTGACCTGGGCGGCCACTGCGTCGAAGCGGTCCTCGGGCACTGCCATCGCGCACAGCACGAAGCGGCCTCCGGCGCGCTCGATCTGGAACAGCGGGCCGAAGCGGGTGAGCACGCCCTGCGCCAGCAGGCGGCGCAGGCGCTCGATCAGCGCGTCTTCGCCGATGCCCAGGTCCTGCGCCACATCGGCAAAGGGCCGGTCGCTGAGCGGCAGGCCGCCATGCAGGCGCTCGATCAGCAGCAGATCGGCCGGGTCGAGGGCGTCGGCGGTGCCGCGGTGGTCAGATGGGCGCATGGGCGATGTCCTCCAGGGGCAGGTCGGCGGCGACGGCGCCAGGCACCGCCGGCGTGGGCAGGTCGCGGAAGCGCCGCGCACCGGTCTGCTTGAAGCGGCGGCGCGAGAACAGCACGGCCTGCGGCCAGGCGGCCAGGCCGCAGGCCGGCACCACGCGCGCCAGCACCTGCCGCACGGCCTCGCGGTCACGGCCATGCACCATGCAGAACAGGTTGTAGCGCCAGCCGGGCGCACGCTCGCGGCGGTACGCCAGCGTCACACCGGCCTGCTGCGCCAGGGCTTCACCGCAGGCGTCCACGCACTCATCGGGCACGTCGAACACGGTCATGGCATTGGCGCCGAAGCCCAGCTCGTGGTGGCGCACCACAGCGCCGAAGCGACGCAGCGTGCCGCGCGCCAGCCACCCGGCCAGCGTGGCCAGCACGGCCTCGGGCGTGCGGCCCAAAGCCTGGGCCCAGGCGTCGTAGGGGCAGGGCAGCAGCGGCAGGCCTTCCTCGACCAGTGCGGCCAGCGCGCGGTCGCCGTCGCTGACGGCCGCCAGCGCCGGGGCCGAGGCAGCGCGGTGCGCTGCGGGCGCCGCCTGGTCGGGTGCCAGCTTGGCTGTGCGGTGGCGCAGGTCGAAGCCCAGGTCGATGCGGTAGGCGCGGCGCATGCGCAGCGCCACGGCCGGCAGGCCGGTGTCGCGCGCGATCTGCGCCATGGACGCATCCACGGCCTCGGCGTCGCGGCCGGTCATCACGAACCACAGGTTGAAAGCGTGCTCGCGTTCGTAGTTGTGGTTCACGCCCGGATGGGCGGAGACGATGGCGGCCACCGCCTCCAGCCGTTCGGCCGGTACCTGCATGCCGGCCAGCAGCGCGGCGCCGCCGGCACCCTGGCCGAACACGCCGCCGATGCGGCTAAGCTTTCCGTTCGCGTTCATTGCACGATAGGTCGCGATGACCGAGGCCTCGTCACGGCAGGCTGCGGCGGCCACCGTGGCAAAAGGTCGGCGATCCAGCGGAAAGCGCTGCTGCCATGGGTTCAGCAGGGCCAGGGTGTCGTCCATGCTCAGAACCCCATGCGCGCGGCGCGCGCGGTGAAGAAGATGCCACTGGGTGCATCCAGCGCCAGCGTGGCCAGCGGTGCGCGGCGTTGGGTGTCGTAGACCACCACGCGCTGGTCGTCGCGGCAGCTGATCCACACCTGCTCGCCACGCGGCGAGAACTCCAGGTGCAGCACGGCCTTGCCGGGCTCCAGCGTGTCGATGACGCGCTGGCTGGGCGTGTCGATGACCTGCACGCGGTGGTAGTCGGGCACGGCGAAGTTCACCCACACCTGGCGGCCATCGGGCCGCGCGATCACGAACACCGGCTGGCCGGCCACGGGGATGCGGCCCACCTCCTGCCAGGTGCTGGTGTCAACCACCAGCACCTCGTGGCGGCCGATGGCCGGCAGGTAGGCATGGCGGCCGGCCACGGCCCAGCCGCGCAGGTGCGGCATCTTGTACACGGGCAGCGGCTGCTGGCCGCGGCCGTAGCCGTTCAGGATGCGGCGCACGCGGGGCTGCGGCTCCCACAGGTCCACCAGCGCCAGGCCGTCCTCGCCGAACAGGCCGGCGATGTAGTGGCGGCCATCGGGCGTGACCAGCGCGTCGTAGGGCTGGCGACCGATGCCGGGCAGCTGGGTGAGTTGCGGGCGCGTCGGGTCCTGCGACAGGTCGGCGATCCAGATCGCGTCGGCATCGAACAGGCTGAAGGCGAAGCGCCGGCCCGGCAGGTCGACCAGGCCGACGACGCGAGAACGTTTGAGCCCCCCGTCGCCTGCGGCTCCCGCCCCCCCGAGGGTGGACTCGCCCGAGCTTGGGGCGGCCCGGCGCTCGGGCGAGTCCTCCGACCCAGGCCCGTACCAGGCCGGGATGTCGGCCACCAGCGCCAGCGTGCGCGCGTCGAACACCTTCACGCCACCGGGCGTGTAGTTCTGCGCCGCCACCAGCGTGCCATCGGCGCTGATGGCGCCGCCGATGGCATTGCCGGCCTGCATCACCCGCGCCACGATGCGCTGGGTGAGCAGGTTGACCTGGGTGAGGCCGCCATCGCGGCCGAAGACGTAGGCGAAGCGGCCATCGCGCGAGAACACCACCGAGGCGTGCGACAGGTCGCCCAGGCCCGGCACCTCGGCCAGCACGCGGCGCTGCGTGGTGTCCACGATGGCCAGCGTGCCGCGGGCACGCTCGATCACCACGCCCAGGTCGCCGGTGCCGATGGGCTCGGCAGGGCTCGCCACCTTTGGGTCAGGCACCGTGGCGCAGGCGCCCAGGCTGCCCAGCAAGGGGAAGGCAGGCAGCGCAGCGGCCAGCGTGAACAGCGAACGGCGCTTCACCGCGGCGCCTCCTCGGGAAAGCCGGCCACCAGGCGTTGCGCGATCCAGTCGGCCTCGGCCTCGGTGAGCATGGCGCGCCAGCCGGGCATGGGGGTGCCCGGCCGGCCATGGAAGATGGTGCTGGCCAGGAAGACCAGCGGCTTGTCGGCCAGGGCCTCGCGCGTCAGCGCAGGCCCCAGGCCACCGGTCAGGCGCATGCCGTGGCACGAGCCGCAGTCCTGCCGCACCATGCGCACCAGCTGCTGCTGGCGCGGTGCGGCGGGCGCGGCGGCATCGGGTGCCAGGCCCGTGCCCTGCGCGGCCAGCGGGAGGCCCAGGGCCAGAACGGCCGCCGCGCAGGCGTTGGGGTGGGGCATGGCCAGGAACCTGCGCATGACCGGCAAGCGGCGCATCAGGACTTCAGGATGGCCTCGACGGCCGTCTTCAGGTCGGCGTCGCCGATCTTGTCGGCGCCATGCGGCGGCATCGGCACCGGGCCGAACACGCCGGCACCGCCTTTGCGCACCTTCTCGCCCAGTTTGGCCACCACGTCCTGGCCCTTGTACTTGGCGGCGATGTCCTTGAACGACGGGCCGACCAGCTTCTTGTCCTTGGCATGGCAGGCCATGCAGCCGGCCTTGGTGAGCACTTCGTCGGGGTTGGCCCAGGCGTCGGCAGCGGCCAGCGGCAGCGCCACGGCCACCAGCAGGCCCAGCAGGGGACGAACATTCATCGCAGTCTCCTCGGTGCGTGGCGGCGCGTGGACGCGCCGCCGCCGGGTTGGGGATCAGTAGACGTCGTGCTGCGTGTTGTGCACGTTGAAGTGGCCCGTCGGCGTGATCAGGCGCTTGTCCTTGATCACCGCCTTGAGCTTGAGCGTCTTGTCGTCCACGACGACCATGGCGCTCTCCTTGTTCTTGGCGCTCCACACCGCGAACCACACCTCGTCACCGGCCTTGTTGTACTCAGGCTGCACCACGCGCTTGGCACCGTCGTCGGTCAGGCCGGCCCATTCGCCGATCGGCAGCACGGTGTAGCCCTTGGCCAGGTTCTTCACGTCGAACACCGCCACCGACTGCGACAGCTTCGGGTCGGGGTTCAGCGGCGTGTCCACGTACAGGTGCTGGCTCTTCGGGTGGCTCTTGATGAACAGGTTGCCGCCGCCCTGGCCCTTGATCGTCTCCACCACCTTGAAGGCCGAGTCCTTGTGCTTGACCGGGTCGGTGCCGATCAGCGAGATGGTCTCGTCGCCCAGGTGGCCGGTGGCCCACACCGGGCCGAACTTCGGGTGCACGAAGTTGGCGCCGCGTCCCGGGTGCGGGATCTTGCCCACCTCGATCAGCTTGGTGAGCTTGCCTTCCTTCAGGTCGACCGCGGCGATCTTGTTGCTCTGGTTGGCCGCCACCATGAAGTAGCGGCCGGTGGAGTCTACGCCGCCATCGTGCAGGAAGCGCGCGGTGCCGATGGTGGTGACCTTCAGCGCGTCGATGTTGCTGTAGTCCACCAGCAGGGTCTGGCCGGTCTCCTTGACGTTGACCACGAACTCGGGCTTGTAGTGGCTGGCGATGATGCTGGCCACGCGCGGCTCGGGGTGGTATTCCTGCTTGTCGACCGTCATGCCGCGGGTGGCCACGATCTTCAGCGGCTCCAGCGTGTCGCCCTTCATGATCGTGTACTGCGGCGGCCAGTAGCTGCCGGCGATGGCGTACTTGTCCTCGAAGCCCTTGAACTTGCTGGTGTCCACCGAGCGCGCTTCCAGGCCCACGCGGATCTCGGCCACGTTGTCGGGCTTCTCCATCCACAGGTCGATCATGTTGATCTTGGCGTCGCGACCGATCACGAACAGGTAGCGGCCCGAGGCCGACAGTCGGCTGATGTGCACCGCGTAGCCGGTCTTGACGATGTTGATGATCTGCTTGGTGTCGCCGTCGATCAGCGCCACCTCGCCGCTGTCGCGCAGCGTGGTGCTGAAGATGTTGGCGATGTTGTAGTTGTTCATCTTCTTCGTCGGCCGCTTCTCCGGCGGGACGATGACCTTCCAGGTCTTCTTCATGTCGTCCATGCCGAACTCGGGCGGCGTGGGCGCGTCGTGCTGGATGTAGCGGGCCATCAGGTCGACGGTCTTCTCGTCGAAGTCACCACTGGTCAGCCAGTTGGGCATGCCGGCCGGCGAGCCGTAGGCGATGAAGACCTTCAGGTAGTCGCTGCCCTTGGCCTGGGTGATGTCGGGCGTCAGCGGCTTGCCGGTGGCGCCCTTGCGCAGCACGCCGTGGCAGCCCGCGCAGCGCTCGAAATAGATCTGGCGCGCGCGGTCGAACTCGGCCTGCGTCATCGGCGGGGCCTTGGGGTTCGTGCTCTGGTACATCGGCTCGCCGGCCAGCGGCGAGCCACCGGCCTGGTAGTTCATCTCGGCCGGGGTGACGGCCTTCTTGCCGTCGGCGGGCGCGGCCGTCTGGGCCAGGGCGCTCAGGCTGGCCGACAGGGCCAGGGTGGTTGCCAGCACGCAGGCCAGCGGGTTCAGGCGGGGGAGCAGGGTGCGGGAAAGGTGTTGGCTCATGTCCACTCCTTGGGTTGAAACCTCGTCGTGGGGCGCATGGTCTGCGTCTGCCGGCGGCCTGTCCTTGAACTGGTTCAAGGACGCCCGGCGAGCCGCTTCGAACAATGCGCCAACGCAAACACGACGCGGCCGCGGCCGCCGCGAGAGAGGTGCCCCATGAGCGTGATCGGCGAGCCGCTGAAGTTCGACCGGATGCAGGCCCGGCCCGGCAAGGTGACCCTGGTGGGCGCCGGTCCCGGCGATCCGGAACTGCTGACGCTGAAGGCGCTGCGCGCGCTGCAGGCGGCCAGCCTGGTGCTGTACGACGCGCTGGTGGGCGAGGAGGTGCTGGCGCTGATCCCGCCGGGCGCCGACCGCATCGACGTGGGCAAGCGCGCCGGCCACCATTCGCTCAGCCAGACCGCCATCTGCGCGCTGATGCTGCGCCTGGCCGGCAGCGGCCGGCCGCTGCTGCGGCTGAAGGGCGGCGACCCGTACATCTTCGGCCGTGGCGGCGAGGAGGTGCAGGCTCTGGCGAGGGCCGGCATCCCCTTCGAGGTGGTCCCTGGCATCAGTGCGGCCCAGGGGGCGGCCGCCATGGCCGGCATGCCCCTGACCCACCGTGACCATGCCAGCGCCGTGGTGCTGGCCACGGGCCACCTGCGCAGCGAGCGCTGCGGCAGCGATGGCGAGGCTGCCGTCGATCTGGACTGGGACCGGCTGGCCCGTCCGCAGCAGACGGTGGTGATCTACATGGGCATCGGCGCGCTGCCGGTCATCTGCCGCGAACTCGTCGCGCACGGCCTGCCGGCGGACACGCCGGCCGCCACGGTGGAGCGCGCCACGCGGGCCGACCAGCGCACGGTGAGCGGCACGCTGGCCACGCTGCCCGGCCTGGCCCGCGCCCACGCCGTGCAGGCGCCAGCCTTGATCATCGTCGGTGGCGTGGTGTCGCTGCGCGCCGAATTGGCCACCGAGGCGACGCTGGTGAGCGGCCGGCCGGCGTTGCGCCGGGTGGGTTGAGTCGCGACGACGGGGTCAGCCGCCCTTCAGCGCGCCTTCCACCGCCCGCAGCAGCAGGCCGGCGTCGATGGGCTTGGCCAGGAACTGGGCGGCGCCGGCGTCGATGCAGTCGTCGATGCGTTGCGGGCGCGTCTCGGCCGAGACCACGATCACCGGCACGTCGCGCATGCGCGCGTCGGCACGCAGCTGGCGCAGCACCTCGATGCCCGGGCGGTCGGGCAGGTCGAGGTCCAGCAGCACCAGGTCGGCCATCGGCGCCTGCCGCAATCCCTCGGCGGCCGTGCCCACGCACACCAGGCTGACGCCCGGCAGGCGGCCCAGCAGGCCCTGCACCTCGGCCTGGTCGCGCGGGTCGTCCTCGATGTAGAGCACGCTGCCGATGGCCACCTGCGAGGCCAGCGGTGTCATCAGGCTGTTCACCTCGCTGTGCTGGCCGTGGGCCGCGTCGCCCTCGGCGCGCGGCAGGCGCACGCCGAAGACCGAGCCCTCGCCCAGCCGGCTGCTGACCTCCAGCTCGCCGGCCATCAGTTCCAGCAGCTTGCGGCAGATCACCAGGCCGATGCCGGTGCCTTGGTCCTGCAGGCGGCCGGGCGTGGCGCCGCGCTCGCGGCCCAGGCGGTGGAAGGGCGTGAACAGTTCGCCCAGCTTGTCCTCGGGGATGCCCACGCCGGTGTCCTCGACCTCGATGCGCAGCTCGCCCACGCCGGCCGGGCGGGCGCGCAGTTCCACGCGGCCGCCGCGGCGGTTGTACTTGATGGCGTTGGACAGCAGGTTCACCAGCACCTGGCGCAGGCGCATCGGGTCGGCCTGCACCCACTCGGCCTGGGGCGACAGCGACAGGGCCAGTTCCACGCCGGCCTGCTGCGCCGCCGGCTCGACCATGCCCATGGCCTCCTGCGCCAGATCGGGCAGCGACACGGGTTCGAGGTGCAGGCGCAGGCTGCCGGCCTCCATGCGCGACAGGTCGAGCACGTCGTTGATCATGTCCAGCAGGTGCCAGCCGGCCTGGCGGATCTGCGACAGGCCACGCTGGCGGCCACCACCGGTGACCGGGCCACCGTCGCTGCCGGCATCGTCGAGCATCTGCGCGAAGCCCAGGATGGCGTTCAGCGGCGCGCGTAATTCGTGGCTCAGCCGCGCCAGGAAGTCGCTCTTGGTGCGGATGGCGACGGCCGCCTCGTCGCGCTCGCGCTCGGCCTCGCGCAGGCGCAGCACCTGGGTCAGGTCCTGCAGCGCACCCACGGTGGCCACCGGCGCGCCCGTGGCGTCGTTCAGGGTGCGCAGGCTGGCGGCCACCTGCAGCACGCGGCCATCGGCGGTCAGGTAGCGCTGGCGGGTGGCGCCGCCGCCGCCCAGGGCCTCGGCGGTGCCGTCGTCCTCGCTCACGTCGGGCAGGCGGATCTCGGTCAGCGGCCGGTTCAGCAGGGCGTCGGCCTCACAGCCCATCATGCGGCAGAAGGCCGGGTTGACCATCGTCAGCCGGCCCTCGCGGTCGACCAGCGTGACGCCGATGGGCACGCTGTCGAAGATGGCGCGAAAGCGCTGTTCGCTCTCGGCGGCCACGCGCTCGGCGCGGCGGCGCTCTTCCACCTCGGTCTGCAGCGCGGCGGTGCGCTCGCGCACGCGGTCCTCGATGCGGCGCAGCCGGCCGGTCAGCGCCAGCAGCAGCACGGCCAGCATCGCCATGCCGGTCAGCGTGGGCAGGGCCAGCAGCCAGGCCGCGGTGAACAGGCGGTTGTCGGCCGTGGGGGGCTCGATCACCAGCAGGTCCAGCCGCCGGTCGGCCAGTTGCAGGCGGCCGGCCTGGGTGCGCGTGGCGCCTTCGGTGGCGCGGGTGTTGCACGCCTCGGGTCCGGCCAGGCGCTGCAGGCCGCTGGTGGCCTCGGTGCGGCCGTCGTACACGCACAGGCGCAGGTTGGGATCGTCGGCGTCGGGCAGCGCGGGCTCCAGCTGGCGCTGCAGGTCCAGCAGGGCCACGACCACGCGGCGCGGGGCCTTGGCCTCGGCCGGCAGGGCCTGGGCCAGCAGCATCGCCGCGGCACCGGGGGCGGCGGGTTCGGCGTGCGGCGCCTCGTCGGCCAGTGCGCGGCGCGCCAGGCGGACCAGCACCGGCGAACCCTGCAGCGCCTGGGCGGCGGCGGGCTGGGGCGCATGCAGGTGCCCGGGGGCCACCGGTGCGTCGGCGGCGCCGTCGGCGGGCAGTTCCACCCAGCCGGCCGCACGCAGCCCGGGTGAGCGCTGCATCCAGCTGGCGGCCAGCGTGTCGAAACTGGCTGCGGTCAGCTGGCTGCCGCCCACCACCAGAACGCTGCGCAAGGCCAGCACGACATCCAGCGGATCGGCGGCCAGCTGCTGCAGGCGCTGCTGGCGCGAGGCCGCGTCATGGTCGAAGCGCACCTGCAGGCGCGTCTCATCGCGGCGGGCCACCTGGTGGATGCCGGGCAGCATCACCGCCATCAGCAGCAGCAGGGGCATGGCCACCGGCCGGCGGCGCAGGCGCCAGGCCTCCAGCGGGCGCGCCAGCCAGCACAGCAGCACCGGTGCGACGATGACGATGGCGGCCCAGTCGGCCACCCAGCGGCCAGCCGCAGCGGCCGCCACCGGGCGCGAGAACAGGGCCTGGCCGTCACTTGCTGCGGCCAGCGCGGCGGTGGCCAGCGCGCCCAGCGTGGCCGCCGCCGGGGCGGCCACCACGGCGAAGCGGCGCAGGCGCGGTCCGTCGTCGAGCTGCAGCAGGTGGGCATCGGCCGCATGGCGCAGCAGCCAGCCGGTGAGCGCGGTCTGCAGCGCCAGCACCGCAGCCTCGGCGATCAGCACCGGCCAGGCCTGGGCGGCCAGCGCACCGCCCAGCAGCACGCCCAGCAGGCCGGCGGGCACCGTCCAGCGCCCGCGCGACAGGCCGGCGGCCACCATCACGCCCAGCACCAGGCTCAGCGGGGCCAGCGCCGCGGCACCCAGGGGGATGCGTGGCAGCCAGGCTTGCAAGGCGCTGCACAGCAGGGCCAGCAGCACCGTGCGCAAGGCGGCACGACCGGCATGGGCGGAGGCGGGTACGGCGGTGTCGATCATGGTCAGCGGCCGAGTATCACCCAGGCGCCGCGCCGGCCCGGGCGGGCTTTCTACAATGGGCTCCCATGTCGTCCGCACCGCCTCTTGCCCCGGCAGCACCTTCGGCCGCCGGCGCCTCGCGGGCTTGGGTGGGGCCGCTGCTGGCCGTGACCGGAGCCATCGCCTTCTCGGGCAAGGCCATCATCGTGAAGCTGGGCTACCGCCACACGCTGGCGGGCGGCGCCGAGCCGGTGGATGCATTGACGCTGGTGATGCTGCGCATGCTGGTGGCGCTGCCCTTTTTCATGCTGCTGGCCTGGTGGGGCGGGCGGGGCCGGCCGGGGCTGACCCGCCGTGAGCTGGCCGCGGTGGCGGCGCTGGGTTTCTCGGGCTACTACCTGGCCAGCACGCTGGACTTCCTGGGCCTGCAGTACATCAGCGCCAGCCTGGAGCGCTTGATCCTCTACATCACGCCCACGGTGGTGGTGCTGCTGTCGCAATGGCTGTTCGGCCGCCGCGCCACGCGCGGGCAGTGGCTGGCCATGGGCCTGGCCTATGTGGGCCTGCTGCTGGTGTTCGGCCGCGAACTGCATTTCGAGGGACCGCGCGTGGCGCTGGGCGCCGGCCTGGTGCTGGCCAGCACGCTGAGCTATGCGCTGTACATGATCTACAGCGGCGAGTGGGTGCGCCGCATCGGCGCGCAGCGCCTGGCCGGCTGGGCCAGTGCCGTGGCCTGTGCGCTGTGCCTGGCGCAGTTCGTGGCCCTGCGGCCGCTGGCCACGCTGGCGGCGGTGCCGGCGCCGGTGTGGTGGCTGTCGATCGTCAACGGCACGCTGTGCACCGTGGCGCCGGTGCTGATGGTGATGATGGCCATCGAGCGCATCGGCTCGGCGCGGGCCTCGCAACTGGGCATGATCGGTCCCATCGCCACCATCCTGATGGGCGTGGTGTGGCTGGACGAGCCGCTGACCGGCTGGCTGGTGGCCGGCACGCTGTGCGTGCTGGGCAGCGTGGCCTGGCTCGCGCGTCTGAAATAGCTTTCTCTCTGGAGCACAACATGGATCTGGGACTGCAAGGCAAATGGGCGCTGGTGTGCGCCGCCAGCAAGGGGCTGGGCAAGGGCTGTGCGCAGGCCCTGGCGCGCGAGGGCGTGAACCTGGTGGTCACCGCCCGCGGTGCCGAGGCGCTGCAGGCCACGGCGGCCGAACTGCGCACGCTGCACCCGGGCATCACCGTGCACGCGGTGGCCGGCGACATCACCACGCCCGAAGGCCGCGCTGCCGCGCTGGCGGCCTGCCCGCAGGTGGACATCCTGATCAACAACGCCGGCGGCCCGCCGCCGGGCGACTTCCGCGACTGGGAGCGCGAGGCCTGGATCAAGGCGCTGGACGCCAACATGCTGACGCCGATCGAGCTGATCAAGGCCACGGTGGACGCGATGGCCTCGCGCGGCTTCGGCCGCGTGGTCAACATCACCTCGGGCGCGGTGAAGGCGCCGATCGACATCCTGGGCCTGTCGAACGGCGCGCGCAGCGGGCTCACCGGCTTCGTGGCCGGGCTGGCGCGCCAGCCGCGGCTGGCCGGCGCCAACGTCACCATCAACAACCTGCTGCCCGGCGCCTTCGACACCGACCGGCTGCAGACCACCCTGAAGGGCGCGGCGGCGAAGGAGGGTGTGCCGGTGCAGGAGATCGCCGCCCGCCGGGCCCGCGGCGTGCCGGCCGGCCGCTTCGGCACGGCCGAGGAATTCGGCGCCTATTGCGCCTTCATCTGCAGCGCCCATGCCGGCTACCTGACCGGCCAGAACCTGCTGATGGACGGCGGCGCCTACCCCGGTACCTATTGAGCATGTTGCGCGTCCTCGGCCAGCCGGCCTCGATCAATGTGCGCAAGGTGCTGTGGACCTGCGCCGAGATCGGCCTGGCGGTCGAGCGCGAGGACTGGGGCGGCAGCACGCGCTCGCCCCAGACGCCCGGCTTCCTGGCGCTGAACCCCAACGGCATGGTGCCGGTGATCGTGGATGGCGAGCAGGTGCTGTGGGAATCGAACACCATCTGCCGCTACCTGGCCGCGCGGCACGGCCGCACCGATCTGCTGCCGCTCGGGGCCGGTGAGCGCGCCCGCGTGGAGCAGTGGATGGACTGGCAGATCGCCGAGCTGAACCCGGCCTGGTCGCCGGCCTTCGTGCACCTGGTGCGCGGACGCGAGATGCCGGCCGACCGCGTGGCGGCCAGCACCGCGGCCTGGCACCGGCTGATGGCGCTGCTCGACCGCCACCTGGCCGATGGCCGCGCGCACGTTTGTGGCGAGACGTTCACGCTGGCCGACGTGGTGCTGGGCCTGTCGGCCAACCGCTGGCGCGAGACGCCGCTGGCGGACCGGCCGGCGCTGCCCGCGGTGCAGCGCTGGATGGCGCGGCTGGCGCAGCGCGACGGCTGCCGCCAGTTCGGGATCAATGGGCTGGTTTGACGCCGCCGCCGCTCACCAGCCCGCCACCAGGCCGTCGCGCCGCGGATCGCTGGCGGCCACATAGCCCTCGACCGCCGGATCGCCCAGGCGCCAGATGAACTGGCCGGCGCCGAAGTCCTGGTAGCTGTCCTGGATCACTTCGGTGCGGTGGCCCAGGTCGCGCAGGCCCTGCACCACGGCCGGGTCCATCGCGGCCTCCACGTTGATCTCCAGCCCGGCATTGAAGCGCCAGCGCGGCGCGTCGCAGGCGGCCTGCGGGTTCTGGCCGAAGTCGAGCATGCGCACCAGGGTTTGCATGTGGCCCTGCGGCTGCATGTTGGCGCCCATCACGCCGTAGCTCATCACCGGCTGGCCGTCCTTCGTCAGGAAGGCCGGGATGATGGTGTGGAAGGGCCGCTTGCCCGGCGCCACCCCATTGGCGTTGCCGGCCTGCAGGCTGAAGGCATGGCCGCGGTTCTGCAGGTGCACACCGTACTCGGGCACCACCACGCCCGAGCCGAAGCCCATGTAGTTGCTCTGGATGAAGCTGACCATCATGCCGCGCTCGTCGGCCGCGGTCAGGTAGATGGTGCCGCCCTTGACCGGGTTGCCGGCGCCGAAGTCCTGTGCGCGCTTCGGGTCGATCAGCCGGGCGCGCTGGGCCAGGTAGGCCGGGTCCAGCATCTGCTCGGCCGTGACCTCCATGCTCGCGGGCTCGGCCACGTAGCGGTAGACGTCGGCGAAGGCCAGCTTCATGGCCTCGATCTGCAGGTGCTGGGCGGCCAGGCTGTCGGCGCCCAGGCCGGCCAGGTCGAAGTGCTGCAGGATGCCGAGTGCGATCAGCGCCGCGATGCCCTGGCCATTGGGCGGGATCTCGTGCAGGCGGTGGCCGCGGTAGTCCTGGCCGATCGGTGTGACCCATTCGGGCCGGTACGCGGCCAGGTCGGCCACGGTCATCGCACCGCCCTGCGCGGCGGCCTGGCGTGCCAGGGCTTCAGCGATCTCGCCGCCGTAGAAGGCGGCGCCGCGCGTGGCGGCGATGGCCTTCAGCGCCTTGGCGGCACCGGTGAAGCGGAACAGCTCGCCCACCGCCGGGGCGCGGCCGCGCGGCAGAAAGGTCTCGGCAAAGCCCGGCTGCGAGGCCAGGGCCTGCACCTGGGCGGCGGCGGCCCACTTCTCCTGCACCACCACCGGCACGGCATAGCCACGCTCGGCGATCTCGATGGCCGGGGCCATCAGGTCGGCAAACGGCAGCTTGCCGTAGCGCTCGCTCAGGGCCACCCAGGCCGACACGGCGCCCGGCACGGTGACGGCGTCCCAGCCGCGCACCGGCGGGTTCACCGCAGCGTCGCCATGCTTGCGGCGGAAGTACTCGGGCGTCCAGGCCGCCGGTGCACGGCCCGAGGCATTCAGCCCGTGCAGCTGGCCGGTGGCGGGATCCCACAGGATGCAGAAGGCGTCGGAGCCCAGGCCGTTGCTGCAAGGCTCGACGATGGTCATCACGGCGGCGGTGGCCACGGCCGCGTCCACGGCATTGCCGCCCTGGCCCAGGATGCGCAGGCCGGCCTGCGCGGCCAGCGGGTGCGAGGTGGCCACCACGTTGCGGGCGAACACCGGCAGGCGGGTGGAGCGGTAGGGGCTGCGGTAGTCGAAATCGTGGGTCATGGTCCGTGGCTCCGGAACGTGGGTCATGGTGAGGATGTGGGCGTCAGCGCATCGCGCGGTCGGCCAGGTAGCGCTGCACGCGTGGCACCTCGGGGCGCAGGTGGAAGGCCAGGCGCTGCTCGCGCAGGTCGCGGTCGGCGGCGGTGAACCGCTCCTGCCGGCGCAGGTGCTCGGTCCAGCTCTCGTCGACGAAGTATTCCAGGTAGCGGCCCGGCACCGCGGTGTCGCGGAACAGGCCCCAGCTCAGCACGCCCTGGCGGCGGCGCGCGGCGCGGGTGTCCTGCATCACGCGCGCGAAGTCGTCGGCACGCGCGGGGTCGATGAAGTACTCCACGGTCACCATCACCGGGCCCTCGTCATGCTCGATCGGGATCACCGGCGCTTCGGCCACGCCGGCCACGGCGGCCGGCGTGTGGTCCATCTCGGCGCCGCCTTCCACGCTCAGGCGACGGGTGGCCAGCAGGAACAGCGGGCCGGCGATCGCGGCGGCCACCACGGCGGTGTTCACGCTGCTGTGGCTGGCCACCCAGCCCCAGATCATCGAGCCGGCGGCCGATCCGCCCATCAGCGCCATCTGGTAGGTGGACATGCCGCGCGCGCGCACCCAGTCGGGCAGGGCCATCTGCGCGGCCACGCTCAGCGTGTTGGCGGTGGAGATCCAGGCCATGCCCAGCAGCATCATCGCCGGCAGCGCCAGCCACAGGTTGGGCGCGAAGACCACGGCCACCGACAGTGCCGCATGCATCACCGTGCCGGCGCGCACGAAGGCGTCGCGGCCGAAGCGTGCACGCAGCGCCGGAAAGCACAGCGCCGCCACGATGGCGCCGCCGCCCAAGGCGGCCAGCAGCACGGTGAAGGTGGCCGGCCCCGCGCCGGGCAGGCGCAGCGCCACCAGCGGCAGCAGGGCGCTGAGCGAGGCCACCTGCAGGAAGAACGTGAAGATGCGCAGCAGCACGATGCGCATGCGCGGGTTCTGCGCCACATGCTGCACGCCCACGCGCATGGCGCCTACGAAGCGCTCGCCGGGCAGGGCGCTGGTCTGTGGCTGCGATTTCCAGCGCAGGATCAGCCACGAGGCGGCCACGGCCAGCACGGCATTGAGCACGAACACCGCCGCGCCGCCGGCCATCACCGTGAGCAGCGCGCCGGCGATCATCGGCCCGACCACGCGGGCCAGGTTCATCGAGATGCCGTTGAGCGCCAGCGCCGACGGCAGTTCCTGGCGCGTGACCACCGAGGGCACGATGGCCGAGAACACCGGCCAGCGCAGCGCCAGGCCGATGCCGTTGGCGAAGGTGAGCGCCAGCAGCAGCGCCGGCGTCATGCCCCCGAGCAGCGACAGCGTCGCCAGCACCAGGGCCACGGCCGCCACCCACATCTGCGTGGCGGCGTAGTAGCGGCGCCGGTCCAGGATGTCGGCCAGCGCGCCGCTGGGCAGACCCAGCACGAACACCGGCAGCGTGGACGCGGTCTGCACCAGGGCCACCATCACCGGGCTGGTGGTCAGCGAGGTCATCAGCCAGGCGGCCGCGACGTCGTTCATCCACATCGTGAGGTTGGCCGCCGCCCAGGTGAACCACAGGCTGCGGAACACCGGCCCGCCCAGCGGCGCCAGCGCACCGGGCAGTTCACGGCGGGGCGGCGGGCTGGGATCGGGGGCAGAGGTACTCATGGACGAATGTGCGAGGGTAGCCCGGAATGAACAACGGCCCCGCATGCGGGGCCGTTGGAATCAGGTCGTGGGCAGCGATGCCAGGATCAGCACGCTGCGGTCACGTTCTCAATCTTCAACGAAGGCTTCCTCGCGCTTGGCCTTGATCGACGGCAGCATCACCACCACGATCATCAGGAAGGCGGCGATCAGCAGGCCGGCCGACAGCGGGCGCGTGGCGAAGGTGGACCAGTCACCGCGCGACAGCAGCAGCGCGCGGCGCAGGTTCTCTTCCATCATCGGGCCCAGGATGAAGCCCAGCAGCAGCGGCGCCGGCTCGCAACCCAGCTTGTAGAACAGGTAGCCTGCCACCGCGAAGCCGCCGGTCATGAACACGTCGAAGCTGCTGTTGTTCAGCGTGTAGGTGCCGATGCAGCAGAACACCACGATGGCCGGGAACAGGAAGCGGTAGGGCACGGTCAGCAACTTGATCCAGATGCCGATCAGCGGCAGGTTCAGGATCACCAGCATCAGGTTGCCCACCCACATCGAGGCGATCAGGCCCCAGAACAGCTGCGGGTTGCTGGTCATCACCTGCGGGCCGGGCTGGATGCCCTTGATGGTCATCGCGCCCACCATCAGCGCCATCACGGCGTTGGGCGGGATGCCCAGCGTCAGCATCGGGATGAAGCTGGTCTGCGCGCCGGCGTTGTTGGCCGACTCGGGACCGGCCACGCCGCGGATGTTGCCCTTGCCGAACGGCACTTCGTCCTTGCGGCCGCGGGTTTTTTTCTCGACCGTGTAGGCCGCGAACGAGGCCAGCAGCGCACCGCCACCGGGCAGCACGCCCAGCAGCGAGCCCAGCGTGGTGCCGCGCAGCACGGCCGGGAAGGCGTCCTTGAAGTCCTGCGCCGTGGGCCACAGGCCCTTGACGTCCTTGGTGAAGACCTCGCGGTGCTCGGCCGGTTGGCCCAGGTTGGCGATGATTTCACCGAAGCCGAACACGCCCATGGCGATGGCCACGAAGCCGATGCCGTCGGTCAGTTCGGGGATGTCGAAGCTGTAGCGCGGCACGCCCGAGATCACGTCGGTGTTGATCTGGCCCAGCAGCAGGCCCAGCAGGATCATCGCGATGGCCTTGACCAGCGAGCCCGAGGCCAGCACCACGGCGCCGATCAGGCCCAGCACCATCAGGCTGAAGTACTCGGCCGGGCCGAACTTGAAGGCCAGTTCGGTCAGCGGCGGCGCGAAGGCGGCGATGATGATCGTGCCCACGCAGCCGGCGAAGAACGAGCCCAGGCCGGCCGCGGCCAGCGCGGCACCGGCGCGGCCCTTGCGGGCCATCTGGTAGCCGTCGATGGCCGTGACCACCGAGCTGGATTCACCCGGCACGTTGATCAGGATGGCGGTGGTGGAGCCACCGTATTGCGCGCCGTAGTAGATGCCGGCCAGCATGATGAGGGCGGGCGTGGCGTCCAGCGCGTAGATGCTGGGCAGCAGCATCGCGATGGTGGCCACCGGGCCCAGGCCGGGCAGCACGCCGATCAGCGTGCCCAGGATGGCGCCGAAGAAGGCGTAGGCCAGGTTCTGCAGCGTGAAGGCGACGCCGAAGCCCAGCGCCAGATTGTTCAGAAGTTCCATGGTTCAGTGCCTCACGCGCCCAGGAAGGTGGGCCACAGCGGGATGGTGAGGTTCAGGCCCTTGATGAAGATGAGCCAGGAACCGGCGGTCAGGATCACGGCGTTGATGACCGCGTCCTTCCAGTGGAACTCGTCGCCGGCGGTCGACGCCATCAGCACCAGGATCGGCAGCGTGGCGATCATGCCCAGCTTGGGCAGCAGCACGCCGAACACCATGACCGAGGCCACGATGATGACCAGCGGCTTCCAGGCCCAGGCGCCGATCTTGTCGCCGTCTTCGGTTTCCACCGTCAGCGAGCCGAACAGCACCATGGCGCCCAGCACGGCCATCAGCAGGCCCAGGCCGAAGGGAAAGTAACCGGGGCCGGGACGGGCCGACGAGCCGAAGCTGTAGTTCGTGGCGCCCCAGGCAAAGCCCAGGCCCACGGCAATGAACATGAGCCCCGACCAGAAATTCTTCTGGCTCTTGATCTTCACGGATTGGTCTCCTCAGACAGCGGATTAGCTGCGGGAGATTCTAGGCAGCGCCCCCCAGGCCTCCGCTGTGGTTTCCACGTAACGGGGCGGGCGTCGCCTGGGTGACAGTCAGGGTGTCAGTGCTCGTCCCAGCTGGGCGTGGCGCGCAGGATCTCGTCGACCGTGGTCACGCCTTCGGCCACCTTCATCATGCCGGCCATGCGCAGCGGGCGCATGCCGTTCTTCACCGCGCGCCGGCGCAGCGACGCGATGTCGTGCGCCGGGTGGATGGCCTGGCGTGCGGCCTCGTCCACCTCCAGCAGCTCGTACAGGCCCACGCGGCCGCGGTAGCCGGTGTTGCGGCAGGCCTGGCAGCCCACCGGCCTGTAGGGCCGCACCGCGCCGGTCAGGCGCCAGGGTTTGCCCAACTCGTCCAGCGCCTCGCGGGTCAGCGCGTCGTCGCGCTGCTTGCAGGCCGGGCACAGCGTGCGGGCCAGGCGCTGGGCCAGCACGCCGATCACGGTGGCCGAGATCAGGTAGGGCGGCACGCCCAGGTCGGCCAGGCGGGTGATGGCCGAGGCCGCGTCGTTGGTGTGCAGGGTGCTGAACACCAGGTGGCCGGTCAGCGCGGCCTGGATGGCCATCTCGGCGGTGGGCAGGTCGCGGATCTCGCCGACCATGATGATGTCCGGGTCCTGGCGCATCAGCGCGCGCAGGCCGTCGGCAAAGCCCAGGTCGAGGGCGGCCTGCACCTGGGTCTGGTTGAAGGCCGGCTCGATCATTTCGATCGGGTCTTCGACGGTGCACACGTTCACCGTGTCGTTGGCCAGGGCCTTCAGCGTGGAGTACAGCGTGGTGGTCTTGCCGCTGCCGGTGGGGCCGGTGACCAGCACGATGCCGTGCGGCCGCGCAATCAGCCGCTGCCAGCGCTCGGCGTCGTGGCTGGAGAAGCCCAGCTCGGCGATGCCCTTGACCACGGTGTCGGGGTCGAACACGCGCATCACCAGCTTCTCGCCGAAGGCAGTGGGCAGCGTGGACAGGCGCATTTCCACCTCGCCGCCGGGGCCGTCGGGCGTGTCGGGCCGGCGGGTCTTGATGCGGCCGTCCTGCGGGCGGCGGCGCTCCACCACGTCCATGCGGCCCAGCAGCTTGATGCGCGCGGTCATCGCATTCATCACCGGCGTGGGCACCTGGTAGACGGTGTGCAGCACGCCGTCGATGCGGAAGCGGATCGCGCCCATGTCGCGCCGCGGCTCGAGGTGGATGTCGCTGGCGCGCTGGTCGAAGGCGTACTGCCACAGCCAGTCGACCACCTGCACCACGCCCTGGTCGTTGGCGTCGAGCTGCTTGTTGGCCTGGCCCAGCTCCACCAGCTGTTCGAAGCTGGCGGTGGCCGCGGTCTCGCCGGTCTTCTGCGCCTGGCGCACGCTGCGCGCCAAGCTGTAGAACTCGGCCGTGTAGCGGGCGATGTCCTCGGGGTTGGCCAGCACCAGGCGCACGCGGCGCCGGCCGGCCGATTCGATCTCGGCCACCCAGGCGGTGTCGAAGGGCTCACTGGTGGCCACGGTGACGGCATCGGCTGCCACGTTGACCGGCAGCACCTTGCGCATCTCGGCGTACTGCAGGCTCATCACCTCGGCCACGCGGCCCACGTCCACCTTCAGCGGGTCGATGCGCAGGTAGGGCAGCTGGGTGCGGCGCGCCAGCCATTCGGTCAGCGCCTCGGCATCGAGGGCGCGGCCGGCGTGCTGCAGGCCGGCGCCGCCCAGGCGCACCAGCGCGTGCAGGCTGGAGTCGCCGGCGCCAAAGCGCTGTGCCACGCGGTCGGCGTCGGCCGGGCTGATCAGGCCGTCCTCGCGCAGCCACTCCAGCAGTTCGCGCCATTCCAGCCGGTTGCGGCGCGGGCGTGTTGCCGGGGCGGCCGGGGAAGGCGCGGCCGGACTGCGGCTGCGGGGCGGGGCGCTGGTCATGGCGGGCATGTTAGCCGCCGTGCCTGCCGACCAGCCGTTGAAGAACAGGGCTTTACCGCGCCGACACCGGGCGTCCAGCCACTACCATCGCGCACCGATGACCGACAGCACCGCCGCGCCTCACCCGTCCATCTGGCGCACGCTGCGCCACCCGGCCTTCCGCGGCCTGTGGTGGGCCAGCGGGCTGTACTTCATCGCCAATGCCATGCACACCATGGCCGCGGCCTGGATGATGGTGGAGCTGTCAGGCTCATCCTTCCTGGCGGCGCTGGTGCAGACGGCGGTGTTCCTGCCGATGTTCATGCTGGCGCTGCCCTCGGGCGTGCTGGCCGACACCACCGACCGGCAGCGGCTGATCCTGTCGGCGCTGGCGGTACAGGCGCTGGCCGTGCTGCTGCTGGCGGGCCTGCTGCTGGCGGGCTGGGCGGGGCCGGCCAGCATCCTGGCGCTGACCTTCGTGGCCGGCTGCTGCACGGCGGTGCTGTCACCAGCCTGGAACTCGGCGGTGGGCGAGATCCTGCCGCGCGACGAGCTGCCGCAGGCCATCGTGGCCATGAGCATCGCCTACAACGCCGCGCGCGCTCTCGGGCCGACGATTGCCGGCGCCGTGTATGGCCTGGCCAAGGCCTGGGCCGGCGGCGATGACGCGCCCCCGGCGCCCGCCGCGGCCACCGCCGGCCTGGTGGGCGGTGGCGCGGTGATGGCGCTGGCGCTGGCCGGCACCTTGGTGCTGGCCTGGGCCATGCTGCGCTGGCCGCCGCGCCCGCACCCGCCCAGCCGCCTGCCGCCCGAGCGGCTGTGGGGCGGCACGCTGGCCGGGCTGCGCTACTCCTGGCACAGCGAGGTGATCCTGGCCCAGCTGGTGCGCACCGCCGCCTATGGCGCGGCCGGCTCGGCGCTGTGGGCGCTGCTGCCGGCCATCGGCGCGCAACGGCTTGGCCTGGGCGCGGCCGGCTATGGCCTCTTGATGGGCTGCCTGGGCACCGGCGCGGTGGGCGCCGGCCTGGTGCTGGGCCGCGTGCGCCAGCAGTTGGGCATGGAGCGCCTGGTGGCGCTGGCCGGCGTGGTCTTCGCCGCGGCCATGCTGATCGCGGCACTGAGCCGCTGGGCGCTGCCGGTCTACCTGGCCCTGGTGCTGGCGGGTGCGGCCTGGATGAGCGTGATGTCCACCTTCAACACCGCCACGCAGACCAGCGCGCCGGCCTGGGTGCGGGCACGTGCCACAGCCATGCATGTGCTCAGTGCGCTGGGCTCGTTCGCGCTCGGCGCCGCCTTCTGGGGCGCGGTGGCCGGCATGCTGGGCCTGCCGGCGGCGCTGTGCATCGCCGCCGCGCTGATGCTGGCTGGCCTGTTGCTGGCGCGGCGCTTTCCGCTGCGCATTGGCGCGGCCACCGAGGTGACGCAGGCGCCGTTCACCGACCTGCTGGTGGCCGACGAGCCCGACCCCGAGGCCGGCCCGGTGGCGGTGGAGGTGATCTACCGCATCCGCGAGGCCGAGGCCGAGGCCTTTCTGGCCGCGGCGCAGCAACTGCGCGCCCCCCGCCACCGCGACGGCGCCACCTTCTGGCGCCTGTACCGCGACCTGGACGACCGCAGCCGGTACGTGGAGCGCTTCATCGTGCAGCGCTGGGCCGACTACCTGCACCAGCGCGCCCGCGCCACGCTGGCCGACCAGGCGCTGGAGGAAGATCTGCGCCGCTTCCTGGCCGATGGGCAGGAGGTGGAGATGCGCCACTACCTCGCCGAGCGCTGATCAGCTCACTCAGCCTTCGCGCCAGAATCTTTCACCACCTTCGCCCACTTGGCGATCTCGGCGGCCTGGAACCTGGCCAGTTCCTCGGGGCTGGAGATCCAGGGCTCCAGGCCCAGGCCCTTGAGCTTGTCGGCCACCTCGGGCAGCTTGAACACGCGCTGCATCTCGGCGTTGACGCGGGCCACCACGTCCTTGGGCGTGGCGGCGGGCGCGAACATCGCGAACCAGGTGGTGGCCTCGAAGCCGGGCACGCTCTCGGCCACGGTCGGAATTTCGGGCGCGGCGGCCGAGCGCTTGGCGGTGGTGACGGCCAGCGCGCGGATCTTGCCCTCGCGCGCCATCGGCAGCGCCGAGGGCATGTTGTCGAACATCAGCTGGATCTGCCCGCCCACCAAGTCGGGAATGGCGAACTGCCGGCCCTTGTACGGCACATGGGTCATCTGCGTGCCGGTCAGGCTCTTGAACAGCTCGCCCGACACATGCACCGACGAGCCCACGCCCGGCGAGCCGAAGCTGGCGGCGTTGGGGTTGGCCTTGAGCCAGGCGATCAGCTCGGGCACGGTCTTGGCCGGCACGTTGTTGGTGACCACCAGCAGGTTGGGCGCCGAGGCCACATGCGCCACCGGCGCGAAGTCGCGCACCATGTCGTAGGGCATTCTGGCGTACAGCGCGCCGTTGATGGCGTGCGTGCCCACCGTGCCCATCACCAGCGTGTGGCCGTCCGGCGCGGCCTTGGCCACCTTGTCGGCGCCGATGTTGCCGCCGGCGCCGGGCACGTTGTCGATCACCACCGGCTGGCCCAGCTGGGCCTTCTCGGCGAACAGCCGCGCCAGGATGTCGGGCGCGCCGCCGGGCGGGAAGGTGACCACCAGGCGGATCGGCTGCTTTGGCCAGGCGCTGGTCTGCGCGGCGGCGGGCGCGGCCAGACCGGCCATCGAGGCGGCCACGGCGGCCGCCGCGGCCAGCACCTGGCGGCGTGGGAGGGATGGGTTCATGCGGGGCGTGTCTCCGGGGCCGGGCGGTGTTTCAGTTGACGTGCCGCGCCTGCCCGGCCCAGTAGGGCGCGCGCAGCACTTTCTTGTCGATCTTGCCCACGGCGGTGCGCGGCAACTCGGCCACGAAGTCGATCTGTTTGGGCACCTGCACGCTGCCCTTCTTCTGGCGCACCAGCTCGGTCAGCTGGGCGGCCAGCTCGGTGTCGGGCACGGTCACGCCGGGGCGGCGCTGCACCACGGCCGTCACGGCCTCGCCCCACTTGCTGTCGGGCACGCCGATCACCGCCACCATGGCCACCGCCGGGTGGCTGGAGATCACGTCCTCCACGTCGCGCGGGTACACGTTGAAGCCACCCGAGACGATCATGTCCTTCTTGCGGTCGACGATGAAGTAATGGCCTTCGGGCGTGGCACGCGCCATGTCGCCGGTGTGCAACCAGCCATTCCTCAGCGTGGCGGCGCTCAGCTCGGGCTGGTTCAGGTAGTGCTTCATCACCTGCGGGCCGCGCACGCACAACTCGCCCACGTCGCCCGGGGCCACGGCGTTGTCGTGGTCGTCCAGCAGGGCCACGGTGCTGTGCGTGGTGGCGTTGCCGCAGCTGGCAAACAGCTCGGGCCGCTTCGGGTCGTGGTCGGCGCGCTTCAGGAAGGTGATCGGGTAGCCCTCGGTCTGTCCGTACAGCTGCGCGAACTTCGGGCCGATGCGCTCCAGGCCTTCCATCAGCCGGGTGGGCGACATCGGGCTGGCGCCGTAGATCAGCGATTCCAGGCTGCTGAGATCGGTGCGGTCCAGCTCGGGCTGGTCGAGCAGCACGTAGATCATCGTCGGCACCAGCAGCGCCAGGTTGATGCGCTCGCGCTGCACGATGTCCAGCAGCTGGCCGGGGTGGAAGCCCTTCATCAGTCGCACCGTGCCGCCGCGCATCAGCGTGGGCTGCACCAGCGTGCCGGCCACATGGGTGATGGGCGCGGCCGCCAGGTAGTGCGGGCAGGCCGGCAGCTCGAAATCGGTGAGCACGTCCAGCAGCATGGCCGCGCAGCCGGCCTGGTCGCGCACCGCGCCCTTGCTGCGGCCGGTGGTGCCGCCGGTGTAGTTGATGGTGGCGATGTCGTTGGCCAGCGAGATGTCGCGCATGCTGCCGTGGCCGACGCGGTGCGCGGCGGCCGCCAGATCGCTGCCGCGGTCGAGGCCGGCCGGATCGCCCAGCGTGTACACCTGCTGCAGCTGCGGGCAGCCGGCCACCAGGGCCGCGGCGCGCTCGCCGAAGGCCTGGGCATCGACCACCAGCACCTCGGCCTCGAAGTCCTGCAGCTGGAACAGGTGGTCGTCCAGGCTGCCCAGCTGGTGCAGCCAGGTGGTGCACATGCCGCTGGCCTGGGCCGCGGCGCCGGCGCACCAGGCCTCCATGCGGTTGCCGGCCAGCAGGGCCACGCGCGTGGCGTGCGGCAGGGCCGCGCCGGAATACACGGTCTGCATGCGGCCGATCAGCTCCGACAAGCCGCGGTAGCTGATCTGGCCACCATCCCACACGAAGGCGGTGCGGTCGGCGTAGCGGTTCAATGCACGCTGCAGCAGGGCGCTGACCGTGGGGCCGGTCTGGATGGCGACTTCGGGCGGAATGCCGACGAGGGCGGGTTTCATGCTGTGTCTCCCTGGTGAATGGCGGGCCGGGTGCGGGGCCGCGGACGACGGTCAGCCGCCGGCATCGTGGAACGCGGCTTCGAGTTCGGCTATCAGGTCTGCCACCGAGGGCACGCCCTGCACGCCCGAGACGCTGTGGCCGGCGCTCCACACGTCGCGCCAGCGGCGCGGGCCGGGGGCGGCGGCGGTTTCGGGGGCGGTCCCGGGGGCGGTGGCGTCGTCGTCACCGCGGTGGCTGCGGCCGCCGAACATCTGCGCGGCGGTCTCGGGCGTGACGCTCTCGTCCAGCCGCGCCGGGTCCAGCCCGGCCTGGCGGATCGACGGCGCCAGCATGCTGGTGGGCAGGCCGGTGAAGGCCTTGGTGAGCACGATGTCGTCGATGCTGGCCTCCACCAGCATCTGCTTGTAGGCGGCTTCGGCCAGGCTTTCGCGCGTGGCGATGAAGCGCGTGCCCATGTACCCAAGGTCGCAGCCCAGCACCTGGGCGGCGCGCAGCGATGTGCCGTCGCTCTGCCCGCCGGCCAGCACCAGCAGGCCGCGGTAGCCCTCGCGCCGCAGCGCGCGCACGAAGGCGAAGGGGTTCAGCCAGCCGGTCTGGCCGCCGGCGCCGGCGCTCAGCAGCACCAGGCCGTCGGCCCCGGCGGCGATGGCCTTGTGCGCATGGGCCAGCGTGGCCACATCGGCCAGCACGGTGCAGCCGATGCCGTGCAGCGCCGGCAGGATGGGCGCGGGCGAGCCCACGCTGGTGATCACCACCTCGGGCCGGTGGCGCAGCACGCAGGCCAGGTCATCGGCCAGGCGGGGCGAGCGCATGATCAGGTTGGGGCACCAGGGCGCGGCGCCGGGCTGGCCGGTCAGCCGGTCGGTGATCGTGCGCAGCCAGGCGTCGAGTTCATCGGCGCTGCGCGCATTGGCCGTGGGAAAGGCGCCCACCACGCCGGCGGCGCAGGCCGCGCTGACCAGGTCGACGCCCGACACGCGCAGCATCGGCGCGGCGATCAAGGGCAGACGCAGGCGCTTCAGCCAGGCGGGCCGGGCCGGGTCGGTCGCTGGCGGCGCATCACCGGGCGAGGCATGTGGCGGGGCAAGGGGCACGGCAATCGCTCCGTCGGGGCAGTGCGCGGCATGCTAGGCAGGGCAAGAGTGGCTGGCGATCGTCGGAACGGACGGATCGCCAAGTCGTCTTTCGTGCACAACAGTGGTGCAAAGATTCGCCCCAAACCTGCGCAAAGGCCTTGCGCCGCGCCGAGATGGTGCGCGATCGATGCACCAAACAAGGCATGCGAATTGCTTGTATCTGGTGCATCGTCAGACCGCCGTGGTGCATGAGGCCCCGAGGCGGCGCAGATACCCGTTTAGGAGCCTTTCCCATGGAGCAACTCAAGCAGGGCAGCGATGCCCTGTTCATTCTTTTGGGCGCCATCATGGTGCTCGCCATGCACGCCGGTTTCGCGTTCCTCGAGCTGGGCACCGTGCGCAAGAAGAACCAGGTGAACGCGCTGGTGAAGATCCTGGTCGACTTTGCGATCAGCACCATCGCCTACTTCTTCGTCGGCTATGCCGTGGCCTACGGCACCAGCTTCATGGTGGGCGCCGACGTGCTGGCGGCCAAGAACGGCTACGAGCTGGTGAAGTTCTTCTTCCTGCTGACCTTTGCCGCGGCCATTCCGGCCATCGTGTCGGGCGGCATCGCCGAGCGCGCGCGCTTCGGCCCGCAGCTGATCGCCACCGCGGTGCTGGTGGGCGTGGTGTACCCGCTGTTCGAGGGCGTGGCGTGGAACCAGCGATTCGGCATCCAGGCCTGGCTGAAGGCCGCCACCGGCGCCGAGTTCCATGACTTCGCCGGCAGCGTGGTGGTGCATGCCGTGGGCGGCTGGATCGGCCTGGCGGCCGTGCTGCTGCTGGGCGCGCGCCAGAACCGCTACCGCAAAGATGGTGCGATGAGCGCCCACCCGCCCAGCAACATCCCGTTCCTGGCACTCGGCGCCTGGATCCTGGCGGTGGGCTGGTTCGGCTTCAACGTGATGAGCGCGCAGACCATCGACAAGATCAGCGGTCTGGTGGCCGTGAACTCGCTGATGGCCATGGTGGGCGGCACGCTGGTGGCCGTGCTGATGGGCAAGAACGACCCCGGCTTTGCCTACAACGGCCCGCTGGCCGGCCTGGTGGCCGTGTGCGCGGGTTCCGATGTGATGCACCCGGCTGGCGCGCTGGTGGTGGGCGGCGTGGCCGGCGCCATCTTCGTCACGCTGTTCACGCTGACGCAGAACAAGTGGAAGATCGACGACGTGCTGGGCGTGTGGCCGCTGCACGGCCTGTGCGGCGCCTGGGGCGGCATCGCCTGCGGCATCTTCGGTTTGCCGACCTTCGGCGGCCTGGGCGGCGTGAGCTTCGGCGCGCAACTGGCCGGCACCCTGATGGGCGTGGTGTGGGCCTTTGCCGGCGGCCTGACGGTCTACGGCGTGCTGAAGGTGGCCGTGGGCCTGCGCCTGTCGGCCGAAGAGGAATACGAGGGTGCCGACCTGTCGATCCACCGCATCGGCGCCACGCCCGACCGCGAGGTGAGCTGGTAAGCCGATGGCCTCAGCGCACGCCGGACGACGGTGTGCGCCAGCGGTGAAGGGCGGCCTGCGGGCCGCCTTCTTCTTGGGCCGTGCGCGTCCACAGCGCGGCAGCACCGGCCAGCGCCAGCGCGCCATGCAGGGCCACCAAGGTGTGCGAGCCGAAGGTCTCCAGCGCCCAGCCAAAGCCCAGCAGCGCCAGGGCCGACAGGGCCAGGGTGCGCGCGGCCGACGGCGCCTTGGAGGGCGCGGCGCCAGCATCGCCGGCCAGCCGCAGACGCCAGGCCAGGCCCCAGGCCAGCCCGTGCAGCAGTGCGGCGCCAGCCAGGCCCTCGCGTCCCGGCCAGGCCAGCGCCAGGCCGCCCAGCAGCAGCAAGGCGGCCACGGCCTGGCGCAGCCGTGCTGCGGGCAGCGGGCGCAACCCCGGCCAGGGCAGGGCGGGCAGCAGCATGGCAGCCAGGTGCTGGGCCGCGGTGCTGGCGGCCTGTTCGGCCGGCGTGCCGTTGCCGGTGCTGCACCAGGCGGCCATCCAGGGCAGGGCGGCCATCATCGGCAGCATCGCGAACGCGGCGGCCTGCGACGCCCATTGCGCCGGATCGCGCAGGGCCGCCAGCCGCAGCACCGGCCACGCGCAATCGAACAGGCCGCTGCGGCAGGGCGTGGCGGCGCGACCAGCCAGCGCGGCCAGCCCGGCCAGCGCCACACCGGCCAACGGAAGTGACCAGGCGATGCGGGCCAGCGTGACGGCGGGATCGGCCCCCGCGGCGTCGGCCAGCAGCGCGGCGGCCAGCAGGGTGCCGCCGGCGGCAGCCAGCGGGGGCGGCGCGGGCCGGTGACCGGCTGCACCGCCGGCTTGAGCGCCCGCCTCGGCGCGGGCCTGCCGCAAGCCATGCACCGTGGTGGCGGCCAGGGCCAGCAGGGCGCTCCAGGCCAGGGCCAGCAGGCTGGCCGCTGCCCAGTGGGGCAGCGCGGTGAGTGCGATCGGGGCAGCCAGACCGACCGGGTGCGCGCCCGTGCTCGCCGCAGCCCACGACGCAGCCGCGCTCACCGCACCCACCAGCACCAGCGCCAGCGCCTGGCCGCGGCGCGTCAGGCGCCACCGGCCCAGGCCGGCCAGCGCCACGGCCGTGCCCAGCAACCACAGCGCCGGCAGCAGCAGGCCGCCAGCCTGCAAGGGCAGCCAGTGCCGGCCCAGCGCGGCCAGCGCCAGCCAGCCGCCGATCAGCAGCGCCCAGGCCAGCACGCGGCCGGCGGCCAGCGCGGCATCGGCGCGGCGAAGGGCTGGACTGGACATGCGATGAGACGCGCCGTTTGAGAACTAGGCTGGCAACTGCGCCGCCACCGCAGGTGCATCCGACCCCGCGGCCTGCGCCCACTCCGCCGGCCACTTCAGCTGGTGCCCGGTCTTGGCCTGCAGCCGGGCGATGTCGTCGTCGCAATCCACATCGGTGCGGTAGCGGCGGTTGTCGCTGTCGAACCAGTGCACGGCCTGGGGGTGAGCGGCGCGCCACTGCTTGCAGCCCACGTTGGCATCGCCGGCCAGGATCTGCTGGCGCACGCTGGCCGAGAAGGCCACCGGGTTGCCGGGCTCGCCGTTCACCCGCGGCACCACCACCTCGGTGCCTGGGTTGCGCTTCTTGTAGGCGCCGATCACGGCATGGATGTCGGCCGAGCCGATCAGCGGCTGGTCGGCCAGCGCGACCACCACCACGTCGATCTTGTCGGACAGCGCGGCCAGCCCGGCGCGCAATGACGACACCTGGCCGTCCTGCGGGCGCGGGTTGCGGATCAGCGTCACCGGAAAGCTCTGCACCGCCGGCTCGATGGCGTCGGCATGGTGGCCGAGCACCACCACCAGTTCATCCACGCCTGCGCCTGAGAGCGCCACCACCTGGCGCGTGATCAGCGGCACGCCGCCCAGCTGCAGCAGGCTCTTGGGCCGGCGGCCGAAGCGTGCGCCTTCACCCGCGGCCAGCAGCACCGCGCCCACCACCAGCCGGCTGTACAGGCCGCCGCCGCCTTTGAGGATGCAGCCCATGCTCAGTCGCCTCCGCAGCAGGAGGAGATTGCGGCCACCGGGCGCTCCAACGATGGCGTGGGCATCTCCACGGGATCAGCGGCTTCGCCGGCCGCGACCGCTGCAGGCGCCGCCGTTCCCTGCCGCCGCGCCGCCACCACCGCGGCCAGCACCGACAAGGCCACTTCCTCCGGCGTGCGTGCGCCGATCGGCGTGCCGGCCGGTGCCACGATGGCGGCCACGGCCTCGGCGTCCGAGCCGGCCGTCACCAGTGATTGCTTCAGCACCCCGGCCTTGCGTGCGCTGGCCACCAGCCACACGCCGCGCCCACCCAAGGCCAGTGCGCAGCGCAGGCCCTGCACATCGCGCTTGCCCTGCGTGGCCACCACCACGAAGCTGCCGGGGGCGATCTTCTTGGGCGTGGCGTGCGGGCAATCCCCGGCCAGCACCTGCTGCGCATCGGGCCAGGCTTCCGGCAGCGCACCTTGTGCCACCACGCTGACCGCAAAGCCCACGCGCGGCGCCAGGCCGGCCAGGGCCTGCGCCACGGGCGAATCGCCGATCACCGTGAGCCGTGCACGTGGCAGCACCGGGTCGACAAACAGCTCCAGCGTGCCGCCCGAGGGGCAGCTCATGCCGAACTGCAGCACATCGTCCAGCGGCTTGGCATCGCCATCGGGCGCCACGCGCAGCAGACGCGCCTGGCCATCCTCCAGCGCCTGCTGCACGGTGCGCAGCACGGCCGGCTGGGCGCAGCCGCCGCCGATCCAGCCGTCCACAAAACCGTCGCGCGTGACGATGGCCTTGTCACCGGGCTTGGCGGCGGCCGGCGGCTGCACGCGCAGCACGCTGACCAGCGCATAGGCTTCGTCCTGCTCGCCAAGCCGGCGCGCGGTGGCCAGCAGATCCTGGGCGTGGGTGGACATGCTTGTTCTCCTAGTGGATGAGTGACGCGGCCGCTTCCAGATCGGCCAGGCTGGCCAGGCGGATGAAGCGTTCGATCTGCGGCCGCGCGGCTTGCACCGCGGCCGAGGCCGGCGCGGCGGGCGTGGGGTGGAACCAGGTGATGCGCGCGCCGCGGCTGCGCACGCGCGCCAGCGCCTCGGCCAGCGCATCGGGCGCATCGGCATCGAAGCCGTCGGACAGCAACCACACCTGGGCGCGCCGGCCCAACTGGGCGCGGGCATGCACGCGCACGAAGTCGTCTACGCTGGTGGCGATGCGCGTGCCGCCGCCAAAACCCGAGGCCACGGCGTTGACCTTTTCCTGCACGGTGGCGCTGTCACGCTGCAGCAGCGGCGTGACCTCGGCCAGCCGGGTGTGGAACACGAACACGCGCGCCTGGCCCGGCTGCGAAGCCGTGACGAAGGCGCGTGCGATGCGCAGGAACAGCTGCGCATGGATCTCCATCGAGCGGCTCACGTCCACCAGGATGAACAGCCTGGGCCGCTCGCGCCGCGGCTGGCGCCATGCGGGCGCCAGCGGCAAGCCACCGGTGGCCAGGCTGGCGCGCAGCGTGCGGCGCAGATCCAGCCGGCGGCCGGTGCTTCGGGCTTGCCAGCAGCGCGTGAGGCGCTGGCGCAGGCGCTCGGCGATGCGTTCGGCCAACTGGTTCAGCCGCGCGAGATCCTGCGGCAGCCATTGCGAGAAGCTGCGCTCGTGCAGCGGATCGGTGCGGCTGGCGCCGCCCAATGTGTGGGCGCGGCCGGGGTCGTCGCTGGCGGCTTGCAGCGTGTCTTCCAGCGCGGCGTCGCTGGCGCCGGTGTCGCGCGTCGGCGCGCCGGCCGCGGCGTCCATGCCGGCGTGCATCTGCTCGACGGCCTGGCGCAGGTCACGCGACGGTCGCGTCATGCCGCTGACGCGCGTGCTGCCGCGCACACGCCGCGGATGCCAGTAGCGCTGGAACAGGTCGGGCCAGCGTGCCCAATCGCGCCGGTTCTGGCAGGCGATGGCGCGCCAGGCGGCGTCGAGCAGGCGCGACTGCGTGACCGGCAGCGCCATCGCCGCCTGCACGAAGGCCTGCTGCTCGGCGATGCCGATGCGAAAGCCGTGCTCGCGCAGCGTGGCGGCAAAGCCGGCGATGGCGCCCAGCGGGTCGGCCAGTGCGCCTGGGGTGCCTGCAACGGTGGCGTCGGTCACGGCAAGTTCCGGCAGGCGGGCTCAGGCGCCGTGGCGCGCGGCCACGCCGTCGCCGGTTTCCACGCGGTTGCGGCCTTCCAGCAGGCGGCGCAGGCGTTCGGGCGTGAGCTGGAAGCGGTCGTCACGGGTCTTCAGCAGGCAGCCCAAGGTGGCCTGCAGTGCGGCCGCGTCGTCGGGCAGCGCGGTGTGCTGCAGGCGGTGCAGCGCGCGCACCCAGTCCAGCGTCTCGGCCACGCCGGGGGTCTTGCCCAGGTCTTCGCGGCGCAGGCGCTGCACGAAGGCCACGGCCTCGTTCACCAACTGCGGCTCGGCCTCGGGGCAGGTGCTGCGCACGATGGCGATCTCGCGCGCCAGCGTGGGGTAGTCGAGCCAGTGGTACAGGCAGCGGCGGCGCAGCGCGTCGCTCAGCTCGCGCGTGCCGTTGCTGGTCAGGATGGCCAGCGGCGCCTGGCGCGCGCGCAGCGTGCCCAACTCGGGCACGGTGATCTGCCAGTCGGCCAGCACTTCGAGCAGAAAGGCCTCGAAGGCTTCATCGGCACGGTCGATCTCGTCGATCAGCAGCACCGCGGGCTGTTCGCTGGTGAGTGCGGCCAGCAGCGGGCGCTCCAGCAGGTAGTCGCGGCCGAACAGGTCGGCCTCGCGCACGCTGCCGGGCTGGGCCTCGTGCAGGCGGATGGCCATCAGCTGCCGCCCGTAGTTCCATTCGTACGCGGCCTGGCTCAGGTCCAGGCCCTCGTGGCACTGCAGGCGCACCAGGCGCCGGCCCTGCGCTTGGGCCAGGGCCGTGGCCAGCGCCGTCTTCCCCACGCCGGCATCGCCTTCCAGCAGCAGCGGGCGCTGCAGCTCGGCGGCCAGCCACAAGGTGGTGGCCAGCGCCTCGTCGGCGATGTAGCCGGCCTGGTGCAGGCTCTCGCGCAGGGCAGATGCGTCCATCGCGTTCAGGCGCGCTTGCCGAACAGGCCGGCGAACCAGTTCTTGATCAGCATCCACGCGATGGCCAGGGCGTTGAGCTCCTTGGCTGGCGCGGTGACGACGACCGGTGCGACGGGGCGCGGTGCGGGTGCGGGTGTGGGCTGGGCGACGGGGGCGGCTGCAGCGACAGCGGGAGCTGCCGCCTCAACCTGCGGCGCGGCTGGCATCACGGCCGGCGTTGTGACCGCTTCGGGTGCAGGCTGTTGTGCAGCCGCCTTCGGTTCAGTCACAGGCTGTGCCGCCACCGTCTCGGCTTCAGGCAGCGGCTGCGCCGCCGCAACCTCGGCTTCAGGCACCGGCTGCGCCGCTGCCGTGGCGCTGAAGTTGTCGGCGAACTGCTGCAGGATCATGTCCGACACCTGCACCATCATGCGGCCGCCGAACTGCGCGAACTTGCCGTTCACCGTCACCTTGGCCTGGCCCACCAGCACGCTGGTGCCCGGCGTCTCACCGGGCTCCACGGTGGCCACCAGGTCCATGGCCGCGGTGCTGCCGGCGCGGTCGGCGCCCTTGCCCAGCAGGTTCAGGCGCTGTGTGGCTTCGTCCAGCGACAGCACCTCGATGTCGCCGGCAAAGGCGGCCGTGGCCGGGCCCACCTTGACCTTGACGTTGCCCTTGTAGTGCGTGTCGTCCAGCTGCTCGGTGATGGCCGCGCCCGGCATGCAGCCGGCCACGGCGCGCACGTCGCGCAGCACGGTCCAGGCTTGCGCCGGGCTGGCGGCGACCGGGTAGCGCTTATCCAGAGAGACTTCCATCGCGTCAGACCTCCAGCGCCAGGCCGTGGGCCTTGAGCTGCTGCCACACGCGGTAGCTGGTGAAGGGCATGGTCAGGTCGGTCACGCCGGTGTGCGAGAACGCGTCGATCACCGCATTGGCGAAGCAGGGGATCGAGCCCACGTGCGGCGACTCGGCCACGCCCTTGGCGCCGATCGGGTGGTGCGGGCTGGGCGTCACGGTGTGGTCGGTCTCCCACTTCGGCGTCTCCACGGCCGTGGGCAGGAAGTAATCCATCAGCGTGTTGCCCAGCAGGTTGCCTTGCGCATCAAACGGCATCTGCTGGCCCATGGCCACGGCAAAGCCCTCGGTCAGGCCGCCATGGATCTGGCCCTCGATGATCATCGGGTTGATGCGCGTGCCGCAGTCGTCGAGTGCGATGAAGCGGCGCACCTGGGTTTCACCGGTGGCGCGGTCGATGTCCAGCACGCACAGGTAGATGCCGAACGGGTAGGTGAAGTTGGGCGGGTCGTAGTAGTGCACCGCCTCCAGCCCGGGCTCCATGCCGGCGGGCAGGTTGTTGTAGGCCGCCCAGGCGATGTCCTTCATGGTCTTGAAGCGGCTGGCGTCGCCCTTGACGTTGAAGCGGTCGATCTCCCAATCGAGATCGGCCTCGCCCACTTCCAGCAGGTGGGCGGCGATCTTGCGCGCCTTCGCGTGGATCTTGCGCGCGGCCAGCGCGATGGCCGCGCCTGCCACGGGCGTGGAGCGGCTGCCATAGGTGCCCAGGCCATAGGGCGCGGTGGAGGTGTCGCCTTCTTCCACCTGGATCACCTCGCTGCCGATGCCGAGCTCGGTGGCGATGATCTGGGCGTAGGTGGTCTGGTGGCCCTGGCCCTGCGTGATGGTGCCCATGCGGGCGATGGCCGAGCCGGTGGGGTGGATGCGGATCTCGCAGCTGTCGAACATGCCCACGCCCAGGATGTCGCACATCTTGCTGGGGCCGGCACCCACCACCTCGGTGAAGGTGCACAGGCCGATGCCCATCAGGTGCGTGGCGTTCGGGTCAGCCCGGCGTGCGGCCTGCTCGGCGCGCAGCGCGGGGTAGCCGGCCTTGTCCAGCACCTGCTTCATGGCCGTGTGGTAGTCGCCCGAGTCGTACTCGAAGCCGAAGGCGCTGGTGTACGGGAACTGCTCCTTGCGGATGAAGTTCTTCTCGCGGATCACCGCCTTGTCTAGCCCCAACTTTTGCGCCAGCACGTCGATCATGCGCTCGATCAGGTACACCGCCTCGGTCACGCGGAAGCTGCAGCGGTAGGCCACGCCGCCGGGCGCCTTGTTGGTGTAGACGCCCTTCACCTCGCAGTGCGCAGCCGCGATGTCGTAGCTGCCGGTGCAGATGTGGAACAGGCCGGCCGGGAACTTGGTGGGGTCGGCGCAGGCGTCGAAAGCGCCGTGGTCGGCCACCACCTTGACGCGCAGCGCGGTGATCTTGCCGTCGGGCGTGGCGGCCAGTTCGCCGTCCATGTGGTAGTCCCGCGCAAAGGCCGTGGTGCTGATGTTCTCGATGCGGTCTTCCACCCACTTCACCGGCTTGCCCAGCACGATGCTGGCCACGATGGCGCAGACATAGCCGGGGTACACGCCCACCTTGTTGCCGAAGCCGCCACCGATGTCGGGGCTGATGATGCGCACCTTGCTCTCGGGAATGCCCGACAGCATCGACACCACCGTGCGCACCACGTGCGGCGCCTGGCTGGTGATGTACGTGGTGAGCTCGCCGCGGATCGGGTCGAAGCTGGCCACGCAGCCGCAGGTCTCCAGCGGGCAGGGGTGCACGCGCGGGTAGAACATGTGCTGGCTCACCGTCACCGGCGCCGTGGCAAAGGCCTGGGCGGTGGCGTCGGCGTCGCCGGCGGTCCAGGTGAAGATGTGGTTGTGGTGCTCGCGGGCGCCGTGCGCGCCGCTGGTCTTGCCGGCCAGGTCTTCGCGCAGCACCGGGGCCTCGGGCTTCAGCGCCTCGTAGGGGTCGATGACCACCGGCAGCTCTTCGTAGTCGACGATCACCGCCTCGGCCGCGTCGGCGGCGATGTAGCGGTCGTCGGCGATCACGATGGCCACTTCCTGCATCTGGAAGTGCACCTTCTCGTCGGCCAGCACGGCGGCCACGTCGCCGGCCAGCGTGGGCATCCAGTGCAGCTTCAGCGGCTTCAGGTCATTGGCGGTCAGCACGGCGTGCACGCCGGGCATGGCCAGCGCGGCGCTCTTGTCGATGGACTTGATGCGCGCATGGGCCAGCGGGCTGCGCACGATGTCCATGTGCAGCTGGCCGGGCAGCTGGATGTCATCGACGTAGTGGCCCTTGCCCTGGATGAAGCGGGCGTCTTCCTTGCGCAGGCGGCTTTCGCCCATGCCCTGCAGCGCGGCCAGGCGTTCCACGCCCTTGTCGGTGGGTGCGTTCATTGGGTGCTTCTCCTGCTCAGGCGGTGACGGCGGCAGTGGTGGCCGGCTCACGCAGCTTGGCGGCCGCGTACAGCACGGCCTTGACGATGTTCTGGTAGCCCGTGCAGCGGCACAGGTTGCCGCTCATGCCCGTGCGCACTTCCTCTTCCGTCGGGTTGGGGTTCTCCTGCAGCAGGCGGTAGGCGCGCATCAGCATGCCGGGGGTGCAGAAGCCGCATTGCAGGCCGTGCTGGGTGTAGAAACCCTCCTGCACGGCGTGCAGCACGGGGCCTTGCGCCAGGCCTTCCACGGTCTTGATGTCCGAGCCTTCGCACTGCACCGCCAGGTGGGTGCAGCTCTTGACCGAGCGGCCATCGATGTCGACGGTGCAGGCGCCGCAGTGGCTGGTCTCGCAGCCGATGTGCGCGCCGGTCAGGCGGCAGTCCTCGCGCAGGAAATGGATCAGCAGGGTGCGCGGCTCGACGGCTTTCTCCACCGCCTTGCCGTTGATCGTCATCTCGACGAGTTGCTTCTTGGCCATGTTCGTGTCCTTTGGCGGTTAGCGGCAGCGCGAGGCGGCCTTGGCAATGGCGCGCTTGACCATCTGGCCGGCCATCGCGGTCTTGTAGGCAATGTCGCCACGCAGGTCTTCGGCGGGCTCGGCGGCGGCCATGGCCGCACGGGCGGCGGCGGCGATGCTGGCCTCGCTGACCGGCTGGCCCAGCAGCGCGGCCTCGGCATCGGCCACGCGGATGGCCATCGGCGCCACGTTGGTCAGCGACACGCGGGCATGGCTGACCACGCCGCCGTCCAGGCGCAGCACCACGGCGGCGCCGGCCGTGGCCCAGTCGCCGGTCTTGCGCTTCAGCTTCTCGTAGGCCCAGCCGGTGCCCTGGGCGAAGGCCGGCACGCGGATGGCGGTGAGGATCTCGTCCTCGGCCAGTGCCGTCATGTAGGTGCCGAAGAAGAAGGCGTTGGCCGCCACGGTGCGCAGGCCGTTCGGGCCTTGCAGCGTGAACTGGGCATCCAGCGCCAGGCTGATGGCCGGGTGGTCGTTGCCGGGGTCGCCGTGGGCGATGTCGCCGCCGATGGTGCCGCGGTTGCGCACCTGCGGGTCGGCGATCAGCTTGGCGGCTTCAGGCAGCAGCGGCACGCGGCGCTGCAGCAGCTCGCTGGCGATGAGGTCGTTCTCCACCGTCATCGCGCCGATGACGATGCTGTCGCCGTCGTCATGGATGCCGCGCAGCTCGGCGATGCGGTTCAGGTCGATCAGGTGTGCCGGCTGCGCGAAGCGCAGCTTCATCATCGGCAGCAGGCTGTGGCCGCCGGCCAGCAGCTTGGCATCGGGGCCCAGGCTGCCGAGCAGGCCGATGGCCTCGCCCACCGAACGGGGGGCGTGGTACTCGAAGGCGGGTGGAATCATGCGCGTCTCCGGGGTGCTTTGTTGGACGCGTCGATTCTTGGGAAGCCCCGTGCCGGTGTCGAACACGGGGCTGTTGCCCGCGGCATTGCACGAACGGTGGCGCGGACTGCACGAAATGCCGCCGGCTTGCACGAAGTGCAGCCGACCCCGCCTTGCGGCAGGTCAAGCCCGGGAAAGTCCGGGGAGGGTGATTACCCTCGATTCGGGAGCGCCAGCGAGCCCGACGGCACGCCCAGGCGCTCCAGCAGTTCGCCGGCGCTGCTGCGCGAGACCGGCACGGTCTGCGCCACGCCCTTGAGCTGCACGGCCAGCCGGCCGTCGTCGCGCTGCAGCTGGCGCACCGCGCGCAGGTTGATCACATGGCTGCGGTGCACGCGCATGAAGGTCTCGGGGTCCAGCCGCGAGGCCAGGTCGCCGATCGACAGGTTGCAGAACTGGCTGCCGCCCGAGGCCGTGGCCACGCGGGTGTAGTGGCCGTCGGAATCGATGGCCACGATGTCCTCGGCATCGACGAACACGATGCGCTGCTGGCTGACGGTGGGCACCTTCAGCAGCCGGCGGCGCTGGGCGGGTGGCGTCTCGGGCAGCATGCCGGGCGCTGCCGGTGGCGTCGCCGGCGCCGGGGCGGTGGCGCGCGCGGCCGGGTCGTCCTTGGCCGCCACCAGTTCGGTGATGTCGTAGAACACCAGCGTGTAGCCGCCGGGGCGCAGATCGCCACCCGACAGGCGCGACACCTTGATCAGCAGCACCCGCTCGGGGATGTTGATGATCATCGTCATCGGCGGCGGTGCGGCCACCGGGCACTGCGCCGCCTGGTCCAGCAGGAACTCGACCTTGGGCCGCGAGCGCTGGGGGTGGAAGTTCAGCACCATCTGGTCGAAGGGCAGCATGCGGTCGACCGGCAGCACGCGCCGCGCGAAGTCGTTCATGCCCACCACGCGACGGTCGGCGTCGAGATGGACGATGCCCACGTCGAAGCGTTCGAGCAGGTACAGCGGCGAGGCGGCGCGAGGGTCCATGCGGCGGGGCGGGTACAGCGGCAGACGAGGCCGGATTGAACCACGCGGTCGGCGCGTCTGCCGTGCTGCACTGCGGCACCGAAACGCCCGCGTCGGGCGCGCCGGCCGGGTGTCAGCCGGCGGTGGCCGGAGCGGGCGATGCGGCTTGGTTGGCGCCGTCGCCGGGGCTGGCCTCGGCCGGCGGCTCGGGAGCCGGGCCGGCCACTGGCGCGGCTGCGCGCGGCAGCCAGATCGTCACCTGCGTGCCGGCGCCGGGCGTGCTGTCCAGCGTCACGCGGCCCTGGTGCAGCGAGACGATCTCCTTGACGATCGCCAGGCCCAGGCCGGCGCCCAGGATGTGGCCCGAGGGGTCGGCACGGTAGAAGCGGTCGAAGGCCTGCGCGCACTGCTCGGGGCTCATGCCGATGCCGGTGTCCACGATGCGCAGCAGCGCCCAGTCGCGCGCCTCGTGGGTGGCGCTCAGCACGCTCAGCGTCACCGGGGCCGGTGGCTGCGAGTACTTCAGACCGTTGGCCAGCACATTGACCACCGCCTGCTGCAGCTTGCCGGCATCGCCCAGGGTCCACACCGGCGCGCCGCCGGGCAGCACCTGCACGCGCGGTGTTTCGCCGGGGCGCAGCAGGCACTCGCAGGCGGACAGCGCCACGGCCTGCAGGTCCACCGGCTCGTGGCTGAAGTCCTGGCCCTGGCGCGAGTCGATGCGCGCCAGGTCCAGCAGTTCGTCGACCAGGTGCTTGAGCACACCGGCCTGGCGGAACACCACCTCGGCCGCGCGCTTGCGCTGGCGCTCGTCGATGGGCGCGTTGGCCAGCAGTTCCGAGAAGCCGTACACGCTGGCCAGCGGCGTGCGCAGCTCGTGCGCCGCGGTGGTCAGGAACTCGTTCTTCAGCCGGTCCACCTCGGACTCGTGGGTCACGTCGCGGAAGTAGTACACGCGCTGGTGCTCACCCTCGCGCATGCCGCGCTGCAACTGGCGCGGTGGCGGCCCGGCCAGGGCCACACGGGCCTCGCCCCGGGCCAGCGGTGCCATCGGTTCGGCGCCGTCGGGCGCCAGGCCCGACAGCCATTCGTCCACCGCGTCCTCGGTCAGGCCCAGCAGGTCTTCGGGGCGCAGGCCGAACCACTGGCTGAAGGCCGGGTTGGTGAAGACCAGGCGGTGGGCGCCGTCGCTGGCGTCGCGCTCGAACACCAGCACCGCGTCGGGCGACAGCGCGCTGACCGCGGTCAGCCAGGCCAGCCGGGCACGCGATTCGGCACTGCGCGCCACCACCTCGTGTTCGAACTGGTTCTTGCGCCGGGCCAGCGAGGCCAGGCTCCAGAACAGCAGCAGGTCGATCGACAGGCCGCACAGTGCCACCAGGTTGGACTGCCAGGTGTCGACCATGCCGGCCACGTCGCGGCCTTCGTAATGCACCACCCAGCGCCGGCCGCCGAAGTCGAGCGGGCGCTGCAGTTCGAACTGTGCCGGGCCGCGCGCCGCCACCGAGGCGGCCGATGCCGCCATCGTGCCCGCCGACCACGAGGCGTAGAAGGCCTCGGCCGGCGCCGTGGGCGTGTCGTCGTGGATGCGGAAGGCGAGGGCGCCGGTGTCGTTGCCCAGGATGCCGGTCATCAGGTCGCGCACGCGGAACGGGGCGTACACCCAGCCCCACAGCGCGGGGCGGACGGCACCGCGCGGGCCGGCATCGGCCGCCGCCGTCAGCGCCGCGCCGGGCGTGCCGGACGGCGCCTGGCGCAGCACCGGCAGGTACAGCAGAAAGCCCTTCTGCACGTCGCGCCCGTCTTCCTGCACCAGCGTGACGATGCCCGACATGGCCACGCTGCCGGTGTCACGGGCGCGCAGCATGGCGGCGCGGCGCGTGGGCTCGCTGAGCATGTCGAAGCCGAACGCGCGCTGGTTGCGGGCGTTGAAGGGCTCCAGGTAGACGATGGCCGACATCAGCTCGCGCGCGCCCGCCGGGCGGACGGTGAACGACGGGAAGCCCTCCGCGCGCACGCCTTGCTCGAACCCGGCCACCTCGCCGGGCGCCAGCAGGCGGGTCACGCCGAAGCCCTGCAGGCCGGGGTAGTGCCGCTCGGGCTCCACCGTGTCGACATAGCGCTTCCACTCCGCGCGCGACACGTCGACCGAGGCCGCGAACAGCGCGGCGCCGCCACGCAGCATGGTCTCGTAGGACACCATGCGGCGCTCGATGCGGTGGTGCACCTCGTCGGCGCGGCGCTCGAACTGCTGGCGCGCATCCTCGATGGCGAAGTGCCGCGTCACGGCCCAGGCCAGCGCGGTGAGCAGCAGCGATCCCAGCAGGATGGCCAGCGCCACGCCAGGGCGGTGCAGGCCGTCCTCCAGGCGCAGCAGCCAGCGCTGCCAGGCGCTTGCGCGCGGCGCGCCGGTGTTCTCCGACGGCCGGTGCTCGATGACCTCCATGGTGGGGCGGCGTTCGCGGTGGCGTGCGGGGCAGCGTTTGCGCGCCGCGCCTCAGACCATGCGCGCCACCACCGCGAGCAGTTCGCGGGGGCTGAACGGCTTGGTCAGGTAGCCATCGGCGCCGGCGGCCAGGCCGTTGCGCTGGTCGGCCTTCATGCCGAGGGCCGACAGCATCACCACCTTCATGTGCGCCGGCGTGCCGGCACTGGCCTGCTGCTTGATGCGTCGGCACACCTCCAGCCCGTCGATGCCGCCCGGCATCATCACGTCCAGCAGCATCAGGTCGGGACCCAGCTGGCCGGCCAGCTTCAGCGCCGCCTGGCCGTTGTCGGCTTCGTGGACTTCATGGCCGTCGATCTCCAGCGTCATGCGCACGAGTTCGCGGATGTCCTGCTGATCGTCGACGACCAGGATGCGCTTCATGGGACGGGCTTTCGTGCGGCGGGTTGACGGGGCGACGACTGCAACGGCGGGGGCGGTGGGGCCGGCGGCACGCAGGGCGCGGCGCCGGCACTTTGATACGGCCCACCGATCTTGCGCGGTGGCCGGGCGCGCCGATGCGCGGATTTCCCTGCCCGGCGTGGCGTATTTCCGTGGATCGGTCCGGGCATCGGCGATTAAGGTGGCCGGCTGGGAGAACCCGTCCGATGCCACGCCCATCCCTTCCCCTGAACAAGCCGAGCGGCGACCACGACCGCCGCGCCGACCCCTTGCTGCTGATGGCGCTGGCGGCCAACGCGGTGCTGGTGCTGGCCATGGCCGCGCTGGCCGACGCCGCGCGCCTGGGCCTGGGGGCCACCGGGGTGGCCACCGCAGCCGCGCTGGGCCTGCTGGGCGCGGCGCTGGGCCTGTGGTGCAGCCTGCGGCCGATCGACCAGCGCCTGGCCACGCTGGGCGTGGGCGCCGGCCTGCAGTTGCTGATGGTGGCCCAGCTGGCGCTGGCGGCCGACACCACGCCGGTGATGTTCAACCTGCTGATCAGTGTGAGCCTGCTGACCTGGCTGCGCAGCCCGCTGGTGGTGCTGCAGGCCGGCGCCGTGCTGCTGGCCGCGCCCTGGCTGCTGCAGTCGCTGCTGGGCCGGGCGATGGCGCCGGCCGGGGCCACCGGCTGGGGCCTGGCCGGCGCGTTGCTGGCGCAGACGCTGGCGATGGCCTGGCAGGCCAAGGTGCTGGCGCGCCGCGCCAGCGAGCGCTTCGACATCCAGTTCCTGGTGCGTGCGATGGGCGAGCGCGGTGCCATCCGCCTGGGCCTGGACGCGGTGCGGGCCGAATCGTCGCTGGGCGTGCGCCTGAAGGACGTGCAGCAGCGCATGGCCGCCGCGCTGCGCCAGGTGCAGGCCGCCGCGCTGGGCGTGCGCGCCGCGTCGATCGAACTGGGCCAGAGCGGTGACACGCTGCGCCAGCGCACCGAGAGCAGCGCCACCGGCCTGCGCGAGGCCGCGATGACGCTGGAGCAGATCAACCTGATCGTGCAGGGCAGCGCCCAGGCCGCGCAGGAGGCACGCACCGTGGCGCTGCAGGCCACCGAGCAGGCCAGCCAGGGCGGCGAGCTGTTCGCCCAGGTGACCCAGCGCATGCAGGACATCGACCAGGCCTCGCGCCGCATGGCCGAGGTGATCGGCGTGATCGACGGCATCGCCTTCCAGACCAACCTGCTGGCGCTGAATGCCGCGGTGGAGGCCGCGCGCGCCGGCGAATCGGGCCGCGGCTTCGCGGTGGTGGCCGGCGAGGTGCGCCAGCTGGCCACGCGCACGGCCAGCGCGGCCGGCGAGATCAAGCAGCTGATCGCCAGCTCGGGCCAGACGGTGCAGGCCGGTCACCAGCTGGTGGCGGCCGCCAACCAGGCCATGGCCGGCATCGTGGACTCGTCGCGCCGGGTGGCCGAGGTGTTCGCGCACCTGTCGGCCGACACCAATGAACATGCCGGCAGCATCGACGCCGTGACCGCCGCCGTGCGCGACCTGGACGAGACCACGCGCCAGAACGTGGTGGTGGCCGAGACCGCGCGCCGCGTGGCCGGCGCGCTGCTGGCGCAGGGCGAACAGCTCGACGAGGTGCTGGGCGCGTTCAAGCTCGGCGGCAGCATGGCGGCGCAGGCCGGTGGCGCGGCGCAGGCATCGCCCACACCGGCATCGGCGGCATCGCCGGCCATGCCGGCGGGAGCCACTTCCGCGCCGGTCCAGGCCCCCGCATCGGCCAGCGCGCCAGCGAAGGATCCCGCCAAGGCGCCGGCCGCCGCGGGCGCCGACGACAACGTCACCTTCTTCTGAACGGCGCGGCCGGCGCGGCGCCTGGCGTTCAGGCCGGGCGGCCGTGGCGTCCGGCCCCCGCGGCAAAGCGCGCCGCCCCGGCCACCCCCTCGGCCAGCACCATGCCGGCGCCGCCGGCCCCCTCCTGTGCCAGTGCGGCGGGCAGGTCCAGATCCCACTGCGTCAGGGCGCTGGCCCGGTCGGCACGCAGGCATTGCTGGGGAAAGCCGGCGATCTGCCGCGCCAGCGCCTGCGCCTCGGCCAGCGCATGGCCATCGGGCACCACGCGGTTGGCCAGGCCCATTGCCAGGGCCTCGGCAGCATCCACCGCGCGGCCGGTGAGGATCATGTCCAGCGCCCGGCCCTGGCCCACGATGCGCGGCAGCCGCACCGTGCCGCCGTCGATCAGCGGCACGCCCCAGCGCCGGCAGAACACGCCGAACACCGCACCCTGCGCGGCCACGCGCAGGTCGCACATCAGCGCCAGCTCCAGCCCGCCGGCCACCGCATGGCCCTCGATGGCGGCGATCACCGGTTTGCCGAAGGCCATGCGCGTGGGCCCCATCGGCCCGGGGCCGCTGCCGTCGGGCGTGACGCGGTTGCGCCGCGCCGGATCGGCCACTGCCTTCAGGTCGGCGCCGGCGCAGAACTGGCCGCCGCCGCCGGTGAGCACGGCCACGGCCAGCGCGTCGTCGGCCTCGAAGCGCTCGAAGGCCTGGCGCAGCAGCGCAGCCGTGGGGCCATCCACGGCATTGCGGCAGTCGGGCCGGTACAGGGTGAGGGTGGCCACCGGGCCATCGGTGCTGAAGGTGACGGGTTCGGTCATCCAACCATCTTCACCCGGCCGCCCGCCCGTGTGGCTCAGCGCAAACCCAGCTCCGACAGCTTGCGGTACAGCGTGTTGCGGCTGATGCCCAGGCGGCGTGCGGCCTCGCTCAGGTTGCCGGCGCATTCACCCACCACGCGGGCCACGGTGCGTTCGCTCTGCGCGCGCAGGTCGCTGGCGTGGGCCGGGTCGGCGTCGTCGGCCGCCGTGCTGTCGTCGGCCAGCCCGTGCGGTCGGGCGGCCAGCGCCCGCAGGTCTTCGGCCAGGTCATCGGGCAGGTGGGCCCAGCCCAGCTCGCCCTCGTCGTCGGCGGCCAGCGCGCAGGCGGTGCGCAGTGCATTGGCCAGCTGGCGCAGGTTGCCGGGCCAGCGGTAGGCGTCGAAGGCCTGCTGCAGATCGGGCGCCACCGCCAGCGTGCGGCCGGGGGCGATGTCGGCCAGCAGGCGCTGCACCAGCCGGTGCAGGTCGCTGCGCTGGCGCAGGGGCGGCAGGTGCAGCGTGAGGCCGTTCAGGCGGTAGTACAGGTCCTCGCGGAAGCGGCCGGCGTCCATCTCGGTGCGCAGCGTGCGGTGCGTGGCGCACACCAGCGCAAAGTCCACCGGCACGGCACGGCCGCCGCCCAGCGGCACCACGGCGCGCTCCTGCAGCACGCGCAGCAGCCGCGCCTGCATGGCCAGCGGCATGTCGCCGATCTCGTCGAGGAACAGCGTGCCGCCTTCGGCCTCGCGGATGCGGCCCGGCGCGCCGTCCTTGCGCGCGCCGGTGAAGGCGCCGCCCTGGTAGCCGAACAGCTCGGCCTCGATCAGCGACTCGGGCAGCGCGGCGCAGTTCACCGCCACGAAGGGGCCGTCACGCCGCGGGCCGCTGGCATGAGCCGCGCGGGCGAACACCTCCTTGCCCACGCCCGATTCGCCTTGCAGCAGCAGCGCGATGGGCTTGCCGATGACGCGGCGCACGCGCTGCACCGCGGCGGCCAGCGCGTCGTCGCCGGTGTCCAGGCTGGCCAGGGCGTCGGTTGGGTCCGCGGCCACAGCAGGGGTCGGGGCCGAGGTGGGCGGTGCGTGGGCGGGCGTGGCGTCGGCCCCAGGCCCGGTGCCCATGGCCGTGCGGCGCAGGCTCATTGCCGCGCCGCCCTCGGCGCGCACCCACAGCACGCCACCGCCGGCGGCGGTCAGGCGCGGCACGGCATGCGGGGCCAGGGCGCCCCGCGCATGGGCCAGGGCCCAGTCGAGCAGCGTGGCCACGTCCAGCGGCAGCCAGAAGGTGATGCGGTCGCGGCCGATGGCCTCGCGCGGCATGCCCAGCAGGTCGAGCGCGGCGCTGTTGGCACCGATCAGCAGGCCGTCGTCGCGCAGCGCCAGCAGGCCCTCGCCCAGCTGGCCCAGCCCGGCCGTCTGGGCATGCAGGCGCAGCCGCAGGCTGGCGGCATGCCAGGTGTCGAACAGGCGGTGCTCCACCATGCCGGCCGCCGCGCGCGCCAGCGCCAGCGTGTGCGGCAGCGTGTCGGGGTGGTAGGCGCGGTGGTCGCCCGAGATGTCGAACGCCCCCATCAGCTTGCCCGAGGGGTCGAGGATGGGCGCGGCCGCGCAGGTGAGGAAGCCGTTGCGCTCCAGGTAGTGCTCGCCGCCGTGCACCACCACCGGCGCCCCCTCGGCCAGCGCGGTGCCGATGGCGTTGGTGCCGCGGTGCTGCTCGGACCAGCTGGCGCCGGGGCGCAGGGCCACGCGCTGGGCCCGGTCGGCGAAGGTATCGGCCCCTTGCGCGCGCAGCACCATGCCCTGCGCATCGGCCAGGATGATCATGCTGCGCGTGCTGCGCACATGCGGGTCGAAGTAGTCCATCACCGGCTGGGCATGCGACAGCAGCTCGTACTGCCGCTGCATGGCGCGCGCCAGCTGCGCGGCCGATGCATGCGGCGCGCCCGGCGTGCGCCCGCGGGGCGCCAGCCCGGCCTGGCGGCTGCGCTGCCACGAGCGCGCCAGCGTGTCGCCCAGCAGCGGGGCCAGTGCCTCGGCGGGCGGTGCACCGTCTTCACACAGCTGGCGCGCGGCGCGCTGGCGGGCGGCCGGTGAGGCGCCGGCCGCGGGCGTGGCCGGGCTGGCCCCGGACTCGGCAGCAGGTGCGGACAAGGTCATGACAGGTGTCCTCAGGCTCAACAGACCGGCAAGCTATGCACGGCCGTTCATGGGGGTGAACCCGCGAGCAGCGCGGCTTCAGCGTGAATCGGTGGTGCGCCTGCGTCGTTGCGTGACAGGGTGACAGTCGATTTCGGGCGCATGAACACCCACAGCGCAGGAATCGGGCCAGCTTTCAGCGCCGATCGGCCCGATCCGCGCTCGACCTGGCGTGGCATGGCGGCTGCACACCGTGCCACCCGAGCCGGCGTGGCAAGCGCTTCACCGGCCCCACCGCGAAGAGTGCTTTGTTCCAACCCCTGTCAGGAGACAGCCATGACCGTGTACGCAGCCCCAGGCAACCCCGGCGCCAAGATCGCCTTCAAGGCCAGGTACGACAACTTCATCAACGGCCAGTTCGTGCCGCCGGTGGAAGGCCAGTACTTCGACGTCATCACCCCGATCAACGGCAAGGTGTACACGCAGGCCGCCCGCAGCAGCGCCGCCGACATCGAGCGCGCACTCGACGCCGCCCATGCCGCATCGGCCAAGTGGGGCGCCACGCCGCCGGCCGAGCGCGCCAACATCCTGCTGAAGATCGCCGACCGCCTGGAGCAGAACCTCGAGCTGCTGGCCTACGCCGAGAGCGTGGACAACGGCAAGCCGATGCGCGAGACGCTGAACGCCGACATCCCGCTGGCCGTGGACCACTTCCGTTACTTCGCCGGTTGCGTGCGGGCCCAGGAAGGCTCGATCAGCGAGATCGACCACCACACCATCGCCTACCACTTCCATGAGCCGCTGGGCGTCGTGGGCCAGATCATTCCCTGGAACTTCCCGATCCTGATGGCCGCGTGGAAGCTGGCCCCCGCGCTGGGCGCCGGCAACGTGGTGGTGCTCAAGCCCGCCGAAAGCACCCCGATCAGCCTGCTGGTGCTGACCGAACTGATCGCCGACCTGCTGCCCCCTGGCGTGCTGAACATCGTCAACGGCTTCGGCCGCGAGGCCGGCATGCCGCTGGCCAGCAGCAAGCGCATCGCCAAGATCGCCTTCACCGGCAGCACCGCCACCGGCAAGGTGATCGCCCAGGCCGCCGCCGGCAACCTGATCCCCGCCACGCTGGAGCTGGGCGGCAAGAGCCCCAACATCTTCTTCGAGGATGTGATGGCCCAGGACGATGCCTTCCTCGACAAGGCCATCGAAGGTCTGGTGCTGTTCGCGTTCAACCAGGGCGAGGTGTGCACCTGCCCGAGCCGCGCGCTGATCCAGGAATCGATCTACGACCGCTTCATCGAGCGCGCGCTCAAGCGCGTGGCCGCCATCAAGCAGGGCAACCCGCTGGACACCGACACCATGATCGGCGCCCAGGCCAGCGCGCTGCAGATGGACAAGATCATGAGCTACCTGGAACTGGGCAAGCAGGAAGGCGCGCAGGTGCTGGCCGGCGGCAGCCGTGCCGAACTGGGTGGCGACCTGGCCGGCGGCTACTACATCCAGCCCACGCTGTTCAAGGGCCACAACAACATGCGCGTGTTCCGCGAGGAGATCTTCGGCCCGGTGCTGGCCGTGACCACCTTCAAGGACGAGGCCGAAGCCCTGCAGATCGCCAACGACACCCCGTACGGCCTGGGCGCCGGCGTGTGGAGCCGTGACGGCAGCCGGGCCTACCGCCTGGGCCGCGGCATCCAGGCCGGCCGCGTGTGGACCAACTGCTACCACGCCTACCCGGCGCACGCCGCCTTCGGTGGCTACAAGGAATCGGGCATCGGCCGCGAGACCCACAAGGCCATGCTGGACCACTACCAGCAGACCAAGAACCTGCTGGTCAGCTACAGCCCCAACGCGCTGGGCTTCTTCTGATCAAGGCGCGTTCTCGCGCATCCCGACCAGGGGCGGCATGGGCCGCCCCTTTTTTGCATGGAACGTTCCGTCATGACCGAGCCCATCCCCCGCGTGCTGGCCACGCCGGCCGCGCTGGCCCTGATCGAGCGCCTGCGCCAGCAGCATGGCGAGATCCTGTTCTACCAGTCGCACGGCTGCTGCGCCGGCAGTGCGCCGATGTGCTTCACCGTGCAGGAGCTGGCGCTGAACCAGGACGACCGGCAACTGGGCGAGGTGGCCGGTGTGCCGGTGTATGCCAGCGCCGCACAGTGCGACTACCTGGCCGGGCTGCAGATGACGCTGGACGTGGCGCCGGGCGACAGCGGCAGCTTCGGGCTGGAGGACGGCAGCGGCCAGCACTTCACCGCGCGCTTTCGCCTGTGGGCGGACGACGAACTGCCGCGGCGGATGCCGATCACGCCCGCACGGCCAGCCCCCGGCGGCGGGTGAGCAGGCCCAGCCCGGCCACGCCGCCCAGCATCAGCGCCAGGCTGGCGGGTTCGGGCACGGGCGACGGTGCCGGCGCGAAGTGGCCCGAGGCCGAGGTGTAGGTCCAGCCCTGCGGCAGGGTCATGTGGAAGGCCATGGTGTGGCTGTAGTCGGCCACCGCGCCGCTGCGTGCCGACACCGACAGGCCGCCCATCAGGTACAGCGTGAGGTTCTGGCCGGGCTGCGCCATGAACGCGCCCTTGATCTCCGTGACGCCGCTGGGCAAGGTGACCGACTTCGGCTGGAACCAGGCATTGCCGTCGGTGCTGAACGAATAGAACGCGGTGGCCGTGGTGCCCTGGCCATAGGCCCAGGGGCCGCGCTTGCGCGTGCCGTCGATGGTGAAGTCGTACTCGAAGCGCTCGGCCTGGCCGTTGGCGGGCGCCACCAGCGTGATGCTGTCCCACACGGTGACGCTGGCGAAGGTCTGCCAGCTGCAGGTGTAGACCGTGCAGTACGCCGGCAGCTTCGGGTTCTCGCTGGTCCAGGCCAGCGCATGCAGCATGAAGCCGTCGGTCGACGCGCTGCCGAAGGCCGAGGTGTTGAAGTCGCTCGCGGTGTGCGTGGCCGAGGCCCAGGACTGGAACTCGCCGCCGACCTTCATGCCGCCGACGTCGAGGCTGGTGCCGAAGCTGGCGCCGCGCGTGACCGCGGCCTGGGCACCCGCGGCGGGCAGCAGCAGGGCGCAGGCCAGGGTGCAGGTCAACGCGCAGGACAGCACAGGGCGAGCCTGGGTGGAATGAGGCAGACGCGTGGGTGCGACGGGCGGGCGAGGGGCAGACTTCATGGTGACGGTGGGGTTGGGATGCAGGATGCGGGTTTCGGGGCGGGGCGGGGCGGGGCGGGGCGCCTGCGGCCAGGAGGCCCGGTGCCGGCGCGGTGGGACCCGTGGTTCGGGACGCCGCCAGTGTTCTGCGTCCGCCCGGCGCGCGCATCGCCCGTTGGAGCCATCGGCGCGGCCCAGGCCATGGCTCCTCCCGCCGTGGCCGGCCTCGGGCGGTGTCGCGTACGATCGGCGTCGGCCTGCGGGCTGCCGTTGCCACCGTTCACCATGCCCTTCATCGTCACCGAGCCCTGCATCCGCTGCCAGTACACCGATTGCGTCGACGTCTGTCCGATGGACTGCTTCGTCGAAGGCCCCAACTTCCTGGTGATCGATCCCGACGGCTGCATTGACTGCTCGGTGTGCGTGGGCGAGTGCCCGGTGCAGGCCATCGTCAACGCCCGCGAGGCCGATGCGGCGCAGGCCCCGTTCATCGCGCTGAACGCGCAGCTGGCCCGGCAGCCCGGCTGGCGGCCGATCACCCGCAGCAAGGCGCCGCCACCCGACCATGCCGACTGGGTGGGCGTGGCCGGCAAGCGCGCGCTGCTGCAGGTGACGGCCGACCCGGATCCGGCTGCTTGCTGAACACGAGGCCCTGCCGCCACCACCACGACCACCACCACGACCACCACCACCCAGCCCCGCCCCTGCGACGACCGCCATGACCCACCTCACCGATCCCCGCGCGCTGGATGCGCTGTTCGGCGCGCCGGCCGAAACCTCGCTGCGCAAGGAGGCCGCGCACCTGCACCCGGTCTACCGCGACTGGATCGCGCGTTCGCCGTTCGCGGTGCTGGCCACCAGCGGCCCGGCGGGGCTGGACACCTCGCCGCGCGGCGACCCGGCGCCGCTGGTGCGCATGCCCGATGCGCACACGCTGCTGCTGCCCGAGCGCCGCGGCAATAACCGCGTGGACAGCCTGCGCAACATCCTGGCCGACCCGCGCGTGTCGCTGATCTTCTTCGTGCCCGGCATCAGCGAGACGGTGCGCGTCAATGGCCTGGCACGCCTGAACATCGACCCGGCGCTGCTGGACTCGTTCGCGCTGCAGGGCCAGGCCCCCAAGTGCGTCATCGAGGTGGCGGTGCAGGCCGTGTTCTTCCAGTGCGCCAAGGCGCTGGTGCGCTCGCGGCTGTGGGCCGCGGGCCAGCCGGCCGAGCGCCCGCCGGTGCCCACGGCCGGGCAGATGCTGGGCGCGCTGACGCAGGGTGACATCGACGGCGCGGCCTACGACCAGGCCCTGCCGGCGCGGCAGGCCGGCACGCTGTACTGACCCGCGCTTCGTCTGCACCCCCAGGTGTGCGCACCATGAATCCCGTCGATACCGTGGCCGTGCGGCGGCCGGTGTGGTGAAGACCTTGCGCGCCGCATTCGGCACGCTGGAGCCCTTGCTGGCCAGCCATGCCGCCGAGATGTTCGCGGTGCTCAGCGATCCGGCGATCTACGAGTTCGAGAACGCGCCGCCGGCCAGTGTGGACGCGTTGCATGCGCGCTATGTGCGGCAGCAGCGGCGCGGCCCGGATGACGGCAGCGAGGTCTGGCTGAACTGGGTGATCCGCCTGAGCGCTGGCGCCGATGCCGGCCGCCTGGCCGGCTACGTGCAGGCCACCGTGCTGCCCGACGGCCACGCGCTGGTGGCCTATGAGCTGCACAGCCGGCACTGGCGCCAGGGCATCGGCAGCGCGGCCGTGCGGGCCATGCTGGCCGAGCTGGCGCAAAGCCACGGCGTGCAGCGCTTCGTGGCGGTGCTGAAGCGCCGCAACCACCGCTCGGCGGGGCTGTTGCACAAGCTGGGCTTCGAGCCGGCCGATGCCGCGCTCGACAAGCGCTTTCGTGACGCCGCCGATGAACGGGTGATGACGCGCCTGGCAGCGGGCCACCTGGGTTAAAACCTCGTCCTGCACCGCCAAGGAGAGCGCATGAGCCTGCTGATCCCCCTCTTCGCCCAGAAGGCCTGGGCCAACAACGAGCTGTTCAACGCGCTGGCCGATGTGCCGTTGGAGCCGCACGGCGCGGCACTGCACACGGCCATCCGCACGCTCAACCACATCCACGTGGTGGACTGCATCTTCCGCGCCCACCTGTCGGGCGAGCCGCACGCCTACACCGCCACCAACACCGAGGCCACGCCCGAGCTGGCGCAGCTGCACTTCGCGCAGGGCGAGGTGGACGCCTGGTTCCAGCAGTACGTGGCCCGCGTCACGCCCGAGCAGCTGGCCGAGCGCATCGACTTCCGCTTCACCGATGGCGACGCCGGCCGCATGAGCCGCGAGGAGATGCTGGCCCATGTGATCACCCACGGCGCCTACCACCGCGGCAATGTGGGCCAGGTGCTGAAGTCGATCTCGGTGGCACCGCCGCGCGATCTGCTGACCAAGTTCCTGCACGTCAGCGAGCCGGCACGGCGCCGGGGCTGACGCGTCAATAGGTCGCCACCGGCCCGGTGGTGTACTCGCTGGCACAGCCGGTGCCGGTGCAGGTGGTCAGCAGCATGCGCTGGATGATGGCGCCGGCGTTGTTCTTGGCGCGGAAGTGGCCCACGCCGTTGCTGCTGTCGCCGCCGCCGCGGTTGTAGGGCATGCCGTCGGCCCAGTTGTAGTCGGCTTGCGTGGCATTGCTGCCGGCGCCGATGTTCAGCTGCGACTTCACGTTGCTGGTGGTGACGAAGCGCGCCGTCTGGTCGCAGCCGGCCCAGAAGCTGGCCGTGGCGCAGGCCACCTGGTCCTTGAAGCCGGCGGCCAGTGTGTAGAACGCGATGGCCGAGTGGCCGCCCGGCATGTTGCGCAGCGAGTTGCTGCTGCCGGTGCCGGTCCAGCTGTTGGTGATCCACGCGCCGTAGTACCAGCCCTCGGGGAAGAAGCCGAACAGTGTGCTGTCCCACACATTCTGCGAGCCGCAGGTGGGCGCGTAGCTGTTGGCGTAGCCGGTGTAGTAGCAGCTGTACAGGCCGCGGATGCCGCCGGCGATGTTGACGAAGCGCCGCACGCTGGCCCAGCTGTTGTTGTATTGCAGCGTGGCCAGCGCCATCGACACGCCCATCGAGTGCGCGACGATGTCCACTTGGGCTTTGCCGGTGTAGGCCTTCACGCGGTCGATGAAGTACTGCAGCGTGGCGTAACGGCTGCTCGAATGGTAGTTGTACTGCGGCGCGGCCTGCTCGCTGGCGCTGAGGTAGGTCACGCCGAACAGTTCGCAGTCGTTGTAGCCGCGCGCCTTCAGCTCGGCATACACCGAGCGCGCCGGTGTGACGTAGCCGGTGACGTTGCCCGGCGGCGCGTCGAAGCTGATGGCGCTGTCGGCATTGCCGTGAACGAAAACCACCGGTGTCTTGGTCGCCGTGCAGCTGCCGCCGCCGAAGCCGCCGTGGCCGACGCCGGGGTTGAAGCCGCCCGCGTACTGCGTGGCCGTGCCCTGGCAGATGCGGCCGTCGCTGGGCCCGCAGGTCAGCGCCTGGGCCGCACCGGCCAGCAGCAGACCCGCCGCGGCGGCGCTGTGTCGCCAGGCCCGCGTCCATGTTCCGATCGATGCCATCGTGTCCTCCCGCGTGTCGTCGCCGCGGCGCGGCGCCCGCCGGGCATTGCACCAGCGGCGCGGCATGCTGGGCATTGGCGTTGTCCCTGGCGCGGGCTGGTAAGCTGGGCTGATCGTTTTCACCGCTCCGCGTCCCGCGCTTTCACCGACATGTTCACCGGCATCGTCCAGGCCGTCGCCACCGTCTCGCAGCTCGTTGATCGCCCCGGCCTGCGCTCGTTCACGCTGCAGTTCCCGCCCGGCTTCACGCAGGATCTGGCCATCGGCGCCAGCGTGGCCACCGACGGCACCTGCCTCACCGTCACCGAGGTGCTGCCGGGCGACGCCGCCCGCTTCGATGTGATGCAGCAGAGCCTGGCCCTCACCACGCTGGGCCGCCTGGTGGAGGGCAGCCGCGTCAATGTGGAGCGCGCCGCCAAGGAGGGCGCCGAGGTGGGCGGCCATGTGCTCAGCGGCCATGTCGACTGCCTGGGCCAGGTGTTGCAGATCCGCCGTCCCGAGAACAACCATGTGCTGCGCATCGGCGTGCCCGAGAGCCACCGCCGCTACGTGTTCGCCAAGGGCTACATCGCCGTCAACGGCGCCAGCCTCACCATGGCCGAGGTCAACCGCACCGAGGGCTGGTTCGAGGTCTGGCTGATCCCCGAGACGCTGCGCATGACCACCTTCGGCGAGAAGGCCGAGGGCGCGGCGCTGAACCTGGAGATCGACCGCGCCACCCAGGTGGTGGTGGACACCGTGCGCGAGGCGCTGGATGAACGCCTGGGCCCGTTGCTGCCCGCGTTGCAGAGCTTGCTGGCCCAGCAGGGCCTGAGCCTGGACGATCTGGGTGCGGCCGTGAGGCTGCCGGCCTCGGGCGGGAGCGCTCGCGCATGAACGCCGGCTTCAACCGCGCGGTGGTGCTGCTGGCCTGCAGCGCGATGCTCACGGTCACCACGGCCTGCACCACCGTCACCCGCCACAGCCCGCCTGCGGCCGGCCTGCAGCAGCTGCCGCTGGCGCCCAGCGACACGGTGACGGTGCTGCTGAAGTCGGGCGAGCAACGCGCGATCACGGTCACGCAACTGGCGCCCGACCGCCTGCTGGGGGTGGACGAAGGCAGCCGCCAGCCGGTGGAACTTGCCGCGGCCGACATCGCCAGCGTCGATCTGAAACGCGTGGACGGCGTGCGCACCGGCCTGCTGGTGCTGGCCGTGGTGCTGGTGGCCGCGCTGGCGGCCACGGCCTCGGCGGCCAAGTCGCTGGCCGATGGCATCGGCAAGGCGGGCTCGGCGGCGGCTGGCGGGCTGTGAGCGCGGGGCGCTGACGCTCCGCGAGTTCACCCGCCGGCTCAGATGATCGCCTGCTCCACGAAGCGCCGTCCGCTGCGCAGGCGCTCGGCCCCCAGTTCGGCCAGGTCGATCGACGTGTAGCGCCCGTCCAGCAACCACTCGGCCACGCCGCGCCCGGCCGCCGGTGCATGCTGCAGGCCGTGGCCCGAGAAGCCGCAGGCCAGCAGCAGGTTGGGGCAATCGGGGTGCGGGCCGATCAGCGCGTTGTGGTCGGCCGGGTGCACCTCGTAGTAGCCGTCCCAGGCGCGCTGCACGCGCAGCGCCTCGAAGGTCGGCACGCGGGCTGCCAGCGCCGGCCACACATGGGCCTCGAACTGTTCCATCGCCGGCTGGTCCAGCGGCAGGTCGTCGGGATCGGCATCGCCCTCGGCCGGTGACCAGCCGGCGATGAAGCCGGCGCCCTCGCTGCGCCACCACACGCCTGACGGATCCACCACCAGCGGCGTGGGCCCCGGGATGGCTGTGGGGCAGCGCAGCACGAACACCGTGCGCTTGCGCGCGTGCACCGGCACATCCAGGCCCAGCGCCCGGCCCACCGCGCCCGACCAGGCGCCGGCGGCCAGCACCACGGCATCGGCGGCCAGGCGCGTGCCGTCGGCCAGTTGCAGCGCACGCAGTCGGGCACCGTCGCGCCGGGCACCCACCACGCGGCCGCGCAGCCACTGCGCGCCCAGCGCGCGTGCCGTGGCGGCCAGCGCGCGGGCGAAGGCCTCGCCATCGAACCAGCCTTCGCCGTCCAGGCCCACGCAGGCGGCCTGCAGGTCGGCCGTGTGCAGCCAGGGCCAGCGCGCGGCCACCTCGGTGGGCGTCAGCGCCTGCACCTGGGCGCCGGCGGCGCGCTGCACGGCCTGGTTGTCGGCCAGCACCCGGGCGCCCGCGGCGCTGGTGGCCAGGAACAGGTAGCCCGAGCGCACCAGGCCCAGATCGGGCGCCTGCGCGCGGGTGCCGTCGTCGATGGCCAGCCACTCGGCCGGCCGGCTCAACAGCTCGAAGCCGAAGCGCGACATCGCCACGTTGACCGCATTGCTGAACTGCTGGCGCACCGATGCGGCCGAGCGCGCCGACGAGGCCAGCGTCAGGCCCGGATCGGGCTCCACCACCTGTACCTGCACGGCCGCGCCGCCCTGGCGCTTGAGGAACAGCGCGGTGGCCGCGCCCACCGCGCCGCCGCCGATCACCACCACCTTCATCGCGGCTGCCGCGTCAGCACAGCGCAGCCAGCGCCGGATGGTGCTCGGCCAGCCAGGCGCGCAGCGGCTCGTCGGGCGCCATCATCGTGAAGTCGGCGAAGTCGAAGCCCGGCGCCACCATGCAGGCCACCAGCGTGTACTCGCCCTCGCTCTGCGCGGCCTGCCACACGCCGGCCGGCACGGTGGCCTGCGGCGCGGTGTGCTCGGTCACCGGCGCCAGCAGCGTGCCGCTCACGCGCGGTGGCTGGCTGGCGTCGCGGTCGTCCAGCTGATGCAGCACCAGCGGGGCGCCCTCCAGGTGGCACCACACCTCGTCGGAGCGCACGCGGTGCCAGCGGCTGCTGCCGCGGTCAGCCAGCACGAAGTAGATCGAGGTCAGCGCGGCACGCGGCGGGCGGCCGTCGCACGGGTCCACGGTGGCGGTGGCGCGGTGCACCTCGGCGAAGAAGCCGCCTTCGGGATGCGGGGCGAGCGCCAGGCGCTCGATCAGTTGCTGGGCACGGGCAGACAGGGGCATGGCGGGCAAGGGCGGTGGGGCGGGCCATTGTGGCCCGCCGCGCGGTGGCGAGGCATCGTCCTGCACGATGGCGCGGACTTGTCGGCGGCCAAGGTCTTTGCGGCGTTGTACCCTCATGCCCATGAAACCGAAGCAGGGACTGCAGCGCCGGACGCCGGCCGCCGGCTGGCGCATGCTGCCGGTCCTGGCGCTGGTGCTGGCCATGCCGGTGGCGGCGGCCGATGGCGACGCCGCCGACCAGGCCTTCTACCGCCGGGCCGCCAGCTGCGCCGCGGTGATGAAGCCCGAGGTGGTGCGCCTGGCCGACCGCTGGCGCGCCGGCGAGCGCGGCGTGCGCGGCGACATCCAGCGCCTGACCGAGCTGAGCTTCACCTTCGTGGGCGTGGCCTACAAGCGCGGGCTGCGTGGCGAGGCGGCCGACCGCCTGCTGGCCGAGGCCGAACGCGCGCAGGCCGCTCAGCCGGCCGCGGCGCTGCGGCAGCTGTCGGCCGAGTGCCAGGCCGAGGCGCGACAGCTGCTGGACCGCTCGAACGTGATCGAACGCATGCTGGTGCGCAACCGCGCCAAGGCGCGTGTGGAGCACCTGCTGGACGACACGCCGGCCGCGCCCGCGGGCACGCAGCGCGCGGGCGCCTAGGCGGTCAGGCGCACGGGCGACCAGCCGGACGCCTGGCGCCGGCGGTCAGCCCTCAACCGCCTTCCGCCAGCCGCAAGCCCAGGGCCTGCCAGGCCCGCAGCGCCGTGGGGTCGCAGGCCAGGCTGGCCGGCAGCGGGTGCGAGGCATAGCGCGCCACCACCATCTCGGCCTTCGGGTCGATGTACAGCGCCTGGCCGTGCACGCCGCGGGCCATCCAGGCGCCATGCGGGTTGTGGCTCACCCACCACATGGCGCGGTAGCTCCAGCCGCGCATGCCGGTGATGCGCGCACGGGCAAAGGTCTCCGGGCAGCCGCCGGCGCGCAGCCGCGCCACCACGGCGGCGGGCACCAGCTGGCGGCCGTCGGCCCAGCCGTCGCAGCGCAGCATCTCGCCCAGGCGGGCCAGGTCGCGCAGCGTGGTGTTCAGGCCGCCGCCGGCAAAGGGCGTGCCTTCGCTGTCCACCGTGAAGTAGGCCGTGTGCTCGGCGCCCAGCCGGCCCCACAGGCGCTCGGCCAGGTGGGTGGCCAGGTCCTGCCCGGTCACGCGCTGCAGCGCCAGGGCCAGCGCGTCGCTGTTCACCGTGCGGTAGCAGAACGTCTGACCATGCGGCCCGGCAGCGCCCACCGTGCGCAGGAACTCGGCGATGCTGCGCGGGCCGGTGTCGCCCGGCGGGTGCGGCAGCACGCCGCAGGCGCGGGCATGGCGCCAGATGTGGGCCTGCGGGTCGGCGTAGTCCTCGCTGAAGTCCAGCGCGGTGGCCATGTCCAGCACCTGGCCCACGGTGGCGCCGGCAAAGCCGGTGCCGGCCAGCTCGGGCAGGTAATGCGTCAAGGGGGCGTGCTCGCGCAGCGCGCCCTCGTCGATCAGCATTGCGGCCAGCAGGCCCAGCACGCTCTTGGTGACCGACATTGCCGTGTGCCGCTGTGCCGGCCCCAGCGCGCCGTGGTAGCGCTCGTGCACGATGCGGCCGCGGTGCAGCACCAGCACGCCGTCGGTGTAGGCCTCGGCCATGGCCTGGTCCCAGGCGATCGGGCGCCGGCTGGCCGCGGGCAGGAAGGCCAGGCGGCCGATGTCGTCGCGCTCGGCGCGCGGCAGATCCCACACCGGCACCGGGCCGCGGGCCACCTCGGCCACCGGCATCAGGTGGTCCAGGTGGCAGAAGCTCCAGCGCAGCTGCGGGAAGCGGTAGGCGCTGCCGTCGTCCAGCCGGATGCGGCGGTGCGGCGGCGGCGGCGAGCCCTGCATCCAGCCCAGCGCCACCGGGCAGCTGGCCTGGGCGTCGGCAAAGGCCGGGGCGGACTGCAGGGTGGCGGGGGCGTTCATCGGCGGTGGCGGTCGGCATCGGCGCTGCGGCGGGGCGGCAGCGCATGGCGGGGGTGGTGCGCGGCTGCCGTGGCACCGCGCCCCGGCACCCGGCGCGCGGGTTCTGTCCTGTCTTGTCGGCCGCCGGGGGCGGGAATTGAGGGGCGCGGCAGCGGCGGCCCGTGGCGATGCTGTAATCCGTGCTGTCGATGACGGGTCGGCGGGGTGCCATCGCGCACCGTGCCGGCGGGCTGTCCGCCGTCGGCGCATGGCCCCCTTGCGTGAGGACACCCTGCCAGGCATGCCGCCGTCCGAAGCCGCCGCGCCGCCCATTCCCAGCCCGCCGGGCGCGGGCGATGGCCTGCCGCCGTCCGGCCGGCGGCGCTTCAGCCGCTGGCTGTGGGCCGGCTGGGCGGCGGTGCTGGCCGCGGCGGCGCTGGCCATCCAGATCGACCATGAGCACCGCGTGGCCGAGCGTGCCGCCCAGCTGGAGGCCGTGGCCGACCAGCGCGCTGCCCAGGTGGCGGGCTGGGTGACCGAGCGCGTGGCCCGGGCCCGCTATGCCCGCAACAGCGCCGAATGGGCCACGCTGTACCTGCGCTGGCAACAGTCCGGCGATGTCGACGCCCGGCTGCAGCTGCTCGACCGCATCGTCGAACTGCGCCGCGCCTGGGGCGACGTGGCCGCGCTGGTGCTCGATGCCCAGGGCGCCACCGCGATGCGCGAAGGCGGCGAGGCCGCCGTCAACGACGTGGCCGAGGCCCTGCGGGAGGTGGCGCGCCAGGCCATGGCCAGCGGCGAGGTGCGTCTGGGCGGTCTGCTGGCACCGGCCGACGGCGCCGCCACGCTGTGGCTGGACGTGGTGGCGCCGCTGGTGGCCACCGGCCTGCCCGCGCCGGCCGCCGTGGTGCTGCGCACCGACACCGAAGAGTTGATGCAGGCGGTGCGCGCACCGTGGCCCGGCGGCGGTGCCGGCACCTCCAGCCTGCTGCTGCGGCGCGAGGGCGATCAGGTGCAGCTGTCCGGCCAGGCCCGGCCGCTGGCCGTGTCGGCGCCCGGCCCGCTGATCGGCCAGGTGCTGCGCGGCGAGCTGCCGTTCAGCCGCGCCGCCGCGGGCCAGGATCTGGCCGGCCGGCCGGTGCTGGGCGTGGTGCGGCCGGTGCCGGGCACCGACTGGTACCTGATGGTGCAACTGGAGCAGCAGGTGCTGCAGGCCCAATCCCTGCGCAGCGCCAGCGGCATCCTGGCGCTGGCCGTGCTGGCCGTGCTGGGCCTGACCGTCGGCAGTGCGCGGCTGCAGGACCGGCGCGCGCTGGCCGAGGCGCGCATCCGCCAGGCCGAGCAGGCCGAGCGCCTGCGCGCGCTGGCGCTGCTGCAGGCCATTGCCGACAGCTCGGGCGATGCGGTCAGCGCCAAGGACCTGGATGGCCGCTACCTGCTGTGCAACCCCGAGGCGGCGCGCCTGCTGGGCCGCACGCCGGCCGAGGTGCTGGGCCGCGACGACGCCGCGCTGCGCGAACCGCCGGCCGCCGCCGAGGCCCGCGCCCAGGACGCCGCACTGCTGGCCGAGGCGGCACGCGGTGCTGACGCCGGCCAGCCCCGCTGCGACGAGCAGCGCCTGCAGGGCCCCGACGGGCCGCGCACGCTGCTGGCCACGCGCGGGGCGCTGCGCGACGCCGACGGCCGCCTGATCGGCAGCTTCTGCGTGGCACGCGACATCACCGAGCGCGAGCGCGATGCGGCGGCGCTGCGGCAGAGCGAGGGCACGCAGCGTGCGCTGCTGACGGCCATGACCGACGGCATGTTCGTCGCGCAGGACGACTGCTTCGCCTTTGCCAACCCGGCCCTGCACGCCATGCTGGGCTGGGCCGACGCCACGCTGCCGGGCCAGCCCTTCGAGGCCGTGGTGGCACCCGACGACCTGCCGGCCTGGCGCGACCGCTTCGCCCAGCGCGTGGGCGACGGGCCCGAGCCGCCGCCGCGCCACCAGGTGCGGCTGCTGCGGCGCGGCCTGGTGGCCCCGCTGTGGGTGGAGCTGCATGCCACGCGCTTCCTGCACCTGGGCCGCCCGGCCGTGCTGGGCCTGGTGCGCGACGTCACGCAGCAGCGCCAGGTGGCCGATGAGCTGGCGGCCCACCGCGACCGGCTGGAGGACCTGGTGGCCGCGCGCACCGCGGCGCTGCAGCAGGCCAACGACGAGCTGCGCCGCACCCGCGACGAGGCCGAGGCCGCCAACCGCGCCAAGAGCGTGTTCCTGGCCAACATGAGCCACGAGATCCGCACGCCGCTGAACGCCATCACCGGGCTCACCCACCTGCTGCGCCGCGAGACCCGCGATCCCGCGGCGCTGGCGCGCCTGGCCAAGGTGGCCGATTCGGCCCAGCACCTGCTGCAGGTGATCAGTGACGTGCTGGACCTGTCGAAGATCGAGGCCGACCGGCTCGAGCTGGACCAGACCGGCTTCTCGCTGGCCGCGGTGCTGGCGCACTGCGAGTCGCTGGTGGGCGAACGTGCCCGCGCCAAGGGCCTGGCGCTGCACCTGCATGCCGACGGCGTGCCCGATGCGCTGCACGGCGACCCGACGCGCCTGACCCAGGCGCTGCTGAACCTGCTGAGCAATGCGGTGAAGTTCACCGAGGCCGGCGAGGTGGCGCTGGGCGTCACGCTGCAGGCCGAGGACGGCGCGCGGCTGCTGCTGCGCTTTGCCGTGCGCGACACCGGCATCGGCATCGCGCCGGACAAGCTCGGCCAGGTGTTCGAACCCTTCGTGCAGGCCGATGCCTCGACCACGCGGCGCTACGGTGGCACTGGCCTGGGCCTGGCCATCACCCGGCGTCTGGCCGGGCTGATGGGCGGCGAGATGGGCGTGCACAGTCAGCCCGGCGTGGGCAGCGAGTTCTGGTTCACCGCCTGGCTGGTGCGCGGCACGGCCGACGCGCGGCCGCTGGCCGGGCCCGATGCCGAGGTCACGCAGGCCGAGGACCTGCTGCGCCGCCGCCATGCCGGGGCCCGTGTGCTGGTGGCCGAGGACAACGCGGTGAACCAGGAAGTGGTGGGCGAGCTGTTGCGCAGTGCCGGCCTGCAGGTCAGCCTGGCCGATGACGGTCAGGCCGCGCTGGACCTGGCGGCGCGCGAACACTTCGACCTGGTGCTGATGGACATGCAGATGCCGCGCCTGGACGGACTGGACGCCGCGCGTGGCCTGCGCGCGCTGCCGGCCATGGCCAGCGTGCCCATCCTGGCGATGACGGCCAATGCCTTTGCCGAGGACCGCGAGGCCTGCCTGGCCGCGGGCATGGACGGCCATGTGCCCAAGCCGCTGAACCCCGGCGCGTTGTACGCGGCCCTGCTGCACTGGCTGGCCCCGCGCGAGCCCGCGCAGGCGCCGCTCCCGGCCGCCCCGGTGCAGCCACCGCCGTCCGGGCCGGTGGCCGGGCCGAAACCCGGGGCGACACCCGGGCCGGTGGCCGCCGCGCCGCCAGCGTGCTTGCAGGCCCCGGCCGGCCTGCAGGCCGACGCGGTGGTGGCCCAGCTGGGCGGGCGCGTGGACCTGTACCGCCGGGTGCTGGGCCAGTTCGTCCGCACCTATGGCGACGGCGCCGCCAGCCTGGGCCAGGCGCTGCGCAGCGGCGATGCCGCTCAGCGCCTGGAGGCGGCCGAGGGCCTGCGCAGCGCGGCCACGGCCATTGGCGCACCGGCGCTGGCCGCCCTGGCCGAACAGCTGGCGCGCGAGCTGCGCGAGCGCGCCCAGCGCCCGGCCGCCATGCCGGGCCAGCCCGATGCGCTGGCGCCGCTGGAGGCTGCACTCGACGCGCTGCTGGCCGCGCTACGCCAGTGGCTGGGCGACTAGGTGCCCGTGGCTGGGCGACTGGGCGCCGCCGCTCAGCGTCCCTGGAAGCGCGGCGCGCGCTTCTCGGCCATCGCACGCTGGCCTTCGCGCAGGTCGTCGCTGTCGGCGCAGCGCGCCTCGCGTTCGCGCAGCGCCGAGAGGTGGAACTCGCCGCGCGCGATCTCGTTCAGCGAGGTCTTCATGCCGCGCAGCGCCAGCGGCGCGCCGGCCTCCAGGGCCGCCACCAGCTGCGCCAGCTCGGCGTCCAGCTGCGCGGCCGGCACCAGGCGGTCGAGGTAGCCCATGGCCAGCAGCTCGGTGGCCGGCACGTCCTCGGCCAGCAGGAACAGGCGCTTGGCCTGCTGCAGCCCCAGGCGCGCCACATAGCGGCGCAGGCCGCTGGCGTAGTAGTGCAGGCCGATGCGCGCGGCCGGCATGCGCAGCACCATGCCGTCCACGCCGATGCGGAAGTCGCAGGCCAGCGCCAGGTCGGTGGCGCCACCGTAGACGCCGCCCTGCAGCCGGCACACGGTGGGCACCGGCAGGGCCTCCAGCGCGTCCACGGTCTCCTCGAACAGCCGCGGCCCGGCGCTGGCTCCGGCGGTGTTGGCCCCGGCCATGCCGTCCGGCGTGGCGGCCAGCGCGCCGAGGTCGAAGCCCGAGCAGAAGCTGCGGCCCTCGGCCGCCAGCACCACCACGCGCAGGGCTGGCTCGGCGGCCAGCGTGGCGAAGTGCTGCTGCAGCGTCCGCAGGTCTTCCACCTGCAGCCGGTTGTGGTGCGCCGGGCGGTTCAGCGTCAGGGTGGCATGGCCGCCGTCGATGTGCAGCCGCGGCGGGCCGGGGGGCAGGGGATCGGAGTGCATGGCGCGATGGTAGCCAGCACGCCGGGGCGGCCCGTGGCTGACAACCCGCCATGCTTGCGCGCCGGCCCGCACCGAATGCAAAGCTGCATCGCGGTGAGCGCGCTTTCCCCGAGCCGGCCGGCCGCCGCCGCCGCCCACAATCGGCCGCATGAACAACCGTGCCAGCGATCTTCCCCAGGCCGACTCCCCGCAGGCCTGGCGCCGCCTGTGGATCACGCTGGCGCTGATGACCATCGGCTCAGCCGGCATGTACGTGGTGTCGGTGGTGCTGCCGGCGGTGCAGGCCGAGTTCGGTGCCACGCGGGCGCAGGCCGCGCTGCCCTACACGCTGCAGATGATCGGCTTCGGCCTGGGCTGCCTGCTGGCCGGGCGGCTGAGCGACCGCTTCGGCCTGGTGCCGGTGGTGCGCATGGGCGCGGTGTGCCTGGGCCTGGGCTTCATGCTCAGTGGCCTGGCGGGCAGCCTGTGGCTGTTCGCCATCGTGCAGGGTGTGCTGGTGGGCCTGCTGGGCGCGGCCACCAGCTTCGTGCCGCTGGTGGCCGACACGGCGCTGTGGTTCGTGCGCCGGCGCGGCATCGCGGTGGCGGTGTGCGCCAGCGGCAATTACGTGGCCGGCGCGCTGTGGCCGCCGGTGGTGCAGCATGCGGTGCAGGCCCTGGGCTGGCGCCACACCTACATGGCGCTGGGCGTGTTCTCGCTGCTGACGATGCTGGCGCTCTCGCGCGGGCTGCGCGGGGCGTCGCCGGCGGCGCAGGCCACGGCGGTGGGGGCGGGCAGCCCAGGGCAGGCCGGCGGGACCACCGGGCCGGTGCGGCCCTTCGGCCTGGCGCCCGGCGTGGCGCTGGCCCTGCTGTGCGTGGCCGGCACCGCCTGCTGCGTGGCCATGGCCATGCCCCAGGTGCACATCGTGGCCTACTGCGGCGACCTGGGCTACGGCGTGGCCCGCGGCGCCGAGATGCTGAGCCTGATGCTGGGCTGCGGCATCGTCAGCCGCCTGGTCTCGGGCGCCATCTGCGACCGCATCGGCGGCGTGCGCACGCTGCTGCTGGGCAGCTTTCTGCAGGGCGTGGCGCTGCTGCTGTTCCTGCCCTTCGACGGGCTGGTGTCGCTGTACCTGGTGTCGGCGCTGTTCGGGCTGTTCCAGGGTGGCATCGTGCCCAGCTACGCGATCATCGTGCGCGAGCATTTCCCGGTGGCCGGCGCGGCCACCACCACCGGCTGGATCATCATGTTCACGCTGTTCGGCATGGCGCTGGGCGGCTGGATGAGCGGCAAGGTGTTCGACCTGACCGGCAGCTACCACGCCGCCTTCCTGAACGGCATCGCCTGGAACGCGCTGAACTTCAGCGTGGCGCTGTTCCTGTACTGGCGCGCCAGCGGGCGGGCGGGCAGCGGCGGCGGCCGCGCGCTGCCCGCCGCGGCTTGAGCGCTCACCAACTCTCCATGTAGGGGCGCAGGTCCAGCTCGAAGGTCCAGGCATCGCGCGGCTGGCGGTGCAGCTGCCAGTAGCTTTCGGCGATGTGCTCGGGGTTCAGGATGCCGTCCTGCGCCTTCAGCGCATAGCGCTCGGGGAAGTTGCTGCGGATGAATTCGGTGTCGATGGCGCCATCGACCACCACATGCGCCACATGGATGCCCTGCGGCCCCAGCTCGCGCGCCATGCTCTGGGCCAGCGCGCGCAACGCATGCTTGGCGCCTGCAAAGGCGGCGAAGCGCGCCGCACCGCGCAGCGAGGCCGTGGCGCCGGTGAAGACGATGGTGCCGCGCCCGCGCGCCACCATGCGTTTGGCCACCTCGCGGCCATTCAGAAAGCCGCCGAAGCAGGCCATCTCCCAGATCTTGAAGTACTTGCGCGCCGTCTCGTCCAGGATGCTGCAGGGCACGTTGGCGCCGATGTTGAAGACCAGCACCTCGATCGGCCCGATGTCGCGCTCGATCTGCTCGACCAGGGCCACCACCTCGTCTTCCTTGCGCGCGTCCGAGCCGAAGCCGTGCGCGCGGCCGCCGGCGGCCTCGATGGCCTGCACCAGCGGCAGCAGCTTGTCGGCCTCGCGCCGGGTGACGCAGGCGGTGTAGCCGCCGGCGGCGAAGCGCCGCGCGATGGCGCCGCCGGTGGCGTCACCCGCGCCGATGACCAGGGCCACGCCGGGGCGGGTGTCGGGGGCGCCGGGGCTGCCGGTGGTGGTGGATGTCTCTGCGTTCACAGCGTGTCTCCCGTTCTTCAGTCAACGATCGTTCGATGAAGCGGCTGTCGCCGTGGCCAGAGCCGCGCGCCGGTTGGCGGCCAGGATCTCCTGGCGCGTGCGCTCGCTCTCCACCACGCGGGCCAGCATCAGCGCCCCCACGCATTGCGACAGCAACGCCCAGGCGGTGTCGGCATCGCCTTCGAGCGCGCCGGCCCATTGCCGTTGCAGGCGCTTGAGCGACTGCTCGACCGCGGCGCGCACCGGCGGCCCGGCGCGGGCGATCTCGGCGCCCAGCGCCGGCAGCGCGCAGCCGGCCTCGGGCTGCTGTGCATGGGCCGTGCTGAGGTAGCGCTTGAGGCTGCGCGCCAGCTGGGTGCGCCTCAGGTGGGCATCGCTGTCGGCATCACGCTCGGCGCCGTCCGGCGACGCGTCGCCGGTGATGCCCAGCATCTGCGCGCTGTGGTCCAGCTCGCGCGCCACCAGCGCGGCGAACAGCTCGGCCTTCGAGCCGAAATGGCTGTAGAACGCGCCGCCGCTCAGGCCGATGGCCTGCATCAGCGCGTCGACGCCGGTGCTGTCGAAGCCCTGGCGCTTGGCGATGGCGCGGCTGCTGTCGAGCAGCTTGTCGCGGGTGGCCTGCTTGTGGTGGGCGGCGTAGCGCATGGGCCCTGTGCTTTCCCTGGTTGACGGTGTCGGGCGTCCAGCATACGCTGGCTTCATCAAACGATCGTTCAGTCAAAACCCTTGAGCCCGCAGGGTTCGGGAACCAACCGGAGACAGCCGATGAGCGCCAAGCAGGTGGAGTTCTTTCTCGATGTGGGCAGCCCCGCCACCTACCTGGCCTGGACCCAGCTGCCGTCCCTGTGCGCCGCGGCCGGCGCCACGCTGGTGCTGCGGCCCATGCTGCTGGGCGGCGTGTTCCAGGCCACCGGCAACCAGAGCCCCGTCACCGTGCCGGCCAAGGGCCGCTACACCCGGGTCGACTTCGCGCGCTTCGCCCGGCGCTATGGCGTGCCGCTGAACTTCAACCCGTATTTCCCGATCAACACGCTGCTGCTGATGCGTGGCGCGGCCGGCCTGCAGCTGCGTCAGCCCGAGCGGCTGGATGCCTACCTGCGCTGCGTGTTCCAGGCCATCTGGGTGGATGGCGTGAACCTGAACGAGCCCGCCGAGGTGGCCCGCGTGCTGGCCGCGGGCGGCTTCGAGCCCGCGCAGCTGCTGGCGCTGGCCAACGACGACGCCACCAAGGCCGCGCTGCGCGCCACCACCGAGGAAGCCGTGGCCCGCGGCGTCTTCGGCGCGCCGACGATGTTCGTCGGTGACGAGATGTTCTTCGGCCAGGACCGGCTGGACTGGGTCAGCGAAGCGCTGCGCTGATCGGCAGCTGGCGCTCCAGCGCGGCCAGCACCGCGTCGATCACCACCTGCGTGCCCAGGCGGCAGGCCAGCGTCTCGGTGCCGGCCAGCGTGCCCAGCTCGGCCAGCTTGTTGGCCGGCGCGCCGCCCAGGCACAGGCGCCAGTGGGCGCAGCCGGCGCGGCAGGCGGCCAGGCCGGCGTCGATCTCGGCCTGCCAGCAGCGCAGTGCCGCCTGCTGGCCCAGGCCCCGCCAGTCGACCGCGTCGCCCGCCAGCTGGCCCAGCACCGCCGGGCCCAGGCGCGGGTGCACGCTGCCCAGCAGCTCGGGCGACCAGAACGTGAAGCCGCCGTCGTGGCCCACGCTGACGATGCGGCCGGCCTGGTTCTGCGCATTGCCGCCATGCTGGCCGAAGCCGGGGTCGCGCAGGCCCGCCAGCACCTGCGCCACCTCGCGGATGCGCAGCGCGCCGGGCGCCTCGGCCAGGCGCTGCAGCAGGCGGTCCCAGAAGGCGCGCGCGCCGGCCGTGATGGCCTGCGCCGCCGTGCCGTCGGTGCCCTGCAGCGTGGACTGGCGGTGCGCGGCCTCCACCTCCTCGACATTGAAGCCGGCCTCGCGCGTGCCCAGGCCGGCGAAGAAGTCGAAGACCGCATCGGGCTGCGCCAGCGCCGGCCGCGTGAGCACCGCGATGGTGTGGAAGCCGATGCCCGCAGCGCGCAGCTGGGCGATGCCCTGCATCACCCGCGCATGCGTGCCGCGGCCATCGCGGGTGCGGCGCTGGGCATCGTGCAGCGCGGCCGGGCCGTCGATGCTGACGCCCACCCGCACATCGTGGCGCTGGAAGAAGCGGCACCAGGCGTCGTCGATCAGCACGCCGTTGGTCTGCATGTGGTGGGTCACGGGACGGCCGGCCGCATGGCGTGCGATGACGTCGAAGGCGGCCTCGTACCAGCGCCGTGGCACGGCCATCGGCTCGCCGGCATGCCACACCACGCTGAGCGCCGGGCCCACCAGGCCGCTGGCCATCAGCTGGGCCATCACACGGTCCAGCACCGGCAGGGCCATGCGGGCGCGCTGCTGGCGGTCGGGCAGGTAGCAGTAGCGGCAGTCGAGGTTGCAGAACGGGCTGGGCTGCAGCACCAGCAGCTGCAGGCCGCCTGCGGGCAGTGCCACCGCGGCCGGCGCGGGCACCGCCCAGGTGGCGGTCACAGCTTGCCCCAGTTGTTCCAGTTGTTCCAGTTGGCCCACTTCGACCAGTTGGCCCAGTTCGGCCAGTTGAACCACTGGCCCACCTCCGCGTCGGCCTCGGCCGGTGCATCGGCCTGCGCATCGGTGGGCGCATCGGTGAGCGCGGCCTGACCGGTGGACGCATCCTGCGCCAGCAGCCGCTGGCGGATGCTGTCCAGGCGATCGATCACCGGCGCGTCGGCGGGCGGCTGGGCCTGGGCGCCGGCCGTCAGGCCGCAGGCCGTGAGCCAGGCCCTCAGTCCGGCCTGCAGCAGGCGCCGCCAGCGCGGGCGGACGGGGACGGGGGACGGGTGACGTGCCATGGTTCAGGACCCGGTGGGCGCGCTCGGCCGCTGGGCTGGCGCCTGGGCGGGTCGCTGGGCCGCAGGCCGCGCGCTGGACGACGCAGGGGCGGCCGTGGCGGCCGAAGTGGCCGAGGTGGCCGAAGTGGCCGAAGTGGCCGAGGTGGCCGAGGTGGCCGAGACGGCCTGTTGACGGTGCTCGGCCAGCACCTCGGTGCCCAGGCGCAGCAGGGCCCCGGTGCTCCAGGGCACGCCGAACAGGCGGGTGTCGGGGTTGCGGCGGTCGGGAGGGCGGGCCAGCACCAGCCAGCCCTCCCAGGGTGAGCCGGCCACGCCGACGCGGAAGTCGCTCAGCTGCGGCGGCACGCGGCCGAAGGGCAGGCTGGCCAGCGGCACCGGGGCATGGCGCAGGCCGGTGTCGCCGGCCGTTCGTTCGGCGTCCTGGGCGGCGTGCAGCGTGTAGGCGCGCAGCTGCACGGTGTCGCGCTGGGTGCTGCCCTGGCCCACCGGCTGGCCGCGCAGCACGGCCAGGCAGTGCTCGCGGTCGCGGTGCACGCTGGCGCGAAAGCCGTTGCCGCCGCCTTCGGCCAGCTCGCGCTGCAGGGCCGCGCGCAGCGGCGCGCAGCCGTCGCCGTCCTGCGGCGGTGCTAGCGGTGCCAGGGCCGTGGCGGGCGGCTGCGGCACCAGGCGCTGGGCGCCGTCGATCACGATGCGCCAGCCCTCGTTGCCGATGCGCAGCGCGCGTCCACCGGGCATGCGCCAGGTGGCGGCGGCCATGCCGATGGTCTCGGGGGCCTGGCGGCGCAGTGTCTCGGCCACCTGGTCGTTGAACACGATGGCCAGGGGCTGCGACAGCTCGGCGCCTTCGCCCAGCTCGGGGTTGTCCCATTGCAGACGCAGCAGCGTGACCGTGGCCGGCGACGCCGGCTGGCCGCTGGGGCCGGGCGGGTCGCCGTTGGCAGCCATCAGCACATGGCCCATCGAGGCGTCGAACACCAGGGCCGGCTCGCGCTCGCGCGGCAGGGCGGCGATCTGCTGGCCCAGCACGCAGCGCTGGTCGGCATGCAGCGTGGCGGTGAACATCAGGCCGTTGCGGGTGTCGGCGCGCGCGCGGCCCAGGTCGTCGCGGGTGACGAACACCGCCCGGCGCGGGTAGCTGTTCTCGCGCCCGCCTTCCACCGGCAGCAGCACGCCGGGCAGGCCGTCGCAGCCCTGGTGGTAGCGCGGGTCATCGCCATGGGCGTCCACCATGCGCAGCGTGTCGCCCACCGGCGGCGCGGCGTCGGTGCGCCACAGCGCGCGGGTGAGGACGGCGCGCAGCTTGCCGTTGACCGTGGGCTCCACCGCGCGCAGCGCCAGCGGCAGTACCTGGCCCAGCGCCAGGGCGCGGCCGGGCGACAGCGGGCCCTGCAGCACCGCATCGGACACACCGGCCAACGCCACGCCGTCGCCCTGGCGCGCGGCCTCCAGCTGTGCGGCGGCCTGCAGCAGGTCATGCAGCTCGTGGGCGCCGCCGCCGATCTCGGGCCAGGCATTGCGCAGCGTGGCCAGGTTGGCGGCGTCGGCGGCGCCGAAGTAGCGGGCCGAGCGCTCGATCACCGGCCCCTGCACGCCGTAGCTGAAGGCCAGCGCCAGGCCCAGCAAGGCCAGCGCACCGAGCCCGGCGGTGGCCAGCGCGGCCTGGTTCTTGACATGGTTGCGCGCCCGGTGGGCCTCGGCCTGCAGCCGCGCTTCCGAGCGGCGGAAGAACTGCGCCACGTCGTCGAACACCAGGCCCGACAGCTCGGGCCCGCGCGGCGTGCGCGGCAGCCAGGCCTGCCATTCGCGCCAGGCCTCGGCCGGGTCGCGCGGCGGCAGCGGCGAGGCGCCGGCCGGCGCCGGGCTGCCGGCCGCCACCCCCGGGTTGGCAGCCGGGTTGGCTGCCGGGTTGGCCGCCGGGTGGGCCACCGGGTGGGCCACCGCCGACGCTGCGGCGCCAGCGGCGGGCGGTGCGGGTTCGGCCGCGAACACCGCGGCCAGGCCGGCGTCCTTCATGCGCCGCAGCAGCCGGTCTTCCATCAGGTCGGCATCGGCCTGGCCCTTTTGCTGCCAGTCGCGGCAGGCGGCCAGCAGCTCGAGCACGCGGGCGAACTGCATGGCGCCGGCATCGGCCAGGGTACGCAGCCGCTGCCAGCCGCGGATGAAGGACTCGTGCGAGACCTTCAGCGTCACCCGCGTGGGGTTGTCGTCGTCCCAGTACAGGTAGTTGACCGAGTGGATCCAGCGCCCCTGCAGCAGGGCCGACAGCGCGTCGGCGCCGGCCGGGTGCGTGGCCACGTACAGGCGCTGCTGGTTGTAGGTGCCGCTGGCGGGGTCTTTGTAGGCCAGGCGGCGCAGCACATCGGCCAGCAGGGCCTGCTGCGCCGGCGGGTGCTGCGCGAACTCGCGCTCGGCCCAGCGTTCCAGCGCCAGCCGCAGCAGGTTCTCGTCCTGCCCCGGCGGGTGGGCCGGAACGTCGTCGGCCAGCGCGGCGCTGCACAGGTCGGCCCAGCCGAGCTCGGCCGGCACGTCGCCGATGGCGCGCTGCTCGCGACGCAGCGCACGCTGCCACAGCCGCGCCAGCAGGTGCTGCAGCAGCGGCAGGTGGTCGGGGTCGTGGGCGATGTCGCGCGTGTCCTTGACCAGGCGCTCGACCACCGACGGGTCGAAGCGCACGCTGGCCGGCAGCGCGGCGGCCTCGGGCCCGCGCCGCTCACGCTGGCGCAGGCGCAGGAAGCGCTGGGCGGGCTTCTCGATCACCTCGCGCACGGCGGCGTCGTCGAGCCGGCTGACCAGGAAGGCGCCGGCGTTGATGGCCTCGGGCAGGCCCAGGAAGGCGGCGCAGTCGTTCAGGTGCTCGCTGCGCATCGTGATGGCCAGGAAGCAGCGCGGCGAGCCGCTGCCGGCACGGGCCTGGTGGAAGTGGTCGATCACGCGCTCGATCAGCAGCCGGGCGTCGGTCACGTCGCGGTTGCTGTGGTGGAACAGCTCCTCGAACTGGTCGATAACCACCAGCACACAGGCCTTGGCCGCGTCCACGCCCTCGGGCAGGTCGATCTCGGGGCCGTAGGTGTCGATCGCGCGGCCCAGGCCACCGGGGCGGCGCAACAGCTCGGCGATGGCCTCGCGCCGCGCCGGATCGGGGTCGCCGCGCAGCGTGGCTTCAAGGCGCCAGGCCAGGCGGGTGATCGGTGTCTCGGGCGCCGCCGGGGCCCCGTGTTCGGGGTCGGCCGAGGCGAAGTTGGTGCCGGGCGTGAACACCACCGGCTCCCACAGGTCGCCGACCTCGGGGATGCCGAATTGGCGCAGGTGCGGCACCACGCCGGCGCGGATCAGCGAGCTCTTGCCTGAGCCTGAGCCGCCGATCACCGCCACAAAGCGCGTGAGCGGCATGGCCGGCGCGCCCACGGCCATCAACGAGGTCTGCGCCGACAGCGTCAGCGTGCGGCCCTCGCTGTCGTGGCCGGGCTCGGTGAACACGCGCGGCAGGCGCTCGTCATCGCCGGCGCCGCGGCCCAGGCGGCGCACGATCTCGGCCACCTGGGTGCGGCGGCCGTGCATCAGCATGTCCTCGTGGTCGAGGAAGGGCCGCAGGCCGGGATAGGGCGTGCGCGGCAGACGGCGCAGCAGGGCGTGTTGTTGCAGCGCGTCCATCGGGTGGCCTGGCGTGCCGGGTCAGGCCACGGCCAGCTTGTGCCGGCGCGCGGTGCGGTCGAGCACGTCGTTGAGGAAGCGGGTGAGCTCCGACGCGTCGTTCTGGTCGGGGCGCACGGCCTTGGGCGGTGGCGCCTCCTGCTGCTGGAAGCGCAGCACCTGCCAGCCCAGCGCGGGCACGGCCTGGTCGGCCTGGGGCTTGGGCGGGGTGAGGTAGGCCACGATGGCCGGCGCCAGCTCGCTCAGCCGGTCTTCCACCAGGTTGATCTGGCTGAGCAGCGAGCGCGCCTCCTTCTGGCCCCACAGCAGGATCAGGCCGTCGGCCTCGTCGAGGTTGAACAGGTCGATCTCGTCGATGTTCAGGCCGCTGGGGCGCAGGTTCAGCGGCACGTCGATGTGGCGCTCGGCCAGCAGCTGCTGCCACAGCGGGCGGATCTGCTCGCCCAGCAGCTTCCATTGCCAGGGCTCGTTGCGGTTGCTCTCGATGAACAGGCGCACCGGCCGCGGCGGCGCGGCGGCAGGTTCGGTCGCGGCGGGCGCGGCCGGCGGGAACAGCCGCGCCAGCAGGGCCTGCGGTGGCAGCTTGGGGCAGGCCAGCCGGGCCAGCCAGTCGATGTGCTCGGGCTCGGCCGGCTCGGCGGCCGGGACCGCCGACAGGTCGAGCGCGAACAGCTGCTCGTCGGGCTTGCCCAGCTTGCGCCAGCAGTCCAGCAGCACCGCCAGCTGCCCGCCCGGCACCACGCCCAGGCGCGGTGTGCCCTGGTGGAAGGGCAGCACCAGGCGCTCGGCATCGCGCAGGCGGGCGGCCAGCACGGCGCGCTGGTCCAGCGCGGCCAGTTCCAGCACCGACACGGTGGGCTCCAGCGCGCGGGCCTGCTGGGCGAAGTCGGCGATGGCCTCGTCGAGCTCGGGCGCGCCCACGCCCACCAGCAGCCGCGTGGCCTGGGGGTTGGGCTGCGGGCCGGCCAGGTCGGCCTTGATCTTGGCCACCAGGTCGTCGCGCAGGCGGTCGAAGCGGCGTGCGAAGGCCTGGGTGGGGGCCTTGCCGTCGTCGCGCAGCACGGCCACCGGGCGGCCCACCGCGTCGCTCTCGAAGTAGTCCTGCCACACCGGGTTGCGGCCGTCGAACACCTGGCGCCACACCGGCAGCTGGCGGGCGCGGGCGATCGGCTCCTGGGCCAGCGCCACGATGTAGAGCCGGCCGGCCAGGCCCTCGGCGCCGAAGGCCTGCTGCAGGTAGGCCAGTTCCTGGCCGCACCAGCTGGACTCGACATAGTGCCGGCCCACCACCACCACCATCGCGAACGAGCGCGCCACGCGGGCCTTGAGCTCGTCGGACAGCTCGCCGGCCACCGGGCCGTTGTCGCCACTGCGGTGCACCGGCGGCAGCGTGGGGCGCCCGGTGGGCACGCGGGCCAGTTCGGCGGCCAGGTCCTTGGTCAGCTCGCTGGCGAAGTCGCTGATCCAGTTGGCATAGACCTCGTCGTCGGCGTGCGCGTAGCTGATGAACACGCTGTGGTCGCAATCACGGAAGCGCACGAGCGAGGACATGGTGGGGTGCCAAGTGGTTGACAGGCGGCGCACCGGCTGGCACGCCACGGCGCATGGTGCGACCAATCGCCGGTGGCACGCATCCCTAGATGTGCCGAACGCGTTGCGCTCAGCGCGACGCGGGCGCTGCAGCGCCGGTGGAGGCGGCCGGCGGGGTTGACGGCGGTGATGGGGGCGGCGATGGGGGCGACGGTGCAGCCGGGGCCTGCGGCACGGCACGCGCCGCCTCGCGCACCTGTTCCAGCGGTGCCACGCAGGGCTGGCAGGGGGCCAGCAGCACGGTGCCGTCGTCGCTGGCCGAGGCAATGCGCCCGTCGGCATGCCAGGCCAGGGCCGGTACCGCATCGCCGTGGCGGTGCAGGGCCGAGATCTCCCAGCCTCGCCGCGCGTCCCACACGCGCACGCTGTTGTCGGCGCCGCCGGTGGCCACGAAGCGGCCATCGGGGCTGAACACGGCACTCATCACGGCCGCGCTGTGGCCGCCGGTCAGCAGCACCGAGGCCGGCGCCTGGCCGGGGGCCACGGCCTGCAGCGGCCACACCCGCGCATTGCGGTCGCTGCCGGCGCTGACCAGGGCCATGCCATCGGCGCTGAAGGCCAGGCTGCGCACCGTGCCCGCATGGCCGCGAAGGCGCTGGGGCTCGGCCTGCGGCGTCTTGCGGTCCCACAGCAGCACATCGTTGTGCTCGGCGCCGGCCACCCAGCGCCCGCTGCTGTCGATGACCGGCGGCAGTGTGCTCAGCGGCCCGCGCAGGCGCAGCAGCGGCTGGGGCTGGGCCTGGTCGAGCGCCGTGACGGCCCACACCGCCACCTCGCCGCCGGCCGCGGGGGCGGTGGCGGGGCGGCTGGTCGCCAGTTCGGGCCGCGCCGGGCTGAAGCTGGCGTCGGTCCATTGCTGCAGCCATTCGGGCGTGATGCGCCGGCGCGTGGCCACGTCCCACAGCACCGGGCGCCGGCTGGCGTAGATGTCGTGCGTGGCGGTGCGGCCCAGCACCTGGCGGCCATCATGGCGCCAGCTGACCGCGCCCACGGTGTCACCCGGCGCCGCCTCCAGGCGCTCGCTGTCGGGATCCTTGCGCTGGCCCATGTCGGCCAGCGGCGCGATGCGGCACTGGCGGTGGCGGGCGTCCTTCTGATCGGCCTCGCCGCACAGCAGCACCTGGTCGCCGCGCGGGCTGAAGGCCAGCGCTTCCTGCCAGTGCGCCGCGGCGTCCAGCACCGCCGGCGCGGCGATGCGCCAGCGGCGCAGGGTCTGGTCGGCGCTGACCGTGATGACGCTGCCGCCCGGCCCGAAGAAGGCGCGTTCCAGCTCGTTGCTGTGGCCGCGCAGCAGGGCCATGGGCGTGACGCTGCGCGTGGACCACACACGCGCCGTGCCGTCGGCCGAGGCCGAGACCAGCAGCTCGCCGTCGGCCGAGACATCGGCGTCGGTCACCCAGTCGTCGTGGCGGCGTGCGTCGCGGGTCTCGACGTCGGTCCAGAAGATCACGCGCTTGTCCGACACCGTCATCAGCTTGTAGGCGTCGTCGATGCGGCGCACCCAGTGCACGCGCAGCACCGGCCGGTCATGGCGCAGGCGTTCCTCGCCGCGCTGGTCGCCCACGGTGGGGGCCAGGCGGCCACCGTTCAGGTCGAGCCGCCAGACGCGGGCGCTGCGGTCGTCGCTGGCGCTGGCCAGCAGGCCGGGTTCGTCGGGGTGGAAGGCGATGTCGCGCACCGCGGCCTGGTGGCGCAGCGCTGCACCGCCGGCCGAGCCCTGGCCGATCCAGGGACGGGCGGGCTGCGCGCGCTGCCACACCCGCACCTGGCCGGTGTTGTCGCCGGCGGCCAGCCAGGCCCCGTCGGCCGAGAAGCCCAGCGCGGTGACCGACTGGTTGGGCGCGGCCGGTGGCAGCAGGGATTGCGCCGCGCCCAGGCGGCCATCGGCCACGGCGGCCAGCAGCAGGGCGCCGTCGCGGCAGCCCAGGGCCACCTGGGGCGTGGGCCCGTCGCTCACGGCCACGGCGCTGCCCGTCACGCCATCGGCCGGGCAGGCCAGGGTCTGCGTGTCGCCGCCCTTCAGCGGCAGCAGGTGCACGCGCCAGTCCTGGGTGAAGGCCAGCACGCGCTCGGCCCCGGCCGCGCCCACCACCCAGGCGCGGGACACCGGTTGCGACGCGGTGAGCGTGTGGCGAATGGCCAGCGTGGCGGGGTCGAGCAGCCACACCGTGCGGCCGCCGGCGGCCAGCAGCCAGCGCTGCCCGGCGCTGAAGCGGGCCTCCACCAATGGCTCGCCCAGCGCCAGGATGGCTTCGGGCTGGGCCACGGCCAGCGCCGTCATGGCCTGGCGCAGGGCGTAGTCGGCGCGGCGGTTGTCGGCGTCGCCATCCAGCGCGCGCAGGGCCAGGTGGGCGCTGGCGGCGGGGTCGCGCGGCAGCTCGAGCAGCGCGCGGTTGGTGAGCTCGCGCGCCTGGGCCAGGCGCTGCTCGCGCGCGCTGTAGAAGGCGAAGGCGAACACGCCCACGACCCCCAGGGCCATCACCGCCTGCCAGCTGCGGCGCTGCAGCCGGCTGCGGCGCAGCGCGCGCTGCTCGGTGGCCACGCTCTCGTCGACGAAGGCCAGCAGCGCGTCGCGCTGGGCGGTGCCGTCGCCGCCGGCCACCAGCTGCACCCAGCCCGGTGACGGCCGGTGGGCGGCCAGCCAGGCGCGCGTGCGTTCCAGGTCGCGGCCGCGCAGTGGCTCACCCTGGTGGCTGGCGCGCAGCCGGGTGGCTTCGAGCAGGCGCTCGAGCTCGCCGGCCGCGTCGGCCTCGGCCTTGACCCAGCCGCGCAGTTGCTGCCACAGCCGGATCAGGCTCTCGTGCGAGATGTCGATCACCGGGTTGGCATCGAGGCTGACCTCGGCACCGGGCAGCAGGAAGGCCGTGTCGGCGCGGCGGTAGCGTTCGACCACCTCGCGCACGGCCGCATCGCCGCCGGGCGTGCCGTCGCCGGCCACCGCCACCAGCTGGGCAAAGGGCAGCGGGCGGCGCACCTCGGCGCCATCGCCCACGCGCTCGGTGAGGGCGCGGAACACGCGCTCGACCGCACCGCCCGGCTGGCCCAGCGCGCCCAGCGAGGCGCGCGCCTCCTCGGCGTGGCGCGACAGCGCGTCGCTGGCCGTGCCCACGGCCTCGTAGTCGTCCAGGTCGATCGGCCGCTGGCCTTCGCAGGCCTCGGCCCAGCGCTGCCAGGTGCGCGACAGCGCGTGCTGCATCACCGGCAGGTCGTCGAAGTCGTCGCTGACATCGTTGAGCAGGCGCTGCACCAGGCGCGGGGCGATGCGCGCGCCGCGCCACTCCACCGGGCGCACGATGGCTTCCTTGCGCTGCTCGCGCTTCAGGCGTGGCACCAGGTAGCCGCCGCGGCTCACCGCCTCGGGCAGGTCGCGGAACTCGGCGCAGCTGCCCAGCGCATCGGAGCGCAGCGTGATGATCACGCTGACCGGCGACGCCGGGTCCTGCGCTGCGGCCAGCAGCAGCTTGACGAAGGCGGCGGCTTCGTCGGGATCGCTCATGCGCTTGAAGCGGAACACTTCCTCGAACTGGTCGACCACCACCAGCACGCGGGCGCGCGGCGAGCGCTGCGCCAGGCGCGAGTGGCGCACCGCCTCCACCAGGCCCAGGCCGCCCAGGCGCAGCTGGCCGAACAGGGCACCGGCGCGGGCCTCCTGCTCGTCGGCACCCGGCAGGTCCTCGTCGTCATCGGGGTCGTGCAGCACCTGGGCCAGCGGCGCGGCCAGGTGGGCGATCGGGCGGTTGCCGGGGCGCATCACCACCGCGCGCCAGTCGGTGCCGTCGCCATCGGCGTGGCGCTGGCGCAGCTCGGCCAGCAGGCCGGCCAGCACCAGCGAACTCTTGCCGCAGCCCGAGGCGCCCGACACGGCCACCAGCGGCACCTCGGCCAGGCGCGTCACCAACTCGGCGATCTGCTGGCCGCGGCCGAAGAAGCGGTCGGACTCGCCCGGCTTGAAGGCGCGCAGGCCCGGGAAGGGGTTGGCGGCGATCAGCGCCAGCGTCTGCGGGCTGGCCATCAGGCAGCCCCGGCCGGCAGCGCATCGGCGAAGGCGCGCAACTCGGCCTCGGCCTGGCTCACCTGGGCCTGGATGACGGCGGCGCGCGCCGAGGTGAAGTCGGCTTTCTCGTCGGTGGCCTCGCCCATGGCATAGACGGCCAGGCGCGTGGGGTCGGCATGGTGGCCCAGCTCGTCCAGGCGCATCAGGTCCTTGACCCAGTCCTCGTCCTGCCGGTGCCAGACGATCAGCGCCTGCGCACAGTCGGCCAGGCCCTTGGCCAGGCGCGCGGCGTCCTTGGGCGTGCTGCCGGTGAAGCGCAGCACGCGCGGCTCGATGCCCAGCTTGCCGGTCAGCAGGGCCTTCAGCGGGCCGAGGTCGGCGGCCTCGCCGTCCTCCACCAGCAGGGCCATCTCGCGCGGCTTGGGCGGGGCCTTGGGTGCCGGGCGCGGCAGCTTGTCGAGCATCACGCTCTTGAGCTCTTCCAGCGGGCCGGTGAGGTAGTCCAGGCCCTGGTTGGCCAGGTCGTGCTCGATGTAGTCGATCAGCGTCTTCTGGCTGTCGTCGGTGCGGTCGGCCGACTGGATCCACACCAGCGGCGCGGGCCGGCCACGCTGGGCCATCTCGGCCTGCGCCAGCTGCAGCTGCAGGCGGCTGCGCTCGGCCGACAGCGGCTCGGTGGACGCGGTGCGCGCCACCAGGTGCACGGCCAGCAGCGATTCGCCCAGGTCTTGCGCGATGCGGTCGCGGTGGTCGTCGGCATTCCACAGGTACTCGCGCTCGGGCACCACCACGAAGCCGCGCTGGCGCAGGTCGCTGCGCAGGCGCTCGCGGTCGTCGTTCAGCTCGGGCGGCACCGTGGCCACGAACACCTTGCCCAGGGCCTGCTTCTTCTGGCGGCCGTACAGGCCCTCGATGGCCTCCATCAGGTCGAACACCACGCGGCCCAGGCGCTCGTTGTAGGGCGCGTAGTCGCTGTCGAGCTTGGGGTCGAGCTCGCGCCAGGGCTTGGGCTCGCGCAGGTAGAACTCGTGGTGGCCGATCTCGGCCAGCTCGCGCGGCAGCTCCTGGTCGGGCTTGGGCGGGTGCTTGAAGATCGGCACCAGCTTGCGGCCGTCGTCGGGGCTGCTCTTCAGGCGGCCGAGGAAGCGGTCGAACTCCTTGCGGCATTCGGCACTGTCGAAGTAGGTGCGCGAGATCACCGCCAGGAACAGGCCCGCCGAATCCACCGCCTCGCCGATCTCGGGCCGCCAGGCATCACCGGCCTTCAGCTCGCCGGTGTCGCGCCAGATGCTGACATCGCCCACGCGGTCGCGCAGCGCCGACTGCACGCGGTGGCAGAAGGTGTCGATCCAGGCGTCGGGGCCTTCGTTGCTGGCGCGGCGGTAGCTGAGGAACAGGTCGTTCTTGAACTGCGGCAGGTAGCCCATGCTCACTCCTTCGTCCAGTCGGCCAGCCAGCTCTGGTTCTCGGCGGCGAAGGCGCGCTCGACCGCATCGACGAAGGCGGCCACGCGCTCGGGCGTGTCGCGTGCGGCGTCGGTGAGCCACTCGTCGCGCAGGCCCTGCACACGCTGGCCGGTGGCGAAGTACACGGCCGAGATCTCCTCCACCCGCGTGGCGGCCAGGTGCGCCGTGACGGCACCGCCGGCCGTCGTCACCACGCCCACCCACGGCGACAGGGTGCCCAGCAGCGGCCACTGCTGGGCCAGCTCGGCCCCGGCCCCGCCCGACTGGCCCGACAGCACGCCCATCACCACGGCCAGCAGGCCCAGCGCGAACTCGGCCTGGCGCAGCCGGCGCGCCTGGCCCGCCAACTGGTTGGCGCGGCGTCCGTACCAGCCGATCTGGTCGTTCACGCGGTCGGCCAGGTAGCCCTCGGTGTCCAGGCTGCTGGGGCGGGCGCTGCTGCCGCCGGGCGCGGCCTGTGCGGCCTGGCCCTGCAGGTCGGCCACGCGCTGCTTGATGGCCTGGCAGCGGCGCACCAGCGCCGCGGCGCTGGTGGGATCGGGCGCGGGCGTGCCGTTGCCCTCGGTGGCGCCGGGCGGATCGGCCGGCGGCACGCCCATCAGGAAGCGGTAGATGGCCTCCTTCAGCGCCTCGGACGCGCTGCGTGCACGCGTCCAGGCCTTGACCTGCGCCGGCGAGACGCGCGTCTTCTGCACATAGGGCACCACGGCCAGCAGCAAGGCGGCGGCGATGGCCGTGCCCTGGCGCACCGGTCCGTCGGCCAGGGTGCCGGCGGCCACGCTGGTGGCCGCCCCCAGCACGCCGCCCACCGCGGCGATGCGGCGCCAGCGGTCGAGCCCGGCCTTCAGCTGGTTGGCGGTGGCCGACCACAGCGCCTGGTCGAGCCAGGCCGACTGCACCACCATGGCGTGGTCGGTGGGAGGGGCGGCGCGGTTGCCGGTGCTGTCGGCGGGGGTGCTCATCGGGCGTCGGTCTCCATCAACGGCTGGAGGGCCGCGCGGCAGCCGACGGGACGGATGCACGCGGCCGGGATCACGGGCCAACGACGCCAGGCCCTGCATCTGCGGCAGGGTCGAAATCAGTATTGCATGGGCATGGCGGCCGCGAGCCGGTGGCGACCGGGCGCTGCTGCTTCAACGTGGGGATGGCCGCCGCGACTGGCGTGCGCCAGCCTCAACGCGCGGTCAGAACTCGATGACCTCGACGTGCATGCCGCGCGTCACCAGCATGACCTGGGCGCGTTCAGCCTCGGCCAGCGAGGTGAAGGGCCACCAGACGGCGCGCCAGCGGCCCTGGTGCTGCATCACCTCGCCCTGGTCGGGGGCGGTCTGCGGCAGGCGGGCGCGCACCGACATCATCTGCGCCAGGATGGCCTCGGCCGATGCGCGCTGGGGCATCGGCCGCGTGATGACGGCATACACCACGCCCGGCTTCTGCGCCACGCGCACCGGCGTTTCCAGCGGTGCGGCGGGAGCGCGACGCGGCGGCTTGGCCGGGCTGGGCGGCGGGGGCTCGCCCTGCACGGCAGCGCGCGCGGCGGCCACCTCGTCGCGGGCGGCCTGCTTGGCCTCCTCGGACAGGCGGAAGCGGATGGCGACGATGGGCCCGGACGCGCGCGTCACCGGGTAGGCGGGCGGCGGCACCTGCGTGACCGTGAAGCTGCTGGCCGGTGGTTCGGGCTCGGCCGGTGCAGGGGCGGGGGCGTGCGCATGAGTGGGCGCGGGCGCGGGCGGAGGGTGCGCCGCGGCGTGCGCATCGGCGGCTGGTGCGGTGGTGGCCTGGGTTGCAGGTGGCGCGTGGGCGACCTGCACGGCGGGGTTGGCGGGCGCTGCGGGTGCCGGATGCAGTGCGGCCGCCGGTGGTGCGGGCGGGGCCGGATGGGCGTCCGGCGCGGCGTGGGCGGCATGGGCGTGGGCGTCGGTCGCCGACGCGCCCGATGTGCCCGATGTGCCCGATGTGCCCGACGCGGCGGCGTGCGCTCCGTCGGCCACGGCAGCGTCCGAGGCCGCGGAGGCCGCGGCCATGGCCGCCGATGCCGCCTCGGCCTGCGAGGCGGCCGCCGCCGCTTCGGTGGCGCCCGCTGCGTGCGGGTCGGCCGGCGCGCTGGCATGTCGCCATGGGCCCAGCACGGCGGTCAGCAGCGCCGCGCCCAGCAGGCTGCCGGCGCCGGCCAGGCGGTTGATGCGGCGCCGGTCGAAGGCGCGCGGGCCGAGCACATGGCCGTCGGCGTCGATCAGCAAGCGGATGCGGCGATCGCCGACACCGATGGCGGCGGTGAGCACATGCCGCGTCACGGCATGCGGCCGGCCCTTGCGGCGGGCCGCATGCAGCAGCGCGGCGTCGGGCTGCAGCACGCGCTGCGGCCAGTCGGCCGGGGCCAGCGGCTGCTCGCTGCCATGGCGCTGCACCCAGCGCGCCACCTGGGCCGGCGTGCGCGGCCACATGAAGTCCTGCTGGAACAGGGCGGTCAGTGCGCCGCCGGCCGGCCGGCGGCGCGGGCGCAGGGCCGCCAGCCGTGCGGCCACACGCGCACCCCATGCGGCCAGGCGGGCGCGCCAGCCGCGGGGGTTGCCGGCGGGGGCTGCGTCGGCGCCAGGGGCGTCGGGCGATGCCGTCAGCGCGGTCGCGGCCGGCAGGGCAGCGGGCGCGGCGGTGGGGCCGTCGAGCCCGATGTCCAGGTCCAGCGGCGCAGGCGCGGCGGCCTGGGCGCGTTCGCGTGCGGCCCGCAGGCGTTCGGCCAGCGGGGTCTCGGCCGCATCGCTGGCGCTGGCCGGCTCGGCACTGGCGGTGGGTGGGTCCGCGTCCGCGGCGGCCGGGGGCTGCGCGGCGTGGCCATGGTCCGGCGCGGTGGCGTTCGGCGCGGTCAGCACCTCGGTGGCCGCATCGGTTGCGACGTCGGTGGCCGGCTCCGGGGCGGTGGCGGCGGGGTCGGGGGAACGCTCAGGCTCGCCGTCGGCGGGGGCTGCGGGCGCCGCGTCAGCATCGGCAGCAGCCTCGTCGGTGACGTCGCTGTCGATGTCCGGGGCGGGGGCCGGTGTGGAGGGCGCATCGGCGTCCGGGGCCGCAGGCGCCTCGTCCAGCGCCATGGCCAGTTCGATCGGTGCGTCGTCGCCCGCCGGGGCTTCGTGCCCGTCGGCATCCGGGGCTGCGGCGGTGTCGGCGGGCGGAATGTCGTCCTGCGGCAGCGCATCGCCGGGCGCGGCCTGGGTGGCCGGATCGACGGTGTCGATCGGCGGCAGTTCGGGCAGCGGCGGCAAGGGTGGCGCGTCGCCGTCCAGGTCGGTGCCGGCGTGCGCACCGGGCGGCTGCGGGGGCACCGCCACGGCCGGGAGCGTCTCGGCCGGGTCGGCCGCCTCGGGCGCCGCGGCCAGGAAGCTGGCCATCGGATCATCCGCCGGCGGATTCAGCACCTCGTCCAGCGCGGGGGGCGGCTCGGGCGGTCGTTGCGCGCTGGCGAAGGGCAGGGCCACGCCGCCGATGCTGTGCACCTGCTGGGGGGAGATGCGCAGCGCGAGCGGGTGGCGGTTGTGCCAGGCCACCACGCGAGCGAGCACCTCATGGAGCGGCTTGGCGGGCATGATCCCGGCCGATTCTGCGCAGCGCTCCGCAAAGCAAAACGCCGAACAGGTGGGCCTTGGCCGGCTTGTTCGGCGCTGCGGATCGGGTAGGACGGGAGCCGGCCGAGCGCCCCACGGTCAGCCCTGCAGGGCTGACCGCTTCGCCAGGCACAAGCCGTCCTCAGGACGCCTTGTGTCCGGGCTCAGCCCGCTCGGCGGGTGGACCCGCGTACCCGCGGGGCCGGGTGCCTCAGTTCCTACATGCCAGCGTAGTTCGGACCGCCGCCGCCCTCGGGCGTCACCCACACGATGTTCTGCGTCGGGTCCTTGATGTCGCAGGTCTTGCAGTGCACGCAGTTCTGTGCGTTGATCACCAGCTGGTCAGCGCCGTCCTTGCTGACGAACTCGTACACGCCGGCCGGGCAGTAGCGGCTCTCGGGGCCGGCGTACTTGGCCAGGTTGATCGCCACCGGCACCGAGGCGTCCTTCAGCGTCAGGTGCGCCGGCTGGTTCTCTTCATGGTTGGTGCTGCTGATGAACACCGAGCTCAGGCGGTCGAAGGTGAGCTTGCCGTCGGGCTTGGGGTAGTCGATCTTCGGGCACTCGGCCGCCGGCTTCAGCGCCACGTGGTCGGGGCTGTCGCGGTGCAGCGTCCACCAGGGCGTGAGGCCCAGCTTGGGGAACACCACCTGCTCCAGGCCGAAGCCGATCTTGCCGATCAGCGGGCCCTTCTTGAACCACTGCTTGAAGTTGTTGTCGCGCTTGAGCTCGGCATGCAGCCAGCTCTGCTCGAAGGCCTGCGGGTAGTCGGCCAGCTCGTCATGGCTGCGGCCGGCGGTGACGGCGGCATAGGCGGCCTCGGCGGCCAGCATGCCGGTCTTGATGGCGGCATGGCTGCCCTTGATGCGCGCAGCGTTCAGCATGCCGGCGTCGCAGCCGATCAGCGCGCCGCCCGGGAACACCAGCTTGGGCAGGCTCAGCAGGCCGCCGTTGTTGATGGCGCGCGCGCCGTAGCCGATGCGCTTGCCGCCCTCGATGTGCTTGCGGATCGACGGGTGCGTCTTCCAGCGCTGCATTTCCTCGAACGGGCTCAGCCAGGGGTTCTTGTAGTCCAGGCCGATGACGAAGCCGAGCGTGACCTTGTTGTCCTCCAGGTGGTAGAGGAAGCCGCCGCCGAAGGTCTCGTCGTCCATCGGCCAGCCGGCGGTGTGCACCACCAGGCCGGGCTGGGCCTTGTCGGCCGGGATCTCCCACAGTTCCTTGATGCCAATGGCGAAGCTCTGCGGCTCGCGGCCGGCATCCAGCTTGAACTTGGCGATCACCTGCTTGCCCAGGTGGCCGCGCGCGCCCTCGGCGAAGATGGTGTACTTGCCCAGCAGTTCCATGCCCAGCTGGAAGTTCTCGGTGGGCTCACCGTCCTTGCCCACGCCCATGTTGCCGGTGGCCACGCCCTTGACCCGGCCCTGATCGTCGTACAGCACCTCGGCGGCGGTGAAGCCGGGGAACACCTCGACGCCCAGCGCCTCGGCCTGCTCACCCAGCCACTTCACCACCGAGCCCAGGCGCACCACGTAGTTGCCGTGGTTGTCGAAGCAGCGCGGCATGGCCCACGGCGGGGTGTAGGCGGTGCCGCCGTCCTCGGCCAGGAACAGCACCTCGTCGTGCGTGACCGGCTGGTTCAGCGGCGCACCCAGCTCCTGCAAGTTCGGGAACAGCTCGTTGATGGCGATCGGGTCCATCACCGCACCGCTCAGCGTGTGGGCGCCGGGCTCGCTGCCCTTCTCGAGCACCACCACCGAGATGTCCTGGCCCTTCTCGGCAGCCAGCTGCTTCAGGCGGATGGCCGTGGCCATGCCGCCGGGGCCGCCACCGACGACGACGACGTCATACTCCATCGACTCTCGGGGGCCGAACTGGGCGAGGATCTCCTGCGGGGTCATGGCTAGCGTTCCTGTGGGGTGTTCATGGACATGCGGGCGGGTGCGCGCGCACCCAGATTCCTGTCATTCTACCCAGCGGGTCCGGAAAATCGAACGATCGTGCTTTTTTGTCGCGGGGGCGACAGAACCCAGGTCAAGCGCCGGCCGAATGCCGGGGTTTGGACCGCTGATTCCACGCCAACGGCGAGGGGGCTGCGTGCTATCGTGACCCGGTTCCCTGAACCGTGAATCGACGACCATGAGCTACAACATCGATCTGTCCGGCCGCGTGGCCTTCGTCACCGGCGCCTCCAGCGGCCTGGGCGCCCAGTTCGCCCGAACGCTCAGCCAGGCGGGTGCGGCCGTGGTGCTGGCCGCGCGCCGCGTCGAGCGGCTCAAGACCCTGCGCGCCGAGATCGAGGCCGCCGGCGGCGATGCCCATGTGGTGGCGCTCGACGTCACCGACCACGACAGCATCAAGTCGGCCGTGGCCCACGCCGAGACCGAGGTGGGCACCATCGACATCCTGGTCAACAACTCGGGCGTCAGCACCACGCAGAAGCTGGTGGACGTGAGCCCGGAAGACTTCGACTACACCTTCGACACCAACACCCGCGGCGCCTTCTTCGTGGCGCAAGAGGTGGCCAAGCGCATGATCGCCCGCAGCCGCGGCGCGGCGCCGGGCACCTTCACCGGCGGGCGCATCGTCAACGTGGCCTCGATGGCCGGCCTGCGCGTGCTGGGCCAGATCGGCGTGTACTGCATGAGCAAGGCCGCGGTGATCCACATGACCAAGGCCCAGGCGCTGGAGTGGGGCAAGTTCGGCATCAACGTCAACGCGCTGTGTCCGGGCTACATCGACACCGAGATCAACCACCACCACTGGCAGACCGACGCCGGCCGGAAGCTGATGGCCATGCTGCCGCGCAAGCGCGTGGGCCATCCGCAGGACCTGGACTCGGCGCTGATGATGCTGTGCGCCAACGAAAGCCACTTCATCAACGGCGCCATCCTCAGCGCCGACGACGGCTTCGGCGCCTGAGGCTGCAGCCATGCGAGAGCTGACCCCGCTGGAAGCCCGCGTGCTGGCGGTGCTGGTGGAAAAGGCCGCCACCGTGCCCGACAGCTACCCGCTGACGCTGAACTCGCTGCAGTCGGGCGTGAACCAGAAGACCGCGCGCGACCCGGTGATGAACGCCGGCGAGACCGAGATCCTGGAGGCCATCGACAGCCTCAAGCGCCAGAGCCTGGTGTTCGAGACCTCGGGCGGCCGCGTCAGCCGCTACGAGCACAACGCGCCGCGCGGCATCAACGTGCCGGGCGATGCTGCGGCGCTGCTGGCGGTGCTGGTGCTGCGCGGCCCGCAGACGGCGGCCGAGTTGCGCACCAACGCCGAACGCCTGCACCGCTTTGCCGACATCGCCGCGGTGGAGGCCTGCCTGCAGGCCCTGGCCGACCGCTACCCGCCGCGCGCGGTGCTGCTGCCGCGCCAGCCCGGCGCGCGCGAAAGCCGCTGGGCGCACCTGCTGTGCGGCGAGGTGGTGCCCGCCACGTTCGCGCCGCGCGAGACCGGTGGCAGCGACGACGACGCCATCACCGTGGGCGAGGCCGTGGCGCTGAAGGCCGAGGTCAAGCGCCAGGGCGAGGAACTGGCGCGCCTGCGCACGCTGGTCGAGCGCATGGCGGCCGAACTGGGCATGGCGGTGCCGCAGGACGAAGGCGCGCCGGCAGCGGTTCCCCCGGCCGGTACCTGAATCCGAGGCCGGCCCGATTCACCAGCCCTGTTCGCGGCGGCGTTCCGCCACCATGGCATCGGCGCGGCGCAGTTGCTCCGGGCTGCAGGCCGTCCACTGCCGCCAGCGGCGGCCATCGGCGGCGTAGTCGATCACGCACTGGTCGCGGTAGCTGACCTCGGCCTCGCGTTGGCGGTTGAAGCGGACCTCGGGCGCCCAGCGCTCATGGCCCGGCCGGCCCGCGCCCGGCTGGCCCGGCCACAGCGGTGGGCCCCCCACCGGCCGCAGCGACGAGATCTGGTCGTTCAGCCCCTGGTCGCGCAGATGCGGGTACTGGCCCGGCCGCAGGATCACGCAGCGGCCGCCGAAGCCGGCATCGCTGCACAGCTCCCACTGGCCGTGGCGCACGATGATCGACGACGCGCGGTCGTTGAAGTCGCGGCTGCTCAGGTTGTCGATGCCATCGGCCGTGCCGAAGCGCCGGCCCTGGAAGTCGTCGTGCTCGAACAGCTCGATCGCGTCGCCGCGTTCCCAGCCGCCGATCTGCCGCGCCGACGAGACCGCGTCGTTCAGCCCGATGTCGCGCAGCGAGGCGTAGCGGCCCGGCTGCAGCGTGACGCACTGGCCGCGGAAATCGGCGTCCGAGCACAGCTGCCAGGCCTCGCCGCGCACCATCACCGACGAGGCGCGGTCGTTGAAGCCGGCCTCGGACAGGTTGTCCACGCGGTCGCGCACCTGCATGCTGCGGCCGCCGAAGTTGTCGTGCTCGTACAGCAGCAGATCGGCCCGCGCCGCCACGGCCGCCGCGCCGATGGCGACCAGAACCAGACCTTGCCGAAGGGCCGAGCGGACACGGGCGACGGTGCGTTTGTGCATGCGTCTTCAACGGTGGCGGGCGCCCTGCGGATGACGCGCGCCGTCGCTCAGCCCGACAACAGCTTGTGCACCAGCTCGGGCGTGGTGGCGGCGCCGGCCTTGCGCATCAGCCGGGCGCGGTACACGTCCACGGTGCGCGGGCTGATGTCCAGGCGCTTGCCGATCTGCTTGCTGGTCAGGCCTTCGATCAGCAGCGCGGCGATCTCGCGCTCGCGCGGCGTGAAGTCGACCTTCAGCTTGCGACGTGCGCTCAGGTCCTCGAAGGCCCAGATGCCGGCCGCGTGCGGCGTGGCCGGGTCGAGCGCGCGGCCGCTCACATGGCACCAGAACAGCTCGCCTCGGCTGGCGCCATCCACGCGCTTCATCACCCGCTCATCGGCATACCAGCCCTGGGCATCCAGCGCCGCAACGATGCGCTGGCCGGTGCGCTCGAACTCGTCGTGCGTGGGGTACAGGATCTCGAAGCTCTGGCCGATCAGCTGCTCGCGCTCGGCGCCGAACATCGCCAGCACCTGGCGGTTGCAGTCGACGATCTGCCGCTGGCGGCTGAGCACCAGGCCGATGGGTGCCAGGTCGAAGGCGGTGCGGTAGTCGAGCGGCAGGTCAGGCACGTCGCGGCTTACAGCAGGGCATAGGTGGTGGTGGCGTGCGCGGCGACGCGACCCTGGGTGTCGAACACCTCGATCTCGCCGAACACCAGGCTCTTGCCCGCGCGCAGCACGCGGGCCACGACCTTGGCCTCGCCCACCGTCTCGGTCTGGCTGCCCGGGATGGGGCGCAGGAAGCTGGTCTGCAGCTGCACGGTCGTCATCGGCTTGAAGCCGCCGATCTGGCTGCTGGCGGCCAGCACCATGGCGGTGTCGGCGGCGGCCATCAGGGTCTGGCCGCACAGCACCTGGCCACCGTGCACATGGCGCGGCGCGATGGGCAGTGCCAGCGTCACCTCGCCGCGGTGGGTGTGCAGCACGCGCAGGTCGAGGTCCTTCACCCAGGGGGCGAACAGCTCGGCCAGCATGGCCTGCAGCGCAGGCACGTCGACGTCAGGCGGATGGGGGGTGTTCGAGCTCATGGTTCGCAGTGTCTCCAGTGGCGCCCGGCGTGGCGTCGGGCATGTTCCGTAAGCGATCTTACGTAACACCTACGTAATGGCATACGTAGTACGCTTCGCGCCGCGTTCGCATCCACCCATTGGCTTTCCTTTTTTGCCCTTCGCGGAGCATCCACCCCATGAACAAGATCTACCCCAGCGCGGCGGCGGCCCTGGCCGACATCGTGCGCGACGGCCAGTTGCTGGCCGTCGGCGGTTTCGGCCTGTGCGGCATTCCTGAGGCGCTGATCGACGCGCTGAAGGACAGCGGCAAGAAGGACCTGACCGTCATCTCCAACAACGCCGGTGTCGACGGCTTCGGCCTGGGCAAGCTGCTCGAGACGCGGCAGATCAAGAAGATGATCAGCAGCTACGTGGGCGAGAACAAGGAGTTCGAGCGCCAGTACCTGGCCAAGGAACTGGAGCTGGAGTTCACGCCGCAGGGCACGCTGGCCGAGCGCCTGCGCGCCGGCGGCGCCGGCATCCCGGCCTTCTTCACGCGCACCGGCGTGGGCACGCTGGTGGCCGAGGGCAAGGAGCAGCGCGAGTTCGATGGCCACACCTACGTGATGGAACGCGCCCTGGTGCCCGATGTGGCGCTGGGCAAGGCCTGGAAGGCCGACAAGAGCGGCAACCTGGTGTTCCGCCGCACCGCGCGCAACTTCAACCCGGCCGCCATCATGGCCGGCAAGATCAGCGTGGTGGAGGTGGAGGAGATCGTCGAGACCGGCAGCCTGGATCCCGACAGCATCCACCTGCCCGGCATCTACGTGCACCGCCTGGTGCTCAATGCCACGCCCGAGAAGCGCATCGAGAAGCGCACCACCAAGCAGAACCCCAAGGGAGTTTGAGATGGCCTGGACCCATGACGAGATGGCCGCCCGCGCGGCCAAGGAACTGCAGGACGGCTTCTACGTGAACCTGGGCATCGGCCTGCCCACGCTGGTGGCCAACTTCGTGTCGCCCGACATCGAGGTGTGGCTGCAAAGCGAGAACGGCATGCTGGGCATCGGCGCCTTCCCCGACGAGAGCGAGGTCGACCCCGACCTGATCAATGCCGGCAAGCAGACCGTGACCACGCTGCCCGGCAGCAGCATCTTCGGCAGCCACGACAGCTTCGCGATGATCCGCGGCGGCAAGATCAACCTGTCCATCCTGGGCGCGATGCAGGTGTCCGAGAAGGGCGACCTGGCCAACTGGATGATCCCCGGCAAGATGGTCAAGGGCATGGGCGGCGCCATGGACCTGGTGGCCGGCGTCAAGAGCGTGGTGGTGCTGATGGAGCACGTGGCGCGCCGCAAGGACGGCGGCTTCGACCTGAAGATCCTGCCCAGCTGCACGCTGCCGCTGACCGGCGTGGGCGTGGTCGACCGCATCATCACCGACCTGGCGGTGCTGGACGTGACCCCGCACGGCCTGAAGGTGGTGGAGATGGCGCCGGGCGTGACCCGCGAGGAACTGCAATCCAAGACGGGTGTGACGCTGCAGTGATGCGCTGATCCCGTGCCGCGCCGCAAGGCGTGGCGCCGGCCCCGGAACGCCGCCGGCGCTAGCATGCGCCGATGCGGCGTTTTTCATTTCTGGCGGCCTGCTTGGCCTGGGCACTGTCGGCCTGCGTGGCGCCGCTGCGCAACCTGCCGGGCGAGGCGGCGCCCACCCAGGCCCAGCCCGAGGCCGCCACCGGCCTGAGCGCCAAGCCCGGCTGGACTTTCAAGCACCACGCCGTGGCCGCCGCCAACCCGCTGGCCGCCGAGGCCGGTGCGCGCATGCTGGCCGCCGGCGGCAGCGCGGTGGACGCCGCGGTGGCCGTGCAGATGGTGCTGACCCTGGTGGAGCCGCAGAGCAGCGGCATCGGCGGTGGCGGCTTCCTGCTGCTGTGGGATGGCGAGCGCGTGAGCGCCTGGGACGGGCGCGAGACCGCACCGGCCGAGGCCGATGAACGCCTGTTCCTGAAGCCCGACGGCCAGCCGATGGGCCTGCAGCAGGCCCTGGTGGGCGGCCGCGCGGTGGGGGTGCCGGGCGTGCTGCGCCTGTTGCAGGCCGTGCACCAGCGCCATGGCCGCCTGCCTTGGGCGCAGCTGATGCAGCCGGCCATAACCCTGGCCGAGCAGGGCTTTGCCGTCAGCCCCCGGCTGCATGCGCTGATTGCCAGCCGTGCCGCCGCGCTGCGGCGCGATGCGCAGGCGGCAGCGTACTTTCTCGGCCCCCAAGGCCAAGCCTGGCCGGTGGGTCACCGCTTGCGCAACCCGGCGCTGGCCCAGGTGCTGCGCGCCATGGCCACGCAGGGCGCCGACGCGCTGTACCAGGGGCCGATCGCTGCCGACATCGTGGCCCGCGTGCGCGGCCATGCCGGCAACCCCGGCCGGCTGAGCCTGGCCGATCTGGCCGCCTACCGCGCCATCGAGCGCGAGCCGCTGTGCACCGCCTGGCACCAGGTGCGGGTGTGCGGCCATCCGCCGCCGTCGTCGGGCCACATCGCGGTGATGCAGACGCTGGGCCTGCTCGACCGCCTGCCGCCGGCCGTGACGCCGCAGGGCCCGGCGCTGACCGACGGCGTGCCTGGTGCCGAATGGCTGCACGTGTATGCCGAGGCAGCCAAGCTGGCCCAGGCCGACCGCGAGCGCTGGGTGGCCGATCCCGCCTTCGCCGCGCCGCCGGCCGGCGGATGGCTCGGCCTGCTGGGCGATGCCTATCTTTTGAAACGAGCGTCCAGCATCGGCCCGCGCGCCACGCCCAGCGTGGCGGCCGGCGAGCCCGAGCACGGCACCAGCCACATCAGCATCGTCGATGCCCGAGGCCAGGCGCTGGCCTTCACGACCAGCATCGAATACGCCTTTGGCGCCCACCTGATGAGCGACGGCGGCACGGGGCTGTCGGGCGGCTTTCTGCTGAACAACCAGCTCACCGACTTCACGTTCGCGCCGGCCGACACCCAGGGCCGGCCTTCGGCCAACCGCGTGCAGCCGGGCAAGCGCCCGCGCAGCAGCATGAGCCCGACGCTGGTCTTCGATGCCTCAGGCCGGCAGCTGCAGGCCACGCTGGGCTCGCCCGGCGGCGTGGCCATCCCGCACTACACGGTCAAGACGCTGCTGGGCCTGCAGGCCTGGGGACTGGACGCGCAGCAGGCCGTGGCTTTGCCCAATGTGGCGCAGTTCAGCGGCAGCCCGCTGCTGCTGGAAGCCGGGCGCTTTCCAGCCAGCACCGTGCAGGCGCTGCAGGCACGGGGTCACAAGGTGCTGGAGACCGACCTGACCAGCGGCCTGCAGGCCCTGCAGCGCGTGCCGGGTGGCTGGTTCGGCGGGGCCGATCCGCGGCGCGAGGGCGTGGTGGCTGGGGAGTAGTCAGCCGCGCAGCAGGTTGACCAATGGCCGACCCTGGCGGTCGCGGTAGACATCGAAGTCGCTGTCCAGGCTGAGGATGTGGCGCAGCTTCAGCCGCGCGGCGGCCTCGGCGATCGACGCATCGGCCAGGTCCAGCGGCAGATCGGCAAAACGCTCGGCGATGGCCAGCATCTGCGGCAGGCTGGTGGTGGCATCGGGAGAATCCAGCCGCACCGCACCACGCTGCACCCAGCGCAGGAAGTCCAGCGCCGCCGCATTGGCAATGCGCCGCGCCAGCAGCGCGCACACCTCGGTGGCCACCGGCCAGGTGCTGATCAGGCGCGTGGCCGGGTGGGCGCGCAGCCACTCGCGCACCGGCGTGTGCCAGTGGTCGGCGGCGTTGAACAGTGCGATCAGCGGGCCGCTGTCCACCAGCACCTGGGCCGGTGCGGCGGCATAGCCCGGTGAGGCTTCGCGGGCCTGGGCGCGTGTGGCCATCCGTGTTCAGCGCCGCGCTGCGCCGGGGGTGCCGGGCCGGCCGGTACGCGCAGGCCGTGCCGCCTTGTCAGCCCACACCTCGGCCAGCGCGGCCTTGCGTGTGCTGGCCAGATCGGCCGGGCCCGCGTGGCGGCCGAACAGGTCTTCACCCAGCGCATGCGCCGAGGGCGCCGGCTCGGGCGTGCTGTCCAGCCACTGCACCAGCGCCTCGCGGATCACCTGGCTGGCCGGCACGTCCAGCGCCGCGCAGCGCTGGCGCAGGCGCTGTTCCAGCGCTGCATCGAGCTTGACGGTCATGGTCATGGTGGCAGCCTCTGCAAGGGTGTAATACGCTAAATATTACGATCCGGCCGCGCCCGGTGTCAAACGGCTACCTGCTGCGATTCAGCGATTCAGCGCTTCAACGCCCGCGCCACCTCGCCCGCCAGCCCCGGCCCACGGTAGATCAGGCCGGTGTAGACCTGCACCAGGTCGGCCCCCGCCGCCAGCTTGGCGCGGGCATCGGCGCCGTTCATCACGCCGCCCACGCCGATGATCGGGTAGCCGCTGCCCAGCTCCGCGCGCAGCATCGCGATGACGCGGTTGCTGGCCTCGCGCACCGGCGTGCCGCTCAGCCCCCCGGCCTCCTCGGCATGCGGCAGGCCCTGCACGGCCTCGCGGCTGATGGTGGTGTTGGTGGCGATCACGCCGTCGATGCCGTTGGCGCGCAGCGTGGCAGCGATCACCTTGACCTGCGCGTCGTCCAGATCGGGCGCGATCTTCAGGAACACCGGCACGGTCTTGCCATGCTGCGTGGCCAGTTGCGCGCGGCGCTGCTGCAGCGCGCCCAGCAAGGCGTCGAGCGCCTCGTCGCTCTGCAGTGCGCGCAGGTTCTTGGTGTTGGGGCTGGAGATGTTGACGGTCACGTAGTCGGCATGCGGGTACACGCCGTCCAGGCCCTTCAGGTAATCGCTGGCGGCGTCCTCGATCGGCGTGGCGGCGTTCTTGCCGATGTTCAGGCCCAGGATGCCACCCTTGGCGCGGAAGCTGCGACTGTTGCGCACATTGGCGATGAAGGCGTCCAGGCCCTCGTTGTTGAAGCCCATGCGGTTGATCAGCGCCTCGCGTTCGGGCAGGCGGAACATGCGCGGCTTGGGGTTGCCCGGCTGGGCCTTGGGCGTGACCGTGCCCACCTCGATGAAGCCGAAGCCCATCGCGCCCAGGCCGTCGATGCAGCGCCCGTTCTTGTCCAGGCCGGCGGCCAGGCCCACGCGGTTGGGAAAGCGCAGCCCGGCCACGGTGACCGGGTCATCGACGCGCGCTGCGCTCCACAGGCATTGCAGCGGCGTGCCCTGCAGCGAGGCGATGGCGTCCAGCGTCAGCTCGTGGGCGCGCTCGGGGTCGAGACCGAAGAGAAAGGGGCGGGTGAGGGCGTAGGGGACAATCGGCATGATGCGCGCGATTGTCCCGCATGGTCATCGCGCCACCCCGCTCCCACCCACCCTCTGAACCGGAACCCCTTGCCATGTCCGCCCCGCTGACCCAGGATCAACTCAAGGCCCTCGTGGGCCGCGCCGCCCTCGACCACGTGGTCGACGGCCAGATCGTCGGCGTGGGCACCGGGTCGACGGTCAACCAGTTCATCGATGCGCTGGCCACGGTGAAGCACCGCATCACCGGCGCGGTGTCCAGTTCGATCGCCAGCACGCAGCGCCTGCAGGCGCACGGCATCCCGGTGCTGGACAGCAACACGGTCGCGCGCATCCCGGTCTACATCGACGGCGCCGACGAGATCGACGAGCACGGCTACATGGTCAAGGGCGGCGGTGCCGCGCTGACCCGCGAGAAGATCGTGGCCGACCTGGCCGACCGCTTCGTCTGCATCGCCGACGAGAGCAAGCTGGTGCCGGTGATGGGCAAATTCCCGCTGCCGGTGGAGGTGATCCCGATGGCCGCGGCCCAGGTGGCGCGGCGCTTCAAGGCCGCTTACGGCGGTGACGCAACGCTGCGTGCCAACTGCACCACCGACAACGGCAATGTCATCCTCGACGTGCGCGGCCTGCAGATCACCGACCCCGCGGGCATGGAAGCCGAGGTGAACCAATGGCCTGGCGTGGTGACCGTGGGTATCTTCGCCCGCCACCGTGCGCGCGTGTGCCTGCTGGGCACGGCGGCCGGCGTGAAGACGCTGACCTTCGAGTGACCTGATTCAACGCGGCCGATGCCGCTGCGCCCGCGCGAAGAAGCGCGCCGGGTCCACGGCATCCAGCAGCGCAGCGGGCGCCGGGATCGGCGCGCCGGTGATCCACGCCGCCAGCACCTCGCCGCCCAGCGCCGCCTGGCTCAGGCCGCGTGAACCCAAGGCGCTGAACAGCCACAGCCCCGGCTCGCGCGGGATCTGCCGCGGCTGCTCCAGCTTGTGGCCGGTGGGCTCGGCCACCGGCACCGGGCCCAGCAAGGGCAGTCGGTCGTCGGTGACGAAGCGCCAGCCGGTGCGGCCGGTCAGATGCGGCAGCAGCGCGGCGGGATCGGCCGGCGCCCAGCCGGTCAGGCGCTGCAGTGCGGCCAGGTTGGCGGCGTGGTCGGCCTCGCGCACGGCGGGGTCCGGGTCCCCCGGCTGCGAGGTGGCGCCGCACAGCAGGCGGCCGTCGGGCAGGCGCAGTGCATAGCCGCCGGCGGCGATCGGCTGGTTCAGGTCGGGCAGGCCGGGCATGCCGGCGGGCAGCAGCGTGGTCTGGCCGCGCTGGCGGCCGGTGGGCCAGGCGGCGGTGGTGCGTGTGTCCAGCAGGTGCAGCGCATCGGCGGCATTGGCCAGTACCACGGCGTCGGCTTCGGCGATCGCTTGACCGTCCTCGTTCAGCAGTTGCCAGATCGCGCCGTGGCGCTGCAGTCGGCTCACCGGCTGGCCGCAGCGCAGCGCGATGCCGGGCGTGCGCAGCCAAGCCCGCACCACCTCGGCCGGTGCCGCCCAGCCGGCGCCGGGGTAGCGCCAGGCAGGGCCGGCCAGCGGGCTGCCGGTGGGCCAGGCGGCGCCGTCCACCTGCAGGTAGTCGGGCGGCAGGCCCATCCGGTCGATCAGGGCCTGCATGGCCGCGGGCGTGCTGTCGTGCGCGCTGCGCAGCAGGCCGTTGGCCTGACCCTGCACCGTATGGCCTGCAAGCAGCGGCGCCAGCACGCGCTGCATGTGCAGGGCGCCGGCGCGCAGCCAGCGGGCGTGCGGGCCGTCCTGCGCATGCACGATGCCGTGGAACAGGCCGCCGGCATTGCCCGAGGTCTCCTGCGCCGGCGCGTCGCGGCGCTCGATCACCTGCACCGTGCAGCCCTGTTCGGCCAGCGCACGGGCCACGGCGGCACCGGCCAGGCCGGCGCCGATCACCGCCACACGTTGCGGTGCCACTGCGCCGGTGCCACCGGGCCGGCCCGGTGGGGGCGCCGGGTGCACGCGTGGCGCGAAGGTGCCAACGCTCATCTCGCGCTTGCCGCTGAAACCCTGCACCTTGCGCATCTGGAAGCCGGCCCGTTCCAGCGCCTCGCGCACGGCGCTGGCCACGCTCCAGGTGGCCACGGTGGCGCCCGGTGCGGCCAGGCGGGTCAGGCGCTGCAGCAGTGGCGCGTCCCACATGGCCGGGTTGCGGCTGGGCGCAAAGCCGTCCAGGTAGATCGCATCGGCCTGCAGCACCAGATCGGGCAGCACCTGGGCGATGTCGCCGAGTGCCAGCAGCAGGCGCACGCGGCCGGTGGGCGGGGTGGCCGCGCCGGCATCGCCCGGCAGCGCGGGCAGGTCGATCAGGTGCAGATCGGGCGTCAGCGGCGGCCAGTGGGCCAGCAGGGCCTGGGCCAGCGGTGCGATGCCGGCATCACCGTCGTGCACGGCCAGCGCGCGGGCCAGATCGTCACGCCGCGGCGGGTGCTTCTCGATCGACACGAACACCAGCTCGCGCGGGCGCTGCGCATCGGCGCGCCAGGCGGCCCAGGTGGCCAGGAAGCTGTGGCCCAGGCCGAAGCCGGTCTCCAACACTGTGAAGCGCGGCCGGCCGGCCCAGCGTGCCGGGCCGTCCTCGGTCAGCAGGCCGTTGCCGGCCAGGAAGACATGACGGGCCTGGGCCAGCGCGCCGCGGCGCGCGTGGTACACGTCGCCGAAAGCGGGCGCGCTGGGTGCGGCGGGGTCGGAGAAATCGATCGCCGCCGGCTGCAGCGGGCCCCAGCTCATCGCACGGCGCTCAGGTGGCCGGCGTGGCGCCGCTGGCCTGCGCCTGCAGCCAGGCCAGCAGCGGCGCGCGGGCGTCGGTCAGGCCGCGGTAGGCCAGCACCGCATCGCTCATCGAGGCCAGGGCCGCGTGCACGCGCTGCGCACGGGCCGGATCGGCCAGCGCGCGGCCGAGCGGCTGCACGTCGACGCCGATGCAGAACACGGCCTGCTGGGTGCCGGGCACCGGGATGAAGCTCTGCCGCTCGGTGCGCCACCAGCTCTGCGCCGCCAGCGTGGCGCCGCTGGCATCGGCCAGCAGGGCCGGTGCCGAGCGCTCGGGTGGATAACGTCGTGGATGGGCGTGCAGCCGCGGGTGCGGCGTGATCGTCCAGACGAAGCGCTCCCAGCGATCGGGGCCGGTCACCAGTTTCACCAGCGACTCGGCGGCGCCGGTGATCAGTCGGTTGTCGGCCACCGGGGCATGGATCTCGGCGAAGGGCCGGCCCACCTTCTCGGCCGGCGCCCACACCGAGGGCAGGGCCACGGCCAGCCAGGGGATGGTGCCGGGTGCCGGACCCGCGGCGTCGACGATGGCGAAGTCCTCGCAAAAGGCCAGCGACAGCAAGGCTGCGCGGCGCCAGGGCCGGGCGATCTGGCGCAGGAAGGGGCCGATCTCGGGCCAGCCGCTGTCGGCGTCGCCCACCGGCTCGTCGTCCGCATCCAGGCCCCAGCCCAGGCCGGCGCAGCGCCAGCGCGCGCCGTCCACCTGCCAGGCGGCGGGGTGCTCGGCCGCGGCATGGGCGGCCAGCGCGTTCAGCGCCGGGCGGGCATCGAAGCCGGGCACGGCGCACAGCGCGTCGTCGGCAAAGGCCCACAGCACGGCCAGCTTCTCGCGCAGATGGCGCGAGACACCGCGGTGCGGCAGCGCGGCCGGCGTGAGTTGCGGTGTGCCCGGCGCCAGGCGGCGCAGGCCGGGCTGCATGCGAAACGGTGCCTGAACCGCGAAGTCGAAATCGAAGCCGAGGGTGTCGCTCATGGTGGGACGCACGGTAGCACCGACGGGCCGCCCGGATGCAGGCCGGGCACCATGACAAAGGGGCACCGAAGTGCCCCTGTCGCATCGGGTCTGACCGAGATCAGACGCGCTTGCGGTACTCGTTGGTGCGGGTGTCGATTTCGATCTTGTCGCCCTGGGCAACGAAGATCGGCACCATCACTTCGTGGCCGGTGGCGATCTTGGCGGGCTTGAGCACCTTGCCCGAGGTGTCGCCCTTGACGGCCGGCTCGGTCCAGGTGATCTCGCGCACCACGCTGGTGGGCAGTTCCACCGAGATGGCCTTGCCGTCGTAGAACACCACTTCGGCCTGCATGCCGTCTTCCAGGTAGCTGACGGCGTCGCCCATGTTCTCGGCTTCCACCTCATACTGGTTGTACTCGGTGTCCATCCAGACGTACATCGGATCGGCGAAGTAGGAGTAGGTGCACTCCTTCTTGTCCAGCACGATCTGGTCCATCTTGTCGTCGGCCTTGAAGACGATTTCCGTGCCCTGGTTGTTCAGCAGGCTCTTGAGCTTCATGCGCACCGTGGCCGCATTGCGGCCGCCGCGCGAGTACTCGGTCTTCAGAACCACCCACGGGTTCTTGTCATGCATGATGACGTTGCCGGCGCGGATTTCCTGAGCGATTTTCATGGGGGTCCCCGTGTATCCAGAGAGTTGGATCTGTGTCGATGGAGCGGCCGGCGCGGACCCTGAAAAAGCAGGTGGCTCGGGCGCAAAGCCCGCTATTCTAGCGTTTTCCCCATGACGAATTGCTGGAGCTGGCTCACCAGGTCGGTGCGCGAGCGCAGCCCGTCACGCCAGCGGGTGTGCAGCGCCGCCCAGTCGGCGGCCGGCGGCAGGGCCTCGGGCCAGGGCGCCAGGCCATTGGCGGCGCGCTGCGCCTGGGCCACGGTGGCGGCCAGTGCCGGCGGGGCGCCGGCGGTGAGGCGCCGCACGAAGGCTTCCAGCTTGGCCGCATGCACGCCATCGTGCTGCGGGTAGATCTGCCACAGCATGGGCGCCGCGCTGGCCACCTGGGCGCGCACGAACGAGTCTTCGCCGCGCACCAGGTTCAGCGCGCAGCCGGCCAGCAGGCGGTCGTAGTCGGGCTGCGGCAGCCAGGGCAGGGCGGTGACGGCCGCGCCGGCCGGCAATGCGCCGGCATCGGCCAGCGCCTGCACCTGGCGCTGCGCGGCACCCGGTGCGGCCAGCAGGCGCACCGGCGCGCCACCGGCCCACGCAGGCAGGCGCTGGATCAGCCCCGGCAGCGCCGGGTTGTCGTAGCAGAACAGCGAGACCGGCCAATCGCCGGCCGCGCACCAGCCCTGCGCCTGCAGCCAGGCGCGGTGCTCGGCAGCGGCGCCGGCCGGCACGTCGTCGTGCATCAGCCCGCCGGTGGCGGCGGTGAAGCCGGGGTAGAAGAACCACTTGGTCAGGCCCTGGCCCGGCCCGCTGAACTGCGGCGAGGCCAGCCGGTGCGAGCGCTCCACATAGTCCTCGGCGCTGAGGTATTCGAGGTTGATCCACACCGGCGGCCGCGCCATCGCCGCCATGCGCGCGACGAAGGCCGGCGGCGGATCGCAGCCGAAGGTTTCCACCACCACGTCGCCGGGCTGCAGGCCGGGCACCGGGTCGGGGCTGTCGGTCCAGGCGATGACCTGCACGCCGGGCTCGCCCCCACCGCCGAGGTGGGGGGCCATCCAGGTCAGTGCTGAGGCGTCGTCCACCCACAGGCGCACGGCCACGCCGCGGCGCGCCAGCGCGCGGGCCAGGCGCCAGCTGACGCCCAGGTCGCCGTGGTTGTCGATGACGCGGCAGAACAGGTCCCAGGTGGCTGCGCGCGGGGTGAAGCGGGTGGCGGGTGGCAAGGGCATGGGGCGATTGTCCTGCGGTGACAATCACGCCCCGATCCGCCGACGCCCGATGACCGCGCCCGAAGCCCCCCAGACGCCCGACACCCCCGAGACGCCCGAGACGCCCAGCCCCGAGGCGCTGCAGCGCGAGCGCGTGCTGGCCGAGGTGGCGGCGCTGCCGGGCCTGCCGGGCGTCTACCGCTACTTCGATGCGCGCGGCGAGGTGCTGTACGTGGGCAAGGCGCGCAACCTGAAGAAGCGCGTCTCCAGCTATTTCCAGAAGGACCACGGCGGCACGCGCATCGGCGTGATGGTGGGCCGCATCGCGCGGCTCGAGACCACGGTGGTGCGCAGCGAGGCCGAGGCCCTGCTGCTGGAAAACAACCTGATCAAGGCGTTGAACCCACGGTTCAACATCCTGTTCCGCGACGACAAGAGCTATCCCTACCTGAAGCTGGAGCGTCACCCGTTCCCGCGCATGGCCTACTACCGCGGCGCGGTCGATCGCAAGCACACCTACTTCGGCCCGTACCCCGGCGCCTGGGCGGTGAAGGAGACCATCCAGCTGCTGCAGAAGGCCTTCCGCCTGCGCACCTGCGAGGACACGGTCTATGCCAACCGCTCGCGGCCCTGTCTGCTGTACCAGATCCGCCGCTGCTCGGGGCCCTGCGTGGGCCTGATCACGCCGGCCGACTATGCCCGCGACGTGGCCGATGCCGAGCGCTTTTTGCGTGGCGACACCGATGCCGTGCTGGGCGATCTGCAGCGCCAGATGATGGCGTTTTCCGACGGCCTGGAGTTCGAGCGCGCGGCCGAGGTGCGTGACCGCATCGGTGCCTTGTCGCGCGTGCTGCACCAGCAGAGCGTGGACGAGAGCAGCCTGTCGGCGCGCGACCGCGACGTGGACGTTCTGGCCGTGCGCGTGATGGGTGGGCGCGCCTGCGTCAACCTGGCCATGGTGCGCGGTGGCCGCCACCTGGGCGACCGTGCCTACTTCCCCACCCATGTGGAAGAGGCCGCCGCGCTGGGTGCCGAGGAGGTCGAGGCGCTGGAAGAGGCCGAGGCGGCGCTGCCGGTGGAGTGCCAGGTGCTGGAAGCCTTCATCGCCCAGCACTACCTGGGCGTGGCGCCGCCGCCCAGCCTGGTGGTGAGCCACCCGGTGCGGCGCGAACTGCTGCAGGCCCTGGCCGAGCAGACCGGCGTGAAGATCACCGCCCAGCCCAACCCGCGCGAGCAGCGCCGCGTGTGGCTGGAGATGGCCGACAAGGGCGCGCAGATCGCGCTGGCCCGCCTGCTGGCGGAAGAAGGCAGCCAGCGCGAGCGCACCCGCGCGCTGGCCGAGGCGCTGGAGCTGGATGCCGAGGATCTGGACGCGCTGCGCATCGAGTGCTTCGACATCAGCCACACGGCCGGCGAGGCCACGCAGGCCAGCTGTGTGGTCTACGAGGCCCATGGCATGCGCCCGGCCGAGTACCGCCGCTACAACATCGAGGGCATCACCGGCGGCGACGACTACGCCGCGATGCGCCAGGTGCTGCAACGCCGCTATGCCAAGGTGGCCGAGGCGCGCGCCGCCGCCGCGGCCAGCGGCGAGCTGGATGCCGAGGGCGGCACCGCCACCAACCAGCCGCTGCCGAAGGCGCTGCGCCTGCCGGGCCTGGTGCTGGTGGACGGCGGCCGCGGCCAGGTGGCCATGGCGCGCGAGGTGTTCACGCAGCTGGGCCTGCCGCTGCACATCATCGTCGGCGTCGAGAAGGGCGAGGGCCGCAAGGTGGGCCTGGAAGAACTGGTCTTCGCCGACGGCCGCGAGAAGGTCTACCTGGGCCACGACTCCGCCGCGCTGATGCTGGTGGCGCAGATCCGTGACGAGGCGCACCGCTTCGCCATCACCGGCATGCGTGCCAAGCGCGCCAGCGTGCGCACCGGCGGCAGCAAGCTGGAGGAGATTCCGGGCGTCGGTCCGAAGAAGCGCGCGCGCCTGCTGCAGCGCTTCGGCGGCATCCGCGGCGTCACGGCCGCCAGCGTCGACGAACTGGCCACCGTGGACGGCATCGGGGCCGACCTGGCCGAGGAGATCTACCGTGCACTGCACTGAACGACCCGCCACGGCGCAGGCCACCATGGCCGCCGGCTGGTGCACGCCGCTGGCCGGCGCCGCGCTGCTGATGCTGCTGTCGGGCTGCAGCCAGCCGCCCGCGGTGACGGCGCCGGCCGTGCCGGCCGAGGCACCGCCCGCGGCCGCACGCAGCGGTGCCGCGCCGGTTCCCCCGGCCGCGCCGGGCCCGGCCACCGCGCCGCCCAAGGCCGCAGCCCCGCGGCGTGCCGCGCCGGCGCGCGGCTGGGACGAGTGGCGCCGCCAGGCGGCGCAGCAGCTGGTGGCCGCCAATGCCGGCCGCACCTACGACGGCGTGCCGCCCGAGCCGCTGCTGGCCATTCCCGTGCTGGAGGTGGAGCTCAACGCCGACGGCAGCGTGCGCCGTGTGGGCGTGCTGCGCCGGCCGGGGCAGGCCCACGACACGGTGCAGCTGGCCATCGACGCCGTGCACCGCGCCGCGCCCTTTGCGCCGGTGTCGCACCTGCCGCGGCCCTGGAAGTACACCGAGACCTTCCTGTTCGCCGACGACCGCCGCTTCAAGCCACGCACCCTGGACTGAGCCATGGCTGCATGCACAATGCCGCCATGTTCCTCACGCTGCCGACTCTGCTGACCTGGGCGCGCATCGTCGCGATCCCGCTGATCGTCGGCGTGTTCTACCTGCCGCTGGATGCGGCCACGCGCAACCTGATCGCCACGGTGATGTTCGTGGTGTTCGCGCTGACCGACTGGCTGGACGGCTGGCTGGCGCGCAAGCTCAACCAGACCTCGTCCTTCGGCGCCTTCCTCGACCCGGTGGCCGACAAGTTCCTGGTCTGTGCCTCGCTGCTCATCCTGGTCAAGCTCGACCGGGTGGATGCGCTGGTGGCGCTGGTGATCATCGGCCGCGAGATCGCCATCTCGTCGCTGCGCGAGTGGATGGCGCAGATCGGCGCCTCGCGCAGCGTGGCGGTGCACATGCTGGGCAAGCTCAAGACCGCCACGCAGATGACGGCCATCCCCTTCCTGCTGTACGACGGCGCGCTGTTCGGCCTGGTCGACACACGGCTGTGGGGCACGGCGTTGATCCTCGTGGCCACCGTGCTCACCATCTGGTCGATGGTGTACTACCTGCAGCGCGCCCTGCCCGAAATCCGCGCCAAGGCCAAGTGAACGACGCTGCCGCGCAGCGGCAAGCCCGCCTGCTGGCGGCCATGCCCTGGGTCTTCGTCGCCATCTGGAGCACCGGCTTCGTGGTGGCGCGGCTGGCCATGCCGCACGTGCCGCCGCTGTCGTTCCTGAGCTGGCGCTATGCGCTGTCGGTGCTGGCCTTCGCGCTGTGGATGCGCGTGGCCGGCGTGGCCTGGCCGCTGGGCGTGCGGCAGTGGGCGCACCTGGGCGTCAGCGGCGTGCTGATGCATGCCGGCTACCTGGGCGGGGTGTGGGCCGCCGTGCGTGCCGGTGCGCCGGCCGGCACGGTGGCGCTGATCGTCGGGCTGCAGCCGCTGCTCACCGCGTTGTGGGAAAGCCAGCGCGGCCGGCATGCGGTGGCGCCGCTGCAGTGGGTGGGCCTGCTGCTGGGCCTGGCCGGTCTGGTGCTGGTGGTGTGGCCCAAGATGGGCGCGGGCGAGGTCACGCCCGCCAACCTGGGACTCACGCTGCTGGCGCTCGGTGCCATCACCAGCGGCACGCTGTACCAGAAGCGCTTCGTGCAGCCGCTGGATGTGCGCGCCGGCAATGCGGTGCAGCTGGCCGCGGCGCTGCTCGTCACCTTGCCCTTTGCCGCGCTGGAGACGGCGCCGATGGTGTGGCACCCCGATGTGCTGATCGCGCTGGCCTGGTCGGTGCTGGGGCTGTCGCTGGGCGGCAGCTCGCTGCTGATGATGCTGATCCAGCGCGGCGCGGCCACGCGCGTGACCAGCCTGCTGTACCTGGTGCCGCCGTGCACCGCGGTGATGGCCTGGTGGCTGTTCGACGAGCGCCTGGGCCTGCTGGCGCTGGCCGGCATGGGCCTGTGTGCGGCCGGTGTGGTGCTGGTGCGCCGGGGCGACGTGCGGTGAGTCACACAGCAGGTTTTCGGCCGGCGCGACACGGGCCTCGCGGACGCCTGACCCCGCGCATAGAATCCGCGCCTCACGCTTGACACTGCACGGCGCGTGCCGCTGTAATCGACGCGAACCACAGCGCCACCGAAGCAGGGCCGGCAGGGCCCGCAAGACCACCACGCCAGCGCCAATTCGAGAGGGGGTACCTTCGTGAACAAGACCGATCTGATCGAGCACATTGCCAAGCAGGCCGACATCTCCAAGGCCGCTGCCACGCGCGCCCTGGACGCCTTGATCGGCGGCGTGAAGACCACGCTGAAGAAGAACGGCAACGTGTCCATCGTCGGCTTCGGCACCTTCACGGTGACCAAGCGCGCGGCCCGCAGCGGCCGCAACCCCCGCACCGGTGACGTGATCAAGATCAAGGCTTCCAAGGTGCCGAAGTTCCGTCCGGGCAAGGCCCTGAAGGACGGCATCAAGTGAACCACGGCGCCACGCGCGCCTACGCATGACGGGTGCTTAGCTCAGCTGGTAGAGCGGCGCCCTTACAAGGCGTAGGTCGGGGGTTCGAGCCCCTCAGCACCCACCAATCCGGTCGCCCCAGGCGGCCCCCCGGAACCCGGCGCCAGGCGGCGCTGGCCGGGCCCTAGAATCCCAGGTTCCGGCGCTGCCGGCGCTCGGGCCCCAAGTGCAGCAAGGCGAACCCCGGTTCGCCTTTTTTGCGTCCATGGCCCGGGTGGTTTGTCCGCCGCTTCCGAAGGCTCATCACACATGTTCGAGTTCGTACGCACCCACAACCGGTGGCTGCAGCTGCTGCTGCTGATCCTGATCCTGCCGTCGTTCGTGGTGTTCGGCATCCAGGGCTATTCGCGCTTCACCGAGGGTGGCAACGCCACGGTGGCCAAGGTCGATGGCCAGACCATCACCCAGGCCGAGTGGGACAGCGCGCACCAGCGGCAGGTGGAGCGCATCCGCGCCCAGATGCCGGGTGTGGACGCCAAGATGTTCGACACGCCGGCCGCACGCGCCGAGACGCTGGAGATGCTGGTGCGCGAGCGCGTGCTGCAGACCGCGATGGTCAAGCAGCACCTCACCGTCACCGACGAGCGCCTGCAGCGCCTGTTCGTCACCGACCCGCAGTTCGCGCAGCTGCGCAATGCCGACGGCAGCGTCAACAAGGAACTGCTGAACGCACAGGGCATGACCTCCGAGATGTTCGCCGCCCGCCTGCGCCAGGACCTGGCGCTTCAGCAGGTGCTGGGCGGCATCACCGGCGCCGTGGTGGTGCCGGGCGCCGTGGTCAACACCGCGCTCGACGCGCTGCTGCAGCGCCGCGAGGTGCGGCTGGCGCGCTTCGAGGCCAAGGACTATGTGGCCAAGGTGGCGCCCACCGACGCCGACATCGAGGCCTGGTACAAGCAGCGCGAGAGCGAGTTCCGCGCGCCCGAGCAGGCGCAGATCGAGTACGTGCTGCTCGACATGGACGGCATCAAGCGCGGCATCACCGCGCCCGAGGACGACCTGCGCAAGTACTACGCCGAGAACGCCAGCCGCTACACCGCGGCCGAGGAGCGCCGCGCCCGCCACATCCTGATCAATGCCGACAAGGATGCGGCGCCCGACGTGAAGCAGAAGGCCAAGGCCAAGGCCGAGGCCCTGCTGGCCGAGGTGCGCAAGGCGCCGGCCAGCTTCGCCGAGGTGGCCAAGAAAAACTCGCAGGATCCGGGCTCGGCGGTCAAGGGCGGCGACCTCGACTTCTTCGGCCGTGGCGCGATGGTCAAGCCCTTCGAGGACGCTGTGTTCGCGATGAAGCCGGGCGAGATCAGCAACCTGGTCGAGACCGATTTCGGCTTCCACATCATCCAGCTCGAGGCGGTGCGTGGCGGCGACAAGAAGCCCTTCGAGGCCGTGCGCGGCCAGATCGAGGACGAGGTCAAGCAGCAGCTGGCCGTCAAGCGCTGGGCCGAGGCCGCCGAGCAGTTCACCAACACCGTGTACGAGCAGAGCGACAGCCTGCAGCCGGTGATCGACAAGCTCAAGCTCGAGAAGCGCACGGCCACCGTGCAGCGCACCCCGCAGCCCGATGCCAAGGGCCCGCTGGCCAGTGCCAAGCTTCTGGAGGCCCTGTTCGGCAACGACGCGATCAAGAACAAGCGCAACACCGACGCCGTGGAGGTGGGGGCCAACCAGCTGGCCGCCGCCCGCGTGGTGCAGTACCAGCCGGCGCGCACGCTGCCGCTGGCCGAGGTGAAGGAGGCCGTGCGCCAGCGCCTGGTGGCCGCCCAGGCCGAGGCCCTGGCCCGCAAGGATGGCGAGGCCCGCCTGGCGCAGCTGAAGGCCGATGCCGCCAGCGGTACGCTGGCCGACGCGATCACCGTCTCGCGCGCCAAGCCCGAGGGCCTGTCGCGCCAGGTGCTCGACGCCGTGCTGGCCGCCGACGCCACCAAGCTGCCGGCCACCGTGGGCGTGGCCCTGCCGGGCCAGGGGTACGTGGTGGCGCGCATCGACAAGGTGCTGCCGCGCGAGGTGAAGCCCGAGGATGCCCAGGCCCTGCGCGGCCAGTACGGCCAGGCCTGGGGCCGCGCCGAGGCCGAGGCCTACTACCAGGCCCTGAAGGCGCGCTTCAAGACCGAGAAGCGCGCCGACCCGGTGAACGCTGCAAACGCTGCATCGGCGCCCAAGTCCTGATTTCCGCGCTATACTGCGCGGCTCTGCGGTGGCTGTAGCTCAGTTGGTAGAGTCCCAGATTGTGATTCTGGTCGTCGTGGGTTCGAGTCCCATCAGCCACCCCACCCGATGAGTCAAAAGGCCGCGTGCAAAAGCACGCGGCCTTTTGCATTTCAGGGGCCGCTTCAGCGCACCGGGTGCCGCCAGCGGCGGCTCATTTCACGCGCTGCTTTTCCAGCTTGCGCGCCAGCGTGCGGCGGTGCATGCCCAGGCGGCGTGCGGTCTCGCTGATGTTGAAGCCGGTGTCGGCCAGCGTCTCGTGGATGCGCTCCCACTCCAGCGTCTTGATGGACGTGGCGCGGTTGGTCATGTCCACGTCGGTCTCGCCCTCGGTGCGGGCGAAGGCGGCCTCGATGTCGTCGGTGTTGGCCGGCTTGGCCAGGTAGTGCCTTGCGCCCAGCTTGATGGCCTCCACCGCGGTGGCGATGCTGGCGTAGCCGGTCAGCACCACGATGGCCATGTCGGGGTCGTGCGCGTGCAGGGCCTGCACGCAGGCCAGGCCCGAGTGGCCGTTGGCCAGTTTCAGGTCGACCACGGCGTGGCTGGGCTGCTGCGTGGCCAACTGGGCCTGCACGCTGTCCAGGTCCTGCGCGCGCAGCACGGTCCAGCCGCGGCGCTCGAAGCTGCGGCGCAGCGTGGCGGCCAGCGCGTCGTCGTCCTCCACGATCAGCAGCGTGCGCTCGTCGTCGTCGTCAGTGGGGCGGTGGGCGCTGCTCATGCCGGGCTCCAGGGGGCGGGGCGGGGGTCGGCCGTCAGGGCCAGGGCGGCCAGCGGCAGGGCGATCGTGACCTCGGCGCCGCCGGTCTCGCGGTTGCGGGCGTTGACATTGCCCCCCAGCTTGCGCGCCACGTTGACGCTGAGGAACAGGCCCAGCCCGCCGCCGGGCCGGCCCTTGCTGGAGTGGTAGGGCCGGCCGAAGCTGGCCAGCATCTCGTCGCTGAAACCGGGGCCGCGGTCCAGCACGCGCAGCGTCAGGCGGTCGCCGTCGCAATCGGCCAGCAGCCGCGGCGTGGCCGGCGGCGCGGTGCCGGCGGCCTGCATGGCCTCCAGCGCGTTGTCGAGCACATTGGTCACCATCTGGCGCAGGCCGGTGTCGGCGACTATGGGCGTGGCCGGCAGCGGCCCCAGCTCGGCGCGGAAGCCGCCCTGGTTGCGGCGTGCGCGCCAGTCGTCGCTGAGCTCGTCCAGGAAGTCATGCAGCGTGGTGGCCGTGGGGGCGTCGCCGCGGGTGTCACCGGCCGACATCAGGATGCCGCTGATGATGGCCTTGCAGCGTTGCACCTGGGCTTGCATCTGCTCGATGTCGTCGCGCAGCTCGGGCTCGGCGGCAAACGGTGTCATGTGCGCCCAGTCGCCCAGGATGATGCTCAGCGTGGCCAGTGGGGTGCCCAGCTCGTGTGCGGCGCCGCTGGCCAGCAGGCCCATGCGCACGATGTGGTCCTCCTCGGCGGCGCGCTGGCGCAGCGCGGCCAGGCGCGCGTCGCGCAGGCGCAGGTTGCGGCCGAAGCGGCCGATGGCCACCACCAGCAGCGACGCGCACAGCGCAAAGCACATCAGCAGTCCGCCCAGGTAGTGCAGCGACAGGCGCTGCGGCTGCGGCGCATCGGGCCAGGCCAGCGGCAGGTGCCACTGCGCCAGCAGCATGATGGCCGTGCAGGCGCCCAGCACCAGGGTCCAGGCATAGGCGCTGCGCAGCAGCAGCGCGCCTACGGCCAGCTGCGGCAGGTAGACGAAGACGAAGGGGTTGTTGACGCCGCCGGTCAGCGCCAGCAGCCCGGTCAGCACCACCATGTCCATCAGCAGGCCCAGGAACAGCTCGGGCTGGCCCACGTGGCGGGCGGTGCTGGCGCGCAGCCAGCTGGCCAGGTTGAACAGCGACAGCGCCGCCAGCAAGGACAGCAGCGCCAGGATCGGCAACCGGATGCCGAGCACGAAGTGCACGGCCAGCACCGTGCCCAGCTGCCCGCCCACGGCCAGCCAGCGCAACTGCACCAGCTGCATCAGGTTGCTGCGGCCGGCGCGGGCTTCGGGGGGCAGGGCGGGGTCGTCGGCCAGCGGCGCGTCGGGCACCGGGGCCGGAGGCGGCGCACCGTCGGTGCGCGCGGGCTCGTCATCCGCCGACGCGCCACGCCAGGGCCACCAGGGTGGCATCGGGGCAAGGCGGAACGGCAGCATGGTGGCGTTGAGAGGCGGCGTGGGCGGGCGGTGCGGGCGGTGCGAGCCTGGCGGCGCAGGTGGCTGCGGGCGCCCCGGGTGTGCCGCAGCGGGGCCGGACACCCCGCGCCAGGAGCCGCGCGGGCGGCCCGTGTTCAGGCCGCGCGACGGGCGGGCGCCAGGCGCCACAGCACGGCCGCGGCCACCACGGTGCCGGCGGCCAGCGCCAGCCAGGTGAGCGCGTAGACGAGGTGATTGTTGCTGAAGCGCAGCACGGTCAGGCCGCCGCGCGGAAAGCCCGCGTTGCGCGCCGTGGCGTGCGGCACGGCGGGGGCGCCGTCCGTGCCGATGGCCTCGGCGACCGGGCGTTCGCCCGCCTCGGCCACGTCGATGAAGAAGGGGGCGGCACTGATGCGCGCGGCGCGCGACATCGCGGCCAGGTCGCGGCCCACCCAGCGGCCGCTGGCGGGGTCGTTGCGCTGCCACAGCCACTGGCCGGCTTCGCTGAAGCGCAGCAGGCCGGTGACGGTGATCTCGCCGGTGGGGGCGGGGCGGGTGGCGGGCTCGGTGTGGGCGTCGTCGACGAAGCCGCGGTTCAGCCACACGCGGGCACCGTCGGGGCTGCCGTCGGTGTGGCTGTGGGCGATGCGCAGCGGCACCATCACCCAGTGGCCGCGGCCCAGTTCGGTGCTGGCCAGCACGCGGATCTCGCGCTGCGGCTCCAGATGGCCGCGCAGCGTGACCGGGCGGTACTCGTCGTTGTCACGCGAGATGCCGGCCCAGGCCGCTGGTGCAGCCAGCGGCTGCGGCGCGGCGGCCTGCTGGCGGGCGATGCGCGCCAACAGCGCCTCCTTCCAGGCCAGCCGCTGCCACTGCCAGGCCGACAGCGTTGCGAAGCCGATAGCCGAAGCGAGCAGCAGGCCAGTGAGCACCACCCTGAGCAGTCCGCCGCCCCAACCCAGCGGCCGCCGTGGAGCTGGCTCTGCCAGTCCACTGGCGGCGCCCCCCCGGGGGGGGGCGGCCTTGGCCGCTTCGGGGGGGGTCAAGGTCTGATCCGCATGTCGTGCGTGGGCATCATGTTGGCGTTCAGGTGATGCATCACCCAGATCGAGCCCGCCATCATGATCACCACCAGCACGCCGGTGAACACCAGGGCCAGCAGCGACCAGCCCTGTTCGACCTTGGCGTTCATGTGCAGGAAGTACACCATGTGCACCACCACCTGCACGGCGGCAAAGCCCAGGATCACCGCGGCTGTGGTGGCCGGCGAGGCGATCACCTTGCCCATCACCAGCCAGAACGGCACGGCGGTGAGCAGCACCGACAGCAGGAAGCCGATGACGTAGCCCTTGTAGGTGGCGTGGTACTCGGCCTCACCGTGGCCGTGGTCGTCGTGGTGATCGTGAGAGTCGTGAGCGGCAGCCATCGCGGTGCTCCTCAAGCGGTGGCGGGCATCGAGCCCATCAGGTAGACGAAGGTGAACACGCCGATCCACACCACGTCCAGGAAGTGCCAGAACATCGACAGGCACATCAGGCGGCGGCGGTTGGCCTGGGTGAGGCCCAGCTTGGCCACCTGGATCATCAGCGTGCCCAGCCACAGGATGCCGAAGCTCACGTGCAGGCCGTGCGTGCCCACCAGCGCGAAGAAGGCCGACAGGAAGGCGCTGCGCTGCGGGCCGGCGCCCTCATGGATCAGGTGCTTGAACTCGTACAGCTCCAGGCTGACGAAGCCCATGCCCAGCAAGCCGGTCAGCGCCAGCCAGCCCAGCACCTGGGCCTTGCTGCGCTGGTTCATGCCGATCATCGCGAAGCCGTAGGTGATCGACGAGAGCAGCAGCAGGCCGGTGTTGACGGCCACCAGCGGCAGGTCGAACAGGTCGGCGCCCGAGGGGCCGGCGGCATAGCTGTGCGAGTACACCGCGAACACCGCGAACAGGATCGCGAAGATCAGGCAGTCGCTCATCAGGTACAGCCAGAAGCCGAGCAGGGTGCCCTGCTGCGGATGGTGGCTGCCGTCGTCGTAGAACTGCGGCGGCGTGGCGCGGGCCGCGTCCAGCGCGGCGGAGGAACTGGCCATCAGCATGGTGAAGTCCTTGATTCGTGGATCGTGATCAGGCGGCGGCCGTGGGCTTGCCACCCAGGCCCAGCGAGGCCAGCAGCTGCGTGCGCAGCGCCTCGGTGCGGGTCACGGTGTCGGCGGGGATGTGGTAGTCACGGTGGTAGTTGAAGGTGTGGATCACCGCACCCAGCACCGTGCACACGAACGAGGCCGCCACCAGCCACCAGATGTGCCACACGGCGGCAAAGCCGAACAGCGTGGCCATGCCGGCGATCAGCACGCCGGCGGCGGTGTTGCTGGGCATGTGGATGGGCTGGAAGCCGCTGGTCGGGCGCTGGGCGCCGGCTTCCTTCATGTGGTGCCAGGCGTCGCGCTCGTGCACCACCGGCGTGAAGGCGAAGTTGTAGTCGGGCGGGGGCGAGGCGGTGCTCCACTCCAGCGTGCGGCCGGTGCCCCAGGCATCGCCGGTGAGGTCACGGTACTGCTCGCGGCGCACGAAGCTCACCACCAGCTGGATGATGAAGCTGGCGATGCCGAGCGCGATCAGCACGGCGCCGAGTGCGGCCACCTGGAACCAGGGCTGCAGGCTCATGTCGTTGAAGTGGCTCATGCGGCGGGTCACGCCCATCAGGCCCAGCACGTACAGCGGCATGAAGGCCAGGTAGAAGCCGATGAACCAGAACCAGAAGGAGGCCTTGCCCCAGAACGGATCGAGCTTGTAGCCGAAGGCCTTGGGGAACCAGTAGGTGATGCCGGCGAACACGCCGAACACCACGCCGCCGATGATCACGTTGTGGAAGTGCGCGATCAGGAACAGGCTGTTGTGCAGCACGAAGTCGGCCGGGGGCACGGCCAGCAGCACGCCGGTCATGCCGCCGATCACGAAGGTGATCATGAAGCCGATGGTCCACAGCATCGGCACCTCGAAGCGGATGCGGCCGCGGTACATCGTGAACAGCCAGTTGAAGATCTTCGCGCCCGTCGGGATCGAGATGATCATCGTGGTGATGCCGAAGAACGAGTTCACCGATGCGCCCGAGCCCATCGTGAAGAAGTGGTGCAGCCACACCAGGTACGACAGGATGGTGATCACCACCGTGGCGTAGACCATCGAGGCGTAGCCAAAGAGGCGCTTGCTGCAGAACGTGGCTACCACCTCACTGAAGATGCCGAACACCGGCAGCACCAGGATGTAGACCTCGGGGTGGCCCCAGATCCAGATCAGGTTCACGTAGACCATGGCGTTGCCGCCCAGGTCGGTGGTGAAGAAGTTGGTGCCGACGTAGCGGTCCAGCGTCAGCAGCACCAGCACGGCGGTCAGCACCGGGAAGCTCACGACGATCAGCACGTTGGTGCACAGGCTGGTCCAGGTGAACACCGGCATCTTCATCAGCGTCATGCCCGGCGCGCGCATCTTGATGATGGTGACGATCAGGTTGATGCCCGACAGCGTGGTGCCCACACCGGCCACGTTGAGTGACCACAGGTAGTAGTCCACCCCCACGCCTGGATCGGCCAGGATGCCTGAGAGCGGCGGATAGGCCAGCCAGCCGGTGCGCGCGAACTCGCCGACGAACAGCGAGATCATCATCAGCACCGCGCCGCCCACCGTCATCCAGAAGCTGAAGTTGTTCAGGAACGGGAAGGCCACGTCGCGCGCGCCGATCTGCAGCGGCACCACGTAGTTCATGAAGCCGGTGACGAAGGGCATCGCCACGAAGAAGATCATGATCACGCCGTGGGCGGTGAAGATCTGGTCGTAGTGGTGCGGCGGCAAGAAGCCGGCCTGGTCACCGAAGGCGATGGCCTGCTGCGCGCGCATCATCAGCGCGTCGGCAAAGCCGCGCAGCAGCATCACGATGCCCAGCACCATGTACATGATGCCGATCTTCTTGTGGTCGATGCTGGTGACCCAGTTGCGCCAGAACGGGCCCCAGGCACGGTAGCGGGTCATCAGCGCCAGCACGGCCAGGCCGCCGAGCGCGGCCATCGCGAACGTGACCAGCAGGATGGGCTCGTGCAGCGGCAGCGCCTTCAGCGACAGGCGGCCGAGCAGCAGGGTTTCTTCGACGGGGGCGGCGTTGGACATCACAGCTCCGTGGCGTTGTTGTTGGTGTTGTTGGCGGGCAGGCTGCGTGCGGCCTTGGCGGCGGGTGCAGCGCTCACGGCGACGGGGCCACGGCCTTCCGGATCGGCGGCGGTGCACAGGCCGGCGACCACGGTCTGCTGGCCATCACGCCAGTTGGCGCGGGTCACGGCGGCCAGGCCGCCCTTGCCGGCGCCACCGCGGGCGTCGATGGCCATCATGTCGGCCATGCACATGCGGCCGGGCTCGACGCAGCGGTTCACCACCGCGTCGAACAGGCCCTTGTCCACGCTGGCGAAGCGGCGCACCGCGTCGCGCTGGCTGGGCTTTTCCAGCGCCAGGTAGGTGGCGCGGTCCAGCGCGGCGCCGGCGCCGCGGGCGCCCTCGACCCAGCGGTCGAAGTCGGCCTGCGCCAGGCCGTGGAACGCGAAGCGCATGCCCGAGAAGCCTTCACCGCTGTAGTTGGCAGAGAAGCCTTCCCAGGTGCCGGGCTTGTTGATCACGGCGTTCAGCTGCGAGGCCATGCCGGGCATGGCGTAGATCTGGCCGGCCAGCGCGGGCACGTAGAACGAGTTCATCACCGTCGATGCGGTCAGCGTGAAGCGCACCGGGCGGTCCACCGGCAGCGCCAGCTCGTTGACCGTGGCGATGCCCAGCTCGGGGTAGACGAACAGCCACTTCCAGTCCAGCGCCACGGCCTGCACTTCCAGCGGCTTGACGTTGGCCGGCAGCGCGCGGTTCTCGTCCAGGCGCGACAGCGGGCGGAACGGGTCGAGCTGGTGCGTGCTGATCCAGGTGATCGTGCCCAGCGCGATGATGATGGCCAGCGGCGCGCCCCAGATCAGCAGCTCCAGCTTGGTGGAGTGGTCCCAGTCCGGCTCGTAGCGGGCGCTGCTGGCGCCGGCCTGGCGCACGCGGTAGCGCCAGGCGAACAGCAGTGTCAGCGCGATCACCGGCACGATGATCAGCAGCATCAGCACCGTCGAGGTGACGATCAGGTCGGCCTGCTGGCGCGCGATGTCGCCGGCGGGGTTCATCACGATGGTCTTGCAGCCGGCAAGCGGCAGCACGGGCAGCAGGGCGGCCAGCGGCAGCAGGGCACGGCCGCGGTGGCGTGGGGTGGGGGTGTGGGCGCGGAGGTCGGACATGGCTAGGTGTCTGCCCTGAGAAGGCAGGATTCGCGGGAATCTACCTAGATTGACCGTTGTCAACGATTGGACACTTTGTCCCACCCCCCGTGCCTGGGCGTGCACGGCGATTGACCGGCGCCCCTTGCCAAACGGTGGCTGCCTGTCTCTGATTCCTGCGTGAAACCGCCCTGATCGACGCGTTCTTCCGCCTGTTCCGACCCGTTCTGAACCGCGCCTGCCGGCGCGCCCCCTGCGATGTACGAACGCTTCCCGCTCTCCCGCCTCTGGTCTGCCGCACTGCCTCGCCGAGAGGTGTCACCGCCGCACCGTGATGGTGCAGTCACCCCCGACGACATCGCCGTCGGCGTGGTGGTCGGTCGGGCCAGCGAGTATTTCGACTTCTTCGTCTACGGCCTGGCCTCGGTGCTGGTGTTTCCGGCGCTGTTCTTCCCCGGCCAGCCGCCGCTGCAGGCGCTGCTGGCCTCGTTCACGGTGTTCGCGCTGGCCTTCATCGCGCGGCCGCTGGGCACGCTGGGCGGCATGGCAGTGCAGCGGCGCTTCGGGCGGGGCGCCAAGCTCACGCTGGCCATGTTCGGCCTGGGCACCGCCACCTGCACGATGGCCCTGCTGCCCGGCACGGCCGAGTGGAGCGGCGCGGTGATGCTGCTGGCCGCCTGCCGGCTGCTGCAGGGCCTGGGCATCGGCGCCTCGTGGGACGGCCTGCCCTCGTTGCTGGCGATGAACGCGCCCGCCCACCGGCGCGGCTGGTATGCGATGCTGGGCCAGATCGGCGCGCCGGTCGGCTTCGGCCTGGCGGCGGCGCTGTATGCCTACTTGTGGACCCACCTCAGCGCCGAAGACTTCCTCGGCTGGGGTTGGCGCTTCCCGTTCTTCGTGGCCTTCGCCCTGAACGTGGTGGCGCTGTTCGCGCGGCTGCAACTGGTGCTCGACGACGACTATGCCGACGCGCTGCGCCAGAACGAACTGGAACCCTGCGACCTGCGCGAGCTGCTGCAGTCCGGCGGCGGCCGCACGCTGCTGATCGGCGCGTTTGCCGCGCTGGCCAGCTTTGCGCTGGTGCACCTGGTCACGGTGTTTCCGCTGTCCTGGCTGAGCCTGAGCTCGCCGCGCGAGCTGGGTGAGCTGCTGTGGCTGCAGGTGGCCGGCGCGCTGGTGGCGGCGGCGGTGATGCCGCTGTCGGGCTGGCTGGCCGACCGCATCGGCCGCCGCACCACGCTGGGCACGCTGTCGGTGGCCATCGGCATGTTCGGCCTGGTGTCGCCCTTCCTGCTGGACGGCGGCGCGGCCGGGCAGAACCTGTTCTTCCTGCTGGGCTTCGCGCTGTTCGGCCTGAGCTACGGCCAGGCCGCCGGCGCGGTGGCCTCGGCCTTCGCGGCGCGGCTGCGCTACCTGGGCGCGGCGTTGTCGGCCGACCTGGCCTGGCTGGTGGGCGCGGCCTGCGCGCCGGTGGTGGTGCTGTACCTGTCGGCCCACCACGGCCTGGGCGCCGTGAGCCTGTACCTGCTGTCGGGCATGGCCGGCACGCTGGCCGCCCTGGGCATCCACAAGACACTGGCCAAATGAGTACCGGCGTCTGACGACGCCTGTCATCGCACTGCCACAAACTGAGGCAGCGCAAGGCGAAGCCCCGGCTGACAAGGACTTGGCGCCGCCGGGCCCAGCCATCCCACAGCCTTGTCCACAGGAACTGTGGGCAGAACCGGCTTGTGGACAAGCCGGGCCGGCCGGGTCTGGCGTCGGGGTGGGTGCGGGCGTCAGCCGCGGCCGTCGCGCAGCGGCACGCGCACGTCGCAGCGGATGCCGCGCTGTGCCTGCTCGCGCCACTGCACCTGGCCGCCCAGCTGCTTGACCCGCTTGCGCACGCCGCCCAGCCCCAGCCCGTGCGCCCACAGCGACGGCTCGCGGCCGATGCCGTCGTCCAGCACCGTGAGGTGGAACTCGCCCCGGTCCACGTGCACGCTGATCTCCACCTGCGAGGCCTGGGCGTGGCTGATGATGTTGTTGACCAGCTCGCGCATCACCCGCGTGAGCGCCGACCACTGCACCACGTTCAGCGTCAGGTCGCGCTCGCTGGAAAAGCTCCAGTGCAGGTCGCAGCCGGTGGCCGACAGGCGCTGCGTGATGTCGGCCTTCCATTCGGCGGCGGCATGCGAGAGCCGGTGGTTCGAGGCCGCCAGGCCGCGGGTCAGCGTCTTCAGGTCCTGCAGCGTGTGGCGGATGTACTCCTCGATCTCGCCGTTGGGCGCCTTGTACATCAGCGTCAGCAGGCGCGCGCCGATGTCGTCGTGCAGATCCTGGGCGATGCGGGCGCGCTCCTCGGCGCGGCCATGCTCCACCGCGCGGTCATGGGCCACGGCGTGGCGCAGTTGCTCGATCACGCGTTCGGTGAGTTGCCGGTCCTCGTCGGTGAACAGGCGCCGGCCGCGCTGCGCGTGGCGCAGCACCAGCGCGCCCTGTGTGGCCTGTGCGGGCGCACCATCGCTCAGGTCGGGCACCGGCACGCCCAGCGTCGAGCCGTCGCCGGCCACCCGCACGCGCGACAGCGTGCGCGGCGTCCGGCTGATCTCCAGCGGGTCGAAGAACTCGCGCAGCAGGATGCTCAGCTGGTCGCCTGCCTGGCGCGGCGACTGCTCGAGCTCGCGCGCGGCGCGGTACAGGCTGTCGAACATGCGCTCGGCGCTCACCGTCACCGAGCCGGTGAGCTGGCGCACGATCCAGTGCCGGGCCAGGTGGTACAGGCCCAGCCCCACCCCCAGCGCCATCAGCAGCGCCGCCAGATGGCCGAACGGGAACAGCGTCGCGAACAGCAGGTTCAGCGAGGCCACCGTGGTGGCGATGCCCGCCAGCAGCGCGAACATGCGCAGCACCTGCTGCGAGCGCGACAGGAACGGCGCCAGCATCAGCAGCGCGGTGAAGAACACCATCCACACCACCGGGCCGATCACCGCCACATCGGCCGGCGCCCGGGCGTTGCCACCGCCCACGCCACCGGCCACCCCAATCGCCAGCAGCAGCAGCGCCAGCGTGCCGGTGCCGGCCAGGTTCAGCCACAGCAGCGTGGTGGCCATGGCGTGGCGCGCGTGTCTCAGCGTCCAGCGCAGCAGGCCGATGCCCAGCAGGCCGCAGCCCAGGCCCAGCGCCGAGATCCACCACCACAGGCCCGGCAACGGCAGCAAGGGCGCCGCCACTGCCAGGCCCAGCGCCAGCACCCAGGTGGGGCCGGCCAGCCAGCGCCAGCGCGGCAGCGGCTGCGGGTGCACCAGCAGCAGGTGCACCAGCGCGGCCGAGGTGGTGGCGTCGGCCAGCAGCCGCAGCCGCAGGTCGATGCTGGCCAGGCCCGACGGCACGCCCAGGCCGGGCAGCAACTCGGCGCCGATCAGCAGCAGGTTCACGCACTGCGGCAGCGTCATGGCCGCATACAGCAGCGTGGGCAGGCCCGGGCGCCACACCCACACGGCCACCGTCACCAGGTACAGCAGCAGCGCCAGCGCGCCCAGCACGCCGCTGGCCAGGCCCACGCCCCACAGGCCACGCGGCCGCGGCTGCACGCTGGCCTGGGCCTCGCCGCCCTGGCTGGTGGTGAACACCAGGGTCAGGGCCGGCTGGGCCTGGGCGCGCGACAACTCGGCCTGGGCCGCGGTCTGCCGGGTGCGCGCCTGCTCGTCGATGATCCAGCGCGGCGAGCGCGCCAGCCACTCGGCGCGGGCCAGCACGCGCTGGCCATCGGGCGCCTGCAGCGCCAGCAAGCGCTGGCCGACGTGCGGCGCCAGCGCCGGATCGGTGCTGGCCACCAGTTCCAGCCCGGCCGGTCCGCCGGCCGGCACGCGCCAGCGCGCCGCCAGGTGCGGCTCGGCCGCCATCCAGCGCAGCCACAGCGCCAGCAGCGCCACGCCCAGCAGGCCCGCCAGCAGCAGGCGGCGAGCCACCTCCACCGGGCGGCGCGGCGTGCGGCGCGCGCCCAGCGTGGCGGCTTCGGTCCAGGCCGAGTCGGCCTGCGTGTCGCCCGAGGCGTCGGGCGTGGTCGGGCGGGGGCCCGCCGGGCGCGGCCAGGGGTCGGTGGGGCGGCGGCTGCGGGGCAGCGGCTGGCGGTGCGCCGGATCGTCGGGGCCGGAGGTCGGGCTCACGGCCGCGGTGGCGCTGGCGGGTCGCCCGGCGCGCGGGCGCCGGTCAGACCAGGCCCTGCTTGGTGGCCAGCACCGCGGCCTCGGCGCGGCTGGACACGTTGAGCTTCTTGTAGATGGACTTGATGTGGTCGTTGACGGTGAACCACTTGATGCCCATCAGGCTGGCGATCTCCTTGATCGTGAAGCCCTTGCTCAGGTAGGTGAGCACCTCGCTCTCGCGCGGGGTGAGCCGCTCGTGGTCGGGCAGCTTCTCGATCGGCACCGGCGCACTGGTGGTGGCGAACTCGCCCGGCACCGTGAAACCCGAGTCGGGCACGCTGCCGTCGGGCCGACCGCCATGGCGGAAGTGCGTGAGCAGGCGGCGCGCGATGGCCGGCGACAGCGGCGGCTGGCCGCGCACGATCTTCTGCAACTCTTCGACCAGCACCTCGAAGCGGTCTTCCTTCAGCAGGTAGCCGTCGGCGCCGCGCTGCAGCGCAGGGAACAGGTGGTCGTCGTCGGAGTACAGCGTGGTGACGATCTTGGTGGCCGGGTAGTGGCCCAGCTCGGCCAGCAGTTCCATGCCGTTGCCGTCGGGCAGTTCCAGATCGACCAGGATCAGCTTGAACGGGTCGACGCCGTGCAGGCCGCTGGCGCCGCCGGCCAGCTTGATCTGGGCGCGCGCGGTTTCCAGGTCACCGGCCTCGGTGATCGCGATGGTGTCGCTGAAGCTTTCGCGCACCACGCGGCACAGGAAGGCGCGGGCGACCGGGTTGTCTTCGAGGATCAGGACCTTGACGGCCATAGGCTGGGCTCTCCGCCGTGCATGCTAGCGCAGAAGACCCGTGGGCGCGAAGCGCGGACGTCCCATCACGGGGGTACGCCCGGGTGGACCGGGCGCACGCCGTCGTGTTAAGGCGTCAGCACCAGCTTGCCGATGACCTGGCGGCCCGACATCATCGCGTAGGCCTTGTGCAGGTCGCTCATGGGCAGGGTTTGGTGCACCAGCGGCTTGACCTTGCCCTCGGCGTACCACTGGCCCAGTTGGCGCATGTCGCGCTGGAAGCCGGCCGGCTCGCGGCGCACGAAGTCACCCCAGAACACGCCCACCAGGTCGGCGCCCTTGAGCAGCGCCAGGTTCCACGGCAGGGCCGGGATGCCGCCGCCGGCGAAGCCGATCACCAGGTAGCGGCCGCGCCAGGCGATGCTGCGGAACACCGGCTCGGCCAGGTCGCCGCCCACCGGGTCGTAGACCACGTCGGGGCCCTTGCCGCCGGTCAGGGCCTTCAGCGCCTCGCGCAGGTTGGCACTGCTGTAGTTGATGGTCTCGTCGGCGCCGATCTCCTTGCACAGCGCGCACTTCTCGTCGCTGCTGGCCGCGGCGATCACGCGCGCGCCAGCGGCCTTGGCGATCTGCACCGCAGCGGTGCCCACGCCGCCGGCGGCGCCCAGCACCAGCACCGTCTCGCCGGCCTTCAGGCGGCCGCGGTCGAGCAGGGCGTGGATGCTGGTGCCATAGGTGAACGCGAAGGCGGCGCCATGTTCGTAGCTCATCGCATCGGGCAGCGGGAACAGCTTGTCGGCCGGCACGATGGCATGGCTGCCGAAGCCGCCGTTGCCGGCCAGCGCCGCCACGCGGTCGCCCGGCTTGAAGGCGGTGACGCCTTCGCCCACGGCCTCGACCACGCCGGCGAACTCGCTGCCCGGCACAAAGGGCAGCGGCGGCTTGAACTGGTACTTGTTCTCCACGATCAGCAGATCGGGAAAATTCAGGCTCGCGGCCTTGACCGCCAGCAGCACCTGGCCGGCCTGGGGCTGGGGCGTAGGGGCCTCGCGCCACTGCAGCGCATCCACGCCGATCGGGTTGTCGCAGAACCAGGCTTGCATCGTGTCTCCTCGGGGGCGCGCAGTGCGCATCAAACTCAAAGCGAATGATGATAGGCAGCGACCGCGTGCCAACCCGTCGCCCGGGTGACGAGGCCGGCGGCCGGGCCGGGCGGCTCCTACAATCGCGGCCCATGCGCATCCTGATCGCCAACGACGATGGTTACCTGGCCCCCGGCATCGCCGCCCTGGTGCAGGCCGTGCAGGGTCTGGGCGAGATCGATGTGTTCGCGCCCGAGCAGAACGCCAGCGGCACCAGCAATGCGCTCACGCTGAGCCGCCCGCTGTCGGTGTTCACCGGCGGCGGGGCGCAGCAGGGCTTTCGCGTCGTCAACGGCACGCCGTCCGACAGCGTGCACGTGGCGCTGACCGGCGTGCTGGGCCACCGCCCCGATCTGGTGCTCTCGGGCATCAACCAGGGTGCCAACATGGGTGACGACACGCTGTACTCGGGCACCGTGGCCGCGGCCATGGAGGGCTATCTGTTCGGCATCCCGGCCATCGCGTTCTCGCAGGTCACCAAGGGCTGGACGCACCTCGATGCCGCCGCCCGCGTGGTGCGCGCGGTGGTCGAGGAGGTGCTGGCGCAGGGCATCGTCGGCACGCCCAGCGCCGCGCCCTTCCTGCTGAACGTGAACATCCCCAACCGCGCCGATGCCGACACGCTGCCGCGCCGCATCACGCGCCTGGGCCGCCGCCATGCCAGCGAGCCGGTGATCCGCCAGACCAGCCCGCGCGGCGAGACCATCTGGTGGATCGGCCCGGCCGGCGATGCGCGCGAGGCGGGCGAGGGCACCGACTTCCACGCCACGGCCAACGGCTGCGTGTCGATCACGCCGCTGCAGGTGGATCTGACCGACCATGCCGGCCTGGGCACCTGGGCCGGCCGACTGGCCCGCGGCGGATGAGCGCCGGCAGTCCCAAGCCGCCACGCTTTCCGCTCGGACTGGACAGCGTGGGCCATGGCGCGGTGCGCAGCCGCGCCAAGCCCGAGCCGCGTGCCGTGCTGCGTCCGCAGCGCCCGTTGCACGAGGCCGCGCGCGACGCCTCGCGCCAGGCCACGCCGCAAGGGCTGGGCCTGGATTCGCAGCCGGTGCGCGAGCGCATGATCGCGCTGCTGCGCCGCGAGGGCATCCGCTGCGAACCGGTGTTCGAGGCCATGCGCCGCGTGCCGCGCCACGCCTTCGTCGACACCGCGCTGGCCAACCAGGCCTACGAGGACACCAGCCTGCCGATCGGCCTGGGCCAGACCATCTCCAAGCCCTCGGTGGTGGCGCGCATGATCGAGCTGCTGTTCGACGGTGCCCAGGCTCGCACCCATGGCAGCCTGGGCGGCACGCTGGAGGTGGGCACCGGCTGCGGCTACCAGACTGCGCTGCTGGCGCACCTGGCGCGGCGCGTGGTGTCGATCGAGCGACTGAAGCCGCTGTTCGACAAGGCCGGCACCAACCTCTCGGCCTGGCGCCTGGACCATGTGCGCCTGGTGCATGGTGACGGCCGCCTGGGCCATGCGCCCAATGCGCCCTACGACAGCATCATCGCCGCCGCCGGCGGCGAGGACGTGCCGCAGGCGTGGCTGGACCAACTCGCCGTGGGCGGCCGCCTGGTGGCGCCGATGCACCGTGGCGGCGGGCGTGGCCAGGTGCTGGTGGTGATCGACCGCCATGCCCACGGTTGCCAGCGCACCGAGCACGAGGCGGTGCACTTCGTCCCTCTAAAATCGGGCATCGCCTGAATCCGCCGCTCATGCGGCGCGTTGTCATGACACCGTCCCGCTGCCTGCTGCCCCGCACCCGCCTGCTGACCTGGCCGGCCCTGGCCCTGGCGCTCGTGCTGGCCGGTTGCGCCTCGCCCAAGCACAAGGCGCCGGTGGAAGACCGTGGCAACGCACCGCGGGCCAGCGCACCTGCGCCGGCGGCCGGCCCCACGGGCTCCAGCAGCGCGGCGGGTACCGGCAGCGCCGCGCCCGAGGCCGCCGCCAAGCCGCCGCCGCCGGGCATCGAGAACGCCGGCAAGCCCGGCTACTACACCGTCAAGCCCGGCGACACGCTGACCCGGGTGGCGCTGGAGAACGGCCAGGGCTGGCGCGACATCGCGCGCTGGAACGGACTGGAGAACCCCAACCTGATCGAGGTGGGGCAGGTGCTGCGCGTGGTGCCGCCGAATGTGGACGCCGGTGCCGTGGTGGCGCGCCCGGTCACCTCGGGCCAGGTGGAGACGCGTCCGGCGGCCGCTTCCGCCGCCGGCACCCCGGCCCCGGCGGCGCAACCCGCCCAGCGTGAGGGCGACGAGGACATCGCCTTCAGCTGGCCGGCCAGCGGCCCGGTGATCGCCGGCTTCGACGACGGCAAGAGCAAGGGCCTGTCGATCGGCGGCAAGGCCGGCGATGCCGTGCTGGCCGCTGCCGACGGCCGCGTGGCCTATGCCGGATCGGGCCTGCGTGGCTACGGCAACCTGGTGATCGTCAAGCACAACAACATGTACCTGACCGCCTACGCGCACAACCAGACCCTGCTGGTCAAGGAAGACCAGGTGGTGCGTCGCGGCCAGAAGATTGCCGAGATGGGTGCCAGCGACGCCGAACGGGTGCAACTGCACTTCGAGATCCGGCGCCAGGGCAAGCCGGTCGATCCGGCCAAGTTGCTGCCGGCGCGCTGAGCGCGGCATGATGCGGGCCTGACGGATCGGCGGGCAAGCCCAGGGAGCGCAGCGTGAAGCATGAATCACAGCGCCCCGCCCACGCACCGCAAAACGCAGCGCAGAACGGGGCGCTGAGCGACGCCGCCGCACCGGCCGATGCCGCTGACGCCGAGGCCGGCGACGGCCCGCCGCCCGCCACCGGGGCCGATGCCGAGGGCGAATCGGGCAACACGCTGCAGCGCTACCTGCACGAGATCCGCCGCGCGCCGCTGTTCTCGGCCGACGAGGAGCAGGCCACCGCCCGTGCGGCGCGCGGTGGCAGCTTCGCGGCCCGTCAGGCCATGATCGAGCACAACCTGCGGCTGGTGGTCAGCATCGCCAAGCACTACCTCGGCCGGGGCCTGCCGCTGCCTGACCTGATCGAGGAAGGCAACCTCGGGCTGATGCACGCCATCGCGAAGTTCGAGCCCGAGCGGGGCTTCCGCTTTTCCACCTACGCCTCGTGGTGGATTCGCCAGGCCATCGAGCGCGCGCTGATGCACCAGACACGCCTGGTGCGGCTGCCGGTGCACGTGGTGCGCGAGCTGAACCAGGTGCTGCGGGCGCGGCGGGCTCTCGAGTCCGAGGCAGCCGGTGCCGCCTCGGGCGAACCGGTGCGTGCCGAGGACATCGCCCGCCGCCTGGGCTGGGACGTGGCGCAGGTGGGCGCGTTGCTGGCCATGACCGAGCAGCCGGCCTCGCTGGATGCGCCGCTGGAGCGCGGCGAGGCAGCCGAGACGCTGCTGGACGGCGTGGCCGACGAGCGCGCGGCCGATCCCGCCGGTCTGATGCTGAGCCAGGAGGTCTCGGCGCTGCTCGCCCAGGGCCTGGGCGGGCTGAACGTGCGCGAGCGCGAGGTGCTGGCCGGCCGCTACGGTCTGGGCGATCGCGAGCCCGAGACGCTGGAGGTGCTGGCCCAGCGCCTGGGCCTGACCCGTGAGCGCGTGCGCCAGATCCAGCAGGAGGCCCTGTTGAAGCTCAAGCGCCGCCTGCTGGGCCAGGGTGTGGGGCGCGACGCGCTGTTTTGAGCGGCGCTGTCTTGCGCTTTGTGGCTGGTTGGCGCGGCCGGCGCTCATCGCTTCCCCGAGCAGTGCGCGCCGGGCCTGCGGGCTAGCATGGCCGGCAAGGCCGGACCACCGGCTTGGCCCTTCGCACCCTTCCGGAGCCCCATCGCATGCAGCGCGTTTCCCTCCTGCCCCTGGCCTTCGCCGCATTGGGCGCGGCCAGCACCGCCCAGGCCCAGACCCAGGGCGTCAGCAAGACCGAGATCGTCATCGGCACCATCCAGGACCTGTCGGGCCCGATCGCGGCGCTGGGCAAGCAAAGCCGTGGTGGCATGCAGCTGCGTGTGGACGAGATCAACGAGCAGGGCGGCATCCATGGCCGCAAGCTCAAGCTGATCGCCGAGGACTCGGGCTACGACCCCAAGCGCGCCGTGCTGGCGGCGCAGAAGCTGGTCAGCCAGGACAAGGTGTTCCTGGTGGCCGGCACCATTGGCACCGCCCCGGCCAATGCGGCCATGCCGGTGCAGTTCGAGAAGAACGTCATCAACTTCCTGCCGATCACCGCTGCGCGCGAGATGTACGAGCCCTTCCACAAGCTTAAGTACTCGTTCGCCGCCACCTACTACGACCAGATCCGCCTGACGCTGCCCAAGCTGGTGAAGGAGAAGGGCGCCAAGAAGGTGTGCTCGATGTACCAGGACGACGAGTTCGGCCTGGAGGTCATCCGCGGCGCCGAGGCCGCGCTCAAGGGCCTGAGCATGGAGGTGGCCGAGAAGACCACCTACAAGCGCGGCGCCACCGACTTCAGCTCGCAGATGGCCAAGCTCAAGGCCGCCGGCTGCGACCTGGTGGTGCTGGGCACCGTGATCCGCGAGACCGTGGGCGGCATCGCCGAGGCACGCAAGATCGGCTTCAACCCCACCTTCCTGGGCGCCAGCAGCACCTACTCGGAGCTGATCCACAAGCTGGGTGGCAAGGGCATGGACGGCTTGTACGCCACCATGACCACGCAGATCCCGTACACCGACGAGCCCTCGCAGCCGATCCGCTTCTGGGCCAACAAGTACAAGACCAAGTTCGGTGACGACCCCACCGTGTACTCGGCCTACGGCTACAACATCATCGACATCTTCGCCAAGGCGGCGCAGAAGGCCGGTGCCAACCTCACGACCGAGAGCTTCATCAAGGCCATGGACACCATGGTGGTGCCGCCGGACATCTTCGGCAGCGCCGAGGCCACCTACACCGCCACCAAGCGCCTGGGCAGCGAGTCGTCGCGTCTCTCCCAAATCGTGGACGGTCGGTGGAAAGTTGTCAGCGAGTACATCAAGTGAGATGGTGCACCCGGTGCCGCGGGTACGCGGCACCACCCGCCGGGCGGGTCGCCGGCCGGCTTCGGGCGGCCGGGCGCTCGGCCGGCGCGCCTTCGATGGCCTCCTGATCTGCGCAAGCCGCCCCCGGGCGGCTTTTTCATGCCCGGATAATCCGGCCCATGACTGCACGTGACGAATGGTTGAAGGTCGACGCGATCGACCTGGAGGCGCAGGGCGTGGCCCGCAACGCCGAAGGCAAGGTGGTGTTCATCGAGGGCGCCCTGCCGGGTGAAGAGGTGCAGGTCCAGGTTGGCCGCAGCAAGAACGCCTGGGAGCAGGGCGCGCTGACCGCGCTGCGCAAGGAAAGCGCGCTGCGCGTGCGCCCCGGCTGCCCGCACTTCGGCCTGCACGCCGGCGCCTGCGGCGGCTGCAAGATGCAGCACGTGGATGGCGCCGCCCAGGTGGCCATCAAGCAGCGCGTGCTGGAGGACAACCTGGCCCACCTGGCCAAGGTGAAGGCCGAGAACCTGCTGCGCCCGATCCAGGGCCCCGACTGGGGCTACCGCTTCCGTGCGCGCCTGTCGGTGCGCTACGTGCCGCGCAAGGGCACGGTGCTGGTGGGCTTCCACGAGCGCAAGAGCCGCTACGTGGCCGACATGCAGGTCTGCCCGGTGCTGCCGGCCAAGGTCAGCCAGATGCTGATGCCGCTGCGTGCACTGATCGGCGGCATGGACCAGCGCGACCGGCTGCCGCAGATCGAACTGGCGATCGGCCAGGCCGAGGCCGGCCCGGTCGTCGCGCTGGTGCTGCGCCACCTCGAGCCGCTGACCGAGGCCGACCTGGGGCGCCTGCGCGCCTTCGGCGCCGAGCACGGCGTGCAGTGGTGGCTGCAGCCCAAGGGGCCCGACACGGTGCATCTGCTGGACGAGGGTGGGCCGGAGTTGGCCTACACGCTGCCCGAGTTCGGCATCGTGATGCCCTTCAAGCCCACCGACTTCACGCAGGTGAACCACCAGATCAACACCGTGCTGGTGGGTCGCGCGCTGCGCCTGCTGGCGCCCACGCGCGACGAGCGGGTGATCGACTGGTTCTGCGGCCTGGGCAACTTCACGCTGCCGATCGCCACGCTGGCGCGCGAGGTGCTGGGCATCGAGGGCAGCGAGACCCTGGTGCAGCGCTCGCGCGAGAACGCGGCGCGCAACGGCCTGACCGAGCGCGCCACGTTTGCCGCACGCAACCTGTTCGAGTTGTCGCCCGATGACCTGGTGGCCTACGGCCAGGCCGACAAGTGGCTGGTGGATCCGCCACGCGAAGGCGCCTTCGCGCTGTCCAAGGCCCTGGCCGACCTGCATGCCGCGCCGCGCGCCGACTGGACACCGCCCAAGCGCATCGTCTACGTCAGCTGCAACCCGTCCACGCTGGCGCGCGATGCCGGCCTGCTGGTGCACCAGGCCGGCTACCGCTGCGTGGCGGCCGGCGCGGTGAACATGTTCCCGCACACGGCGCATGTGGAGAGCATGGCGGTGTTCGAGCGCGGTTGACGCGCTTCTGGCGAGCATGAAAAAGGGCACCCGAGGGTGCCCTTGTCGTTTCAGCAGGTGCTGCGATCAGTCGCGCTCGCCGCCGACGATGCCCAGGATGGACAGCAGGCTCTGGAACACGTTGTAGATGTCCAGGTAGATGGCCAGCGTGGCGCTGATGTAGTTGGTCTCGCCGCCGTCGATCACGCGCTTGATGTCGAACAGCATGAAGCCCGAGAAGATCACGATGGCCAGCACCGACAGCGTCATCATCAGCGCGCTGCTTTGCAGGAAGATGTTCACGAGGCCCACCACCATCAGGATCAGGGCGCCGACGAACAGGAACTTGCCCATGTTCGACAGGTCGCGCTTGATCACCGTGGCCAGCGTGGCCATGCCGAAGAACACCACGGCCGTGCCGCCGAAGGCGGTCATGATCAGGCCGCTGCCGTTCTTGAAGCCCAGGATGGCCGCCAGCAGGCGCGACAGCATCAGGCCCATGAAGAACGTGAAGGCCAGCAGCACGGCGACGCCGGTGGCCGATTCCTTGGTCTTCTCGATCGCGAACATGAAGCCGAACGCGCCGGCCAGGAACACGATGGCCGACAGGCCCATGCCCATCGAGGCCATGATGCCGGTGCTGACACCGACCCAGGCGCCCAGCACGGTGGGCACCATCGACAGCGCGAGCAGCCAATAGGTGTTGCGCAGCACGCGGTTGCGGCTGGCCGCCAGCGCGCCGCCGCCGGCGTAGCCGGTGCCGAAGTGCAGGCCTTGTTCGTTCATGAGGACTCCTGGTCTTCAAGGGTTGAGGAATGCGGGTCAGACCGCGCCGCGGATTCTAAGTTCCGCAGGTCAGTTGTGGCCTTTTGAACAGGAATCGCGGGCATTCCCTGGGTCACACTGCCGGCCTCTCTCCTCAACGGTCGCAGAACCATGAACACCAAGCCTTTTCTCACCCTCGACGATGCGCGCGCCATGGCCCAGGCGGCCGAGCGCGAGGCCCTGGCCCACCAGTGGGCCGTGACGATCGCCATCGTCGACGACGGCGGCCACCTGCTGTGGCTGCAGCGCCTGGATGGCGCGGCGCCGATCTCGTCGCAGATTGCCCCGGCCAAGGCGCGCACGGCCGCCGTCGGCCGTCGCGAGAGCCGGGTGTACGAGGAAATGATCAACGGCGGACGCGTTTCCTTCCTCAGTGCCCCGTCGCTCGAGGGCCTGCTCGAGGGCGGCGTGCCGGTGCTGGTGGACGGGCACTGCATCGGCGCGGTGGGCGTCAGCGGTGTGAAGTCCAGCGAGGACGCCCAGATCGCGCGCGCCGGCATCGCGGCGCTGTCGGCGGCGGCCTGATCGCGATGGCCTGAGCGCGGCGAGACGGGTGGACTGGGCCCCAGTGCCCGGCGCACACCCGTGCACCGGCTGAGGGCATGGTGCTCTCCGGGCAAACCCTTGCGGCTATAATTCGAAGGTTTACCCGCCACCACCGCAGCCTTAGCGAAACTCCCCGCGAAGTTTCCGTCCGGATGCCGTCCCCCAGCTTCTTCGGGGTCGACGGCGCTGGGGCTGCGCGACTTCCGGAGCTTCTCCCTTGCTGCCAGTTCTGCCCCCCGCCATCCTCGCACTCGCAGACGGCACGGTCTTTCAGGGCATCTCGATCGGCGCTGCCGGTCACACCGTGGGCGAGGTGGTGTTCAACACCGCGCTCACCGGCTACCAGGAAATCCTCACCGACCCCAGCTACTGCCGGCAGATCGTCACGCTGACGTATCCGCACATCGGCAACTACGGTGTCAACGAGGAAGACGTGGAAGCCGCGAAAGTCCACGCCGCCGGCCTGATCATCAAGGACCTGCCGCCGCGCATCTCGAACTTCCGCGCCGGCCTCACGCTGTCGCAGTACCTCGAGCGCGAAGGCACCGTGGCCATTGCCGGCCTGGACACCCGCCGCCTGACCCGCGTGCTGCGCACGAAGGGTGCGCAGAACGGTTGTATCGCCACCTTCGCCGCTGGCCATGTGGTCAGTCAGGCCGACATCGACACCGCCATCGCCCACGCCCAGGCCGCGCCCAGCATGGCCGGCCAGGACCTGGCCCAGGTGGTCACGGTGAGCGAGCCCTACGCCTGGACCGAGACCGAATGGCAACTGGGCAGCGGCTACGGCCAGGTCAGCGACGCCCGCTTCCACGTCGTGGCCTATGACTTCGGCGTCAAGCGCAACATCCTGCGCATGCTGGCCAGCCGCGGCTGCCGCATCACCGTGGTGCCGGCCAAGACGCCCGCCGCCGAGGTGCTGGCCCTCCAGCCCGACGGCATCTTCCTGTCCAACGGCCCCGGCGATCCGCAGCCCTGCGACTACGCCATCGCCGCCGCCAAGACGCTGATCGAGACCGGCATCCCCACCTTCGGCATCTGCCTGGGCCACCAGATCATGGCCCTGGCCTCGGGCGCCAAGACCTTCAAGATGAAGTTCGGCCACCACGGTGCCAACCACCCGGTGAAGGATCTGGACTCGGGCCGCGTGTCGATCACCAGCCAGAACCATGGCTTCGCGGTCGACGAGACGAGCCTGCCGGCCAACCTGCGCCCCACGCACGTGAGCCTGTTCGACGGCACGCTGCAGGGCCTGGCCCGCACCGACAAGCCGGCCTTCTGCTTCCAGGGCCACCCCGAGGCCTCGCCCGGCCCTCACGACATTGCCTACCTGTTCGACCGCTTCACCACGCTGATGGCCGAGAAGAACGTGGAGAAGAAGAATGCCTAAGCGTACCGACCTGCACAGCATCCTGATCATTGGCGCTGGTCCGATCATCATCGGCCAGGCCTGCGAATTCGACTACTCCGGCGCCCAGGCCTGCAAGGCGCTGCGCCAGGAGGGCTACCGCGTCATCCTGGTCAACAGCAATCCGGCGACCATCATGACCGACCCGGAGATGGCCGATGCGACCTACATCGAGCCCATCACCTGGCAGGTGGTCGAGAAGATCATCGCCAAAGAGCGCGCCGCGCGCCCCGACGAGAAGATGGCCGTGCTGCCCACCATGGGTGGCCAGACGGCGCTGAACTGCGCGCTCGACCTGCACAAGCACGGCGTGCTGGCCAAGTACGGCGTGGAGATGATCGGTGCCAACGAGCACGCGATCGAGAAGGCCGAAGACCGCCTGAAGTTCAAGGACGCGATGACCTCGATCGGCCTGGACTCGGCCAAGTCGGGCATCGCGCACACGATGGAAGAGGCCTGGGGCGTGCAGAAGCGCATCCAGGCCGAGATCGGTGGCACCGGCTTTCCGATGGTCATCCGCCCCAGCTTCACGCTGGGCGGCACCGGCGGCGGCATCGCCTACAACCCGGAAGAGTTCGAGGAGATCTGCAAGCGCGGCCTCGACCTGAGCCCCACCAACGAACTCCTGATCGAGGAAAGCCTGATCGGCTGGAAGGAGTACGAGATGGAGGTCGTCCGCGACAAGGCGGACAACTGCATCATCGTCTGCTCGATCGAGAACCTCGACCCGATGGGCATCCACACCGGTGACTCGATCACCGTGGCCCCGGCGCAGACGCTGACCGACAAGGAATACCAGCTGCTGCGCAACGCCTCGATCGCCATCCTGCGCGAGATCGGCGTGGACACCGGCGGCTCCAACGTGCAGTTCTCGATCAACCCGGCCAACGGCCGCATGATCGTGATCGAGATGAACCCGCGTGTCTCGCGCTCGTCGGCCCTGGCCTCCAAGGCCACCGGCTTCCCGATCGCCAAGATCGCTGCCAAGCTGGCGGTGGGCTACACGCTCGACGAACTGAAGAACGACATCACCGGCGGCGCCACGCCGGCCTCGTTCGAGCCCTCGATCGACTACGTCGTCACCAAGATCCCGCGCTTCGCGTTCGAGAAGTTCCGCGAGGCCGATCCGCACCTGACCACGCAGATGAAGAGCGTGGGCGAGGTGATGGCCATGGGCCGTACCTTCCAGGAATCGTTCCAGAAGGCGCTGCGCGGCCTGGAGACCGGCATCGACGGCCTGACCGAGCGCACCGAGGTGCACGGCGGAGACCGCGAGGAGATCGTCGAGGCCATCGGCAACGCCGGCCCCGAGCGCATCCTGTTCCTGGCCGACGCGTTCCGCATCGGCATGACGCTGGACGAGATCTTCGAGGAAACCGCGATCGACCCGTGGTTCCTGTCGCAGATCGAGCAGATCATCGCCACCGAGAAGCAGCTCGCCGGCCGCACGCTCGAGAGCCTGAGCGCCGCCGAGTTGCGCTACGTGAAGCAGAAGGGCTTCTCCGACAAGCGCCTGGCCAAGCTGCTGGGCACGCACCAGCATGCCGTGCGCGCCGCCCGCCATGCCGCCGGCGTGCGCCCGGTGTACAAGCGCGTGGACACCTGCGCGGCCGAGTTCGCCACGCAGACCGCCTACCTGTACAGCTGCTACGAGACGCTGGACGGCGAGTGCGAAGCCGAACCCACCGACAAGAAGAAGATCATGGTGCTGGGCGGTGGCCCGAACCGCATCGGCCAGGGTATCGAGTTCGACTACTGCTGCGTCCACGCCGCCCTCGCGATGCGCGAGGACGGCTACGAGACCATCATGGTCAACTGCAACCCGGAAACCGTGTCGACCGACTACGACACCAGCGACCGCCTGTACTTCGAGCCGGTGACGCTGGAGGACGTGCTCGAGATCGTCGACAAGGAAAAGCCGGCCGGCGTGATCGTGCAGTACGGCGGCCAGACGCCGCTGAAGCTGGCGCTCGACCTCGAGCGCGCCGGTGTGCCCATCATCGGCACCAGCCCCGACAGCATCGACATCGCCGAGGACCGCGAGCGCTTCCAGCAGCTGCTGCACACGCTGGGCCTGAAGCAGCCGCCCAACCGCACCGCGCGCACCGAGGACACCGCGATCGCGCTGGCCAACGAGATCGGCTACCCGCTGGTGGTGCGCCCCAGCTATGTGCTGGGCGGCCGCGCGATGGAGATCGTGCACGGCGACAAGGACCTCGAGCGCTACATGCGCGAGGCCGTGCGCGTGTCCGAGAAGAGCCCGGTGCTGCTGGACCGCTTCCTCGACGATGCGGTCGAGGTCGACGTCGACTGCATCAGCGATGGCACCGACGTGATGATCGGCGGCATCATGGAGCACATCGAGCAGGCCGGCGTGCACTCGGGCGACTCGGCCTGTTCGCTGCCGCCGTACACGCTGTCGGCCGCGCTGCAGGATGAGCTGCGTCGCCAGACCGCGCTGATGGCCAAGGCCCTGAAGGTGGTGGGCCTGATGAACGTGCAGTTCGCCATCCAGGGCGACGTGACTGGCAGCCTCGAGGCCTGCACCGTCTACGTGCTGGAAGTGAACCCGCGCGCCTCGCGCACCGTGCCCTATGTGTCCAAGGCCACCGGCCAGCCGCTGGCCAAGATCGCCGCCCGCTGCATGGCCGGCCAGAAGCTGCAGGACCAGAAGGGCCTGGGCGGCGTGGCCCCGCACGAGGTGGTGCCGCCGTACTTCTCGGTGAAGGAGGCGGTGTTCCCGTTCAACAAGTTCCCGGGCGTGGACCCCATCCTCGGCCCCGAGATGCGCAGCACCGGCGAGGTGATGGGCGTGGGCCGCAACTTCGGCCAGGCCATGCTGAAGAGCCAGCTCGGCGCCGGCAGCCGCCTGCCGGCCAAGGGCACGGTGGTGATCACCGTGAAGAACAGCGACAAGGCCCGTGCCGTGGAAGTGGCACGCCAGCTGGTGGCGCTGGGCTTCGCGGTGGTGGCTACCAAGGGCACGGCCGCGGCCATCGCGGCGGCCGGCATCCCGGTCCGCCAGGTGAACAAGGTCAAGGACGGCCGCCCGCACATCGTCGACATGCTCAAGGCCGGCGAGATCCAGCTGGTCTTCACCACCGTGGACGAGACGCGCACCGCGATCGCTGACTCGCGCAGCATCCGCACGGCCGCGCTGGCCAACCGCGTGACCTACTACACCACCATGGCCGGCTGCGAGGCGGCCACCGAGGCGCTGCAGCAGCAGGGTGCGGTGGAGGTCTACAGCCTGCAGGAATTGCACGCCGAACTGCACTAAACTCGCACGCGAACACGGCTCCGCCGCGTCTGCCTCCCGGCCTGCCGGGGGATCAGCGCGGCGGATTCGTTTTGTCAGGCGTTTGTCCAGAACATCACGATTTCAGGAGGCTCCCATGGCCACCATCCCGATTACCACCCGTGGCGCCGAGAAGCTCAAGGAAGAGCTGCACCGCCTGAAGACCGTGGAGCGCCATGCGGTGATCCAGGCCATCGCCGAGGCGCGCGCCCAGGGCGACCTGTCGGAAAACGCCGAGTACGACGCCGCCAAGGACAAGCAGGGCTTCATCGAAGGCCGCATTCTCGAGATCGAGGGCAAGCTGGCCGCCGCGCAGATCATCGACCCGTCCTCGCTGGACGCCGGTGGCCGCGTGGTCTTCGGTGCCACCGTGGTGCTGTCGGACGACGACACCGGCGCCGAGGTCACCTACCAGATCGTCGGCGACGACGAGGCCGACCTGAAGCTGGGCCGCATCTCCATCAGCAGCCCGATCGCCCGGGCGCTGATCGGCAAGGAGACCGGCGACGAGGCCGTGGTGCAGGCGCCGGGCGGCGAGCGGCACTACGAGATCGTGGACGTGCGCTACCTCTGACGCCGGCACATGGCCCGCGCTGAGCTGATGGCCCGTGCGCAGCGCCTGCTGCCGGCGCTGTGGGCCGGTGCGCTGGCCTGCGTGGGCCTGATCGCCACGCCGGCGCCCTTTGCCATGCTGGCGGTGCACGATGCGGGCCGCGTCGTCTCGCGCATCCTGGCGCAGGAGGCGTGGCTGAGCCTGGCGGCCGGGGTGGGGGTGCTGCTGCTGGCGCGCCTGCGGGCGCGAGCCGATGCGCAGGCCGGCCGGGGCTCGGCCTTCAGCACCGACATGGTGCTGGCGCTGGCCACCGTGTTCTGCACGGTGGCCGGCTACTTCGCGATCCAGCCGCTGCTGCCCGCCGCGCGGGCCGGGCAGGGGCCGTTCAGTTTCGGCCAGCTGCACCTGGCCAGCGCATCGTTCTTCGTGCTGAAGGCGCTGCTGGTGCTGGTGCTGGCCTGGCGCGCGTCGCGCTGATCAGTCGGCCACCTTCTTCTTCACGCTGGTCGGGCGCTTCTTCTTCACGCGCTTGATGTTGCCGCCGGGCGTGACGCGCTCGTTGCCGAGCACGCGCACCTTCTTGACCTGCGGGCGCGTGCTGCCGCTCTTGGCGAACTTGACGATCTTGACCACGCGCGGCGCCGGCGCGCGGTCGCTGCGCTCGGCCTTGGCCTTCTCGGGCACCGGGCGCCACAGCACCAGCAGCTTGCCGATGTGCTGCACCGGCGCGGCCGACAGCTGGTCGGCCAGCTGCGCCAGCAAGCCCTCGCGGGCGGCGCGGTCGTCGGAGAACACGCGCACCTTGATCAGGCCGTGGGCGCTCAGGGCGCGGTCGATTTCCTGAACCACCGCGGGCGTCAGGCCCTCGCCGCCGATCAGGACGACCGGGTCGAGGTGGTGGGCACCGGCGCGGTGCTCCTTGCGTTGGGCGGGGGAGAGGAGAAGGGCAGACATGACGCGATTGTCCTATGACTGGCGCACGAGACCCGGTTTTATGATGCATCGGACGCCGATGCCTGCCTCTCCTGCCTCGCCAGCCCCACCGATGCCGCCCTTGTCACCGCCACCGCACGCGCCCCGCCACGCCCGCCTCGGCCTGACGCTGCACAGTCGGCGCGCCGCCAGCGCGCTGGCCCTGGCGTGCCTGGCCGCCGTGACGCAACCGGTGAGCGCCGGCCCGGTGGCCGAGCGCCAGCGCAGCAGCGGTGAACTGCGCGTGTGCATCTGGCCCGACTACTACGGCATCACCTACCGCAATCCGCGCACCGAGCAACTGGTGGGCATCGACATCGACCTGTCGGCCGAGTTCGCCAAGTCGCTGGGGCTGAAGCTGCAGTATCTGGAGTCCTCGTTCGCGAAGCTGGTGGACCATCTGCTCGAGGACCGCTGCGACATCGCCATGCACGCCGTGGGCGTGACGCCGCAGCGCCAGAAGGTGCTGCGCTTCTCGCAGCCTTACCTGCAGAGCGACATCTACGGCATCACCACGCGCAGCAACCATGTGGTGCGGCGCTGGGAGGACATCGACCGGCCCGGCGTGCGCGTGGCGGTGCAGGCCGGCACCTTCATGGAGCCGGTGATGACCGAGGCGCTGAAGCAGGCGCAGATGGTGATCATCCGCCCGCCCAAGACCCGCGAGCAGGAGCTGGAGGCCGGCCGCGTGGATGTGTTCATGACCGACTTCCCGTACAGCCGCCGCCTGCTGGACAACGCCGACTGGGCCCGTCTGGTGGCGCCGCCACGGCCCTTTCACACCATTCCCTACGCCTACGCCGTGAAGCCCGGCGACGATGACTGGCTGCGCCAGGTGGACCAGTTCGTGGCCCAGATCAAGCGCGACGGCCGCCTGGAAACCGCGGCGCGGCGCCACGGCCTGGGCGAGATCGTCGTCAAGTAGGCGCGCGGCCCGGGGCCGGCGGCCTGGCGGCCCATCGGCGATACTCCTGCCCCCGCGATGGCTCCCGGCCGGCGCGTCCACCGCACGAGCGCGAGCCCTTTCCCCTCATGGCGACCAAATCCAAGAAGGTCAACCGAGCCTGGCTCAACGACCACCTGAACGATCCCTACGTCAAGCTGGCGCAGAAGGAGGGCTACCGCGCCCGCGCCGCCTACAAGCTCAAGGAGATCGACGAGGCGCTGGGCCTGTTCCGGCCCGGCCAGGTGGTGGTGGATCTGGGGTCGGCGCCCGGTGCCTGGAGCCAGTACCTGCGCCGGCGCTTTGCGCCCAAGGTGGCCGGCGCCGGCGGCGCGGCCTCGGGCGAGTTGCAGGGCACGATCATCGCGCTGGACCTGCTGCCGATGGAGCCGGTGGAGGATGTGCTGTTCCTGCAGGGCGACTTCCGCGACGATGCGGTGCTGGCACAGCTGAACGCGGCCGTGGCCGGCCGGCCGGTGGACGTGGTGGTCTCGGACATGGCGCCCAACCTGTCGGGCATCGCCTCGTCGGACTCGGCACGCATCGAGCACCTGATCGAGCTGGCGCTGGATTTCGCGCAGCAGCACCTCAAGCCCGAGGGCGCGCTGGTGGCCAAGGTGTTCCATGGCAGCGGCTACAGCCAGCTGGTGGAGCTGTTCAAGCAGCAGTTCCGCGTCGTCAAGCCGATCAAGCCCAAGGCCTCGCGCGACAAATCGGCGGAAACCTTTCTGGTCGGCATCGGTCTGAAGAGCCGCTGAGGTGCCGGTCCGGGCTCGGCGCGCGATTGCGCTGCGTCGAATTCGGCCCGATTTCCCCCCGCTCACGCCGGTTTTCACGCCCGCGCCCGGGGGCTTGACTCGACTAGAATTGGCCCCATCTGCCGTGGAACTGCGTTTTTGTCTCGCGGGAGCGGGCACGCCACGGCGGTGCCGGCACCCTTTGCGCAGTCTCGGTATTGGCTGAAGGAGCCGCGGTGAACAATCAATGGTTCTCGAAGGTCGCTGTCTGGCTGGTGATTGCACTCGTGCTGTTCACCGTGTTCAAGCAGTTCGACCGCGGGGTGTCGTCGGGATCCCAGATCGGGTATTCCGAGTTTCTCGATGAAGTGCGCGCCAAGCGGGTCAAGCAGGTCACCCTGCAGGAAGGCAACGGCGGCACCGAGATCCTGGCCGTCACCAACGACGACAAGCGCATCCGGTCCACCGCCACCTACCTCGACCGGGGCCTGGTGGGCGACCTCATCAACAACGGCGTCAAGTTCGACGTCAAGCCGCGCGAAGAGCCCTCGCTGCTGATGAGCCTGCTGATCAGCTGGGGCCCCATGCTGCTGCTGATCGGCGTGTGGGTGTACTTCATGCGCCAGATGCAGGGCGGCGGCAAGGGCGGCGCGTTCAGCTTCGGCAAGAGCAAGGCCCGCATGCTGGACGAGGCCAACAACTCGACCACCTTCGCCGACGTCGCCGGCTGCGACGAGGCCAAGGAAGAGGTCAAGGAACTGGTCGACTTCCTGAAGGACCCGCAGAAGTTCCAGAAGCTGGGCGGTCGCATCCCGCGCGGCGTGCTGCTGGTCGGCCCCCCGGGCACCGGCAAGACGCTGCTGGCCAAGGCCATCGCCGGCGAGGCCAAGGTGCCGTTCTTCAGCATCTCGGGTTCTGACTTCGTCGAGATGTTCGTCGGCGTGGGCGCGGCCCGCGTGCGCGACATGTTCGAGCAGGCCAAGAAGAGCGCGCCCTGCATCATCTTCGTCGACGAAATCGACGCGGTGGGCCGCCACCGTGGTGCGGGTCTCGGCGGCGGCAACGACGAGCGCGAGCAGACGCTGAACCAGATGCTGGTCGAGATGGATGGCTTCGAGACCAACCTCGGTGTCATCGTGATGGCGGCCACCAACCGGCCCGACATCCTGGATCCGGCGCTGCTGCGCCCGGGCCGCTTCGACCGCCAGGTCTATGTCACGCTGCCCGATGTGCGTGGTCGTGAGCAGATCCTCACCGTGCACATGCGCAAGGTGCCCATCGGTCAGGACGTGCGCGCCGACATCCTGGCCCGCGGCACGCCCGGCTTCTCGGGTGCCGACCTCGCCAACCTGGTCAACGAATCAGCCCTGTTCGCCGCACGCCGCAATGCGCGCGTGGTGGAGATGGTCGACTTCGAGAAGGCCAAGGACAAGATCATGATGGGCCCCGAGCGCAAGTCCATGGTCATGCCCGAGGAAGAGCGCAAGAACACCGCCTATCACGAGGCCGGCCATGCCCTGGTGGCGCGCCTGAGCCCGAAGACCGACCCGGTGCACAAGGTCACCGTGATCCCGCGCGGCCGCGCGCTGGGCGTCACGATGCAGCTGCCCGAGGGCGACCGCTACAGCATGGACAAGGAGCGCATGCTCTCGACCATCTCGGTGCTGTTCGGCGGCCGCATCGCCGAAGAGGTGTTCATGAACCAGATGACCACCGGCGCCAGCAACGACTTCGAGCGCGCCACGGCCATCGCCCGCGACATGGTCACGCGCTACGGCATGACCGACGAGCTGGGCCCGATGGTCTATGCCGAGAACGAGGGCGAGGTGTTCCTGGGCCGTTCGGTGACCAAGCAGGTGCACATGTCCGAGGCCACCATGCAGAAGGTGGACAAGGAAGTGCGCCGCATCATCGACGAGCAGTACGCCACCGCGCGCAAGCTCATCGAGGACAACCAGGACAAGATGCACGCCATGGCCAAAGCCCTGCTCGACTGGGAAACCATCGACGGCGAGCAGATCGACGACATCATGGCCGGCAAGCCGCCACGCCCGCCCAAGGACTGGACGCCCACCGCGCGCAACACCGGCAGCGGTGGCGCCAGCGGCAGTGGCCCGGTCAGCACCGACGGTGCGCCGGCCGCCGCGGCCTGACCGCCCAGGCCGTCCTCCCAAGCACGCGGGGCCTTCGGGCCCCGTTTTCATGCCAGCGTGTCCCTGACACGCCTTCCCACATGGCCGTCATGTTCTGGCAGACCACCCGTTTCCGCATCGACCTGGGCCGGCCGCAGGTGATGGGCATCGTCAACGTCACGCCCGATTCGTTCTCGGACGGTGGCCGGCATGACGAGGCCCATGCGGCGCTGGCGCATTGCGAGCGGCTGCTGGCCGAAGGCGCCGACATCCTGGACATCGGGGGCGAATCCACGCGGCCGGGCTCGCGCAGCCCGGCGCCCGGCGAGGAACTGGCCCGGGTGCTGCCGGTGCTGCGCGGCGCCGTGACACTGGGGGTGCCGGTGTCGGTGGACACCAGCGCGCCCGAGGTGATGCGCGCCGCGCTCGACCTGGGCGTGGACATCGTCAACGACGTGCGGGCGCTGCAGCGCCCGGGCGCCCTGGCGGCGGTGGCCGCCCACCCGGCGGCCGGCGTGTGCCTGATGCACATGCGCGGCGAGCCCGACACGATGCAGCAGCTGACCGGCTACGACGACGTCGTCGCCGAGGTGCTGGCCTGGTTGCGCCAGCGCCGTGACGAGGTTCACGCGGCGGGCATCACGCGCGACCGCATTGCGGTGGATCCAGGGATCGGCTTTGCCAAGACGCCCGAGGACAATTGGGCGTTGTTGCGCCGGCAGTCCGAGTTGCTGGCGCTGCAGGCGCCGCTGCTGCTGGGCTGGAGCCGCAAGGGCACGCTGGGCCTGCTGACCGGCCGACCGGTGCACGAGCGCCAGTCGGCCAGCGTGGCGGCTGCGCTGGCTTGCGTGCAGCGCGGCGGCCATGTGGTGCGGGTGCACGACGTGGCCGCCACGGTGGATGCCTTGAAGGTCTGGCGCGCTGCCGGGCTGTGAACGATTTCGACAGACAGGGTGAAGGACAGAGACAGATGACACGCCAATACTTCGGCACCGACGGCATCCGTGGCACGGTGGGCCAGAGCCCGATCACGCCCGACTTCATGCTGCGCCTGGGCCATGCGGTGGGCCGCGTGCTGCGCCGCCAGGGTGGCCGGCCCACGGTGCTGATCGGCAAGGACACGCGGATCTCGGGCTACATGATCGAGTCGTCGCTGGAGGCCGGCCTGGCGTCGGCGGGCGTCGACACGCTGCTGACCGGTCCGCTGCCCACGCCGGGCGTGGCCTACCTGACCCGTGCGCTGCGCCTGGACCTGGGCATCGTCATCAGCGCCTCGCACAACGCCTTCCCCGACAACGGCGTCAAATTCTTCTCCGCGATGGGCGAGAAGCTGCCCGACGACTGGGAACTGGCGGTCGAGGCGGCCCTGGACGAGCCGCCGCAGTGGGTCGATTCGGCCAATCTGGGCAAGGCCCGCCGCATCGAGGACGCGCGCGGCCGCTACATCGAGTTCTGCAAGAGCTCGGTGCCCAAGGCCATGTCGCTGAAGGGACTGAAGCTGGTGGTCGATGCGGCGCACGGTGCTGCCTACCATGTCGCGCCCGACGTGTTCCATGAGCTCGGTGCCGAGGTCATCACCATCGGCTGCAGCCCGAACGGCCTGAACATCAACGACGGGGTGGGTGCCACCTCGCCCAAGGCGCTGATCGCCGCCGTCGCCCAGCATGGCGCCGACTACGGCATCGCGCTCGATGGCGACGCCGACCGCCTGCAGTTCGTCGACCGCCATGGCCGCCTGTTCAATGGCGACGAGATCCTGTACGTGATGGTGGCCGAGCGCCTGGCCCGCGGCCATGCCGTGCCGGGGGCCGTGGGCACGCTGATGACCAACCTGGCGGTCGAGGTGGCGCTGAAGCAGCGTGGTGTGGAACTGGTGCGCGCCAAGGTCGGCGACCGCTATGTGCTGGAGGAACTGGCCGCGCGCGGCTGGCTGCTGGGCGGCGAAAGCTCGGGCCACCTGCTGGCGCTGGACAAGCATTCCACCGGCGACGGCATCATCAGCGCGCTGCAGGTGCTGCATGCGGTGCAGCAGGCCCAGGCCACGCTGGCCGACCTGCTGGCCGACGTGGTGCTGTTCCCGCAGACCATGATCAACGTGCGCCTGCGCGACGGGCTGGACTGGAAGAACCACGCCGGCTTTGCCGCCGAGCAGGAGCGCGTGCGCGCCGAACTGGCCGACACCGGCCGCATCCTGATCCGTGCCTCGGGCACCGAACCGGTGCTGCGCATCATGGTCGAGGCGCGCGATGCGGCCCAGGCCAAGGCCGCCGCCGAGCGCCTGGCCGCCACGCTGCAGGCCTGAGCGCCGGGAGGTTGGCGGGCGCGGCTGTCATGTGACGGTTTTTGAACTGTCATGTGACAGCCTGGGCCCCAGGGTAGGGTCTGTCATGGACCTGTCACAGCCTGTTCTTAGAGTGTCGGTCAGTGCAAGACACCTCGAAAGGCGACACCATGATCACCCATTGGATCCGCATCGCTGGCCTCGGCGCCACGCTGGCCCTGACCACCGCCGTCCAGGCGCAGGACATGACCGGCGCCGGCGCCTCGTTCCCGGCCCCCATCTACGCCAAGTGGGCCGATGCCTACAACAAGGCCACCGGCGCGCGCCTGAACTACCAGTCGATCGGCTCGGGTGGCGGCATCAAGCAGATCAAGTCGAAGACGGTGGACTTCGGTGCGTCCGACATGCCGCTGACCGACGAGGAACTGGCCAAGGACGGCCTGGTGCAGTTCCCCACGGTGATCGGCGGTGTGGTGCCGGTGGTCAACATCCCGGGCATCAAGCCGGGTCAGATCAAGCTGACCGGCACCGTGCTGGCCGACATCTACCTGGGCAAGATCACCAAGTGGAACGACGCCGCCATCGCCGCGCTGAATGCCGGCGTGCCGCTGCCGGCCGCCGACATCTCGCCGGTGATGCGCGCCGACGGCTCGGGCACCACCTTCATCTTCACGAACTACCTGTCCAAGGTCAGTGCCGACTGGAAGGCCCAGGTGGGTGAGGGCACCACGGTGAAGTGGAAGGCCGGCACCGGTGGCAAGGGCAACGAAGGCGTGGCCGCCTTCGTGCAGCGCCTGCCCAACTCGATCGGCTATGTCGAGTACGCCTACGCCAAGCAGAACAAGATGTCCCATGTGCAGATGCGCAACAAGGACGGCGTGTACGTGAACCCGAGCGACGACGCCTTCAAGGCGGCCGCTGCCGGCGCCGACTGGGCCAAGAGCTTCTACCAGATCCTGACCGAGCAGGCCGGCAAGGACAGCTGGCCGATCACCGGTGCCACCTTCATTCTGATGCACAAGGTGCAGGACAAGCCGGCCAACGCCACCAACGTGCTGAAGTTCTTCGACTGGGCCTATGCCAACGGCGACAAGGCCGCCGACGACCTGGACTACGTGCCGCTGCCGCAGTCGGTGAAGGACAAGGCCCGCAAGCTGTGGACCGAGCTGAAGGACGGCGCGGGCAAGCCGGTCGCCACCAAGTAAGCTGAGCCGGGCCGGCATCCGGCCCGCGATGGCCGCCGGCGCGTCTTCCGCGCCGGCTCAGGTCGTCCATCCCGTCCGCGACGTGGAGAATCCGGTGACTGCTGCACTACCCGCCAACGCCATGCCCGACCGTCCGTCCCTGGCGCGCTCCACGCCCCAAGGCCACCCGCCCAACCGCCGGCGCGTGGCCCCCTGGGCCGACAGCGTGTTCTCGCTGCTCACCCATGGCGCCGCCTGGCTCACGCTGGCGCTGCTGGTGGGCATCATCGGCTCGCTGATCATCGGCGCCGCGCCGGCCATCGAGAAGTTCGGCCTGGGCTTCCTGTGGTCCAAGGCCTGGGATCCTGTGAAGGAGGAGTTCGGTGGCCTGGTGATGATCTACGGCACGCTGATGACTTCGGCCATCGCGCTGCTGATCGCGGTGCCGGTCAGCTTCGGCATCGCGCTGTTCCTCACCGAGCTGTCGCCGGGCTGGCTGAAGCGGCCGCTGGGCATCGCGATCGAGCTGCTGGCGGCGGTGCCGTCCATCGTCTACGGCATGTGGGGTCTGCTGGTGTTCAGCCCCATCCTGTCGCAGTACGTGCAGCAGCCGCTGCAGGCGGCGTTCAAGGGCGTGCCGGTGCTGGGCAGCCTGTTCGCTGGCCCGCCGGTGGGCATCGGCATCCTGTCGGCCGGCATCATTCTGGCCATCATGATCATCCCGTTCATCGCCTCGGTGATGCGCGATGTGTTCGACGTGACGCCGCCGATGCTCAAGGAATCGGCCTACGGCCTGGGTTGCACCACCTGGGAGGTGGTCTACCGCGTCGTGCTGCCCTACACCAAGACCGGCGTCATCGGCGGCATCATGCTGGGCCTGGGCCGGGCGCTGGGCGAGACGATGGCGGTCACCTTCGTGATCGGCAACTTCAACCAACTGGACTCGATCTCGCTGTTCGAGGCCTCCAACAGCATCACCTCGGCCCTGGCCAACGAGTTCGCCGAGGCCGGCGAGGGCCTGCACCAGGCCTCGCTGATCTACCTGGGTCTGGTGCTGTTCTTCATCACCTTCGTCGTGCTGGCGCTGTCCAAGCTGCTGCTGGCCCGTCTGAAGAAGGGCGAGGGCACCCGCGCATGAGCACCGATACGCTTCCAGCCGGCGCCGCGGCGCTGGCGCTGCAGGCCAGCCGCCTGGCCCACCACCGCCGGCGCAAGCTGGTCAACCGCATCGCGTTGACGCTGTCGCTGGCCGCCATGGCCTCGGGCGTGTTCTGGCTGATGTGGATCCTGTTCGAGACGGTGCGCTTGGGGCTGGGTGGCCTCAGCCTGAGCCTGTTCACCGAGATGACGCCGCCGCCGCAGGCCGAGACCGGCGGCCTGGCCAATGCCATCTTCGGCTCGCTGCTGATGGTGGGTGTGGCCACGCTGGTGGGCACGCCGATCGGCATCCTGGCCGGCATCTACCTGGCCGAGTACGGGCAGAAGACCTGGCTGGGCACGGCGGTGCGCTTCATCAACGACATCCTGCTGTCGGCGCCGTCCATCGTCATCGGCCTGTTCATCTACGCCGCGATCGTGGCCCGCATGAAGGCCTTCTCGGGCTGGGCCGGCGTGCTGGCGCTGGCGCTGATCGTGATCCCGGTGGTGATCCGCCAGACCGAGAACATGCTCACGCTGATCCCGAACGCGCTGCGCGAGGCCGCCTACGCACTGGGCACGCCCAAGTGGAAGGTGATCCTGTCGGTCACGCTGAGCGCCGCGCGCTCGGGCGTCATCACCGGCGTGCTGCTGGCCGTGGCGCGCATCTCGGGCGAGACGGCACCGCTGCTGTTCACCGCGCTGTCCAACCAGTTCTGGACCAGCCACCTGGGCGAGCCGATGGCCAGCCTGCCGGTGACGATCTTCAAGTTCGCGATGAGCCCGTACGAGAACTGGCAGAAGCTGGCCTGGGCCGGCGTCTTCCTGATCACGCTGGGCGTGCTGGTGATCAACATCGCCGCCCGCGTGCTCTTCAAGAACAAGCACTGAGAGAAACACCATGGACGCACGTGTCAACGCCCCGGTGGCCGAGAAGGCCAAGATCTCGGTGCGCAACCTGAACTTCTACTACGGCAGCTTCCTGGCGCTGAAGAACATCAACCTCGACATCCCCGAGCGCAAGGTCACGGCCTTCATCGGTCCGTCGGGCTGCGGCAAGAGCACGCTGCTGCGCACCTTCAACCGCATGTTCGAGCTCTACCCCGAGCAGCGCGCCGAGGGCGAGATCAACGTCGACGGCGAGAACATCCTCACCAGCAAGGAAGACGTCTCGCTGATCCGCGCCAAGGTGGGCATGGTGTTCCAGAAGCCCACGCCGTTCCCGATGTCGATCTACGACAACATCGCCTTCGGTGTGAAGCTGTTCGAGACCATCTCTCGCGCCGAGATGGACGAGCGCGTGGAGTGGGCGCTGAAGAAGGCCGCGCTGTGGGGCGAGGTCAAGGACAAGCTCGACCAGAGCGGCGCCGGCCTGTCGGGCGGCCAGCAGCAGCGTCTGTGCATCGCCCGCGGCATCGCCATCAAGCCCGAGGTGCTGCTGCTCGATGAACCCTGCTCGGCGCTCGACCCCATCTCGACCGGCAAGATCGAGGAACTGGTGCATGAGCTGAAGGCCGACTACACGGTGGTCATCGTCACGCACAACATGCAGCAGGCCGCGCGCGTGTCGGACTACACCGCCTACATGTACCTGGGCGACCTGATCGAGTTCGGGCCGACGAGCGAGCTGTTCATGAAGCCCAAGCGCAAGGACACCGAGGACTACATCACCGGCCGCTTCGGTTGATCACGAGGAATCCAGCATGACCGACAAGCATCTGTCCACGCAGTTCGATTCCGAACTGAGCGCCGTCTCCACCCGCGTGCTCGAGATGGGTGGCCTGGTCGAATCCCAGGTGGCCCAGGCCATCTACGCGCTGTCCAACTTCAGCGGCGAGACCGCCTCGCAGGTGCTCAAGCAGGAAGAGCGCGTCAACGCGCTTGAGGTCGAGATCGACCGCGACCTGTCGACCATCATCGCCCGCCGCCAGCCCACCGCGCGCGACCTGCGCCTGCTGATTGCCGTGAGCAAGACCATCGGCAACCTCGAGCGCATCGGCGACGAGGCGGCGCGCATCGCGCGCACGGTGCAGCGCCTGCTGAACTCCGGCGTCTCCAGCCGCCTGCGCCTGCCGGTGGCCGACCTGGCCTTCGAGAGCGAGCTGGCCACCAAGCAGCTGCGCAAGGCGCTCGACGCCTTCGCCCGCCTGGACACCGACGCCGCGCTCGACGTGCTCAAGCACGACGACCAGATCGACCAGGAGTTCGACGGTCTGCTGCGCAAGCTGATCACCTACATGATGGAAGACCCGCGCACCATCTCGTCGTCGATCGACCTGGTGTTCGTGGCCAAGGCCATCGAGCGGGTGGGCGACCACGCCAAGAACCTGGCCGAGCAGATCATCTACATCGTCAAGGGCACCGACGTGCGGCACAACCCGCTGGACGCGGTGGAGAGCCTCGTGCGCTGACGCGCCGGGGTCACGGAATCCGAGGGAGAACGAGTCATGAGCACCATCGTGGTGGTCGAGGACGAATCGGCGATCGCCGAGCTGATCGCCATCAACCTGCGCCATGCCGGGCATGAGGTGACCATTGCCGCCACCGCCGAGCAGGCGCAGCGCGAGGTCGACGCCATGCTGCCCGACCTGGTGGTGCTGGACTGGATGCTGCCCGGCCAGTCGGGCCTGGCGCTCGCGCGCCGCTGGCGTGGCGATGCCCGCACGCGCGAGCTGCCGATCATCATGCTCACCGCCCGTGGTGAAGAATCCGACAAGGTGGCCGGCCTGGATGCCGGCGCCGACGACTACCTGACCAAGCCCTTCTCGACCAACGAGCTGATGGCGCGCATCCGTGCCGTGCTGCGGCGCAAGGCGCCGGAGGCGCTGGACGAGGCGGTCGACGTTGCCGGCCTCAAGCTCGACCCGTCGACGCGCCGCGTCAGCCACGGCGAGCGCGAGCTGAAGATGGGGCCCACCGAGTTCCGCCTGCTGCACTTCCTGATGACCCACCCCGAGCGCGTGCACAGCCGTGCGCAGCTGCTCGACCGCGTGTGGGGCGACCATGTGTTCATCGAGGAACGCACGGTGGACGTGCATGTCAAGCGCCTGCGCGAGGCGCTGTCGCCCGCGCAGTGCGCCGGCATGATCGAGACGGTGCGCGGCGCCGGCTACCGCCTCACGCGCCACGCCAGCGCGGTGCAGGCCTGATCCGCCGCCAACCGGGGCGCGCCACCGAGGCCCTGCGATGACCTGGCTGCTGCCCCGTCTGCTGGTGGTGCTGGCGGCCCTCGGGCTGGGGGCGCTCGCGGGCTACCTCGCCGGTGGCTTGTTGCACACGCCCGACCTGGGCACGGCCATCGGTGCGGCCGTCGGCGTGGACCTGGTGGTGCTGCTGGACACCGTGCGCGGCGCCCGCCTGCTGCGCTGGCTGCGCGGCGACATGGCACTGGGCGCACCGCGCGACGCCGGCTTCTGGGCCGAACTGGCCTACCGGGCCGAGCGCGCCGTGCGCGAGCGCGATAAGGCCATTGCCGACGAGCAGCAGCGCCTGGCCGATTTCCTGTCGGCCATCGAGGCCTCGCCCAACGGCGTGGTGCTGCTCGACGGCAATGACCAGGTGCGCTGGTGCAACGCCATCGCCGCCGATCATCTGGGCCTGGACGGCAAGCGCGACCTCGGCCAGCCGATCACCAACCTCGTGCGCATGCCGGCCTTCGTGGCCTTTCTGCAGGGGCGCGACTGGCGCGAGCCGGTGCTGCTGACCGCGCCGGATGGCCGCTCGACCCTGCAGCTGGTGATGCGCGGCTATGGTGAGCGGCAAACGCTGCTGATCACGCAGGACGTCACCGAACGGCAGCGCGCCGACGCGATGCGGCGCGACTTCGTGGCCAATGTGTCGCACGAGATCCGCACGCCGCTCACGGTGCTGGCCGGCTTCGTCGAGACCATGGCCACGCTGCAGCTCACCGGCGCCGAGCGCACCCGGGTGCTGGCCCTGATGCAGCAGCAGACGCTGCGCATGCAGACCCTGGTGGCCGACCTGCTGACCCTGGCCCAGCTGGAGGGCAGCCCGCGGCCGCCGGTCGACCGCTGGGTGGCGTTGGGTCCCTTGCTCGAGCGTGCCGTGGCCGATGGCCGCACGCTGTCGGCCGGTCGTCACACGCTGGCGCTGGGGGCGGTGCCGGCGCTGGATATCGCGGGCCAGGAGAGCGAGCTGTTCAGCGCCGTGGTCAACCTGGTCAGCAATGCCGTGCGCTACACGCCTGATGGCGGCAGCATCGGCGTCACCTGGCAGGCGCGGCCCGACGGCGGCGGTGAGGTCCAGGTGCGCGACACCGGCATCGGCATCGCGCGCGAGCACATCTCGCGGCTGACCGAGCGCTTCTACCGCGTGGACGGCAGCCGGTCGCGTGACACCGGCGGCACCGGCCTGGGCCTGGCCATCGTCAAGCATGTGATGCAGCGCCATGGCGGCACGCTGGAGATCGACAGCGAGCCGGGCAAGGGCTCGTGCTTCCGCATCGCGCTGCCGGCCGGCCGGGTGCGGTCGCAGCCGCTGGTGCTGGAGACGGCCGAGGCGCCGGCCTCGCGCGTCAGCTGACCGGCCCGGCGCGGCGGAACACCAGCGTCCACTCGAAGCGGTCGGTCGGCCGGCGCTCGCGGGCCACTTCGGTCCAACCGGCCTGCCGGGCCGCGGCCACGCCGGGCGAATCGGCCTCGCCGCGCTGCACCAGCATCAGCACCGGGCAGGGGCCCTGGGCCGCATGGCTGGCGGCGTCCACGCGGTGACGGCCATGGAATTCCAGCGCCGCCACCAGCGAGGTCGACGCATCGGGCACGGCGATGCAGGCCCCGGGCGGCACATGCCGGGCCAGGCGCTGCGCCAGTGGCCGGTTGCTGCGCGCATAGTCCAGCAGCGGCAGCCACAGCGTCATCAGCAGCAGCCAGCACAGCGCCACGCCGCCGGCCGGCAACACCTGGCTCTTCCACAGCGCGGCGCGGTGGCGGCCGGTGCGCCAGCGCACCAGGGCCAGCCACACCACGCTGCCGGCCAGCGCCAGCAGCAACGGCAGCCAGGCCACCTGGGCCTGGAATCCCGGCGCCAGGCGCGCGATGTTGGCGGCCGGACGCGGCGGCACGCCGGTCTGCATGGCCAGGTACATCACCCAGATCACCCCAGCCGCCAGCGTGAAGAAGCACACCGAGAACCAGTCGACCGCCGCCGCGGTGCCGCGCTGCAGCGTGGGCAGCGCAAAGGCCGCCAGCACGGCCAGGCCGGGCAGGCCCAGCATCAGCGCGCGGTCGGTGCCGCCCATCGCCAGGCTGGCCGCAAAGGCCACACCGAACACCAGGCCGGGCAGGGCCAGGTGCCGTTCGGCCAGGTGGCTGCGCCAGCGCCATAGTGTCCACAGCGCCAGCGGCCAGGCCGGCCACAGGAACCACAGCCACAGCTTCAGCAGCGGCAGTGCAGCCGGCACGGTGGCCATGCGCCAGGCCCAGCTGTGCGTGGGCCAGCCGGCCAGCGCCGCCAGCACCAGTGCGGCGGCCAGCCAGGGCCACAGCGCGCGCACCTCGCCGTCGCGGCTGGTCAGAGACAGCCCCAGAGCCCCGGCACCCAGCACCAGGGCCATCGTGGGTGCACCACAGGCCGCCAGGGCCGGCAGCAACAGCAGCACGCCGATGCGTGGTCGCGATCCCGATGCGGCGGCCAGCACCCACTGCAGCCCGGCCACCACCGCCAGCTGGGCGATCTCGGGCGTCGTCTCGTGGCCCAGTTGCAGCAGGCCCAGCGTGGCCATCAGGGCCAGCAGCGCGGCGTCGGCCATCGCACGGGCATAGTCCAGCGGCGCCGCCTCGCCGCCGAAGGCGAAGGGCAGCGGCTGCGCAGCCTCGCTGCGGGCCAGGTGGAAGGTGGCGTACCAGGTGCCCGCCAGCGCCAGCGCCAGCAGCGCGGCAAAGGGCAGGCGGGCGGCCAGCGCCGGGTCCAGCCAGGGCTGGGTGAGCACGATGGCTGCGGCGCCCAGCCAGTGCGGCAGCAGCGCGGCATCGGTGGGCACGCCGCCCAGCGTGGGCAGCCACCACGACGAGCGCCCTTCGGCGATGGCCAGCATCTGGCCGAAGGCGGTGAGGTCGGCGCCGCGCCAGGGGTCGCGGCCGAACAGCCCCGGCAGCAGGTAGGCGGCGCAGAACAGGATCAGGGCCAACCGCGGCAGGCGCTGCGCGGCCTCGGCGGTGACGAGGGCAGGGCGGGGCGAAGGTGTCACGGCGGCGATGATGCCCGATGTGGCGAGGCGCTCCGGCAGGCGGCGCACAATGCAAAACGGCAGCCGAAGCTGCCGTTGTAGAGAGAGGCGGGTGGCGCCGCGTGCCCGCGACGCCAGGCGCCTTGTTCAGGCCTTCTTGGCGATGCCGACCTTGGCGAACTTGTTGCGGAACTTCTCGACGCGACCGCCCAGCGTGTCCACGCTCTTCTGCGTGCCCGTGTAGAACGGGTGGGTCTCGCTGGTGGTTTCCAGCTTCACCAGCGGCAGTTCACGGCCGTCGTCCATCTTGATGGTTTCCTTGCTCTGCACCACCGAACGGGTGACGAACTTGAAACCATTGGTCAGGTCGACGAAGCAGACGTCGCGGTAGTTGGGGTGGATGCCTTCTTTCATGGGAAACCCTTCGCTGTGGTGGCAGGCAGCCACGCGGCACCCTTTGCCACGCACTTGCCCGAAGCGGAAAACCCGCGATTATAGCGTGAGCCGAGGTCAGCCGCCTCGCCGCATCATGTCGAAGAAGTCCAGGTTGTTCTTGCTGGCCTTCATCTTGTCGAGCACGAACTCCATCGCCTCGATCTCGTCCATGTTGTAGAGCAGCTTGCGCAGGATCCAGGTCTTTTGCAGGATCTCGGGGCGCAGCAGCAGTTCTTCGCGCCGCGTGCCGCTCTTGTTGATCAGGATCGAGGGGTACACGCGCTTCTCGGCCATGCGGCGATCCAGGTGGATTTCGCAGTTGCCGGTGCCCTTGAACTCCTCGTAGATGACCTCGTCCATCTTCGAGCCGGTGTCGATCAGCGCCGTGCCGATGATGGTCAGCGAGCCACCTTCCTCGACATTGCGCGCGGCGCCGAAGAAGCGCTTGGGGCGCTGCAGTGCGTTGGCATCGACGCCACCGGTCAGCACCTTGCCGCTGGAGGGCAGCACGTTGTTGTAGGCGCGGGCCAGGCGGGTGATCGAGTCGAGCAGGATGACCACATCCTTGCCCAGCTCGGTCAGGCGCTTGGCGCGTTCGATCACCATCTCGGCCACCTGCACGTGGCGGGCCGCGGGCTCGTCGAAGGTGGAGGAGATGACCTCGCCGCGCACGCCGCGGACCATTTCGGTCACTTCTTCCGGCCGCTCGTCGACCAGCAGCACGATCAGGTGGATCTCGGGATGATTGGCCACCAGCGCGTGCGCGATGTGCTTCATCATGATCGTCTTGCCGGTCTTCGGCTGGGCAACGAGCAGTGCGCGCTGGCCTTTGCCGATCGGGGCGATCAGGTCGATGATGCGGCCGGTGACGGCGTCCTCGCCCTTGAGGCCTTCACGCTCGAGCTTGAACGCTTCCTTGGGGAACAAGGGCGTCAGGTTCTCGAACATGATCTTGTGCTTGTTCTCCTCGGGCGTCAGGCCGTTCACGCGGTCGACCTTGACCAGCGCGAAATAGCGCTCGCCGTCCTTGGGAACCCGCACCTCGCCCTCGATGAGGTCGCCGGTGTGCAGGTTGAAGCGCCGCACCTGGCTGGGGCTGAGGTAGATGTCGTCGGTCGACGCCATGTAGCTGGTGTCGATCGAGCGCAGGAAGCCGAAGCCATCGGGCAGCACTTCGAGCACGCCGTCGCCGAAGACCTGCTCGCCGGCCTTGGCGCGCTTCTTCATGATGGCGAACATCAGCTCCTGCTTGCGCAGGCGCGAGACGTTGTCGATCTCCAGCGCCTCGCCCATCTTGATGAGTTCGGAGACGTGGAGCGCCTTCAGTTCGGACAGATGCATCGGGGGTTCACCCTGGGGTGGTTGCCGCGCGCCTTGCCGGGGCGCAGTCGGCCGGATCGGACGGCCCCGGCTGTGGGCCCGCCGCCTTCAGCCGTTGGGGCCGAGGCTTGCACGCCGCACAGATGCGGCGTTGGCAGACTGGAACACGGGGGAGGGGCCGAGACCACGCGGTTCAAGCGCCGGGCGGCAGGCCCGGGTGGCGTGGTGGCAGGTGCCGGATCGCGCTGTGTGCCCGCTGTTGCGCCACTTGTGGCGGCGCACGGGAAATTCAGCGCGTTGGCAGCAGATTATAGATGCGGCGCGAGGAAGGCGGTCAATTGCGCCTTGGACAGCGCGCCCACCTTGGTGGCGGCCAGCTGGCCGTCCTTGAACAGCATCAGCGTCGGGATGCCGCGGATGCCGAACTTGGCCGGCACTTCACGGTTCTCGTCGACGTTCATCTTGGCGATGCTGAGCTTGGCGCCGTATTCCTTGGCGACCTCGTCCAGGATCGGGGCGATCATCTTGCACGGCCCGCACCATTCGGCCCAGTAGTCCACCAGCACCGGGGTGCCGGACTCGAGCACGTCAGCCTGGAAGCTGGCGTCGGTGGTGTGCTTGATCAGTTCGCTGCTCATCTGTGATTCCTTGGCGGCAGGGCCCTCCGTGGGGGAGTCGAAAGATTGTGGCACAAAGGCCCTGGCGTCGCGGCCGCCGGGGCCATGCACGGACGCAAGGTCGGCCGGCCGTCGGGCCCAATTCGGCCAGCTGACGGCGAACTGGCGCCGAACTGGCGGCGGCGCAGCCCGCATTTCAGGCCTTCGACGCAACAGCGGCGCCGTTCCAATCGGGCGAGACCCGCCCACCGCCCATGAACGCGCCCACCTCCTCCGAGCGACCCGCCGCTGCCGGCCAGGCGGTGCGTCGCCTGGGCCGTTTCCAGCTGCTGCGCCTGCTGGCCAAGACCCAGCAGAGCATGATGTGGCTGGTGAGCGAACCGCGCTTCGGCCGCGAGTGGGTGCTGGTGATCCCGCGCCGCCAGCCCGAGGATGCCGATGCGCTGCAGGCCTGGCTGCAGACGGCGCAGCGCGCCTCGCGCATCGATCACCCCGGCCTGGCCCGGCCGGTGGAGATCGGCGAGCAGGAGCGCTGGCCTTACGTGGCGTACGAGCGCGACAGCGGCGTGCTGCTGTCCGAGCGCATCGGCCGTTCCGGTCTGCCGGGCACCGAACTGGCGCCGCTGGCCATCCAGCTGCTGGAGGGCCTGGCCATGGCCCACGAGGCGGGTGTGGCCCACCGCGACCTGCACGCCGCCATGGTGCTGCTGCACGAAGGCGGTGGTGCACAGCTGCTGGGGCTGGGCGTGGTGCAGTCCGACGGTGCCGGCGGGCTGCCGGCCCAGCGCCGGGCCGCCGAGCAGGATGTGCTGGCCTTCGGCCTGGTGATGCACCATGGCCTGGTGGGCGAACCGGCGCTGCAGCAGCCCGACGTGATGCAGGTGGTGGCGCAGATGCCGCCGCTGGGGCGTGAGTTCGTGCGTCTGCCGCGTGGCACGGGGCCGGTGATTCCGGATCCCCTGCGCGCCATCGTCAACCGAGCCACCGACCGCCAGGAACGGCAGCGCTACCGCAGCGCACGCACGCTGGAGCGGGCGCTGTCGGGCTGGCTGCGCGCCGCGGGGGATGGCAACCTGGGGCCGCTGGCCCTGCTGACCGACCGCATGCGCAGCGCCGGCCTGCTGCCGGGCATGCCCGGTGGCGCGCGGCGTGCGGCGCGGCTGGCGCTGATGGACCGCGAGCGCACCTTCGAACTGGCCGCCGTGGTGCTGGAGGACGTGGGCCTGTGCTTCGAGCTGCTGCGCCAGGTCAACAGCGCCGCGGTGCGCGGTGCCATGGGGGCCGGCAGCGGACCGATCCTGACGGTGCGACGCGCCATCGCGCTGCTGGGCCTGGACAGCGTGCGCCAGGCCGCGCAGGCCATGAAGCCCTGGCCTGGTGCGCTGGGCGAGGCTCAGGCGCAGGATCTGTCGCAGCAGTTCGCGCTGGCCCGCCAGGCCGGGCGCATCGCGCAGATGCTGCGCCCTGCCGGCTACGACGCCGAGCTGTGCTACCTGCTGGCCTTGCTGCAGCGCCTGGGGCGGCTGCTGGTGCAGTACCACTTTCCGGAAGAGGCGGCGCAGATCCGCCGCCTGATGCTGCCGGCGCCCTCGGGCCGGCCCGACGAGCCCGAGGACCCCGGCATGAGCGAGGAGAGCGCCTCGTTCGCGGTGCTGGGCATCGACGTCGAGTCGCTGGCCACCGCGGTCGGGCGCCAGTGGGGGCTGGACGACGACGCCCAGCACATGATGCGCCGCATGCCGCTGGACGCCCCGGTGCGCGCGCCGCACAGCGACACCGAGCGCCTGCGCATCACCGCCAGTGCCGCCAATGAACTGGTCGACAGCCAGCTGCAGCCGCTGCACCACCGGGCCGCGGCGCAGCAGCGCGTGGCCCAGCGCTACGGTCGTGCGCTGGACGTCAGCCTGGCCGATCTGCAGCAGGCCCTGCTGGGCGAGCCGCCCACCGAGCCGGCCACGCTGGGGCCGCGGCCGGTGGACATCCGCCCCGACGATGCTCTGGACGACACGACCGCTGCGCCTGCCGCGGCGGCCATGCCGCCCGGCCGATCCGGCGCGCCCGCCGGAGCCCCCCCCGCCGCCGCGGCCGGCAGCCTGGCCGCGCGCCTGGCCGACGCCCGCCGCGCGGCCCGCCAAGGATCCACCTCATGAGCGCCGTGTTGCAGGCATCGTTGCCCTTGCGTCCCGGCCAGCGCCTGGGGCGGTTCCGACTCGAGGCCGTGCTGGGCCGTGGTGCCCAGGCCACCGTCTGGCGGGCCACGGACGAGCGACTGCAGCGCGAGGTGGCGCTCAAGCTGTTCACCGAGGGTGCCGACGCGGTGGGTGCCGCGCACTGGCTGCACGAGGCGCGCGCGGTGGGCCGGCTGGCGCATCCGCACATCGTGCCGGTGTTCGATGCCGACACCTTCGACGGCCATCCGGCCCTGGTGTTCGAGCTGGTGCAGGGCCCCACGCTGGCCGAGGTGCTGCGCCGCGACGGCGCGATGCCGGCGCGCGCCGCGGTCGAGCTGATGCTGGGCGTGGTGGATGCGCTGCGCGCCGCCCATGACCAGGGCATCGTGCACCGCGACCTCAAGCCCTCGAACATCCTGATCGATGCCGAGGGCCGCGCGCGGGTGATGGATTTCGGCATCGCCGCCCGCCTGGCGCGCCCGGGCGAGGGCGCGGCGGGCGAGGGCATGGTGGCCGGCACGCCGGGCTACCTGTCGCCCGAGGCGGCGCGTGGCGCGGCACCGACACCGCGCATGGACGTGTTCGCCGCCGGTGTGGTGCTGGCCGAGATGCTGTGCGGCCGGCGCCTGCTGGCCGAACGCGACGTGGCGCGCGCGCTGGAGCGCGTGCAGACCGAGGACCTGCGCCTGCCCGACGACACCGCGGCCGACGACCGCCTGCGCGCCGTGGTGCAGCACGCCATCGCGCGGGCGCCGGACGACCGCTACGAGAGCGCGGCCGCGCTGCGCGATGCGCTGATGCTGTGGCTGCAGCCGCCCGACGAGGCGCTGCCCGACAGCAGCACCGGCCATGGCACGCTCGACTTCCTGCTGCGGCGCATGCGCCACAAGAGCGACTTTCCGGCCATGTCGGACCGCGTGCTGCGCATCCAGCGCATGGCCAGCTCCGAGACCGAGTCGCTGCACAGCGTGTCCGACGAGATCCTCAAGGACGTGGCGCTGACCGGCAAGCTGCTGAAGCTGGTGAACACCGCGCATTTCCGGCGCGACGTGCACGGCGTGTCCACCGTCTCGCGCGCGGTGGCCCTGGTCGGCATGGCCGGCATCCGCAATCTGGCCCTGTCGCTGGTGCTGGTCGAGCACATGAAGGACAAGGGCCATGCGCAGCGCCTGAAGGAGAGTTTTCTGCGCGTGCTGCTGGCCGGCGAGATGGCGCACGAGCTGGCTGGCAACCCGCGCGATGCCGAGGAGGCCTTCCTCGGTGCGATGTTCTACAACCTGGGCCCGCTGCTGGCCGAGTACTACTTCCCCGACGAGGCCGAGACGGTGCGCGACGAACTGGCGCGCCAGCAGCGCGAGGGCCGCCTGGACCCCAAGGTGCATCCGGACCTGCTGGCCGACCGCGTGGCGCAGCAGGTGCTGGGCCTGGGCTGGGAGTCGCTGGGCGTGGGCGTGGCCAAGCACTGGGGCCTGCCCGAGGTGCTGCAGCAGTGCATGCGCCGGCCGAATGCGGCCTCGCCGGCGCGGGCCCTGCCGGCCGGGGCCGAGCGCATGCGCTGGCTGGCGGTGGCGTCCAACGAGATGGTCGAGGCGGTGTGGGAAGGCGACGAGCAGGGCCTGCCCGAGCGCCTGGAAGCCGTCGCCACCCGCCATGGCCGCGCGCTGGGGGTGGTGGGCACCGACCTGCGCCGTGCGGCCGAAGGCGCGCAGCGCGCGGTGCTGGAGATGGCGCCGGCGCTGGGCCTGTCGGTGCCGGCGGCGCGCCGCATGCTGGGCGCCAGCGCGGCGCTGCCTGGGCCGGCCCGCGTGCCGGCCGAGGTGCTGGCCACCGTACGACTGGACCACCGCCAGACGGCCGATCCCGCGGCGCAGGCGGCTGCGCTGGCTGCCGCACGCGAGGCGGCGGTGACGCTGCTGAATGCCGGCATCCAGGACATCACCGACACGCTGGCTGGCGATGCGGTGCAGCTCAACCAGGTGCTGCGCATGGTGCTGGAGACGGTGTACCGCGCGCTCGGCTGCCGCCGCGTGCTGTTCTGCCTGCGCGACGGGGCCACCGGCCGGCTGCGCGGCCGCTTCGGCCTGGGCGAGCAGGCCGACAGCCTGGCGCCGCAGTTCATCGTCCTGCCGGCGGCGCCCGAGGGCACGACGCCCGACCTGTTCACCGTGGTGTGCCAGAAGGGCACCGACACGCTGATCCCCGACCTGGCCGAGCCGCGCGTGGCCTCGGCGCTGCCGGCCTGGTTCAGGCGGCAGGGCTTCGGTGGCTCGTGCCTGCTGCTGCCGATGTCGCTGCGCGGCGCCCCGTTCGCGCTGATCTACGCCGACCACGCCGGCACCATGCCGGTCGAGGAGCGGGGTCGCGCGCTGCTGCGCACGCTGCGCAACCAGACCGTGCTGGCCTTCCGCCAGGCCGGTCACGGCCAGTGACCTGGCGCGGCATGGCCGCGCGACGCGGGTGGGGAGGGGTGGCCCGCGGACATGACCGCCGGGCGGGGGATCCAGGCAGGCACCGCGCACACGGGCGTTCGGTGGCTGTCTGACGGGTGAGAGGTGACGAGCCTGAACCTCGGCACTGGTTGCAACGGTTGGGGCTGCTTCGTTCCCGACCTGACCCGGTTGGCCGCGCTTCCATGCGAGGGGGCCCGTCGCCTTCATTGTAGGTGATGCGCCGGCGGGTCGGCCGGTGTGCCGGCGCCCATGACGCAGAATGGGTGTTTTTGGCGCCGCCACTGCTTGGCTCCCGTCCGTGACCACGCTCCCGCAGACCCTGGCGCTGATCGACGACGACGTCGCGTTCAGCGAGTACCTCACGCAGTTCCTGCAGCAGCAGGGCATCTCGGTGCGCTGGTTCGCCGACAGCGACGACCTGCTGTGCAGCGAGCGCCCGTTCGAGTTCGACTTCTACATCGTCGACCTGATGCTGCCGGGCGTGGACGGGCTGAGCCTGCTGCGCCTGCTGCGCCGGCGCACCGACGCCGGCGTGCTGGTGGTCTCGGGCAAGCTGGGCAATGACGTATTCGACCAGGTCATCGGCGCCGGCGCCGACATGCACCTGGCCAAGCCGGTCACGTTCGAGCAGGTGCTGCTGGCAGTGGGCAGCGTGTACCGCCGTGCGGCGCGCACGCTGGACGCCACGCCGGCCCAGGCCTGGCGGCTGGACGAGTTGCAGCGCCGCCTGGTGGCGCCCGACGGCGCCACCATCGAACTGAGCCCCACCGATGTCAGCGTGCTGGCCTGCCTGCTGGAGGCCAAGGGTGAGACGGTGGGCCATCAGACGCTGCTGAGCCTGCTGGGCCTGTCGTCCGAGGACGACCCGAACCGGCTGCATGCCACCATCTACCGGCTGCGCCGCCGCATCGAGCGGGCCACGCCGGCGCTGGTGCCGCTGCAGTCGAAGTCGCGCGTGGGCTACGTGTTCCGCGCGCCGCTGGTGCGCGCCTGACCGGCGGGGCCGGCTCAGGCCGGCGTGTCGCTGGGGTCGGGGAACACCAGGCGGGCGCGCAGGCCCTGCGGCAGGTTGGCCGACAGCACCAGCCGGCCATGGTGCAGCGCCATCACGCGGCGCACGATGAACAGGCCCAGGCCACGGCGCGGCACGGCCGGCGTCGCGGTGTCCGGGCCGGGCGTCGGCGGGGCGCCGGCTTCCAGCAGCGCCGACAGGCGGCCCTGGCCGTCGTCGGACACCACCAGGGCCACGGCGGGCGGATCGTCCTGCTCCTCGATCGACAGGCTCACCTGCACGTCCGGGCCGCCATGCTCGAAGGCGTTGCGCATCAGGTTGCGCAGGGCCAGGCGCACCAGGCCGGGCTCCAACTCGGCCGAGCGCAGCGGCGTCTGCCACTCCACCCGCGTGCGTGCGCGCTGCGACTCGGGCAGGTCGCCCAGCACCAGGTGCACCAGCAGGTGCAGGTCGACGTCCTGCACCACCAGCGGTTCGCGGCGGGTGAGCATCAACGCCGCAGCCAGCGTGTTGTCGAGCACCGAGCGCACATCGCCCAGCATGGCCTGCGCGCGCACCACGCGCTCGGTGAGCTGGCGCGCGTCGGTCGGCTGCGGCGCCTGCACCAGCAGGGCCGCGGCCTGCAGCGCACCGCTGGCGTTGTGCAGCGGCTGGCGGATCTCGTGCGCCAGCACGCGCAGCAGCTGGTCGCGCTCGGTGGCCAGCTGGTCGCGCTCGGCCAGCAGGGTGCGCAGTGCGGTGGCGGCCTGCTCGGCGGCCTGGCGCCGCGCGGTCTCGGCCATCTGGTCCTGCCGCGCGCGGTGCTCGGCGCGGCGCACGCGGTCCAGCACCATGCCCAGGTAGCCCAGGTTGCCGTACAGCGCGGCGGCCAGGGCCGCCAGCACCAGCAGGGCGAAGTCCCAGCTCATGCCCTGCGGCTGCGCCGGCAGCCAGCCCAGCGCGATGCCGGCCACGCGCAGCAGCAGCACCAGCACCAGGGCCGACTCCACCCAGGCCAGCGCCATGCCGTTGCGCGAGCGGGCGGCCAGCGCGGCGTGGTAGGCCTGCCAGGCCAGCACCGCGGTGCCCAGCGCCAGCGCGCCCTGGCCGAACAGCGAGCGGCCCAGTGGCGTGAGCCACAGCGCCGCCAGCTGGTAGGCGGCCACCATCGCCAGCCAGGCCGCCAGCGCACGGCCGCAGCGGGCGGGGCGGCCCATGTCCAGCCGCAGGGCCAGCACGCGCAGCGGAAACGAGCCGAAGGCCAGCGCGAAGGTGCCGGTCTGGGCCAGCCAGGACGGCACCTGCTCGCGCAGCGCCAGCATGGCCATGGCCAACCCGGCGCTGGCAGCGCCCAGCGACCACAGCGCCAGCGGCACGCGTGGATGGCGGCGCTGCAGCAGCGCCCACACGGTGAGCGCCACCAGGGCGTAGAGCAGGCCGACGATCAGCGTGGCGGCTGTCGGGCGGATGTCCAGCATCATGGCCGCAGGGCGGCCGGGGCCGGGCCGTTCTCGCTGGGATCGGGAAACACCAGGCGAGCCTGCAGGCCGCGCGGCATGTTCGGCGCCAGCACCAGCTGGCCGTGGTGCAGCGCCATCACGCGGCGCACGATCACCAGCCCCAGGCCGCGGCGCACCAGCGCCGGTGCGCCGGCATGGGGCGGCACCGGCGGTGCGCCGCCTTCCTCCAGCTGCGGGCCGGGACGGCCGTCACCGGTGTCGGCCACGGTCAGCACCACGGCGGGCGGCGCCTCCTGCTCCTCGATGCGCAGCGTCACCTGCACGTCGGGCCCGCCGTGCTCGAAGGCATTGCGCAGCAGGTTGCGCAAGGCCAGGCGCACCATGCCGGGCTCCAGCTCGGCCGAGCGCAGCGGCGTGAGCCAGTCCACCCGGATGCGCGCGCGCTGTGCCTCGGGCATGTCGCCCAGCACCAGGTGCGCCAGCAGGTGCAGGTCCACGTCCTGCACCACCAGCGCGTCGCGCCGCGTGAGCATCAGGGCCGCGGCCAGCGTGTTGTCGAGCACCGAGCGCACGTCGCCCAGCACGGCCTGGGCACGCCGCAGCCGGCCCGACACCTCGGCCGTGTCGGCCGGCCGGGGGGCCTGCACCAGCAGGGCCGCGGCCTGCAGCGCGCCGCTGGCGTTGTGCAGCGGCTGGCGGATCTCGTGGGCCAGCATCTGCAGCAGCTGGTCGCGCTCGGTGGCCAGCTGGTCGCGCTGCTCGATGGCCTGTCGCAGCTCGGTGGCCGACCGCTCGGCGGCCTCGCGGCGCGCCGCCTCGGCCAGCTGATCGCGGCGCGCGCGCAGCTCGGCCTCACCCAGGCGGTCGAACTCCATGCCCAGGTAGGCCAGGTTGCCGTACAGCGCCGCGGCGATCAGCACCACCACCAGCAGCCAGAAGCTGGGCACGTCGGCCATCGGCTCGGCGGGTGACTCGCCGGCCAGCACCGACTGGGCGCGGTACAGCATGGCCACCACCAGCAGCCATTCGACGCCAGACAGCACCAGGCCGCTGCGCGAGGGCAACTGGCGGCCGGCGCGCAGCGCATGCTGGGCCACCAGCGCGGTGCCGCCGGCGCTCAGCAGCAGGCCCACGAGCACCCGCAGCGTGGTGTCGCCCTGTTCGGCCACGGCCACGAACAGCGCGATCGCGCCGGCGCACAGCGCCGCCAGCCGCCGTCCGTGCACCGGCAGGCCCAGGCCCTGGCGCAGCCCGGCCACACGCAGCGCGTGCGAACACAGCATCAGCGCATTGGCCAGCGGCACGCTCACCCACCACGGCACCGCCGGGCGCGCGGCGATCAGCATCACGCCGATGCCCAGGCACATCGAGCCGGCCGACCACAGATCGACATGCGGCGTGCTGCGGCCCCGGCGCACCGTGACCCAGACCGTGATCGACAGCAGGGCGTAGATGGCGCCGGACAGCAGGGTCAGGGCGGGGGCGGAAATCGACGGCAACATCGCAGGCGGGCGCCCGCCGCGGGCCGCGCGACACCGCGGCCGCCGCAGACGGGCAAGCGGGCGATTGTCGGTGCGCCGCGCGGTGGGTCAGCCCTCGGCGGGCGGGCGCACGATGATCGAGCCGTCGTCCAGCGCCTCGGCGATGCCGCGGCGGCTGAGCTGGCGCATCACGCGGCACACCATCTCGCGCGAGGCGCCGACCATCAGCGCCATCTCGGTGCGGCTGACGCGGCCACGCGCATGGAAGGCGCCATCGCCGCAGGGCTCGCCATGCTCGCGCAGGTAGTCGATGACACGGTCGTGCACGTCGTGCAGCGCCAGCGAGGCGATGCGCCGGTTGGCGCTGCGCAGGCGCTGCACCAGCACCTGCACCATGGCCTGGGCGAACTCGGGCCAGTCGCGCAGCTGTTGGTCGATGTCGCGGCCGGACAGCATCAGCACCTCGCACTGCACCAGGCAGCGCACGCTGCCGCCATGCGGCAGCCCGTCGAGGACGCCCAGCTCGCCGAAGAAGTCGCCGCGGCGCAGCACCTGCAGCAGCAGCGCGCGGCCGTTGTGGCCGGTGCGCACCGCATGGGCCTTGCCGCTGAGCAGCACGTGCAGCGTGTCGCTGCTGCGGCCCTGCTCGACCACGCGCTCGCCACGGCGGAAGTGGCGCACGGTGGCCCGCGCCAGCAGCGACGCCACCCGCGCCGGTGGCAGCGTGCTGAACAGCGGCAGCTCGCACAAGGCCGCCGGGCTGAGGTCGATGGGGGCTCGCGTGACGGCGGCGGCGGGCGGCTCGGCCGCCGCCGCGCGCAGGGGCGGCACGGATCCGAACACGGCGCTGGGCGCAAGGAGAGCAGTGGGCGACGACAGCATGGTGCATTTCCGGCAGACCTGGCGCCGAGCCCGCGGTGGCAACGCCCGCCGCTTCGGCCCGACACCCCGGTTGCAGGACTCCCTGAGTGAGTTCGATCGGGTATGACCTGATTGTGATCATATATGACCGATGCTGATCAATGCTCGCCCGTGAACCCGCAGTCGTGGGGGCGGGGCGGAACGTGGAAACGCTTTCTTTCCTGCTGGCGGTAATAACGCGAAAAACGAGCGTACAAAACGCCGGCGCCGATCAGAAAATGGCGCCGCCACCGGGCGCGGGCCTCAGAGGAGGTCGTCGGGCACCAGCTGGTACAGCAGCCACAGCTTCAACCGCTGCCACCAGGGCGGCGTGGGTTCCTCGCGCAGGCGTTCGTCAACGCCGGCGGCGGCATCGCGGCCCAGCCACTCCAGGCTCTGGCCGTCGGCGGCTAGGCGCACCTCGAACAGGCCCGACGGTTCGGCCGGCTGCAGCTGCTGCTGCACCTGGCGCACCAGCTCGGCGCTGTCGACCAGCAGCATCAGCTCGGTGTTGGTGCCGGCCGAGCGCGGGTCGAGGTTCATCGAACCCACCAGCAGCAGCCGCTCGTCGATGAAACCCAGCTTGGCGTGCAGCCGGCCCACGCTGTTGGCCAGCACCTCGCGCAGCGGGGCATGGCGCTTGAGCCGCTCGGACGACAGCTCGAACAGCCGCACGCCCGACTGCAGCAGCGCCAGCCGGTGGCGGCCATAGGCCACGCTGACCAGCGGCTCGTCGCTGTCGACCAGCGAGTTGGTGGTGACCTGCACCTCCACGCCGCGCTCGCGCGCGCGGCGCATGCCGTCCAGTCCGGCGGCGCTGGGCAGGAAGTAGGGCGTGACGATGTCCACCTTGCGTTGCGCCGTGGCCAGCAGCTGGGCCACCGGCAGCGTGGGGGTCGGCGTGCCGCGGGCGGCGGTCTTGTCGGGGGAATCGAAGAAGACCTGCGCGCGCTCGGCCACCACCCAGGGGGCGCGGCCCAGGCTCCAGCTGGCGGCCTGGCCGGCCGGCACCGCACGCAGCGGCGCCAGGCCGGGGCGGGTGAGGGCCTCGACGCTGGCGCGGCGCGCGTCGGTATCCAGCGTGTTGTCGGCCAGCTGCTGCACCGGCACCGCGAAGCGGCTGTTCCAGAAGTCGTCGAAGTGCGTGGCCAGCTCGGGCACCACGGCGCCGGCGCACAGCAGGTCGAAGTCGATGAAGTTGCCCTCGTCGCTGCGCATGAAGTAGGCATCGGCCAGGTTGCGCCCGCCCACCACGGCCAGGCGGCCGTCGGCGATGAACAGCTTGTTGTGCATGCGCCGGTTCAGCCGGCCGAAGTCGCTCACCAGGCTGAAGCCGCGCAGCAGCCAGCTGTCGCGGCCGGCCGGAAACGGGTTGTACAGCCGCACCTCGACATTCGGCTGGGCCGCCAGGCCCAGCAGCAGATCGGTCAGGCCGGCGGTGTACAGGTCGTCCACCAGCAGGCGCACGCGCACACCGCGCGCCGCGGCCTCGCTCAGCGCGCGCAGCAGCTGGTGGCCGGTGGCGTCGTCACCCAGCAGGTAGGTCTGGATGTCGATGCCCGACTGCGCGCGGGCGATCAGCGACAGCCGGGCCTGCAGCGCCACGCTGGACAGCAGCATCGGGCGGAAGGCCGAGCCGCCGGCCGGGGCACCCGACGCGGCCGCCACGCGCGACAGCGGGGCGTCGTCGACGGCGGTGATGAAGCGGGCCGGCGGGCCGGGCGCGCGTTCGGGCGTGGGCAGTGCGGCGCAGCCGCCGAGCCCGGCCAGCAGCCCGGTGGACAGCAGCATTGCCAGCCGCCTGGTCAGCCATCCGACCAGCCAACCCGCGAGCCAACCAATCTGCCACCGTGGCGGCGTGATCGGGCGCCTGCGGGCCACGGCCGTGGCCTGCCTTCAGCGCAGCTGCAGGTCGTCGTCGCCGAAGCGCACGCCGATCGGCTCGATCAGCAGCTGCTTCGGGCCGGCCTCCACCACGCCGGCGATGCGCGCGCCGATGCCCTGGGCCTGGGCCACGGCCACCGTGCGCTCGGCATCCTCGGCGGCGACGAAGATCGCGAAGCCGGCGCCCATGTTCAGCGTGGAGTACGCCTCGCGGTCGTCGTGCTGGGCATGGTGCTGGATGAACTTCAGCACCGGCGGCACCGGCGGGAGGGTGTGGATGCGGTAAGTGAAGGCCGCCGGGTGGCGCAGCAGCTTGCGCCAGCCATGGCCGGTGATGTTGGCGCAGTAGTGCGGCACGATGCCGGCGGCCCACAGCGCCTCGGTGACGGGCGAATACAGCGGCGTGGGCGCCAGCAGCGCAGCGCCGTAGGTGAGGCCGGGGTGGTTGACCGGGTCGACCTCGGTCAGCCAGCCGTTGGGCAGGCGCTCCACCAGCTTGCGCGCCAGGCTCAGGCCGTTGGCGTGGATGCCACTGGCGTCCAGCAGCACGATCGCGTCACCGGCCTGCAGGCCATCGCCCACCGAGAGCCGCTGCTTGGGGTTGATCAGGCCGGTGCACGAGGCCGCCAGGTCGATGCGGCCGGCTTCGACGATGCCGGCCAGCGCCGGCGTCTCGCCGCCGCCCCAGGCCACGTTGCACACCTCGCAGGCCTTCTTCCAGCCGGCCACCAGGGCCTGGGCGCGCTGCGCGTCGCCGAACCAGTCGGAGCCGCCGGCGGCCCAGTAGGCCTGCACCACCAGCGGCGTGGCGCCCACGGTGATCAGGTCATTGACCGCCATCGCAATGGTGTCCTGCGCGATGCCGTCGTACCAGCTGCGGCCGGTGAGGGTGGCCATCTCGTCGGCCACCAGGGCCTTGGAGCCCAGGCACTCGACGATGGAGGCGATGTAGAACGGGCCCACGTCGACCACATAGGCCGATTCGCCGCGCGAGGCGGCCACCTCGGTGAAGCCGTGGCGGCCCAGCTGGGTGGCGGTGGAGGCGGCAGCGCGCTGGGCGCTGACCTTCAGCGGATCGATCAGGTCGTAGTTGACACCGGCCTGCTCGTAGCTGAGCGTGCCCGGGTTCGAGGGGGCGTGCGAGGAACTCATGGGCGGGATTATCGGCGACGGCTGCGGCCGCCCCGGGCGAGGGCAGTCCCTACAATGCCGCCGCATGAGTGATGTCGTCCTGGCCCGCAAGTACCGCCCGCGCAGCTTCGAGCAGATGGTGGGCCAGACGCACGTGGTGCAGGCGCTCACGCACGCGCTGCAGTCGGGCCGCCTGCACCATGCCTACCTGTTCACCGGCACCCGCGGCATCGGCAAGACCACGGTCAGCCGCATCCTGGCCAAGAGCCTGAACTGCACCGGCCCCGACGGCACCGGCGGCGTCACCGCCCAGCCCTGCGGCCGCTGCCAGGCCTGCACCGAGATCGACGCCGACCGCTTCGTCGACTACATCGAGCTCGACGCCGCCAGCAACCGCAGCATCGACGAGATCCGCGACCTCATCGAGCGCGCCGCCTACAAGCCCAGCGTCGGCCGCTACAAGGTCTTCATGATCGACGAGGCGCACCAGCTCACCAAGGACGCCTTCAACGCGCTGCTCAAGACCCTGGAAGAGCCGCCCGAGTACCTGAAGTTCGTGCTGGCCACGACCGACCCCGAGAAGATGCTGCCCACGGTGCTGAGCCGCTGTCTGCAGTTCAACCTGCGGCCGATGGCGCCCGAGACCGTGCGCGAGCACCTGGCCCAGGTGCTGCAGGCCGAAGCCGTGCAGGCCGACGCCGGCGCGCTGCGCCTGCTGTCGCGCGCCGCGCGCGGCTCGATGCGCGACGCGCTGTCGCTGACCGACCAGGCCATCGCCTACGGCGGCGGCCAGCTGGGCGAGGAGGCCGTGCGCGCCATGCTGGGCAGCGTGGACCGCTCGCACGCCACCCGCCTGGTGCTGGCCCTGGCCCAGCGCGACGGCCCCACGGTGCTGGCCACCGTGCAGGGCCTGCGCGACCGCGGCCTGTCGGCCGCCGGCACGCTGGAGGAGATGGCCGCGCTGCTGCAGCAGATGGCCATCGAGCAGGCCGTGCCCGGTGCGCTGGACGACACCGATCCCGACACCGCCGGCGCGCGCCACCTGGCCGCCGCGCTGGCCGCCGACGAGACGCAGCTGCTGTACGGCATCGTGATCCACGGCCGCGCTGAGCTGGGCCTGCTGAGCGACGAGTACGCGGCGCTGACCATGGTGCTGCTGCGCTTCCTGGCCTTCCCGCCGGCGGGCGCCGCCGCACCGGCCCCGGCCCGCGCCGCACCGCTGGCCGTGACACCGGCGATCGCCCGTGCCACCGCGCCGGCCCGCCCGGTGGCCGCGCCGGTGCAGACACCGGTGCAGGCTCCGGTGGCGGCCGCGCCTGCACCGGCACCTGTGGCGCCCGTGTCGCCCGTGGCGCCCGCCGTGCACGCGCCGAAGCCGCCGGCCGGGCCGGCTGCCGCCCCCGCGGTGCTGCGTGCCGCCGAGCCGACGGCACCCGTCGCCCTGGCCGCACCGGCTGCGCCGGCCGCCCCCTCCCGCCCCGTGGCCGCACCGGCAACGGCAACGGCGCCGGCCGCGCGTCCCGCCGCCAGACCGGGCAGCCGGCCGGCCGCCACCCAGGAGGTGCCGCCCTGGGCCGACGAGGATGTGCCGCCGCTGGACGCCTATGCCGATGGCGACTTCGCCGGCGCGCCGGCCGATCTGCCCGAGCCCGATCTGCAGACGGCCGCTGCGGCACCGGTGCGCCGCCCGCAGCCGTCGGCCGGCACGGCCGCGACTGCCGCGTCGATCGCGGCACCGGCCACCGCGCCCAACACCGGCGCCACCACGGCGTCCGCCACACCGCCGGCCAGCGCGCCGCTGCAGGTCACCGAGATGGGCGAGCTGTGGAACCGCACGCTGCGGCCGCTGGTGGCCCCGGGCGGCGGCCTCGTGGCCCTGGTGCGCGAACTGGCGGTGCAGGCCGAGTTGCTGGCCGTGCAGCCGATCGGCCCGGGCGAGGGCGCCGGCCGCCGCTGGCGGCTGCGCGTCGAGCGCGAGTCGCTGCGCGCACCGCCGCTGGTGCAGAAGCTGGCCACCGCGCTGCAGGCCGCGCTCGGCGAGCCGGTGCAGCTGGACACCGAGGCCGGCGTGCCGCAGGACTCGATCTCGCGCCGCGACATCGAGGCCCGAGAGGCCGCGCAGCGCCAGGCCGAGCAGACCATCCGTGGCGATGCCGCGGTGCAGGCGCTGATGGCGCAGTTCCCGGGCGCGCGCATCGTGCCCGGCTCGATCAAGCCGGTCAGCCCGCCCGCGGCCTGAGCCCCAACCCTGTCGCGCCGGCCGCGTGCCGGCGCCTGTGTCGCAACCCCTTCCCACCCGAGGAACCCCACCATGATGAAGAACCAGTTGGCCGGTCTGATGAAGCAGGCCCAGGCCATGCAGGACAACCTGAAGAAGGCGCAGGAAGAGCTGGCCACCATCGAGGTCACCGGCGAGAGCGGTGCCGGCCTGGTGAAGGTGCAGATGACCTGCAAGCACGACGTCAAGCGCGTGACCATCGACCCCAGCCTGCTGGCCGACGACAAGGACATGCTGGAAGACCTGGTGGCCGCGGCCATCAACGACGCCGTGCGCCGCGTGGAGACCACCACGCAGGAGAAGATGGGCCGCATCACCGCCGGCATGCCGCAGATCCCCGGCATGAAGTTCCCGTTCTGATCCCGCACCGCCACCCGCTGAACCGGTGAGCGAAGGCAGCCTCGAAGGCCTGATCGACGCGCTGCGCCGCCTGCCCGGCGTGGGCGTGAAGTCGGCGCAGCGCATGGCCTACCACCTGCTGCAGCATGACCGCACCGGTGCCGAGCGCCTGGCGCTGGCGCTGCAGCACGCGGTCAGCCATGTGCACCACTGCGAGCGCTGCCACACCTTCTCGGAGGCGCGCGTCTGCGCCACCTGCCTCGATCCGCAGCGCGATGCGCGCCAGCTGCTGGTGGTGGAGTCGCCTGCCGACCAGGCCGCGCTGGAGCGCAGCGGCAGCTACCGCGGCCTGTACTTCGTGCTGATGGGCCGGCTGTCGCCGCTGGACGGCATCGGCCCGGCCGACATCGGCGTCCACCCGCTGCTCGACCGCGCCAGCGACGGTGTGGTGCAGGAGGTGATCCTGGCCACCGGCTTCTCGGCCGAGGGCGAGGCCACGGCCCATGTGCTGGCCGCGGCGCTGAAGGCGCGCGGCCTGTCGGTCACGCGCCTGGCGCGCGGCGTGCCGGTGGGCAGCGAGCTGGAGTACGTGGACCTGTCCACGCTGGCCCACGCGCTGCACGACCGCCGCTGAACCTGGCTTCCAAAATGAGCGACATCTCCCTGCACAAGCTGAGCGCGGCGATGCCCGGCGCGCCGGCCATCGACCACCCGCGGCCCGAGCGCCTGCTGCGCGGCAACCCGCGGCGCGAGACCTGGGCCGCCAGCAGCCGGCCGCTGGGCCAGGGACTCACGCTGCACCAGGGGGTGTGGCGCTGCGAGCCGGGACACTGGCGCATCGCCTTTGGCCCCGCGCAGCATGAGTTGTTCACCGTGCTGTCGGGCCGCTGCCGCGTGCATGACGCGGCCGGCAGCTACCAGGAGGCCGGCCCGGGCGAGGCGATCAGCATCCCGCCGGGCTTCGAGGGCTCGTTCGAGGTGCTGGAGACGGTGACCAAGACCTACGCGATCGTCGATCGCGACTGAAGTCCTCAGGTCTTCAGGTTTGCGGCACGCGGCTCCTGGCCGTGGGCCCCGGCTTCTGGATGCGCTTGCCGGTGCTGGCCCGCGCCGCCATGCGCACGCCCGGCGCCTTGGCCTTGGCGGCCACGCGTGCGCCACCCTGGCTGGCAGCCGCCACCGCGGTGGAGGCGGCCGCCGCACGGTTGGGCAGCATCACCACGATGGACTGGCCGGCCTTGAACTGGCCATTGGCCGTGGTGCCGGGGTTCCACTGCGCCACCTGGGCAGGGCTGACGCGGTAGCGCGCCGCGATGGCGGCCACGCTTTCGCCGCGCTTGCCGGCCTTCAGCGTCACGCGGCGCAGCGGCGGCAGGTCAGGCGCCAGCGCCAGCGTGGCGTTGTCGGCGATGTGCTCGGCCACGTCCTCGGTGCGGTGCGCCTGGCGCGGCACCAGCAGCGTGGAGCCGGCCTTGACCAGCATGCGCGGCGGGATGGCGTTGACCTGGCGCAGCTGCTCCTCGTCCATGCCCACCAGCTTGGCGGCCTCGGCGGTCTTCAGCGTGCGCGGCGCCACCCAGGCCGTCCAGTGCGACAGCGGGCCCTGGGCCGACTGCAGCGCGCGCACGAAGCGGTTGGCGTTGTCGTAGGGCAGCAGCACCTGCGGCGTGCCGGCGGCCAGGATCACCGGCTTGTTCATCTGCGGGTTCAGCGCCTTGAACTCGTCCAGCGGCAGGCCGGCCAGCTGCGCGGCGCGCTCCAGGTCGATGTCGCGGTCGATGCCCACCGAGATGAAGTACGGGTGGTTGCGCAGCTCGGGCAGGGTCAGGCCGTAGGCGTCCGGTCGCGAGACGATGTTCTTCACCGCCTGCAGCTTGGGCAGGTAGTTGCGGGTCTCGTCGGGCATGCTCAGGCTGAGGTAGTCGGTGGCCAGCCCGGCCTTCTGGTTGCGCGCGATGGCGCGCTGCACATTGCCCTGGCCCCAGTTGTAGGCGGCCAGCGCCAGCTGCCAGTCGCCGAACATGCCGTGCAGGGTCTGCAGGTAGTCGAGCGCGGCGCGGGTGGAGTCGAGCACGCTGCGGCGGTCGTCTCGGAACACGTTCTGCTTGAGCGCGAAGTCGCGGCCGGTGCCGGGCACGAACTGCCACATGCCCGAGGCCTTGGCGCTGGACATGGCCTGCGGGTTGAAGGCGCTCTCGATGAAGGGCAGCAGCGCCAGCTCGGTGGGCAGGCCGCGGCGGTTGACCTCCTCGACCACGTGGAACAGGTAGCGGCTGCCGCGGTCGGTCATGCGCTGCACGTAGTCGGGGCGTGCGGCGTACCACTGCTCCCACTTGCGCACATGGTCGGTCTCGAGGTCGGGCAGGGCCAGGCCGCGGCGCACGCGCGCCCACAGGTCGGTCTGCGCGGCCACGTCGTCGAGGTTGATGCGGGCTGTGGGCTCCAGCGGGTCGATGGCGATCGGCGCACTGGCGTCGCTGGCGGCGGCCGTGGCGGCAGTGGCTGAGGCGGATGCTGCGCTGGCGCCAGACGCGCCTGTTGCAGCGGCGGCGGGACCGGTGTTGTTGGCGTTGGCAGCCAGGAACAGCGCCGACGGCGTGGCCGGGGCCACGGCCTTCAGGGGCAGCGCGGCGCTTTGCGACTCGGTGCCGGCGGCGGGCTGGCCGCCGGGCGTGGCGCAGGCGGCCAGCAGGCTGGCGGCGGCCAGGGCCAGGGCGCGCGGCAGCCAGGGCAGGGCGGGAGGGTTGGCCTTGGCGCGCGGGGCCCGGGCGTGCGGCGGATTCATCGGAAACGGTTCTTCCATTCGCGCAGCGCCCCGAGCACCTCGGAGCCGCTGTCGTTGGCCGCACCTTGCGCACGCGCGGCGGCAATCACGCTGGGCTGGGCACAGCGCATGAAGGGATTGATCGCGCGTTCCAGCGCGATCGTCGACGGCAGGGTCGGCTGGCCACCGGCCCGCAGCGCCTGACAACGTGTGATGTGGGCGGCCACCTCGGCATTGTGCGGCTCCACGGCCGCGGCGAATTGGAGGTTGCTCCCGGTGTACTCGTGGGCGCAGCACACGCGGGTGGCGTCGGGCAGCGCGGCCAGAGCGGCCAGCGAGGCATGCATCTGCGCCGGCGTGCCCTCGAACAGCCGGCCGCAGCCGGCCGAGAACAGCGTGTCGCCGCAGAACAGCACCGGCGCCTGGGTGGCGTCACCGGCCCACCAGTAGGCCACGTGGCCGGCGGTGTGGCCGGGCACGTCGATGACGGTGAAGTCCAGCCCCAGCAACTGCACCGCACTGCCGGCCTGCACGGGCAGGTAGGGCGCGGGGATGGTCTCGCGTGCCGGGCCGAACACCGGGCCCTGCAGCCGGCCGCGCAGCGCATCGACGCCACCGACATGGTCGGGGTGATGGTGCGTCACTAGAATGCCGGCCAGCGCGAGGCCCTGGGCATCGAGTGCGGCCTGCACAGGCGTCGCGTCGCCCGGATCCACGACGAGGGCCCTGTGACCATCGTGCAGCATCCAGACGTAGTTGTCCGAAAAGGCGGGCAGGGCGACGAGATTCATGACGCGTTCTGACGCAATTATAGAGTTGGCCCATTGGTGGCAGAGCCCGCCCGGCCGCTACCTGCTGGCCTGGGAGCAGCGCCAGCTCGACGGTCTGGTCAATGACCTGTTCGGCTTCCATGCGCTGCAGCTGGGCCTGCCGCAGCTCGATGCGCTGCGCGCCAACCGCATGCCGCACCGCTGGCTGGCCACGGCCTCGGCCATGGACACCGCACTCGACCTGCCGCCGGTGCCGCTGCCGCCGGTGGACGAGGCGCTGTCCACGCTGCTGCCCGACGACCTGGCGCCGCAGGGCGTGGCCGCGCTGCACTGCGATTTCGACGCACTGCCGTTCCCGGCGCAGAGCCTGGACCTGGTGGTGCTGCCGCATGCGCTGGAACTGGCGCGCGACCCGCACGACACGCTGCGCGAGGTCGAGCGCGTGCTGCGCCCCGAGGGCCGGGTGCTGATCGTCGGCCTGAACCCGGCCAGCCTGTGGGGCCTGCGCCAGCGCGCGGGCCACCTGCGCCAGCGCCTGGGGTTGGGCGGCTCGCTGTACCTGCCGCCGTCGGGCGAGTTCATCGGCTACGGCCGGGTGCGCGACTGGCTGCGGCTGCTGGGCTTCGAGGTGGAGAGCGGGCGCTTCGGCTGCTGGCGTCCGCCGCTGCGCAGCACGGCCTGGCTGGAGCGCTGGGGCTGGCTGGAGGCCGCCGGTCAGCGCGCCTGGCCGGTGCTGGGGGCGCTGTACATGGTGCAGGCGGTCAAGCGCGTGCGCGGCATGCGCCTGGTGGGCCTGGCCCGCCAGCGTCAGCAGATCAAGGGCGCGGCGCCGGCGGTGGCCGCGCAGCGCCAGGGCCGCACGCCCACCCGGCCGCCGCGCCCGGCCGCCGGGACCAACCGATCACGGACCGAAACAATGGAGATGGAATTCAATGAGTGAACGCGTGGTGATCTACACCGACGGCGCCTGCAAGGGCAACCCGGGGCCGGGCGGCTGGGGCGCCTGGCTGCGCTGGGGCGAGCACGAGAAGGAGCTGTTCGGCGGCGAGCCCAACACCACCAACAACCGCATGGAGCTCACCGCGGTGATCGAGTCGCTGGCCCTGCTCAAGCGCCGCACGCCGGTGGCCGTCTACACCGACAGCGAGTACGTCAAGAACGGCATCACCACCTGGATCCACAACTGGAAGCGCCGCGGTTGGCGCACCGCCGACAACAAGCCGGTGAAGAACGACGACCTGTGGAAGCGCCTGGACGGCCTGGTGGCCGAGCATGAGGTGCAGTGGCACTGGGTGCGCGGCCACACCGGCGACCCCGGCAACGAGCGCGCCGACCAGCTGGCCAACCGCGGTGTCGACAGCGTGCGGGGCCGCGGCTAGACGCGGTTGATCGACGCGCCCACCGTGCTCTTCAGGCGCTCGATCAGCGCCGGGGCGATGCGCTGCAGCGGCAGCACCTCGTGCGCCGCGCCGTGGGCGATGGCCTCGCGCGGCATGCCGAAGACCACGCAGCTGGCCTCGTCCTGGGCGATGTTCCAGCTGCCGGCGTCGCGCATGGCCTTCATCGCGCGGGCGCCGTCGGCCCCCATGCCGGTGAGCATCACGCCCAGCGCATTGGGGCCCACCACGCGGGCGGCGGATTCGAACAGCACCTCGACGCTGGGCTTGTGGCGGTTGACCGGATCGCCGTCGCGCACGCGGGCGATGTAGTTGGCGCCCGAGCGCTCCACGCTCAGGTGCAGGCCGCCGGGTGCGATGTAGGCATGGCCGGGCAGCACGCGGTCGCCGTCCTTGGCCTCCTGCACGCGGATGCGGCACAGGCCGTCCAGCCGTGCAGCGTAGCTCTTGGTGAAGCCGGCCGGCATGTGCTGGGTGATGACCACTGCCGGCGCATCGTGCGGCAGGTTCATCAGCACTTCCTTGGTGGCCTCGGTGCCGCCGGTGGAGGCGCCGATGAAGATGATCTTCTCGGTGGACAGGCGGCCCAGCGCGGCCACCGGCGGTGCCTGGCGCACGCCGGCGGCGGCGGCGCCACCGGCGGCCGCCGGGGCACCGGCGGCCGGGGCCGCCGCGGCCGGCGGCAGGCGGCGCACATGGGCGCGTGCGGCGGTGCGCACCTTGTCGGTGATGTCCTCGGCGAGTTGGCGCAGGCCGTCGGCCACGCCGATCTTGGGCTTGGCCACGAAGTCCACGGCGCCGAGTTCCAGCGCGCGCATCGTCACCTCGGCGCCGCGCTCGGTCAGCGTGCTCACCATCACCACCGGCATCGGGCGCAGGCGCATCAGGCGGCTGAGGAAGTCCAGCCCGTCCATGCGCGGCATCTCCACGTCGAGCGTGATGACGTCGGGGTTCAGGTTGCGGATCATCTCGCGCGCCACCAGCGGATCGGCGGCGGCGCCGATGCAGGCCATGTCGGGCTGCTGGTTGATGATCTCGGTGAGCAGGCCGCGCACCAGCGCCGAATCGTCGACCACCACCACGCTGATCTTGGACATGCTTCGCGTACTCCTTGTCTGTTGTCGTCCCTGGGGCGCCGGTGCGGTCAGAACAGGTCGACCGAGCCGCCGCCGGTGCTGGCGGGCACGGCGCGCTGGGCGGCGAAGCGGTCCTGCGCGGCCAGGGCCTCGGTGTTGGTGGGGGCCAGGCGCTTGACCATGGCCTTGCCGCTGGCCGGCAGGAAGCAGACCTTGCGCGCGTAGATGTCCATCACGTCACGGCTGACGATGGGGATGCGCTCGGTCTGCAGGTAGTCGGTGACGAACTGCGTGTTGCGCTCGCCCACGTTGATGCTGTTCATGCCGCTGATGACCGCGCCGCCGCCGAAGATCTTGGCTTCCATGGTCATGCGCGAGGCGCCGCGCTTCATCATCTCGTTGATCAGCAGTTCCATCGCGTAGCTGCCGTAGCGGCCCGAGTCGCCCGAGCCCTCGGGCAGCATGAAGTGGTTCATGCCGCCGATGCGGCGGTCGCGGTCCCAGATGCAGGCGGCGATGCAGCTGCCCAGCGTGGTGGTGATCAGGATGTCCTCGTCGTGGACGAAGTACTCGCCGGGCAGCACCTTGACCGCCTCGTTCTTGAAGTGCGCGTCCCAGAAAAAGAAAGACGCCTCGCCGGCACGGCGCGACACCGCCTTCAGCCGTTCCAAGCGGGGCGTGGCGTTCAGGCCGGCCATCCGCGGCGGCATGGACGGGGGGGCTGCTGCGGCAAATGCGTTCATCGGTGGGGTCCTCGATTGGGGATATCGGCATCCGGCGGTCGAACTTCAGTGCGCGGCCGGCGGGCCGCGCGCCTCACACGCGCTGGTAGATCGTCTTGCCGCGCAGCTTGAACAACTCGCGCGAGTCGGTGAAGTTCTCGGAGTGGCCCACGTAGAGCAGCCCGTCGTCGCGCATCACGCGGTGCATCTGCTGCAGCACGCGGCGCTGGGTGGGCGCGTCGAAATAAATCATCACGTTGCGGCAGAACACCAGGTCGAAGGGCTCGCCCAGCTGCCACTGCGCGCTCATCAGGTTGAACGGTCGGAACTCGATCATCCGCGCCAGCTCGGGCTTGACCCGGATCAGGCCGGCGTTGTCGCCCTTGCCGCGCAGGAAATGGCGCTGCAGCCGCTCGTGTGACAGGCCGCGCGCACCGGCCTCGTAGACGCCGCGCTGGGCGGTGGCCAGCACCTTGGTGTCGATGTCGCTGGCGACGATGCGCACGTTGGCGCTGGCGCCCAGGGTCTCGGCCACGGTCATCGCGATCGAGTAGGGCTCCTCGCCGGTGGACGCGGCGCTGCACCAGATGCGCAGGGCGCGGCCGCTGCGCGCCTTCAGGTCGGTCACCATCTCGTGGAAGTGGTGCTCCTCGCGGAAGAAGGCGGTCAGGTTGGTGGTCAGGCAGTTGATGAACTCCTGCCACTCGCTCTCGCCCGACGGGCCGCTGGCCTGCTGCAGCCAGCCCAGGTAGTCGGCAAAGCTGCGGTGGCCGGTCTCGCGCAGCCGGCGCGACAGGCGGCTGTAGACCATGGCCTGCTTGCCCGCCTGCAGGCTGATGCCCGCGCGCTGGTAGATCAGCTGGCGCACCTGGTCGAAGTCGGCCTTCGAGAACGCGAATTCCTGGTCGCCGGGCAGGCCCGTGGCGGCGGCCGGGCTGGCGGGGGATCGGGATGGCAGCAGTTCGGGCATGGTGGCGGTGGGGTCGGGGCACGCGGAAGAGGGCCCACATTGCGTGGCAGTCTGCGTCCGCTGCGCGGGCGCGATGCGTCGAACAGCGGTGCCGAACCGGCCAGTTCAGCGCCGGCGCCCCCGAAGGCCGCTGCTAGACTGCCTGCTCACCCTGTCCCCATTCGCATTGCCGCCGTCGCCCCCTGTGGATTCGCGCACCCACCGCCCGACCGAGCCGGCCGCCCACGCCTGGCGGCTGGACACCGCGCTGTCGCTGCTGCGGCATGCCGGTCTGCCGGTGCCCGCGGGCGAGCCGGGCTCGCCGGCCTATCTGCAGGAGCTGGTCGACCAGCTGGTCGCCTTGTCGTCGCGTGACGCGCTCACCGGCCTGGCCAACCGCCGCAACTTCGAGATGGCGCTGGCGCGCGAGGTCGACCGCGTGGCCCGTTCGGGCGAGTCGGCCCTGCTGCTGATGGTGGACATCGACCATTTCAAGCGCGTCAACGACACCCACGGCCATGCCGCCGGCGATGACGTGATCCGCGCCGTGGGCCGCGCCCTGGCCGAGAGCGTGCGGCCGATGGACCTGGTGGCGCGCATCGGCGGCGAGGAATTCGCCATCCTGCTGCCCAACTGCCCGGCGGCCTTCGGGCCGCAGGTGGCCGGCCGCGTGCGCCAGCGCGTGGCACGCACGCCGGTGTCGGTGGCCGAGGGGCTGCAGATCACCGTCACCGTCAGCGTCGGCGGTGCCTTCGCGCCGCAGTGGGTGCGCTCCACGCCCGCACTGTGGATCGAGCGCTCCGACCGCCAGCTCTACCGCGCCAAGGCCGAGGGCCGCGACCGCGTCTGCTTCGAACCCATGGCCATGCCCCAGGTCAGCCTGGAGGAGCGCGAGCTGCTGCTGGGCGGCAGTGCCGGCACGCCGGCCGCCCCGGCCCCGCACGGCGCCCCTTCGACCCCTGTCGCCCAGGATTCCTCTGAATGATCGAGCCCGGCAGTTCCTCCGCGGCGTCCACCCCGTCCCCGGCACCGGCTGCGTCCGGCGGCCGGCGCAACGCGCGCGTCACCGCGGTCACCAGCGGCAAGGGCGGGGTCGGCAAGACCTTCGTCGCCGCCAACCTGGCCGCCGCCCTGGCGCGCCGCGGCGAGCGTGTGCTGGTGCTCGACGCCGACCTGGGCCTGGCCAATCTGGACGTGGTGCTGAACCTGGCCGCCCGCACCACGCTGCACGACGTGTTCACCGGCCGCGCCTCGCTGGAGCAGGCCATGCAGCCTGCGCCCGGCGGCTTCACGGTGCTGCTGGCCGGCTCGGGCCTGATCGAGTACTCGCGCATGACGCCCGAGGTGCGCGAGAAGCTGCTCGGCCTGATCGAGCAGGTGCGCCCGCAATTCGACCAGGTGCTGCTGGACACCGGCGCCGGCATCTCCGATGTGGTGCTGTTCACCATCTCGCTGGCCGACGAGGTGCTGGTGGTGGCCACGCCCGAGCCCACCTCGCTGGCCGATGCCTATGCCACCGTCAAGGTGCTGGCCGGCACACAGGCCGCGCGGCCGATGCGCCTGCTGGTCAACCAGACCCAGCGCCCCGGCGAGGGCCGCGGCGTGTGCCAGCAGCTGCAGACCGTGGTCGACCGCTTCGTCAATCCGCTGCGCGAGCAGCCGGTGCAGCTGAGCTGCATGGGCGAGATCCCGCTGGACATTGCGGTGCGCGAGTCGGTGCAGCGCCGCGAACTGTTGCTGGTGTCGCAGCCCGGCAGCGCGGCCGCGGTGGCCCTGGCCCAGGTGGCCGGCAAGCTGGTGACGCCATGACCGACACCCCGCAGACCACCGACGACCCCGACGCACCGCCGCCCGGCCCCACGCCCTTCGAGCGCCTGGGCGGCGAGCCCGGCGTGCGCGCGCTGGTCGACCGCTTCTACGACCTGATGGACCTGGAGCCGGCCTATGCGGGCATCCGCGTGCTGCACCCCAGCAGCCTGGACGGCTCGCGCGACAAGCTGCACTGGTTCCTGTGTGGCTGGCTGGGTGGCCCCAACCACTACATCGAGCGCTTCGGCCACCCGCGGCTGCGCGCGCGGCACCTGCCCTTCGCCATCGGCATTTCAGAGCGCGACCAGTGGATGGCCTGCATGATCCAGGCGATGGAAGAGCGCGCGATCGATCCCGCCTTCGCCCAGCGCCTGGCTGAATCCTTCTTCGGCACCGCCGACTGGATGCGCAACAAGGGCGGTTAAGTTGGGCACCCGGCGCCGCGGGTACGCGGCACCACCCGCCGAGTGGGCTGAGCCCGGACACAAGGCGTCCTGAGGACGACTTGTGCCTGGCGAAGCGGTCAGCCCTGCAGGGCTGACCGTGGGAAGGGCCTGCTTGGGGCGGCCCGGCGCTGGCCCGCTGGTTTCAGGCCAGCAGCTCGATGCTGTAGTACACCCGCCGCAGCGCCGGATCGGGATCGGCCAGGCCGCGGCGCACCTCGTCCATGAACAGCGCCACGAAGCGCTGCGCCGCCAGGCTGGGCGCCTCGTGTGCACGGCGGATCACGCCCACCGTGCGGCTGTCGAAGCGCTCGCGCAGCGGCAGCGCCACCAGTTCGCCACGCAGGCCGCCGGTCTCCAGCAGCGGCCAGGGGCAGAAGGTCAGCATGTCGGTCTGGCGCACCAGGGTCAGCATCAGCGAGGCCGATTGCGCCAGGTGGATGCGTCCGCGCGGCACCGGCGCGCCGTGGGCGCCGAACAGCTGGTGCATCAGCGCGGCCTCGCCGGCGGCGTCGAAGTTCAGCAGCCAGTCGCTGTCCAGCAGCTCGTGCACGCTGGTGGCGCGGGCATTGGGATGGCCGCGCCGGCCGGCCACGATGGCCTCGTAGCTGAACAGCGGCGTGGCCTGCAGGCCCGCCATCTCCTCGGGTGCGCCGATGCGGCCGATCATCATCGACAGCTCGCCCGAGCGCAGCCGCGGATAGGCCAGGGCCGAGAAGCCGTCGAACAGCTCCAGCTGCACCTGCGGCATGGCGGCGCGAAAGGCCACCAGCACCGGCGCCAGCAGCGCCTGCGCCACCCACGGCGTGATGCCCAGCGACAGGCGCTCGACCGCGCCGCGCTGGCGGTGCAGCGCGATGTCGGCCTCGGCCTGCTGCAACTGCTGCACGATGCGCTGGGCATGCGCCAGCAGGTCACGCCCGGCGGCGTTCAGCGCCAGCGCGCCGCCGCTGCGGTCGAACAGGCTCAGCGCGCAGTCGGCCTCCAGCTCGCGCAGGCCCTGCGTCACGGTGGCCGGCGTCAGCCCCAGCGCACGCGCGGCGGCACGGATGCTGCCCTGGGCCTCCACCGCCACCAGGTAGCGGATCTGGTGCAGCTTCATCGGCGCGGATTATCCCGGTGCGCCGTGCACCGCCCCGGCGCAGCGCCTCCCAGGCCTGGTGCCGCAAGGCAGGCTCGGCTGATCGGTGGCAGGCGTGGCCTGCCTCCACAGCCTGCCGGGTGGTGCCTACGCTGCGGCGTTGTCTGTTCCCTCCCTCCGTTCGACCCTAGCCGCGGCGCCGCCGGCGCCCATGGATGACGATGAGCCTGAGCTGCTGCCCCACCAGCGTGTTTGCCGCGCTGACCGACGCCGAACTGCCCGCCCCGCACCCCGCCGTGCCCGCCGCGCTGCAGGCGCTGATGCCCGAGATGGTGGCGCTGCGCCACCACCTGCATGCCCACCCCGAACTGGCCTTCGAGGAGCGCGCCACCAGCCAGGTGGTGGCCGATTGCCTGGCGCAGTGGGGCTACGAGGTGCACCGCGGCCTGGGCCGCACCGGCGTGGTCGGCACGCTGCGCCGCGGCCACGGCCCGCGCCGCCTGGGCCTGCGCGCCGACATGGACGCGCTGCCCATCGCCGAGGCCACCGGCCTGCCCTACGCCAGCCGCCACAGCGGGCGCATGCATGCCTGCGGGCATGACGGCCACACCGCCATCCTGCTGGCCGCGGCGCGCCACATCGCCGAGGGCGGCGTGGCCTTCGACGGCACGCTGCACCTGATCTTCCAGCCGGCCGAGGAGGGCCTGGGCGGTGGCCGGGAGATGGTGGCCGATGGCCTGTTCGAGCGCTTTCCCTGCGACGCCATCTTCGCGTTGCACAACATGCCGGGCCATCCGGTGGGCACTTTCGGCTTCCGCGAGGGCTCGTTCATGGCCTCGTCCGACACCGTGATCATCGACGTGCACGGCCGCGGCGGCCATGGCTCCACCCCGCACCTGACGGCCGACCCGGTGGTGGCGGCGGCGCACATCATCGTGGCGCTGCAGACCATCGTCAGCCGCAACACCGACCCGCGCGACATGGCGGTGATCTCGGTGGGCGCCATCCACGCCGGCGATGCGCCCAACGTCATCCCGGCCCATGTGCAGATGAAGCTGACCGTGCGCGCCTACCGGCCCGAGGTGCGCCAGGCGCTGCGCGAGCGCATCACGGCGCTGGTGCACAGCCAGGCGCAGACGCTGGGCGTGCGCGCCGAGGTGGATTACCACTGGCGCTACCCGGCGCTGGTGAACGACGCCGGCTGGGCGCGCTTTGCCCGCGAGGTGGCGCGCGACTGGCTGGGCGAGGACGGCCTGATGCCCGACCTGCAGCCGCTGACCGGCAGCGAGGACTTCAGCTTCATGCTCGAGGCCTGCCCCGGCGCCTACCTGATCGTGGGCAACGGCGTGGGCGAGGGCCACGGCCAGGGTGGCTGCATGGTGCACAACCCCGGCTACGACTTCAACGACGCCGCGCTGCCGCTGGCCGCCACCTACTGGACCAAGCTGGTGCAGCGTTTCCTGGTGAACCAGCCGCTGCCGGCCTGAGGGCCGTCCGCCACCGTCCTGCGCCTCCCGCTTCCTTCCACTTTGCCCATCGCCATGACCGACGCTCTCGCCCCCTTGCATGCCGCGGCCCTGCGCCGCCGCCACCTGCTGGCCCTGGCCGCCGGTGGCCTGGCCCTGCCGGCCGCCCGTGCCGCCAGCTACCCCGACCGCCCGATCAAGCTGGTGGTGGGCTACCCGCCCGGCGGCTCGGTGGACGCCACCGCGCGCCAGCTGGCCGATGTGCTGGGCCCGAAGCTCAAGGCCTCGATCGTCATCGACAACCAGGGCGGCGCCGCCGGCGCGCTGGGCGCGCAGCGCGTGGCCACCAGCGCGGCCGACGGCTACACGCTGCTGCTGGGCTCCAGCAACGAGCTGGCCGCCACCGGCGTGCTCAACCGCGCGCAGAAGTACGACCCGATGAAGGACTTCACGCCGATCGGCCTGGTGTCCAGCGCCCCGGTGCTGCTGGTGGCCGGGCCCAAGGCCGGCTTCAAGACCCTGGCCGAGATGGTGGACGGCGTGAAGCGCAACCCCGGCAAGTACAGCTACGGCTCGTCGGGCGTGGGCTCCACGCTGCACTTTGCGGGCGAGTTGATGAAGCAGCGCGCCGGCCTGTTCATGACCCACATCCCCTACCGCGGCGTGGCCCCGCTGACCAACGACCTGGCTGGCGGCGCCATCGAGCTGGCGATGCTGTCGGTGCCGGGCGCGCAGCCCTTCCTGCAAAGCGGCCGGCTCACCGCGCTGGGCGTCACCGGCGGCCAGCGCCTGAAGGCGCTGCCGCAGGTGCCGGCGCTGGCCGAGCATCCGCTGCTCAAGGGCTACGAGATGAGTGGCTGGTTCGCGCTCGTTGGCCCCAAGGGCCTGCCGGCCGATGTGAGCGGCCGGCTGCAGGCCGCGCTGCACGAGTCACTGGCCGACCCGGTGCTGCGCCAGCGCATGGAAGACACCGGCGCCTACCCGGCCGGCCCGCGCGACGACCTGGCCAAGCTGATGCGCGAGGACATCGCGCGCTTTGCCAAGCTGGCCGACTACGCGCACATGCGGGAGTGAGTGGCAGCGGCCGGCCGCAGTGGATCAGGCGCGGCGGCGCGCCTTCCAGCCCAACGCGCCCAGGCCGGCCAGCAGCAGCGCCCAAGAGCCGGGTTCGGGCACCGGTGCGAGGTTCAACTGCGCGTTCTGGGCGCCGATGAAGGCGCCCACGTCGCCCGGGCCGGGCCGTGAATCACCGAATCCGGCCGCGAACTTGGCCTCGTGGGTCTCGTCGTCGTAGGTGCCGGTGAACTCGAAGAACTCGTAGCGGCGCAGCACCGCGTGGTCCTTGCCGGCCACTGCGCCGCCTTCCTCGATGATCCCGGAGTTGGGATTGCCGGGATCCTTCTGCAGCAACTGCCACGCGATCTCGGTGTTGTTGGCATCGCGGCGCAGGCGGGCGCCATTGGCCAGCAGCGGCGCCTGCATCAGATCCTCGAGCCCCAGTGCGTGCTCCACCTCGGTGGTGTACACCTTCACCCAGATGGCGGTGCCGAACTGCGGCTCGGCGCCTTCGGGCGGCTCGGGCGGCGGCGGGGCCTCCACCCGGGCCTGCACCACCGGCAGCGCGGCCGGCTGGGCCGGTGGCACCACCACCATCACCGGCGCCGGCAGGTTCAGCGCCACCTTGGCCAGGCCACCCGGTGTGACGCCGTCGTCCACCAGCCAGCTGTAGGTGGTGCGCGTGGGATTGCGGGCGATGCCCACGCCGAAGTGGTCGCAGGGCGTGGTGATCGCGTAGTTGATGCCGCCGCCGCTCCAGCAGTTGTCGCCCGGCGTCTGGAAGCTCACCGCCGACGGCGTGCCGATGCTGGCCACCTGACCGGCAAAGGTGCCGCCAGGCGCCAGCCAGTTGCCGCTCAGCGCGTCGAAGCTGGCGCTGTAGATCACGCGCACGCCGCCGGCGTAGTCCTCGATGCGGGGCGCGCCATAACGCTCGACCGTGGTGGCGAAGCCGCGGTTCAGTCCGCCGAAGGTGTCGGTGATGTCAGGACTGCTCAGACCCTCGAGCTCGATCTCGAAGCCGCGCGCGGTCTTGCCGGTGTTGTTGACGGCGTCGAAGTTGCCCAGGTACTGGGCCGAGGCGGCCCAGGGCAGGGCGGCCAACAGAAGCGCCAGGCGGCGCGGGCGGGCGATGGTCATGCAGCGGTCTCCTCGGTGCAGCGATCCCTCCGCGGACCGCCGTGGCCCGATGGTGCGCACCGCGATGAACCGAAGCTGAACGGTCCGGCCCCACCGGCCTGCGACCCCGCTGTTCAGGGGGGCGGGGTGGTAACGGCTTGAAACTCAAGCGTGGCGGCGAAGCCACCGCCCCCGGGCCGCAGCGGCGACTGCAGCCGCAGCTGCGCATCCGACTGTCGCGCGATGGCCTCCACCAGCGCCAGGCCCAGGCCGCTGCCTTCGGCGGTGACCGCGGCGTCGCGCGCAAACGGGCGGCGCAGCGCCTGCAGGCGCTCGGACGGCACGCCGGGCCCGTCGTCCTCCACGGTGATCTCGGCGCCGTCCAGGCGCACGGTGACCTGGCCGGCGGGCCCGCTGTGCTTGAGCGCGTTGTCGATCAGGTTGCGCAGCGCGATGCCCAGCGCGTCGATGTCGCCGCGCACGGTGGCCGGGATGTCGCGCACCGCCAGCCGCAGCCGGCCGTCGCGCTGCGCGTCGGCGAAGTCGTCGGCCACCAGCAGCACCAGCGCGGCCAGGTCCACCGGCTCGCGGCGCAGCGTCACACCGGCCTCGATGCGCGCCAGCTGCAGCAGCCGCGTGGACAGGCGGGTCAGGCGCGCCAGCTGGCGCACCAGGGCCTCGGCCGCGGCGCGGGTGTCGGGGTCGTCGCCGCAGGCCTGCTGCAGGCGCTGGGCCTGGGCCATCGCGGCGGCCAGCGGCGTGCGCAGTTCGTGCGCGGTGTTGGCGGCAAAGGCGCGCTCGCTGTCGACCATCGCCCGGGTGCGCGCCAGCAGCGCATCCACCGCGTCCACCCAGGGGCGCAGCTCCTGCGGCGCACCGTCCAGGCGCAGCGGGCTCAGCTCGTGCTCGCCGCGGCGGGCCAGTTCGCGGCGCGCCGGCTCCAGCGCGGCAAAGCCGCGGTCGAGCACCCAGCGCGCGCCCAGCGCCACCAGCGGCAGCAGGGCCAGCGGCATCAGCAGCAGGCCGCCCAGGCTGGTCCACATCACCTCGCGGCGGTGGGCCAGGGTTTCGGCCACCTGGGCCCGACGGCCGTCGGGCATGCCCAGCGTGTAGACGCGCCAGCCGTCGAACTGGCTCACGCCGCGCCGCGCGCCCGGGTGCAGCGCGCGGTCGGGCGCGCCGTGCGAGCGCAGGCGCAGCTGGCCCTGGGCATCGAAGACCTGGTAGACCACGAACTCGCCGTGCGCGCCCAGCTCGGCCAGGCGCGCCGCGGTGTCGGGCTCGCCGGGGATGGCGGCGGTCATCAGCAGCAGGCGCTCGGCGGTTTCCTGCAGCGCGCTGTCCAGCACCTCGCCGGTGCCGCGCCACACCACCGCACCCACCAGCGCCGACGCCGCCAGCCAGGCCACGGTGATCAGTGCCAGCAGGCGCTGGCGCAGCTGGCGCTGCAGGCTCCACGGCGCGGCAGGCGCCGTGGACGCTTCGGGCGCGGCAGGGGGATCAGGCCTCAAGCCGGTACCCCAGGCCGCGGTGCGTGCTGATGGCCGTGGCGCCCAGCTTCTTGCGCAGGCGGCTGACGATCACCTCAATCGAGTTGCTGGCCGCATCGGCCAGGCCCTGGCCCTGCAGCCGCGACTCGATCTCGGCGCGGCTGTAGATGCGGCCAGGCCTGCGCGCCAGGCAGGCCAGCACGGCCCACTCCATCTGCGTCAGGTCCACGCGTTGGCCGTGCTGCCACAGCGCGTGCTGGTCGAGGTCGAGCGTGAGGCCATCGTCCCGGCCCGCGCCCAGCTGCAGCCGGCGTGGTGCGGCCATGCGCCGGGCCACGGCGTCCACGCGGGCCAGCAGCTCGTCCAGGTCGAAGGGCTTGACCAGGTAGTCGTCGGCGCCGGCCTGCAGGCCGCGGATGCGGTCGGAGACCTGGTCGCGCGCGGTCAGCGCGATCACCGGCCAGCTTGAGCCGGCGGCGCGCCAGTCGCGCAGCAGGTCCAGCCCGTCGCCATCGGGCAGGCGCAGGTCGATCAGCGCCAGACCGGGCTCGTCGTCCTCGGCCGCGGCACGCGCCTCGGCCAGCGTGCGGCACCAGCGCACGCGGTGGCTGGCCGCACGCAGGTGATCGGCCACGGCCTGGCCGAGGTCGGTGTCGTCTTCGAGCAGCAGCAGGTCCATGGGCGGGCGGGCAGGGCGCCCGCCATTGTGTGCGGGATGCCCCCCGGGGCACCGCCCCGCGAACCGGCGGGTGCGCCCGGGCGGACGCGGTGCCGTGGGTCAGCTGCCCGCCAGCAGCACCACCAGCGCGCCGGCGCCGCCCTGCGGCCCGGTGGCCTGGGCGAAGGCGATCACCTCGGCGCATTGCGCCAGCCACTTCTGCACCTTGCCCTTGAGCACCGGCTGGCGGCCCGGAGAGCCATTGCCCTTGCCATGCACCACGCGCACGCAGCGCATGCCGCGGCGGTGGCTGTCGCGCACGAAGGCGGCCAGCATCTCGCGCGCCTCGTCGCGGTTGTGGCCGTGCAAGTCGAGCTGGCCCTGCAGCGCCCAGTGGCCGCGGCGCAGCTTGTTGACCACGTCGGGCCCGATGCCGGCGCGGCGGAAGCTCAGGCCGTCGTCGGTGAGCAGCAGGGATTCGAGCGTCACCTCGTCGCTCATGGTCGCGGCGAGTGCGGCCTGTTCATCCAGCTCGCGCTGGCGCGGCAGCGGCGGCGGGCGCGGCAGTTCCAGCTCGGCCAGGCCGCGGTCGCGCAGCGGGTTGACCGGACCGACCGCGCGGGCGAACAGATCGTGCTCGGCCTGCGCCTGGCGCTCGCGCTGGCGGCGCTGCGCCGCCTCGCGGGCGCGGCGCTCGGCCGCCGCGCGTTCGGCAGCGCGCACGGCGTCGCGCAGGGCGCCCAGTTCGGCCAGCGAGCGGATCTTCATGCGCCGATTTTCACAGCAGACCGCGTTCGGCGAAGCTCACCACCTCGCTTCGCCCCACCACCAGGTGGTCGAGCACGCGCACATCCACCAGGGCCAGCGCGCTTTTCAGGGTCTGGGTCAGGTACTCGTCGGCGCGCGAGGGCTCGGCCACGCCCGAGGGGTGGTTGTGCGCCAGGATCACTGCGCCGGCATTGAGCGCCAGCGCGCGCTTGAGCACCTCGCGCGGGTACACGCTGGTTTGCCCCAGCGTGCCGCGGAACAGCTCTTCCAGCCGGATCAGGCGGTGCTGGGTGTCGAGGAACAGCACCGCGAAGACCTCGTGCGCCAGGTGGCCCAGCTGCAGCCGCAGGTAGTCCTTGACCGCCTGCGGCGACTCGAACACCGGTTGTTCGGCCAGGCGCTGGTTCAGCGCGCGGCGCGCCATCTCGATCACCGCCGACAGCTCGGCGCGCTTGGCCGGGCCCAGGCCGCGCACGCCGTTCAGGGCGCCCGGCCCGGCCTGCAGCAGGCCGGCAAAGCCGTCGAAGCGCGCCAGCACGCCCTCGGCCATCTGCAGCACGCCCTGGCCGCGCACGCCGGTACGCAGCAGCAGGGCCAGCAGCTCGGCATCGGCCAGGCTGGCGGCGCCGTGCTGCAGCAGCTTTTCGCGCGGGCGGGCGGCGGCGGGGAGGTCCTTGATCGACATGGGATCGACGTGGCGGGGTGATTGCACCCTGTTCGGGCCGGCGGCGCGGTGGGCGCCTCGTAAAATCACGGCCAGTCTAGGCGCGGCTGCGGCCGCGACGCATTCCCCCATCCATCCCCCAGGCATCCCCCAAGGCATCCCCCTCATGGGCGTGAACACCATTCAGGAGGGGTCGTTCCTGACCCTTCATTACCGGCTGGCCGGTCCCGACGGCGCCGACGTCGTCAGCACGTTCGATGGCAAGCCGGCCACGCTGTCGCTGGGCACCGGCCAGCTGGCGCCCGCCATGGAGCAGCGCCTGATCGGCCTGCCCGAGGGCGCGCACGAGCGCTTCACGCTGGCGCCGGGCGAGGCCTTCGGCGAGCGCAACCCCGAGCTGCTGCAGCGGGTCAAGCGCGCGCTGCTGCGCGAGCTGGGCGATCCCGATGCCGACTATGCCGTGGGCGACGTGGTGCAGTTCCCCACGCCCGACGGCGGTGGCCAGTACGCCGGCGTGGTGCGCGAGCTGGGTGGCGAGGACGCCGCCGACGGCGGCTGGCTGCTGTTCGACTTCAACCACCCGCTGGCCGGCCAGCCGGTGAGCTTCGAAGTGCAAGTCATCGGGGTGCTGTGAGATGAGCGATGCTGCTGCCCTGGTGAACGAGGTGCTGCTGGCCGAGCCGCGCGGCTTCTGCGCCGGTGTCGACCGGGCGATCGAGATCGTCGAGCGCGCGCTGGTGAAGTTCGGTGCGCCGATCTACGTGCGCCACGAGATCGTGCACAACACCTATGTGGTGAATGACCTGAAGGCCAAGGGCGCGATCTTCATCGAAGACCTGGCCGAGGTGCCGCCTGGCGCCACGCTGGTGTTCAGCGCCCATGGCGTCAGCCGCGCGGTGCGCGACGAGGCTGCCGCGCGCGGCTTCCAGGTCTTCGATGCCACCTGCCCGCTGGTCACCAAGGTGCACGTGGAAGTGGCCAAGCTGGCGCGCGAGGGCTTCGAGTTCATCATGATCGGCCACAAGGGGCATCCCGAGGTGGAAGGCACGATGGGCCAGCTCAGCGACGGCATCTACCTGGTGGAAGATGTCGCTGACGTGGCCGGCGTGCGCCCGCGCGGCGACAAGCTGGCCGTGGTGACGCAGACCACGCTGAGCGTGGACGACGCCGCCGGCATCCTGGCCGAGGTGAAGCGCGTGTTCCCGCATGTGCGCGAGCCCAAGAAGCAGGACATCTGCTACGCCACGCAGAACCGCCAGGACGCCGTGAAGCTGCTGGCGCCGCAGGTGGACGTGGTGATCGTGGTGGGCAGCCCCACCAGCAGCAACAGCAACCGCCTGCGCGAGCTGGCCGAACGCCTGGGCACCGACGCCTACATGGTCGACGCCGCCGAAGACCTGCAGGCCGCCTGGTTCGACGGCCACCCGCACGGCGCGCGCGTGGGCCTGACCGCCGGCGCCTCGGCGCCCGACATCCTGGTGCAGCAGGTGATCGCCCGGCTCAAGGCCCTGGGCGCGCTGAGCGTGCAGCGCATGCACGGCGTGGAAGAGACCGTGCACTTCCCGCTGCCCATGGGCCTGGGCGACAAGAGCATGCAGCAGGTGGCGGCCGAGCGATCCGCGCCGCGATCCTGACCGCCATCGGCCACACCCGCCGCCGTGCCGCGGCCGCCCTGCGCCGGCCCCATGGCCCGCCCCAATTCAAGACATTGCCGTATTCCGAGGATCTCCCATGCTCGACATCAACCTGCTGCGCCGCGACCTGAACGGCGTCGTCGCCCGGCTCGAGGCGCGCAAGAACCCGCAGCCCTTCCTGGACGTGGCGCGCTTCAGCGCACTGGAAGCCGAACGCAAGACCCTGCAGACCCGCACCGAGGAACTGCAGGCGCAGCGCAATGCGCTGAGCAAGCAGATCGGCATGCTCAAGGGCAAGGCCGCCAAAGGTGAAGACACCTCGGCGCAAGTGGCCGAGCTGATGGCCCAGGTGGCCGCCGCGGCCGACGAGATGGCCAGCGGCGCCACGCGCCTGGACGCGCTGCAGACCGAGCTGCAGGGCCTGCTGCTGTCGGTGCCCAATCTGCCCGACGAGAGTGTGCCGGCTGGCACCGACGAAACCGGCAACGTCGAGGTGCGGCGCTGGGGCACGCCGGGCAGCTTCGCCTTCGAGGTGAAGGACCATGTGGACCTGGGCGCACCGCTGGGGCTGGATTTCGAAACCGGCGCCAAGCTGGCCGGCGCGCGCTTCAGCTTCATGCGTGGCGCCATCGCCCGGCTGCACCGCGCGCTCGCGCAGTTCATGCTGGACACGCACACCCAGAAGCACGGCTACACCGAGTGCTACACGCCCTACATGGTCAACGCCACGGCCATGCGCGGCACCGGCCAGCTGCCCAAGTTCGAGCAGGACCTGTTCCACGTGACCAGCGGCGACGGCGAGGCTTCGGGCAGCAAGTGGTACCTGATCCCCACCTCGGAAGTCACGCTCACCAACACCGTGGCCGACAGCATCCTCAGCGCCGAGCAGCTGCCGATCAAGCTGACCGGCCACACGCCGTGCTTCCGCTCGGAGGCCGGCAGCGCCGGCCGCGACACGCGCGGCATGATCCGCCAGCACCAGTTCGACAAGGTGGAGATGGTGCAGATCGTCGCCCCCGACCAGAGCTTAGCCGCGCTGGACGAGATGGTGGGCCATGCCGAGTCCATCCTGCAGGCGCTGGAGCTGCCGTACCGCGTGATGCTGCTGTGCAGCGGCGACATGGGCTTCGGCGCCGTGAAGACCTTCGACCTGGAGGTGTGGCTGCCGGCACAGGGCACCTACCGCGAGATCAGTTCGTGCAGCAGCATGGGCGCCTTCCAGGCGCGGCGCATGCAGGCCCGGTTCAAGAACGCCCAGGGCAAGACCGAGCTGGTGCACACGCTCAACGGCTCGGGCCTGGCGGTGGGCCGCACGCTGGTGGCGCTGCTGGAGAACCACCAGCAGGCCGACGGCAGCATCGCCGTGCCGGCCGCGCTGCAGCCGTATCTGGGCGGGCAGACCGTGCTGCGCGCCTGAATCCGCGCGAACAATTGCCGCGGGGCTGGAGCAGGCGCCAAAACCTGCGCTAGAATCTGCGGCTTCACCCGATGACGACCCGGGTGCACCGTTTCAGGAGAGGTGGCAGAGTGGTCGAATGTACCTGACTCGAAATCAGGCGTACGGTATCCCCGTACCGAGGGTTCGAATCCCTCCCTCTCCGCCAAAGCAAAAGCCCAAGTGATCAATTCACTTGGGCTTTTTTCATGGCCGCGGCCTGCGCGCATGGGCCTGCCTGTGGCATTTGATCTGCGTCAGTGCCGATGCGCAATGCGGCATCGCGGGCGCTGATCAGGCATGTAACTTGTCTGAAACAAATGCGCTCACTTTGCACGATAAGGTGGCCAATGCGATCGCAGCGGCGATCTGTTGCCCGAATCCGGGTCAAGTCGACGGATCGCACCACCGATATGCCAGTGACCATGTGCCGATTGTGGCCATGTGCGCACGACGGTGTATGACAACGGACGTTCTCAGGCGTTTCTCGGGCATGCAGGTTGTACGCGTTTTTTGCGTGTTAGCACGCGACGAATCAGTAGCAGGAACGCAGCATGAACCTCTTCGCTCGAGTCACCGTGGGCCGCCGGCTGGCCCTTGGATTCGGCCTCATCACCGCACTGATCTGCAGCTTGGCGGTGGTCACGTGGTTGCAACTGACCGGCATCCGCGCCGACGTGTCGCAGCTGGTCGATGACCGTTACCCGAAGGTCGACATCTCCAGGGACATCTACGACGCCATCAACACGCAGGCGCGCAATTTGCGCAACGCCGTCGTGGCCGTCAGCGTGAACCAGGTGGCGGAGGCCGATGCGTTTCTGGCCAAGGTCGACGGCGCGGTCGCCGAGAACAATGCGCGGATGGACAAGCTCAAGGGCATGATCAATACGCCCAAGGGTGAAGCCCTGTTCGCCGCCATGCTGGCAGCGCGTGCCGACTATGGCAAAGCCCGCAACGAGGCCGTCAGGCTGGTGCGCGAGCGCAAGTGGGAAGAGGCCGGTGCCCATACCTTGGGCGAGGTGCGGGCCCGGCAGGACCAGTTCTTTGCCGCCATCGACAAGATGGTCCACTTCCAGCAGGAGTTGATGGTGCAGAACGCGGGCTCGGCGAAGGACCGGATTGCGCACACCGTCACGGTCACGCTGGCCGTGGCCGCGCTGGTGCTGGGCCTGGCCATCGGGCTGGGGACGCTGATCACGCGATCGCTGCTGCGCGACCTCGGCGGCGAACTGTCGGACGCACGGGAGGCGGCGCAGCGCATCGCGTTGGGCGACCTGGACACTGACATCCGGGTGCGCGCCGGCGATCGGGACTCGCTGATCGCGTCGCTGCGGGCGATGCAGAAGGCGCTGACGTCTGCCGTGACCACGGTCAGGCAGGGCAGCGAGTCGGTGGCCACCGCGTCGGCGCAGATCGCCCAGGGCAACCAGGATCTGTCCAGCCGCACCGAGGAACAGGCCAGCGCGCTGCAGCAGACCGCAGCGACGATGGAGCAACTGGGCAGCACGGTGCGCAACAACGCCGACAGCGCCCGGCAGGCCAACCTGCTGGCGCAGGCCGCTGCCAACGTGGCCAGCCAGGGTGGCGAAGTCGTCGGCCAGGTGGTGGGCACCATGCAGGGCATCGCCGCGTCCAGCCACCGGATCGGCGACATCATCGGGGTGATCGATGGCATCGCCTTCCAGACCAACATCTTGGCGCTCAATGCGGCTGTGGAGGCCGCGCGGGCGGGCGAGCAGGGCCGGGGCTTTGCCGTGGTGGCCGGCGAGGTGCGCACCCTGGCCCAGCGCAGCGCCGAGGCGGCCAAGGAGATCAAGGCCTTGATCGGCCGCAACGTCGAGCAGGTCGAGCAAGGCACGGCGCTGGTCGACCGGGCCGGCAAGACGATGGGGGAGATCGTCGGATCGATCCAGTCCGTCAGCGACATCGTCAGCGCGATCAGCGCCGCCACGACCGAGCAGAGCCATGGCATCCAGCAGGTGGGCGATGCCGTGGGCCAGATGGACCAGGCGACGCAGCAGAACGCCGCGCTGGTCGAGGAAAGCGCCGCCGCGGCGGAAAGCCTGAAGATGCAGGCGGGCCAGCTGGTAGAGGCCGTGGCCTTCTTCAAGGTCACGGCGGCGGGCGCGCCGACCGCCTCGCCGTCGGCTGTCGCGCCGCGGCCGGTGCTGGCTGGCGCCACGGCGCGCCTGCCGGCGGCCGCACCCCGCGGGGCGGCCGGTGCCGCATCGGCGGAGTGGGCCGCGTTCTGACCGGGATGGCCTGCGGCCGCGGCGCGCGTGCGCCCTGAGCGCCTCACCGGGAGGGGGCCACGTTTCGGGGCGTGGTCACGCGGCACAATGCTGGCCCATGTTCCGCCGTCCGAGGTTCCGTCAGGGCGTTGTCGCCGTCTCTGCTGTCGCGCTGTTGTGCGGGCTGCAGGCGGGCTGCGCCACGCGCGCGTCGGGCGTCGCGCCCAAGCCCACCGACCCGGCGGCCTACGCCGGCTGGAGTTGCGACCGCCTGTTCGACGAGACCGATGCCGTGCAGCAGCGCGCGGCCGATGTGGCCTATGCGGTGGACGCGCGCGCGGGCAACAACATGATCGCGCTCGGCCTGGGTGTGATGGTGTTCTGGCCGGCCTTGCTGGCCATGCGCCCCGATGGTGAGGAGGCGCAGCAGCTGGCCGAGCTGAAGGGCCGCTTCGAGGCCTTGCGCACGGTGGCCGATGCGCAGCACTGCGGCAATGCGCCCACCGCCATGGCCGCACGCCGCGCACAGGCGCTGCCGGTGGCGCTGGGCGAGCGCTTGGTCTACGAGGAGCGCAGCGGCGGCCAGGCGGCGCCCCATCTGCTGGGCCTGCAGGTGGCGGCGCTGCGGCGCGACCGCATCGAGTACCGGGTGGAATTCGACGGCCGCGCCACCGGTGCCACCTGGCAGCAGGACCTGGTGGGCAACACGCTGGCCGACGGCCCGGCACCGCTGATCGGCTGGCGCCGCCTGTTGCGGGGCGACCTGGCGCTGGGGCAGGTGCTGACCGGTGAACTGGCCGCGGCGGGTGAGCGCGTGGCGCGTGCGCGTGTGCGCGGGCAGGTGGTGGCCACCGGGCCTCAGACCATCGCCGGGCGCAACTTCGACGTGGCGGTGATCGAGTTGTTCGGTGATGCGCCGCCGGCCCCGCCGGCGTTGTCGGAATCGGCCAGTGGCGCGCGGCTGGATGGCGTGATGGCCGTGGACCGCGCCAGCGGCATGCTGCTGCGCCTGGAACTGCGCAGTGCCAACCCCGATTTCGCGCTGCGCCGGCGCCTGCTGCGCGTGGAACCGGCCACGCCTTGAGGCCGCGCAGACCGGCGCCGCGCGGTCGTTTTACCCTACTTTACAAAGCCGGCGCGCAGGGGATACCGGGGGTGCGCACCATCACGGCATCGAATGAAGAGCAAGAGGTGAAGACGATGTCCTTCGACCACTTTCAACTGCGCCTGAACCCGCAACGCCTGGCCGCACCGGTGGCCGCCATCGCGCTGCTGGCCGGTCTGGCCAGCGTGGCCATGGCCCAGCCGGCCGACGGGCCGGCGGCCGGCGCGGGTCCGCGCCATGCCGGCATGCACCGCATGGGCCCGGGTGCCGGCGGCGAGATGCCCGGCATGGTGGGTGCCGGCCTGGGTCTGCTGCCCGAGCGCGAACTGGACGCCGTGGGCGCCAGCGCCGAGCAGAAGACCAAGGTGCGTGAGATCCTGCGGGCCGCCCACGATGACCTGCGCAAGCAGCACGACGGCGCACGCGAGCTGCACCAGCAGATGATGCAGCTGCTGGCGGCCCCCAAGGTGGACGCCGCCGCGGCCGAGGCGCTGCGCCAGAAGATCCACGCCCAGCACGACGTGGCCAGCAAGCGCATGCTGCAGGCCGCGCTGGAGGCCGGCGCCGTGCTGACGCCCGAGCAGCGCCAGAAGCTGGCCGAGCGCCGCAAGCAGATGAACGACCGCATGCCGCCGCCGCCCGGCGAGCGTGAGGGCCCGCGCGGCCCGCGCGGCTGATGCCGCGATTGCACCGATGACACAGGGCTTCGCTCCGGCACCGCAGGGCGCCGGGGCGTTTTTTCCATCCGCCACAGAGATCCGTGACCCGTCCATGACCACCGCCCGGCTGCTGATGATCGATGACGATGCGCGCCTGTCCACCATGGTGGGCGACTACCTGCGCGCCAACGGCTACGAGGTCGACACCGCCGGCACGCTGGCCGCCGGCCGCGACCGCCTGCGCCAGATCAACTACGACGCCCTGGTGCTCGACCTGATGCTGCCCGACGGCGACGGCCTCGACCTGACCCGCGAGCTGCGCGCCGACGCGCGCACCAAGCGCCTGCCGCTGCTGATGCTCACCGCCCGCGGTGAGCCGCTGGACCGCGTGCTGGGTCTGGAGCTCGGCGCCGACGACTACCTGCCCAAGCCCTTCGAGGCGCGCGAGCTGCTGGCCCGCGTCAAGGCCCTGCTGCGCCGTGCCCAGCCCGAGCCGGTGACCGACGAGGTGCTGCAGTTCGGCAAGCTGGAAATCGACCTGGGCGCGCGCGAGGCCCGCCTGGGCGGTGTGCCCTGCGACCTCACCAGCCACCAGTTCGACCTGCTGGTGGTGCTGGCCAAGAGCGCCGGCCGCGTGCTCAGCCGCGACCAGATCATGGATTCGCTCAAGGGCCACCCGATCGATGCCTTCGACCGCAGCATCGACGTGCATGTCTCGCGCATCCGCGCCTGCATCGAGGAAGACGCCAAGAACCCCAAGCGCGTGCTCACCGTGCGCGGCGTGGGCTACGTCTTCGCCAAGAAGCAAGACCACGAGACCTGATCCTTGCCGGCTGACGCGCGTCGATGAAATCGCTCTACCTGCGCATCTGGCTCACCGTGGTGGCCGCGCTGGCACTGTTCGCGCTGGTGTCGGGCTGGATGTGGCAGCGCCACATCGAGGATGAGCGCAGCCGCTTCGAGCAGGTGGCCAGCGACCGGCTGGCGGCCTGGGCCGAGCTGGTGCAGCGCTCGCTGCCGGGTGCCGACGCGCCGGTGGAGCAGCAGGCCGAGGCGCTGCGCGAATGGTCGCTGCGCCTGCGCGTGCCGATGGCGCTGGACGATGCCAAGGGTCGGCGCATCGCGGCCAGCGAGAGCTTCCAGCGCCGTGCCGCCGAGGGCGGGCCGATGAACGTTGCCTCGGTGCACCTGGACGATGGCCGCACGCTGCTGCTCACGCGCCGCAGCCTGCGCCGCACGCCGGGGCCACCGCCACCCGAGGCCATGCTGATGTGGCCCGGCACGCCCAATGGCGGGCCGGGGCCGGGCGGGCCGGACGGCCCGCCGCCCGAGTTCCGCTCGGGCGATGCGGTCGGTGGCGCAGGCGGCCGCAACAACGAGCGCCTGCTGTTCGGCTTGCCGCGCGCGGTGGGCCCGCTGGTGCTGGTGGCGGTGCTGTTCGTGGCCGTGGCTGCCGGGGCCTACCCGGTGGTGCGCCGGCTCACACGCCGGCTCGAGGCGCTGAAGCAGGGCGTCGAGGCCTTCGGTGACGGCAACCTGGGCCAGCGCGTGGATGCCACCGGCCGCGACGAGGTGGCCGCGGTGGCCGCCACCTTCAACCAGACCGCGGCGCGCATCGAGTCGCTGGTCAACTCGCACAAGAGCCTGCTGGCCAATGCCAGCCACGAGCTGCGCTCGCCGCTGGCGCGGCTGAAGATGGCCGTGGCCATGCTGGGCAGCCTGAACGACACCTCGCCGCCGGCGCAGCGCGCCTCGCTGTCCAAGGAAATCGACACCAACATCCGCGAGCTCGATGCGCTGGTGGAAGAGGTGCTGTTGGCCAGCCGCCTGGACGCGTCGGGCACGCTGGAACGCGACGACCAGGTCGATCTGCTGGGCATCGCCGTCGAGGAGGCCGCGCGCGTGGGGGCCGAGGTCGATCTGGGCCATGACGACGCGTCGGCCGAGGCGGAGGGCGAGGGCGCCGACGCCGCGTCCGGCCTGGCGAAGGGCACGCAGTTCTGCGTGGTCCCGGGCAGCGACCGCCTGCTGCGCCGCGCGCTGCGCAACCTGATCGAGAACGCCCACCGCTACGGCGGTGGTGACGTGGTGGTGGCCTTGCGGCCGCTGCCGGCCGGCGGGCTGGAGGTCTGCGTCAGCGACCGCGGCCCGGGCGTGCCGGCCGACTTCCGCGAACGCATCTTCGAACCGTTCTTCCGCCTGCCCGGCCATGCCGAGCAGGCCGGCGGCGTGGGCCTGGGCCTGAGCCTGGTGCGCCAGATCGCCCAGCGCCACGGCGGCAGCGTGCGCTGCGAGGCGCGCGAGGGCGGCGGCAGCCGCTTCGTGCTCAGCCTGCCGTCACACTGAGGCCGGCCGGGCGGCGGGCTTCTGCCGCGCCATCACCCACACCAGCAGGCCGGTGAGCGCCAGTGCCGCGGTGGTCAGCCCGGTGGTCGACGCGATCCAGAAGCCGCGCGCGCCATGCCAGGCGGCCGGTGTGGCGGTGTCGCTGCCGAAGGCCAGCCAGTAGCCACCGCCCAGGCCCACGCCCCACAGCGCGACCACGTAGATCACCATCGGCACCGTGGCGATGCGCCAGGCGCGCAGCACGAAAGCCACCAGGGTCTGCACCGCGTCGGCGGCATGGAACAGCGCCACCCAGGCCAGCAGCGGCAGCGCCGCAGCCACCACCGCCGGGTTGCCGGTGTACAGGCGCACCACGCCCTCGCGGGTGGCAAACACTGCCAGCCCCATCACCAGCGCGATGCCCAGCGTCAGCTGCAGGCCGTGCCAGCCCAGGTGGCGCGCGTCGCGCAGGTCGCCGGCGCCGATGCGCTGCGCCACCAGCGTGCTGGTGGCGTTGGACAGGCCCAGCGGCATCATGAACAGGATGGACACCAGGTTGGCGGCGATCTGGTGGCCGGCCACGGCCGTCTCGCCCAGGCGCGAGATGAAGATGGCCATGAACGAGAAGCCCGTCACCTCGATCAGGATGGTCAGCCCCATCGGCACGCCCAGTTTCAGCAGGGCGCGCAGCGACGGGCCGTGCGGCGCACGGTGGCCGGCCTGGGCCAGGTCGAAGCGCTGGTAGAACGGATCGCGCCGCATCACCAGCGCCGCCACCGCCAGCTGCGCCCACATCACCACCGCGGTGGCAATGCCGCAGCCCACCACGCCCAGCGCCGGCAGGCCCAGGGACGGCGCGCCAGTGACCAGCAGCCACGACAGCGGCAGCTTCAGCGCCAGGCCACCGATCTGCAGCACCATCACCGCCTTGGGCCGCGACACCGCGTTGTTGAAGCCGCGGTAGACCGAGAACAGCAGCGAGGCCGGCAGCGCCACGGCCAGCGCCAGCAGGTAGCCGCGCACCTTGTCGGCCACGGCCGGCGTGGCATGGGCCAGCGCCAGGAAGGGCCCTGGAAACACCAGCAGCGTGCTGCCCAGCAGCGCGAAGCCCAGCGCCAGCCAGCCGGCCTGCCACACCTGGTGGCCGGCCTCGTGCAGGCGCTGCGCGCCGAACAGCTGGCCGACGATGGGGCCGATGGCCAGCACCGCACCCATCAGGCCGATGAACACCGTGATGTAGGCCGTGCCGCCCACCGCCAGCGCCGCCAGGTCGGTGGCCGAATGGCGCGCCACCAGCACCGTGTCCACCGTGGCGAAGCCCAGCACCGCCAGCTGGCCGATGAACAACGGCCAGGCCAGCGGCACGATGCGGCGCACGCTGGCGCTGAAGCCGCCTGCCGCCGTCATGCAGCGGGCGCCTCGGGCGCGTCGTTGGCGTTGACCGCCGCACCCGGCACCGCACCCGACACTGCACCCGGCAACGCCCGCTCGGCATAGCGGTTGAAGCGCCAGGCCGTGCCCTCGGCGGTGATGCGGCGCCACACCAGGCGCTTCTCGGCCGGGCTGAGCTGGGGCCAGTGCTGCACCTCGTGCTCGCTGCGGCCGCAGCCCTTGCAGATGGCGTCGCCCTGGGCCGTGGAGCAGATGGCGATGCAGGGCGCATCGGGCGTGGTGGCGTACCAGGTCAGCCAGGCCGCGCGGGCGTCGGGCGGCATGCTGCGCTCGTCGGCCAGCGGCTCGCGGTAATAGACCATCAGTGCATACACCTCGGCCAGCGCGCGCACCTCGGGGCTGAGGCCGATGCCGTCGGGCGAGGGTGAACGGTCGCGCCACCAGTTGATGGCGCTTTCGATGTCGGTGATGTGGATGCCGGCCATGGGGTCACGCAAAGGGGCCGCGAGCATAGCGTGAGCCCGCATGCCCATGGCCGGCACGGGCCATGCATACTGGGGACGGTCGTCCACCGGGGAGGCGCCGCCAACGCAGCGGCGCGCTGAGTCCAGCATGTCCTTGCCATCCGTTCGCATCCGCTTTGCCGCACCGGCGCTGGCCTTGATCGCCGCGCTGGCCACCAGCCCGCTGCGCGCTGGTGAATTCAGTGACGAGTTCGACCGCCAGCGCTTCAAGGAAGGCCTGAAGCACGAGATCGCCTTCCGCGAGGCCGCCATCCACGTGGCCTGGGGCGCCGAGCCGCTGTGCGACGACACCACCGAGATCGAGCCCTTCGTGCTGTGGAGCACCCGCACGGTGCGCAAGGGCCTGTCGAGCAAGCACCAGGAACTGTTCAAGCAGGCCACCGGCATGGACGAGCACTGGCGCATCGCCTGGCTGGACGAGGCCGCGCCGGACGAACTGAAGCTGGGCCAGCGAGTGATCGCGGTGAACAAGCGGCCGCTGCCGGCGCCGGGGCAGAAGTTCGAGCTGAGCGCGGTGTTCCGCGGCGGCTCGACGATGTCGGTGGACGACCAGGCCTTCTGGACCGTGATGCACCAGGCCCGCGAGGAGGCCAACAGCGACCAGACCATGACGCTGACGCTGGAGGGCGGGCGCGAGATCAAGGTCAGCACCCAGACCGGCTGTTCGGGCACCGTGATGGCCAGCGCCTTCGACGACGAGCCCGAGAACTTCCTGCGCCAGGACGGCAAGCGCAGCAAGATCCCCGGCAACGCCATGCTGGAGGCGCGCACGCGCGACGAGTACCGCTGGCTGGCGGCCTTCGGCACCTACTTCCTGGCCAGCGAGAAGTCGATCCAGCGCCAGCGCTCGTCGGACGACGTGGGCAACGCCTTCATGATCGGCAAGGTGCTGGCGCTGGCGGTGCCGGGCGGCGGCACCATCCTGTCGGCCGTGGAGGCGCAGACGCAGCGCACGATCCAGGTCGACGGCCTGGTGGGCGGGGCCGACCTGTTCGCCAATGAGGTGGTGATGGCGCTGGGCGGCGACCCGTCGGTGGGCATGAAGCTGTCCGACCGGTTGAAGGCCCAGGGCACGCGCGCCGACGTCATCGTGCTCAGCGAGTTCCGCCGCTCGAACGTGGAACTGCACCTGCGCACGCTGAAAGAGATCGACGCCGCACGCAAGAAGGCCGAGGAAGCCGAGGCCGCGGCCGAAGCCGCAGCACCGGCGGCCTCGGCCGCATCGGGGTCAACGCGCTGAGGCGTTGCGTGTCAGCCGGGCGGCGCGCCCGGCCGGCATGGGGTCAGCGACCGCCGCGACGCGGGCCGGCGGGGCCGTTGTCACGGAACGGGGCACGGCCCTCGCCCTGGAAGCCACCCTGGTGGCCACCTTGCGGGCCACGGTGGTCGGGACGGCCGCGGAAGCCGCCGTCGCCCTGATGGCCTTGGTGGCCCTGGAAGCCCTGGCCTTCATGGCGCGGGCCGCGCGGGCCGCCAAAGCCACGGTGCTCCTGCGGGGCGCCGAAGCCGCCGCGGTCCTGGCCGCCGAAGCCACGGTCGCCGCGATCACCACCACGGTCGTGGCCGAAGCCACCGCGGTCGCCGCGGTCGCCATGGGGCGCCGGGCCCCCATGGCCACGGTCACGGCCACCACCGAAGCTGTTGAACGAACCGTAGCCACCCTGGCCGCCCTGGCCGGGACGGCCGCGGCCGTAACCGGGGCGCTCGCCACGGCCACCGAAGCCGCCGAATCCACCGGGGCGGCGGTCGCCGCGCGGGGCGTCGGCCGGCGCCGGCATCTTGGGCTCCAGGCCCGGCACCACGGCCACCGCGATCGGCTGGGTGGTGAAACGCTCGATGCGGCGGATCATGCCCAGGTCACGGCGCTCGCCCAGCGTGATCGCCAGGCCCGAGCGACCGGCGCGGCCGGTGCGGCCGATGCGGTGCACGTAGTCCTCGGCCTTCATCGGCAGGCCCCAGTTGATGACGTGGGTGATGGTCGGCACATCGATGCCGCGGGCGGCCACGTCGGTGGCCACCAGCACGCGCAGCTGGCGCTGGCGCAGGCCCTGCAGCACGCGGTTGCGGCGGCCCTGCGGCATGCCGCCGTGCAGTGAGGCCACGGCATGGCCGATGTCGGCCAGCGCGTCGGCCAGCACGTCGGCGTCCTGCTGGGTGCTGGTGAACACCACCGCCTGGTCCAGCTGCGGGTCGGCCAGCAGTTGCTCCAGCAGCGCGCGCTTGTGGCTCAGGTTGTCGGCCCAGTGGATGCGCTGCTCGATGCGGGCATGGGTGTCGGTGTGCGAATCGATGCTGATGCGCTGCGGGTCACGCGTCAGCGTGCGCGCCAGGTTGCCCACGCTGCCGGCGAAGGTGGCCGAGAACATCAGGGTCTGGCGGGTCGGCGGCAGGGCCTCGGCGACGGCGGTGATGTCGTCGATGAAGCCCATGTCCAGCATGCGGTCGGCCTCGTCCAGCACCAGCATTTCCACCTGGCTCAGGATGGCGGCGCCCGAACCCATCAGGTCGAGCAGGCGGCCGGGGGTGGCGATCAGCACGTCCAGCGGCGCGCGCAGCGCCTTCAGCTGGGCCTGGTAGGGCACGCCGCCCACCACGTGGGCCACGCGCAGGCCTTGCAGGCCCAGGCCGTAGGTGGCGCAGGCGCGGGCCACCTGCAGGGCCAGTTCACGCGTGGGCACCAGCACCAGCACGCGCGGGCCGCAGGGCTGGCCCTTGACGCGCTTCTTGGCCGGGTCGCGGCGGGCGTTCAGGATGGCCTGCAGCGCCGGCCACACGAAGGAGGCGGTCTTGCCGCTGCCGGTCTGCGACGAGACCAGCAGGTCCACGCCGGTCAGGGCCACCGGCACGGCGCGGGCCTGCACCGGGGTGGGTTCGTTGTAGCCGGCGCGGGTGATGGCGCTGACCACCTCGGCCGACAGGCCGAGTGCGGCGAATTCGGCGCCGGGCTCGCCCTGCGGGGCGGCGGCGGTGGCGATGGCCTCGGGGGTCTCGGCGTTCAGGTCGGCATCCAGCGGCGCGGCGGACAGTTCGGAATCAAAGCTCATGATGGTTTTTCTCGTGGCAAGGGCTCGCCCCGGTGGCGCAGAGCGTCACGGCAAGGCAGGCCCATGGCGCCGCGGCGTCGGGTGTGACGCACGGGGCACCCTGGGGGTGATGTCGCTGTGGGGATGGCCGCGAGACTGCGATCGAATGGCGACGCAGGAGCCCGTGAGTCCTGAAGCAACGGCAGGCATCGCCGCCGACCAGGACTCGGGACACGGGGTCTCCCCGTGCGCAATCACTGTGGTGATGGACGGGGCCGCGCTCGATGAGGGCCAGAGGGGATGAACGAAGGCGCTGACCGGAATCAACGCCGAAGCGCGGATTATCTCAGAGTTTTCCCGAATGCGCCAGGGGCCGGGATCAGGCGGCGGTGCGGATCAGGTCGGCCGCCTTCTCGGCCATCATGATCGTCGGCGCATTGGTGTTGCCGCCCACGATGCGCGGCATGGCCGACGCATCCACCACGCGCAGGCCGGCGATGCCGTGCACGCGCAGCTGTGCGTCCACCACCGCACCGCCGGCTGCATCGGGCCCCATGCGGCAGGTGCCCACCGGGTGGTAGATGGTGTCGGCGTAGCGGCGGATGAAGTCGGCGATCTGCGCCTCGGTGCGCACCTCGCGCGAGGCCGCCACCGGCCGGCCGCCGAGTGCCGCCAGCGCCGGCTGCGCAGTGATCTGGCGCATGCGCTGGAAGCCCTTGACCAGGCGCGGCAGGTCGTCGGGATGGCTCAGGAAGCCGGGGTCGATGGCGGGCGCGGCCAGCGGGTCGGGGCTGGCCAGCTGCAGCGTGCCGCGGCTCTTGGGGTGCAGCAGGCACACATGCGTGCTCCAGCCATGGCCCAGCACCGTGGTGCGGCCATGGTTGACCAGCTTGCCGATGACGAAGTGCAGCTGCACATCGGGCACCGGCTCGGTGGGGTCGGTGCGGAAGAAGGCGCCGGCCTCGGCGAAGTTGGTGGTGAAGCGGCCGGTGCGCTGCCTGCGCCACTCGCGCAGGTCGCCCACCGCCTGCCACAGGCCGTGCAGCGACAGGCCGAACAGCTCGCGTGTGCCCAGCGCGCCGGGCGCATGCATCACCTCGACCACGTCGATGTGGTCGTGCAGGTTGGCGCCCACGCCGGGCAGGTCCAGCGCCACCGGGATGCCGAAGCGCTGCAACTGCGCGCCGGGCCCGATGCCGCTGAGCAGCAGCAGTTGCGGCGACTGCAGCGCGCCGGCGCTCAGCAGCACCTCGCGGTGGGCATGGGCCTGCCGCGGCACGCGGTCGCGCCCGACGTACTCGACGCCGGTGACGCGGCGACCGTCCAGCAGCAGCCGCGTGGCCTGCGCGCCGGTGATCACCGTCAGGTTGGGCCGCCCGCGTGCCGGCGTCAGGTAGGCCTTGGCGCTGCTGCAGCGCTCGCCGTCGCGGTGGGTCACCTGGTACCAGCCCACGCCTTCCTGGCGCTCGCCGTTGAAGTCGTCGTTCAGCGGCAGGCCGGCCTGCTGTCCGGCCTGGATGAAGCGTGCGGCGCCGGGGTTGGGCGTGCCCAGGTCTTGCGCCTGCAGCGGGCCGCCGCGGCCGTGCAGCGCGCCGTTCAGCCGCGTGTTGTGCTCGGCGCGGCGGAAGTAGGGCAGCACCTCATCGAAGGACCAGCCGGGGTTGCCGTCGGCGGCCCAGCCGTCGTAGTCCTGGCGCTGGCCGCGGATGTAGATCATCGCGTTGATCGAGCTCGAGCCGCCCAGCACCTTGCCGCGTGGCTGGTAGCCGCGGCGGCCGTTCAGGCCGGGCTGGGGTACGGTTTCGAAGCCCCAGTTCAGCGCCGGGCTGCGCGCCATCAACGCCAGGCCGGCGGGGCAGTGGATCAACGGGCTGGTGTCGTCGACACCGGCTTCCAGCAGGGCCACCTGCACGGCGGGGTCTTCGCTCAGGCGGGCGGCCAGCACGCAGCCGGCCGAGCCACCGCCGATCACCACATAGTCGAAGTGCATGCCCGGGTCTCCATGATTTCGGGAAATCATGACAGCCGGTCATGCGGCTGTGGCCGGGTGGGGCCTGGGCTGGGCTCCTGCCTCTAGAACGGGCTGGGGTTGTCCCGCATCGCTGCCGCGATGCAGCGCGCGGATCAGGCCGCGGGCGGGGTGTTCGGCGGGGTGTCGCTGGCGCTGGTGTCGTCGGGCGCGCCGTCCTGGCCTTCGGCCGGGGCGCTGCCGTCGTCGGGGCGCTGGGCCTTCTTCTGGCGCTTTTCCTCGGCCTTGCGCTTCTTGGCCAGTTCGCGCTGCCGCTTTTCGTAGGAGTAGTTCGGAGTCGCCAAGGGAGGGTGTCCTTTCGGGGAAGGCTCAAGGCGCGCCGATCGCGCTATGCAGCGTCCGCGCAGCATAAGGCATCCGGCCGGTGGACCCCGCCGTTGCCGTGTGCCGGTGCGGCGGCCGCGCAGAAAAGGCAAAGGGCCATGCATGCATGGCCCTTCTGGGTGTCTGGCGCCGGGTACGGGTTCCGGTACTCCGCCCATTGGTGCGGTCGGTTTTCGCGTCGACAGAAGAGATTGTGCAGGGCCGTGATGACGAAGACATGACGAAGAACAAGGGGCAAACCCGGCCAGTTCCCGCGATTGCGGGGGGCAGGTTCGTTGCTGCAGTGCACAATTCCAGCCTCCACAGCGAACTGCGGCCGACGACGGTCGCCACAGGTGAAGGGAAGCCATGCGCCAGGTCGTGTTCAATCAGAAGGGCGGGGTGGGCAAGTCCACCATCACGTGCAACCTGGCCGCCATCGGCGCGCAGCAGGGCCTGCGCACCCTGGTGGTCGACCTGGACGCCCAGGCCAACAGCACGCGCTACCTGCTCGGCGCACAGGCCGATGACGAACTGCCCGGCGTGGCCGAGTTCTTCGACCAGACGCTGAAGTTCACGCTGCGCGACCAGGGCATCGAGGCCTTCGTCACCGCCTCGCCGTTCGAGAACCTGGACGTGATGCCGGCCAGCCCGCGGCTCGATGAACTGCACGGCAAGCTGGAGAGCCGCTACAAGATCTACAAGCTGCGCGATGCGCTGGCCGCACTGGGCACGCAGTACGACCGGGTGTGGATCGACACGCCGCCGGCGCTGAACTTCTACACCCGCTCGGCGCTGATCGCCGCGCAGGGCTGCCTGATCCCGTTCGACTGCGACGACTTCTCGCGCCGCGCGCTGTACGGCCTGATGGAGGCGGTGCAGGAGATCCAGGCCGACCACAACCCCGACCTGGCCGTCACCGGCATCGTCGTCAACCAGTTCCAGCCGCGCGCCAACCTGCCGCAGCGCCTGGTGCAGGAACTCATCGACGAAGGCCTGCCGGTGCTGCAGCCCTACCTGGGCGCCAGCGTGAAGATCAAGGAATCGCACGAGCGCAACCTGCCGATGGTGCATCTGGACGCACGCCATCGCCTGACGCAGGACTACCTGGCGCTGCACGCGGCCCTGCAGCCGGTGCCGGCGGCCAAGGGCAAGCGCGGCCGTTGAGCGGCCGTTGAGCGGGCGCTGACGCGGCGGGCGCGCCGGCGCCTCAGCGCGTCGGGCTCTGCGGCGCGAACCGCGCGCGGAACCACTGCGTGAGCATGCGCGTCTCGTAGGGCAGCGGGCCGTCGGCGTGGCGGTCGCCATGGTCGAGGTAGGCCATGTCCGACACCGTGGCGCTGCCGCTGTCGATCACCTGCTCGCCACGGCTGAGCGTCCAGCGCAGCTGGAGGCGTGGCCAGTCGGCGCGGCCGCGCAGCACGCGCACCTCCTGCATCGTGCGGTACATCGGCAGCAGTTCGCCGGCCAGGTCGATGTCCAGCACCTCGATGTGCAGCGCCTGGTCGGCCGGCAGCAGGCTGGCGCCGAGCGACTGGAACAGCCGCGTCAGGTCATCGCGCACGCGCTCGGCGTCGAGGCCGCGGCCGGCGTCGGCATGGCGCTCGGGCGCGATGTAGCTGACGTCCACGCTGCCGGCGCGGGCCAGGCCGGCGGCCAGGGTGAACAGCAGCGCGGCAAGAGCAGCGGCGGACTTGGGCTTCGGCATGCACATGGTGGTCCTCCAGGGCCGGGCCCGGTGCGGCACGGCATGAGTGGGAGTGGCGGACGGGGCCAGGGGTTCCGCGCTTGGCCGGCGCTTCACACAGCGGTGCCGCGCCCATCGCCGGGCACCATCGCCAGCGCGGTGCAGCCCGGCGCCGGCTCGGCCACGCAGGGCAGGATCCAGCCCTCGGCGATCTCATCGGCCAGCAGGCTGGGCCAGTCGATGCGATGGCGCACCTGGCCTTGCACCAGGCGGCTGATGCAGGTGCGGCAGCTGCCATTGCGGCACGAGGCCGGCACGGCCAGGCCCTCGCGCAGCGCCGCCTGCAGCAGCGAGTGGCCGCGCAGCACCGGCACCGTGCGGCCCTCGGGCAGCACGGTGAGGGTGACGGGTGGGCTCTCGTGCGGCATCGCGCTCAGCCGGCCGGTGCGCAGGCGCGGCGGAACACCAGCACCAGGTTGTTGGCCGGCATGGCCACGCGCTCGTGCAGCACCAGGCCTGCGTCGCGAGCGGCGTCGACCACATCGCCGAGGCGCCGCACGCCCCAGGCGGGGTTGCGCTGGCGCAGGTCGGCATCGAAGGCCACGTTGCCGGGCGCTGGGTCTTCACCGTCGACGAAGTAGGGGCCGTAGGTGATCAGTTGGCCGCCCGGCGACAGCAGGCGCGCGGCGCCCCGCATCAGCGCGCCGCAGCAGGCCCAGGGCGCGATGTGGATCATGTTGGCGCAATAGACCGCGTCGACCGGGCCGGCGACCGGCCAGGGCTCGGCCAGCACGTCGAGTTGCTGCGGCGCCAGCAGGCCGGGCACATCGGCTTGCGCACGCCAGGCGGCGATGGACGACAGCGCCGCGGCATCGGGGTCGGTGGGCTGCCAGGTCCAGCCGGGCAGGTGGGCGGCGAAGTGCGCCGCGTGCTGGCCGGTGCCGGCGGCAATCTCCAGCGCCGCGCCGCGTTCGGGCAGCACGCGCTGCAGCACCGCGAGGATCGGCGCCTTGTTGCGCTCGGCGGCGGGGCTGGTCTGGCGGATCGGCGGTGGGATGACGGTGGACATGCGGGGCGCAGTCTGCCACGCGTGAGCCCGCCTTGCGGGGACCGAGGCTTCAGCGCGCCGGCGCCTCGGACAGTGCCTCGGTGAAGCCCAGCGGCGCCATGCCGGGCAGGCCGTGGCACAGCGGCGACAGCGCATCGGCGTCCTGCACGCAGGCGCGGTCGCGATCCAGCGACCAGAAGTGCAGGCCTTCCAGACCGGCGGCGCGGGCGTCGGCGGCCAGGCGGCGGGCATCGGCCAGTGTGAAACGGTTCTCGGCCACGTCGTTGCGGCCCAGCATCGGCGTCAGCGCGATGCGCGACAGCGGGATGCCGTACTTGGCCTGCACATTGCGCGCGGCCTGCAGGCCCGAGGCGCCCATGTCGCAGACGGGTGGCTTGTCTGCAGCCGCCTCGCGCTGCAGGCAGTGGCGCGGCCGGGCCGGGCCGTAGTTCATCACCATCAGGTTGACCACCAGATGCTCCAGCACGCCCGCCGTGCGTGCGGCGGCCAGCACGCGCTCGCCGGTGGTGTTCAGGCTCTGGTGGCTGCCGTCGGTGGCGGCATGGGTGGCCAGCGTGACGCTCCAGCGCAGGCCGGGGCGGTGGCGCAGGCCGAAGGCCACGCGGGCCATCAGCTCCGCGATCTGTGCGTCGCTCTGGTCGCGCTCGATGTCGAGGTCGATGCCGCGCAGCCGTGGCGAGTCGTAGCGCGCCAGGAAGCGGGCCATGCCGGCATCGCTGGCGCAGTGGAAGCCGCCGGCCTCGCCGCCGGTGGCCACGATGTACGGCACGCCGGCGGTGGCGAAGGCCGCCACGTTCAGGCGCGCGAAGGCGTCGGTGTCGAACGGGCCCCAGCGCTCGGCGCCGCACTCGCCGGTGGCGAAGGCCCACACCAGGGCCTGGGCGCCGCCGGGCAAAGCCCCGCCACCGCCCGCGGCGCTGCGGGTGGGCAGCAGTTCGGGCGGCCCGCCACGCACCGCGGTGGCGATGCGTGGCGTGGCGGGATCGATGGCCAGCGAGACGTCCTTGTAGGGCATCAGCGGCGGGCCGCCGGCCAGCGCCACGGCGCTCGCCGTGGCCAGCAGGGCTGAGGTCAGCGCTGCCGCGAGTGCCCGCACCCGCGTCACAGCGTGCCGCGCACGCCCAGGAAGTACTGGCGGCCGTTCTTGTAGAAGGCGCGCGGCTGGTCCGGCGTGCTGGCGTAGGACTTCAGCAGCGGGTCGTTCAGGTCCTTGCCTTCCACCGCCAGCGACAGCTTGTCGCTGAGCTTGTAGTTGACCGAGGCCGACACCGTGCCCACGCCCGACTGGTAGATCGCGCTCTTGCGGTCCAGGCCGTTCAGGAAGGTGGAGCGGTAGTTGTAGACCACGCGCGCGCTCAACGGGCCCATCTCGTAGAAGGCGCCCAGGTTGTAGACGTTGCGCGAGGTGCCCACCATGTCGCAGTTGCCGGTGGTGGCGCAGGCCGAGCCCGCGGCCTTGCCGGTTTCCTTGCCGTCGGCGTAGGTGTAGTTGGCGTTGAAGCCGAAGCCGTTGCCCAGGTCCTGCACATAGGCCAGCTCGATGCCCTTCAACTCGGCCTCGGTGTTGGCTGCTGCGCTCAGCGCATAGGTGGTCGTCTTCTTCTCGGCGTTGTTGTAGAAGTCGGCCGAGAAGGACGCGAAGGTCACGTAGGACGGCATCTTCATCCAGTACGCGCCGGCCGACACCATGGACTTGGGCTGGAAGTACCACTCCACCGCCGCCTCCAGGTTGTTGGAGCGCACCGGCTTCAGGTTAGGGTTGCCGCCCGAGCCGGTCTTCTGGATGTCCAGCAGGTTCAGTGCGCCCAGCTGGCCGAAGTCAGGCCGCGCCATCGTGCGGCTGATGGCACCGCGGGCGATCAGGTCGCGGTTGATCTGGTAGCGCACATTGGCGCTGGGCAGCACGTCGTTGTAGGTGTTGTTGACGTTGACCGGCGTCCACACATCGTTGCTGGAACTGTTGGTCACGCCGATCTTGGTCTGCACCAGGCGCAGGCCCACGTTGCCCTGCAGGGTGTCGGTGGTGAAGTCGCCCATCAGGTAGCCGGCGTTCACCGTCTCCTTGATGTGGAACTCCTTCTGGTAGCTGTGGCTGTTGAAGGTGACGAACTTGTCGCCCCAGGCGTTGACCGCGTCGGCGCCGATGGTCCAGGCGCCGGTGAGCAGGTTGGACAGCGGCGGCGACGGGAAGTGCGTGAGCCCGCTGGTGGGCGCATTGGCCAGCGTGCCGGCGCCCGCGCCCAGCGTGCCGTTCAGCCATTCCAGCGAGCGGGTGTGCCGGGCCGTGCGCACGCCGAAGTGCAGCGCGGTGAACAACTCGCCGTTGAGCTTCAACTTGCCGTCGGCCTGGGCATAGTCTTCCTTGTCCTTGGCCGTGATGTTGGAGGCCCAGCCGCCGAAGAAGTCAGCGCCGGTGCGCGGCGAGAAGGTGCCGCTGTTGGCGATGCTGACGTTGGCCGGCGCGCTCAGGCCGTTGAGCGTCATGCTGGCGCCCGAGTAGGCGTTCCACACCTCGTAGCCATAGTCCTGCGCGTGGCCGGTGCCCTCGGTGCTGCCGATCTTGCCCTTGACGCTGAGCGCATCGCTGACGCGCCAGTCGGCATCCAGGTTGAAGTACTTCGACTGGCTGTACGAGCCGGGGCGCGAGATGATGTCCTGCACCGACGAGCCCATTTTCGAGCAGTCGGCCACCGGGCAGGTGCCGGGCAGCGTGATCGAGCTGATCGTGTCGCCGGTGATCTTGTAGGCGCTGGGCACCACGCCACCCACGCCCGACCAGTTGTTCGACAGCGCCTGGTAGGGCGAGAACATGAAGTTGGCGTTGATGTTGGTGGCCGACATCTTCGACTGGAAGCCGCTCAGGTCGAAGGTCAGGTCACGGCTGGCCTTGAACTGCACGTCGATCAGGCCGCCCTGGCGGTGGCGCTCCTGCTCGAACAGCGTGGAGCCGGTCAGCAGCGAGATGTTCTTGCCCTCGACCTCGGGGTTGGCCTTGATCCAGTCGTTGGCGAACCAGGTGGCCACCTTGTCCCACCACAGGAACTCCTGGCCCATGCGGCGCAGGTGGCGCTTCTCGTCGAACACCTGCACCAGGGCACCCACGGTGCCCTCGTCGTTCTTCCAGGCCACCAGGCCGCTGAGTTGCGGGTCGTTCTTGCCCGAGGCGGTGGAGTTCACCATCGACACATTGGCGAAGCCGGTGACACCCTTCTTGAAGTCCAGCGGGCGGCGCATCTCGATGTCCACGCTGCCGGCGGCGCCGCCCTCGATCAGGTTGGCCTGCGAGGACTTGAACACGCGCACCCGGCCGATGATCTCGGACGGGAACAGCGAGTAGCTGACGCTGCGGCCGCCGCCGGCGATGTTGTCCACGTACCAGTCGCCGCTGGAGACGGTGTGGCCGTTCAGCGTGGTCAGCGTCATGAACGAGGGCGCGCCGCGCAGGCTGACGCGGTCGTTCTCGCCGAAGCCGCCCTCGGTGCCGCCGGCGGTGGCGATGTTCACGCCGGGCAGGCGCTGCAGCGAGTCGGCCACGTTCTTGTCGGGCATCTTGCCGATGTCCTCGGCGGTGATCACTTCCACCACGCCGTCGGCATTGCGCTTCTGGTTGATGGACTGCTGCAGCGCGGCGCGGATGCCGGTGACCACCACTTCCTGGGTGGACGCGCTGTTGGCGGCCTGCTGGGCCTGGGCGGCGGTGCCCAGCAGCGCCAGCAGCGCGGCGGCGGCGATGGGGGAGGGGGACAGCTTCATCGGGATCACTCCTGGCGTGGTGGACTGGGGGTCTCGGTGGTCAGCCGGGTGCAGATTGGTTCTGTCGCCGGCTTGAATTGGTGTGATACCAATATACTACCAATGACCGAAATGTTGCTACCAGTTTTCCCGGGTGTGAGGCTGTGTGACCCCTTGTTCGCGCGTTCCTCGGCCACAGCCGGGGCCCGGTTGGCACGCGGTGCGTGACAGGTCTGGATCGGCGGGTTGGTTTGGTATGCTATTGGTCATGACAATCGGGCATGACCGCCGCCGGCGCCGCGCAAGCGGATGCCCGCCCCGCCGATGAGCGCCACCACCTCGGGCGGCGCCACGCTGGCCGCGCTGCTGGGCGCGCTGGATGCGCAGTCCAGCCAGCCGCTGTACCTGCAGCTGCAGCAGGCCCTGCGCCGCGCCATCGAGCAGCGCGTGCTGGGCCCCGAGACGGCGCTGCCGCCCGAACGCGTGCTGGCCGAGGAACTGGGCGTGTCGCGCATCACCGTGCGCAAGGCCATCGACGGCCTGGCCGCCGAGGGCCTGCTGGAAAAGCGCCAGGGCGCGGGCAACTTCGTCTGCACCCGCATCGACAAGAACTTCGCCAAGCTGACCTCGTTCTCGGAGGACATGCGCGCGCGCGGCCGCTCGCCCAGCAGCGTGTGGCTGAAGAAGAGCGAGGGCACGGTGTCGCCCGAGGAGGCGCTGAAGCTGGCGCTGAGCCCTGGCACCACGGTCTACCGCTTCGAGCGCCTGCGCCTGGCTGACGGCCACCCGATGGCGATCGAGCGCTGCACGCTGGCGGCGTGGACGGTGCCCTCACTGACCGCGGTGGACCACTCGCTGTACGACGCGCTGGACCAGGCCGGCCACCGCCCGGTGCGCGCGCTGCAGCGCCTGCATGCGCTGCTGCTCACCGACGAGCAGGCGCGCCTGCTGGAGGCCAAGCCACGCGACGCCGGCCTGCTGGTGGAGCGCCTGGGCTACCTGGCCGATGGCCGCGCGGTGGAGTTGTCGCAGTCGATCTACCGCGGCGACACCTACGATTTCGTGGCCGAGCTGAACGCGGGCTGATTGGGGCACCCGGTCTCGCGGGTACGCGAGACCACCCGCCGGGTGGGTGCGGGCTGGCTTGGGAGCGGCCCTGCGCTCAGCCCGCGCGGCCTCATAGGTTGCAAGGGCTGTCCAGCGGCGGCTTCTCGGCCGGGATCGCATCTTGCCGCGCCACGCCCGCCGCCCGCAGCCGCGCCACCTCGGCATCCACCTCGGCGGGCGCCAGCAGGCGGTCTTTCGCGTGCAGCACCCAATCCACCTCGTAGCGCCACACCCGCGGCTGCGCGCTGGGCGCACCCAGGTTGCCGGGTGAGAACCACAGGTTGAACTGCAGTGCCATGGCCTGCACCGGCACATTGCGGCCGCCGTGCACGGCAAAGGGTTCACCGTCGACGAACAGACGCACCTCGGCCGGTGTCACCTGCATCAGCAGCTGGTGCCAGCCGGCCAGGCTGCCCGGCCGTTCATGCGCGCTGTTGTGTGCATCCCAGGGCTCGATGCGCACGGTCTGCCAGCTCAGGCCATACAGGCGCGTCACCGGGCTGCCCCAGCCGCCGTTGGCCAGGTACTCCCAGTCGACCTCGGAGAAGCGCGGGTCGTAATCGTGCGCCAGCGGGCTGGTGGCGTAGAAGCTCTGGATCACCGGGTCGCCATCGGCGCCCGCGAACGGCTCGTCGTGGAAGCGGATGCGTGCGGCATAGGTGCCGCGCAGCATCTTGCGCGTGCTGCATAGCTGTGCCTGCTGCGTGCCGGCGGGCGTGCCGTCGGTCTGGGCGCGCAGCTGCAGCAGGCGGTTGCCGGGCCGCTCGGGGTCGTCGATCAGCACCAGGCCGGCCGCGCCCCAGCGCGCGCCGGGCACGCCGGGGTGGCCGGCCACGTTGCGCACGATCCAGCCGTCGGCCGCCAGCGCGGTCACATCGGGCTGCGAGAAGTCGTCGAAGAAGATCATGCAGCCGGCGCCGGATCGGCGGCCGGCGCGGCCCCGGCCCCGGCCTCTGCCGGTGCCTCTTCGCGGATCGGCAGCCGGTGCAGCATCGCGAACACCGGCACCGCGCAGGCCAGCACCCACAGGAAGAAGTGGCGGTAGCCCAGGGCCTGCTGGATGTCGCCGCTGACCGTCTTGAACAGCACATAGCCCAGCGCCATGAAGCCGGTGGCCAGCGCGTAGTGCGCCGTCTGGTAACGGCTGCCGGCCACGAACTGCATCATGAACAGGATCACCGCGACGAAGCCGAAGCCGTAGCCGAAGGTCTCCAGGCTCACCGCGGCCGAGATCAGCCACAGTTGCTGCGGCTGCGCCACGGCCAGCAGCCAGAAGGCCAGGTTGGGCAGGTTCATCGCCACGATCAGCGTCAGCAGTGCGCGCTTCAGGCCCAGCCAGGCGGTGAAGTAGCCCGAGGCGATGCTGCCGGCCAGGAAGGCCAGCGTGCCGGCCGTGCCATAGCTCCAGCCCACCTCGGTGGTGGCCAGGCCCAGGCCGCCAGCGGCCACGGCGTCCTTCAGGAACAGCGGGCCGATGGTCTGCACCTGCGCCTCGCCAGCGCGGAACAGCACGATGAAGGCAATCGCCCAGCCCACGCCGGGCAGTTGGAAAAAGCTGCGCAGCACATCCACCAGCGTGCCGCCGATGCCGTCGGCAGCCGGTGCATCGCTGCGCCGCGTGTCGGGCAGGGCCCACGCGTGATACGCGGCCAGCAGGGCCATGGTGGCCGCGGCCAGGCCGAAGGCCGTGCCCCAGGCGCCGGCCACGCCCAGCGTGGGCTCCAGGTGGCCGGCCAGGATCACCAGGCCGCCCATGGCCGCCAGCTTGGCGCCGTTGAAACAGGCGCCCAGCCAGCCCGACCACTGCGCGCGCGCCTTGGCGTTGAGCGACGCGATGTAGAGACCATCGCAGGCGATGTCGTGCGAGGCCGAGGCGATGGCTGCGGCGGCCAGCACCGCGATCACCACCGCGAAGAAGGCCGGCAGCTTGAGCGCCAGCGCCACGCCGGCCAGCGCCAGCGCGCCGACGGCCTGGCAGGCCACCACCACCCACTTCTGGCTGGGCGCGGCCTCCAGCAGCGGGCTCCACAGCGGCTTGAACACCCAGGCCAGGCCCAGCAGGCCGGTCCAGCGCGCGATGTCCTCGTTGGCCACGCCCAGGCTCTTGAGCATCAGCCCGGCCACCACGTTGACCATGAAGAAGGGCAGGCCCTGTGCAAAGTACAGACTCAGCACCCAGGTCGCAGGACTGCGGTTCATGCGGTTTCCAGTGTCTTCGCTTCGAGTTCAGCCGGCGGCACGCCGTGGGCATCCAGCCGCCCGCGCAGCCAGGCCGCCAGCGCGGCCAGCGCGCCCTCGGCATAGCCCCAGGTGACGAGGGCCGGCGCCGGGATGTCGGCCACCTGGAATGGGTTCCACAGCACCAGGTGCAGATCGGGCCTCAGCGTGCAGCCAGCGGGGTAGCGCTGGCGGTGGTTGGACACCAGCACGGTGAGCCGGCCGTCGGCCGGGCCCAGGTCGACCGCGGTGGCGGCGCGCAGGTCGGGCACGGTGCGCCAGTCCACATCGGCCCAGCCTTCGAACAGGCCGCGCACCGCGCTGGCGGGCAGGCCGGCTTCGGAGACGCCGTCGCTCACCACGCTGTCTTGGGTCAGCACGCGCAGGCGGGCGCCGGGGGCGGGCGGGTGGGCATCGCGCAGGGCGGTCAGACCGCGCGCCCAGGCGGTGTGCATCAGCGCATCATCGGCGCGGCGTTGGGCTTCGGGGTAGGGCTGCGGATCGACGGGGTAGGCCGCAGCCAGTGCGTCCAGCCGCGCGGCCGAACGGTGCAGTTCGGCGGCCTGCAAGCGGCCATCGCCCAGGGCCTCGGCGATGGCCTGCAGCGTGGCGGCCTGCTCGTCGCGGCTGCCCTGGGCCAGCGGCATGTCGGCACCGGCTTGCAGCGCCAGCACGGCGGCGCGGGCATGGCCCCAGCGGGCGTGCACGGCCTGCATCATCAGCGCGTCGGTGATCACCACGCCGTCGTAGCCCAGGCGCTGGCGCAGCAGGCCGTGCAGCACGGTGCGGCTGAGTGTGGCCGGCCGCTCGGCATCGAGCTGCGGGTAGACGATGTGCGCGGTCATCATCGCCGGGGCCTGGCTGGCCAGTGCGGCGAAGGGCCGCAGTTCCAGCGCCACCAGTTCGTCCAGCGACTTGTTGACCGTGGGCAGCGCGTGGTGCGAGTCCTCGTGCGTGTCGCCATGGCCGGGGAAGTGCTTGACGCAGCAGGCCACGCCCTCGCGCAGGCTGCTGCGCAGCCAGGCGCCGGCCAGGCGCGTGACGGCATCGGGGTCGGCGCCGAAGCTGCGCTCGCCGATCACCGGGTTGGCCGGGTTGCTGTTCACATCCAGCACCGGCGCGAAGTTCCAGTTGATGCCCATGTGGCGCAGCGCGCGCGCCACGGCGGCGCCCACGGCCTCGGCCTGGGCGCAGGCGGCGGCGTCGGATCCGGCCGCGCCCAGCGCCATGGCCGCCGGCGCCTGCGGCACGAAGGTGGCACGTACGACCGAGCCGCCTTCCTGGTCGATGCCGATCAGCGCCTGCGGGCCCAGCACGGCCCGCAGGTCGGCCAGCAGCTGGCGCACCTCGGCCTCGCTGCCCAGGTTCTTGCGGAACAGACACACGGCGCGGATGCGGTGCTGGCGCAGGAACGCGGCCGTCTCGGCATCGAGCGTGCGGCCGGGGATGTCGACCATCACCAGGCGGCCGGGGTGGAAGTCAGCAGACGTCGCGGGATCGGGGGCGGACACGGTGTCGCTCATCAGAAAAGTTGGGTTCCAGGCCGGGCCGTGCGCCGCGTTCAGTGCGTGCGCGTCACCTTGTTCAGGAAGCGCGGCTGGTCGGGCGGCAGGCCGCGGGCGCGGGCCAGGGCTTCCACGGCCGGGTAGAAGCTCTGGATCGCGGCGATCACGTCCAGCTCCTCATGGCCGGTGGTGGCCAGCGGCAGCACCATGCCGGGCGTGCCGGGCGGCGCGGCCAGCAGCACGCGGGCGCCGCGCTCGCGCATCTGCGCGGCCAGCGCCAGCAGCCCGGCCTGGGCCGGACCGCGCGGCGCGAACACCAGCAGCGGCCAGCCTTCGGCTATCAGCGCCATCGGCCCGTGCTGCACCTCGGCGCCCGAGAAGGCCTCGGCGTGGATGCCGCACACCTCCTTGAACTTCAGCGCCGCCTCCATCGCGATGGCCTGGCCGGTGCCGCGGCCGATCACGTAGAGCTGCTGCGCGCCTTGCAGCGCATCCACCAGCGGCGTCCAGTCCAGGCCCGCGGCCCCGGCCAATGGCTCGGGCAGGGCCTGCAGCGCGCGCAGCAGCGGCGCATCGGCCTGCCAGTGGGCCACCAGCGCGGCACCCAGGGCCAGCTGGGCGATGTAGCTCTTGGTGGCGGCCACGCTGCGCTCGGGCCCGGCCGACAGCGGCAGCACCCACTGGCTGGCCTGGGCCAGCGGCGAGGCGGCATCGTTGACCAGCGCCACGGTGCGGCCGCCATGTGCACCCACATAGCGCTGCGGCGCCACGAGGTCGGGGCTCTGGCCCGATTGCGAGAAGGCCAGCGACAGCAGGCCCTCGCAGCGCAGCTGCGACTGGTACAGCGTGACCAGCGACATCGGCAGCGAAGTGACCAGCCGGCCCAGCCGCGCCATCACCAGATAGGCCATGTAGTGCGCGGCATGGTCGCTGCTGCCGCGCGCCACGGTCAGGATGCCCTGCGGCGGCGTGGCGCGCAGCATGCTGCCCAGTTGGCCCAAGGTGTCGTGGCTGGTGGCGATGGCGCGGGCCACGGCGGCCGGGGCCTCGCGGGCCTCGGTCAGCATGCGCGATTCGGTGCGCTCGTCAGTCGTCAAGGGGTTCTCCTTCGACCCACACGCGCTGCAGCTGCAGCGCGGGGTCGAGCATCACAAGGTCGGCCCAGGCGCCGGGCTGCAGGCGGCCGCGGTCATCCAGGCCCAGGAAGTCGGCAGCATGGGTGGACACGCGGCGCGAGGCCTCGTCGATCTCCAGGCCGATGTCGTGCACCAGGTTGCGCAGCGCCTGGTCCATCGTGAGGGTGCTGCCGGCCAGCGTGCCGTCTTCCAGCCGCACGCCGCCCAGGCACTTGCGCACCTGGTGGCTGCCCAGGCGGTACTCGCCATCGGGCATGCCGGTGGCGGCGGTGGAATCGGTGACGCAGTACAGGCAGGGGATGGCGCGCAGCGCCGCGCGGATGGCGCCGGGGTGCACATGCAGCAGGTCGGGAATGATCTCGGCATGCGTGGCATGCGCCAGCGCCGCGCCCACCATGCCCGGCGCGCGGTGGTGCAGGCCGCTCATCGCGTTGAACAGGTGGGTGAAGCCGGTGGCGCCCTGGCGCAGCGCGGCCACGCCGTCGTCGTAGCTGCCGGCGGTGTGGCCGATCTGCACCACGAAGCCGGCCTCGCGCAGCCGGGGGATCCATTCGAGGTTGCCGGGGATCTCGGGCGCCAGCGTGATCAGGCGGATGGGCGCCAGCGCATGCAGGCGCTGCAGTTCCTGCGTGCTGGCCGGGCGTGCATGGTCGGGCTGGGCGCCCAGGCGGCCGGGGTTGATGTAGGGGCCTTCGAGGTGCACGCCCAGCACGCGGGCCGTGCCTGGCGTGCGCTGGCGGCAGGCCGGGCCCATGCCGGCCAGTGCCATTTCCAGCTCGTGCGGCGGCGCGGTCATCGTGGTGGCCAGCAGCGCCGTGGTGCCGTGGCGCGCATGCACACGGGCAATGGTGGCCAGCGCATCGCCGCCTTCCATGCTGTCGCGCCCGCCGCCGCCATGCACATGCAGGTCGATGAAGCCGGGCAGCAGCAGCGGCAGCGTGCCGTGGCGCACCTGGGGTTCGCTGACCGGCGTGCCGTCGATCGCGGCGATGCGGCCATCGGCACCGATGTGCAGCGAGCCGGCCAGCCAGCCGGTGGGCGTGAGGATGTGGCCGTCGACGCGCGTCATGCTGATTCCCCCGCGGCGGCGCTGGCGCTCGGGCGCAGCAGGTGCAGCGCGCCCTCGGTGGCATCGGCCCGGGCCGGCATGCTGCGCGTGTGCAGGCGGGCCGGCAGGCGTGGCGCCAGGCGCTGGCCCACGCTGCCGCCCACCACGATGGGCAGGTCGCCGGCCGGGTCCATGGCATCCACCAGGCGGGCCAGGGCCTGGGCGGCCTCGTCCAGCAGGTTCCAGGCCACGGGGTCTTGCGCGGCATGGTCGAAGACCAGGGGCGCCAGCGAGGCATAGGCCTGCTGGCCGGCCTGGGCGCACCAGTCGATCAGCTGGTCGCGCTGGCGGCCCACGCGCTCCCACACGGCGCGGGCCAGCGCGCCCTGCGGGCCGCGGCCGTCCATGGCCTGCTGCGACAGCTGCATGGCACGCAGGCCTAGCCAGGCGCCGCTGCCTTCGTCACCCACCGGAAAGCCCCAGCCGCCCACCGACACGCGCTGGCCGTCGCGGCGCAGGGCCTCGCCCACGCTGCCGGTGCCGGCGGCCACGATGACACCGGGCTGCCCGGCATGGGCGCCCAGCAGCAGCGTGCCGGCATCGGTGTCGAGCACCAGCCGCGCATAGCCGGGATCGGCCTGGCGGAACGCGGTGGCCAGCGCCGGTGCATGCACGCCGGCCAGGCCCAGGCCCAGCGCGCAATCGCCCGGATCGGCCACCGGCAGGCCGGCGGCGGCAAAGGCGGCGGCGATGGCTTGGCGCACATGGCGCCAGGCCTGCGGCACGCCCTGGCCCAGGCCGGACGGGCCGGCCTCGCCGAGGGCCAGCGTGCGGCCTTCGGCATCGGCCAGGCGGGCGCGCGTGCCGCTGCCGCCGCCGTCGATGCCGATGCGGTAGCGCGCCGCGCCGTGGGGGGAAGTGGTGGACCGGTTCATATAGTACCAATGTAATACCAAATCGACCGACCGGTCAATCCATGCCGCCCGCGGGCGGTCCCTGCAAGTGAAGGGCCTGCAGGGCCGGTGCGCGGCGGCGAAGGCTGGGGCATTGGCATATAACCAATTGCGATCCAGTTGCAATGAAGGGGCATCGCGGCATCGGCGACAATTCCACGCGTTGACGCGCCGGCTTCGTGCCCCCGAAGCCGGCGCTTTTCATCCACGGGGCCATGTCGAGGACAACCATGCACAAAAACCTCAGGCGCGCAGCCATGGCTGCGGCGTTCTGTGTCGCTTCCACCCAGGCCAGCGCGGCGCCCCTGCAAGCCTGCTTCGTCTACGTCAGCCCGGTGGGCCAGGCGGGCTGGACCTTCCAGCACGAGCAGGGCCGCCAGGCCATGCAGCAGGCGCTGGGCGATGCGGTGAAGAGCCGCTTCGTCGAATCGGTGCCCGAGGGCGCAGACAGCGAGCGCGTGATGCGCGACCTGGCGCGCGACGGTTGCGGCCTGGTCTTCGCCACCAGCTTCGGCTACCTGGAGCCGGCACTGCGCGTGGCGGCCGACTTTCCGGCGGTGAAGTTCGAGCATGCCGGCGGCTACAAGACCGCTGCCAATCTGAACACCTACAACGCCCGCTGGTACGAAGGCCGCTGGCTGGCAGGCTGGCTGGCCGGCAAGCAGAGCAAGAGCGGCGTGGCCGGCTATGTGGCGGGTTTCCCGGTGCCCGAGGTGGTGCAGGGCATCAACGCCTTCACGCTGGGCATGCGCGCGGCCAACCCCAAGGCCGAGGTCAAGGTGGTGTGGCTGAACACCTGGTTCGACCCCGCGCGCGAGCGCGAGGCTGCGCTGACCCTGGTGGCCCAGGGCGCCGACGTGCTGACCAACCACAGCGGCTCGCCCGCCGTGCCGCAGGCCGCCGAAGAAAAGGGCGTGATGCTGCTGGCCTACCAGAGCGACATGCGCCGCTTCGCGCCCAAGGCGCAGCTGGCGGCGGTGACGCAGCACTGGGGGCCGTACTACACCCAGGTGGCCAAGGCGGTGATCGCCGGCAGCTGGAAGCCGCAGCCGGTGTGGGGCGGCATGAAGGACGGCGGCGTGCAGCTGTCGGCCGTCAGCGACACGCTGCCGCCGGCAGTGAAGGCCGAGCTGGAGAAGAAGCGCGCCGACATCGTGGCCGGCAAGCTGCTGCCCTTTGCCGCGCCGCTGAGCGACAACACCGGCCGCGTGCGCCTGGACAAGGGCGCGCTGCCCGATGCCCGGATCGCGCAGATGGACTGGTTCGTGCAGGGCGTGGTGGGCAGCGTGCCGGCCGCCCGCTGAGCGTCACTGCCCGCGCAAGGCCACCGGGCGCAGGCCGCGCGCGGCCTGCATGGTTCAGTCCAGGCTGAAGCCCACCAGCGCCTGCAGCTGCGCCAGCGCGGGGCCGGGCTCGCCCACCTTGATGGTGTGCATGCCCAGCGCGCGTGCGGGCTTGAGGTTGACGCCCAGGTCGTCGAGGAACACGGCCTGCGATGCCGCCACGCCCAGCGCGTCGAGCATCAGCCGGTAGATGGCCGGGTCGGGCTTGCGCAGGCCCACCTTGGCGCTCTCGATCACGTGGTGGAACTGCGCCAGCACCTCGCCGCGGCCGGCGTCGGCCTGGCCGTCACCCTCGGGCGCACGCACGTTGTTGGTGATCAGGCCCAGCTTCAGCCGCGGCCGCAGGCGGCGCAGGGCCTGCACCATCTCCGGCCGGATCTCGCCGCCGAGCAGCGCGATCACCTCGCGGCCTGGCACGGCATGGCCCAGCGCCGCGCTCTCGGCGGCAAACGCGGCATTGAAGGCGTCGAGGTCGATTTCGCTGCGCTCGAAGCGGGCCCAGGCGTTGTCGAGGTGGTTGGTGGCGTTGACCTGGCGCAGAAAGCCGGCCGGCAGGCCGCGCTCGCGTTCCAGCCGCGCAAAGGCCTCGAAGGGCGAGCGGGTGATCACGCCGCCGTAGTCCCAGATCACGGCGCGGATGTCGGGTGCACTCATCGGGTCTCCAGGGTCTCCAGGGTCGGCTTGGGTTGGATCGGGTCGGGGGCCGCCTCAGGTGCGCCACACGCGCGGCGTGCAGGGCGCCAGTTGCCAGTGCTGCTGGCGCCAGGCGGCCCACACGGCATGCAGCAGCGCGATCACCGGCTCGACCCGCTCGCCCAGCACGCGCAGCACCAGCAGCGACTCGTCGGGCGCGGTCACGCCGGCGGTGGCGGCCAGCGCATGGCCGTCGATCAGCGCGCGGGCCGCGTCCAGCAGCGTTTCGCGCGCGCTGCGCGGCAGGGCCTGGCCATCGGCCAGCCACAAGGTGCCCAGCACGCTGCGGCCGGCCAGGCCCAGCGGCGACTGCAGCAGCAGCGTGTCGTCGCCGTCGAGGCGGCCGCGTTCAAGCCAAACGCCGGGCAGCTCGATCTGCTGGGTGACGCTGCCGCGGCCGAAGGCCTCGCCCGCCGCCGGCAGGCCCAGGGCCAGCACATCCAAGCCCATCATCTGGGCGCCCGGGGCCAGCGTGAAGCGCAGCCGGTTCTCGACGCGGCAGCCGGGGTAGGCGATGGCCTCCAGCGGCAGCCATTCCAGGCGGGCACCCTCGGCCACCTGGGCCTGCACCTGCTGCACCGCCAGCGGGCCGTTGCTGCGGTAGAAGCGCGTGGCGCCGGGCGTGGTGATCAGCGCATGGCTGCCGGGCTCGAGCCGGGCGTTCACCACCAGTTCGTCGCCGCCGACGATGCCGCCGGGCGGGTGCACCAGCACATGGTGGCAGACGGCATCGCCCTCGGGGTACAGGCGCTGCAGCACGCGCAGCGGGCCATGGTGACGGTCGAGCGCCGTGGTGCGGGTGCCGTCGTGGCGGTAATGCAGATCGAGGTGGCCTTGCCAGCCCATGGCGCGGTGCGTGGAGTGGAGAGCCGGCCAGTTTAGGGCCGGGTCAGAGCCCCTCGCGCAGCAGCCGCTTCATCAGCTTGCCGTTGGCATTGCGTGGCAGCGGCACCTCGCTCCAGGTGATGCCCTCGGGCACCTTGTAGTCGGCCAGGCGCTCGGCGCAGAAGGCGCGCAGCGCGGCGGTGTGTTCGTCACCGGCCGCATGGCCCGGCGACACGTGCACGAAGGCATGCACGCGCTCGCCCAGCACCGGGCAGGGCTTGCCGACGATGGCGGCCTCCACCATGCCGGGCCAGCCCATCAGCACGTTCTCGACCTCGACCGAGTAGATCTTGAAGCCGCCGCGGTTGAGCATGTCCTTCTTGCGGTCGAACACGCGCACATAGCCTTCGGCATCCACGCTGCCCAGGTCGCCGGAGTGCCAGTACCCGGCGGTGAAGCTGCTGGCCGTGGCCTCGGGCCGGTCCCAGTAGCCCGGCACCACCATCGGGCCGCCGATCCACAGCTCGCCGGTCTCGCCGGGCGGCAGTTCGCGGCCGTCGTCGTCCATCACCTTCACGTCGGCCGCGGGCAGGGCCACGCCCACGCTGTCGGCGTGCGCCCGGGTGCGGCCCCAGGGGATCATCGTGGTGGGCGAGGTGGTCTCGGTGGCGCCGTAGCAGTTCAGCAGCGTCAGGCCGGGCAGGCGCTCGGCCAGTGCGTCGATGGTGGCCACCGGCATCGGTGCGCCACCGTAGCCGCCCACGCGCCAGGCGTCGAGCCGGGCCTCGGCGAAGCCGGGCTGCAGCAGGCACAGGTTGTACATGGCCGGCACCATCAGCGTGTGCGTGATGCGCTCGGCCTGCAGCAGCGCGATGAAGGACTCGGCCTTGAACGCCGGCACCACGACGATGGCGCCGCCCACGTGCAGCATGGCCGCCACGATGGCGATCAGGCCGGTGACATGGCTGGCCGGCACGGCCAGGGCCGAGCGGTCGTCGGCCTGCAGGCGCATGCACACCTGGTAGTGCAGCACCGAGTGGGCGATGTTCAGGTGCGTGATCGTCGCGCCCTTGGGTTGGCCGGTGGTGCCCGAGGTGTAGAGGATCACGGCCACATCGGTCTCGGCCACGTCGGCGGGAGGGGGCGGCGCGTCGCTGCCGGCCTGCAGCGCGGCCAGCGGCGTGCAGCCCGGCGCCTCGCCCACGCTGATGCGCAGGCGCAGCGCGGGCGTGCCGGCCGCCTCGGGCAGGCGGTCCACCAGGCCGGCATCGGCCACGATGGCGGCGGCGCCGCATTGCCGGGCGATGTAGCTCAGGCCCGGCCGCTGCTCGCGCACGCCCACCGGCACGGTGATGGCGCCCAGGCGCTGCAGCGCCAGCCACACGGTGACGAACTCTGGCTGGTTGTCGATGAACATCACCACGCGCTCGCCGCGCTGCAGCCCATGCGCTGCAAAACCAGCAGCCAGCCTGGTCACGTCGGCGTCGAGCTGGGCATAGGTCCAGCGCCGGTCGCCGGCCACCAGGGCCTCGGCCTGCGGTGCGCGGGCCAGGCTGGCAGCGAACATCGCCCACACGCTGGGCGGCCGGTCGATGAAGCAGCGCACCAGGCGGTCGCCGTGCAGCGCCTCGTGGCGCATGGCCGGCACCGGCGTGTCTGCCCAGGGGGCGGCGCGCAGGTCTGCGCCGTTTTCTGTGGTCGCCATCGTCAGGCCGGCTGCGCCAGCACGTTGGCGCCGCGCTCGATGACGAACTCGCTGTCGACCAGCTTGCGCGAGTGGTTCAGGTCACTTTGCGCGATCAGCACCGACACCGCCGTGCCCTTGAGCCCGGCGATCACCTCGCCCAGGCGCTTGCTGAGCGCCGGCGCCACGCCCTCGAAGGGCTCGTCGAGCAGCAGCAGCCGTGTGCCCACGGCCAGCGCGCGCGCCAGCGCCACCAGCTTCTGCTGCCCGCCCGAGAGCAGCAGCGCGCGGCGGTCCTTCATCTCCTTCAGCTCGGGCAGCACGCGCCACACCAGGGCCAGGCGCTCGTCGGCGTTCAGGCCCTGGTTCACCCACACCGGCACCAGGATGTTCTCTTCCACGGTGAGCTCGGGCACCAGGCCGCGGTCCTCGGGCATGTAGCCGATGCCGCGCGCGGCGCGGTCGTGCCGGGGCAGCGTGGCCAGGTCCTGCCCGTCGAACGTGATGCGGCCCTGGCTGGGTGTCAGGTGGCCCATCACCGCACGCAGCGTGGTGGTCTTGCCGGCGCCGTTGCGGCCGATCAGGCCCACCATCTGCCCATCGCCCACGGTGAGCGACAGCCCGCGCAACGCCACCACGCCCTGGATGGCGACGTGGATGCCTTCGATCTTCAGCATGTGTGATGCCTCCGGCTCATTCGTTGACCAGTTCGCCGGTGACGTAGCGGCGCACGTCGTCGGTGGCCAGGGCCTTGGCCGGCACGTCGTCGGCGATGATGCGGCCGGCGTAGAACGCGATCACGCGGCTGGCGTGCTGCGCCACGATGTCCATGTCGTGCTCGACGAACAGCACCGTGGTGGCCTTCTCCTGCCCCAGCGCGGCCATGATGGTGTCCATCATCGGGAACTTCTCCTCGGCCGAGACGCCGCTGGTGGGCTCATCGAGCAGCAGCAGCTGGGGCGCGGTGGTCAGTGCCATCGCGATGTCGAGCAGCTTGCGCACGCCGCCCGGCAGCTCGGCCACGCGGCGGTGGCGGTGCTCGTGCAGGCCGAAGCGTTCCAGCAGCAGCTCGGCGCGGTCGATCGCCTCGCGGCGGCGCGCGGGCTGGAAGAAGCTCAGGCGCTGGTCATGGCAGGCATTGGCCACCAGCATGTTGTCGAGCGCGGTGAGGTCGCCGAACAGCTGCGGGATCTGGAACGAGCGCGCCACGCCCAGGCGCGTGATGGCGCGCGGGTCCAGCGGCGTGATGTCGCGACCGCCCAGCGTGATGCGGCCGCTGTCGGGCTTCAGGTAGCCGGTGATCATGTTGACGAAGGTGGTCTTGCCCGCGCCATTGCTGCCGATCAGGCTGACACGCTCGCCGGCCGTGATCTGCACATTGATCGCCGACGCGGCGACCACGGCGCCGAAGCGCTTCTCGAGGCCGGCGGCCTCCAACATCACCCTGGCGCTCATTTGCCCGATCCCTTCATCCACAGCGATCCGATGCCGCGCGGCAGGAAGCGGATCACGAACAGCAGGAACAGCCCCAGCGCCAGCTGCCAGGTGTTGGGGAAGTAGGCGCTGGAGAAGCTGCGCACCACCTCCAGCACCGTGCTGGCCACGAACACCGCGGCCACGCTTTGCCAGCCGGCCAGGATGGCCACGAAGACGAACTCGCCCGAGGTCGTCCAGAAGCTGAAGGTGGGCTCCACATGGCCCAGCGACATGACCACCAGCGCGCCGCCCAGCCCGCCGCAGAAGGCCGCGAAGATGAAGTTGATGCTCATGGCCTGGCGCACCGAGCCGCCCAGGTATTCCACGCGCAACTCGTTCTCGCGCACGGCCAGCGTCACCAGGCCGCGGGTGGAGTCGAAGTACACGCGCGCCACCAGGGCCATCACGGTGGCGAAGCCGGTGGTCACCAGGTACATCACGTAGCCGGTGCTGGCATCGGGCAGCTTCATGCCCAGCAACGTGGGCCGGCCGAGGTTGAAGCCGTCGCTGCCACCCAGCGATTCCATCTTCATCAGCAGGCCGTAGGTCACCATCGACAACGCGAGGGTGAGCATGGCGAAGAAGATGCCGCGGTAGCGCGACAGCAGCGGCGCGAAGGGCGCGGCCACCGCCGCGGCCAGCACACCGCCGGTGAGCGCCAGGCCGATGGCGTCGGTGAAGCCGGCCTTGTTGAACAGCAAGGCTGCGCTGTAGCCGCCGATGGCGAACACCATGCCCTGGCCGAAGGGCACCACGCCGCCGCGCATCAGCGCCACGATGCCCAGCGACACCAGGCCGTTGCCGGCCGCCATCGTGACCAGGAAGGTCAGCCACTTGGGTGCCGCAAAGCCCGCGGCGGCCAGCAGCGCGAAGGCGCCGAAGGCCAGCGCCACCGTGCGGCCGTGGCGCACGCCGGGCAGCACGGTGCCCGAGGTGGTGATGCCCTGCGGCATCTTGGAGGAAGGGTTCATGACTGCCGACATGGGGCGTCCTCAGATCTTGCGCGCCTGGATGCGCTGGAACAGCCCCTCGGGCCGGAACATCAGCACGATGGCCATCACGATGTAGATCGAGAACAGCTCGGCCACCGGCGCGGTGTGCACGGCGATGGACCGTGCCAGGCCGACGATCAGCGCGCCCACGGCGGCGCCCTCGATGCTGCCCAGGCCACCGATGATGACCACGGCGAACGAGACGATGATCACGCCCACCGACACGCCCGGCTGCACCGAGATCATCGGCGCGGTGAAGGCGCCGCCGATGGCCGCCAGGAAGATGCCCACCGCGAACGCGCCCATGTAGACGCGCGACACGTTGATGCCCATGCTGGCCGCGATCTCCGACGAGTGGATGACCACCGTGACGATCTTGCCGATGCGGGTGCGGTTCAGGCCCCACCACACGGCAGAGCCCACCACGGCGGCCAGGCCCACCAGCGCGAAGTCGTAGCCCACGTAGCTCTGCTTGCCCACGTCCACATTGCCGAACAGGCTGTAGGGCTCGCTGACGTAGTAGGGGTTGGCGCCCCAGACCAGCTTGGTGACGTCTTCCATGATCAGGAACATGGCGTAGGTCACCAGCACCAGCAGCACCTCGTCACGGCCGTAGAAGAAGCGCAGCAGCCCGCGCTCGGTGAGCGGGGCCACCAGCGCGGCCACCGCCACCGCAGCCAGCAGCATGGCCACCAGGCTGAGGCCCGGTGCCCACTTCATGCTGGCCGCCCAACCCACGAAGCTGGCCGCCGCATAGGCCCCCAGCGCATAGAAGCTGCCATGCGCGATGTTCAGGATCTTGAGCACGCCGAACACCAGCGTGAGACCCAGCGCGACGATGAACAGCCACGAGGCGTAGGTGATCCCGTCAATGAGGATGGTGATGAGTCCGGCCATGAGGGGCACTCCAAAGAAGGGCTGAAGTCAGGCAGCAAGATGCCTGGCGTCAGGGGCAGCCCTTGGCGCCGGGGAACCCCGCCTTGATCCACTCCTCGGCCTTCATGTTGGGCGGCGGGTTCACGCAGTCGGCCGGGAAACGCATGATGTCGTCGAGCATCACCATCTTCTTGGCCGCGTCGTAGCGGGTCTTGCCGATGGCCGTCTCCTGCACGGCCTGGTGGCCGCCGCCGTTGGCCATGCGGATGCGCCCGGCCGGGGAATCCCATTCGCTGTTGCGCAGCGCGGCGGCCAGCTGCTCGGGGCTGGGCTTCTTGCCGCCGTTGGCGGCGATGGCCTTCTCGGCCGCCAGCTTCAGGCCCAGCAGGCTTTGCGCCATGCGGTACGGGGCCTGCACCGGATACACGTTGTAGGCCTTGCTGTACAGGTCCCACCACCAGTCGTTCAGTGCGCTCTTGGGCGACATCAGGCCGTAGGCGCCGCGCGCGCCCAGGATGGTGCCGTCGGGCATCTTCTCGCCCAGGCCGGGCAGCACATGGTCGGCGGCTGACAGCACCACCTGGGTCTTCTTGAACAGGCCGCGCGGGCCGGCCTGCAGGATGAAGGCCTGCAGGTCACCGCCCCACAGGCTGCTGTGGGTGATGTCGGCGGGCTTGTTCATCAGCGCCGAGATCTCGGTGCCGTACTGGCCGGCGCCGAACTTGGGCAGCTGGTCCTCGCCGGGCTTGGCAGCGGGGAACAGCTTCTCCATGCTCCAGACGAAATCCTTCTTGCTGTCGTGGCCCCAGGCGTAGTCCTGGTTGATCAGGTTGAAGGTGTCGGCCTTGATGCCCTTGGCCTTCAGGTAGCGGGCGAGCGCCACGTTGTCCATCGCGCCGTGGCTGGCGGTGCGGAACACGTAGTTGAACTTGTTCTCCTCGAAGATGCGCGGCGTGCCGCAGTCGTAGAGGATCAGGAACTTCTTCATCTCCTCGGCGGCCGGCGCCACGGCCAGGCAGTCGCCCGAGCTGACATAGCCCACCACCACGTCGACCTTCTCGCGGTCGTACAGGTTCTTCAGTTCCTGCACCTGCTTGGTGGCGCCGCCGTTTTCGTCGACATAGACGGCTTCGATCTTCATGCCGCCGAAGCCGGGCTTGTTGTAGGGCGCGGGTGCCGCGCCCTTGTTGAAGGCGTCGACCAGGATCTTGGCGCCATTGACCGCTGGGATGCCGAAGCTCTCGGCCGCCTGGCCCGACAGGAAGCTGACGATGCCGACCTTGAAGGTCTCCTGCGCCTGGGCGCCGGCAGCGACGCACAGGGCGGCCGTGGCGGCCAGCAGGCGCAGCCTGTTCGGCTTGCGGCAGGCCGGGGTGCGGTTGAGGTGTCTTGCCATCGGAAGTCTCCTGCTGGGGGTCGTGGTGATGTCGCCCGGAATGGGCCTTAGGTGGGCTGGGCGATCGGCGTGCCCATGTCGAGCCCGGCGAGCGCGAAGCCGCGTTGAAAATCCGTCATGTGCTTGCGCATCCAGCGTTCGGCGCTGGCGGGATCGTGGTTGGCGAGTGCGTCGACGATCTGCCGATGCGCTTGCAGGTTGCGCGCGGCCGCCTGCGGCAGATGCCCGAAGATCTGCTGCAGCGTGGGGTCGTAGAGCAGGCCCACGGGCTCGCGTGCCAGCATCAGCGCGTGGTTGTGGCTGGCGCGGCCCACCAGCGCATGGAAGGCCATGTCCAGCTTGACCAGTGCGGGATGTTGCGCCGTGGCCAGGCCCAGCGCCTCGGTGGCCGCCAGGTTGTCGCGCAGCAGCGCCAGATCGTGGTCGTCGGCGCGGCCGGCGGCCAGGCGGGCGGTCAGCGGCTCGATCGAGTCGGCCAGCTCCCACAGTTCGCGGAAGGTGGTCTGTTGCAGCAGCAGCAGGCGCGTGGCGCGCGACGCCAGGTCATGGGCACCGGGCAGGCAGACGAACAGCCGGCGGCCTTCACCGCGCTGCAGCAGGCCCTCGCGCTCGACCTGGCGGATGGCTTCGCGCACGGTGGAACGGTGCACGCCGAAGCGTTCGGACAGCGCCTGCTCGGTGGGCAGGGCGGCACCGGGGGGCAGCGCGCCGTCGACGATGGCGCGCTCGATGGCGGCCGAGACCGCCTTGTATGCCGGCTCGACCACCACACGCTGGAACACCGCAGCCGGCCCTTGGGCACCCATGTCGGATCCGCTCCTGGCCGGCGTTGGGAGCCGGCGCGTGCGCATCTTTGTCCGACAAGCGGATCACCGGAACGAGACAAACCCGCAAAGGACGTGTCCACTGCGCGACAAGACTGCGAACTTGCCGGCAGCCTGTGCGTGGCTGCGCCAGAAACGAAAAAGCCACCCGAAGGTGGCTCAGACCGTGTCGCCGGGGGCGAGGCGAATCAATGGCGGAAGTGGCGCGTGCCGGTGAACACCATCACGATGCCGCGCTCGTTGGCGGCGGCGATCACCTCGGCGTCGCGCATCGAGCCGCCGGGCTGGATGACGCAGCTGGCGCCGGCATCCACCACCACGTCCAGGCCGTCGCGGAACGGGAAGAAGGCGTCGCTGGCCACGGCCGTGCCGGCCAGGCTGAGGCCGGCGTGGCCGGCCTTGATGCTGGCGATGCGGGCCGAATCCAGGCGGCTCATCTGGCCGGCGCCAACGCCCATGGTCATGCCGTTGGCGCAGAACACGATGGCGTTGCTCTTGACGTACTTGGCCACCTTCCAGGCGAACAGCAGGTCGTCCATCTGCTGCGGCGTGGGCTGCTTGTCGGTCACCACCTTCAGCTCGCCGGCGGCCACGTTCTTGTCGTCGGCCGATTGCAGCAGCATGCCGCCGCCGATGCGCTTGAAGTCGAGTGCGTTGCCCAGCTGGCCACCCTGTCCATAGCCCTGTGGCAGCGGCACTTCCAGCAGGCGCAGGTTGGGCTTGGCGGCCAGCATCGCGCGGGCCTCGGGCGTCACCGACGGGGCGATGGCCACCTCGACGAACTGCTTGGCGGCGTTGATGGCCTCGACCACGGCCGCATCGAGCGGCACGTTCAGCGCCAGGATGCCGCCGAAGGCGCTGGTCGGGTCGGCCTTCAGGGCCTTGGTGTAGGCCTCCACCGCGCTGGCGCCGATGGCCACGCCGCAGGGGTTGGCGTGCTTGACGATCACGCAGGCCGGCACGTCGAAGGTCTTCACGCATTCCCACGCGGCGTCGGCGTCGGCGATGTTGTTGAAGCTCAGCTCCTTGCCCTGCAGCTGCGTCCAGTGCGCCAGCGTGCCGGCGGCGGGCTTCAGCTCGCGGTAGAACGCGGCGCTCTGGTGCGGGTTCTCGCCATAGCGCATGTCCTGCGTCTTGACCAGCTGCAGCGTGTAGGTCTCGGGGTAGGGCGCGCGGGCCGGCACGGCGGCGGGCTTGTCTTCGGCGCCGGCTTCCAGCGCGCTGAGGTAGTTGGTGATCATGCCGTCGTAGGCGGCGGTGTGGGCGTACACCTTGCGCGCCAGGCCGAACTTCGTCTTGCGGGTCAGGCCGCCGGCGTCGATCTCGCCCAGCACCTGGGCGTAGTCGGTGGGGTCGATCACCACCGCCACGTCCTGCCAGTTCTTGGCCGCGGCGCGCAGCATGGCCGGGCCGCCGATGTCGATGTTCTCGATGGCGTCTTCCAGCGTGCAGTCGGGGCGCGCGGTGGCCTGGGCGAAGGGGTACAGGTTGATCACCAGCAGGTCGATGGTGCCGATGCCATGCTCGGCCAGCGCGGCCATGTGCGCCGGCACGTCTCGGCGGGCCAGCAGGCCGCCGTGGATGCGCGGGTGCAGCGTCTTCACGCGGCCGTCCAGCATCTCGGGGAAGCCGGTCACTTCGCTCACCTCGGTGACGGGCAGGCCGGCGTCGGCCAGCAGGCGGGCGGTGCCGCCGGTGGACAGCAGCTTGACGCCGCGCTGGTGCAGGGCCTGGGCGAATTCGACGATGCCGGTCTTGTCGGACACGGACAGCAGGGCGGTGGTCATGGGATGAAGGTCCTGGAACGGGTTGAATCGAAAGGCGATGCGCGGGATCGGGCGGCGTCGCAGGTGCGGCCGGCCGCCGGCCGCGGCATCACGAAATCAGCTTGTGCTCGAGCAGCTTGCGGCGCAGCGTGTTGCGGTTGATGCCCAGCCACTCGGCGGCCTTGCTCTGGTTGCCGTCGGCGTGCTTCATCACCACCTCGAGCAGCGGTTTCTCGACGGTGTGCACGATCATGTCGTGCACGGAATGGGGCTCGGTGCCGTGCAGGTCCCGGAAATACTGTTCCAGGCTGTCGCGGATGCACTCCTCGATCTTCTTCTTGCTCATGCGGATGGGGTGGGGGACATTCAGGCGCTGGCGGCCAGGAGCGCGTCGTTGGCGGCCGGCAGCAGGTGGTGGTGTTCGGCCAGCTGGTCGAAGAAGGTGCCCACCGCCGCCACCTGGGCCGCGGTGGAGTCCAGCGTGTTCATCACGGCGCGGAAGGCCTCGCCGCCCGGCAGGGCGCGCACGGCCCAGCCGATGTGCTTGCGCGCGCTGCGCACGCCGGCGTCCTCGCCGTACAGCGCGTAGTGCTCGTGCAGGTGTTCCACCAGCCAGGTGCGCACCTCGGCCACGGCCGGGGCCGGCAGGTGCTGGCCGGTGCTCAGGTAGTGGTTCACCTCGCGGAAGATCCAGGGCCGGCCCTGCGCGGCGCGGCCGATCATCAGCGCGTCGGCGCCGGTGGCGCGCAGCACGGCAGCGGCCTTCTCGGGCGAATCGATGTCGCCGTTGGCCACCACCGGGATGCGCAGAGCCGCCTTCACCGCGGCGATGGTCTCGTATTCGGCAGCGCCCTTGTAGCCCTGCTCGCGGGTGCGGCCGTGCACGGTCAGCAGCGCGATGCCGGCCGATTCGGCCGCACGGGCCAGCGTGAGGGCGTTGCGCTCGGTGTCGCACCAGCCGGTGCGCATCTTCAATGTGACGGGCACGCCGCGCGGCGCGCAGGCGGCGACCACGGCTTCCACGATGGCGATGGCCAGGGGCTCGTTGCGCATCAGCGCCGAGCCGGCCCAGGTGTTGCACACCTTCTTGGCCGGGCAGCCCATGTTGATGTCGATGATCTGCGCGCCGCGGTCGATGTTGTAGGCCGCGGCCTCGGCCATCATGGCCGGCTCGGTGCCGGCGATCTGCACGGCGATCGGGCCCGGCTCGCCGTCGTGGTTGGCGCGGCGGCTGGTCTTCAGCGTGTGCCACAGCTCGCGGCGCGAGGTGATCATCTCGCTGACCGCATGGCCCGCCCCCAGGCGCCGGCACAGTTGGCGGAACGGGCGGTCGGTCACCCCGGCCATCGGGGCGACGAACAGCCGGTTCGGCAGCTGGTACGGGCCGATGTGCATGGGGTGGGGGGGAGGGGAGGTGCTGAAAAAGGAGGCAGGAGTATAGCCGCGCGGTCCGGCCCCGCCGGGGGCCGGCGTCCTGCGCCAGACCCTGCGCTCGCCGTGCCTATGATGGGCGCCGATGGAAGCCTGGATCGAGTCCCACCTGAGCCTGCTGCTGGCCGCGCTGGCGATGCCGAAGTTCGGCCTCAGCACGGTGTTCGTGGTGTCCTTCGTCTCGGCCACGCTGCTGCCGCTGGGCTCGGAGCCGGCGGTGTTCGGCCTGGTGCAGCTGAACCCGGCGCTGTTCTGGCCGGCCATCGCGGTGGCCACCGTGGGCAACACGCTGGGCGGTGCGGTCACCTGGTGGATGGGCTATGGCGCCGAGCGCGCCTACGAGCGCACGACGCACCGCAGTGCCCAGCTCCGGGCGCTGCAGTGGTTGCGACGATTCGGGCCGCGGGCCTGCGTGCTGGCCTGGCTGCCGGGGGTGGGCGATCCGCTGTGCGCGGTGGCCGGCTGGCTGAAGCTGCCGTTCTGGCCTTGCGTGGCCTGGATGGCGCTGGGCAAGTTCCTGCGCTACGTGACGATGACCGCCGCGCTGATGTGGGTGTTTCCGCAGCTGGCGGGGCACTGACGCTGCAGCGGCTGGCGCCGCAGGCCCCCCGTCATCCCACCGAAAGGGGGGAGGAGGGCTGCCCGGCACGCACCGACAATGGCGCATCGCCGCACTGGCCGCTCATCCTGCCTGCATCTTGCGGGCTCGCCCATGACCCTCGCCTCGACCACGCCGTCCTACGACGGCCTGACCCAGCTGTTCACCCGCCTGCACCACCTGGCCCATGTGCAGTCCATCGCCTACTGGGACCAGGCGGCCAACATGCCGCCGGGGGGCGCGGCGGCACGTGCCGGTGCGCTGGCCGAGGTGGCGGCCATCAGCCACCGGCTGCGCACCGACCCGGCGCTGCGCAGCGCGCTCGAGCAGGCGCAGGAAGAAGCGCTGGACGAGCACCAGCGTGCCAACCTGCGCGAGATGTGCCGCGAATGGCGCAGTGCCAACGCGCTGCCCGAGGCCCTGGTGCAGCGCAAGCAGCTGGCCACCGCGCGCTGCGAACATGCCTGGCGCCGCCAGCGCCCGGCCAATGACTGGGCCGGCTTCCTGGACAACTTCCGCGAGGTGGTGTCCGTGGCGCGCGAGGAGGCGCAGCTGCTGTCGCAGACCACCGGTCTGGCGCCCTACGACGCGCTGATGGACCAGTACGAGCCCGGCATGGGCTGCGCCCAGCTCGACCGCCTGTTCGGCGACCTGCGCCAGTGGCTGCCGGGCCTGATCCGCCAGGTGCGCGAGCACCAGGCACGGCAACCGGCGCTGCGGCCGGTGGGGCCGTTCCCGGTGGCGGCGCAGCGCGCGCTGTGCGAGCGCGTGATGCGCTGGCTGGGCTTCGACTTCGACGCCGGCCGGCTGGATGTCAGCACCCACCCGTTCGCCGGTGGCGTGCCCGAGGACGTGCGCCTGACCACGCGCTTTTCCGAGCAGGAGTTCCTCACCAGCCTGTACGGCGCCATCCACGAGACCGGCCATGGCCGCTACGAGCAGAACCGGCCGCGCGAGTGGCTGGGCCAGCCGGTGTCGCTGGCGCGCTCGATGGGCATCCACGAAAGCCAGAGCCTGGCCTTCGAGATGCAGCTGGGTCACCACCCCGGCTTCGTTGCCCGGCTGGCACCGATGATTGCCGAGGCCTTCGGCGACCAGCCGGCCTTCGCGCCCGACAACCTGCTGCGCCTGATCAACCAGGTGGAGCCGGGCTACATCCGCGTGGATGCCGACGAGCTGACCTACCCGGCGCACGTGATGCTGCGCTACGGCATCGAGCGGCGGCTGATCGAGCGCGAGATCGAGCCCGAGGACATCCCGGCGCTGTGGGATGCCGGCATGGCCGAACTGCTGGGCCTGGACACGCGCGGCAACTTCAAGGACGGCCCGCTGCAGGACGTGCACTGGCCCGAGGGCATGTTCGGCTACTTCCCCTGCTACACGCTGGGGGCGATGTATGCGGCGCAGTGGTTCGCCGCGATGCGCCGTGATGTGCCCGATCTGGATGCGCAGATCAGCGCCGGCCACCTGGCCCCGGTGGCCGACTGGCTGCGCCAGCACATCTGGCAGCCGGCCAGCCGCTGGAGCACCGATGAGCTGGCGCGCCGCGCCAGCGGCGAGGCGCTGAACCCGGCGCACTTCCGCGCGCACCTGGAGGCGCGCTACTTGGCCTGACCGGGCTGTGCGGCGGCGCGCGTCAGGCGGCCGCGAGCCGGTCGGCGTCGAGCAGGCGCTCCAGCGTCTGCTCGGCCACGCCGTAGAAGGCCTTCAGCTCGGCCACCTGGGCGCGCAGCGCCTGCTGCTGGGCGGCGGGCAGCGGCTGGCGGCGGCGCACGGCCAGCACCATCTTGTTCTTGGCCGTGTGCTCGGGCGAGATGAACTCGAACACCTGGGTGTCGTAGCCCACCGACTGCAGCAGCAGCGCGCGCAGCGTGTCGGTGAGCATCTCGGCCTGCTCGGTCATGTGGATGCCGTGGCGCAGCATGGGCTGCAGCAGCGCCGGCGCATGCATCTGCGGCCGCAGCTCCTTGTGGCAGCAGGGCGAGCACACGATGATGGCCGCGCCACCGGTCACGCCGCGGTGCATGGCCACGTCGGTGGCGATGTCGCAGGCATGCAGCGCGATCATGATGTCGATGGGGCCGGCGGCATGGCTGCGCACGTCGCCGGCATCGAAGCGCAGGCCGGCCAGGCCCAGGTGCCGGGCCACGCCATTGCACTGGGCCACCAGGTCCTCGCGCAGTTCCACGCCCACGATGTCGGGCGTGCGGCCGGCGGCCACCAGGCGCTGCTGCACCGCGAAGGTGAGGTAGCCACGGCCGGCGCCGAAATCGAGCACGCGCACCGGTTCGGCAGCATCGCGCCCGGCCAGCGGCGACTGCGCAATCGCGTGGTCCAGCACCTCGACGAACTTGTTGATCTGCCGCCACTTGCGCGCCATCGCCGGGATCAGGCGGTGCTGCGCATCGGTGACGCCCAGCTCGGTGAGGAAGGGCTCGGTGAGCGACAGCGCATGCTGGCGCTGGCGGTCGTGCGCGGCGGCGGGTGCGGCCGCGGCGTTCGCGGTGTTCACGCCTTCGGCCGGCGCGTTGGCGGCCACGGTCGCGCCCGGCAGCTTGCCCACGCGCAGGCCCCACTGGCCGCGCTTGCCCATGGCCAGCTGCACATCGTGCGTGCGGGTCACCAGGTGGGCGTGGTGGAACTGGCTGGCCAGCAGCGCGGCCAGCTGGTCCACGGCCTCGGCCAGCGGCAGGTTTTTGGTGATGTCCTTGCTGCGGTGGCGCCACACCATCGACAGGTGGTCTTCGCCGCGCAGGGCCACGCGGCGGGCCAGCAGCTTCTCCAGCGTGGGCTCGGTGTCGTGCGGGCGGCCCAGCGCCAGCCGCTGGAAGCTGCCGTCGCCCAGGCTGGCGCGCAGGCGGGCGATGAACTTGTCGATGTCGGTGCCGACGGGGGTGGCGGGGGCCTGGGTCATCGCGCGATTGTCGCGCGCCATGCCGGCCTCGCCCGGCTCAGGCGGGAAACTGCACCAGCTGCAGCTCGTTGCCGTCGGGGTCGACCAGGGTGGCCAGCCAGCCGCCCCAGAACTGCTTCTCGGGCGCGCCGGTGAAGGGCACGCCGGCCGCGCTCAGCGCCGCGTGGGTGGCCACCAGGTCGTCGACGCCGAAGGACAGGCCGGTGAAGCGGCCCACCGTGGCCTGGTCTTCGGGGGATTCGTCGGGCGTCACCAGCTCGATCACCAGCTGCACCTGCCCGGTGTCGAAGCGGCAGAAGCCCTCGTCGGTGCCGTCATGCCCCAGGTCGAGGCCCAGGCGCTTCTCGTAGAAATCGCGCGCGGCGGCGATGTCGCGCACGAAGACACGCGCGGCGGCAAGTTGCATGGTGTTCCTCCCGATGCAGCGATGGTGAGCGGCATCTTGCCACCACCATCGCCGCCCGGGCACGTCCCCCCGGGTTGACACCGGGTCAGTGGCGCGCCTTGGCCTTGCCCTGGCCTGCGGCGCCGGCCGCCTTCTTGGCGCCGGCCCCGGACTTGCCCGCCTTGGCGGCCGCTGGCTTGCCCCCTCGGCCGCCACCGGTCTTGGCCGATTTGCCGGCCTTGCCACCGGCCACCGCCTTGGCGGCCTTGCCCGTCTTGGCCGTCTTGGCCGTCTTGCCGTTGGCGGCGGCCACGCGCTCGGTGCCGCTGCCCTGCAGCCAGCCCTGGCAGGCCGGCTGACCGGCCGCCTGCGCCACCGGACGGAAGCTGGCCGGGGCCGCGTCGCGCTGGAAGCACGGGCCCAGCGCCGTGGGCGGGAACTCGAACGGCGCGCCGTCCTCGATGTGGTGGGCCAGTTCGCGCAGCGGCACGTCACCCAGGTCGCGGCGCAGCGCCGCGATCAGGCGGTGGGTGGCCAGCGGCGTACTCAGCGGGCCTTCGCGCCGTGCCTGGGCGGCCGGCACCATCAGGCCGCGCAGCGTGGCCTCCAGGCCCGGGCGGCCGGCCTCGCGCAGTGCGGCGTTCCAGTGCAGGGCCAGCCACTCACCGCGGGCGGCGGGCAGTTCGGCCAGCGCCTGGGCGCCGGCACCACCGGTGGCCAGGCGCAGGTTGTCGGCGGCGCGCTCGGGCTGCGCCTGGTAGCGCGCGATCTTGCGGTTCAGCGCGGCGGCATAGTCCTCGGGCGTCCACAGCCCTTCCTTGAGCAGCAGGCGGTGCGCCAGGTAGTCGGCAAAGCCTTCGGTGAACCAGGCGCGCAGCGGGCCGTCGCCGCGACCGGCATGGGCCAGCGGGCCGAAGCGCTCGGGCATCCAGCGGCGCAGCAGCTGGCCGGCGATCAGTTCGTCGGCCTGCGGGCCGGGCAGGGCCAGGTCGGGCGGGGCCTGCAGGGCCAGCGCCCGGCCCAGCGTCATGCCACCGGCCACCGGGCCGGGCAGGGCCAGCACCGGGATCGGGGTGCGCTCGTCGTCGCGCCAGTCGCGGCGCAGGGCCGTCTGCAAGCGGGCGGCCCGCTCGGCCAGGGCGGCCGCATCGAAGGCCAGCGCGGCGCCGGCGGGCACCACGGCGGTGAGGGTCTGGCCGGCGGCGTCGGCATCGCGCCACTGCAGCGCGCCGCCGGCATACAGCGCCTGCTGCACCTGGCCGGCGGTGGCGGCAGGCCAGGACCAGCGCGCGGCCGACCCTTCGGCGCGGCCGAAATTGCTGATCCAGCGCACGGTGTCGCCGGCTTCCACGCGCAGGCAGGCCGGCAGGGTCTGGGTGCCGGGTTCCTCGGGCCAGGCCAGCACCGCGGCGCCGGTGAAGGCCGACCAGTCCGGCGTGAGCCGCAGCCCGGCCGTGCCGCCGGTGTCGGTGCCGGGCACCAGGCGCCACTGCAGCAGCACGCGCGCCTGCGCCGCATGCTGCACCTGGCGCAGCTGGGCGTCGCCGGCCACCGGCAACAGCCGCGGCGCATCCGGGTTGAGCTCGCGCAGCGCGTCCCAGCCGGCCGGCAGGCGCAGCCGGGTGCTGGTGCGCGTGCCGGCATCGAAGCCCAGGGTCACGTCCAGGGCCGGCACGGCGCGGCCGGCGGGCCGCTCGGCATCGGGCAGCGTGGCGGTGGTCAGGCGCACCTGCCACTCGAGGGCGCAGGCGGCGGCGTCGGTGGCGGCACGCAACGGCGCACCCCAGGGCAGGGTCAGCACCAGCGCCAGGGCCGGGCCGGCCAGGCGGGCGGTCAGAAGAGGCATCGGTCGGGGCCAGGGCGCGCCATGGTGACGCGGGGCGGCGAGCATAGCCCAGCCGGGACGACCACCCGGCCCGGCCATGCGGCGGTGGATCAGCCGGCGGCCTGGATGGCGCCGCGCGCGATCACCGTCACCGGGGCCGTGGCCGACAGCCGCGCCCGGGCGCCTTCGAACACCTCGCGCGCGCAGTCGTGGCAGCAGCCGCAGCACGACGAAACGCCGGTGCGGTCCTGCAGCACCTCGAAATTGTCGACGCCGGACTGCACCGCGGCAGTGATGTCACGGTCGGAAACACGGCGGCACAGGCAGACGATCATGGCGGCATCCGAAGTCGATGCCGGGATTCTGCAAGTAATGCGAATGATTCGCAATACCCAGAGTGATCCCAGGGTCGATGCACCAGCATGCCGCCACATGCCGTCACATGCCGCCACATGCCGCCGCAGGCCGGGGCTCAGCTGCCGACGTCGCCCATCTGGCTTTGCAGCCAGTTCTGCTCGCCCACCTGGGCCACCAGGCCGATCTGCGTTTCGAGGTGGTCGATGTGCTCCTCGGTGTCGTCGAGGATCTCGGTCAGCAGGTCGCGCGAGACATAGTCGCGCACCGCCTCGCAGTGCGCGATGGCCTCCTTGAGCAGGCCGTGTGAGCCCTGCTCGATCTTCAGGTCGCAGTGCAGCACCTCGACCGCGCTCTCGCCGATCATCAGCTTGCCCAGGTCCTGCAGATTGGGCAGGCCGTCGAGCATCAGGATGCGGTCCATCAGCTTGTCGGCGTGCTTCATCTCCTCGATCGACTCCTGGTACTCGTGCTTGGCGAGCTTGGTGAAGCCCCAGTTCTTCAGCATGCGGTAGTGCAGGAAGTACTGGTTGATCGCGGTGAGTTCGTTCTTCAGCTGCGCGTTCAGGTAGCGCAGCACGTCGGGATCGCCTTGCATGGCTGGGTCCTCTCAGGGTCGTGGGCGAAGGGGTGGTCGGCCGGCAGCCAAACGCGTGCCAGCCTTGCGGCATCAGCCGAGCTGGCGGCCGAGGAAGGCGAAGCTGCGGTCCCAGGCCAGCTGGGCCCAGGCCGCGTCGTACTGGGTGATGGCGATGCGGTTGCGTCCTTGGGCGGTCTCGTTGGCGAAGGCGTGGTGCGCCAGGTAGCGGTGCCCGGTGTAGGCGGTGCCGGCGGCCTTGAGTTTTTCTTCCAGCGCGTCGACGCTGGCGATCGGGAAGGCGCCGTCCTGCGTGGCCCAGTGCGCGATCAGCGGCACCTTGATCTGCGTGGCATCGATGTACTCCAGCGGCGGCAGGCCGTACCAGACCACGCCGGCATCGGCCTCGGGCACGTTGGCCAGGGCCAGCAGTGTCAGCGCGCCGCCCATGCAGAAGCCGGTGACGCCCACCTTGCCGCCGCGCGCCTTGAGGTGCTGCACCGCGCCGCGCACGTCCTGCGTGGCGGCGTCGCCGAAGTTCAGGCCGGTCATCAGGTGGTGGGCCTCCTCGGCCTCCACCGTGCTCTTGCCGCGGTACAGGTCGGGCACCAGGGCGGTGAAGCCGGCGGCGGCCAGGCGGTCGGCCACGCCGCGGATCTGGTCGTTCAGGCCCCACCATTCCTGGATCACCACCACGCCGGGGGTGCCGGCGCCGGCGTCGGCCAGGTAGCCGTTCACCGATTGCCCGTCGGGGCGCTGGAACTGGATCGTCGAACCCATGGCTGCGTGCTCCTCGTGTGTCAGTGCATCACAGGGCGGGCGGCGGCCGGGCTGGCGCCGCTCGCGCCCTAGGAACACAGCGTAACGGTTCGCGGCCACCCTTGTGTGAAGCCGGGGTGGCGGCGGGGCCGCGCCGGGGTCAGGCCAGCTTCTGCAGCATCTCGCCCATCTTCTGGTGCACCAGGTGGATCGCCTTGAGCGGCCGCACCATGACCTTGAAGTCGACGATCAGGCCCTGGTCGTCCCAGCGGATCAGGTCGATGCCGTTGACCTGGATGCCGTCCAGCTCGGTGGCGAATTCCAGCATCGCGTCATGCTCGCCGACCAGCTCGCGCAGGTAGTGGAAGGCCTCGGTGTTGAGCACCTGCATGGCGCCCATCAGGTACTTCAGCGTGATGGCCTTGCCGCGCTGCGGCGTGTGCACCACCGGCGAGTGGAAGACCACATCGTCGTGCAGCAGGCGGGCCAGCGCCTGCGGATCGCGGCTGCGCACCACCGCGTGCCACTGTTGCAGGACGGGCGGTAGCGGGCTGGGATGGGCATTCATGTCAGACGGGCCGTGGCGCTGCGGGCGCGCGGGCTTCGGGGATGGCGGGGCGGCCAGTCTGCCGTGGCCGCGCGCCGCGGCGCGTCACCTGCGCGCCAGCCGAAAGGCGGGTCGGTTGCACGCTGTTGCAGGTCCGGGCTTCAGAGTCGGCACGAGCTGGCCGAAAACCCCGTCATGTCGTGGGTCCGTGCGCACATCCGCCACCGGCGTGGCTTCACGCTGGTCGAGCTCGCCATCGTCCTGGCGGTGATCGCGCTGCTCGCGGCGGTGGCCTGGCCGAGCTACAACGCCAGCGTGCGCAAGTCGCGCCGCGTCGACGCCTACGAGGCCGTGCTGCGCATCCAGCAGGCGCAGGAACGCTGGCGCGGGCTGCAGCCCAGCTACACCGCCGCGCTGTCAGACCTGTCGCAATCGGCCAACTCGCCGGCAGGCTATTACACGCTGGCGCTGTCGGCGGCCAGCGAGACCGCCTACACCATCACCGCCACCGCGGTCAGCGGGCGCAGCCAGGCGTCCGACACCGGCTGCACCGCGCTCACCGTCACGGTCACGCGGGGCCAGGCCGTGAACGGCCAGCCGGACTGCTGGAGCCGCTGATGCCCACGCGCCGCGCCCAGACCGGCCTGACCCTCGTCGAACTGATGATGGTGGTGGTGATCGCCAGCCTGCTGCTGGCCGTCACCGCGCCGTCGATGCGCGGCCTGATCCTGCGCAACCGGCTCGAGGGCTCGGTCAACGAGCTGGGCATGGACCTGTACTACGCCCGCAGCGAGGCCCTGCGCCGGCGTGCCACGGTCAGCCTGGTGACCAACAGCACCGGCACGGCCTACACGCTGGGCACCAGCACGCTGGCGCTGAAGTCGGTGAGTCTGCCCACCGGGGTCACGCTCAGCCGCAACGTCACGGTGGCCTTCGATGGCATGCGTGGCGCCACGCAGGGGGATTCGTCGCTGGATGCGTCGGTGTCCGGCCTCACCGAGCTGGCGCTGCGCGCCTCCGTCACCGCGGTGGGGCGGGTGAGCGTGTGCACCGTCACCGGCTCGCTGCCGGGGATGCCGCGATGTTGAGGCATCCGCGCCGCCGCGGCGTCACCATCGTCGAGCTGATGGTGGGCGTGGCCGTGGGCCTGCTGGTGGTGGCCGGCGCGCTGTCGCTGTTCGTCACCCACACGGTCAACTCGGGCGTGATGCTGGGCAAGGCCCGCATGGCGCAGGACCTGCGTGCCGCGGCCGACCTGGTGGCCCGCGACCTGCGCCGTGCCGCCTACTGGGGCCATGCCATCGACGGCACGCACGCCGTGGGCGCCGGCAGCGCCGCGCCGCGCAACCCCTATGCCGCGGTCAGCGGCAGCACCAGCGACGGGCTGCGCTATGCCTTCACCCGCGACGCCAGCGAGAACGACACGCTGGACGACGCCGAGCAGTTCGGCTTTCGCGTCTACGAAGGCGTGCTGCAGATGCGCACCAGCGCCAGCACCTGGCAGGACGTGACCGACCGCCGTGCCGTGCGCATCGCCGACGACGGCCTGCGCATCACTGCCACCGCCACCACGCTGCCGCTGGGCCACCTGTGCGCGCGCACCTGCAGCGCCGGCACGCCCAACTGCCCGACCACCACGGTGCGGCGCTTCGACATCACGCTCACCGGCCAGTCCATCGCCGACACCAGCGCCACGCGCAGCGTGACCGCCACGGTGCGCCTGCGCAACGACGCGCTGGCGGGCCAGTGTCCGGCCTGAGCCCGGACCGAACCCGGCACACCCCGTCCGCCATGAACCGCTGCGCTCCCATCCGCACCCGAGCCGCCCGGCCGCATCCGCCGCGCGGCGTGGCGGCGCTGACCGTGGTGCTGGTGCTGGTGATGGCCATGATGCTGGGCACGCTGTACCTGGGGCGCAGCCTGATCTTCGGCCAGCGCAGCGCCGCCAACCAGGTGCAGGGCGTGATGGCCCGCGAGGTGGCCGAGGCCGGCATCGAGTGGGCCACCGGCATGCTCAACTCGCCCTTCGACATTGGCGGCAACTGCAGCTTCCTGACCACCACCAACACCTCGTTCCGCAAGCGCTACGTGCTCACGCGCTTCGCCGACGCCAGCAACCCCAGCACCGACGTGGTGCCGGCCACCACCACCTACCCCGGCTGCAAGATCACCGCCAACGGGCTGAGCTGCAGCTGCCCCTCGGTGCCGGCCAGCGGCAGCGCGGTGGCCGATCTGGGCAGCAGCGTGGCGCCCAGCTTCACCGTGGCCTTCGCCGCCGTGGCCGGCGACCCGGAGGCGGTGCAGGTCACCGCCTGGGGCTGCAACGCCCGCGCGGCCAGCTGCGCCCCCAGCACGGCCGCCGACGCCGAAGGCCATGCGCGCATCGCCGTGATCCTGAAGCTGCGGCCGCTGATGCGCGCCGTGCCCTCGGCACCGCTGACCTGCGGCACCACCTGCACGCTCAGCGGCTCGTACAACGTGGTCAACCGCGACATCGCCACCAACGGCATCCTGGTCAACGCCGGCAGTGCCATCAGCAGCGGCAACGGCATCTCGCTGACCTCGCTGCAGGGCCAGCCCACGGCCAACGCGCTGGTGGGCAACGATTCGTCGCTGGCGGCGCTGTCTTCCAGCGACACCACCTGCAGCAACTCGGCGATGTTCAACGCGTACTTCGGCTCGACCATCGAGCAGTACCGCAATGCGCCGTCGACCAAGGTGCTGTCGTGCACCAGCGCGTCGGACTGCCGCAGCCAGATCAACACCGCCTATGCCGACGGCTGGCGCGCGTTCTACTTCGCGTCCGACCTGCACCTGAGCGGCAACAACACCTACGGCAGCGTGACCGATCCGATCACCATCGTCACGCCCAACGCCATCGACATCAACGGCAACAACGAGTTCTGGGGCCTGATCTTCTCCAACGATGCGGCGTGGAACGACCTGGGCACCGGCTCGGCCATCATCCATGGCGCGCAGGTGTCCTGCGCGGCCTACCGCAACAACGGCAACGGCACGCTCGACTATTCGCCCGACGCGCTGAAGAACGTGCGCCGGCTGTCGGGCGTGATGGTGCGGGTGCCGGGCAGCTGGCGTGACTTCCGTGTCGACACCGACACCTTGCCCTGAGGCCCGCACGATGCCCGCCACCCTGCAACACCCCTGGCGCGGCGCCGGTGCCGGCCGCGGCTTCACGCTGCTGGAAGCGCTGGTGGCGCTGGCGCTGGTGGCCATCAGCCTGATGGGGCTGATGCGGCTGTACTCCACGCTGTCGCGCGGCGAGGACGATGCGCGCCAGCGCGGCGAGGCCGTGCTGCTGGCGCAGGACCGCCTGGAGCAGTTGCGCAGCTACACCAGCATCGATGGCGCCAGCAACAGCTGGAACACGCTGGCCAGCGGCAGCGACACCGCCAGCAGCAACACCAGCTTCACCCGGCGCTGGACGCTGGGCGGCGCCAGCACCGATCCGATGCGCGCGGTGTCGGTGCAGATGAGCTGGACCGACCGCGCCGGCGGCACGCAGCAGTTCTCGCTGGACAGCGTGATCTCGCGCACCGATCCGGCCGACGTGGGCCTGCTGGGCTTTCCGCTGCCGGCCAACACCACGCTCAAGCGGCCCAAGAACCGCAACCTCAACATCCCGGTGCCGGCCTCCGACCTGGGCAACGGCGAGAGCGCGTTCCGCCTGCCCAACACCAACTACGCGGTGGTGTTCTCCAACGAGTCGGGCTATGTGGTCAAGACCTGCAGCCTGACCACCAGCAGCAGCACCATCACGCTGGCCGACCTGAGCGGCTGCGCCACGGCCTATGCCTACATCGTGGCCGGCTACATCTCGCTGGACGGCGTCTCGAGCTTTCCGTCCGGACTGGCGGTCAACACCGCCAGCCTGACCGGCACCTCCAGCGTGACCTGCTCGGTGTCGAACGCGGTCGACCAGAGCACCGGCACGGCGATCAGCGGCTACCAGTACTACCTGTGCGTGGTGGCCGTGCCCAGCGCCGGCGCGCCCTGGTCGGGCACGGTGCGGCTGGCGGCCGGGACGCTCAACGCCGGCTCGGGCGGCAGCAGCGACCGGCTGGTCTGCCGCTTCCAGTTCCCCGCGGCGGCCGGCATCACCAACAACATGCGCAACGTGCAGCCCTACAGCGCGGTGACCGAATCGCTCGACAGCCAGAACTACGTGATCACCAACGCCAACAGCTGCCCGACGGTCAGCGGCCTGGCCACCACGCTGCACCAGGACTGCCGCAACAGCAACGCGCAGCGCGGCACCGCCTGCCCGGCCAGCTGAGGCCGGCCAGCGGAGTCCGGCCCGCCCGCGCGGGGCTCAGGCCGCCAGCCCGAGCGAGGGGCAGCCGGCCAGCAGCACGCGGTTGCGGCCGGCCGATTTGGCGCGCAGCAGGGCCTGGTCGGCAGCCTGCAGCAAGGCCTCGACACCGGCGCCCTCGGCGCGCGACTCACCCGCACCGGCACAGCCCGGCGCGGCACTGTCGGCCACGCCGGCAGAGAAGCTCAGCCTCTGCAGCGGGTGGCCGTCCACCGCCAGCGTCGCCTGGCGCCAGCGGCGCAGCAAGGCCTGCGCCTTGCGCTGGGCCGATGCAGCGGTCGAGCGCGGCAGCAGCAGGCAGAACTCCTCGCCCCCGTAGCGGCAGGCCAGGTCGCTGCGCCGCAGGCTGCTGCCCAGCAGGCGGCCGAATTGCGCCAGCAGCGCATCGCCCACCTGGTGGCCATGGCGGTCGTTGACCTGCTTGAAATGGTCGAGGTCGATGATCACCACCGCCAGCGGCACGCTGGCGCGCTGCGCCGCCGCCAGCATGGCCGGCAGCACCTCGTTGAGGTGGCGTCGGTTGTACAGGCCGGTCAGCGCGTCGACGATGGCCTGCTGGCGCAGCGCCTCCTGCAGCTGCTGCACCTCGGCGATGCGCTGGGCCAGCTGCTCGTTGATCTCGGCCAGCTTGGCGCGCGAGCGCTCGGTGAGGCGGCGCTTGGCCTGGCTGTCCTGCAGCCGGTGGGTCAGGCGCAGCATCTCGGTCTGCAGCACGGCCGAGCGGTAGTGCGCGCGGTGCGCCTGCTCGTCCTGGCGCTGGTGCAGCACCTGCCAGCGGCGCAGGTCGGCCAGCGCGGCCGCGGTGTCGCCGCACTCGGCATGCAGCGACGAGGCCTTCTGGAAGTACTGGCAGCGGATGCGCAGGCTCAGGCCTTCGACCGTGTCATCGTCGGCCAGCGCGCGCAGCCCGGCCAGGTGCTCGCGTGCCTGGTTCAGCCGGCCCTGCATCCAGGCCAGCATGGCCAGCGCCACGCCGCGCTCCAGCCGCTCGTCGGGCAGGAGCGGCGCCGGCTCGGCCAGCATGCGCTGCACCAGCCGGGCGCCCAGGTCGTGGTCGCCGGCCGACAGCGCGGCGATGGCCAGCGGCTCGAAGTGCAGCGCATTGCGGCCGCGGCCGGTGGCGTCGGTGGGCATGGCCAGCACCGCGGCGATGTCGGGCAGCGCCTCGGTCGGCCGGCCCATGTCGGTGAGGATGATGATGCGGTTGATCAGCAGGGCGCAGCGCACGAAGGGGTTGCGCATGCCCTCGCAGCGCAGCAGGCCCTGGTTGGCATGGCGCAGCGCCTGGTCGCAATCGCCCAGCTGGGTCAGCTCGTTGGCCAGGTTGCAGTGCAGCACGGCATCGAAGCCGTTGCCGCTGCGCGGGCTGGCGTCGCGCAGGGCCTCGTGCATGTAGGCGATGGCCTGCTCGCTCTGGCCCAGCGAGGCATAGCAGCCGCCGATGGTGTTCAGCAGCACGGCGCGGTCATGGTGGCGCAGCAGCTGCAGGCCCTCGTCGCGCACCGGCAGCACCAGGTCGATGGCGGCGCGGAACTGGCCGGCGCGCCACAGCGTGCGCGCCAGGCCGGCGGTGGCCAGGATCACGCCCGGCCGTTCGGCCAGCGCGGCGAAGGCGTCCACGGCCTGGCGCAGCTCGTGCTCGGAGTCGGCCAGCGTGCCGTAGTAGTGCAGGTGCAGGCCGCGGGTCAGACGGGCCCAGGCCTCGGCACGGCGGTCGCCGTCCTGGCTGGCGCGGTCGAGGGCGCGGTTGGCCGCCGCGAAGGCGCGTGCCGAGTCGCCCAGCAGCATCGACCACGCGCGCCGGGCCTGGCGCAGGGTGGCAGAGGGGTGGGCCGTCGACGGCAAAGGCGGCATCCGCCCATTATCAGGTCGGTGTGCCCTGCGCCGGCAAGCCCCGGCTTCCCCCAGGCGGTTGCGGCGGCTGCGGCAGCTGCGGCTGCGGCGGCGGCCGGGTGCGGTCAGTCGGTCCAGCCTTCGCGCCAGGCCATGCGCGCCAGCTCGAAGTCGCTGCTGGTGCCGAACTTGGCCTTCACCTGGTAGTGCAGGTTGTGCACCGTCTTGACGCTCAGGTGCAGGGCCTCGGCGATCTGCTGCGCGCTGGTGCCCGCCAGCAGCAGGCGCAGCACCTCCAGCTCGCGCGGGGTCAGGCCCTGGGCGGCGCCGCCGGCCTCGTCCAGCAGGCGGGCCGCCACCTCGCCGGCCAGGTCGGGGCTGATGATGCGGCGCTGCGCCGCCACCTCGCGCACCGCGTGCACCAGCAGCGCGGGGTCGCTGCTCTTGGTGACATAGCCCAGCGCGCCGGCCTTCAGCGCCTGCGTGGCCCACAGCGGATCGCGGTGCATGCTGAAGGCCAGGCAGCGGCACTGCGGGTCGCGCTGGCGCAGCCGGGTGATCAGCTCCAGCCCGCCCATGCCGGGCAGGGCCAGGTCGATGACCATCACCTGGGGCTTGAGCTGGCGCCACAGGTTCAGCGCCTCGGTGGCGTCGGCGGCCTCGGCCACCACGCGCAGGTCGTCCTCGGTCTGCAGCATGCGGCGGTAGCCTTCGCGCACCACGGCATGGTCGTCGACCAGCATCACTTCGATCATGCGTTGCTCCTTTCGTCGGGGGTGGGGCGCGGGGGCGCGGTGGCCGGCAGCGGCAGGCGCACGGCCAGGCGCATGCCGCCGGCGGCCGGCAGATCCAGGGCTAGCGCGCCGGCCAGGGCCTGCACCCGCTCGTGCATGCCCAGCAGGCCGTGGCCGGGCGTGGGACCGGCCGGACCGGGGCCGCGGCCGTCGTCCACCACCTCGATCAGCAGCACCGGCAAGCCGTCCGGCGGCCCGGCAGGCCGCACCTGCAGACTGACCTGGGCGCGCTGGGCCTGGCCGTGGCGTGCGGCATTGGTCAGGCCTTCCTGCACGATGCGGTAGACATGCACGGCCATCGCGGCGGGCACGGCGGCCAGCGGGTCGGCGGCGGCTGCCGCCTCGGGCAGCGCCAGCGTGCAGCGCAGCGGCAGGCCATCGGTGCGGCGCCGCGGCTGGGCCACCAGCCCCTGCAGCGCGGCGGCCAGGCCGAAGCGGTCCAGCGCCGTGGGCCGCAGCGCCTGCAGCACGCCTTGCAGGCCGTCGAGCAGTTGCGCGCCCAGTTCGGCGATGCGCGCGGCGCCGTCCTTCAGGCCGTTGGCCTGGGCGCGGCCGGCCAGCATGCCCACCACCGCCGCCTCGGCGCGCAGGGCGGTGAGGCTCTGGCCCATCTCGTCATGCAGCTCGCGGGCGAGGTTGCGGCGCTCTTCCTCGCGCGTGTCGAGCAGGCGCGCGGCCAGGCGGCGCTGCTCGGCCAGCACCGATTGCCAGCGCTCGGCCAGGCGGTTGAAACGCTCGGCGATGTCGCGCAGCTCGCGCAGGCGTGGCACCGGCAGGCGCACCGCCAGATCACCCGCCTCCAGCTGCGCCAGCGCGGCCAGGATGCGGCGCGTGGGCTTGAGCGCGCGCTCGACCGGCAGCACCACGGCCGCCACCAGCGCCGCCAGCACCGCACCCAGGCCCAGCCAGGTGACGATGCGCTGCAGCCAGGCCTCGCCCACGCTGGCCCAGTACACCCCCACCTCGAGCACCCCGACGCGGATGCCGTCGGGCAGCAGCAGCGACATCTCCAGCCGCGCGCGCGCCAAGTCGTGTGGCTGCAGCAGCGCGCCCAGGCGCTGGCCCAGCGGCGACGGCGGGCTGGCGGCGCCGCAGCGCTGCGGCTGGGCACGGCGCTGCAGGTCGATCACCTGCACGCACAGCGGCACACGCTGCTCCAGCTCGGCCAGGCCGTCCAGGCTGACGGCGGGCAGCGGCTCGCGGTCGAAGGGGTTGGTGCTGCGCGACAGCGTGTGGAGCACCAGGCGCGTGGCCAGGCGGGCGGTGGCGGGCAGGGTGTCCAGCGCGTCGCGGCGCAGGCGCCAGCCTTCCCAGCCGGCCAGCAGCAGCACCAGCACGGCCACCAACAGCAGCCAGCGGCGCAGCAGCGTGCGGGGCAGGTTCAGCGCCGGGGCCACCGCAGCCGCGGTGGCGGGACTTGCGGCGGGCTCTGGCGGGGGCGGGTCGGAGGCCAGCGGATCGGTCATCGGGGCGTGGCGGGCAGGGCGCCGGCATCTTGCCCCATGCCGCGCCGATGCCGCAGTCCGCCGCGCCCCGCGCCACGCGGCCGGGCAAGCTGCCCGTGCGGCGGCATCGGGCGCGGCGCCGGTGCCCCGGCCGGGCCGTGGCTCAGGCGATCACGGCGCCGTACAGGCCGGTGACCTTCTCCATCACGGTCAGCAGGTTCTCGCTGGTGACGAACACGTCCGACGACGCACGGGCATCGGGCTTGCCAGGCTCCAGCCGGGCCAGCGCGCGGTCGAAGTACAGCCACTGCGCGTCGGCCAGCTGCAGCTCGTCGTGGATGCGGCGGGTGGATTCGGGCGCGGCGCGCAGTTCCTTCATCGCGGCGATGAATTCGGTGCGTGCCTGTTGCAGCTCGGTGGGCGCGGCGCCGGTGGCGATGCCCAGGCCGGCGGCCAGGTACAGCTTGGCCATGCGCTGGCTGAGCATGCGCTGGCGGCCCGACACGTTGATCAGCCGGCCCAGCGGCTTGCCCGACACCTGCTGCGCCTGCACGGTGCACTGGTGCGCGAGCTGCAGCACCCGGGCATCGCGCGCCACCACCTGGCCGGCACCGGCCACCGAGGGCGCGGCGGCGGTCAGGGCCTGGCGGTAGTCGGCCCAGGCGGCGTCCAGGCCGCGGAAGGTCTCGGCGAACTCGGGCGCCGGGAAGAAGCCACGCAGCTCATCGAGTTGGCGCACGAACAGTGCCTGCGAACGCTCCAGTGCGCGGCGGGCCGAATCGACCTCCACGCCCTGGGCCAGCGCCAGGTAGGCCTTGCTCATGCGCTGCGACAGCATGCGCTGGCGGCCGGCCTTGTTGATGGCCTCGTTGACATCCAGGCCCTGGGCCCGCGCCAGGGGCGTGCAGCCCAGGCCGGCCAGCAGCACGCCACGCCGATCGATGCTCACGATCACACTCCATGTGACAAATGTCGCAGGTTTAGCAAGCGACGTGCCCGCGCGGCCGATGGCGCGGCCGCGCGGGGTGGTTCACAAGGGTTGTCGGCGTCTGTCCGTGATGCTTGAGTGTTATGTCGGCGCGCCGCCGGCCATCACATGCTGCGGCGGTACTGCCCGCCCACCTCGAACAGCGCGTTGGTGATCTGGCCCAGGCTGCAGCAGCGCACGGCCTCCATCAGCACGTTGAACACGTTGCCGTTGTCGATCACCGCCTGCTGCAGGCGCTGCAGCATGGCCGGTGCCTCGGCGGCGTGGCGGGCATGGAAGTCGGCCAGACGGGTGAGCTGGCTTTGCTTTTCTTCCTCGGTGCTGCGGGCCAGCTCGATGCTCTCGGGCACCGGGTCGCCATGCGGGTTGCGGAAGGTGTTGACGCCGATGATGGGGTACTCGCCGGTGTGCTTGAGCATCTCGTAGTGCATGCTCTCTTCCTGGATCTTGCTGCGCTGGTAGCCGGTCTCCATCGCGCCCAGCACGCCGCCACGCTCGGCGATCTTCTCGAATTCGGCCAGCACGGCCTCTTCCACCAGCTCGGTGAGTTCGTCGATGACGAAGGCGCCCTGGCTGGGGTTCTCGTTCTTGGCCAGGCCCCACTCGCGGTTGATGATCAGCTGGATGGCCATGGCGCGGCGCACGCTGTCTTCGGTGGGCGTGGTGATGGCCTCGTCGAAGGCGTTGGTGTGCAGGCTGTTGCAGTTGTCGTAGATCGCGATCAGCGCCTGCAGCGTGGTGCGGATGTCGTTGAACTGGATCTCCTGGGCATGCAGGCTGCGGCCGCTGGTCTGGATGTGGTACTTCAGCTTCTGGCTGCGTTCGTTGGCGCCATAGCGGTCGCGCATGGCCACGGCCCAGATGCGGCGCGCCACGCGGCCCAGCACGGTGTACTCGGGGTCCATGCCGTTGCTGAAGAAGAAGCTGAGGTTGGGCGCGAAGTCATCGATGTGCATGCCGCGCGCCAGGTACGCCTCCACGAAGGTGAAGCCGTTGGAGAGCGTGAAGGCCAGCTGCGAGATCGGATTGGCCCCGGCCTCGGCAATGTGGTAGCCCGAGATGCTCACCGAGTAGAAGTTGCGCACGTTGTGGTGCACGAAGTACTCGGCGATGTCGCCCATCACCTTCAGGCTGAACTCGGTGCTGAAGATGCAGGTGTTCTGGCCCTGGTCTTCCTTCAGGATGTCGGCCTGCACCGTGCCGCGCACATTGGCCAGCGCCCATTCGCGGATCTTCTCGATCTCGGTGTCGGTGGGCGCGCGGCCGTTGTCGGCGCTGAACTTCTCGATCTGCTGGTCGATCGCCGCGTTCATGAACATCGCCAGGATGCTGGGCGCCGGGCCGTTGATCGTCATGCTGACGCTGGTGGCCGGGTGGCACAGGTCGAAGCCCGAGTACAGCACCTTCAAATCATCCAGCGTGGCGATGCTGACGCCCGAGTTGCCCACCTTGCCGTAGATGTCGGGCCGGCGGTCGGGGTCGTTGCCGTACAGCGTGACCGAATCGAAGGCGGTGGACAGGCGCTTGGCCGGCATGCCCTCGCTCACCAGCTTGAAGCGCCGGTTGGTGCGGAAGGCGTCGCCCTCGCCGGCGAACATGCGGGTCGGGTCCTCGTTCTCGCGCTTGAACGCGAACACGCCGGCCGTGTACGGGAAGCTGCCCGGCACGTTGTCCAGCATCAGCCACTTCAGCAGCTCGCCGTGGTCTTCGTAGGGCGGCAGGTAGACCTTGCGCACCTTGTTGCCGCTGAGCGTGGTGTGGACCAGGCCGGTGCGGATCTCCTTGTCGCGGATCTTCACCACGTACTCGTCGCCGCCGTAGGCCTTGACCATCTCGGGCCACTGCGCCAGCAGCTTGGCCGCATCGGGCGCCAAGCGGGTGGCGCGCGCGTCGGCCAGGCGCAGCACGGTGTTCTTGGCGCCGTCGCGCGTGGGATCGTCGGCGTGCAGCATGTCGGCGGTGGCGCGCAGCTGCTGGATCTCGCGGGCGAGGGTGGCCTGCTGGCGCGCGCGGGCCTTGTAGCCGCGCACGGTGTCGGCGATGTCGGCCAGGTAGCGCACCCGCGCGGCCGGCACCACGGGGGTCTGGTGCGTGCTGTGGCGCGTGGCCACGCGCGGCAGGCGGCCCTCGGGCACGGGCAGCTGCAGGCCCTTGGCCACCAGGCGGTCGCGCAGCGCCTGGTACAGCGCGGTGACACCGTCGTCGTTGAAGCGGCTGGCCATGGTGCCGTAGACCGGCATCTGCTCGGCCGGCACGGTGAAGGCCTCGCGGTTGCGCTGCACCTGCTTGGCCACGTCGCGCAGCGCATCGGCCGCACCCTTGCGGTCGAACTTGTTGATGGCCACGAACTCGGCGAAGTCCAGCATGTCGATCTTCTCGAGCTGGCTGGCGGCGCCGAACTCGGGCGTCATCACGTACATCGGCACGTCCACCAGCGGCACGATGGCGGCGTCGCCCTGGCCGATGCCCGAGGTCTCGACGATCACCAGGTCGAAGCCCGCCACCTTGGCCGCGGCGATCACGTCGGGCAGCGACTTGCTCACCTCGCTACCGGTGTCGCGCGTGGCGAGTGAGCGCATGTAGATGCGGGCGCCGTCGCGCCACGGCGAGATCGCGTTCATGCGGATGCGGTCGCCCAGCAGCGCGCCGCCGCTCTTGCGCCGGCTCGGGTCGATGCTGATCACGGCCACGCGCAGCGCATCGTTCTGGTCCAGGCGCAGCCGGCGGATCAGCTCGTCGGTCAGGCTGCTCTTGCCGGCGCCGCCGGTGCCGGTGATGCCCAGCACCGGTGCGGTGCGGGTCTTGGCCTGGGCGTGCAACTCGGCCACCAGCGCCGGATCGGCATCGCCGTTCTCCAGTGCGGTGATCAGCTGGGCCAGCGCGCGCCAGTGGGCCTCGGTGTGGCCCTGGATGGCCGCCAGCGTCGTGGGCGCGTGGCTGGACAGGCTCTTGTCGCAGCGCATCACCATCTCGCCGATCATGCCGGCCAGGCCCATGCGCTGGCCGTCCTCGGGGCTGTAGATGCGCACGCCGCGCTCGGCCAGCGCGCGGATCTCGGCCGGCACGATCACGCCGCCGCCGCCGCCGAAGACCTGGATGTGCTCACCGCCGCGCGCGCGCAGCAGGTCGACCATGTAGGCGAAGTACTCGTTGTGGCCGCCCTGGTAGCTGCTGACCGCGATGCCCTGCACGTCCTCCTGCAGCGCGGCGGTGACCACCTCGTCCACCGAGCGGTTGTGGCCCAGGTGGATGACCTCGGCGCCCATGCCCTGCAGTATGCGCCGCATGATGTTGATGGCCGCGTCGTGGCCGTCGAACAGGCTGGCGGCGGTGACGAAGCGCACCTTGTGCGCCGGGCGGTAGTTGGCCAGCGACTGGTACTCGGCGGACAGGTCGGTCATGCGGGTCTCCTGGAATCGTCGGTGTGTGAGGGCAGGGCACCGCCCGACGGCGAGTCTAGGGCGGGGCGCCCGGCGCCGCGATGGCGGCAATGATCACGGTCCTGACGCGTTTTGCCACAATGCAGCCCGTCATGGCTGCCGCCGCACCTGCCACCAACACCACCGTGTCGATCGCCTTCGTGCGGGGCGCGGTGCAGCGCCTGGCCCCGGCCGTGGCGGCCGCCGCTTTGCAGGAGGCGCAGATCGACCCCGCACTGCTGGCCCGGCCCGACGGCCGCGTGCCGGCGGCCGCCTTCGCCCGGCTGTGGATGGCCATCGCCCGGCAGATCGACGACGAGTACTTCGGCCTCGACGCCCGGCGCATGAAGGTGGGCGCTTTTGCCATGCTGTGCCACGCGCTGGCGGGCCAGGCCACGCTGGACCGTGCACTGCGCATGGCGCTGCGCGGCTTCAACCTGTTTTTCGACGACATCGCCGCCACGCTGCGCGTGTCGGGCGGCCAGGCCACGGTGCTGATCGACAACCGCATCCAGCCGCCCGAGGCGCGCCTGTTCGCCGAGGAGACGCTGCTGGTGATGCTGCACGGCCTGGTGTGCTGGCTGGCCGGCCGGCGCGTGCCGCTGTCGCGCCTGGACTGGGCCCATCCCAGGCCGGCCCACGCCGACGAGTACCGCCGCATGTTCTCGCCGCTGCTGCACTTTGACGCGCTGTCCACGGCGATGAGCTTCGATGCGCGTGCCCTGCAGGCGGTGGTGCAGGTGGATGCCACGGCGCTGAAGGCCTTCTTGCGCGATGCGCCGCAGAGCGTGTTCCTGAAGCAGGTGGCCGCCAGCGGCTGGAGCGACCGCGTACGCCGCCAGTGCCGCGAGGCCCTGGCCCGCGCCGAGCCGGCGCCCACGCTGGACACGCTGGCTGGCAGCCTGGGCCTGAGCCCGGCCACGCTGCGCCGCCGCCTGGCCGACGAAGGCGCCACCTGGCAGCAGTTGAAGGACGCCGTGCGCCGGGAGCTGGCGCTGCAGCACCTGGCCGAGGGCCGGCTGACGGTGGACGAGATCGCCGCGCGCCTGGGCTTCGAGGACGCCAGCACCTTCTACCGCGCCTTCCGCAAGTGGACTGGCCAGGCGCCGGGCGCGTGGCGGGCCGCCGCGGGCACGGGTGAGGCCGCCGTGGGTAGCATGCCGGCATGAGCAAGGCCTTCACCAAGGAGCCCGCGGGCGACGACGACGAGGACGGCGAGGGCGGTGGCCTGCCGCCGCTGCCCCCCGGCACCAAGAACTACATGACGCCGCAGGGCTACCAGCGCCTGCGCGCCGAACTGCTGCACCTGATCGACGACGAGCGGCCCAAGATGGTGGAAACCGTGTCGTGGGCGGCCAAGAACGGCGACCGCAGCGAGAACGGCGACTACCTGTACGGCAAGAAGCGCCTGCGCGAGATCGACCGCCGCATCCGCTTCCTGACCAAGCGGCTGGACATCGCCGAGGTGGCCGACCCCAGCGCCCACCACGGCAGCGACCAGGTGTTCTTCGGCGCCACCGTCACCTACGCCAACAGCCGCGGCGACGAGCGCACGATCACCATCAAGGGCATCGACGAGGCCGATGCACTGGCCGGCGAGGTGAGCTGGATCGCGCCGATTGCCCGCGCGTTGATCAAGAGCCGCGAGGGCGACGAAGTGAGGCTGCAGACGCCCGGCGGCGTGGAGACGCTGGAGGTGATCGCCGTGGTCTATCCGGCGCCTGGCGACCGCGCCTGAGCACAGCATGGGCCGTCACCCGGCCCCAGAAACCACGCGGCGCCCGACTGCGGGTGCAGTGCGGGCGCCGCTGGCGCTGTTTCCCTGAGCAGATGCCGTGTGAACGGTCTGACGTCAATGTAGGGAAAGCTGGACGTCCTGTCTTCCTCCAGATTGGCGAGTCGGCCGGGTAATAAATCACCAAACTTCGGCTGCGATCTGTGCCTCGCGGCCCCGGCCTTAACGCGCTTTCAGGATTTGAGCCGGCTGGCGCGCAGCACCGGCGGCGCGCGCTTGAGCGTGCGCAGCACATCGGCCAGGTGCTGGCGGTCGCGCACGGCCAGCAGCAGGCGCAGCTCCACCGCCTCGGACTGCGGCTCGTTGTCCATGTCGATGTGGCTGATGTCGGCCTCGGCGCTGCTGATGGCTTGCGCCACCTGGGCCAGCGCGCCCTTGCCATTGCGCAGCAGCAGCTTGACCGAGGTCTCGAAGTTCTTCACCGGCTGCTCGGCCCATTCCACGGCCATCCAGCGCTCGGGGTCGCGTTCGGCCAGGCGCTTGCCCACCGAGCACTCGGCGGTGTGCACCACCAGGCCCTCGCCGCGGCCCAGGTAGCCGCGGATCTCGTCGCCGGGGATCGGCCGGCAGCAGGCCGCCAGCTGCACCGAGGCGCCCTCGCTGCCGTCGATCACCACGCCGTGCAGTGCCGGCACGGCTTCTTCCGCGGCGCGGAAGCGGTTCATCGTCAGCGTCACGGCATCCGGGCGCCGGCCCTGCTCGGTCATCAGCTGCGCCAGACGCTTGGCCACGATGGTGGCGATCTTCTTGCCCAGGCCGATGTCCACCAGCAGGTCGGCGCGGCCGCGGTTGCCGCTCCAGCGTGCCAGCTGCGCCCACAGGGCCTGTGCCGTCATGTCGTCGAGCTCGCCCGAGGGCAGCACCATGCCCTCGCCACGCAGCGCCTGGGCCAGCAGTTTCTCGCCCAGCGCGCGCGACTCCTCCTGCTCCATGGTCTTCAGGAAGTGGCGGATCTTGGAGCGCGCCCGCCCGGTGCGCACGAAGTTCAGCCAGCTGGGGTTGGGCCGGGCGCCGGGCGCGGTGATGACCTCGACCACGTCGCCGCTCTTCAACTCGGTGCGCAGCGCCACCGGCTCGCCGTTGACCTTGGCCGCCACCGTGTGGTCGCCCACGTCGGAGTGGATGGCGTAGGCGAAGTCGACGGCCGAGGCGCCGCGCGGCAGCGCCAGGATCTTGCTCTTGGGCGTGAACACGTAGACCGCGTCGGGCACCAGGTCGATCTTCACGTGCTCGAGGAACTCGCTGGCGTCGCGCGTCTCGTCCTGGATGTCGAGCAGGCTCTTGAGCCACATGGCGCCCAGGCGCTGGGCGTCGGCCGGGCTGCCGGCGCCGCCCTTGTCCTTCTGCTTGTACAGCCAGTGCGCGGCGATGCCGCTCTCGGCCACCGCGTGCATCTGCTCGGTGCGGATCTGGAACTCCACCGCCGTACCCAGCGGGCTGACGAGCGTGGTGTGCAGGCTCTGGTAGCCGTTGGCCTTGGGGATGGCGATGTAGTCCTTGAAGCGCCCCGGCACCGGTTTGTACAGCTGGTGCAGCGTGCCGAGTGCCAGGTAGCAGTCCATCGTCTGCGGCACGACGATGCGAAAGCCGAAGATGTCGCTGACTTGGGCGAAGCCGGCATGCTTCTCGCGCATCTTGCGGTAGATGCTGTAGACCGTCTTCTCGCGGCCAGACACCTGCACCTTGAGCTTGGCCGCGCCGAAGGACTTCTCCACCTCGCCGCGCACGCGCTCGACGATGTCGCGCCGGTGGCCGCGCGCGCGCTGCAGCGCCTTGGCCAGCGCGGCGTGGCGCCAGGGGTGCAGGAACTCGAACGAGCGCTCCTGCAGCTCGCGGTAGATCATGTTCAGGCCCAGCCGGTGGGCGATGGGCGCGTAGATGTCCAGCGTCTCCTGCGCGATGCGCATGCGCTTGGCCGGCGCCATGGCCGCCATGGTGCGCATGTTGTGCAGGCGGTCGGCCAGCTTGATCAGGATGACGCGCACGTCGCGTGCCATCGCCAGCAGCATCTTGCGGAAGCTTTCGGCCTGGCTTTCCTCGCGCGTGGAGAACTGCAGCTTGTCGAGCTTGGTCAGGCCGTCCACCAGTTCGGCGGTGGGTGCGCCGAAGCGCTGGATCAGCTCGATCTTGGTGACGCCGCAGTCCTCCATGGCGTCGTGCATCAGCGCGGCCATCACCGCCTGGGCATCGAGCCGCCAGTCGGCCACCAGGCCGGCCACCGCGATCGGGTGCGTGATGTAGGGCTCGCCCGAGGCGCGGAACTGGCCCAGGTGCGCCTCGTCGGCGAACTTGTAGGCCTCGCGGATCTGCTTGACCTCGGCCTTGCCCAGGTAGTGCAGGTGATCGGACAGCGCGGCGAACGAGGCCGGATCGACCTTGGGTTCCTGGCCTGCGGCCGCCGGCGTCTTGGCGCGCGGCTGCAGCGAGGCCGGCAGCAACAGTTCGGCGGCGAAGGATCGGATGCCCATGGCCCGAATTTAGCCTGCTTTGCGCAGCGGCAAGCGCGCGAAAACCGATGGCCACGGTGGCGGCATGCGGCCACCAACGAAAAGGGCGCCCGAAGGCGCCCTGACAGTCGCGGTGCGGCGCTGGCTTACAGCGGCACGCGGCGCAGCATCTCGGTGCCCACCTCGCCGGCGGCCACTTCGCGCAGCGCGGTCACGCTGGGCTTGTTCTTGCTGTCGATCTTGGGGGCGTGGCCCTGGCTCAGCATGCGCGCACGGTAGGTGGCGGTCAGCACGAGCTGGAAGCGGTTGGGCACTTTTTGCAGGCAGTCTTCGACGGTGATGCGGGCCATGGGAAGTCTGGTTGCCTTGGAAGGGGTTGATTGGGCGCGGTGCCGGTGGTTCAGACCAGACCGAGCGCGGAAAACACGGCGGACTTGTTGCGCAACTGGGCCGCGTAGCGCAGCCGCTGCGAGTGGACAACGGTTTTCAGGTCGAAAAGCGCCGTCTCGAACAAACCGTTGATTATAACGAAGTCGAAATGCCGGGCCTGGTCCACCTCGTGGCGGGCGTTTTCCATGCGCTGGACGATGACATCGGGCTGGTCCTCGCCGCGGCGGTGCAGGCGCTGGCGCAGTTCTTCCCAGCTGGGCGGCAGGATGAAGATCAGCACCGCATGGGCGAACAGCTTCTTGATCTGCAGCGCGCCCTGGTAGTCGATCTCCAGCACCACGTCCTCGCCCTGGGCCAGGCGGGCCTCGACGGCGCGGCGCGAGGTGCCGTAGCAGTTGCCGTGCACCTCGGCCCATTCGATGAAGTCCCCGTCGTCCACCATGCGGCGGAATTCGGCCATCTCGACGAACCAGTACTCGCGGCCGTTCTGCTCCTGGCCACGCGGCTTGCGCGTGGTGTGCGAGACCGAGACCGCCAGGTGCGAATCGAGCTCGAGCAGGGCCTTGACGAGGCTGGACTTGCCGGCGCCGCTGGGCGCGGCGACGACGAACAGGTTTCCGGGGGCGTCAGCGTGCATCGGCGGATTTTCGCTCACTCGATGTTCTGCACCTGCTCGCGCATCTGCTCGATGGCCACCTTCATCTCCACCGAGATGTTCGACAGCTCCAGCGCCGCCGACTTCGAACCCAGCGTGTTGGCCTCGCGGTGCAGTTCCTGGATCAGGAAGTCCAGGCGCTTGCCGAGTTCGCCGCCGGCCTTCAGCAGGCGGCTGATCTCGTCGAGGTGGGCGTTCAGGCGCGACAGTTCCTCGGCCACGTCGATGCGGATGGCGAAGGCGGCGGCCTCGTTCAGCGCGCGCTCCTGCAGCGCCTCAGCGGTGAGGCTGCTGCCGGCGCCGGCGGTGGACAGGGCCTCGTTCCAGCGCTCCAGAAAGCGCTGCTGCTGGCGCTGCACCACGGCCGGCACCAGCGGCGCGGCCTGGTTGGCCAGTTCGCGCAGCCGGGCGATGCGCTCGGCCAGGATGGCCACCAGGCGATCGCCCTCGCGGGCCCGCGCCTCGCGCAGGCCGGCGATGGCGGTGCGGGCCGCCGCCAGCGCGGCCTCGTCCAGGCGTTCGGTGTTGCCGCCCTGGCGGCACCAGTTCAAGGCCTCGTTGACGCTGAGCGGCCGAGCCTGTGGCAGCCAGGCGGTGACGCTGGCCTCCAGCCGCGCCAGGCGGTTGAGCTGGTCGTGCTGGGGCTGGGGCCAGGCGCCTTCGGTGTCACGCCCGGTGGCCACGCGCACCTCGATCTTGCCGCGGCGGAAGGCCGCGCCGATGGCCTCGCGCAGTGCCGGCTCCAGGCCGCGCAACTCGTCCGGCATGCGGAACGCAAGGTCCAGGAAGCGGCTGTTGACCGAGCGCAGTTCCACCGTCACGTTGCCACCCGGCGCACCGGCATTCGCGCCCTCGGTGCCCGCACCCGGCGAGGCGCTGGCAAAACCGGTCATGCTGTAGACTGCCATCGCCGTCCGTTCCCTGGAAAAACCGCGATTATGTCGAAGCCGAAACCCGCCCCGTTGCCCCAAGGCACCGTGGTCGGCGGCTACACGATCGTCAAGAAGCTGGCGGCCGGTGGTTTCGGTGTGGTCTACCTGGCCGAAGACGCCGAGCGCCGCCCGGTGGCGGTGAAGGAATACCTGCCGGCCTCGCTGGCCGAGCGCGCCGCCGGCGAACTGACACCGCGGGTCAAGCCCGAGAAGCAGCCGCTGTACCGCCTTGGCCTGAAGAGCTTCTTCGAGGAAGGCCGCAGCCTCGCGCAGATCAGCCACCCGAGCGTGGTCTCGGTGCTGAACTTCTTCCGCGAGAACGAGACCGTCTACATGGTGATGAACTACCTGCAGGGCGACACGCTGCAGGATTTCATCGTCACCGCACGCGACTTGAAGCGTGACAAGGTGTTTCGCGAGAGCACCATCCGCAGCCTGTTCGACGAGATCCTGCGCGGCCTGCGCATCGTGCACCAGCACAAGATGCTGCACTTGGACATCAAGCCGGCCAACATCTTCATCACCAACGACAACAAGGCGGTGATGCTGGACTTCGGCGCCGCGCGCGAGGTGCTCAGCAAAGAGGGCAACTTCATCCGGCCGATGTACACGCCGGGCTTCGCTGCGCCCGAGATGTACCGCCGCGATGGCAGCCTGGGCCCGTGGACCGACATCTATGCGATCGGTGCCTGCATCTACGCCTGCATGCAGGGCTACCCGCCGAATGACGCGCCGCAGCGCATCGAGAAGGACCGCCTGGCGCTGAGCCTTTCGCGTTTGCGCAACGTGTACTCCGACAACCTGATCGAGGTGACCGAGTGGTGCATGTCGCTCGACCCCTTGAGCCGGCCGCAAAGCGTGTTCGCGCTGCAAAAGGAGCTGGCGCGCGAGACCGAGCGCCGCTACACCAAGCTGAGCTTCAGTGAGCGGCTGAAGCTGCAGATCGAGAGCCTCAAGACAGGAGCCAAGCCGTGAGGTTCTCGGTCTACCAGGTCAGCCGCAAGGGCGGCCGCGCCAAGAACGAAGACCGCATGGGCTACTGCTACACGCGGCATGCGGGGCTGTTCGCCCTGGCCGACGGCATGGGCGGCCACCCCGAGGGCGAGGTGGCTTCGCAACTGGCGCTGCAGACGCTGTCGGCCATGTTCCAGCGCGATGCCAAGCCCACGCTGAAGGATCCGCTACGCTTCCTGCACGACGCCATCCTGGCCGGTCACCATGCGCTGCTGCGCTACGCCACCGACCGCGGCCTGCTCGACACGCCGCGCAGCACCATCGTGGCCTGCGTGCTGCAGGGCCAGGCCGCCTACTGGGCGCATTGCGGCGATTCGCGCCTGTACCTGGTGCGCGGCGACAAGCTGGTGGCGCGCACCCGCGACCACAGCTACACCGAACTGCAGGAAGCCATGACCCAGGCCGGCGCCCAGGCCGGCGTGGTGCCCAATCCGCACCAATTCAACCGCAACGTGCTGTTCACCTGCCTGGGCAGCCCCGGCAAGCCGGTGGTCGACACCGCCGGCCCGCTGCTGCTGCAGCCGGGTGACAAGCTGATGCTGTGCAGCGACGGGCTGTGGAGCAGCGTCAGCGACCCAATGATCACCGAGGTGCTGGGCGAGCGGCCCATCTCGGATGCCGTGCCCGAACTGGCCGAGCGCGCGCTGCGCAAGGCCGGCGCCCGCAGCGACAACGTCACCGTGCTGGCGGTCGACTGGGAAGGCGCCGAGGACACCGCCACCACCGCGGCCGTGTCCACCCGCGCACTCGGCGAGGAGGTGTTCGCCTCCACCATCCAAGCCAGCCTGGCTCCCGGCGAGGTGCCGGCCGAGATGGACGAGGCCGAGATCGACCGCTCGATCCGCGAGATCAACGAGGCCATCCGGCGCTCGTCCCTGAAACGTTCCTGACCCCGAGGGGATTCCCGATGACCGATTTCCAGCGCGCCGACGGCCGCGCGGCCGATGCCTTGCGCCCGGTGCGCATCCAGCGCCAGTTCACCTGCCATGCCGAGGGTTCGGTGCTGGTCAGCTTCGGCCTCACCCAGGTGCTGTGCACCGCCTCGGTGGAAGAGAAGGTGCCGCCGCACAAGCGTGGCAGCGGCGAAGGCTGGGTGACCGCCGAGTACGGCATGCTGCCGCGCGCCACCCACACCCGCGGCGACCGCGAAGCGGCCAAGGGCAAGCAGAGCGGCCGCACGCAGGAGATCCAGCGCCTGATCGGCCGCAGCCTGCGCGCGGTGTTCGACCTGAAGACGCTGGGTGAGCGCAGCATCCTGATCGACTGCGACGTGCTGCAGGCCGATGGCGGCACGCGCACGGCGGCCATCACCGGCGCCTGGGTGGCTGCGCACGACGCGGTGAGCTGGCTGCTGGCCCAGGGCAAGATTGCGCAAAGCCCGATCAAGGACGCGGTGGCCGCCATCAGCGTGGGCATCGTGCAGGGCCTGCCGGTGCTCGATCTGCCGTACGAAGAAGACTCGGCCTGCGACACCGACATGAACGTGGTGATGACCGGCTCGGGCGGCTTCGTCGAGGTGCAGGGCACGGCCGAAGGCGCGCCGTTCACCCGCGCCGAGATGGACCGTCTGCTGGCGCTGGCGGCCGGCGGCATCGGCGAGCTGGTGCAACTGCAGCGCACGGCGCTCGGCCTCTGAGCGTCGGCAGGAGAGCGTGATGCGCCTGGTGCTGGCCTCCAACAACGCGAAGAAGCTGTCCGAGCTGCGTGCGCTGCTCGGCGGCCTGCCACTGAGCATCGTGGCCCAGGGCGAGCTGGGCATCGCCGAGGCCGAGGAGCCGCACCACACCTTCATCGAGAACGCGCTGGCCAAGGCGCGGCACGCCGCGCGCGCATCCGGCGGTGCGGCCATCGCCGACGACTCGGGCCTGTGCGTGGGCGCGCTGGGTGGCGCGCCCGGCGTGATCTCGGCGCACTACGGCGGCGAGGTGGCGGTGATCGACGGCGAGGACCGTGAGGCGCGCCGCCGCCGCCAGGATGCGGTGAACAACGCCGCGCTGCTGGCGGCGCTGGACGGTGCGGCCGACCGCCGCGGCCACTTCATCAGCACGCTGGTGGCTGTGCGCCATGCCGACGACCCCGAGCCGCTGGTGGCCGTGGGCCGCTGGCCCGGCGAGGTGCTGGTCGCGCCGCGTGGCAGCCAAGGTTTCGGCTACGACCCGCTGATGTTCATCCCGGCGCTGAATGTCACGGTGGCCGAACTGGACGCCGACACCAAGAACGCGCACAGCCACCGCGCGCGCTCCGCGGCCCTGCTGCGCGAGATGCTGGTGAACGTGTGGCACCTGAGCTGACGTGACCACCCCCGACATCGTCTCGCGCTACCTGCGTCCCGGCACGCTGCGCCTGGAGGGCTCGCCGCCGCTGTCGCTGTACGTGCATCTGCCCTGGTGCATCGCCAAGTGTCCGTACTGCGACTTCAACAGCCATGCCCGGCCCGAGATCGCCGACGGCGGCCTGCCCGAGCAGCGCTACCTGGATGCGCTGGTGGCCGACCTGGAAGCCGCGCTGCCGCAGGTCTGGGGCCGGCCGGTGATCAGCGTGTTCATCGGCGGCGGCACACCCAGCCTGTTCTCGCCCGACGGCATCGCCCGGCTGCTGGCCGACATCCGCGCGCGCCTGCCGCTGGAGCCGGGCTGCGAGATCACGCTGGAGGCCAACCCCGGCAGTTTCGAGCGTGAGCGCTTCAAGGCCTTTCGCGCCGCAGGTGTCACGCGCCTGTCGATCGGCGTGCAGAGCTTCGACGACGGCATGTTGAAGCAGCTGGGCCGCGTGCACGATGGCGCCCAGGCCCGCGCTGCGGTGGCCGAGGCGGCCGCCGCCTTCGACACCTTCAACCTCGACCTGATGTATGCGCTGCCGGGCCAGACGCTGACGCAGCTGCAGGCGGATCTCGACACCGCGCTGGCCTTCCAGCCGCCGCACCTGTCGGTCTACCACCTCACCATCGAGCCCAACACGCGCTTTGCCAACCAGCCGCCCACGGGCCTGCCCGACGACGACCTGGCCAGCGAGATGCTGGACCTGATCGTTGCGCGCACCGGTGCCGCGGGCCTGGGTCGTTATGAGGTCAGCGCCTTCGCGCGCGAGCGCCACCGCTGCCGCCACAACCTGAACTACTGGCAGTTCGGTGACTACCTCGGCATCGGCGCCGGCGCGCACGGCAAGCTGAGCTACCCGCACCGCGTGATCCGCCAGGTGCGCTGGCGCGAGCCGCGCGCCTACATGGACCACGCGCTGGCTGGCCAGGCCATGAGCAACGACGAGGAAGTGGCACGCGCCCAGCTGCCCTTCGAGTTCATGCTCAACGCGCTGCGGCTGAAGGACGGTTTCGCGATGGCCGACTTCCTGGCCCGCACCGGGCTGCCGCCCAGCGCCATTGCCAAGCCGCTGGCCGAGGCCGAGGCCAAGGGCCTGGTGGAGCGCCTGGTGGAAGAGGGCGCCGAGCGCGTGCGCCCCACGGCGCGGGGCTTCGACTTCCTGTCGGACCTGCAGGAGCTCTTCCTGGCGGCATGAGGCCCGGGCCTCGCGGTCACGCGAGGCCGGTGGCGCTCGCTAGATCAAGCCCTGGAAGGGCAGCACGTCGACGGCATCGCCTGCGGCCACGTTGCCCTGCGCGTGGTGCAGCACCACCATGCCATTGGCCTCGCTCATGCTGCGCAGGATGCCCGAGCCCTGGCTGCCGGTGATGCGCACGGTGAGGCGGCCGTCGGCGCCCACGCTGACGATGCCGCGCTGGTACTCGGTGCGGCCGGGCTTCTTGCGCAGCGGCGTCTCGCACTGGGCGCGCAGCATCGGCAGCGGGGCCGGCGTGGCGCCGCTCATCGCCAGCAGCGCATCGCGCACGAAGGCGTAGAACGTGACCATCACGGCCACCGGGTTGCCGGGCAGGCCGAACAGGATGGCTTCATGGCCGGGCTCACCGATCCGACCGATCGCCATCGGCCGCCCGGGCCGCATCGCGATCTTCCAGAACAGCACTTCGCCCAGCTGCCGCATGATCTGCTTGGTGTAGTCGGCCTCGCCGACGCTGACGCCGCCCGAGGTGATCACCGCATCGGCGCTGGCCGCGGCCTGGCGGAACGCGGCCTCCAGCGCGGCGGGCTCGTCGCGCACCACGCCCAGATCGAGCACCTCCACGCCCAGGCGCTGCAGCATGCCGTAGATCGTGTAGCGGTTGCTGTCGTAGACACAGCCTTCGTCCAGCGGCTCGCCGATCGAGCGCAGTTCGTCGCCGGTGGAGAAGAAGGCCACGCGCAGGCGGCGCAGCACGGGCACCTCGGCTTGGCCGAGTGAAGCCAGCAGGCCCAGATCGGCCGGGCTGAGGATGCGGCCGGCCGCCAGCGCCGGCGTGCCGCGCTGCAGATCCTCGCCACGCAGGCGGCGGTTGTCGCCGGTCTTCACCACGCCAGCCGGCACGCGGATGCGGCCATCGGCCTCGGTGCGGGTGAACTCCTGCGGCACGACCGTGTCGAGGCCGGCGGGCATCACCGCGCCGGTCATGATGCGCACGCAGTGGCCGGCGGGCACGGCGCCGTCGAACTGCGCGCCGGCCAGGCCGGTGCCCGCCACGGTGAACAGGCCGTCCGCATCTGCCGCCAGTTCGCTGCCGCGCAGCGCAAAGCCGTCCATCGCCGAGTTGTCGTGCGCCGGCACGTCGATCGGCGACACGATGTCGCGCGCCAGCACACGGCCCAGCGCGGCGCGGATGGCCAGGCTCTCCACGGCCTGCACGCGCGGCACCAGGCGGCGGATGAAGTCCTGCGCCTGCGCCACCGGCAGGGCATTGGGGTCGTAGCCCGAGACGCAGGAGGCGATCTCGGCCAGGGAAGGGGTGTGGGCGCTCATGGACGGCGAAGTCAGGATGGAATACGGGACGCTTAACCGCCGATGTAGCTCATCTCGACGCGGCGGCCACCGGGTGCGGCCGGCGCATCGGCCGGCAGGCCAGCGCGCAGCTCGCTGTAGCGGTCGCTGCGGCCGGCCCACACGGCGGCCAGCGCACTGGTGATGTCGGCATCGCTGGCGCCGCTGCGCAGCAGCGTGCGCAGGTCATGGCCCTGGGTGGCGAACAGGCACAGGAACAGCTTGCCCTCGGTGGACAGGCGGGCGCGGTTGCAGTCGCGGCAGAAGGCCTGCGTGACGCTGGAGATCAGGCCGATCTCGCCGCGGCCATCGGCATAACGCCAGCGCTCGGCGGTCTCGCCGGTGACGGTGGGATCCAGCGGCTCCATGGCCCAGTGCTCGCGCAGCCGTTCCAACACCTGGGCCGAGGGCAGCACCTCGTCCATGCGCCAGCCGTTGCTGGCGCCGACATCCATGTACTCGATGAAGCGCAGCACCACCTGGCCGTCGTAGCGGTCGCGGAAGTAGCGGGCCATCGGCACGATCTCGTGCTCGTTGGTGCCGCGCTTGACGACCATGTTGACCTTGATCGGCGCCAGGCCGGCGGCCACCGCGGCGTCGATGCCGCCCAGCACGTCGGCGACCGGGAAGTCCACGTCGTTCATGCGCCGGAAGATGGCGTCGTCCAGGCCGTCGAGGCTGACGGTCACGCGCTTCAGGCCGGCGGCGGCCAGGGCCCGGGCCTTCTTCGCCAGCACCGAGCCATTGGTGGTCAGCGTGATGTCCAGCGGCGCACCCTCGGGCGTGCGGATCTCGGCCAGCTGTGCGATCAGCGCCTCGAGGTGGCGGCGCAGCAGCGGCTCGCCACCGGTCAGGCGGATCTTCTGCACGCCGTGCGCCACGAAGATGCGCGCCAGCCGCGTGATCTCCTCGAAGCTGAGCAGCGAGCTCTGCGGCAGGAACACGTAGTCGCGGTCGAACACTTCCTTGGGCATGCAGTAGCTGCAGCGGAAGTTGCACCGGTCGGTCACCGAGATGCGCAGGTCGCGCAGCGGCCGGCCCAGCGCATCGGCCAGCAGGCCGGTGGCGGCGATCGGCTGTGCGGGGATGGCCGGCACCGGCGCGGCGTAGCGCAGGTCGGCCAGAGGAATGACGGTTTCGCCCATGGGCCCGATTGTGCCCAGCCCAGGCCGGGGTCAGCGCGCCAGGGGCGTTGGCGTGGCGCCGGCGGCGGCCAGGTCGGCGCGGCGGGCGCCGGTGAAGCGGCGCGCCCAGTACGACTCGCGCATGTCCTCGATGCGCACCTCGGCGCCGGCACGCGGCGCGTGGATGAACTTGTCGTCACCCACGTAGATGCCCACGTGCGAGAAGGTGCGCTTCATGGTGTTGAAGAACACCAGGTCGCCGGGCTTCAGGTCGCTGCGGCTGATCGGCAGCAGGCCGGCCGTGGTGGCCTGCTCGTCGGCACGGCGCGGCAGCACCAGGCCGATGCTGTTCTCGAAGATGTGGCGGGTGAAGCCCGAGCAGTCGAAGCCCGAATCGGCCGTGTTGCCGCCGCGGCGGTAGGGCACGCCGAGGAAGTTCATCGCCGTCATGACCAGGTCGGAGGCGGTGTCGCGCACCGATTCGCGCAGCGACTGCACCATGGCCACCGGGGCGCCCAGCGGCCCCAGCGGCTTGAGCAGGCCGCGCTCGCCCAGCAGCTTCATGATGGCGTCGTCGGCCGGCGTGTTGCCCTGGCTGGCCTGGGCGCCGGCCTCGGCACCTGCCGGCGCGGCCTGGGCCGCTGGCAGCGTCAGCGCGGCCGCCAGTGCCAGCGTGGCCGGCAGCAGGGCCAGACGGCGCGCGGCAGGCAGCGGGTGCGGGCGGACGGGACGGTGCAGCTTCAGCATCTTCAACCGCCAAGGATACCACCCCGACCCGGCGCACCCCCTCGGGGGTGCCCGGCGCCAGGGTTAACGCGGATCAACCCATGGCGATACAGGCCGACCGCGCGCAGGGCGGGGCCGTGCCAGAGTCAGTGTGCTGTCAGTGCCGGGCCGTGCAATGCGACGCCTGTCCAGGCCCTGCATCCAGCACCGGGCCATCGCTTTCGAATCCGCGTGGAGGAGACACACACCATGACGAGCTACGCCGAATTCCACCGCCGTTCGATCGACGACCGTGACGGCTTCTGGCGCGAGCAGGCCGGGCTGATCGACTGGGAAACGCCGTTCAGCCAGGTCTGCGACTACAGCAACCCGCCGTTCGCCAAGTGGTTCGCCGGTGGGCGCACCAACCTGTGCCACAACGCGGTGGACCGCCATGCCAAGACCCACCCGGACCGCAATGCGCTGATCTGGGTGTCGACCGAGGTCGACAAGGAGGTGGTCTACACCTTCGCGCAGTTGCAGGCCGAGGTGCAGCGCATGGCCGCCATCCTGCTGGCCCAGGGCGTGAAGCCGGGCGACCGCGTGCTGGTCTACATGCCGATGATTCCCGAGGCCGCCTTCGCGATGCTGGCCTGTGCGCGCATCGGCGCGCTGCACTCGGTGGTGTTCGGCGGCTTCGCCAGCGTCAGCTTGGCCAGCCGCATCGACGACGCGCAGCCCACCGTGATCGTCAGCGCCGACGCCGGCAGCCGCGGCGGCAAGGTGGTGCCGTACAAGGGCCTGCTCGATGAAGCCATCCGCCTGGCCCAGCACAAACCCACGGCGGTGCTGATGGTCGACCGGGGCCTGAGCCCCTTCGAGCGCGTGCCCGGTCGCGACCACGATTACGCCACGCTGCGTGAGCAGCACATGCACGCCGAGGTGCCCTGCACCTGGGTGGATAGCACCCACCCCAGCTACACGCTTTACACCAGCGGTACCACCGGCAAACCCAAGGGTGTGCAGCGCGACACCGGCGGCTATGCCGTGGCCCTGGCCGCGAGCATGAAGCACATCTACTGCGGCAACCCCGGCGAGACCTACTTCAGCACCTCCGACATCGGCTGGGTGGTGGGCCACAGCTACATCATCTACGGCCCGCTGATCGCCGGCATGGCCACCATCATGTACGAGGGCCTGCCGATCCGCCCCGACGCCGGCATCTGGTGGCAGCTGGTCGAGAAGTACAAGGTGACGGTGATGTTCAGCGCCCCCACCGCGGCGCGGGTGCTTAAAAAACAGGACCCGGCCTACCTGAAGAAGTACGACCTGAGCAGCCTGCGTGCGCTGTTCCTGGCCGGCGAGCCGCTGGACGAGCCCACCGCCACCTGGATCGCCGGCGAGCTGAACAAGCCCATCATCGACAACTACTGGCAGACCGAGACCGGCTGGCCCATCCTGGCCATCTGCAACGGCGTGGAGAGGGCGCCCACCAAGTTCGGCTCGCCGGGCAAGGCGGTGTACGGCTACGACGTGCGCCTGATCGACGAGACCACGGCCGAGGAGATCACCGAGCCGGGCAAGAAGGGCGTGATCGCCGTGGAAGGCCCGCTGCCCCCGGGCTGCCTGCAGACCGTGTGGCGCGACGACGAGCGCTACGTCAAGACCTACTGGTCCAGCATCCACAACCGGGTGATGTACAGCACCTTCGACTGGGGCGTGAAGGACGAGGACGGCTACTTCTTCATCCTGGGCCGCACCGACGACGTGATCAACGTGGCCGGCCACCGCCTGGGCACGCGCGAGATCGAGGAGAGCATCTCCAGCCACCCCAATGTGGCCGAGGTGGCCGTGGTGGGCGTGGCCGACCAGCTGAAGGGTCAGGTGGCGATGGCCTTCGCGGTGCTGAAGGATCCCAGCCAGGCCGACACGCCCGAGGCGGCGCTGAAGTTGGAAGGCGCGATCATGAAGGTGGTGGACGACCAGCTGGGTGCCGTGGCGCGTCCGGCGCGGGTGCGCTTCGTCACCGGCCTGCCCAAGACGCGCTCGGGCAAGCTGCTGCGCCGCGCCATCCAGGCGGTGTGCGAAGCGCGCGACCCCGGCGACCTGACGACCATCGAGGACCCGACCGCGCTGCTGCAGATCAAGGACCTGTTCACCCCGTCCTGAGCCGGGCCACACCCGCCATCCGGCCGTCCGTCGCATCGGGGCGGCGGCTGGTCGAGCATCGCGTGCAGAATCGCCGGCGCCGTTCACAAGGCGGCGTCAACCCACTTCTGCCCACGATGCAACGATCCATCACCGCCTTGCTGCTGGCCCTGGCCAGCGGCGCCACGCTGGCCGCCCCCACCACCGGGGCCGCGCGCATCGCCACGCCACGCGACATCGGCGTCGATTTCCCGCAGTACGCCAGCGCCCAGGCGCTGAAGGCGGCCTGTGACCAGGGCCTGGCCGCCACCCGGCGCGATCTGGCGCGCATCGAGAAGCGCCCGGTCGACAAGGGTTGGCTGGCCGCGTACGACGCGTTCACCGCGGCGATCGAGGACCGTGCCAACCCGATCACCTTCGTGTCGGCGGTGCACCCGGACAAGTCGGTGCGCGAGGCGTCCGAGGCCTGCGAGTTGCGCTGGAACGACTTCTTCTCCTCGCTGGGTCAGAACGAGAAGCTCTACCGCGCCGTGAAGTCGCTGACCGGCGCCGACGAGACCGACCGCCAGCTGCTCAAGAAGATGCGCGAGGACTTCGAGGATGCCGGCGTCGGCCTGCCGCCCGATCAGCGTGCCCGCGCCAAGGCGCTGAACGACAAGATCGCCGAACTGGGCCAGACCTTCGACCGCCACATCCGCGACGCCAACATCAAGGTGGCCTTCACCGAGGCCGAGCTGGCCGGCGTGCCCGAGGGCGTGTGGAAGAAGGCCCCGCGCGACGCCGAGGGCCGCGTGCTGCTGGGCCTGTCGTACCCCGAGTACCTGCCGCTGATGCAGAACGGCGACAACGCCGCCGCGCGCGAGCGCATGTGGCGCGCCAAGCAGAACGAGGGTGGCGAGGCCAACCTGAAGCTGCTGGACGAGATCGTCAAGCTGCGCAAGGAGTACGCCGGCATGTTCGGCGCCGGCAGCTGGGCCGAGTTCCAGATCCGCCGGCGCATGGCCGAGTCGCCGCAGCGCGTGCAGGCCTTCCTGGCCGACGTGAAGGGCGCCGTCGAGGCGCGCGAGCGCCGTGAGGTCGACGAGCTGCGCCGCGCCAAGGCCGAGCACCTGGGCCAGCCGGTGGAGGCCACGCGCTTCGAGCGCTGGGACCTGAGCTATTACACCGAGCGCGTGCGCAAGGCGCGCTTCGCGGTCGACCAGGAGGCCTTCCGCCCCTACTTCCCGCCGCAGGAGAGCCTGCAGTTCACGCTGCGCCTGATCGAGAAGCTGATGGGCGTGCGCTACCAGCGTGTGGAAGGCGCCAAGGCCTGGCACCCCGAGGTGCAGACCTATGCCGTGAGCGACGCGGCCAGCGGCAAGCCGCTGGGCCTGCTGCGCGTGGACCTGTACCCGCGCGAGGGCAAGTACAACCACGCCGCGGTGTGGCCGGTGCGCGGCGCCAGCACGCAATTGAAGCGCAGCACCCAGGCCCACCTGGTGGTCAACTTCGACCGCAAGGGCCTGACGCTGGACGAACTGGAAACCCTGCTGCATGAGCTGGGCCACGCGGTGCACACCAACCTGTCGGCCACCCGCTGGGTGCAGCAGGCCGGCACCAGCGTGCAGCGCGACTTCGTCGAGGCGCCGTCGCAGATGCTGGAGGACTGGGTGTTCGAGCCCGAGGTGCTCAAGCTGTTCACCGAGGTCTGCCCCAGCTGCCAGCCGCTGCCCGAGGCCATGCGCGCCAAGGCCGACACCGCACGCCACTACGGCAAGGGCGTGCAGATCTCGCGTCAGCACCTGTATGCCGGCTATGACCTGTCGCTGTACGGCCCCGAGCCGCGCGACGCCATGGCGCTGTGGTCGCAGATGGAAGGCGCCACGCCGCTGGGCCATGTGAAGGGCACGATGTTCCCGGCCGGCTTCAGCCACATCGCCACCGGCTACAGCGCCGGCTACTACGGCTACCTGTGGAGCCTGGTGGTGGCCGAGGACATGCGCACCGCCTTTGCCGGCCACCGGCTCGATCCCGCGGTGGGCCAGCGTTACCGCAGCAGCGTGCTGGCCAACGGCAGCGCGCGCCCGCCGCAGCAGCTGGTGCGCGAGTTCCTGGGCCGTGACTTCAACGCCAACGCCTTCTTCGAGGACCTGAAGAAATGAGCCGCGCGCACCCCACCCAGGCCCTGGGCCGCATCGCTGCCGCCGTGGCCCTGGCCTGTGCGCTGGCGGGCGGCGCCTCGGCCGTGCAGGCCCAGGCGACCAAGCCGCGCATCGAGAAGGCGGCCGATCTGCCGCGCTTCACCTACCCGGTGCAGGGCAAGCTCGAGGACATCGTGCGCTCGGCCGAGCGCTTCGCGCCGCTGGCCGCCGCGTTGCGCCGCGACACCGAATCGGTGCTGGCCGGCTACGACATCCCCGACCGCGCCACGCAGCGTGACCTGCTGGGCCTGCTGGCCGCACTCGACTACCTGGACGGCCGCTTCGACAGCGTGCTGGCCCGCGCCGAGCAGATCCGTGCGCTGCAGGACAAGCCGGCCGACAAGCTGCTGTCGGGCCTGCGCCTGCGCGCCATGGCCACGGCCGCCAAGACCCAGCCCTCGGGCAGCGAGGCCTGGCGCCAGGCCGTGGCGGCCGGCATCGCCCGTGAACTGGACGGCCTGCCGTATGCCGTGGTCGAGAACGACGTCAAGGGCTACAAGGCCAGCGCCGAGCTGATCGGCGAGGGCCTGATCCTGGGCGGTGTGCGCGAACGCCTGCAGCCGGTGGCCGACGCGGCCGGCAGCCTCAGCAGCGACCTGGCGCCGGGGCTGGTCAGCGCGCGTTTCGCGCTGCTGCATGTGCTGCCGCTCAAGCGCGAGCTGATGGCCACCTATGGCAGCTACCTGGCCAGGCACCAGGTCACCAAGGCCGACATATGGGCCGCGCGCGATGTGGCCCTGCCGGCGCAAGGGCCCTACACACCGGTGACGCTGGCGGTGTGGGACAGCGGCGTCGACACGGCGCTGTTCGGCACCCAGGTGCAGCGCGGTGCCGATGGCCAACCGGCCGTGATCGCCTTCGACAAGTACGCCCGCCCGGCCACCGGCGCACTGATGGCCATTCCGGCCGAGCTGCAGAGCAAGCTGCCGCAGATGGTGGCGCGCACCAAGGGCCTGTCGGACCTTCAGTCGGGCATCGACAGCGCCGAGGCCAGCCAGGTCAAGCAACTGCTGTCGGGCCTGGCGCCGGCCGAGTACAAGGCCGTGGTCGAGGAACTCGGCCTGGCCGGCAACTACGAGCACGGCACCCATGTGGCCGGCATCGCGATGGCCGGCAACCCGCATGCGCGTCTGGTGGTCTCGCGCATCGAGTTCGGCCACACGCTGCGGCCCGATCCGTGCCCGTCGCTGGAACTGGCCAAACGCGACGCGGCCAACTACCCGGCGGTGACGGCCTTCTTCAAGGCGCAGAAGGTGCGCGTGGTGAACATGAGCTGGGGCGGCAGCGTCAACGACACCGAGCGCGAGCTGGAGCAGTGCGGCACCGGCGCCACCCCCGAGGCGCGCAAGGCCCTGGCGCGCGAGATCTTCGACATCGGCAAGAAGGCGCTGACCCAGGCCATGGCCGAGGCACCGGACATCCTGTTCGTGGCCGCCGCCGGCAACAGCAACAGCGACGCCAGCTTCACCGAAAGCATGCCGGCCGACATCGTGCTGCCCAACCTGCTGACCGTCGGTGCGGTGGACCGCGCCGGCGACGAGGCGCCATTCACCAGCTACGGCCCCACGGTGAAGGTGCATGCCAACGGCTACCAGGTGGAGAGCTATCTGCCGGGCGGCACGCGGGTGGCGCTGTCGGGCACCTCGATGGCGGCGCCGCAGGTCGCCAACCTGGCGGCCAAGCTGCTGGCGGCCAGGCCCGGCCTGACGCCGGTGCAGCTGATCCAGGCCATCACCGGCACGGTGGACCGCTCGGCCGATGGCCGGCGCCTGCTGATGAACCCGAAGGCCGCGCTGGCGGCCGTGCAATCGGGGCGCTGAACGGGCCTCCCCCGCCTGGGGGTGCCGCGGGCGGCCGGTGGGCCGACTTCCGGGCGATGGTGCGCGGGCGTGGGGGCCGACAGACTGGCGGTGTCCAGCCCTCGGAGCCCGCCATGTCTGCCAGCGCCATCGCCCGTTGTCCGTCCTGCGGCCTGTCTTCCGGCTTGCCGATCGGCCGCCGCCGCTTCGCCTTGGGCCTGGCGCTGATGCCGCTGGCCGTGTCGTGCGGGGCCGAGGCGCGGGCGGCGCGTGACGGCCAACTGGCCGGCCCGCTGGCCATCGAGGCTGCGCCGGACATCGATCCCGCCGGCCACCTGGTGAGCGAGAAGTACGACGGCGTGCGCGCGATCTGGGACGGCCGCACGCTGCGCTTTCGCAGCGGCCTGCCCGTGCCGGCGCCGGCCTGGTGGCTGGCGCGCCTGCCGGCCACGCCGCTGGATGGCGAACTGTGGCTGGGCCGCGGCCGCTTCGAGGCGCTGTCAGGCGCCGTGCGGCGCCAGCATCCCGACGATGCCGAATGGCGCGCGTTGCGCTACATGGTCTTCGAGCAGCCGCAAGGCGAGGGCGGCTTCGCCCAGCGCGCCGCCCGGCTGGCGGCCATCGTCCGCCAGGCCGATTGGCCGGCGCTGGCGGCCGCACCCCAGCGCGTGGTGCCTGACCGTGCCGGCCTGCAGCGCTGGCTGGCCGAGGTGGTGGCCGGCGGTGGCGAAGGCCTGGTGCTGCACCGCGCCGATGCGCCGTGGCAGGCCGGGCGCACCGCAGCATTGCAGAAGCTCAAGCCCGTGCACGACGCCGAGGCCGTGGTGCTGGCGCACGAGCCCGGCCGCGGCCGCCTGGCCGGCACTTTGGGTGCGCTGCGCGTGCGTGACGAGGCCGGCGCCGAGTTCCTGATCGGATCAGGTTTCAGCGATGCGCAGCGCGCCGCGCCGCCTGCGGTGGGCAGCGTGGTGACGTTCGCCTACCGCGGCCGCACGGCCGGCGGCGTGCCGCGCTTCGCGACCTTTGTGCGCGAGCGGCCGGCGGGCACCTGAGCGCCCGGCCGGCGCCACCGTCGCTTACAGCACCTCGCTGGCGAAATCAGCCAAGCGCGAGCGCTCGCCGCGGGCCAGCGTGACATGGCCGCTGTGCGGCCAGCCCTTGAAGCGGTCGACCGCATAGGTCAGGCCGCTCGAGCCTTCGGTGAGGTAGGGCGTGTCGATCTGCGCCAGGTTGCCCAGGCAGACGATCTTGGTGCCCGGGCCGGCGCGGGTGATCAGCGTCTTCATCTGCTTGGGCGTCAGGTTCTGCGCCTCGTCGATGATGACGAACTTGTTCAGGAAGGTGCGCCCGCGCATGAAGTTCAGGCTCTTGATCTTGATCTTGCTGCGCACCAGGTCGTTGGTGGCGGCGCGGCCCCATTCGCCGGCCGAGCCGTCGCCACGCGCCAGCACTTCCAGGTTGTCGTCCAGTGCGCCCATCCACGGGCCCATCTTCTCTTCCTCGGTGCCGGGCAGGAAGCCGATGTCCTCGCCCACCGGCACCGTCACGCGGGTGACGATGATCTCGGTGTAGCGGCGGTCGTCCAGCACCTGGGCCAGGCCCGAGGCCAGGGTCATCAGCGTCTTGCCGGTGCCGGCGGTGCCGGTGAGGCTGACGAAGTCGCAGTCGGGGTCGTTCAGCAGGTTCAGTGCGAAGTTCTGCTCGCGGTTGCGCGAGGTCACGCCCCACACCGCGTTCTTGGCGTGGCTGTAGTCCTTCAGCGTCTTGAGCACCGCGGTCTTGCCGGTGATCTCGGCCACACGGGCGTACAGCGGCGCGGCGCCGGGCTGCTCCAGGTAGACGAACTGGTTGACCAGCAGCGCCGGCACCAGCGGACCGCTGATGCGGTAGAAGGTGTGGCCGCCCTGGGTCCAGCTTTCCATGGTCTTGCCATGGCGCTCCCAGAAGTCGGCCGGCAGCGGCAGCACGCCGGTGTAGAGCAGGTCGGCGTCTTCCAGCGTCTTGTCGTTGAGGTAGTCCTCGGCGGCCAGGCCCAGCGCACGGGCCTTGACGCGCATGTTGATGTCCTTCGACACCAGCACCACCTCGCGGCCCGGATGCTGCTCGCGCAGCGCGCGCACCACGCCCAGGATCTGGTTGTCGGCCTTGCCCTGCGGCAGGCCCTCGGGCAGCTTGATCTCGACCAGCGTGGTCTGGAAGAACAGCTTGCCCAGCGCATCCTTGTGGCCGGTCTTGGCCAGCGGGATGCCTTCCTTCGGGTCGAGGCTGCCTTCGGTGGCCAGGGCGTCCAACTCGCGGCTGACCTGGCGGGCGTTGCGCGCCACCTCGCTCATGCCCTTTTTGTGGCCGTCGAGTTCTTCCAGCGTGATCATCGGCAGGAAGACGTCGTGTTCCTCGAAGCGGAACAGGCTCATCGGGTCGTGCATCAGCACGTTGGTGTCGAGCACGAACAGCTTGGCCGGGCCGGCGTCGCGGGCCTTGCGGCGTGTGCGTGGTGTGCTTTGGGCGACCGGTGCGACCGGTGCAGCGGCTGGCGGCGTCACCGCTGCCGCCGGCGCCTTGGCGCTGACCGGGGCCTCGACCTGCACGGGAGCCGGCGTGGCCGGTGCGCGGGCCGGCGCCGGCGCGGGATCGGCCTTGGCCCTGGCCTTGGGCGCCAGCTTGGGCGCAGGCACGGCGGTGGCGCCGTCGAACAGGTCCAGCGAGGCGGCCTCCGGCTGCTCGGCGCGCGTCTTCACGCGCTGTTTGCGGTCGGTGCGGGGGGCGGCCTGTGCCTCGAAATCGACGGGGGAAAGAACGGCGGCTTTGGTGGCAGGCGGCTTGGGCAGGGGCATCGGTGGGTCCGGTCTCGTGCAAACAAAAAAGCCGCACAGACAGGGGCTGTGCGGCTTTCGGCCATCAGGGGGAGAGGTCTCGGCGACGGGTGTCGCAACTCAGGGGCATGAACCCATTATGCACAGGCCGTGCCTGCCATCCGCGACAGCCGCGTGACGCCAGGCACGCGCCGCCGTGGCGGCCCGGCGCGGGTGTCAGGCGGCCTTCTTCAGGTCTTGCACGGCCTTGAGCACCTCGTCGACATGGCCGGCCACCTTGATGCCGCGCCACTCGGCACGCAGCACGCCGCCGCCGTCGATCAGGAAGGTGCTGCGCTCGATGCCCTTGACCTTCTTGCCGTACATGATCTTGTTCTTGACCACGCCGAACATGTGGCAGAGCTTCTCTTCGGTGTCGGCGATCAGCTCGAAGGGCAGTTCGAGGTTCTGGCGGAACTTCTCATGGCTGGCCATGTTGTCGCGCGAAACCCCGAACACCACGGCGCCGGCCTTCAGGAATTCCTTGTGCTTGTCGCGGAATTGCAGTGCCTCGGTGGTGCAACCGGGTGTATGGTCCTTGGGGTAGAAATACAGCACGATCGCCTGCCCCGCGAATGCCTGGGGCGTGAACTTCACGCCGCTGGTGGCTTGGGCTTCGAAATCGGGCAGGTGCTTGTTGAGGACAGGCGTCATGAGCTGGCGGGGTGTTCAGACGGTAGGGGCCTGGGTGCCGCTCAGGCGCTGCAGAGGCGCTGAGCGACAGGGGACGACATGAGGCGCAATCGCCGATTATAAAGTTACGCCCCCGCGATCGCCGGCCTGCCGCGCTAGCGGTATCCCGCAAGCGGCGCCAGCAGCAAGGCCGCCACGGCCGAGCGGCCTTCGGACACCAGCACGTTGTAGGTGCGGCAGGCAGCGGCGGTGTCCATCGTCTCCACGCCGATGCGGCGGTCGATCAGCGCGCGCATCAGTGCCGGCTTGATGAACTGCAGCCGTGGCCCGCTGCCGAAGATCACCACCTCCGGGGCCAGCGCCAGCACGGCCTCGAAGTGCGCCTCGGTCAGGTCGGCCGGCGCCTGGGGTGGCCAGGCCAGCACCTCGCCGCGCCAGGGCACCAGCAGGCTGTGGGTGAAGCGGGTGTTGCCCACCCACAGCGCATCGGCATCGTGGCGGGTGACGACATTGGTGCCGGGAAGGGTGTCGGGCTGGAATTTCACGGGGGGCTCGCGGTGCCTGGCGGTGCGGATGCACCAGGGTGGGGCGCCCGGGGCGCAGGCAGGTGCCGGCGCTGGGGCGGAAGCTGGGTGCCCAGGCCCTAAAATTATAGGTTTTGCGGTGCAGCAGCCTGCGCTGTCACCGCATCCGCCCGGCCGACCGGGCCGCCCAGGAGTGCCGTCTTGAAACCGATCGCCAAGTCCAGCAAGCTCGACAACGTCTGCTACGACATCCGCGGGCCCGTGCTCGACAAGGCCAAGCAGATGGAGGACGAGGGCCACAAGATCATCCGCCTGAACATCGGCAACGTGGCGGCCTTCGGCCTGGAGCCGCCCGACGAGATCGTGCAGGACATGATCCGCAACCTGCCCACCCAGGTGGCCGCGGGCTACACCGACAGCAAGGGCCTGTTCGCGCCGCGCAAGGCGGTGGTGCACTACACGCAGGAAAAGCGCATCCAGGGCGTGACCGTGGACGACGTGTACCTGGGCAACGGCGCCTCCGAGCTCATCACGATGAGCATGAACGCGCTGCTGAATGCCGGCGACGAGATCCTGGTGCCGGCGCCCGACTACCCGCTGTGGACGGCCAGCGTGGCGCTCTCGGGCGGCACGCCGGTGCACTACCTGTGCGACGAGGGCGCCGAGTGGTACCCCGACCTGGACGACATCCGCCGCAAGATCACGCCCAACACGCGCGGCATCGTGATCATCAACCCCAACAACCCGACCGGCGCGCTGTACTCCGACGCGCTGCTGAAGGACCTGGTGGAGATCGCGCGCCAGCACGGCCTGATCATCTTCGCCGACGAGATCTACGACAAGACGCTGTACGACGGCAACACGCACACCAGCATCGCGTCGCTGGCCGGTGACGTGCTGTGCCTGACCTTCAACGGCCTGAGCAAGAACTACCGCTCCTGCGGCTACCGCGCTGGCTGGATGGTGGTGTCGGGCGACAAGCGCCAGGCCCGGAGCTACATCGAGGGCCTGAACATGCTGGCTTCGATGCGCCTGTGCGCCAACACGCCGGGCCAGTTGGCAATCCAGACCGCGCTGGGTGGCTACCAGAGCATCAAGGACCTGGTGGCGCCGGGCGGACGACTGGCGCGCCAGCGCGACCTGGCCTACAACCTGCTGACCCAGATTCCCGGCGTCAGCGTGGTCAAGCCCAAGGGCGCGCTGTACATGTTCCCGCGGCTGGACCCGAAGATGTACCCGATCACCGACGACCAGCAGTTCGCCTACGAACTGCTGGCCGAGGAGAAGCTGCTGATCGTGCAGGGCACCGGCTTCAACTGGCCCAACCCCGACCACTTCCGCCTGGTCTTCCTGCCCAACAGCGACGACCTCACCGAGGCCGTCGGCCGCATCGATCGCTTCCTGGCGCACTACCGCAAACGCCACGCCGTCTGATCGGCGCCGGCATCGCTTTTTCCGTTTTTTCCCGTCGCCTGCTGGCGCATTCCTCGAGAGTCAATGTCATGAAACCCATCCAGGTCGGCCTGCTCGGCATCGGCACCGTCGGCTCCGGCACCTTCAAGGTGCTGCAGCGCAACCAGCAGGAGATCCGGCGCCGCGCCGGCCGCGGCATCGAGATCGCGATGGTGGCGGACCTGGACGTGGAACGCGCCAAGGGCATCGTCGGTGAGGGTGTGCAAGTCGTCAACGACGGCCGCCAGGTCATCGCCAACCCGGCCATCGACATCGTGGTCGAGCTGATCGGCGGCTACGGCATCGCCAAGACCCTGGTGCTGGAGGCCATTGCCGCCGGCAAGCATGTGGTCACCGCCAACAAGGCGCTGCTGGCCGTGCATGGCACCGAGATCTTCGCCGCCGCGCGCGCCAAGGGCGTGGTGGTGGCCTTCGAGGCCGCGGTGGCCGGTGGCATCCCGATCATCAAGGCGCTGCGCGAAGGCCTGACCGCCAACCGCATCGAGTGGATCGCCGGCATCATCAACGGCACCACCAACTTCATCCTGTCGGAGATGCGTGACAAGGGCCTGGACTTCGGCACCGTGCTGAAGGAGGCCCAGCGCCTGGGTTACGCGGAAGCCGATCCCACCTTCGACATCGAAGGCGTGGACGCCGCGCACAAGGCCACGATCATGAGCGCCATCGCCTTCGGCACGCCGGTGCGCTTCGACAAGGCGCATGTGGAAGGCATCACCAAGCTGGCCGCGGCCGACATCCGCTATGCCGAGCAGTTGGGCTACCGCATCAAGCTGCTGGGCATCACCAAGCGCCGCGACGACGTGGCCGGCGGTGGCATCGAGCTGCGCGTGCACCCGACGCTGGTGCCGGCCAAGCGACTGATCGCCAATGTGGAAGGCGCGATGAACGCCGTGGTGGTGCAGGGCGATGCCGTGGGCACCACGCTGTACTACGGCAAGGGCGCGGGCAGCGAGCCCACCGCCAGCGCTGTGGTGGCCGACCTGGTCGACATCACCCGCCTGGCCACCGCCGACCCCGACCACCGCGTGCCGCACCTGGCCTTCCAGCACGACGCGCTGGCCGACACGCCCATCCTGCCGATCGAGCAGGTGGTCACCTCGTTCTACCTGCGCCTGCAGGTGGCCGACCAGACCGGTGTGCTGAGCAAGATCACCACCATCCTGGCCGAGCACGACATCTCGATCGACGCCGTGCTGCAGCGCGAAAGCGCCGAGGGCGAGACCAAGACCGACCTGATCATCCTGACCCACGACACCGTGGAAGGCCGCATGCGCGAAGCGCTGGCCCGGATGCAGGCCCTGCCCACCGTGCTGCAGCCCATCGTGGCGCTGCGCAAGGAAGAGCTGAGCTGAGGACGCCATGAAGTACATCAGCACCCGCGGCGACCAGACCGAACGCGGCTTCTCCGAGATCCTGCTGGAAGGCCTGGCGCCCGATGGCGGCCTGTACCTGCCCACGCACTACCCGCAGGTGGACGCGGCCACGCTGGCGCGCTGGCGCGACCTGTACGGCAACGGCCAGGCGGGCGGCTATGCGGCGCTGGCCTACGAGATCCTGTCGCTGTACATCACCGACATTCCGGCGGCCGACCTGAAGCGCCTGGTCGACAAGACCTACACCAAGGCCGTGTACGGCACCGATGCCATCGTGCCGGTGCGCCGCCTGAAGGACGGCCTGCTGATCGAAGCCCTGTCCAACGGCCCCACGCTGGCCTTCAAGGACATGGCCATGCAACTGCTGGGCAACCTGTTCGAGTACGAACTGGCCCGGCGTGGCGAGCAACTCAACATCCTGGGTGCCACCTCGGGCGACACCGGCAGCGCGGCCGAGTACGCGATGCGCGGCAAGCAGGGCGTCAACGTGTTCATGCTCTCGCCCTACGGCCGCATGAGCCCGTTCCAGCAGGCGCAGATGTTCAGCCTGCAGGACGCCAACATCCACAACCTCAGCGTCGAGGGCGTGTTCGACGACTGCCAGGACATCGTCAAGGCGGTGTCCAACGACCTGGCCTTCAAGCGCCAGTGGAAGATCGGCACGGTCAACTCGATCAACTGGGCGCGCCTGCTGGCCCAGGTGGTGTACTACTTCGCCGGCTACTTCCAGGTCACGAAGGCCGATTCCGAGAAGGTCAGCTTCAGCGTGCCCTCGGGCAACTTCGGCAATGTGTGCGCCGGCCATGTGGCGCGCATGATGGGCCTGCCGATCGCCCAGCTGGTGGTGGCCACCAACGAGAACGACGTGCTCGACGAGTTCTTCCGCACCGGCCGCTACCGCGTGCGCGGCAGTGCCGAGACCTTCGAGACCTCCAGCCCCAGCATGGACATCAGCAAGGCCAGCAACTTCGAGCGCTTCGTGTTCGACCTGCTGGGCCGCGATGCCGCGCGCACGGCCCAGCTGTTCGGCCCGGCCATCGCGAAGGAGGGCGGCTTCCAGCTCACCGCCGACGAGACCGCGCGCATCGCGCAGTACGGCTTCGTGTCGGGCAAGAGCACGCATGCCGACCGCCTGGCCACCATCAAGGCCACCTGGGATGCGCACCAGGACATGATCGACACCCACACGGCCGACGGCCTGAAGGTGGCCGCCGAGCACCTGCAGCCCGGCGTGCCGATGATCGTGCTGGAGACGGCCCTGCCGGCCAAGTTCGCCGCCACGATCCAGGAAGCCCTGGGCCGTGACCCGATCCGCCCGGCCGCACTCGAAGGCATCGAGGCCCTGCCCAAGCGCTTCACCGTGATGAAGGTGGACGCGGGCGCGGTGAAGGCCTACATCGAGCAGCACGCCAAGTGAGCGACAGCGCCGGCATGCCGCCGCGGCGGGTGGTGGGCTTCTGCGGCCCGTCGGGCGTGGGCAAGACCACGCTGGTGGAGCAGCTGGTGGCCCTGCTGAAGGCGCGCGGCCTGCGCGTCAGCGTGATCAAGCATGCGCACAAGCGCTTCGACATCGACCACCCGGGCAAGGACAGCCACCGCCACCGCGAGGCCGGCGCGACCGAGGTGCTGATCGCCTCGGCCCACCGCCTGGCGCTGCTGCGCGAGTTCGACCAGGAAGGCATGCCCACGGTGCACGAACTGCTGGCCGAACTGTCGCCCTGCGACTGGGTGCTGGTGGAAGGCTACAAGCACGCCGCGCTGCCCAAGGTGGAGGTGTGGCGTGGCGCGCTGAACCAGGCACCGCTGTACCCCGACGATCCGCATGTGGTGGCCGTGGCCACCGACGCGCCGGCCGGCTTGCCGCAGGCCACCGCGCGCCCGGTGTTCGACCTGGCCACACCCGAGGCACTGGCTTCGTGGCTGATGGACACTGCCGATCGCTTCACCTACCACCCCGAGATCCATGGCTGAACCTGCTGCCCCGGCGCCCGCCAACCCGCCGCGCCCGACGATGCTGACGCTGGACGAGGCGCTGCAGCGCCTGCTGGCCGTGGCGCAGGACCGCGTCATCGCCGAGACCGAGAAGGTCGGCACCTTCGATGCGCTGGGCCGGGTGCTGGCGCGGCCGGTGGTCTCGGCGCTGGACGTGCCGCCGGCCGACAACACCTCGATGGACGGCTATGTGATGCGCGCGGCCGATGTGCCGGCCGCCGGCACGGTGCTGCCGGTCAGCCAGCGCATCCCGGCCGGCCATGTGGGCCAGCCGCTGCAGCCCGGCACCGCGGCGCGCATCTTCACCGGCGGGCAGATCCCGGCCGGCGGCGATGCGGTGGTGATGCAGGAGCAGTGCGAGGCCATTCCGGATGACAGCGGTGCCAAGGGTTCAGAACTGGGCAGCGTGCGCGTGGACGTGCCGCCGCGCGCCGGCCAGTGGGTCCGGCGCCGTGGCGAGGACGTGATGCTGGGTGCCGAGGTGCTGCACGCCGGCCAGCGGCTCACGCCGCAGGCACTGGGCTTGGCTGCATCGGTGGGTGCGTCCAACCTGCATGTGCGGCGCCGCCCGCGCGTGGCGCTGTTCTCCACCGGTGATGAGCTGGTGATGCCCGGTGAGCCGCTGAAGCCCGGCGCCATCTACAACAGCAACCGCTTCACGCTGCGTGGCCTGCTGCAGGCGGCCGGCTGCGAGGTCGATGACCTGGGCATCGTGCCCGACAACCTGGCCGCCACGCGCGAGGCGTTGCGCCGCGCCGCCCAGGGCAATGACCTGATCCTCACCAGCGGCGGCGTGTCGGTGGGCGAGGAAGACCACATCAAGCCCGCCGTCAAGGCCGAGGGCTGGCTGGAGGCCTGGCAGGTGGCGATGAAGCCGGGCAAGCCGCTGGTCTTCGGCGGTGTGCGCCGCGGTGATGACGCGGGCAGCGAGGCCTTGTTCATGGGCCTGCCCGGCAACCCGGTCAGCAGCTTCGTCACCTGCCTGCTGGCGGTGGCGCCGGTGCTGCGCGCCATCCAGGGCTGTCCGGCGGCCCTGCCGACGGCCGTGCAGGCGCGCGCCGACTTCGACTGGCCCCAGCCTGACAAGCGCCGCGAGTTCCTGCGCGCGCGCTTCAACGCCGACGGCGGGCTGGAACTGTTTCCCAACCAGAGCTCGGGCGTGCTCACCTCGGCCGTGTGGGCCGATGGCCTGGTGGACCTGCCGGCCAACCAGGTGGTGCAGCGTGGCGACCGCGTGCGCGTGCTGCTGCTCGCCAGCCTGATCGGCGCTTGAACATGCCTTCCCTCACCGTGCACATCACCGTCCGCTACTTCGCCTCGCTGCGCGAGGCCCTGGGCCCCAGCGAGTCCGTCGAGATCGCCGAGGGCAGCACGCTGGGCGCGCTGCGCGATGCGCTGATCGCCCGCGGCGGCGCCCATGCCGAGGTGCTGGCCCGCGGCCGCGCGCTGCGCTGTGCCCTGAACCAGCTGATGGCCGACGAGGCCACCGCCGTGCCGGCGGGCGCCGAGGTGGCGTTCTTCCCGCCCGTCACCGGCGGTTGACGGCGGCTCACGGCGGCTGACGGCGCCTGGCCGAGCCCGGCCGGTCCGCACCGGACCGGGCCGGGCTGAGCCGTATGTCCGGCGTTTGCGGCGTACACCGGCAGCGGCGCCGCAGCGGGGCCGCGCTGCCGCGCCCCTTGGCCGTCCGGGCCGTGGCAGTCCAGCCAGGACGGCCGAGCGGCGCCCGCCGGGGCGTCCGGGGAGCGTTGTTCATGGTTCCGAACCGTCGGCGGGTGTGTGCCCTGCTGTCCGCCATCGCCTGTGTCATCAGCGGCGCCAGCGCCTGGGCGCAGCCCGCGCCGGCCACCTACACGCTCGAGCCCGCGATGGTGGCGCTGGACAACCCGCGCCTGCTGGGCGAGGTCAAGCGCGTGGCCATCACCCAGCTGGTGGTGCAGTTCATCGACCGGCAGGACGGATCGGCCGTGTCGGGCGGCTTCTACGGTGGGGCCTCGGCCAAGTCGTCGGTGCGGCTGGCTGGGCCGGGCGTGGCGCAGTTCCAGCGCATCACCGATGCGCTGTACGACGAGGTGCTGGCTGTGGTGCAGGCGGCCGGCCTGGAGGTGGTGCCGCATGCCGAACTGGCTGCCCAGCCCGACTGGGCCAAGCTGAAGGAGGCCGGCAAGCCCTCGCCGGTGGAGGACGAGAAGTTCACCGGCTATGGCGGCTGGGCCTTCAGCCCGCGCGACCTGCCGGTGCTGTTCGACAGCGATGACGAGGAAAGCTTCATGCAGTCCAACCGCGACCCCGACCCGCGCGGCGAGCAATACCGCTCGATGGGCAGCCTGCTGGGCGGCAACAGCACCGGCGCGCGCTGGGCCGAGTGGAACCTGGCCAAGGCGCTGGACGCCCACTTGCTGAAGGTGCGGGTCACGGTGCCGCTGGCCATCGTCAAGACCTCGGGCGGCCTGCTGTCGGGCGGCGCCTCGGTGAAGGTGGAGCCTCTGCCGCGGATCGCGCGCGACGTCACCCGCTTCACCTTCCGCCGCGAGCGTGCCGCCGCCCGCGTGCGGCTGGACCGCCACCTGCTGCTGCCGGCCGACCTGCTGACGGTGGAGACGGTGAGCAAGCAGGCCGACAACACCGGCGGCCTGAACCGTGCGCTGGGCCTGCTGAGCAGCAACTCCGCCGTCGGCGAGTACCGCCTGAACGCCGACCCGCAGCGCTACGAGGCCGAGGTGCTGGCGGCCACGCGCGCCACTTTCGCGCGCTTCGGCGCCCAGTTGCAGGCGGCGCGCAAGCCGTCCTGAGCCGCAGCGCCGGCCAGGGGCAGGGGCCGGATGAGACAATCCGGGCCCATGAGTTCCCCGGCCCGCGTGCGCATCCAGACCGACGATTTCGACCTGTCCACCGAGGTGGCCGCCCTGCGTGCCGGCGACGGGGGCGTGGGCGCCGTGACCAGCTTCGTGGGCACCGTGCGCGACCGCAACAGCGGCACGCCGGGCGAGGTGAGCGCGATGGAGCTCGAGCACTACCCCGGCATGACCGAGCGCGCCATCGAGGCCATGATCGACGAGGCGCTCCGGCGCTTCGACATCCGTGACGCCCGCGTCATCCACCGCGTCGGGCCGCTGCAGCCCGGCGACCAGATCGTGTTGGTGGTGGTGAGCTCGGCGCACCGCGGCAGCAGCTTCCAGGCCTGCGAGTTCCTGATGGACTACCTGAAGACCCAGGCGCCGTTCTGGAAGAAGGAAACCACGCCCGAAGGCGCCCGCTGGGTGGACGCCCGCGTGACCGACGACGAGGCACTGGCCCGCTGGGGCATCGCGGCCGGCAACAGCCAGGCCGCCGTGCCGGGCGCGCCGGTGTGAGCCCGGTCGTCGCTGCGCCCACGGCGCAGGCGCTGCGCCAGGCCCTGGGCCGCTACGCCACCGGCGTGGCCATCCTCACCTGCCGCGACGCCGCCGGTGCACCGCTGGGCCTGACGGTGAATTCGTTCGCCGCGCTGTCGCTCGACCCGCCGCTGGTGCTGTGGAGCCTGCGCCGCGCCAGCGCGCTGCTGCCGGCCTTCGAGGCCGCGTCGCACTGGGCGGTCAACGTGCTGGGCCAGGCGCAGCTGCCGCTGTCGCGGCGCTTCGCGTCGCCCGAGCCCGACAAGTTCGCGCAGGGCGACTGGGCCGACGGCCTGGGCCTGGCGCCGGTGCTGGCCGATGCCGCGGCGGTGTTCGAATGCGCCACCGAGGTGGTGCACGATGGCGGCGACCACCGGCTGTTCATCGGCCGCGTGCTGCGGCTGGATTCACGCGCCGAGGCCGAGCCGCTGGTCTACCACGGCAGCCACTACCACGGCCTGAGCGGCACGCTGTAGGTGCCAGGTCAGCCCGGCGGCGCTCAGTTCAGGCTGGACGGTGCCGGCCCGGCCACGGGGGGCGGCTCCACGGCCACCGGTGCGGTGACCAGGCCCCATTCCGAGGCCTGCACGGCCTTGTCCAGCAGGCGCATCAGCGCGGTGGACAGGTCGTCGTTCAGGCGCAGTTCAAGGCTGCGGCCGGCGGCCTCGCGCAGGCGGATGGCCAGGCCCTTGCCGTGGTCGCCCGAGCCCAGGTCGATGGAGGTCGGCAGCAGCGGCTCGGCGCCCAGCGGCTCGGCCGCCGGTTCGGCGCTGAACGGGGTCTTGAAGTCGGCCATGGGCAGCGGGCGCTCGCGCGCGGCCTGGGCCAGCATCTCGCGTGCCTCGGGGTGCACCACGGTGGTGGGCGCCACCTGGGTGGCCAGCTCCATGCGCGTCACCAGCTGCTGGAACGGTGGCCACAGCCGCTGCACCATGCGGCGGGTGAGCCACACCGAGAACAACTCGCCGCCACGGGTGCGCACCTGCCAGCTGATGCGATCGGCGTTCGGGTCGTACCGAACCTGCATTTGATGGATGTCCACCGGCGCATTGTGTCGGAAAGCGCTGCCGCCGGCTTTGCTTTGGCCCGGTGTGCAGCGCTTGACCCTGACGCCGCGTGAGGGTGCAAGATGGCCACCGGGACGGCGTGGGCCGTCCGCCAACGGATCAGGGAGCCGGCGCAACATGACCTTGAAGGTGGGCGAACTGGCGCAGCGCAGCGGCCTGACGGTGCGCGCGCTGCACCACTACGACCAGATCGGCCTGCTGGCGCCATCGGCGCGCTCGGAGGCCGGCTACCGGCTCTACACCGCTGCCGATGTGGCGCGGCTGCACGCCATCCAGGCGCTGCGCGGCCTGGGCGTGCCGCTGGGCGAGATCGGCACGCTGCTGGCCAGCGATGGGTCGGATCTTCCGGCCATCGTGGCACGCCAGACCCGCGCGCTGGACCAGCAGATCGCCCAGGCCACGGCGCTGCGTGAGCGGCTCGCGCTGCTGGGCGAGGTGCTGGCCGAAGGCAAGCAACCCGATGTGGACGACTGGCTGGGCACGCTGGGGCTGATGAGCACCTATGCGCGCTATTTCAGCCCCGACGAGATCCGCCGCATCGTGAACGGCTGGCCGCGCGTGGCCGATGAATGGCAGACGGTGGTGCCGGCCATGCAGCGCGCGATGGACGAAGGCCGCCCGCCCGAGGATCCCGAGGTGCAGGTGCTGGTGCAGCGCTGGATGGGCCTGATGCACCGCTGGATGGGCGGTGATTTCGACCTGATGAGCCGCTGGGGCGAGGTGTACGCCAAGGAGCCGCAGACGCACCGGCGCGACGGACCCGGCTTGCCGCTGGTGCGCTTTGTGGAACAGGCCAGCGCACAGCGCATGGCGCTGTGGGAGCAGCACTTCACCCGGGCGGAGCTGTCGCACTTCCGCATGCCCGCGCTGGCGCAGGTGCAGCCGCTGCAGCAGGCGGTGGATGGCGCGCTGGCGGCCGGCGTGCCGGCCCATGGCCCGGCGGCGGCGGCGCTGGTCTCGCAATGGCTGGAGGTGCTGCGCCAGGCCGCTGGCGGCGACGGCGACCGCGCCAGACGCCTGCTGCGCGCCTATGTGCAGGTGCCCGCCATGCGCGCGGGCGTGCGGCTGTCGCACGAGGCGATGGACTTCCTGGTGGCCGCCGCCGAGGCCGCCGGCGTGTGCGCCGAAGAAGCCCCACCCGGCGCCGGCCAAGGGGCTTGACCCTCACGCCACGTCAGGCCCGAGAGTGCGACCCCATGGCCCCGGCACCGTGCCGCGGGGCCCATGCACAGGGAGCGCACACATGTCCACCACCTCGTCCCCAGCCGTGCCCGAGGGCGCGGCGCCGTCAGCGAAGCTTGGATCTCCACCGGCTTCGCCTGGCCGCGTGTTGCTGGCCGATCCGAACTTCCGCTGGCTGATGGCCGGCTCATGGATCACGCTGCTGGGTGACCAGTTCACGCTGGTGGCGCTGCCGTGGGCGGTGATGCGCCTGACCGGCGACACCGCCGTGCTGGGCGCGGTGATGGCCGCCATCGGCCTGCCGCGCGCGCTGCTGATCCTGCTGGGTGGCGCGGTGGTGGATCGCCACTCGCCGCAGCGCGTGCTGATGTGGAGCAAGCACGCCAGCACCGTGCTGCTGGCGGCCCTGGCCGTGCTGGCCTGGCAGGGCGCGCTCACTGCGCCGCTGATCGGCGTGCTGGCGCTGGGCATCGGCGTGGCCACCGCGTTTGGCATTCCGTCGGCCACGGCCATGCTGCCGCAGGTGCTGGCGCCGGCGCTGCTGCAGCCGGCCAACGGGCTGATGATGGCGCTGCGGCAGCTGAGCTTCTTTGTCGGCCCGCTGCTGGCGGGCGGGCTGATCGCCTGGTTGGGTGACACGCCCGCCCACACCGGGCCGGCACCCGGCCTGGCGCTGGCCTTTGCGCTGGATGCGGCCAGCTTTGCGTTGTCGGCCTTCACGCTGTCGCGCGTGGTGTGCCGGCCGCGGCCTGCCGCCGTGCTGCCGCACCCGCCGGTGTGGGCCGCCGTGGGTGAAGGCCTGCGCGCCTTCTGGGCCGATGCGGCGCTGCGCTGCTGCCTGCTTTACTGGGCCGCCGTGGCGGTGCTGATCATGGGGCCGGCGCATGTGGCCATGCCGGTGCTGGCGGCCAGCCGGCCGCACTGGGGCGCGGCGGCCTTTGGTGCGCTGCTGGGTGCACATGGCCTGGGCGCCTTGCTGGGCATGCTGCTGTCTGGCGCGCGGCCGCGCCTGCGCTGGGGCACGCTGGGCCGCACCATCCTGCTGATCGACCTGGTCGTGGGCGCGCTGTTCATGCCGCTGGGCCATGTGGCGGCGCTGTGGCAGGCCCAGGCGCTGATGCTGGCCATCGGCGTGCTGGGCGGCTACATGCAGGTGGCGGTGTTCAGCTGGATCCAGCAGCGCGTGCCGCGCGCACTGCTGGGCCGGGCGATGAGCGTGTTCATGTTCATCTTCATGGGCCTGGTGCCGCTGGCGGGTGCCGTCACCGGCGCGCTGATGCGCCTGGCCACACCGGCCCAGGTGTTCACCGTGGGGGGCGGCGCGCTGGTGGTGCTGGCGCTGGGGGCCTGGGTGGCCACGCCGATGCGCGAGGTGCGCGACGGTGCACCGCCGCCCGCGGCGCCCGCCGCCTCCTGAAGATTTGATCCGGCGCAAGGCGTCACGCCGCGCGCCGGCCTCCGATCGGGGTGCAGGCTTGAAAGGCCCGCTGCGGGCCCCATGTCCCACCGCAATCGGAGGATTCATCCCATGCGTGTCGACAAACTCACCACCGCGTTCCAGCAAGCGCTGCAGGAGGCCCAGAGCCTGGCCGTGGCGCGCGACAACCCCTACATCGAGCCCAGCCACCTGCTGGCCGCCATGCTGGCTCAGCCCGACGGCCCCAAGGCCCTGCTGGACCGCAGCGGCGCCAACACCGCCGCGCTGAAGACGGCCATGGACACCGCGCTCAACGCCCTGCCCAGCGTGCAGGGCGGCTCGGGCGTGCAGGTGGGCCGTGACCTGGTGCAACTGCTGCAGGCCGCCGAGAAAGAGGCCGGCCAGCGCGGCGACCAGTTCATCGCCAGCGAGATGTTCCTGCTGGCCCTGGCCGACAGCAAGACCGACCTGGGCGGCATCGTGCGTGGCCACGGCCTGACGCGCAAGGCGCTGGAGGCCGCCATCACCGCGGTGCGCGGTGGCCAGACCGTGGATTCGGCCGAGGCCGAGGGCCAGCGCGAGGCACTGAAGAAGTACACGCTGGACCTGACCGAGCGCGCCCGCTCGGGCAAGCTGGATCCGGTGATCGGCCGCGACGACGAGATCCGCCGCGCCATCCAGGTGCTGCAGCGCCGCAGCAAGAACAACCCGGTGCTGATCGGCGAGCCGGGCGTGGGCAAGACCGCCATCGTCGAGGGCCTGGCCCAGCGCATCGTGGCCGGCGAGGTGCCCGACACGCTGCGCGACAAGAAGGTGTTGTCACTCGACATGGCGGGCCTCTTGGCCGGCGCCAAGTACCGCGGCGAGTTCGAGGAACGGCTGAAGGCCGTGCTGAAGGAGGTGTCGGCCGACGAGGGCCGCATCATCCTGTTCATCGACGAGCTGCACACCATGGTGGGCGCCGGCAAGGCCGAGGGCGCGATGGATGCCGGCAACATGCTCAAGCCCGCGCTGGCGCGTGGCGAGTTGCACTGCATCGGCGCCACCACGCTGGACGAATACCGCAAGTACATCGAGAAGGACGCCGCGCTGGAGCGCCGCTTCCAGAAGGTGCTGGTCGATGAGCCCAGCGTCGAGGCCACCATCGCCATCCTGCGCGGCCTGCAGGAGAAGTACGAGGTGCACCACGGCGTGGAGATCACCGACCCGGCCATCGTGGCCGCGGCCGAGCTGAGCCACCGCTACATCACCGACCGCTTCCTGCCCGACAAGGCCATCGACCTGATCGACGAGGCCGCGGCCAAGATCAAGATCGAGATCGACTCCAAGCCCGAGGTGATGGACAAGCTGGATCGCCGCATGATCCAGCTGAAGATCGAGCGCGAGGCGATGAAGAAGGAGCACGACGAGGGCTCGCAGAAGCGCCTGGCGCTGATCGAGGAAGAGATCGCCAAGCTGCAGCGCGAGTACGCCGACCTCGAAGAGATCTGGAAGGCCGAGAAGGCCACGGCCCAGGGCTCGGCCCAGATCAAGGAAGAGATCGACCGCCTGCGCTTCCAGATGGAAGAGTTGAAGCGCAAGGGCGACTTCAACAAGGTGGCCGAGCTGCAGTACGGCCGGCTGCCCGAGCTGGAAAAGCGCCTGAAGGAAGCGCAAGCCAAGGAAGCCGGCAAGAAGGCCGGCGGCCAGGGCCCGCAGCTGCTGCGCACGATGGTGGGCGCCGAGGAGATCGCCGAGGTGGTGTCACGCGCCACCGGCATCCCTGTCAGTAAGCTGATGCAGGGCGAGCGCGACAAGCTGCTGCAGATGGAAGACAAGCTGCACCAGCGCGTGGTGGGGCAGGACGAGGCCATCGTGGCCGTGTCGGACGCCATCCGCCGCAGCCGCGCCGGCCTGAGCGACCCGAACCGGCCGCTCGGCTCGTTCCTGTTCCTCGGCCCCACCGGCGTGGGCAAGACCGAGCTGTGCAAGGCGCTGGCCGGCTTCCTGTTCGACAGCGACGACCACATGGTGCGCATCGACATGAGCGAGTTCATGGAGAAGCATTCGGTGAGCCGCCTGATCGGCGCGCCCCCCGGCTATGTGGGCTATGAGGAAGGCGGCACGCTGACCGAGGCCGTGCGCCGCAAGCCCTACAGCGTGATCCTGCTCGACGAGGTGGAGAAGGCCCACCCGGATGTGTTCAACGTGCTGCTGCAGGTGCTGGACGATGGCCGCCTGACCGACGGGCAGGGCCGCACCGTGGACTTCAAGAACGCGGTGATCGTGATGACCAGCAACCTGGGCTCGCACCTGATCATGTCGATGGCCGGCGAGCCGTCACCGGTGATCAAGGACGCGGTGTGGGCCGAGGTCAAGCAGCACTTCCGCCCCGAGTTCCTGAACCGCATCGACGAGACCGTGGTGTTCCACGCGCTCGATCAGCAGCACATTCAGAGCATCGCCAAGATCCAGTTGCAGGCGCTGGAAGCGCGGCTGGCGCGCATGGAGATCAAGCTCGATGTCTCGCCCGAGGCGCTGAGCGAGATCGCCAAGGTCGGCTTCGACCCGGTGTTCGGTGCCCGGCCGCTCAAGCGCGCCATCCAGGCGCGCATCGAGAACCCGCTGGCCAAGCTGATCCTGCAGGGCCGCTTCGGTCCGAAGGACACCGTGCCGGTGACGGTGGAAGGCGGCGAGTTCAGCTTCGGCCGGACGGTGCACTGAGCGTCAGAGGGGCGCGCGGCTCAGCGCCGCGCGGCCATCGCGTGGCGGGCCTGCACGTAGCCGAAGGCGAAATCCACCGACTCGTGGATGTCGCGCGCCGTGGCCTCGCGCTCCTTCACGGTGGTGAAGAAGGCCAGGTCAGCGGCGTGGCGGATGTAGCGCGGCTGCATGCGGTTGAGCGCCACGCAGGCCACGTCGGCCAGCAGGTCGGCGTTGTCGGCCAGCGCCGGGTACTGCGGCGCCATCCGGGCCACGGCCTCGAACACCGCCTCTTCGTGCACGTTGTGCACCGAGCTGAAATCCATGGGAGCAGTCCTCTCGCGCTTCGGGGGATCGACACTGTATCGGCCTTCCCGCCGGCATCTTGAGGTGACACGGCTGACAGGCGGGTGACACGCGAACTCAGGCTGCCGGGGGCACGGCGTCGAGCAGGCGAAAGCGCAGCAGCGCCAGGTTGGCATGGGCCCGCTCGAGCACCGCGACGAAGCCCAGCCCCGGCTGGCCCGGCAGGCCGCGCAGCAGGCTCTGCCACGGGCCGGCGGTGACCAGCACCTCGTCGGGCGCCTGCGCCAGCCCGGCCAGCGCGGCATGGGCGCGGCGTGCGGCGCACAGGCCCTGGGTCACGGCGGCCAGGTCGGGGCGGTCCTGCGGCGCGGGTACAGCGCCGGCGTTCTGGCAGTCGGTGGCCAGCAGGTCGCCGTCGCGCAGGTCGACGATGGCGCAGGCGCGCACGCCGTCGGTGCGGGCCAGCGGGGCCAGCAGGCGCGCCAGCGCGGCCGGTGACACGGATGGCAACACGGCGGCTGCCTGGGACAGCGCGATGTCGTCGTGCCGGTCCAGGGGGTCGGCGGCGTGGCCGTCGTGCGGCGCCTCGGGCCCGCGCGCGGGGGGCGGGGTGTAGGCGCGCGTGGCCTCCCAGGCACCCAGCACGCTGTTCCACACGCCGGCCGGGCTGCCCTCGGCTTCGGTGACGGCCAGCACGCGCACATGGGCCGGCCAGGCCTGGGCCTCGATGCGCGCACCCAGCGCCGCGGCCGCCGGCGGCAGCACGAACACCAGCCACGGGCAGGCCCAACCGGGCGCCCGCGTGGCGGCCAGCAGCGCGCGCAGGTGCGACAGCAGCGCATGCGGCTGCAGCGTGCCCACGATCACCGCGGTGAGTGCGCTGCCTTCGGCCAGCGCGTGGGCGATCTCCTCGGCCGGCGCGCCGGGCACGCGGATGTCGGGGTGCAGCACCTTCAGCGGCGGCAGGCCCCGGCGCGGCACGCTCAGGCGCTCGATCAGTGCCAGCGTGCGCAGCGTGGCCCGCTCGCGCAGGTTCAGCCGCTCGATCGGGCAGGCCGCCGCGTCCGACAGCGCATGCAGCACCTGCGGCGCCCACAGGCGCGAGGGGTCGAGCAGCGTGATCATCGGTCGTGCGGCGCCGGGCTGCAGCTCGCGCCGGGCCGCGAAATGGCTGCGCATGGCCTCGGCCGGCGAGGTGTCGACCACCACGTCCACCATCGGCGACAGCGTGTCGGCCAGCGCCTCGGCGGCGCGCGCCAGCGTGGCCTGTGCCGGCCGGCCGACGGTGCCGGCGGAGGGGGTGGCGGCCTCGTCCAGTCGTCGCGGGGCCAGGTCCCCGAACAGGCTCTCGATCATCGCGTGCTCCCATGGGCTGTTGTTGCGGCCCACTCTAGGCAGCCTGCTTTGCCCATTGGTTTCGCGATGTAGCGCCCGTGCGTGTCCGCCTACGGCTGCTTACAAGCCTTGCAGGCCGGCGCCGCGGCTCGTGGCGAAGAAGCGACTGGGCGGCTGCCCCACGGTGCGCCGCACCATGGCGGTGAAGGCGCTGGCGCTGGCATAGCCCAGTTCGCCAGCGATCAGCGCCACCGGGCGGCCGCGCGCGGCCAGCGCCAGCGCCTGGGCCAGCAGCACCTGCTCGCGCCAGCGGCCGAAGCTGGTGGACAGCTCGTCGCGGAACAGCCGCGCCAGCGTGCGCGGGCTGGCGCCCACGCCGTGCACGCCCTGGGCCCAGTCGGCCAGCGTGGCGTGGCGCGCCGGCTCGTCGATCACCGCCTGGCACAGCGCGCGCAGCCGCTTGTCGCGCGGCAGTGCGATACCCAGGCGCACCGGCCGTGCGCGGCCCAGCTCGTCGGCCACCAGCGCGCTAAGCAGGGCCTCGCGCCGCAGGTCGGCGGCGGTGGGGGCTGGCGCGTCGTCGGGGCGGGCGTCCAGCTGCAGCGCCAGCGCGCGCAGCAGGTCGCTGACCTCCAGCACGCGGCAGTGGCGCCAGGGGGCGTCGGCGCTGGCGGTGTCGGCCTCGGACCGGTCGGCCGCCGCCGCGTCGTCGTCCAGCGCCCGGCCCGGCCCGCAGCGGCCGGGGGGCTGGTGCAGGTAGAGCGTGACCATCAGCGTGTCTTCCAGCACCGTGACGGCATGTTCCACGCCGGGCGGAATCCACAGCGCGCGCGAGGGCGGCACCAGGTAGGTGCCGTTCTCGGCGGTCAGGCGCGTCACGCCCTCGATCGAGAACGCCACCTGCGCCCAGGCATGGCGGTGCGGCACCACCTGCTGCTGTGGCGTGAGCCGGCGCTGCTTGGCACGCACCGGGCGCCCGGCGCTGGGCGCATACAGCTGCGGCGTCAGCGGTGCGATGGCAGTGCGCGGCGGGGCTGTGGCGGGGCCCTTGACGGCCGGCTTGGCAGGGGCCTGGGATGCATCGGCTGGCATTGGCGCGATCTCGACAGTTCTTGTCCGTTCATCGTAAACCTGCCGCGGCCATGCCACCTAGGATGCCTCCGATGCGCTCTTCTCCCACCCCCACCGCACCCGCCGCCCTGGCCAGCGCCAGCGCGCTGCGCCAGGACGCCCGCACCATCGGCCTGATCGGCCTGGCGCATGGCAGCTCGCACTTCTTCCACATGCTGCTGCCGCCGATGTTCCCGTGGCTGATCGAGGCCTTCCACCTCAGCTATGCCGAGCTGGGCTTCCTGGTCAGCCTGTTCTTCGTGATCTCGGGCGTGGGCCAGGCGCTGTCGGGCTTTCTGGTCGACCGCGTGGGCGCCCGGCCGGTGCTGTTCACGGCGCTGGGTTGCTTCGTCGCGTCGTCGCTGGCGGCGGCCTCGGCCCAGGGTTACGGCGGGCTGATGCTGGCGGCGGCCCTGGCCGGCCTGGGCAATGCGCCGTTCCATCCGGTGGACTTCACCATCCTGAACAAGCGCGTCTCGGCGCCGCGCCTGGGCCATGCCTTCTCGGTGCACGGCATCTCGGGCAACCTGGGCTGGGCGCTGGCGCCGGTGTTCCTGGGCGGCATCACGGTGGCCAGCGGCTCGTGGCGCATGGCCTATGCGGCGGCGGCGGTCTATGCGCTGCTGGTGCTGGCGGTGCTGCTGCTGAACCGCGACGCCATCGACGACCGCCTGGGCGCCTGGGCGCATGACAAGCCGGCCGCGCCGGGCAAGCCCGCGGCGGCGGCGCCGGCCGGCGAGCATGCGCTGGCCTTTCTGAGGCTGCCGTCGGTGTGGCTGTGCTTCTCGTTCTTCTTCTGGACCACGGTGGCGCTGTCGGCCATCCAGAGCTTCGCCTCGCCCGCGCTGCGCGCCATGTACGGGCTGCCGCTGTCGCTCACGGCGCTGGTGGTCACAGGCTACATGCTGGCCGGCGCGGCCGGCATGGTGATCGGCGGCTTCATCGTCGCGCGGGCCGAGCGGCTGGAGCGCGTGATCGCCCTGTGCCTGGGCTTTTGCGGCCTGATGCTGGTGCTGGTGGGCACCGGCTGGCTGCCGGGCCCGGCAGCGCTGGCGGTGGCGGCGCTGGCCGGCCTGGGCACCGGCCTGGCCGGCCCCTCGCGCGACATGCTGATCAAGCGCGCCGCGCCCCCGGGCGCCACCGGCCGCGTCTACGGCACGGTGTACTCGGGTCTGGACCTGGGCTTCGCGCTGGCCGCGCCGCTGCTGGGGCGGCTGATGGACGCGGGCCAGGCCCATGCGATCTTCTTCGTCTCGGCCGGGGCGCTGATCGCCGGGGTGGCCTCGGCGGCCCTGGTGGGCCGTGGCATCGCGGCGTTGCGCTTGCAGGCTGCACGGATGCCCGCCGCGGCCGGCTAAAGTGGCTGCATGACCGCACCCACTGCTCCTGCCCACGCTGCCCCCGTCACCCCACGCCTGGCCGGCCATGCGCTGGTGGAGGCGCTCATCGCGCAGGGCGTCGCCACCGTGTTCGGCGTGCCGGGAGAAAGCTACCTGGCCGTGCTGGACGGCTTCCACGCCCACCGCGAGGCCATCCGCTTCATCGCCTGCCGCCAGGAGGGCGGCGCCGCCTTCATGGCCGAGGCCCAGGGCAAGCTGAGCGGCCGGCCGGGCGTGTGCTTCGTCACCCGCGCGCCGGGCGCCACCAATGCCAGCATCGGCCTGCACACGGCCTTCCAGGACTCGACGCCGATGGTGCTGTTCATCGGCCAGGTGGCCAGCGACCAGCGCGACCGCGAGGCCTTCCAGGAACTCGACTACCGCCAGTTCTTTGGCCCCGGCACGCTGGGCATGGCCAAGTGGGTGGGCGAGGTGCAGGACCCGCACCGCCTGCCCGAGTACGTGGCGCGCGCCTTCCACACCGCCTTGCAGGGCCGCCCTGGCCCGGTGGTGCTGGTGCTGCCCGAAGACATGCTCACGCAGCCCACCGCCGCACCGGTGCTGCCGCGCGCCGAGGCCGCCCATGCCTGGCCGGCGCCGGGCCCGCTGCGCGACCTGCGTGCGCTGCTGATGCAGGCCCAGCGCCCCTTCGTCATTGCCGGCGGCGGCGGCTGGGACGCCGAGGCCGCGCGCGCGCTGGAGCGCTTTGCCGAGAACTGGCAGCTGCCGGTGGGCTGCGGCTTCCGCTTCCAGGACACCTTCGACAACCGCCACGCGCTGTATGCGGGCGATGTGGGCATCGGCATCAACCCGAAGCTGGCGCAGCGCATCCAGGAGGCCGATCTGGTGATCGCGCTCGGCGTGCGCCTGGGCGAGATGACCACCGGCGGCTACACGCTGCTGAAGGCGCCGCGCCCGGTGCAGAAGCTGGTGCACATCCACGCCGGGCCCGAGGAACTGGGCCGCGTGTATGCCGCCGACCTGATGCTGCAAGCCAGCATGGCCTGCGCCGCCAAGGCGCTGGAATCGCTGGCCGCACCGGTGGACGTGCCCTGGCGCGACTGGGCCGCCGCCGCCCATGCCGACTACGAGGCCAACCACACCGCTCCGGCCGTCGAGCCGCTGGACATGGCCGTGGTGATGAAGACCGTGCAGCGCCTGGCGCCGGCCGACACCGTCTACACCAACGGCGCCGGCAACTTCAGCGGCTGGCTGCACCGCTACGTGCGCTACCACGGTCTGCAGCACCATGGCCGCACCCAGCTGGCCTGCACCAATGGCGCCATGGGCTACGGCTTCCCGGCGGCGGTGGGCGCGGCGCTGCTGCACCCAGAGCGCACCGTGGTCAACGTGGCCGGTGACGGCGACTTCCTGATGAACGGCCAGGAGCTGGCCACCGCCACCGGCTACCTGCCGAGCGAGCGCCGCGGACAGCTGATCAGCATCGTGGTCGACAACGGCACCTACGGCACGATCCGCATGCACCAGGAGCGCGAGTACCCCGGCCGCGTGAGCGGCAGCGACCTTTACAACCCCGACTTCGCAGCGATGGCACGTGCCTTCGGCTGGCGCGCCGCACGGGTGGAGCGCACGGCCGACTTCGAGGCCGCCTTCGCCGAGGCGCTGCGCCCCGGCGCACCGATGCTGATCCACCTGAAGCTCGATGCCGAGGTGAGCACCTCGCGCACCACGCTGAGCGCCATCCGCGCAGCGGCGGTCAAGGCCGGGCGCTGAGCCGCGCGCGGGCCGCGCGGCCCGCTGAACTGGCCAGCGCGCGTGCGGCACCCCGCGGTGGCCGTGCGCCGGCTCAAGTCGGGGCGCAGGCGGCCGATATCCCGGGTCGAACCACGGGAATCCCGCCTTGCTCCGACCTGATCGCCCAGCCCCTTCTGCCTCGGCCGTGCTGGCCGCCTCGGTGTGCGCCGCCTGCCTGGCCTGGACCGCCGGCCCGGCGGCCGCACAGACCGGCGGCAGCCGGCCACCGGCCGGTACCAGCACCGCAGCCGCCCCGGCCACCGATGCCCAGCGCAACCTGAAGGTGCAGCCCGCGGCGCCCGTGGCCCAGGCCGCGCGCCGCGTGGCCCTGGTGATCGGCAACGAGGCCTACCGCGACGCGCCGCTGTCGAACCCGGTGAACGACGCCACCGAGATGGCCCGCGCGCTGCAGGCGGCCGGCTTCGACGTGCTGCTGCGCACCAATGCCGACCAGCGCGAGATGCTGGCCGTGCTGCGCGAGTTCGGCAACCGGCTGCGTGGCAGCCAGGCGGGGGTGTTCTATTTCGCCGGCCACGGCATGCAGATCAAGGGCCGCAACCACCTGATCCCCGTGGGCGCCGACATCCAGCGCGAGGACGAGGTGGCCTACCAGTCTTTGGATGCCCAGGCCGTGCTCGACAAGATGGAAAGCGCGGGCAACGGCGCCAACCTGATGATCCTGGACGCCTGCCGCAACAACCCGTTCGCGCGCAGCTTCCGCTCGTCGGTGCAGGGCCTGGCGCAGATGGACGCGCCGGTGGGCACGCTGGTGGCCTTCGCCACCTCGCCCGGCGCCGTGGCCAGCGATGGCAGCGGCCGCCACGGCCTGTACACCCAGCACCTGCTGGAGGCCATGCGCAAGCCCGGGCTGAAGGTGGAGGACGTGTTCAAGCAGGTGCGTGCCGCCGTGCGCCGCGCCTCGCAAGGCAAGCAGGTGCCGTGGGAAAGCACCTCGCTGGAAGGCGACTTCTACCTGGCCGGCGAGCCGCCGCCGGTGGCGCCGCCCGCACCGGTGCCGCCGCCGGTCCCCATCCCCGCACCACCGCCGGTGGACGTGACCGCCGCGCTCGACGACGCGCTGTGGCAGACCGTGCAGGGCAGCCGCGTGCTGGCCGAGGTGCAGGCCTATCTGACGCGCTTTCCGGCCGGCCGCCATGCCGCCGATGCCCGCCGCCGGGTGGCGGAGCTGACGCCGCCGCCCGTTGCGCCACCGCGCCCACCGGCACCGGTACCCGCACCCGCACCCGCACCCGCACCGGCAGTCGTGTTGCCGGTGCCGGCGCCGGCGCCACAGGCCGTGCCCATCCTCGCCGCGCCGGGGCCGGGCGCCACCGCGCCCGACAGCGACCGTGACCGCCGCACCCAGCAGGTGCTGGCCGAACTGGGCCGCCCACCTGCCGCCGCGCCGCGGCCGGCTGCGCCGACCGTGCTGGCCGCAGCGCCTGCCACCGCACCGCCCCCTGCGCCGATCCCGGCACCTGCCCCTGCACCTGCCGCTGCATCTGTCGCTGCCGTTCCGCCACGTCTGCCCCCCGGCGCCGATGCCGACGTCGAGGCCCTGAAGGCCGCCCAGCGCCAGCGCACCGCCGAACTGCTGGCCCAGCTGGCGCCGCCGGTGGCCGCCCCGGTGCCGCCGTCGCAGCGCAATGCCTTCGGCTTTGCCGCGGGCGACCAGTGGCGCTACCGCGTGATCGACCGGCTTAAAGGCGGCGACATCACGCAGACCTACCGCCGCCGCATCGAGCGCGTGCTGCCCGATGGGCAGCTGCAGGACGGCAAGCTGCTGATGACGGCCGCCGGCAGCGTGGTGGCGTCCGAGCATGGCAATGGCGACCGCGAGACCTGGCCCGAGCCGCTGGAGCTGTTTGGCGCCTTGCCCCGCGCGGGCCAGAGCCGCGAGCTGCGCGCCGTGCGCGAGCTGCGCGAGGCCGGCGGCACGGTGCACCGCTCGGTGTTCAGCGGCAGCCTGCAGGTGGCCGGCCGCGAGACCGTGCGCACGCCGGCCGGCGACTTCGAGGCGCTGCGCGTCGACGTGTCCTTGCGTGGCGACACCTCGCGCAGCGACGGCGGCCGCTCGTACCTGCTGTTCTGGAAGCGCACCTACTGGTTCGCGCCCGAGTTGGGCTTGCCGGTTGCCATCGACTACGAGCACCGCTCGGACAGCACTCTGACCAGCCGCACCCGCCATGAACTGGTGAGCGTGGACACCGCACGCCAGCGCGACACGCTGGCCAAGGCCACGCCATGAGCGGCCGGCGGCTCGCGCGCGGTGCGCGCATCCTGGCCGCGGGCCTGGCCATGCTGACCGTGGGGGCGCTGGCGCCGGTGGCCGTGGCCGGCCCAGCTTCCGGGGGAGCCGAGGATGCCGGCCCGGCCGTAGCCGCGACGCCGTCGCCCCGTGCCGGCCGCCATGCCCTGATCATCGGCGTGGGCCGCTACCAGGCCGATCCGGCGCGGCCGGTCACGCCGCTGGCCGGTGTGGCGCATGACATGCACAGCGCCCGCAGCATCGCCGCGATGCTGCAGGTGCCAGCCGCCAACACCGTGGTGCTGCAGGACGCCCAGGCCACGCGCGCCGGCATCGAGCAGGCGCTGGCGGCGCTGCGTGCACGCGTGCAGCCGGGCGACCGGGTGTTCATCTACTGGTCGGGCCACGGCTCGCGCTACTACGACGAACACGCCCAGGCCTGCGTGGAGACGCTGATCCCGCACGACCTGAAGGATTTCAGCCACCGCGAGTTCGCGCAGCGCGTGCGGCCCATCGGCGAGGTGGCCGACAAGCTGTTCGTCGTCTACGACGCCTGCCACTCGGGTGGGGCCACCACGCCGGGCACGGCGCCGGCGCGCAGCTGGGGCGGCTTCCAGCCCAAGACCTCGGGCGTCAGCGCGCAGTGCAGCGTGGCCAGCAATGTGCGCCACCGCGGCTTCGAGGCCGCCGCCGGCGCGGCCGGCATGGGCCTGGGCGACGTGGTGCACATCGCCTCGTCTCGGCCCGACGAGGTCAGCTTCGACAATCCTGCCGCCGGCGGCCTGGCCACCGTGGCGCTGCGGCGCTGCCTGCAGGGCGAGGCGCGCGACCTGGACGGCAGCGGCGCCGTCTCGGCCGGCGAGGTGGTGGCCTGCGCCCAGGCCCTGGTGGAACGCACGCTGGCCGACCAGCCGCAGCTGCTGCCGCATCACCTCACGCTGGCCGGCAACCGCGAGTTCGTGCCGGCCTGGTTCTCGCGGCCGGCATCGGTGGCACCCGCTGTCGCGGCACCGGCTGCACCGGTGGTACCGGCGGCGCCCGCCGCTGCGGCCAACCGGCCGCCCCTGCGCGATCCCACGCCGGCCGAGCTGCTGCTGCAGCTGCATGCCCAGCGCGACACCAAGCGCCGCGTCGACCTGACGCTGGACGCGCCGCGCCTGCGCATCGGCAGCGACGCGCTGGGCCTGGCCGTGCGCTCCAGCCATGCCGGCCATGTGCATGTGCTGATGGCCGGCACCGATGGCCGCTCGCTGACGCTGCTGTTCCCCAATGCCCTGGACCGCGACAACCGCATCGCCGCTGGCCAGACGCTGATGCTGCCGCGCCCGGCCTGGCGCCTGGTGGCCGGCGGGCCGGCCGGGCGCGACCGCCTGCTGGTGCTGGTGACCGATGCGCCGCCCGACCTGTCGGCCCTGCCGGCATCGGCGGCGGGCCCGTTCGTGCAGCCGGTGCTGGACCTGTCGGGGCGCGGCGCACTGCAGCGTCTGTTCGCGCTGGCCGGTGCCGGCGGGTCCGGGGCCGGCCGGTCCGATGCGTTCGGTGCGGCCTGGCTCGATGTCGACGAATTCTGAGTCGCCAAGCCATCAGTTCTGATGCGGCGAGACCTGCACGCGCCGCTGACCGCCCAGATGTGCGGACAGCGGTTACGCCGTTCTCGGGATGACCCTGCGCGCCGCGCGGTCCTATGATGCGGCGTTGCCTGGATGGCGTCCGCCGCTGTCGCTCCGAGCCCACCGGTCGGGCGTGCCATCGGGCCCGCGCAACCGATGGAGGTCGAGATGATGGCTGCACGCCCAACCCCCCAAGCGACGATCCGCCGCACCCTCGGACGGGGTGCGGTGCTGGTGGCCCTGCTGCTGCCGCCCTGGCTGGCCCATGCCGACGATGCGGTCGATCTCGGCCAGCAGGTGCCCGATGCCCAGACGATCAGCGAAGGCCTGTTCCCCGAGGACGCCTGCGAGGAGCTGAAGAAGTCCGGCTTCAAGTGCATGGGCTTCAAGCCGGCGGTACGCTTCTCGCTGCCCACGGCCACGTTCAAGATCGGCTCGGCCGAACTGCCCGACCTGCTGCGCCAGCAGCTCGACCGCTTTGCCGAGGTGCTGCGCGGCAAGAAGGGCAGCGGCCGCGTGGTGCGCATCGAAGGCCACGCCGATGCCAGCGGCTCGGACGAGGGCAATTTGCTGCTCTCGCAAAAGCGCGCCGAGGCCGTGCGCGACTACCTGGTGAAGCTGGGTGCCGACCCGGCCATGCTGCAGGCCATGGGCCTGGGCTCGAAGGCGCCCAAGGTGGGCAACGACCCCTTCGCGGCCGAGAACCGGCGCGTCGAGATCGCGCGGCAGAACACGCCCTGAGCGCGGCCTGAGCACGGCCGACCGCGGCTGACAACCCCCACGCTCATCGGCCGGCCGCCACCGCTGCGGCGCACCGGTTTCGCTAGCATGGGCTGCGCCCGGCGGCGGCCTTCCAGTCGCGTCGCCGACGGGTCCGACCCACCGTTCTTCGCGCTGGAGCACCCCGGATGTCCGTTGCCGTTGCGGCAGCCCCTCGACCTGGCCGAGGCAGCGAGCGGGCTGGCCTTGCGCGCCGGCCGGTACCGTCACCGGCGCGGGCGCGCGCGACCTGTGCCGCTGCGCTGTGCTGCATGGCGGGCGTGCTGCAGGCGCAGACGCCCGGCGTCGTGCCCACGCCCGAGCAGCTGACGCCGCGGCCCGCGTTGCGCACCGAGGGCGAACGCCTGCCCGACCGGCCGCAGCCGCCGCGCGAGCTCGAGAAGCCGCAGCAGGACATCGCCATCGACGTGCGCGGCTACACGCTGCCGCCCGACGCGCCGGCCGCACTGCAGGCCGCGCTGGCCGCACTGACCGCCCCCTATGTCGGCCCGCGCCGCAGCTACGACGATCTGGTCAATGCGGCGGCGGACATCACGCGCTTCCTGCAGCGCGATCTGGGCTACTACCTGGGCTATGCCTACCTGCCCGAGCAGACGCCCCGCGACGGGTTGATCCGCATCGAGGTGCTCGAGGGCCGGCTCGACCGGGTCGAGCTCGACTGGCCGGCCAGCCTGCCGGTGCGCCGCGAGGTGGTGAACGCCTACCTGGCGCGGCTGAAGCCGGGCGAGATCCTGCGTGTCGACGAGGTCGAGCGCGTGGTCTTCCTTCTCAATGACCTGCGCGGCATCACCGTGCGCTTCGATGTGCTGGCCGGCCGCACGCCGGGCACGGCCATGCTCAAGGTCAGCGGCCAGGGCGAGAAGCCCTGGTCGGGCAAGGTGGACATCGACGCCAACGGCTCGCGCTTCCTGGGCCTGTACCGCGTGGGTGCGCTGCTGGCCGGCAACAGCCTGGCCGGACGCGGCGACTCGCTGACGCTGAACGCGCTGAGCTCCGACACGGGCGGCCTGCAGTTCGCGCTGGTGGGCTACAGCCTGCCGGTGGGCAGCGATGGCTGGAAGCTCGGCGGCTCGCTGTCGATGGTGAAGTATCGGCTCGATCCGGTGCAGTTTCCGCTGGGTGTCAACGGTGACGCGCTGAGCGCCTCGCTGACCGCGTTGTACCCCTGGCGGCGCTCGCGCAACCTGAACGTGTTCCTGGTCGGCACGCTCGACGGCAAGCAGCATGCCGACCGGCAGGACGTGGCGCGCTCCGAGCAGCAGCGCCATATCGACAGCCTGACGCTGGGCCTGACCGGCGACGTGCGCGACAACCTGGGCGGCGGCGGGGTCAGCACTTTCGAGGCCAATGTGTCGCACGGCGAGGTGCGCTACCGCGGCGGCGCCGTGGCCGGGCTGGACGACGCGCCGCGCTACAGCAAGCTGGTGGCCGCCGGCAACCGGCTGCAGAACCTGATCGACGGCCGGCTGCTGCTGTTTGCCGCGGCGCGCGGCCAGTGGGCCTGGCAGAACCTGGACAGCAGCGAGCAGTTCCGCATGGCCGGTCCCGACGGCGTGCGCGCCTTCGCGCCGGGCGAGGGCACGGGCGACACCGGCGCGGTGGCCAGCATCGAGCTGCGCCTGCTGCCGCCCGAGGCCTGGCTGGGCCGCTGGGCGCGCGAACTGGTGGGCAGCGTGTTCTACGACCACGGCACGCTGCGCCTGCGCCACAACCCCACCACCCAGGCCGCGCGCGACGCCAACCGCCAGACGCTGGCCGGCGCCGGCGTGGCGCTGTCGTGGGAGCGTCCGCGCAGTTTCGCGGCACGGCTGAGCGTGGCCGTGCCCACCACCGGCCAGCCCCGGTCCGACACCGCCTCACGCAATCCGAGGGTGTATGCGCAGCTGTCGTGGTTCCCCTGAGCTGCGTGCGCGGCCTGGCCGTGGCCACCCCCGCCACGGCCGCTGGGCGCTGCACCGGCTGAGCCTGGCCGCCTGGCTGGCGGGGGCCATGGCCGCGTCGCCATCGGGTTGGGCCCTGCCGCAGGGCGCGGTGCCCACGGCAGGCAGCGTGAGCGTGCGTGCCGATGGCAGCAAGCAGCTGGCGATCACGCAGACCAGCGCACGTGCGGCGATCGACTGGACCAGCTTCTCGATCGCCGCCGGCGAGCGCGTGCGCATCGTGCAGCCCGATGCGGCGGCGGTGCTGTTCAACCGCGTCACCGGGGCCGATCCGTCGCTCATCCTGGGGCAGCTGCAGGCCGACGGGCGGGTGTTCCTGTCCAACCCGCGCGGCGTGATCTTCGGCGTCGGCTCGCGCGTCGATGTCGGCAGCCTGGTGGCCACCACGCTGAACATCGACCCGGTGCCACTGACCAACGGCCGCTGGCAGCTCTCGGGCGGTCAGGCCGGCACCGGCGAGCTGCGCGCCGACGGCGAGATCACCGCGCCCGGCGGCACGGTGGCGCTGGTGGGCCCGCGCGTCAGCATCGGCGGCAACGTGCTCGCCGGCCGCCTGGGCGCGGCCGCGGTGGGTGCGGTGCAGGTCGACGTGGAAGGCGATGGCCTGATCTTCTTCAACGCCCGCAGCGAAGACCTGGCCACCCGGCTCGACCTGTCGGGCTCGGCGCGGGCGCTGGCGGGCCCGGCCGACCTGCGCGCCGAGGCGCGTGCGGGCTGGGCCGACACGGTGCTGAACCTGTCCGGTACGGTGCGGGCCAGCGGCCTGGCACTGCGTGACGGCCAGGTGGTGATCGACGGCGGACGGTCCGGCATCACGCGGGTGAGCGGCGAGGTGCGCGCCAGCGCCGATGCTGCCGGCACGCAGGGGGGGAACATCACCGTGCTGGGCGATCAACTGCAGCTGACCGCCAGCGCGCGGCTGGACGCCAGCGGCCAGGCCGGTGGCGGCAGCGTGCGCGTGGGCGGGGATGCGCAGGGCGCCCATGCCGCGGCCCTGCCGCATGCGCGCAGCGTGGTGGTGGAGGCCGGTGCCCAGCTGTCGGCCGATGCCGTGGCGCGTGGCGATGGGGGCCGTGTGGTCCTGTGGTCGGGCGAGCGCACGCAGTTTGCCGGCGCCATCAGCACACGCGGCGGTGCCGAAGGGGGCAACGGCGGGCTGGTGGAGGTGTCGTCGCGCGGCGTGCTGCGCTTCGAGGGCAGTGCCGACCGTCGCGCGCCGCAGGGCCAGGCTGGCGTGCTGCTGCTCGATCCCACCGAGTTGACCGTGCAGGTCGGCGGCAGCGGTGACAACGTGCTGAGCGTGACCACGCTGCTGAGCCAGCTGGCCGCCGGCCCGGTGACGCTGGAGGCGCTGGATCGCATCACCGTGGCCGCCGCGGTCAGCAGCCCCACCGGCACCACGGCGGGCGGCCTGACGCTGAGCGTGCTGGGCAACGACGCCACCGACACCATCACCATCAACCAGGGCATCAGCCTGCAGGGCGCGGGCCGTGCGCTGACGCTGGCCGCGCGCAACATCACCATCGCCGATGTCGACATGGCTGCCAGCGGCCTGGTGCTGGGCGGGGCCACCACCTGGACGAACGCCGCGGCGCGCAGCGTCAGCCTGCCGATCAGCGGCACCGGCAGCCTCACCAAGGCCGGCGCCGGCACGCTGACGCTCAGCGGCGCCAACACCTACAGCGGCGGTACGACGGTGAGCGCGGGCACGCTGGTGGCTGGCGCCGCGTCGGTGGCGGCCACGCAGGACACGCCGGCCAGCGGCGCGTTCGGCACCGGCGCGGTCACGGTGTCGAGTGGCGCCAGCGTCGACCTCGCCGGCCTCGCAGTCCACAACGCCTGGTCGCTGAACGGCACCGGCGTGGACGGCCTGGGCGCGTTGCGCAGCAGCAGCGGTACCACCGGCCGCAGCAGCGGGGCCATCACGCTGGCCGGCAACGCCACACTGGGCGTGGCCGACGGCGCGGCGCTGAGCCTGAGTGGCGTGATCGCCAACGCTGACACCACGGCGCGGGCGCTCACCAAGGCCGGCGCCGGCACGCTGACGCTCAGCGGCGCCAACACCTACAGCGGCGGCACGACGGTGAGCGCGGGCACGCTGGTGGCTGGCGCCGCGTCGGTGGCGGCCACGCAGGACACGCCGGCCAGCGGCGCGTTCGGCACCGGCGCGGTCACGGTGTCGAGTGGCGCCAGCGTCGACCTCGCCGGCCTCGCAGTCCACAACGCCTGGTCGCTGAGCGGCACCGGCGTGGACAGCCTGGGCGCGCTGCGCAGCAGCAGCGGTACCACCGGACGCAGCAGCGGGGCCATCACGCTGGCCGGCAACGCCACACTGGGCGTGGCCGACGGCGCGGCGCTGAGCCTGAGTGGCGTGATCGCCAACGCCGACACCACGGCGCAGGCGCTCACCAAGGCCGGCGCCGGCACGCTGACGCTCAGCGGCGCCAACACCTACAGCGGCGGCACGACGGTGAGCGCGGGCACGCTGGTGGCTGGCGCCGCGTCGGTGGCGGCCACGCAGGACACGCCGGGCAGCGGCGCGTTCGGCACCGGCGCGGTCACGGTGACGAGTGGGGCCAGTGTCGATCTGGCCGGCCTCGCAGTCCACAACGCCTGGTCGCTGAACGGCACCGGCGTGGACAGCCTGGGCGCGTTGCGCAGCAGCAGCGGAACCACCGGCCGCAGCAACGGGGCCATCACGCTGGCCGGCAACGCCACACTGGGCGTGGCCGACGGCGCGGCGCTGAGCCTGAGTGGCGTGATCGCCAACGCCGACACCACGGCGCGGGCGCTGACCAAGGCCGGCGCCGGCACGCTGACGCTCAGCGGCGCCAACACCTACAGCGGCGGCACGACGGTGAGCGCGGGCACGCTGGTGGCCGGCGCGGCGTCGGTGGCGGCCACGCAGGACACGTCGGCCAGCGGCGCGTTCGGCACCGGCGCGGTCACGGTGTCGAGTGGCGCCAGTGTCGATCTGGCCGGCCTCGCAGTCCACAACGCCTGGTCGCTGAACGGCACCGGCGTGGACAGCCTGGGCGCACTGCGCAGCAGCAGCGGTACCACCGGCCGCAGCAGCGGGGCCATCACGCTGGCCGGCAACGCCACGCTGGGCGTGGCCGACGGGGCGGCGCTGAGCCTGAGCGGCGTGATCGCCGACGCCGACGCCACGGCGCGGGCGCTCACCAAAGCCGGCACCGGCACGCTGACGCTCAGCGGCGCCAACACCTACAGCGGCGGCACGACGGTGAGCGCGGGCACGCTGGTGGCCGGCAGCGCTTCGGTGGCGGCCACGCAGGACACGCCGGCCAGCGGCGCGTTCGGCACCGGCGCGGTCACGGTGACGAGTGGGGCCAGCGTTGATATCGCCGGCCTTGCGGTCCACAACGCCTGGTTGCTGAGCGGCACCGGCGTGGACAGCCTGGGCGCGCTGCGCAGCAGCAGCGGCACGGCCGGCCGCAGCAGCGGGGCCATCACGCTGGCTGGCAACGCCACGCTGGGCGTGGCCGACGGCGCGGCGCTGGTGCTGTCAGGGGCCATCGGCGAGGCCGATGGCACGCCGCGCAGCCTGGACAAGGTGGGCAGCGGCACGCTGACGCTCGGCGGCGCCAGCAGCTACCGCGGCGGCACCACGGTGAGTGCCGGCATGCTGGTGGTCGGCACTTCCGACGCCGCGGGCCAGGGCGCGCTGGGCCGTGGCACCGTCACGGTGGCCGAGGGCGCCAGCGTCGATCTCGCCGGCTTCACCGTCGACAACGACTGGACGCTCACCGGCCGGGGCGTGGGTGGCCTGGGTGCGCTGCGCAGCAGCAGCGGCACGGCCGGGCGCAGCAGCGGCGCAATGACCCTGGCTGGCGATGCCACCGTGGGCGTGGACGCGGGCGCGGCGCTGACCCTCGGCGGGGCGATCACCGAGGCCGATGCCACGCCGCGTGCGCTGGCCAAGGCCGGCGCCGGCACGCTGACGCTGGGGGGGCTCAGCCGCTTTGGCGGCGGCACCACCGTGAGCGCCGGCACGCTGGTGGCGGGGCGGTCGAGTGCCGCGAGCCAGGGCGCCTTCGGCAGCGGCGCGGTCAGCGTGGCCGATGGCGCCAGCGTCGACCTGGCGGGCTTCAGCGTCCACAACGGCTGGTCGCTGGCCGGTCTGGGCGTGGGCGGTGCGGGTGCGCTGTTCAACAGCAGCGCGGCCGCGGCCAGCAGCCAGGGTGCGGTGGTGCTGACGGCCGCGGCCGGCATCGGCGTGGGCAACGCCGCGTCGGTGCTGACGCTCAGCGGCGGCGTCAGCGGCGCTGGCTCGTTGAGCAAGCTGGGCGCCGGCACCTTGCGGCTGGCCAGTGCCGCGGCGCCTGGCGCCGGCACGGCGGTCGTGCAGGGCCTGTTGGAGATCGCCGATGGCGGCGGCCTGGCCGGCGCGATCGACATCGCCAGCGGCAGTCTGCTGAAGGTGAGCCGTAGCCAGGACCTGACCTTGTCCGGCCCCATCACCGGCGGCGGTGTGCTGGCCCAGGCCGGCGCAGGCGTGTTGACACTGGCCGGCGATGCCACGCACACCGGCGGCACCACGGTCGAGGCGGGTCGCCAGCTGCAGGTGGGCGATGGCGGGCAGGCTGGCTCGCTGGCGGGCGCGGTCATCAACCAGGGCCTGCTGCGCTTCAAGCGATCGGACACGCTGGTGTATGGCGGTGTGGTCAGCGGTGGCGGCCAGCTCGAGCAGGCCGGCAGCGGCACCCTGGTGCTCACGGCCAACCAGGGCCACAGCGGCGGCACGCGGGTGAGTGCCGGCACGCTGCAGCTGGGCGACGGCGGCGCGCAGGGCCTGGTCGGCGATGTCGACGTGGCCACGGGGGCGCAGCTGGTGTTCCGCCGCGCCGGCAACCTGATCTTCGACGGCCTGATCAGCGGCGGTGGCGGTGTCACGCAGGCAGGCCGTACCGACGCAGGAACCAGCGACACGCTGAGCTTCAGCCGCGACCACCTCTACACCGGCACCACCACCATCGCCGCCGGCAAGACCCTGCGGCTGGGCGTGGGCCTGGCTGCCGGCAGCGTGAGGGGCGACATCGACAACCAGGGCACGCTCACCGTGCTGCACAGCGACACGCTGACTCTGCGCGGCGACCTCGGGGGCGCCGGGCTGTTGCAGCTGCAGGCCGGTGATCTGCAGCTCACCGGCGCGCGCACCGCCACCGGGGCCACCACGGTGGCCTCGGGCAGCCGGCTGATCGTGGACCTCGGCGCGGCCTCGCGCTGGACCGGCGACCTGGGCGGCGCCGGCCAGGTGGAGAAGGCCGGCAACGGCACGCTCACCGTGCTGGGCCGCTGGACGCCGGGCGGCGGCACCACGGTGAGCCAGGGCACGCTGCAGGTGGGCGAGGGCGGTGATGCCGGCAGCCTGGGCGGCGGCGCCATCGATCTGGCCCACAACACGCAGCTGGTGTTCCAGCGCAGCGGCACGGTCAGCCTGGACAGCGTCGTGAGCGGCCGTGGCAGCCTGGTGCAGTCGGGCAGCGGCAGCCTGACGCTCGGCGGTGCCAGCAGCTACAGCGGCGGCACCACGGTGCGCGCGGGCACCCTGGTGGCCGGCGCGGCCAGCACCGGCGCCGGCGGCGCCGTCACCAGCGGGCCCTTCGGCACCGGCCAAGTCAGCGTCGAGGGCGGTGCCCTGGTCGACCTGGCCGGCCGGCAGGTCGACAACGACTGGCGCCTGGACGGCGCGTCGCGCCTGGGCAGCAGCAGCCCTGGCAGCGTGGCGGCCAGCGCCGGTGCGCTGCAACTCGCCGGCAACGGCACGCTGGCGGTCAGCGGCACGCAGCTGAACCTGAGCGGCGCCATCGGCGGCACCGGCGCCCTGACCGTGCAAGGACCGGGCACGCTGGTGCTGTCGGGGGCCAACACGGCCAGCGGGGGCACCACGGTGACCAGCGGCACGCTGCAGCTCGAGGGCGGCAGCAACCGGGCGGGCACCGGGGCCTTGCAGGTCGACGCCGGCGCCGTGCTCGACCTGCGCGGCGGCGCGCAGCTGAGCGTGCCGCTGACCCTGGGCGGCACCTTGCGCGTGGCAGCGGGCGAGTTGGCGGCTGCCGCCAGTGGCACGGTGACGCTCAGCGCCGACGCCACGCTGCAGGTCGACGGCGAGGCGCTGTCGCTGTCGGGCCGCCTCGATGACGCTGGCGGCGCCGCCCATCGCCTGACCAAGCGCGGCACGGGGGTGCTCAGCCTGTCGGGGGTGAACGGCAGCGCAGGCGATCTGGTGGTGCAGGCCGGCACGCTAAAGGCCGAGCTGGGCCGCGCCCTCAGCGACACCGGCACGCTGCAGCTGGCGGCCGGCAGCACGCTGCAGCTGCTGGCCAGCGAGACCGTGGGCGGGCTGGCCGGCGCGGGCTCGGTGCAGCTGGGCGGCTTCACGCTCAGTGCCGGGGCCGGCGGTGGCGACCAGCTCTTCGCCGGTGTGCTGCAGGGCGCTGGTGGGTTGCGCAAGCAGGGCGGCGGCACGCTGACGCTCAGCGGTGCCAACACCCACGAGGCCGGCACCCAGGTGCTGGCCGGCACGCTGCGTCTGCAGGGCGGTACCAACCGCGCCGGCAGCGGCGCGCTGCAGGTGGCCAGCGGCGCCACGCTGGACCTGCGCGACGGCGCCAGCCTGAGCGTGCCGCTGCGCCTGGCCGGCACGCTGGCCAGCAGCAATGCCGGCAATGCGCTGGCGGCCACGCTGTCGGGGGCGGTCACGCTGACGGGTGATGCCACGCTGCAGGTGGGCGGCGCCGGGCTGGCGATCGGCGGTGCCATCGCCGATGCGGGCGGCGCACGCGCGCTGACCAAGACCGGCAGCGGCACGTTGACGCTGTCGGGCGTGAACAGCAGTGCCGGCACGTTGACGGTGAACGCCGGCACCGTGGTGGCGCGCAACGGCCAGGCGCTCAGCGACAGCGGCCTGCTGCAGCTGGCCGCCGGCGCCACGCTGCAACTGCAGGCCGACGAGACCGTGGGCGGACTGGCCGGGGCTGGCGCCGTGGTGCTGGACGGCGCCACGCTGGCGGCCGGTGGCAACGGCGCCAGCGGCCTGTTCGACGGCGTGCTCAGCGGCCGCGGCGGGCTGACCAAGCAGGGCGGCGGCACGCTGACGCTCAACGGCGCCAACACCTACGCCGGCGCCACGCAGGTGCAGGCCGGCACGCTGGTGCTGGGCGCCAGCGGCACCGCGGGCACGCTGAGCGCCGTGACGGTGGCGGCTGGCGCGCAGCTGCACCTGCAGTCCAGCCAGCGCATCGGTGCCCTGGCCGGTGCCGGTGCCGTGCGGCTCGACGGCGCGGTGCTCAGCACCGGCGGCGATGGCAGCAGCGGCCAGTTCGACGGGGTCATCAGCGGCAGCGGCGGTGTCACCCAGGCCGGCAGCGGCACGTTGACGCTCAACGGCGCCAATAGCTACACCGGCGGCACCACGGTCAGCGGTGGCCTGCTGCAGGCCGGCAGGGCCAGCCAGGGCAGTGCCGGCGCGCTGACCCAAGGCCCGTTCGGCACCGGCACGGTCAGCGTGGGCAGCGCCGCCCAGGTCGATCTGGCGGGCTGGCGGGTCGACAATGCCTGGTCGTTGAGCGGCGCGGGCGTGCTGGCCAGCAGCACGGGCAGCGCGGCCAGCGCCGGCGCACTGCAGCTGGCGGGTGCCGGCACGCTGGCGGTGGCCGGCGCGCAGTTGAGCCTGGGCGGCGCCATCACCGGCCCGGGCGCGCTCACCGTGCAAGGCCCCGGCACGCTGGTGCTGTCGGGCGCCAACACGGCCCGTGGGGACACCACGGTGGCCAGCGGCACGCTGCAGCTGCTGGGCGGTGCCGACCGCGCCGGCAGTGGCGCGCTGCAGGTGGCCAGCGGCGCCACGCTGGACCTGCGCGACGGCGCCAGCCTGAGCGTGCCGCTGCGCCTGGCCGGCACGCTGGCCAGCAGCAATGCCGGCAATGCGCTGGCGGCCACGCTGTCGGGGGCGGTCACGCTGGCGGGTGATGCCACGCTGCAGGTGGGCGGCGCCGGGCTGGCGATCAGCGGTGCCATTGCCGATGCGGGCGGTGCACGCGCGCTGACCAAGACCGGCAGTGGCACGTTGACGCTGTCGGGCGTGAACAGCAGCGCCGGCACGTTGACGGTGAACGCCGGCACCGTGGTGGCCCGCAACGGCCAGGCGCTCAGCGACAGCGGTCTGCTGCAGCTGGCCGCCGGCGCCACGCTGCAGCTGCAGGCCGACGAGACCGTGGGCGCACTGGCCGGGGCTGGTGCCGTGGTGCTGGACGGCGCCACGCTGGCGGCCGGAGGCAATGGCGCGAGCAGCCTGTTCGACGGCGTGCTCAGCGGCCGTGGCGGGCTGACCAAGCAGGGCGCCGGCACGCTGACGCTCAACGGCGCCAACACCTACGCCGGCGCCACGCAGGTGCAGGCCGGCACGCTGGTGCTGGGCGCCAGCGGCACCGCGGGCACGCTGAGTGCCGTGACGGTGGCGGCCGGCGCGCAGCTCGCGCTGCAGTCGGCCCAGGTGCTGGGCTCGCTGGCCGGTGCGGGCGATGTGGCGCTGGGCGCGCAGGCCCTGAGCACCGGCGCCGACGGCCTCAGCACGCGCTTCGACGGCACGCTGTCGGGCAGCGGCAGCCTCACCAAGCAGGGCGCCGGCAGCTTCACCCTCGCGGGCCGCAACACCCACAGCGGTGGGACCACGGTGCTGGCCGGGCAGGTGGTGGCGGGCCGCGGCAGCGAGGGCCCCGCCAGTGCATTGCTGGCCGGGCCGCTGGGCACCGGGGCGGTCACGGTGGCGGCTGGCGCGGCGGTCGACCTGGCCGGATGGCAGGTGGACAACGCCTTCACACTGAACGGCGGCACGGCCCTGGTCAACAGCCTGGGCCGTGCGGCCATGGCCGGTGCGCTGACGCTGGCGGCCGACACCACGCTGGGCGTGAGCGGCGCGCAACTGAGCCTGGGCGGCGCCATCACCGGCCCGGGCGCGCTCACCGTGCAAGGCCCTGGCACGCTGGTGCTGTCGGGCGCCAACACGGCCCGTGGGGGCACCACGGTGGCCAGCGGCACGCTGCAGCTGCTGGGTGGTGCCGACCGCGCCGGCAGCGGCGCGCTGCAGGTGGCCAGCGGCGGCACACTGGACCTGCGCGACGGCGCCAGCCTGAGCGTGCCGCTGCGCCTGGCCGGCACGCTGGCCAGCAGCAATGCCGGCAATGCGCTGGCGGCCACGCTGTCGGGGGCGGTCACGCTGACGGGTGATGCCACGCTGCAGGTGGGCGGCGCCGGGCTGGCGATCAGCGGTGCCATCGCCGATGCGGGCGGTGCACGCGCGCTGACCAAGACCGGCAGCGGCACGCTGACGCTGTCGGGCGTGAACAGCAGCGCCGGCACGCTGACGGTGAACGCCGGCACCGTGGTGGCGCGCAACGGCCAGGCGCTCAGTGACAGCGGCCTGCTGCAGCTGGCCGCCGGCGCCACGCTGCAGCTGCAGGCCGACGAGACCGTGGGCGCGCTGGCCGGGGGCGGCGCCGTGGTGCTGGACGGCGCCACGCTGGCGGCCGGAGGCAATGGCGCGAGCAGCCTGTTCGACGGCGTGCTCAGCGGCCGTGGCGGGCTGACCAAGCAGGGCGCGGGCACGCTGACGCTCAACGGCGCCAACACCTACACCGGCGCCACGCAGGTGCAGGCCGGCACGCTGGTGCTGGGCGCCAGCGGCACCGCGGGCACGCTGAGTGCCGTGACGGTGGCGGCCGGCGCGCAGCTCACGCTGCAGTCGGCCCAGGTGCTGGGCTCGCTGGCCGGTGCGGGCGATGTGGCGCTGGGCGCGCAGGCCCTGAGCACCGGCGCCGACGGCCTCAGCACGCGTTTCGACGGCACGCTGTCGGGCAGCGGCAGCCTCACCAAGCACGGCGCCGGCAGCTTCACGCTGGGCGGCCGCGATGCCCGCACCGGGGCCACGCAGGTGGCCGGCGGCACGTTGGTGCTGGCCGCCAGCGACGCCGCCTCGGCGTTGAGCACCTACCGCGTCGATGACGTGGCCACGCTGCAGCTGCAGGCCGATGCCACGCTCGGCGCGCTGGCCGGTGCGGGCACGGTCGATCTGGCGCCCGGTCAGCTGCGGCTGGCGCCGGCGGCCGGCACCAGCACGCTGTTCAGCGGCACGCTGCAGGGCAGCGGAGGCCTGGTGCTGCAGGGCGCCGGCACGCTGACGCTGTCCGGCGCCAACCGCCACACCGGCCGCACGCAGCTGCTGGGCGGCACGCTGGCGATCGCGGGCGATGCCCAGCTGGGCGCCGCACCCGCGGTGCTGGTGGCCGACCAGCTGCTGCTGGATGGCGGCACGCTGCGCATCACCGGCAGCGGCACGCTGGCGGCCACGCGTGGCGTCACGCTGCAGGGCGCCGGGGGCACGCTGCAGCTGCCGGCCGGCGTGACGGTGGCGCTGGACGCCCCGCTGGCCGATGGCCGCAGCGCCGGCGCCCTGACGCTGGCCGGCGGCGGCACGCTGGCGTTCACCAGCGCCCTGGACCACACGCACAGCGGCGGCACCCTGGTGCAGGGCAGCCAGCTGAGCCTGGCACGCGATGGCCAGCTGGGCGCCGCCGGCGCCGCGCTGACGCTGGATGGCGGCACGCTGCAGCTGCGCGACAGCCTGCGCCTGGACAGCATCCGCCCGTTGCGCCTGGGCGCCGGCGGCGGCACGCTGGACCTGGCCGCAGGCCTGTCACTGCAGTTCGGTGGCCAGATCAGCGACGCTGCGGGGGCGCAGGACGGCCGCCTCACGCTGCAGGGCGGCGGCAGCTTCCGCTTCGACGGTGTGGCGGCCAGCACCTACACCGGTGCCACCGCGCTGCTGGGCAGCACGCTGGCGCTGCAGCGCGACGACCAGCTGGGCCTGGCGCCCGCCACCGCGCGCGATGCGCACCTGCGGCTCGACGGCGGCCGCCTGGTGCTCGAGGCCGGCACGCTGGTGCTCGATGCCCGGCGCGGCCTGGCGCTGGGCGCGGCGGGCGGCACGTTGCAGGTGGCCGACGGCGCCACGCTGTCGCTGGCCGCCACGGTGGCCGACGCCACCACCGGCGTGGCCGGCACGCTCACCAAGGCCGGCGCGGGCACGCTGCAGCTGGGCGGTGAGGCCCCCAACCGCCACAGCGGCGGCACCGTGGTACTGGCCGGTGTGCTGGCCATCGACCGGGACGAGGCCCTGGGCGCCAGCGCTGGCGCGCTGCAGCTCGACGGCGGCACGCTGCGGGCGCTGGGCAGCTTCCGGCTGGACGCGGCGCGCGCGCTGCAGCTGGGCGTGGGCGGCGGCCGCATCGACGTGGCCGACGGCGCCACGCTGGCCCTGCCCGGCGCGGTCAGCGAGCAGGCCGGGGCCGCCACGCTCACCAAGCTGGGCGGCGGCACGCTGGCCTTCGACGGCGCCGCCGACGCCGCGCGGCTGGGCGCCACCCAGGTGCTGGCCGGCACGCTGGCGATCACGCGCGACGGCCAGCTGGGCCGCGCGCCCGCCGCACCGGTGGCCGACCAGCTGCTGCTGGACGGCGGCACGCTGCGGCTGGACGCCGATCTCACGCTCGCCGCCAGCCGGGGCGTGGCCCTGGGCGCCGGCGGCGGCACCGTGGCGGTGGCGGCCGGGGTTGCGGCGCGCGTCGACGGCGCTGTCAGCGATGCCGGTGCCGCACCCGCCGCGCTGCGCAAGACCGGTACGGGCCGCCTGACGCTGGCCGGCGACAACCGCCAGAGTGGCGGCACCGAGCTGCGCGAAGGCACGCTGGCCACCGCCGGTGCCGAGCGCCTGCCCGATGCCGGCGCACTGCAGCTGGCCGTGGGCACCCGCTTCGAACTGGGCGGCGCCGAGACCATCGGCGCGCTGGCCGATCTGAGCGGCGTGGGCGCCGGTTTCCCGGCACGCCTGGTGCTCGACCGCCATGTGCTCACGGTGCGCCAGGCCAGCGACACGCGCTTCAGCGGCCAGGTCGACACCGGCAGCGGCCAGCTGGTCAAGGAAGGCAGCGGCACGCTGTCGCTGGCCGGCCAGGGCAGCGGCAACGGGCTGTTCCAGGTGAACTCGGGCCTGCTGGTCAGCGCCTCGGCCGACCTGCTGACGCCCGACACCCTGGTGCAGGTGGCCGAGCGTGCCACGCTGCGCCTGGACACCGCGGCCACGGTGCAGTCGCTCACGCTGGCTGGCGAACTGAGCGGCAGCGGCCTGCTCACCGTGACCCAGGGCACGCTGCTCGACGGCGGTACGCTGCGCGCGCCGGTGAGCACGGCCACGCTGACCAGCCGCCAGGCGGTTCAGGTGCAGGCCGCGCTGCAGGTGTCGGGCACGGCCACGCTGGAAGGCGGCACGCTGACGCTGGGCGAGGGCGGGCTGCTGCAGGCGGCGCGGGTGCAGCTGGTCCGCGGCGCGGCGCTGCTGACCACCGCCGCCGGCCAGCTGGGCGCGGGTGCGGCGCTGTCGCTGAGCGGCGGCAGCATGCTGCAGCTGGCCGGGGCCGAGACGGCCGCCTCGCTGTCGCTGGCCGAGGGCAGCCGGGCCGCCGGCAGCGGTCGCCTGGGGCTGGCTGGCGCGGTGAGCCTGGCCGACAGCGGCTTGGCCCTGCCGGTGCAGGCGGCTCAGTTCAGCAGCAGCGGCAGCAGCACGGTCAGCGCCGCGCTGAGCCTGTCGCAGAGCGCCGCACTGCGCGACGGCAGCCTGACGCTGGCCGAGGGTGGCCGCATCGACAGCCCGGTGATGCAGCTGCAGTCGGGCGTGCTGCGCAGCACCGATGCGCAGGCCCTGGGCAGCGGCGCCAGCGCGCTGCGCGTCGATGCGCCGGCCACGCTGCAGCTGGGCGCGCCGGCCACGGTGGCCACGCTCAGCCTGGCCGGCACGGTGCAGCCGGCCGCGCCGGCCAGCGCCGCGACGGCGCTGCTGTCGGCCACCCAGTCGGTCACGCTGGACGGCGGCCAGCTGGCCGCACCGCTGCTGACGCGCAGCCTGGAGGTCACGGGCGCCAGCAGCGTGGCCGCCACCGTGCAGGCCACCGAATCGGCCAGCGTGGCCGGCACGCTGACGCTGGACGCCGGTGGCGCGCTGGTCACGCCACGCCTGGCCTTGCGCAGCGGCGGCCTGCTCACCCGCGCCGAGGCGCAGCTGGGCGGCGCCCCGGTGCTGAGCATGGACGCCGGCACCGTGCTGCAGCTGGCCGGCAGCGAGACGCTGGGCGCACTGATCGACGGCGGCGGCGCGGCCGGCTTGCCGGCGGCGCGCGTGCTGCTGGGCGCCGGCACGCTGGGCGTGGGCGGCGCGGTGGCCGATGCGGCCACGGTGCAGCGCTTCTCGGGCGTGTTCAGCGGTGCCGGCTCGCTGGCCAAGCAGGGGGCCGGCACCTGGGTGCTCAACGCCGACCAGGCCCATGGCGACACGCGCATCGAGGCCGGCACGCTGCAGCTGGGCACCGGCGGTGCCAGCGGCACTGCGGGGCGCGGCGGCATCGTCAACGACGGCCTGCTGCGCGTGCAGCGCAGCGACACGCTGGCACTCGACAACGCCATCACCGGCCGCGGCTCGCTCGAGCAGGCCGGCAGCGGCACGCTGGTGCTGGGGGCCGCGGGCAATGCCTACACCGGCGCCACCCGGGTGCTGGCCGGCACGCTGGCCACCGCCGGCGCCGAGCGCCTGCCCGATGCCAGTGCGGTGCAGGTGGCCGCCGAGGCGCGCCTGCAGCTGCGCGGCAGCGAGACGCTGGCTGCACTGTCGGCCGATGGCGCGGTGTCGCTCGGCGGCGCGCTGAGCGCCAGCAGCGGTGGCCTGCGCTTCGGCGGCCCGGTCAGCGTGGACACCACGGTGCCGGTCACGCTGTCGGCGCCTGACCAGGCCATCGAGGCGCTGAACGATGGCAACCGCTGGGGGGCGCAGCCGCTGAGCGTGCGGGCCGGCCAGCTGCGCCTGTCGGCCGGGCGCGAGGCCGATGGCCGCTGGCGCGATCTGGTGCTCGGCGAGGTGGTGCTCAGTGGCCGCGTGGCCGGTGCGGCGGGCACGCTGCCGGTCGACCGCCAGGCCAGTGCCGGTGTCACTGCGCAGGCCGACGGCAGCGACGGCAGCCTGCTGGTGGCCAACCGCATCCAGCTGGGCACCAGCGCGGCGGCCACCGGCGATGCGCGGCTGGACGGCCTGCTGCAGGTGGACGGCGGGGCGCTGACGCTGCGTGCGATGGCGACGCCGGACTACAGCGCGCTGCCGCTGCTCGATTCAGGCCGCCAGGCGGTCGACCCGCAGCAGGGCCGGCTGCTGCAGGTGGCCGATGACGTGATCACCCAGGGCGCGGCCAGCCGCATCGACACCGTGGCCGGTGCCGGCCTGGTGCTGCAGGCGGCGGCCGGCGGATCGATCGCGCTGGGCAATGCCGACAACCGCTTTGCCGGCACGCTGCAGGCACTCAGCGGCAGCAGCTGGAACAGCGCCTGGCAGCCCGTGGCGTTGGCCGGCGAGCGCGCCGTGGGGCAAAGCCGCATCACGCTGGCCGGGCGCGAGCTGGTGGTGGGCGGCCAGGGCCTGGAGGCCGATCTGGTGCGCGTGTCGGCCGGCCGCCTGGCCACGGTGGACGACAGCCGCATCGCGGCGCGGCTCTGGTACAACGACAGTGGCTTCGGCATCCAGAACTCGGCCCCCGGCCTGGTGCTGGAGCTGCTGCCCCAGGCGTTCTCGTCGGCCACGGCCTTCGGCTCGGCCGATGCGCCGATCGCGGCCAACGTGGGCGGCAAGAGCCTGGGCGAGCGCGGCGATGGGCTGGCCGCCGGCTATGTGCAGCTGCTGCCGCGCAAGGCGGCCTCGGGCGGCACGGTGGTGTTCCTGGCCGGTCCGTCGGCCACGCAGGCCGGCGAGGCCGGCTACCGCTTCTTCAACGATGCGGCGGGCGACCAGGCCCAGGTGCCGCTGTTCTACAACGGCGTGCTGCCGGCCACGCCCCAGTTGAGCGGCTCGCTCTCGGCCGTGGCCTCGGTGTCCGAGAACGCGCGGCGCGAGCGGTTCGAGGAAACGGTGCGCACCGAGAACGTGGCCATCCGCCTGCGCGCCGGCGTGATCGCCGAGGTGGGGCCGGGCCGACCGGCCACCGGTGGTGCCGAGGGCCTGCGCGCTCCGCAGGCCTGCGCGGCCGAGGCGGGCCGGCTGGACTGCGCCGCGCCGGGAGCCGCGGCCACGCCAGCCCGCACCGCCGCGCCGGGAGCCGCACGGTGAGCGCACCGCAGCCCGGCGATCCGGCGGACCGGCCGCCGCACCCGCGCCGCCGCAGCCTGTTCGGCTGGCTGGGCCTGGGGGCGCGTGCGGTGCTGGGCGGCGCGCTGGCGGGCCGGTGGTCGGCGCTGCCGGCCCAGACCCGCGACGACCCCGCCGGCAACCCGTCGGCCGCAGCGGCGGCGGAGGCCGCGTCCGGCGCCGTGCCGATGCCGCCGGTCGATCCCGGCCGGCTGGCCCTGGTGATCGGCAACCGCCGCTACCCGGGCGACTTCGAGCTGCCGTCGATCCACAAGAACGCCCGTGACGTGGAGCAGGCGCTGCGCTGGCGCGGCTTCGGCGTGAGCCTGGTGCTCGATGCCGAACCCGGCGCGGCGCGCAGCGCGGTGGATGCCTTCGTGGCCCGCGCGGCGGCCGCGCCGGAGGACGCCACGGTGCTGTTCTACTTCAGCGGCCACGGCCTGCAGCTCAATGCCGAGAACCTGCTGCTGGCCGCCGGCGTGCCGCCCAAGGCGCCGCCGGCCAGCCTGCAGTCGGGCAGCCTGGTGCTCAACCGCGACGTGGTGGCGCGCCTGCCGCGCCGCCGCCAGGGCCTGACCATCGCTATCGTGGACGCTTGCCGCAGCGAGGTGGGCACCGGCCGCAACAGCGACGCGATGAACCAGGAAGAGCCGCCGCTCGGCTGCCTGATCGCCTTTTCCACCGGCGCCGGGCAGTACGCGCTGGCGCCCACCGACGAGAACATCAACACCTTCTACACCCGCGAACTGGTGCGCCTGCTGCGCAGCGAGCCCGACGAGCTGCCGCTGCCGCTGCTGTTCGAGGCGGTCAAGCGCGAGACCGAGCGCGCCATGCGCGCCAGGCTGACCGCACCGCACCTTGCCCGCTTCGTGCAGCGGCCCTTCGTGGCCAAGAACGTGCCCGACGAGAACGCCTTCCCGCTGGCGCCGCGCAGCGCTCGCAGCGGGCCGCCGAAGCCGCCGCCACCCACCCGCGCCGAGGAAGACGCCGACTGGGCGGCGCTGCAGGCCGCGCTGTGGCCGCCCGACGTGCTGCGCCTGGCCGGGCAGTTCCTGCAGCGCCATCCCGAGGCCGAGCGCAGCCGCCGCCTGGGCGCCGAGGTGGCGCAGGACGGCGCGCGCCAGGCCGCCGAACTGCTGCGCCGGCCCGATCTGCTGCTCAACCGTGGCGCGTTCGCGGCCGACGCATCGCGTGGCGAGGCCTATGCCACCGATGTGCGCAAGGCCGGTCGCGGCGACAAGGATGCCGCCGCCCGCGTGGGCCGGCAATGGGCCACGGCCGAGCGCCTGGGCCCGGCCCGCTCGCGCTACGAGGGCTGGATGCAGCTGGCCGCCGAACTGGGCAACGGCATCGCCAGCTACGAGCTGGCACGCCACTTCCGCCGGCAAGACCAGCCGCAGGCTGCTGCGCGCTGGGAGGCGCGTGCCATCGAGCTGGGCTACACGCCGCCGCCCACGCTGGACCACTACCGCAAGTAGGCGCTGGCGCTGAAACTGCGCTGGCAGTGGCCGGCCCCGGCGTCGCCTGCGCTACAGGCCGCGGTGCGGCGCACGGCTATGGTGGCCACCCGGCCGGCGCATCCCGCGCAGGCCTTTGCCACCCGCCCCCACCGATGCACGCCGCACTGCGCCATGCCCTGAGCGCCGATCCCCAGGCCCGGCCCCAGCCCACCGTCACCGACTGGTGGCCTCATCGGCCCTGGGCCGGCGCGGTTGGCACCGATCCGCTGGCCATGGCCCTCCTTGGCGGCTTCGCGGCCGACCGCGTGGCCTGGGCCTTTGCCAGCGGCTACCAGGCCGCGCTGCGCGCACTGTGCCCTGATCTGCCGGGCGACGCGCTGGCCGCCTTCTGCGTCACCGAGGACACGGGCAACCGGCCGCGCGACATCCGCAGCACGCTCACCGCGCAAGCCGGCGGCGGCTGGCAGCTGGACGGCGCCAAGCGCTGGACCACGCTGGGCCCCAGCGGCACGCTGCTGCTGGTCGCTGCGGCGCTGCCGCCGCAAGCCGGCGACGAGCGGCCGCAGCTGCGCCTGCTGCGCGTGCCGGTGCCCACGCCGGGGCTGGCGATCACGCCGATGCCGGCCACCCGCTTCGTGCCCGAGGTGCCGCACGCCACGCTGCGCATGGACAGCGTCCACCTGCCGGCCGAGGCGCTGCTGCCGGGCGATGGCTATGCGCGCTACGTCAAGCCCTTCCGCACGCTGGAAGACCTGCATGTCACGCTGGCCGTGCTGGCCTACCTGCTGCGCGAGGCCCGGGCGCGCGCCTGGCCCGAGGCTTTCAGAGAGCAACTGGCGGCGGTGATGGCCTTGCTGGCCACGCTGGCTGGCGAGGACGTGCAGGCCCCGGCCACGCATGTGGCGCTGGCCGGTGCGTTGCATCTGGCCCATGCCAGTTACGTCCAGGCGCAGCCGCTGTGGGCCGCAGCCGGTGAGGGCGACGAGGCCGCGCAGCGCTGGCAGCGCGATGCCGCGCTGTTTGCGGTGGCGGGCGCAGCACGCCAGCAACGCGCCGCCACGGCGTGGCAGCGGTTGGCGGCGGGCTGAATCGCGCAGCCTTGGGGGATCAGGCCCGCGCTGGCGGCCCCCAGGGCGTGAACCAGACGGCCACCACCGTGGCCAGGCCGTACACCGTCATCGCGCCACCCACCAGCGCGAACAGCGCCGTGGTGCCGCTGCCAGCGTGCATCAGTGCCGTGCCCACGCCGAACACCACGGCCAGGCGCAGCGTGCCGGCCAGCACCGGCCCCAGCATGCGTCCGGCGCCCTGGGCCGCGAAGTACAGCGTGAGCCCCAGGCCGAAGAACGCAAAGGCCGGCCCGGCGGTGCGCAGGAACTCGCGCGCATGGGCCAGCACCGCGGCGTCCTGCGTGAACAGCGTGGCCCACAGGTCGGGCCACAGCGCCACGGTGGCGCCGATCAGGCCCAGGTTGACGGCCGAGGTGGCGCCGGCCGTCCAGGCCACGCGGCGGGCGCGGGCCACGTCGCGCGCGCCGATGGCCATGCCCACCATCGGCAGGGCGGCCACGCCGATGCCGAATGAGATCGGGATCAGCAGGAACTCCAGCCGCTGGCCGATGGCATAGCCGGCCAGTGGCAGCGCACCCAGCCGCGCCACGAAACCGGTGAGCAGCAGCACCGACAGCACGCTCTGGAACGGCGACACCATCGACAGCGCACCCACACGCAGGATGTCGGCGAACATCTCGCGCCGCCACACCATGCCGTGCCAGGTGAGCGTCAGCCGCGCCTGGCCGCTGCGCAGCGCCCACACGAAGAAGGCCACGCTCACCGCACCGGCCACGATGTTGGCCAGCGCCACGCCGGCCATGCCCATCGGCGCCAGGCCCAGCGCCGGCCAGCCGCCCAGCGTGAGCCAGCCGCCGAGCGCGATCTGCAGCACCGACGCGCCCAGGATGCCCACCGACGGGATGCGCATGTTGCCAGTGCCGCGCAGCACCGAGGCCAGCGTGTTGCTCAGCCAGATCAGCGGCGCGCCCAGGAACAGCACCGCCGCATAGTCCACCGCCGCGACCAGCACCGCATCGCGCCCGCCCAGCCAGCGGTAGAACGTGGGCCCGCCCAGCAGCAGCACGGCGGTGAACACCAGGCCCAGCACGCCGCCGATGGCCACCGCGTGCAGCGCCAGCGCCTGCGCGCGCGGTGCATCGCCGGCTCCCAGCGCACGGCTCACCGCCGACGACACACCACCACCCATGGCCCCGGCCGACAGCTGCTGCGCCAGCATCAGGAACGGGAACACCAGGGCCATCGCCGCCAGCGGCGTGGCGCCCAGCCGGCCCACGTACACCGTCTCGGCAATGCCCACCAGCACCTGCATGGCCATGGCCAGCACGCTGGGCGCGGCCAGGCGCAGCAGCGTGGGCAGGATGGCGCCCTGCAGCAGCGGATGGGCGGCCGTGGACGATGCGGCGGGCGAGACGGCGGTGGCGCTCACCGCGTCATTCCTTGAAGTAGCAGATCTGGTGGCTGGTGGCCAGCAGCGCACCGTCGGCGCCCCAGACCTCGGCCGACTGGTCGTGGAAACCGCGGCCGAAGTGCTGCGCCCGCGCCGTGCCCAGGACATGGGCCGTGCCCTGGGCCTGCAGCAGCGCGGTGTCGGCATGGAAGTGCGTGGTGATCGACACGGTGCCGAAGGGCACGCGCTTGGGCCGGCGGATCAGGATGCGCGGGAAGAAGGCGTCGCAGATCGAGGCCAGCGCCACGAAGTCCAGCGGGCGCGGCGGGTCGTCGCGCAGCCACAGCGTGCTCACCGAATCGGGCTCGCTGCCGTCGGCCGGCGCGCCGAACAGCGCACCGCGCACGAAGCGCAGGTCGTAGCGGTCGATCCAGCGCGCCACCTGGCTGTATTGGGCTCGGGGCAGCGTGTCGGGCGCCGGGGCGGCGGGCCGCGCCACCTCGGTGGCGGTCCAGGTCTCGCGGCGTTGCGCGAACACCGCGGTGGCGGTGGTCACGGTTTCGTCGCCCTGCTGCAGCGCCAGCCACCAGTGCTGGGTGCTGCGGTTGGTGCGCAGCGGCGTGGCCACGACGGTGAACGCGCCATCGGCCACCGGGCCGGCGTAGTTGACCGTCAGCGCGATCGGGTCGCCCAGGCGCTGCGGATGGTCCAGCGCCGCCTTCAGCAGCGTGGCCGCGGTGACGCCGCCGAACGGCCCCACCTGGTTGGCGTAGTCCGCATCGGTGTGGCCGTGCAGCGTGCCGTCGGGCTGCGGCACGAGGCGGGTGGCGCGGTCCAGCGGGTGCAGATCGGGCTGCAGGTCGGGCTGCAGGTCGGGCTGCAGGTCGGTGCCGGTCGTGTGCGGAGCGGTGGCGTTCATGGATTTCTGGATGATGATCGTCATTCAGGTGGATGATAAATACAATCCAGAAATCCCTGTTGTCGCGCAGGTGCCTGGGCTGCCGCAGGCGCCGCGCGACGCCACCGTTGCCGGAGTGCATCCCCATGGGCCATTCACAGGCCGACAAGGCCCAAAGCCGCGAGCGCATCCTCCGCGAGGCCGCCGCGCAGATCCGCGATGCCGGGCTGGAGTCGGTGAGCGTGGCGCGCCTGATGCGCAGCGCCGGCCTGACGCATGGCGGCTTCTACGGCCACTTCGCCTCGCGCGACGAACTGCTGGCCGAGGCGCTGCAGCGCGCGCTCGTGGAGGGCGCGGCGGCTTCGCGTGCTGCCACCGCTGCGGCCGCCACCTCCGCCGCTCCCACGAAGGCCGCTGCGCCGGCGCCGACCTTCGATGCATTTGCGCGCAGCTACCTCAGCCGCGGCCACCGCGACGCCCGTGCCTCAGGCTGCGCCGTGGCCGCGCTGGCCGCCGACGCGGCGCGCGCCGAGGCGCCGGTGCGCGCGGTGATGTCCGAGCATGTCGAACGCTTCATCGCCCGCGCGGCGGAACTGGCCGGAAGCAGCGACGAGGAAGCGATGTTCGCGGTGAGCGCGATGGTCGGGGGGCTGTTGCTGTCGCGCGTGCTGGTCGATGCCGATCGCTCGGATGCCATGCTCAAGGCGGTGCGTGCGGGGCTCGCCGAGAGGGCCGCATCGGCACCTCGCTGAAGCCGGCAAGCAACTGGCACCAGACTGGTACCGGGCCGGCGGCTCGGGGCGGCCTGAAAGGCTGGTGCGCGAGACGGGACTCGAACCCGTACGCCTTGCGGCTGCGGAGTTTAAGTCCGCTACGTCTACCGTTCCGTCACTCGCGCCGAGTGGGGCGGCGCCGATGATAGGCGCCAAACGTGGCCGGCCCGCGCTCAGCCGGGCAGGTCTGGCAGGGCCAGCGCCTCGGCCTGCGCATCGGGCTGCACCCAGCGCCGTGCGGCCTGTTGCAGCAGCGCCGGATCGCCGGTGGCCAGCAGGCGCAGCGCGCCGGGTGTGCCGTCCGCGCCAGGGGCTCGGGCGGCTACCGGCAGCAGGCTGGCCACGCGGCGCGACACCGCTTCGGCGGTGTCGATCAGTTGTACGCCGGCCGGCAGGCGCGCGGCCAGGCCGTCGGCCACCAGCGGGTAGTGGGTGCAGCCCAGCGCCACGGTGTCGGAGCCGGTGGCCTGCAACTCGGCGGCAAAGCGGTCGAGCAGGGCGGCCAGGCGGGGCGATTCGGGTGGTTCGGTCTCGATGGCATCGGCCAGGCCGGGGCAGGGCACGCGGTGCACCTGGGCGCCGCCGGCATGCTGCTCGATCAGGTTGGCCACGCGCGGGCTGGCCAGCGTGCCGGGCGTGGCCATCACCGCCACCTGGCCGCAGCGCGTGGCGGCCACGGCGGGCTTGATGCCGGGCTCCACGCCCACGAACGGGCGTTCGGGCCAGCGTGCACGCAGTGCGGCGATGGCCTGCGTGGTGGCGGTGTTGCAGGCCATCAGCACCAGATCGACCTGCTTCCGCTCGATCAGCCAGGCGGCCAGTTGCAGGCTGCGCGCCACCACCCAGTCGGCCGGGCGCTCGCCCCAGGGGTTGAAGCGCGAGTCGGCCAGGTAGGTGCAACGCGCCGCGGGCAGTTGGCGGCGCAGCGCGCGCAGCACCGACAGGCCGCCGATGCCGGTGTCGAACACGCCGATGTGTGGCGTGCCCAGCGCTGCATCGCCGTGCGCCGTGTTGCCGGAAGATGTGCCGTGGCCTGCCATGGGGCGCGCAGTCTAAATGCCCCTGGGCGTCGCCGGGGCGACGGCGCGCTTTGGCACAATGGCAAAAAATAGCACGACCGTTCGATTTCTTGCCATGGTGGCGCCCGAGGTGCCCCCTTAGAATCTTTCCAGGTTTACGTAAACGTCAATTCAACTCCCGAGGAGCCGCGTCTCATGAAGGTACTGGTGCCCGTGAAGCGTGTCGTCGACTACAACGTGAAGGTTCGCGTGAAGTCCGATGGCACGGGTGTCGACATCGCCAACGTCAAGATGAGCATGAACCCGTTCGACGAGATCGCCGTCGAAGAGGCCGTGCGTCTGAAGGAAAAGGGCGTGGCCACCGAGGTCATCGCCGTGTCCTGCGGTGTCACGCAGTGCCAGGAAACCCTGCGCACGGCCATGGCCATCGGGGCCGACCGCGCCATCCTGGTCGAGTGCGCCGATGAGCTGCAGCCGCTGGCCGTGGCCAAGCTGCTCAAGGCTCTGGTCGACAAGGAACAGCCCGGCCTGGTGATCCTGGGCAAGCAGGCGATTGACGACGACTGCAACCAGACCGGCCAGATGCTGGCCGCGCTGGCCAAGCTGCCGCAAGCCACGTTCGCCAGCAAGGTGGAAGTGGTGGACGGCAAGGCCAAGGTCACGCGCGAGATCGACGGTGGTCTGGAGACCCTGTCGCTGAGCCTGCCGGCCGTGGTGACCACCGACCTGCGCCTGAACGAGCCGCGCTACGTCACGCTGCCCAACATCATGAAGGCCAAGAAGAAGCCGCTCGACGTGGTCAAGCCCGCCGATCTGGGCGTGGATGTGGCGCCGCGCCTGAAGACGCTGAAGGTGGCCGAGCCCGCGGGCCGCAAGGCCGGCATCAAGGTGGCCGACGTGGCCACGCTGGTTGACAAGCTGAAGAACGAAGCGAAGGTGATCTGAACATGGCCGTCCTCGTCATTGCCGAACACGACAACGCCAGCCTCAAGGGCGCCACGCTGAACACCGTGACGGCCGCCGCCGCCTGCGGTGGCGATGTGCACGTGCTGGTGGCCGGCCACAACGCCGGCGCCGCTGCCGCGGCCGCCGCGCAGATCGCCGGTGTGGCCAAGGTGCTGCACGCCGACGGCGACAGCCTGGCCCATGGCCTGGCCGAGAACGTGGCCGCCCAGGTGCTGGCCATCGCGTCGGGCTACAGCCACATCCTGTTCGCCGCCACCGCCGGTGGCAAGAACGCCGCGCCCCGCGTGGCTGCGTTGCTGGACGTGGCGCAGATCAGCGAGATCAGCAAGGTGGTGTCTTCGGACACCTTCGAGCGCCCAATCTACGCCGGCAACGCCATCGCCACGGTGCAGAGCGCTGACGCCACCAAGGTGATCACCGTGCGCGCCACCGGCTTCGACGCCGCGGCCGCCAGCGGTGGCAGCGCCGCCGTGGAGACCATCGCCGCCGTGGCCGACAGCGGCAGCAGCGCCTGGCAGGGCAGCGAAATCGCCAAGAACGACCGCCCCGAGCTGACCGCCGCCAAGATCATCGTGTCGGGTGGCCGTGCGATGGGCTCGAGCGAGAAGTTCAACGAGGTGCTCACGCCGCTGGCCGACAAGCTGGGCGCCGCGCTCGGCGCCAGCCGCGCTGCGGTGGATGCCGGCTATGCCCCCAACGACTGGCAGGTGGGCCAGACCGGCAAGATCGTGGCGCCGCAGCTGTACGTGGCCTGCGGCATCTCGGGTGCCATCCAGCACCTGGCCGGCATGAAGGACTCCAAGGTGATCGTCGCGATCAACAAGGACCCCGAGGCACCGATCTTCAGCGTGGCCGACTACAGCCTGGAGGCCGACCTGTTCGCGGCCGTGCCCGAGCTGATCAACGCGCTGTAAACCGCGCCTGCCGTGCCCGGCGCCAGCGCCGGGCAGGCTTCATTCCCTGAGGGCGCCCACCATGGCGCCTTTTTTTCGACCCGGAGACCTGCTGTGACCTACCGTGCCCCCGTCAAGGACATGCTCTTCGCGATGAAGGCCCTGGCCAACATCGATGCCGTGGCCCAGTTGCCTGGCTTCGAGGAAGCCGGCCACGACACCGCCGCCGCGGTGCTGGAAGAGTGCGCCAAGCTCAACGAGGGCGTGGTCGCGCCGCTGAACTGGGAGGGCGACAAGTACCCCTCGTCCTTCCATGACGGCAAGGTCAGCACCACGCCGGGTTTCAAGGACGCCTTCCGCCAGTACGCCGAGGGTGGCTGGCAAGGGCTGCAGCACCCGGCCGAACTGGGCGGCCAGGCCCTGCCCAAGCTGATCCACGCGGCCTGCACCGAGATGGTCAACGCCGCCAACGTCAGCTTCGCGCTGTGCCCGCTGCTGACCGACGGCGCCATCGAGGCGCTGCTCACGGCCGCCAGCGATGAGCAGAAGGCCACCTACATCCCGCCGATGATCGAGGGCCGCTGGACCGGCACGATGAACCTCACCGAGCCGCAGGCTGGCTCCGATCTGAGCCAGGTGCGCACCCGTGCCGAGCCGCAGCCCGATGGCAGCTACAAGATCTTCGGCACCAAGATCTTCATCACCTACGGTGAGCACGACATGGCCGAGAACATCGTCCATCTGGTGCTGGCCCGTGTGGCCGGTGCGCCGGAGGGCGTGAAGGGCATCTCGCTGTTCGTGTGCCCGAAGTTCATGGTCAATGCCGATGGCAGCCTGGGCGCGCGCAACGATGTGCACTGCGTCAGCATCGAGCACAAGCTGGGCATCAAGGCCAGCCCGACCGCCGTGCTGCAGTACGGCGACCATGGCGGCGCCATCGGGTATCTCGTGGGCCAGGAGAACCGCGGCCTGGAGTACATGTTCGTGATGATGAACGCCGCGCGCTTCGGCGTGGGCGTGCAGGGCATCGCGGTGGCCGACCGGGCCTATCAAAAGGCCGTGCAGTACGCACGCGACCGCGTGCAGAGCCGTCCGGTGGATGGCTCGATGACCAGCGCCGCGCCCATCATCCACCACCCCGATGTGCGCCGCATGCTGATGACCATGCGCGCCCAGGTGGAAGGCTGCCGCGCCATGGCACTGGTGGGTGCCGCCGCGTACGACGCGGCCCATGCCCACCCCGATGCCGAGACCCGCGCGCAGAACCAGGCCTTCTACGAGTTCCTGGTGCCGTTGATCAAGGGCTACAGCACCGAGATGAGTCTGGAGGTGGCCAGCCTGGGCGTGCAGGTGCACGGCGGCATGGGCTTCATCGAGGAGACCGGCGCGGCGCAGTACCTGCGCGACGCCAAGATCCTGGCCATCTACGAGGGCACCACGGCCATCCAGGCCAATGACCTGGTGGGCCGAAAGACCAGCCGCGACGGTGGCGCCGGCGCCCGCGCCATCGCCGCGCAGATCGAGGCCACCGAGGGCGAACTCGCCGCCCGCGGCAGCGCCGCGAGCAAGACCTTCGCGCAGCGCCTGGGCACGGCCCGTCGCGCCTGGCTGGATGCCATCGACTTCATCGCCGCACAGGGCAAGGGCAACCCCAACGCCGCCTACGCGGGCAGCGTGCCCTACCTGATGCTCAGCGGCATGGTGGTGGCCGGCTGGCAGATGGGCCGCGCGCTGATGGCCGCCGAGGACGCGCTGGCCGCCGGTGACGAGGCCGAGTTCATGCAGGCCAAGATCGCCACCGCGCGCTTCCACGGCGACCATGTGCTCAGCCGCTGCACCAGCCTGCGCGACGCCATCGTCGATGGCGCCGACAGCGTCACCGCGCTGGCGCTCGACGCGTTCTGACCGCCTTGCCGGCACCGTGGCAGCCAGCCGGCGCAAGACCGGCGGCTGGCGCTGCGGTGCAATCTCCGCCCAGCGGTGCCGACCGCTGCGGCTTGTCCCCCGCGTGATAGTGAACCGGCCGGTGCGCTGCGCACACTGCGCCGTCGATTCGAAGCCTTTCCACCAGGAGTGATCCGTGCCCCTGCCTCCCGTGCTTGCCAAGCTGCCGCTGCCCATCATCGGCTCGCCGCTGTTCATCATCAGCAACCCCAAGCTCGTGATCGAGCAGTGCAAGGCCGGCGTGGTCGGCTCGATGCCGGCGCTGAACGCCCGCCCGGCCGCCCAGCTCGACGAGTGGCTGGCCGAGATCACCGAGACGCTGGCGGCCTACAACAAGGCCAACCCGGACAAGCCGGCCGCGCCCTTCGCCATCAACCAGATCGTGCACAAGAGCAATGACCGGCTCGAGCACGACATGGAAATGTGCGCCAAGTACAAGGTGCCCATCATCATCACCAGCCTGGGTGCGCGCACCGACGTCAACGAGGCCGTGCACGCCTGGGGCGGCGTGGTGCTGCACGACATCATCAACAACTTCTTTGCCAAGAAGGCGATCGAGAAGGGCGCCGACGGCCTGATCGCCGTGGCCGCCGGCGCCGGTGGCCATGCCGGCACCAAGAGCCCGTTCGCACTGATCCAGGAGATCCGCCAGTGGTTCGACGGCCCGCTGGCCCTCAGCGGCTCGATCGCCAGTGGCGACGCCGTGCTGGCGGCCCAGGCCATGGGCGCCGACTTCGCCTACATCGGCTCGGCCTTCATCGCCACCGAAGAGGCCCGCGCCCAAGAGGCCTACAAGCAGGCGATCGTCGACTGCAACTCGGACGACATCGTCTACAGCAACCTGTTCACCGGCGTGCACGGCAACTACCTGAAGCCCAGCATCAAGGCGGCCGGCCTGGACCCCGACAACCTGCCCGAGAGCGACCCCAGCAAGATGAACTTCGGCGGCGACGCCAAGAAGGCCTGGAAGGACATCTGGGGCTGCGGCCAGGGCATCGGCGCCATCGACAAGGTGGTGCCCACCGCCGAACTGGTGGCGCGCCTGAAGCGCGAGTACGCCGCCGCCCGTCAGCGCCTGGGCCTGACGCCGATGGAATCCGGGGTCGCGGCCGCTTGATCCAAGGGCGGGGCCGATCACAATCGGCGCATGAGCACCCGCCAAGTCATCTCGAACGTCCGGCCCTTCGACAGCGTGCGCGGCACGCTGGGGCCGCTGTCCACCCTGGTCATCGACGGTGACCGCATCGCCGCCGTGCTGCCGCATGCGCCCTCGGGGCCGCCGGCGGTCGACGATGCGGCCCAGCGCATCGACGGTGGCGGCCGCGTGGCCCTGCCGGGGCTGATCGACGCGCATGTGCACGTCACGGCCGCCCACCACGACCTCACGCTGCTGGGCCTGCAGCCGCCCTCGCTGGTGGCGGCCGAGTCAGGCGCCATCATGCGCGGCATGCTGCACCGCGGCTTCACCACAGTGCGCGACGCGGCCGGTGCCGATGCCGGCCTGCAGACGGCGCAGGCCAAGGGCCTGTTCGAAGGCCCGCGCCTGCTGATCGCCGGCTTTCCGATCTGCCAGACCGGTGGCCATGCCGACATGCGCCCGCGTGCCGTGCGCCAGCGCGACTGGTTCTGCACCTGCGCCGGCCTGGGGCTGCTGGGCGCCATTGCCGATGGCGTGGGCGAGGTGCGCCGCGCCGTGCGCGAGCAGGTGCGCACCGGCGCCAACCAGATCAAGATCATGGCCGGCGGCGGCATCTCGAGCCCGGCCGATCCGTTGGAAGGCACGCAGTTCTCGCTGGACGAACTGCGCGCCGCCTGCGAGGAGGCCGAGGCCGCCAACCTGTATGCGATGGCCCATGCCTACTCGCCGCGCGCCATCACCCGCGCCGTGGACAGCGGCGTGCGCTCCATCGAGCACGGCAACCTGCTGGACGAGGCCAGCGCCCGCGTGATGAAGCAGCGCGGCGCCTACCTGGTGCCCACGCTGGCCACCTATGCCGCGCTGGCCGATGAAGGCGTGCGCCTGGGCTGGACGGGCGAGATGCTGGACAAGCTGGCGCGCGTGAAGGGCCGCGGCCTGGAGGCCGTGCGCATCGCCATGGCCGAGGGCGTGCCGGTGGTCTTCGGCACCGACCTGCTGGGCCACATGCAGGTGCGCCAGAGCGAGGAGTTCACGATCCGCAGCGCGGTGCAGACACCGGTGCAGATCCTGCAAAGTGCCACCATCGAGGCCGCGCGCCTGATGCGCCTGGAAGGCCAGATCGGCGAACTGGTGCCGGGTGCCTGGGCCGATGTGCTGCTGGTCGACGGCGACCCGACCCAGGAGGTGGCCATGCTGGCTGCGCCCGACACCGGCATCCGCCTGCTGATGCAGGCGGGCCGGGTGGTGCGCGACGGCCTTACTTCATCGACGTGAAGCGCGCCTGCGGGCGGTCGTCGGAACGGTGGATGGTGTCCACGTTCTTGACCATCGCCCACGGACGGATCTGGTGGTGCAGAGGCAGCACCAGGTGCTCGTCGCGGGTGCGCACCAGGGCGTCCTTGATCAGCGCGTTGCGCTTGGCCACGTCGGTCTCCACCTTCATGCCGTCGACCAGCTTGTCGAGTGCCGGGTCACTGACGCGGCCGAAGTTGAAGTTGCCGTCGGCGCCCGAGGTGCGGGTGCGCACCAGCGACTGCAGCGAATACTGCGCGTCGTACGTGGCCACGCCCCAGCCCAGCATGTAGGCCGAGGTGTCGAAGTTCTGCACCTTCTGGATGAAGGTGCTCATCGACTCGGCGGCCACCTTGGTGTTGACGCCGATCTTGGCCCACATCGAGGCCAGCGCCAGGCAGATCTTCTCGTCGTTGACGTAGCGGTTGTTCGGGCAGTTCAGCTGGAACTCGAAGCCGTTGGGGTAGCCGGCTTCGGTCAGCAACTGCTTGGCCTTGGCCAGGTCGACCTTCAGCGGCTTGTCGATCTCGGGCGTGTTGCCATTGACGCCCGGCGCCACCAGGATGCCGGCGGGCAGCGACATGCCGCGCATCACGTTGCGCTTGATGGCCTCGCGGTCGATGGCGATGTCCAGCGCCTCGCGCACCTTGCGGTCCTTGAACGGGTTCTTGCCCTTCACGCTGCTGTACTTCAACTCGGCGTTGTGCTGGTCGAGTGCGATGAAGATGGTGCGCACCTCGGGGCCGTCGATGACCTTCAGCTTGGCATCGGCGCGCAGGCGCGGCACGTCCTGCGGCGGCACGTCGGTCACCATGTCCAGGTCGCCCGAGAGCAGGGCCGCCACGCGGGTGCTGTCGGCCTTGATCGGGGTGTAGATCACCTGGTCGACGTTGCTGGTGTGCTTGTCCCACCAGCCGTCGTGGCGGGCCATGGCCACGCGCTGTTCGGGCTGCCAGCTCAGGATGCGGAACGGGCCCGTGCCGTTGACGTTGCGCGAGGCGTAGTTCTCCTCCTTGGCCTTGTAGTCCTGCGTGTTGGTGGTGCGGTTCTTCTCCGCCCACGACTTGCTCATGATGAAGAAGTCGACGATGTTGCGCAGCAGGATCGGGTTGGGGCCCGACAGGATGAAGTCGACGGTGTGGTCGTCGACCTTCTTCACCTCGCTGATGCCGGTGACGTAGATCGACATCGTGCCCTGCGGCTGCTTGATGCGGCCGAAGCTGAACACCACGTCATCGGCCACCAGGGGCGAGCCGTCGTGGAATTTCACGCCCTTGCGCAGTTCGAAGCGCACCTGGGTGGGCGTGATGTAGGTCCACTTGGTGGCCAGTGCCGGCTCCACCTCGTACTTGGCGTTGTAGCGCACCAGGCCCTCGTACGCGTGCATCAGGATCGCGTTGGTCGTGGCGTGGTTCTGGCTGTGGGGATCCAGCGTCAGGATGTCGTTCTGCGCGCCCCAGCGCAGCGGCGCGGCCTGGGCGGGCAGGGTGGCGAGGCTGGCGGCCACGGTCAGGGCCGCCAGGGCCCAGCGGGATGCATTCTTCAGCGTCATGGAGGCAACTCCGGGGAGAAACAAAACCCGGATGCTAGTGCCCCTTGTGGCCTTGGCAGCCGGGATTCACCCGCACGCTGTCGGGCCATCGGTTGGCGAGGCCGCCGGACGCTGTACCTCCGCCTCGCAATCGCAGCCGATGCCGGCGGCGATCCAGCGCCGCGCCAGGCGCTTCAGCAGGGCTTCGGCGGCGCGCGGCAGGCCGGGCCAGCGCCGTCGCGCACCCCACACCAGCGCGCAGCGGTACTGGCGCGCCTCGTCGTGCCACAGCAGCGCGGTGCAGGCGCCGTGGCGGCGGCGGCTCACCAGCACGCCCAGCGGGCAGGGCTGCCAGGCGCAGCACACGCCGCAGCCATTGCAGGCCGCGCCCACGGCCGGCTTGGGCGGCGCGTCGGCGTGCAGCAGGATCACCGGGTGCTCACCGCGGCGGGGCGTCATGGGCGCGCAGTGTGGCCCGGCCCGGCCGCGCCGGGCGCCGCGAAACGCGGGGCATGCACCGGCCTTTTGTCAGGCTGTAAACAGGTTGGCTGTTGTGTAATGTCGCCGCGGTCAGGGATTCCAACAGTGTTACAGTGCCGCCGCATGAAGTAATTCGGTCCTTTCGTGCCCCTTGCTGATCGAGAAATCGATCGAGACAACAGCAAGGCGGGTCGCAATCCGCCAACCGGTCGAGCCGGGCCGCGGAAGGTTGTCCAACCCATCGGAGCCCTGGAAACCGGGGCGAAAGGTGAGCGAGCGATGATGCAGCAATACAGGTCCAACTCGTACCTGTTCGGGGGCAATGCCCCGTATGTCGAGGAGCTTTATGAGGCCTACCTCGACAACCCCGGCAGCGTGCCTGACAACTGGCGTGCCTATTTCGACAACCTGCAGCACGTGCCGGCCGTCGACGGCACCGACAGCCGCGATGTCGCCCACGCCCCCGTCGTCGAAAGCTTCGCCCAGCGCGCCAAAGCCAATGCCTTCGCCCTGAAGGCCAGCTCGGCCGACCTGGAAGTCGCGCGCAAGCAGGTGCATGTCCAGTCGCTGGTGGCGGCCTACCGCAACATCGGCGCCCGCTGGGCCGACCTGGATCCGCTCAAGCGCACCGAGCGTCCCCGCATCCCCGAGCTGGAGCCGGCGTTCTACGACCTGACCGAGTCCGACATGGACATCACGTTCAGTGCCGCGAACACCTATTTCGGCAAGGAGAACATGACGCTGCGCGACCTGCTGCAGGCCTTGCGCGAGACCTACTGCGGCACCGTCGGCGCCGAGTTCATGCACATCACCGACCAGACGCAGAAGCGCTGGTGGCAGCAGAAGCTCGAGGCGATCCGCTCCAAGCCCAGCTTCAACGCCGAGCAGAAGAAGCACATCCTCGACCGCCTGACCGCGGCCGAAGGCCTGGAGCGCTATCTGCACACCAAGTACGTCGGCCAGAAGCGCTTCTCGCTGGAAGGCGGCGAGTCGTTCATCGCCGCGATGGACGAACTGATCCAGCAGGCCGGCAACAAGGGCGTGCAGGAGATCGTCATCGGCATGGCCCACCGTGGCCGCCTGAACGTGCTGGTCAACACCCTGGGCAAGATGCCCAAGGACCTGTTCGCCGAGTTCGACCACACCGCGCCGGAAGACCTGCCCGCGGGTGACGTGAAGTACCACCAGGGCTTCAGCTCCGACATCTCCACCGCCGGTGGCCCGGTGCACCTGAGCCTGGCCTTCAACCCCTCGCACCTGGAAATCGTGAACCCGGTGGTCGAGGGCTCGGTGCGCGCGCGCATGGACCGCCGCGGTGACAAGCTGGGCGCCCAGGTGCTGCCGGTGCTGGTGCACGGCGACTCGGCCTTCGGTGGCCAGGGCGTGAACCAGGAAACGCTGATGCTGTCCGAGACCCGTGGCTACTCCACGGGCGGCACGGTGCACCTGATCATCAACAACCAGATCGGCTTCACCACCAGCGACCCGCGCGACCTGCGCTCGACGCTGTACTGCACCGACATCGTCAAGATGGTCGAGTCGCCGGTGCTGCACGTCAACGGCGACGATCCCGAGGCCGTGGTGTTGGCCACCCAGCTGGCGCTGGACTTCCGCATGGCGTTCCGCAAGGACGTCGTGGTCGACATCATCTGCTTCCGCAAGCTGGGCCACAACGAGCAGGACACCCCCGCGCTGACCCAGCCGCTGATGTACAAGAAGATCAGCGCCCACCCCGGCACCCGCAAGCTCTACGCCGACAAGCTGTCGGCGCAAGGCCTGGGTGAGTCGCTGGGCGACGAGATGGTCAAGGCCTACCGCGCCGCGATGGACGAGGGCCGCCACACGGTCGACCCGGTCATCAGCAACTTCAAGAGCAAGTACGCGGTCGACTGGACGCCGTTCATCGGCAAGAAGTGGACCGACGCGGCCGACACCGCGCTGCCGCTGACCGAGTGGAAGCGCCTGTCCGAGCGCCTGACCACCATCCCCGCCAGCGTGAACATGCACCCGCTGGTCAAGAAGGTGTACGACGACCGCGCCGCCATGGGCCGCGGCGACATGAACGTCGACTGGGGCATGGGCGAGCACATGGCCTTCGCCTCGCTGGTGGCCAGCGGCTATGCCGTGCGCCTGTCGGGCGAGGACTGCGGCCGCGGCACCTTCACCCACCGCCACGCCGTCATCCATGACCAGAAGCGCGAGAAGTGGGACGAGGGCACCTACGTGCCGCTGGAGCACGTGGCCGACAACCAGGCGCCGTTCGTCGTCATCGACTCGATCCTGTCGGAAGAGGCGGTGCTGGGCTTCGAGTACGGCTACGCCGGTTCCGAGCCGAATGCGCTGGTGGTCTGGGAAGCCCAGTTCGGCGACTTCGCCAACGGCGCGCAGGTGGTGATCGACCAGTTCATCGCCTCGGGCGAGGTGAAGTGGGGCCGTGCCAACGGCCTGGTGCTGATGCTGCCGCACGGCTACGAAGGCCAGGGCCCAGAGCACAGCTCGGCCCGCCTGGAGCGCTTCATGCAGCTGGCCGCCGACAACAACATGCAGATCGTGCAGCCCACCACGGCCAGCCAGATCTTCCATCTGTTGCGCCGCCAGATCGTGCGCCAGTTCCGCAAGCCGCTGGTCATCATGACCCCCAAGAGCCTGCTGCGGAACAAGGAAGCCACCAGCCCGCTGGCCGACTTCACCCGCGGCGGCTTCCAGACGGTCATCCCGGAGCAGAACGAGTCCATCGTCGCCGACAAGGTCAAGCGCGTCATCGCCTGCTCGGGCAAGGTGTACTACGACCTGGTCAAGAAGCGCGAGGACAAGAAGGCCTCCGATGTGGCGATCATCCGTGTGGAACAGCTCTACCCGTTCCCGCACAAGGCCTTCTCGGCCGAGATGAAGAAGTACCCCAACGCCACCGAGGTGGTGTGGTGCCAGGACGAGCCGCAGAACCAGGGCGCCTGGTTCTTCGTGCAGCACTACATCCACGAGAACCTGCTCGACGGCCAGAAGCTCGGCTACGCCGGCCGCCCGGCCTCGGCCAGCCCGGCGGTGGGCTATGCCCACCTGCACCAGGAGCAGCAGAAGGCGCTGCTGGACCAGGCCTTCGCCAAGCTCAAGGGCTTCATCCTGACCAAGTGATCCGCTGGTGCGGCGGTCCGCGGGCGCTGCGCGCCGCGGCTGCCGGCACCCGTGCCGCCGGCCGCTGAACGCTCTCAGGCCGGCGGCGCCTTGCGCGGCGACAGCAACGAATTCAGAGAAACAACATGGCAATCGTAGAAGTCAAGGTTCCGCAGCTTTCCGAATCGGTGGCCGAAGCCACCCTGCTGCAGTGGAAGAAGAAGCCCGGCGAGGCCGTGGCCATCGACGAGATCCTGATCGAGATCGAGACCGACAAGGTGGTGCTGGAAGTGCCGGCGCCCTCGGCCGGCGTGCTGGCTGAGCTGGTGGTGGGCGATGGTGGCACCGTGGTCAGCGACCAGGTCATCGCCCGCATCGACACCGAGGCCAAGGCCGGCGCTGCCGCCCCGGCCGCCGCTGCGCCGGCCCCCGCCGCCGCAGCACCGGCGCCGGCCGCCGCAGCTGCCACCGGTGGCAGCAAGAGCGACGTGGCCATGCCCGCTGCCGCCAAGCTGATGGCCGACAACGGCCTGGCCGCCGGCAGCGTGGCTGGCACCGGCAAGGACGGCCGCGTCACCAAGGGTGACGTGCTGGCCGCCGTGGCCGCGCCCAAGGCCGCGCCGGCCCCTGCCGCCGCGCCGCTGGCCGCCCCGGCCGCCAAGCCCGCGCTGCAGCAAGTGGCCGCCCCGGTGGCCATGAACCTGGGCGAGCGCCCCGAGCAGCGCGTGCCGATGTCGCGCCTGCGCGCCCGCATCGCCGAGCGCCTGGTGCAGTCGCAATCCACCAACGCCATCCTGACCACCTTCAACGAGGTCAACATGGCCCCGGTGATGGAGATGCGCAAGAAGTTCCAGGACAAGTTCGAGAAGGAACACGGCGTCAAGCTGGGCTTCATGAGCTTCTTCGTGAAGGCCGCGGTGGCTGCGCTGAAGAAGTACCCGGTGCTCAACGCCTCGGTCGATGGCAACGACATCGTCTACCACGGCTACTTCGACATCGGCATCGCGGTGGGTTCGCCGCGCGGCCTGGTGGTGCCGGTGATCCGCAACGCCGACCAGATGAGCTTTGCCGACATCGAGAAGAAGATCGCCGAGTTCGGCGCCAAGGCGCGTGATGGCAAGCTGGGCATCGAAGAGCTGACCGGCGGCACGTTCTCGATCTCGAACGGCGGCACCTTCGGCTCGATGCTGTCCACGCCCATCATCAACCCGCCGCAGTCGGCCATCCTGGGCGTGCACGCCACCAAGGACCGCGCCGTGGTGGAGAACGGCCAGATCGTGGTGCGCCCGATGAACTACCTGGCGATGAGCTATGACCACCGCATCATCGACGGCCGCGAAGCCGTGCTGGGCCTGGTGACGATGAAGGAAGCGCTGGAAGATCCGGCGCGCCTGCTGTTCGACATCTGAGCCTGAACGCCGCCACCGGCCCCTGTCGTTGAAAGGAAGCCGCCATGTCGATCGCCGATGACCTTGCCAAGCTCGAAGACCTGCGCGCCCGCGGCGTGCTGACGGACGACGAGTTCCAGCGGGCCAAGCAGCGGCTGATCGACGGTGGCCCGGGTGCCGCGGCTGCGGCGCCCGGCCTGGCGGCGGTGAACGCCTTTCGCCGTTCGCTCACCGACAAGTGGCTGGGCGGCGTGTGCGGTGGACTGGCCCGTGTCACGGGCCTGGAGAGCTGGGCCTGGCGCCTGATCTTCGCGGTGCTGTTCCTGTGGGGCGGCGCCGGTCTGCTCGTCTATCTCCTGCTGTGGATCTTCGTGCCGGCCGAGTGAGGCCGCTCATCCTCAGCGCAACCTACCTCCCATCATGTCCAAGCAATTCGATGTCGTCGTGATCGGTGCCGGTCCCGGCGGCTACATCGGCGCGATCCGCGCCGCGCAACTGGGCTTCAACGTCGCCTGCATCGACGATTCCCAGAACGACAAGGGCGGCCCCGCGCCCGGCGGCACCTGCACCAACGTCGGCTGCATCCCCAGCAAGGCGCTGCTGCAGAGCAGTGAGCACTACGAGCACGCGCTGCACCACTTCGGCGACCACGGCATCAGCGTGGGCGAGGTGAAGATGGACGTGGCCAAGATGGTGGCCCGCAAGGCCGCCGTCGTGAAGCAGAACAACGACGGCATCCTTTATCTCTTCAAGAAGAACAAGGTGTCGTTCTTCCATGGCCGCGGCAGCTTCGCCAAGGCGGTGGACGGCGGCTACGAGATCACCGTCACCGGCGCCGCCAACGAGACGCTGACCGCCAAGCACGTGATCATCGCCACCGGTTCCAGCGCCCGCGCGCTGCCCGGCGTGCCCTTCGACGAAGAGAAGATCCTCAGCAACGACGGCGCGCTGCGCATCCCCACCGCGCCCAAGAGCCTGGGCGTGATCGGCTCGGGCGTCATCGGCCTGGAGATGGGCTCGGTGTGGCGCCGCCTGGGCGCCGACGTGACCATCCTCGAAGCCATGCCCGGCTTCCTGGGCGCGGCGGATGAAGCCGTGGCCAAGGAGGCGCTGAAGGCCTTCACCAAGCAGGGCCTGAAGTTCCAGTTCGGCGTGAAGGTTGGCGAGATCAAGAGCGGCAAGAAGGGCGTGTCGATCGCCTACACCGACGCCAAGGGCGCCGAGCAGACGCTGGAGGTCGAGAAGCTCATCGTCTCGATCGGCCGCGTGCCGCACACCGCCGGCCTGAACCCCGAGGCCGTGGGCCTGAAGCTCGACGAGCGCGGCTGCATCGTGGTGGACGGCGACTGCAAGACCAACCTGCCCAATGTGTGGGCCGTGGGTGACGTGGTGCGCGGCCCGATGCTGGCGCACAAGGCCGAGGAAGAGGGCGTGGCGGTCGCTGAGCGCATCGCCGGCCAGCATGGCCATGTGGATTTCGGCCTGGTGCCGTGGGTGATCTACACCTCGCCCGAGATCGCCTGGGTGGGCCGCACCGAGCAGCAGCTCAAGGCCGACGGCGTGGCCTACAAGGCTGGCCAGTTCCCGTTCCTGGCCAACGGCCGGGCCCGTGCGCTGGGCGACACCACCGGCTTCGTCAAGTTCATCGCCGATGCCAAGACCGACGAGATCCTGGGCGTGCACATCGTGGGCCCCTACGCCAGCGAGCTGATCGCCGAGGCCTGTGTGGCCATGGCCTTCAAGGCCAGCGCCGAAGACATCGCGCGCATCTGCCACGCCCACCCGTCGTTGAGTGAGTCGACGAAGGAAGCCGCGCTGGCGGTCGACAAGCGCACGCTGAACTTCTGAGCCTGACACCGGAGCGACGCCTTCGTCGCCCGGTGCGCCAGACAATCCGCAGGGGCGGCCAGCAGGTCGCCCCTTCGTCCATCCGAGACAGGGCACACGCAAGCACCGGCATGAGCAACGTCACCGAGCTCTACCACCAGACCCTGGCCGAACGCGGCTACACGGCCGATCCGGCGCAACTGCGCGCGGTGGCCGCGCTGCAGCGCTGCCAGGACGAATGGGCCGCCTACAAGGCGCGGCGTGGCAACGCCATCACCAAGATGCTGGTCAAGCCGCCGATCCCGCGCGGCGTGTACATGTTCGGCGGGGTGGGGCGCGGCAAGAGCTTCCTGATGGATTGCTTCTTCCAGGCCGTGCCGCTGCAGCGCAAGACGCGGCTGCACTTCCACGAGTTCATGCGCGAGGTGCACCGCCAGCTGCAGGAGCTCAAGGGCACGGTCAACCCGCTGGACGAGCTGGGCCGGCGCATCGCGCGGCGCTTCCGGCTGATCTGCTTCGACGAGTTCCACGTCGCCGACGTCACCGATGCGATGATCCTGCATCGGCTGCTAGACGCGCTGTTCGCCAACCGCGTCAGCATCGTCACCACCAGCAACTTCCATCCCGACGGGCTGTACCCCAACGGACTGCACCGCGACCGCATCCTGCCGGCCATCGAGTTGCTGAAGGCGCAGCTGGAGGTCATCAATGTCGACAACGGCACCGACTACCGCCGTCGCACGCTGGAGCATGTCGAGCTCTACCACCAGCCGCTGGGCCCCGAGGCCGATGCCGCGCTGACCGAGGCCTTCAACGGGCTGGCCGAGGCGCAGGACGAGCCGCCCACGCTGCACATCGAGCACCGTGAGCTGCAGGCCGTGCGCCGCGCGGGTGGCGTGGTGTGGTTCGACTTCAAGACGCTGTGCGGCGGCCCACGCTCGCAGAACGACTACCTCGAGATCGCGCAGCAGTTCCACACCGTGGTGCTGTCCAACGTGCCCGCCATGCCGCCGCGCATGGCCAGCGAGGCGCGCCGCTTCACGCTGCTGGTGGATGTGCTGTACGACCGCCGCGTCAAGCTGATCATCAGCGCCGCCGTGCCGCCCGAACAGCTCTACACCGAAGGCCCGCTGTCGCACGAGTTCCCGCGCACCATCTCGCGGCTGCAGGAAATGCAGTCGGCCGAATACCTCGCGCTGGAGCGGCGCGCGGTGGACACGCGGCTGACATGACGCACGCCATGCCGTCCTGGCGCGCGGGGGTGGCGCTGCTGCTGGCGTGTCTGAGCGCCGCGGCGCAGGCGCAGCCGGTGGTGGCCGACGATGCGGCCGAGCGTGCGCGCATCGAGCGTGATCGCCAGGCGGTGGTGGCGCGCCATGCGCAGGCCGAACGGCAGTGCGCGCAGCGCTTCCAGGTCACCGACTGCCTGGACAGTGCGCGTGCCGAGCGCCGTCAGGCGCTGGACCAACTGCGCCGCGAGCAGGCCGTGCTGGACGACGCCCGGCGTCGCGCCCGGGCCGCCGAGCGGCTGCAGGGCCAGCAGCGCCGACAGCGCGAGCGCGAGGCCCAGGCGCTGCTGAGCTCGCCGCGCGAAGCGGCGCGTGCCGCCTCCGCAGCGCCGGCTGCGGGCAGCGAGCCGGCGGCTGGGGTGGCAGGCAGGCCCGGGCACCGGCCGGCTGCGGCTGCGGCCGCGTCAGCGGCATCGGCCAGCCATGCTGCCCAGGCCGCCGCGCATGCGCGCCGCGAACACCGGGCCGAGCAGCACGCCATCGCCGTGCGTCAGCGCAACGCTGCGCGCGATGCGAAGAAGCCGCCCGCGGCCGGCCTGCCGTTGCCCGGCGCCAGCGGTCCGGCCGCTCCGCGCTGAACGCCGCGCAGCCTCTCAGCCGAGCGCTTCCACGCGCACCAGGGCCAGCGACAGGTTGTCGCCCTGGCCATGGGCACGCTGGCGGGCGCGCGATACCAGCATCTCGGCCGCCTCGCGCGGCGGCAGCTGGCTGATCACGGCGCCCAGCTCACGCGGGTTGAAGTAGTGCCACAGGCCATCGCTGCAGGCCAGCAGCGCATCGCCCGGCTGCAGGCGGGGGATGTGGTGCAGCGTCACCGGCGGATCGGCCGGGCTGCCCAGGCAGCCGGTCAGCAGGTTGCCCTGCGGATGGTTCAGCGCCTGTTCCTCGGTGATCTTGCCCTCGTCGATCAGGCGCTGCACGTAGGAATGGTCCATCGTGCGGCTGACCATCTCGCCACCGCGGAAGTGGTAGATCCGCGAATCGCCGGCGTGCACCACATCGCACTCGAGCGAGGGGCCGAGCAGAAAGCCCACGGCGGTGCTGTGGGGCTCTTCCTCGGCGGTGATGGCGGTCAGCTTGATCATCAGATGCGCTTCCATCACCATCTGGCGCAGCAGTTCACCGCCATCGTCCTTGGCCGGCACATGGCGCTCGAACAGCTGCCGCGCGGTGAGGATGACCTGGTCGGCCGCCTTGCGCCCACCGCTCTTGCCGCCCATGCCGTCGGCCAGCACGGCCAGCAGGCAGCCGGGCACGCGCCCATGCCGCAGGATCTCGACCTGGTCCTGCTGGTAGGCGCGATCGCCGCGGTGCAGCGCGGTGGCGGCGGTCAGGCGGTAGGCCTGGGGCAGTACGGCACTCATGGTCTCGGACTATAAGCGCCGGACCCGGTCGTCGCGCGCGCGGCACCCGGGGCGCCGGGTGGCCTTGGCCTACACTGGCCGGGCGATGACCGACGACGCGCCGCTCGACCTGAACCTGCACTCGCCGCAGCGGCGCCTGATCGAATTGCGCATGGCCCACGCCGACCTGGATGCCTTGATCGACCGCACGCTGGCCGATACAGCCACCCCCACGCCGCTGGACGAGCTGACGCTGCGCCGGCTGAAGAAGCGCCGCCTGCTGCTGCGCGACCAGATCGCGCAGCTCGAGGCCGATCTCGATCCGCCGGAACCGGCGTGAGCGTGCCGTCCGACAACGCGCTGCCGCCGGCCGAGGTGCCCGCGGTGGCTGCCACCGCGGTCGAGGCGCCCGCCGGGCCGTACCGGATCGACCGCACCGAGCGTGTCGACCGCGATCCTGCCGCGTTGGTCGAGGCCACGCTGGCCGCGCTGTCCGACGGCGGCGCGCTGGCCCAGGTGGACGCCGGCTTCATGGAGCGCGAGCCGCAGCGCCAGCTGGCCACTGCCGTGGCCGAGGCCGTGGCGCGGCGCGAGACCCTGGTGGCCGAGGCCGGCACCGGCGTGGGCAAGACCTTCGCGTACCTGGTGCCGCTGCTGCTGTCGGGCGGGCGGGCGCTGGTGTCCACCGCCACCAAGAGCCTGCAGGACCAGCTCTACCTGCGCGACCTGCCGCGCCTGCGCGATGCGCTGGCCGTGCCGGTGCGCATCGCGCTGCTCAAAGGGCGCAGCAGCTACCTGTGCCTGCACCGGCTGCAGCAGGCACGCGAGACCGCCACGCTGCCCGACCGCTTCGCCGTGCGTGCGCTGGCGCGCGTGGAGACCTGGGCGCCGGCCACGCGCACCGGCGACCTGGCCGAGATCGAGGGCCTGGACGACCGTTCGCCGGTGATCCCGCTGGTCACCTCCACGCGCGACAACTGCCTGGGTAGCGACTGCCCGCAGTTCGTGCAGTGCCATGTGGTGCGCGCGCGCCGCGAGGCCATGGCCGCCGACCTGGTGGTGGTCAACCACCACCTGTTCTTCGCCGACCTGTCGCTGCGCGACAGCGGCGTGGCCGAACTGCTGCCCACGGTGGATGCCGCGGTGTTCGACGAGGCGCACCAACTGGTGGAGACCGGCCTGCAGTTCCTGGGCACCACGCTGTCGGCCTACCAGGCCATCGACTTCGCGCGCGACCTGCTGGCGGCCGGCCTGACCCATGCCCGCGGCCAGCAGGACTGGCAGCTGCTGGCCGGTGGCCTGGAGCGCGCTGCACGCGACCTGCGCCTGGCCTGCGCCGGCCCGCTGCGCGAGGTCAAGGGCATCCTGAAGCTGCGCTGGGACGAGCGCGCCACCGCATCAGCCTCGGCCGAGGCCTTTGCCGCCGCGCTGGCCGGCATCAGCGAGGCGGCGGACGCGGCCTGCGAGGCTGCGGTGGCCGCCGAGGCCACCTCGCCCGACTTCACGCGCCTGATCGAACGCGCGCGCCGCCTGGCCCAGCTGGCGCATGGCTTCGAGAAGCCGGCGGCGGTGGACCGGGTGCGCTGGATCGACCTGTCGCCACGCGATGCGCGGCTGGTGGAGTCGCCGCTGCACATCCGCGACCTGTTCACCGAGCAGCGCGCGGCGGCGCCGCGGGCCTGGATCTTCACCTCGGCCACGCTGGGCAGCGACGACGAGCTGCGCTGGTTCAGCGAATCGGCGGCGCTAGAGGATGCGCGCAAGCTCAAGGTCGACAGCCCGTTCGACTACGCGGCCCATGCCCGCACCTGGGTGCCGCGGCAGTTTCCGCTGCCCAACCAGGCCGATCACCCGGTGGCGGTGGGCGCGCTGGCGGCGCGCCTGGCCGGCCGTTTGGGTGGACGCACTTTCGTGCTCACCACCACGCTGCGCGTGCTGCCGGTGATCGCCGACGCGCTGGAGGCCACCGCGCGCGCGGCCGGCACGCCGCTCACCGTGCTGGTGCAGGGCAGCCATCCCAAGCGCTCGCTGCTGCGCAAGTTCCTCGACACGCCGCGCAGCGTGCTGGTGGGCTCGGCCAGCTTCTGGGAGGGCATCGACGTGCCCGGCGCCGCGCTGCAGTGCGTGATCATCGACAAGCTGCCGTTCCCGCCGCCGCACGATCCGCTGGTGCAGGCGCGCGCCAAGGCGCTGCAGGCGGACGGGCGCGATCCCTTCGACGACTACCACGTGCCCGAGGCGGCCATCTCGCTGAAGCAGGGCGCCGGCCGCCTGATCCGCAGCGAGACCGACCGCGGTCTGCTGGTCATCACCGACCCGCGCCTGCGCCGCATGGCCTATGGCCGCACGCTGCGCGCCGCGCTGCCGCCGATGGGCGCGCTGGACACCGAGGACGATGCGCTGGCTTGGCTGGATGAGCTGGCGGCGCACAACGCCGCAAGCGAATGAGCACCCGCCCGGCGGGTGGCGTCGCGTGCCCGCGACGCCGGGTGCATCAGTTCACCAGAACTGCCACCACGCCTGTTCCGGCAGGCGGATGCCGTCCTTGTAGTGGCGGCTGTTGGGGTAGTTCTTCTTCATCACGCGCTCGGCGTCGTCGCGCAGCGCGGTCAGCCCCAGCTTGTCGTAGCTGGCGACCAGGATGAACAGCGCCTCCTCGATGGCCGGCGCGCCCTGGTATTCCTTGACCGCCAGCTGCGCCCGGTTGGCCGCGGCCAGGAAGGCCGAGCGGCGGTAGTAGTAGCGCGCCACATGCACCTCGTACTCGGCCAGCGAGTTCACGATGTAGTCCATGCGCTGGCGCGCGTCGGGCGCGTACTTCGACTCGGGGAACTGCTCCACCAGCTGCGAGAAGGCCTGGTACGAGTCACGCGAGGCCTGCTGGTCGCGCTCGGACACGTTCTGCCGCGAGATGCTGCTCAGGAAGCCCATGTTGTCGTTGAAGTTCACCAAGCCCTTCAGGTACAGGCCGTAGTCGAACGCGGGGCTCGAGGGGTGCAGCTTGATGAACCGGTCCAGCGTGGCGATGGCCTGCACGCGCTCGCCGCTCTTCCACTGCGCATAGGCCATGTCCAGCAGCGCCTGCTGGGCCAGCAGCGTGCCGGCGGCGCGGCCTTCCACCTTCTCGAAGCCCTTGATCGCCGCGTCGTAGCTGCCGGCGCGCAGGTCGTCCTTGGCGTCTGCATACAATTTCTCGGCCGAGCCGCGGTCTTCCTTGGGCGTGCTGCTGCAGCCCACCAGACCGCCCGTCACCACCAGCGCCGATGCCAGCACCAGGGTTCCGGCGCGACGGCCCAGGCCCCGCGCCGCAGGGTGCAGCATCCCGATCAGGTTCAACAGGCTCATCGTCGTCTTCCAGTCCGCGCCAGCGCGGGGCTGCCTTCCATGCAACTCGAAAAATCGGCGCGATTCTAATGGCCGCCCCATCCCCAGACCGGCCTGCACCCGCCGCCGTGGCCGACCCGCTCGATGCGGTCGATGCACTCGACGCCGCCGACACGCCCGACGAGGCCCAGGCCGAGTGGCGCGAGAGCGTCGTCGCACGCGACCAGCACGGCCTGCGTCTGGACAAGGCCCTGGTGGCGCTGGCGCCCGAGTTCTCGCGCAGCCATCTGCAGGGTCTGGTCGAGCGCGGCCATGTGCTGCTGGACGGCCAGGTGCAGGCCACCGCCTCGCGCAAGCTGCGCGCCGGCCAGCACTTGCGCGTCGAATTGGTGCCCACGGCCGAGAGCCTGGCCTTCCGGCCCGAGGCCATGGTGCTGGACATCGTGCATGAGGACGCGCACCTGCTGGTGGTACACAAGCCGGCCGGGCTGGTGGTGCATCCGGCGGCGGGCAACTGGTCGGGCACGCTGCTCAACGGCCTGCTGGCCCACCACACGGCAGCCGCCGGCCTGCCGCGTGCGGGCATCGTGCACCGGCTCGACAAGGACACCAGCGGCCTGATGGTGGTGGCCAAGACGCTGCCGGCCATGACCGCCCTGGTGCGGCGCATCGCGGCGCGCGAGGTGCGCCGGGTGTACCTGGCACTGGCCCATGGCGCCGTGCCCTGGGCCGAGGCCCGCATCGATGCGCCGGTCGGTCGCGACCCGGCCTCGCGGCTGCGCATGGCGGTGGTGGCCTCGGGCAAGCCGGCGCGCACGGATGTGCAGCGCCTGGGCGTGGCGCGGGTCGACGGGGCCGCCGTCACCGCCGTGCGCTGCAGGCTGCACACCGGCCGCACGCACCAGATCCGCGTGCACCTGGCCTCGCGCGGCCACCCGCTGCTGGCCGATGCGCTGTACGGCGGCCGGCCGTTGCTGGGGCTGCAGCGCCAGGCGCTGCACGCGGCCGAACTGGCCTTCGCCCACCCGCACGACGAGCGGCCGATGGCCTTTCGCGCCGCACTGCCGGCCGACCTGGCCGCGGCCTGGGCGCAGGTGCTGCCCGATGGCGTGGCCGATGCCGGTCCCGAGGTGCCGCCCAATTCCACGCCCTGAGGTCCGGCGTGCACGCTATACTGCGGCCTCAAGCCGGCATGACGCAGGCGTGGGGATCGGATCCCTCCGCAGCTCTCCGCCGCCGGTGAAGCCCTCCGGCCCAGCCTCACGGCCGCCGGACGAGCCGCCCGGACGCCGATGGATCGTGCGACGGGCCCTGCGGGTTCTGCGGCAACGGGCCGCCCCCAAGTCGACAACCGAAGACGCGTGGCACCGCCCTCCGACGGCGCCGCCCCCGAGCCGGCTCGCCGGACTTTCGCCACGATGCGATTCGACATTGCCGCCGCCTCGGCGGTGGACCACGTGAACAAGGGTTCATGAACACTCTGGAGGCCAAGCGCATCCTCGAGACTGCGCTGATCTGCGCCCAGCAGCCGCTGCCGCTGCGCGACATGCGCCTGCTGTTCGACGAACAGGTGGGCGCCGACACCTTGCGCAGCCTGCTCGACGAGCTGGTGCGCGACTGGGACGGCCGTGGCGTCGAGCTGGTGGCGCTGTCCAGCGGCTGGCGGTTCCAGAGCCGGCCCGAGTTGCGCGAGTACCTCGACCGGCTGCATCCCGAGAAGCCGCCGCGCTACTCGCGCGCCACGATGGAGACGCTGGCCATCATTGCCTACCGGCAGCCGGTGACCCGCGGCGACATCGAGGACATCCGTGGCGTCACGGTGTCCAGCCAGATCATCAAGTCGCTCGAAGACCGTGGCTGGATCGAGAGCATCGGCTACCGCGAGGCGCCCGGTCGCCCGGCGCTGTATGCCACCACGCGGCAGTTCCTCGACGACCTGGGCCTGGCCAGCCTTGACCAGTTGCCGCCGCTGGAAGGCCCGCCCACCGCCGAGGTGTTCGACCCCGGCCGGGCCGAGCTGCCGCCGCCCGAGGGCGATCCCGGCCAGGGCGACTTGCCGCTGGACGGCGAGGCCGCGACGGTGGCACCCGAGGCTGCGACCCCGCCCCCCGAAGACGTACCGGCCGCTCCCGCGGCCACCGATTCCGCCCCGGCCCCGGCCGGTGGCGATGCACCCAACGACACCCCCCCTGCTGCGCACGCATGAACCCGCAAGACAACGATTCCAAGCCCTCCGACCTGTCGGGTGCGCCTGGCGCAGCCGAGGCCGAAGGCGCCGCACCCAAGCCGCGCCGCAAGCGCGCCGTGAAGGCGGCCGACACGGCCACCGAAACGGCGGTGGCTTCGGTCGCAGAGGCCGCCGAGGCCGCCGCGTCGACCGACGCGCCGGCGCCTGCCGCCAAGCGCACCCGTCGCAAGGCGGCTGCGCCAGCGGCCGAAGCGAGTTCGGCGGATGCCGCCGTGCCCGCCGACATGCCTGTGGCCACCCCGGCCACCGAGCCGTCAGCCGACGCTGACGTGGTGGCCGCACCGGCTGCGCGTCCGGCACGCAGCCGCAAGCGCGTCGCGCCCACCGTGGCGGACGCGGTGGCCGACGCATCGGTGCCCGACGCCGCGGTGTCGGCCGCTCCGTCGGCCGTGGCGGTGGCGCCTGAGGCGGCGCCCGACGTGTCGCCGGCAGCCGCCGCACAAGCCGGTCGCACCGCCGCGTCGGCCGACGAAGGCGTGACTGGCGAAGGTGGTGACGGTGGCGAAGATGGCGCCGGCCCGGACGCCGATGGCGAGGCCGGCGACCGCGAAGGCCGTCGCGGCCGTAACCGCAACCGCCGCCGCGGTCGCCGTGGTGAAGGCCGTGGCGAGGAGGGCGGCGACGCCTCCGCGGCCCCAGGTGGCCAGGGCGCGGCCTCGAACGAGGAATACACCGTCGTCACCGTGCAGCCCGGCGCCAGCGACGACGACGGCGATGACGACGACGCGCCGATGGTGGTGCCGCCCGAGGCCGCCGTGGTCGGCGACGAGGGCTCGCGCACCGTGGGCCTGGACGTGGGCGAGGCTTTTGCCGACGTGCTGTCGGGCGCCTACGACGAAGCCGCGGGCGAGGCCCCGCCGCCGCCCGACGCCGACAAGCGCGTGCTGGCCGCTGACCCTGATGCGCCCAAGCTGCACAAGGTGCTGGCCCAGGCCGGCATCGGCTCGCGCCGTGACATGGAGCAGCTGATCGCCGACGGCAAGGTGCAGGTCAATGGCCAGGTGGCGCACACCGGCCAGCGCATCTCGTTCGGCGACCGCATCAGCGTGGCCGGCCGGCAGATCAAGGTGCGCATCGCGCCGCTGCCCGCCCGCGTGCTGGCCTATCACAAGCCGGTGGGCGAGGTCGTCACGCACGACGACCCGCAACACCGCCCCACCGTGTTCCGCCGCCTGCCGCGCCTGCCGCAGGGCAAGTGGCAGTCGGTGGGCCGGCTGGACATCAACACCGAGGGTCTGCTGCTGTTCACCAACAGCGGCGAGCTGGCCAACCAGCTGATGCACCCGCGCTTCGGCGTGGAGCGTGAGTACGCCGTGCGCGTGCTGGGCTCGCTGGATGCCGAGGGGCGCCAGAAGCTGCTGGACGGCGTGGAGATCGACGGCCAGCGCGCGCAGTTCAAGTCCATCGAGGACGGCGGCGGCGAGGGTGTGAACCACTGGTACCGCGTGGTCATCAACGAGGGCCGCAACCGCGAGGTGCGCAAGCTCTTCGACAAGGTGGGCCTGGCGGTCAGCCGCCTGATCCGCATCCGCTACGGCTGCGTGGTGCTGCCGCGCGGCTTGAAGCGTGGCGTGCACGTGGCGCTGAACCCGGCCGAGGTGGCCGAACTGCGCCGCGCCGCCGGTGGCCGTGAGCAGCCGCGCGGTGAGCGTGGCGAGCGCGGTGAACGTGGCGAGCGTGCCGAGCGCGACGGCGGTGGCCAGCGCGGCAAGCAGCGTGGCAACGGGCGTGGCCAGAACCGGGCTGAGCGTGGCGAGCGCGGTGAGCGCGACGAGCGCAACGACCGTCCGCCGCAGGAGCGCGGGCCGAAGGAGGGCCGCGGTCCGAAGCAGGGCGGCTCGAACGAGCGCCGTGACCGTGGCGAGCGCGCCGAACGGGGCGACCGTGGTGAGCGTGCCGAGCGCCCGCCGCGCGACCGCGACGACGAGTTCGCGCGCATCCCGAACCCGCTGATCCAGACCTTCGACAAGCGCGCCATCCGCGAGGCCAACCGGCAGCCGCGCCGCGAGTACTCGGACGACGGCCCGATCCCGAACCCGCTGGAGCAGACCTACGACAAGCGTGGGGTGCAGAAGCAGAACCCGTTCGGCCGCAAGGGCAAGGGCGGTGGCAGCGGCGGCGGTGGCGGCGGCGGTGGCCAGCCCGATCCGATGAAGACCTCGGTGGGCTACATCGGTGCCGACGCCTTCGTGCGCAAGTTCCAGAACGACAACCGCGGTGGTGGCGGCGGCGGTGGTGGCAACCGCAAGCGCGGCCGCCGCTGACCCGGATTCATCACGCACTCGCGCTAGAATGCGCGGTTAACCCTTAAGTCCTTGATTCAGGAGCAATTTATGGCCATCGAACGCACCCTCTCGATCATCAAGCCCGACGCCGTGGCCAAGAACGTCATCGGCCAGATCTACGCCCGCTTCGAAGCCGCCGGCCTGAAGGTCGTGGCCGCCAAGATGGTGCACCTGTCGCGCGGCGAAGCCGAGCAGTTCTACGCCGTGCACAAGGCCCGTCCGTTCTTCAAGGACCTGGTCGACTTCATGGTCTCCGGCCCGGTGATGATCCAGGCCCTGGAAGGCGAGAACGCCATCGCCAAGAACCGTGAACTGATGGGCGCCACCGACCCGAAGAAGGCCGACAAGGGCACCATCCGCGCCGACTTCGCCGACTCGATCGACGCCAACGCCGTGCACGGCTCGGACGCCCCGGAAACCGCCGCCGTCGAAGTGGCGTTCTTCTTCCCCGGCATGAACGTGTACGCCGGCCGCTGATCTTTTTCTGCGGTCTATCCAGCTGAACGGCGGCCCGCCGTGGTGAACCTTCTCGACTTCGATCTCGACGCGCTGACGGCGTGGTGCGAGACGCTGGGCGAGAAGCGCTTCCGCGCGGTGCAACTGTTCCGCTGGATCCATCAGAAGGGCGCGCGCGATTTCGACCAGATGAGTGATCTGGCCAAGTCGCTGCGCGCCAAGCTGCAGGGCGTGGCCGAGATCCGGCCGTTGCCCATTGCCAGCGAGCAGGCGTCGGCCGACGGCACGATCAAGTGGCTGTTCGACGTCGGCGCCGGCAACGCCGTCGAGGCGGTGTTCATCCCCGAGGACGACCGCGGCACGCTGTGCATCAGCTCGCAGGCCGGTTGTGCCGTGGGCTGCCGCTTCTGCTCCACCGGCCACCAGGGCTTCAGTCGCAATCTCACCACCGGTGAGATCCTGGCCCAGCTGTGGCAGGCGGAACATCATTTGCGCCAGCGGCTGAGCGTGCCCGCCGGCGAGCGCGTCATCACCAATGTGGTGATGATGGGCATGGGCGAGCCGCTGCAGAACTACGCGGCGCTGGTGCCCGCGCTGAAGGTCATGCTCGACGACCACGGCTACGGCCTGTCGCGTCGCCGGGTCACCGTGTCCACCTCGGGCGTGGTGCCGATGATCGAGCGCCTGAAGGCCGATGTGCCGGTGGCGCTGGCCGTCTCGCTGCACGCGCCCGACGACGCGCTGCGCGACCAACTGGTGCCGCTGAACCGCAAGTACCCGCTGCGCGAGCTGTTCGAGGCCTGCGCCAGCTACCTCGAGGCCGCGCCGCGCGACTTCATCACCTTCGAGTACTGCATGCTCGACGGCGTGAACGATTCGCCCGAGCAGGCGCGCCAGCTGATCGCGCTGGTTCAAGGCAAGGCGGGCGCGCCGCGCGTGCCGTGCAAGCTCAACCTCATTCCGTTCAATCCCTTCCCGGCCTCGGGGCTGCACCGCTCGCCGCGTGAGCGCGTGCTGGCCTTCGCCCAGGTGCTGCAGGACGCCGGCATCGTGACCACCATCCGCAAGACCCGGGGCGACGACATTGCCGCCGCCTGTGGCCAGCTGGCCGGCGAGGTGCAGGACCGCACCCGTGCTGCCGAGCGCCTGACCCGGCCCGAGGTGAAGGTGGTGCGCGTGCATCCGGCCGGGCCCTCGGCCGCATGATGCGCCGCTTGATGCGTTGCCTGACGCGCCGCGGATCGCCGCTTGCCGTGCTGGCGGCCCTGCTGCTGGGCGGCTGCGCTGGCGGGCCGCAGAGCCTGCCGGCCGACGAGCCGCGCGCCATCGCCACCGCCTCCGACCAGACTGACCTGGATCGCCGCGCCCGCGTGCGCCTGGAACTGGCCGGCGCGTACTTCTCGCGCGGCCAGCTCGACACGGCGCTCGACGAGGTCAAGCAGGCGCTGGCGATCAACCCGCAGTCGGCCGACGCCTATGGCCTGCGCGCGCTGATCTACGCCGCGATGGCCGAGGACCGCCTGGCCGAGGACAGCTACCGCCGCGCGCTGCAGATCAGCCCGCGCGACGGCAACCTGCTGCACAACCAGGGCTGGTTCTACTGCGAGCGCAAGCGCTTCGGCGAGGCCCAGGTGCGCTTTGCCGAGGCGCTGGCCCAGCCGCAGTACCGCGATCCCGGCCGCACCCAGCTGGCACGTGGCATCTGCTACGGCCGCGAGGCCAAATGGCTGGAGGCCGAAGGCGCGCTGATGCGTGCCTACGAGCTCGACCCCGCCAACCCCGGCGTGGGCATCAACCTGGCCGAGGTGCTGTACCGCCGTGGCGACCTGGAGCGCGCGCGCTTCTACATCGGCCGGCTCAACGACAACCCGGCCACGGCCAATGCGCAGACGCTGTGGCTGGCCGCGCGCATCGAGCACAAGGCTGGCCGCGAGCAGCCGGCGCGCCGTCTGGGCGACCAGCTGCGCTCGCGTTACCCGCAATCGCCCGAGGCCGCGCTGTTCGAGCGCGGGCAGTTCGATGACTGATGTTTCCGCCACGCCGGCTGCGGCGTCTTCCGGTCCGGTGGATGCGGCTGCCGCCGGCGCGCTGCTGCGCCAGCTGCGCGAGGCCCAGGGCCTGCACATCGCGGCGCTGGCCGCGGCCATCAAGGTCACGCCGGCCAAGCTGGAGGCGCTGGAGAGCGGCCGCCTGGGCGAACTGCCCGACCTGACCTTTGCCCGTGCGCTGGCCCAGACCGTGTGCCGCGCGCTCAAGACCGATGCGGCCCCGGTGCTGGCACGCATGCCCGGCGCGGTGGCCAGTCGCCTGGAGCGTGTGGACGAGGGCCTGAACACCCCGATGCCCGAGCGTGGCCATGGCCTGGCCTGGGGCGGCTGGACCTCGGTGTCCGAGTGGGCGCCGTGGCGCCGGCCGGTGCCCTGGCTGGCCCTGCTGCTGCTGCTGGCGGCCGCCGCCTTCGTGCTGGTGCCGCGTCATGCGCGCGACGACACCGCCGCCGCGCCGGCCGAGGCGGGGGCCTCCGCGGTGCTGGCCGTGGCGACGGGCGCCGCGTCGGCCGTGCTCGCGGCCAGCGAAGCCCTGGCGCCTGTGCCGGCTGCATCGGCCATATCGGCGGCTGCGGCGGCATCGGCTCAGCCTGTGCCGGCGGCCATGCCCGCATCCGCAGCGCCGGCTGCCGTCGCACAGACCGCGACGCCGGCCACCGGCCTGCAACTGCGTGCGCTGCAGGACACCTGGGTGCAGGTGATTGACGCGCAGGGCCGCGTGCTGGCCGCGCGCACCTTCACCGCGGGCGAGACGGTGTCATTCGACGCCGCGCCGCCGCTGAAGCTGAAAATCGGCAACGTGGCCGGCACCGAGCTGCAGTTCCAGGGCCAGGCGGTCGACCTGTCGCGTTTCCGGCGCGACAACGTGGCCACGCTGTCGCTGCCCTGAGCCCGGCCCGCGCGCCGTTTTCATCCATCGCCGTCGCCACCGTGTGCGTCGCCTGACCCGATTCCTGCCATGAGCCTCGACGACGTCTTCAAGCAGCCCCTGGTGGCCCCTGCCAGCCCGGCGCCGCGCCGCAGCCGCCAGGCCCGCGTGGTGTGGGGCAGCCGCGTGGTCACCATCGGTGGCGATGCGCCGGTGCGTGTGCAGTCGATGACCAACACCGACACGGTGGACGTCATCGAGACCGCCATCCAGGTGAAAGAACTGGCCCAGGCCGGCAGCGAGCTGGTGCGCATCACGGTCAACACGCCCGAGGCGGCTCAGGCCGTGCCGCACATCCGCGAGCAGCTCGACCGCATGGGCATCGACGTGCCGCTGGTGGGCGACTTCCACTACAACGGCCACACGCTGCTGACCGACTACCCGGCCTGCGCCCAGGCGCTCAGCAAGTACCGCATCAACCCCGGCAACGTGGGCAAGGGCGACAAGCGCGACCGCCAGTTCGCCGCGATGATCGAGGCCGCCGTCAGGTACGACAAGGCGGTGCGCATCGGCGTCAACTGGGGCAGCCTCGACCAGGAACTGCTGGCCGCGATGTACGACGCCAACGCCCAGCGCGCCGAGCCCTGGGATGCGCAGCAGGTGATGTACCAGGCGCTGATCCAGTCGGCGCTGCAGTCGGCCGACTGGGCGGTGGAGCTGGGCCTGCGGCCCGAGCAGGCCATCATCAGCTGCAAAGTCAGCGGCGTGCAGGACCTGGTCAGCGTCTACCAGGCGCTGGCCCAGCGCTGCGACTATCCGCTGCACCTGGGTCTCACCGAGGCCGGCATGGCCACCAAGGGCACGGTGGCCTCCAGCGTGGCGCTGGGCCTGCTGCTGCAGCAGGGCATCGGCGACACCATCCGCGTCAGCCTCACGCCCCAGCCGGGCGAGAGCCGGACGCAGGAGGTGGTGGTGGCACTCGAGATCCTGCAGGCCCTGGGCCTGCGCCGCTTCGTGCCCAGCGTCACCGCCTGCCCGGGCTGCGGCCGCACCACCAGCACCACCTTCCAGGAACTGGCCAAGCAGATCGACGACTTCCTGCGCGCGCAGATGCCGGTGTGGAAGGCGCAGTACCCCGGCGTCGAGAACCTCAAGGTGGCGGTGATGGGCTGCATCGTCAACGGCCCCGGCGAGAGCAAGCATGCCGACATCGGCATCAGCCTGCCCGGCACCGGCGAGGCCCCGGCCGCGCCGGTGTTCATCGACGGCGCCAAGGCCATGACGCTGCGCGGCGAAGGCATCGCGCAGGAGTTCCATCGCATCGTCGAGCAGTACATCGAGCGCCGCTTCGGCGCCTCGGCCGGCGCCTGAGTCGGCTGGCTGCGCCCACCTTTCCCGATACCCTTTCGAGTTGTCATGTCCGACAAAGTGCTTGCCGTCAAAGGCATGAACGACATCCTGCCGGCCGGCGTGCCGCGCAAGGAAAAGCTGCCCGATTCCGCGCTGTGGCGCTGGTTCGAGACCACCGTGGCCCAGGTGCTGGCCCGCCACGGCTACCAGTACCTGATGACGCCCATCGTCGAGCCCACGCCGCTGTTCGTGCGCGGCATCGGTGAGGCCACCGACATCGTCGAGAAGGAGATGTACTCCTGGACCGACACGATGAACGGCGACAAGCTCACGCTGCGCCCCGAGATCACCGCCGGCATCGTGCGCGCGATGGTCGAACACAACGCGCTGTACAACGGCCCGCTGCGGGTGTGGGGCATCGGCCCGGTGTTCCGGCATGAGCGGCCGCAGAAGGGCCGCTACCGCCAGTTCCACCAGCTCGACGTCGAGGCCCTGGGCTTCGCCGGGCCGGACGTGGATGCCGAGCTGATCCTGATGGTGCGCCAGCTGTGGCAGGCGCTGGGCCTGAAGGTGGGCAACGAGCCAGGCGCCCATGTGCGCCTGGAGCTCAACAGCCTGGGCCAGCCGGCCGAGCGCGCCGCGCACCGCGCCGCGCTGATCGCCTACTTCGAGGCCCATGCCGAGCAGCTGGACGAGGACGCGAAGCGCCGCCTGCACACCAACCCGCTGCGCATCCTCGACACCAAGAACCCGGCCATGCAGGCCCTGGTGGAGGCCGCGCCCAAGCTGCAGGAGCACCTGGGCGACGAGAGCCGCGCCCACCTGGCGGCCGTGTGCGCCGTGCTGGACGCCGCAGGCCTGCCGTACCGCATCAACCCGCGCCTGGTGCGCGGGCTGGACTACTACAACCTCACCGTCTTCGAGTGGATCACCGACCACCTGGGCTCGCAGGGCACGGTGTGCGGCGGCGGCCGCTACGACGGCCTGTTCGAGCAGCTGGGCGGCAAGCCCACGCCGGCCATCGGCTTCGGGCTGGGCATCGAGCGCCTGCTGCTGCTGCTGCAGGAACTGGGCGTGCCGGTGCCAGGCAGCGGCCCCGACGCCTATGCCGTGATCCCCGATGCCGCGGCGCTGCCGCAGGCCCTGGTGGCGCTGGATGCGCTGCGCGCGGCCGGCGTGTCGGTGCAGATGCACGCCGGCGGTGGCTCGTTCAAGAGCCAGTTCAAGAAGGCCGATGCCAGCGGCGCGCGCTTCGCGCTGGTGTTCGGCGGGGACGAGCTGGCGCAGGGCATGGTCGCCGTCAAGCCGCTGCGCCAGGTGGCCGATGGGCCTGGCCAGGCCCAGGCCGCGGGGCAGGGCGGGCAAACGCTGCGGCCGCTGGCCGACGTGGCCGCCTGGGCCGCCGAACTGCGCATCGCATAATCCCGGGCTTCGGGCCCGCGTCGCGCGGGCCCGCCCTCATCCGCCCGCGCTGGCGGAACACCTCCGAGAACACCACGCCCCATGGCCACCGCACTCGACCTGCAGGAGCAGGAACAACTCGACGAACTCAAGGCCTTCTGGAAGAAGTACGGCAACCCGATCACCTGGCTGATCACGGTGGTGCTGATGGCCTTCGCTGCCTGGAACGGCTGGAACTGGTACCAGCGCGACCAGGGCGCCAAGGCCGCCGCGATGTTCGATGCCCTCGACCAGGCGGCCGTGGCCGGTGACGCCGACAAGGCCGGCCGCGTCTTCAACGACCTGAAGGAGCGCTACCCGCGCACCGTGATGGCGCAGCAGGGCGGCCTGCTGGCGGCCAAGCTGCAGGCCGAGAAGGGCCAGACCGACGCCGCCAAGGCCACGCTGGGCTGGGTGGCCGAGAACGGCAGCGAGGACGAGTACCGCGCCATCGCCGGGCTGGCCCTGGCCGGCGTGCTGCTGGACGCCAAGCAACCCGACGTCGCGCTGAAGGCACTGGACGCCGTGAAGGCGCCCACCTTCGCCGGCCTGGTGGCCGACCGCCGTGGTGATGCGCTGCTGGCGCTGAACAAGCCCGCCGAGGCCAAGGCCGCCTACCAGGCGGCCTGGAAGGCGATCGACGAGAAGATCGACTACCGCCGCCTGGTCGAGGCCAAGCTCACCGCGCTGGGCGCCGCCCCCGTGGCCCCGGCTGCCGACGCCGCTTCCGGAGCCGCCAAGTGATGCGCCGCCTCCACCTCCTCGCCGCCCCGCTGGCCTGCGTGGCCGCGCTGCTGGCCGGCTGTGCGGCCGACAAGCCCAAGCCCGCCGCGCTGGACGCCGTGGCGCCGCAGATCGCCGGCCGCCAGGTGTGGCAGGCGCGGCTGGATTCGGTGCAGTTCCCGCTGGGCGTGGTGGTGCGCAACGGCCAGTTCATCGTGGCCGGCACCGACGGCACCGTGCTGGCGCTCGACGCCGCCAGCGGCCGCGAGGCCTGGCGCGGCTCGGCCGGCAACAAGATTTCGGCCGGCGTGGGCAGCGATGGCCGCCACGCGGCGGTCGTCACGCGCGACAACGAGCTGGTGGTGCTCGACCAGGGCGCCAAGGGCTGGAGCAAGGCCCTGGCTTCGCGCGTCGTCACCGCGCCGCTGGTGGCCGGTGGCCGCGTGTTCGTGATGGGCGTCGACCGCGTGGTGCACGCCTTCGACCTGCAGGACGGCGCCCGGCTCTGGTCGGCCACGCGTCCGGGCGAGGCGCTGACGCTGGCCCAGCCCGGCCTGCTGACGGCCTACAAGGACACCCTGGTGGCCGGCATCGGCGCGGTGCTGGTCGGCATCGATCCCACCAAGGGCAGCGTGCGCTGGGAGCTGCCGCTCACCTCGCCGCGCGGTACCAACGAGGTCGAACGCCTGAACGACCTGCTGGGGCCGGTGGTGCGCGTCGGTGACGTGGTGTGCGCCCGTGCCTTCCAGACCGCCGTGGGCTGCGCCGACCTGGCCAAGCGCAGCGTGCGCTGGAGCCGCAATGCCGGCGGCCTGAATGCCGTGGGCGGCGACGCCGAGTTCGTGTTCGGTGCCGACGGCTCCGACCGCATCAGCGCCTGGCGCGCCGCCAACGGCGACCTGGCCTGGACCAACGAGCGGCTGCTCTACCGCAGCCTCAGCGCGCCGCTGTCCACCGGCAATGCGGTGATCTTCGGCGACCTGGAAGGCCAGGTGCACTTCCTGTCGCGCGCCGAAGGCAAGCTGGTGCTGCGCCTGCCCACCGACGGTTCGCCGGTGGTGGCAGCGCCGGCGCTGGCGGGCAACACCGTGCTGGTGGTCACCCGCAACGGCGGCCTCTTCGCCTTCCGTCCCGAGTAAAACAACAACAAGGTCCCGATGAAACCCGTCATCGCGCTCGTGGGCCGCCCCAATGTGGGCAAGTCCACGCTGTTCAACCGCATGACCAAGAGCCGCGATGCGATCGTGGCCGACTTCGCGGGTCTCACGCGCGACCGCCACTATGGCGACGGCAAGCACGCCGGCCGCAGCTTCATCGTCATCGACACCGGCGGCTTCGAGCCTGAGAAGCCCACCGGCATCGTGGCCAAGATGGCCGAGCAGACCCAGGCGGCGGTGGCCGAGGCCGACGTGGTGATCTTCGTCGTCGATGCCCGCGCCGGCCTGTCGGCGCAGGACCATGACATCGCCCGCTACCTGCGCACCGCCAACAAGCGTGCGCTGCTGGCCGTCAACAAGGCCGAGGGCATGGTCGAGTCGCCTGCGCTGGCCGAGTTCTTCGAGCTCGGCATGGGCGAGGCGCATCCGGTGTCGGCCGCGCACGGCCAGGGCATCCGCAGCCTGCTCGATGCCGCGCTGGACGACTTCCCCGAGGATGAGGAAGACGCGGAGGAGGGCGCCGACGCGCCGATCCGCCTGGCCGTGGCCGGCCGCCCCAACGTGGGCAAGAGCACGCTGATCAACACCTGGCTGGGCGAGGAGCGCCTGGTCGCGTTCGACATGCCGGGCACCACGCGCGACGCGATCAGCGTGCCCTTCGAGCGCAACGGCCGCCGCTTCGAGCTGATCGACACCGCCGGCCTGCGCCGCAAGGGCAAGGTGTTCGAGGCCATCGAGAAGTTCTCGGTGGTCAAGACGCTGCAGGCCATTGCCGACGCGCATGTGGTGGTGCTGCTGCTCGACGCCACGCAGGGCGTCAGCGACCAGGACGCCCACATCGCGGGCTACATCCTCGAGTCGGGCCGCGCCGTGGTGGTGGCGGTGAACAAGTGGGATGCGGTCGACAGCTACCAGCGCCAGATGTTCGAGCGATCGCTCGAGCAGCGCCTGGCCTTCCTGCGCTTTGCCGAGGTGCTGCAGATCTCGGCGCTCAAGCGCCAGGGCCTGACGCCGCTGTGGCGCGCCATCGGCGACGCGCACCGCTCGGCCACCACCAAGATGCCCACGCCGCAGCTCACCCGGCTGCTGCACGAGGCGGTGGAGCACCAGCAGCCCAAGCGTTCCGGCATGTTCCGGCCCAAGCTGCGCTACGCCCACCAGGGCGGCATGAACCCGCCCATCGTCGTGATTCACGGCAATGCGCTGGAGCATGTCACCGAGGCCTACAAGCGCTACCTCGAAGCGCGCTTTCGCGCCCACTTCAAGCTGGTGGGCACGCCGATGCGCATCGAGATGCGCTCGTCGAAGAACCCCTTCGACGCCGACAAGGACTGAGCTGTCGGTCATGGGGGCGGTGGCGGCAGGCCCCTCAGGGCTTTCCCCGATGTGTTAATGTGCCCCTTCCAGAACCCTCTCCAACACGGAGTCATATCGTGAGCAACAAAGGGCAACTCCTACAAGACCCGTTCCTGAACCTGCTGCGCAAGGAGCATGTGCCGGTCTCGATCTACCTCGTCAACGGCATCAAGCTGCAGGGGCACATCGAGTCTTTTGACCAGTACGTCGTCCTCCTGCGCAACACCGTCACGCAGATGGTCTACAAGCACGCCATCTCCACCGTGGTGCCGGGCCGTCCGGTGAACTTCCACGCGGGCGAGCCGGCCAATCCGGCCTGAGTGATCCCTCCCAGCCGCGGCCCAGCGCCCCGCCACACCCATTGAGTTCCGATCCACGGGCCGCCGCGCCCGATGACGACCGCCACGGGCCCGCGCGGGCCGTGCTGGTGGGCGTCGACCTGGGCGACGGCCACAGCTTCGACCCCACCCTCGACGAACTGGCGCTGCTGGCCGAATCGGCCGGTGACGTGACGGTGGCGCGCGTCATCGCGCGACGCCGGGCCCCTGATCCGGCCTATTTCGTCGGCAGCGGCAAGGCCGACGAGATCAAGACCCTGGTGCAGATGCATGGCGCCCATGGCGTCATCTTCGACCAGGCGCTGTCACCGGCCCAGCAGCGCAACCTCGAACGCCACATCGGCGTGGCCGTGTCCGACCGCACGGCGCTGATCCTCGAGATCTTCGCCGCCCGCGCGCAGAGCCACGAGGGCAAGCTGCAGGTGGAGCTGGCGCGGCTGCAGTACATCGCCACGCGCCTGGTGCGCCGCTGGAGCCACCTGGAGCGCCAGCAGGGCGGCATCGGCGGCCGCGGCGGGCCGGGCGAGGCGCAGATCGAGCTGGACCGCCGCATGATCGGCGAGCGCATCAAGCAGGTGAAGGCGCGGCTCGAGAAGGTCAAGCGCCAGCGCGGCACGCAGCGCGGCGCACGCCGCCGCAGCGGCACCTTCCGCGTCTCGCTGGTGGGCTACACCAACGCCGGCAAGAGCACGCTGTTCAATGCGCTGGTCAAGGCGCGCAGCTACGCGGCCGACCAGCTCTTCGCCACGCTGGACACCACCACGCGCAGCCTGTACCTGCAGCAGCTGGGTGCGGCGGTGGCGCTGTCGGACACCGTGGGCTTCATCCGCGACCTGCCGCACAAGCTGGTCGAGGCCTTCGAGGCCACGCTGCAGGAGGCGTCCGATGCCGACCTGCTCTTGCACGTGGTCGACGCGTCCAGCCCGGCGCTGCAGGAGCAGCGCGACGAGGTCGAGCGCGTGCTCGGCGAAATCGGCGCGGCCGACATCCCGCAGATCGTGGTCTTCAACAAGCTCGACCGGCTGGAGGCCGCGCCGCGCGAGTTGCGCGACTGGATCGAACGCCCGGGCGGCGTGCGTGTGCCGCGCATCTTCGTCAGCGCGCGAGAAGGCACGGGGCTCGACGTGCTGCGCGAGGCGATTGCACAAATGGCCGGCGCGGCCGACTTGAATCCAGCGGCTTCGGAACCAGATCCCAGGTTCCGCGTCGAAGCGGCGGAGCCCGGCGAAACCCCGCTGTTTCCCGCGTCGGGCTCCGATTCGCCCACGTTACCATCGGCGTCCTCATGAGCATGCATGCACAAACTTCCGCCTCGCCGCGCGCGGCTGGCGCCCCCGGTGTCCGTGGTCGTCTGAATGCGCTGGCCGGGGCGGCGCGGGCCCTGGCGCGCGGGCTGGCCCGGCGCCGGTCCGCAGCCACCGATCCGCTGCAGATGTCCAACGGCCGCAACGACGGTCCGCCGGACCTCGATGAACTGTGGCGCGACTTCAACCGCAAGCTGTCCGGCCTGTTCAACGGCAAGGGCGGCGGCGATGGCCAGCCGCCGCGGCGTGATCCGCAGGAGCCCGAGGGCGGCCCCTCGTTCCAGCCCGACATGAAGAGCGCCGGCATCGGCGTGGGCCTGATCGCCGCCGTGGTGGCCGTGGTGTGGGCCGGCAGCGGCTTTTTCATTGTGCAGGAAGGCCAGCAGGCCATCATCACCACCTTCGGGCGCTACGCGCAGACGGTGGATGCCGGCTTCCACTGGCGCTTCCCGTTCCCGTTCCAGGCGCATGAGACCGTGGGCGTGACGCAGCTGCGCTCGGTGGAGGTGGGACGCAACAGCGTGGCCCAGACCACCGGCCTGCGCGATTCGTCGATGTTGACGATGGACGAGAACATCGTCGACATCCGCTTCACCGTGCAATACCGGCTGAAGGACGCCAAGGGCTACCTGTTCAACAACCGCGATCCCGACCTGGCGGTCGAGCAGGCCAGCGAATCGGCCGTGCGCGAGATCGTCGGCAAGAGCAAGGTCGACTCGGTGCTGTACGAGCAGCGTGACGCCATCGCCACCGACCTGGCCAAGTCGATCCAGAGCCAGGTCGACCGCCTGGGCGCCGGCATCCTGATCGTCGCCGTCAACGTGCAGAACGTGCAGGTGCCCGAGCAGGTGCAGGCGGCGTTCAACGACGCGGTGAAGGCCGGCGCCGACCGCGACCGCTTCAAGAACGAAGGCCAGGCCTATGCCAGCGACGTGGTGCCCAAGGCCCGCGGCACGGCGGCGCGCCTGAAGGAAGAATCCGAAGGTTATGCCCAGCGCGTGGTGGCCCAGGCCGAGGGCGATGCGCAACGCTTCCGCTCGGTGCTGACCGAGTACCAGAAGGCGCCCGCCGTCACCCGCGACCGCCTCTACATCGACACCATGCAGCAGGTCTACAGCAACGTCACCAAGGTGATGGTGGACAGCCGCAGCGGCTCGAACCTGCTGTACCTGCCGCTGGACAAGCTGTTGCAGCAGCAGGGCACGGCGCCGACCGGCACGGTGCAGGTGGTGCCGCAGCCCGCACCCTCGGCCGCGCAGAACAACGAAACCAGTTCCAGCTCCGGTGCCGCCGCCGATCCGCGTTCGCGCGATGGCAGCCGCAGCCGCGACCGTGATGGCCGCTGAACCGGACCGAGGACGACACTCACCATGAACCGTATCGGACTCTACGTGGCCTCGGCCCTGCTGGTGGTCATGCTGCTGGCCTCCACGCTCTTCGTCGTCGACCAGCGCCAGCTGGCGGTGGTGTATGCGCTGGGCGAGATCAAGGAAGTCATCACCGAGCCGGGCCTGAAGGTCAAGCTGCCGCCACCGTTCCAGAACGTCGTGTTTCTGGACAAGCGCATCCAGACGCTCGACAGCCCCGAGACCCGCCCGATCTTCACCGCCGAGAAGAAGAGCCTGGTGATCGACTGGCTGGTGAAGTGGCGCATCGCCGAGCCGCGCCAGTTCATCCGCAACAACGGCACCGACATCCGCAACCTCGAAGGGCGCCTGAGCCCGGTGGTGCAGGCCTCGTTCAACGAGGAGATCACCCGCCGCACCGTGCGTGGCGTGCTGGCCGCCGAGCGCGACAAGGTGATGCAGGACGTTCGCAAGCGCCTGGAAGACGAGGCCAAGGCCTTCGGCATCGAGATCGTCGACGTGCGCATCAAGCGTGTGGACTTCGTCGCCGACATCACCGACGCCGTCTACAAGCGCATGGAGTCCGAGCGCAAGCAGGTGGCCAATGAGCTGCGCTCGCAAGGCGCCGCCGAGGCCGAGAAGATCCGCGCCGATGCCGACAAGCAGCGCGAGGTGATCATCGCCGAGGCCTACCGCGATGCGCAGAAGATCAAGGGCGATGGCGACGCCAAGGCCAGCGCGCTGTACGCCGACGCGTTCGGCCGCGACCCGTCGTTCGCCAAGTTCTACCGCAGCCTCGAGGCCTACCGCGCCAGCTTCCGCGCCAAGTCGGATGTGATGGTGGTCGATCCGTCGACCGACTTCTTCAAGGCCATGCAGGGCGGTGGCGGCGGCGCTGCGGCGGCGCCGGCACCGGCCCCCGCGCGCGGCAAGCACTGAGCCCCAGGGCCGGTCCGCCACCGTCGCCATGGGCGATCTGCTGCTGGGCGCGCTGGCGCTGATGCTGGTGTTCGAGGGGCTGCTGCCCTTTCTCAGCCCCAACACCTGGCGCGAGGTGTTCGCGCGGGCGCTGTCGCTCAGCGACGGGCAGCTGCGTTTCATGGGGCTGCTCAGCATGCTGGGCGGCCTGCTGTTGCTGAGCTTCTGGCACTGACGCAGCGCTGACGCCACGGCCGGGTGGGCACAAGCTGCCCGACCGGCATGTGCCGCCGGTACAATGCCGTTTTCAACCCCCCCGGGTTTTTTCACATGTCTTCTGCTTGGCTGCTGCCCGAGCACATTGCCGACGTGCTGCCTGCGCAGGCGCGGCGCCTCGAAGAACTGCGTCGCGGCCTGCTGGACATGGCGCGCGGCTACGGTTTCGAACTGGTGATGCCCCCGCTGCTCGAGCACCTCGATTCGCTGCTCAGCGGTACCGGCCACGAGCTCGATCTGCGCACCTTCAAGCTGGTCGACCAGCTCAGCGGCCGCACGCTGGGCGTGCGCGCCGACAGCACGCCCCAGGTGGCCCGCATCGACGCGCACCTGCTCAACCGCGCCGGCGTCACGCGCCTGGCCTATTGCGGCCCGGTGCTGCACACGCGGCCGCAAGGCCCGCTGGCCACGCGTGAGCCACTGCAGTTCGGCGCCGAGATCTACGGCCATGCCGGCCTGGAGGCAGATCTCGAGGTGATGGACTTGGCGCTGGACGGCCTGCGTGCCGCCGGCCTGGGCGATCTGGTCATCGACCTGGCCGACGCGCGCATCGTGCGTGGCGTGCTGGCCGGAGTGGCGCTGGACGCCGCGGTGCTGGGCGAGGTGATCGCCGCGCTGGCGGCCAAGAACAGTGCGGCGCTGCAGGCGCTGGCGGCGCGCTTCCCGGCCGACAGCCGCGCCGGCCTGCTGGCGCTGCCGTCGCTGTACGGTGATGCCGCCACGCTGGCCCGGGCGCGTGAATGCCTGCCGCCGCGGCCCGAGATCCACGCCGCGCTGGATGACCTGGCCTGGCTGGCCAGCCACCTGGCGCGCGTGCACCCCGATGTGCGCGTGGGCTTCGACCTGTCGGACATGGGTGGCTACGGCTACTACTCCGGCGCGCGCTTCGCGGTCTATGCGCCGGGCGTGCCCGACGCCTTGCTGCGCGGTGGCCGCTACGACGAGGTGGGCGCGGTGTTCGGCCGCAACCGCCCGGCGGTGGGGTTTTCCACCGACCTGAAGGTGCTGGTGGCCTGCGCCCCCACGCCGCCGCAGCGCCGCGCCATTCGTGCGCCGTGGAGCGAAGACGCCGGCCTGCGCCAGGCCGTGCGCGAACTGCGCGCCGCCGGCGAAACCGTGGTCTGCATCCTGCCCGGCCATGAGCACGAGGGCCAGGAATTCGACTGCGACCGTGAACTCGTGGCCGAGCGCGGCAGCGCCGGCTCCACCTGGGTGCTGCGCACGCTGTGAGCGTGCGGGGCCGCCCCGAAGATCCAACCTTGATTTCCGAGACAGCAATGCAACAGAACACCGCATCCACGCCCGGCCGCAATGTCGTGGTCGTCGGCACCCAGTGGGGCGACGAAGGCAAGGGCAAGGTCGTCGACTGGCTGACCGACCACGCCCAGGGCGTGGTGCGCTTCCAGGGCGGCCACAACGCCGGCCACACGCTGGTCATCAAGGGCGTGAAGACGGCGCTGCAGCTGATCCCCAGCGGCATCATGCGCGACGGCGTGCCGTGCTACATCGGCAACGGCGTGGTGGTCGACCCGGTGCACCTGCTCGGCGAGATCGAGCGCCTCGAGAAGATCGGCCTGGAGGTGCGCTCGCGCCTGTTCATCAGCGAGAACTGCCCGCTGATCCTGCCCTTCCACGTGGCCGTGGACAAGGCGCGCGAGGCACTGCGCGAGGCCACGCCGGCCGGCAAGATCGGCACCACCGGCAAGGGCATCGGCCCGGCCTATGAAGACAAGGTGGCCCGCCGCGCGCTGCGCCTGCAGGATCTGAAGCATCCCGAGCGCTTCGCCGCCAAGCTGCGCGAACTGCTGGCCCTGCACAACGAGGCGCTGGGCGGCTACCTGAAGAGCGAGACGCTGGAGTTCCAGCCGATCTACGACCAGGCCATGCAGGTGGCCGAGCAGCTCAAGCCCATGCTGGCTGACGTGGGCTACGCGCTGTACAAGGCGCACAAGGCGGGTGCCAACATCCTGTTCGAAGGTGCGCAGGGCACGCTGCTGGACATCGACCACGGCACCTATCCCTTCGTCACCAGCAGCAACTGCGTGGCCGGCAACGCCGCCGCTGGCGCTGGCGTGGGCCCCGACCTGCTGCAGTACATCCTGGGCATCACCAAGGCCTACACCACGCGGGTGGGCGGTGGCCCGTTCCCGACCGAGCTCGACATCGACGCCGTGGGTGGCGTGGGCCACCACCTGTCCACTGTCGGCCAGGAGCGCGGCACGGTCACCGGTCGCGCCCGCCGCTGCGGCTGGCTGGATGCGGCGGCGCTCAAGCGCGCCATCATCATCAACGGCGTCTCGGGCCTGTGCATCACCAAGCTCGACGTGCTGGACAAGCTGCCCGAGATCAAGGTGTGCGTGGGCTACACGCTGCGCGGCCAGGCCATCGACATCCTGCCGCTCGATGCCGACGACATCGCCGCCTGCGAGCCGGTGTGGGAAACCTTCCCCGGCTGGACCGACAGCACCTTCGGCGTGACCGAGTGGGACAAGCTGCCGGCCAACGCCCGCGCCTACCTGCAGCGCGTGGAGCAACTGATCGGCGCGCCGATCGACATGGTGTCCACCGGCCCCGACCGTGATCACACCATCCTGCTGCGCCACCCGTACAAGGGTTGAGCCGCCCGACCGCACGACGCCAAGCCACACCGCAAGCAACACGAGGAGACCGCATGCTCACCGATGACGGCAAGCACCTGTATGTCAGCTGGGACGAGTACCACCTGCTGATCGAGCGCCTGGCGCTGAAGGTGGCGCACTCGGGCTGGGAGTTCGACCAGATCCTGTGCCTGGCCCGTGGCGGCATGCGCCCGGGCGACGTGCTGTCGCGCGTGTTCGACAAGCCGCTGGCCATCATGAGCACCAGCAGCTACCGCGCCGAGGCCGGCACCATCCAGGGCCGGCTGGACATGGCCAAGTACATCACCATGCCCAAGGGCGAGCTGGCCGGCCGCGTGCTGCTGGTCGACGACCTGTCGGACTCGGGCGTGACGCTGAAGGCCGTGGTCGAGCGCCTGCGCGGCGTGCCGGCGATCAGCGAGCTGCGCAGCGCGGTGATCTGGGTGAAGGGCGTCTCGAGCTACATGCCCGATTACCATGTCGAGATGCTGCCCACCAGCCCCTGGATCCACCAGCCGTTCGAAGAGTACGACGACCTGCGTCCCGACGGCCTGGCCAAGAAGCTGGCCATTTGAACGCCCGCGCACCACACCTGCCCAGTACCGATGCCGCCCGCGGCATCGCGGGGCCGGTGTCGGGTGCGGGCGCTGATCGTTCGACGAATCCGAAGCCGCCTTGCGCGGCCACTTTTTTGACGTTTCGAAAGCCCAAAGCAAAACAGCCAGCACTTGCGTGCTGGCTGTCTGCTGGTGTTGGTGCCCAGGAGAGGACTCGAACCTCCACGGAGTTACCCGCTAGTACCTGAAACTAGTGCGTCTACCAATTCCGCCACCTGGGCTTTCAGGTCATCAACTACTGAAGCTAGCAGTATAGCCACCAAAGAATGCAGAACGCAAATAACCATAATTTAAGTACGGCTTTGATGAGTGAAGTGGAGGGCACGGTGCTCGGTCACCGTGATGGCCATGGCTTCCTGCGCCGCGATGACGGCGCACCCGACATCTACCTGGCGCCGCAGGAAATGCGCGCGGTGCTGCACCGCGACCGCATCCGCGTGCGCGTGGTGCGCTACGACCGCAAGGGCCGGCCCGAGGGCCGCATCCTCGAGATCGTCGAGCGGCGCAAGACGCCGATCATCGGCCGCCTGCTGCACGAGAGCGGCGCCTGGCTGGTGGCGCCCGAAGACCGCCGCTACGGCCAGGACATCCTGATCCCCAAGAACGCCACGGCCAATGCCACGGTGGGCCAGGTGGTGGCGGTGGAGTTGACCGAGCCGCCGTCGATGTACTCGCAGCCGGTGGGCCGCGTCACCGAGGTGCTGGGCGAGATCGACGACCCGGGCATGGAGATCGAGATCGCCGTGCGCAAGTACGAGGTGCCGCACCGCTTCGCCGCCGAGACGCTGGCGCAGGCGGCGCAGCTGCCCGACCGCATCCGCCCGGCCGACCGCAAGCAGCGCATCGACCTGAGCGACGTGCCGCTGGTCACCATCGACGGCGAGGACGCCCGCGACTTCGACGACGCCGTGTATTGCGAGCCGCTCAAGCGCGGCCGCGGCAAGACGGCCTTCAACGGCTGGCGCCTGATCGTGGCCATCGCCGACGTCAGCCACTACGTCAAGCCCGGCGAGCCGCTGGACGACGACGCCTACGAGCGCGCCACCTCGGTGTACTTCCCGCGGCGCGTGATCCCGATGCTGCCGGAGAAGCTGTCCAACGGTCTGTGCTCGCTGAACCCCGAGGTCGAGCGCCTGTCGATGGTGTGCGACATGCTGGTCAGCGAGACCGGCGAGATCGAGGCCTACCAGTTCTTCCCGGCGGTGATCTGCTCGCATGCGCGGCTCACCTACACCGAGGTGGCCGCGGTGCTGGCCAACACCAAGGGCGTGGAGGCGCAGCGCCGCAAGGACCTGGTGCCGCACCTGCTGCACCTGCACGAGGTGTACCGCGCGCTGCTGAAGCAGCGCGGCACGCGCGGCGCCATCGACTTCGAGACCACCGAGACGCAGATCGTCTGTGACGACAACGGCCGCATCGAGAAGATCGTGCCGCGCACCCGCAACGATGCGCACCGCCTGATCGAGGAGGCCATGCTGGCCGCCAACGTCTGCGCGGCCGACTTCATCGAACGCCATGCGCACCCGGCGCTGTACCGCGTGCACGAAGGCCCCACACCCGAGAAGCGCGTGTCGCTGCAGGCCTACCTGCGCGGCCTGGGCATCGGCGTGGCGCTGAGCGACGAACCCACGCCGGCCGAGCTGCAAGGCATCGCCCAGGCCACCAAGGACCGGGTGGATGCGGCGCAGATCCACGCCATGCTGCTGCGCGCCATGCAGCAGGCCATCTACACGGCCAGCAATTCGGGCCACTTCGGCCTGGCCTACGAGGCCTACACCCACTTCACCAGCCCGATCCGCCGCTACCCCGACCTGCTGGTGCACCGCGTGATCAAGGCCCTGCTGCTGGGCAAGAAGTACCACCTGGTGACCGGCGAGGTGAAGAACCCGGCGCAGCAGCGCCGCGCACCGCCCAAGGCGGCGGCCAAGCCCCTGGCCAAGACGTCGACCAAGGCCAAGACCCAGGCCAGCGCGCAGGAGATGGAGGTGTGGGAGGCCGCCGGTGCGCATTGCAGCGCCAACGAGCGCCGCGCCGACGAAGCCTCGCGCGATGTGGAAGCCTGGCTCAAGTGCCGCTTCATGCGCGAGCACCTGGGCGAGGAGTACAGCGGCACGGTCAGCGCCGCCACCACCTTCGGCCTGTTCGTCACGCTCGACGAACTGTATGTCGAGGGCCTGGTGCACATCACCGAACTGGGCGGCGAGTACTACCGCTTCGACGAGGTGCGGCAAGAGCTGCGTGGCGAGCGCACCGGCGTGCGCTATGCCGTGGGCACGCGCGTGCGGGTGCAGGTGATCCGCGTGGACCTGGATGCACGCAAGATCGACTTCCGCCTGGTGCGTGAGGGCGAGGAGGGCGGCGAACGCCTGCTGGCCCGCGGCCGCAAGTCCGCACCGGGCAGCGCGGTGGACGAGCTGGAATCGGTGCGCAGCCGCGACCGCGAGGCCAAGGCGGCGCGCGGCAAGGCCGTGAGCGCGCGTCAGGGTGCTGGTGCCAAGGGCACGCCGGGCAAGAAGACCCGCACGGCCAGCGCCAAGACCGCCAAGGCGCCCAAGGCAGCGAAGGGCCGCGCGCGGCGCTGAGGCCGCGCGGGTCGCTCGGCCGCTCGGTCGTCTCGCCGCTCAGCCGGGCATCGGCTGGGCCGCAGCCATTGCGTCGATCAGGTCGGCGGCGCGCAGCGGCAGGTCGGGGTGGCCGCTGGCCAGCTCAGCCGCCCGGCCGTGCAGCCACACGCTGGCCACGGCGGCGGACTTGGCGCCGGCGGTGCCATCGTCGACCGCCTGCGACCAGCCCCCGCCCAGCCAGCCGGCTAGCACATCGCCCGAACCGGCCGTGCCCAGGCGGGCATTGCCGGTGGGGTTGATGGCGGGCGGGCCATCGGCGGTGGCGATCACGCTGCCCGATCCCTTGAGCACCACGGTGCAGCGCAGGCGGGCTGCCAGGCGCTGCGCGCTGGCCACGCGGTCGGCCTGCAACTCGGCGGTGCCGCAGCCCAGCAGCCGGGCGGCTTCCAGCGGATGGGGCGTCAGCACCGTGGGGGCGCTGCGTGCCGCCAGCGCGCGGGCCAGCGCAGCATCGGCGGCGATGGCGTTCAGCGCATCGGCGTCCAGCACCAGGCGCCAGGCATGGGCCAGCACCGTGGGCAGCACCTCGGCCACTGCAGTGCCGCCGCCGCATCCGCACACCACGGTGGCGCGGGCCAGCAGCGCGGGCGCCAGCACATCGGCTGGATGGCGTGGCATCAGTTCGGGCCGGGCGGCGTCCACCGCCAACCCATCGCCGCCAAGCCGTGCCAGGAACACGCGACCGGCGCCGGCCGTGAGCGCGGCGCGTGCGGCCAGCAGCGCAGCGCCGCCCATGCCGGCCGCCCCGCCCAGCACGATCACGTCGCCGAAGCTGCCCTTGTGCTGGGCATGGCGGCGCGGCGTGGCGGCGGGCGGCCCACTCAGCCAGGCGCTGGCCGCCTGGCCGGCGGGGTCGACGCCCAGCGTGTCCAGCCACACCCGGCCGGCCAGATCGCGCCCGGCGCCGGTGAACAGGCCCGGCTTCAGCGACAGCAGCGACAGCGTGTGCGTGGCGCGCACGACGGCGCCGCCGGCCGCGTCCAGAGGCCAGCCAGTGTCGGCGTGCAGGCCGGAGGGCAGGTCGACCGCCAGCACCGGCGCACCCTGGGCGTTCAGCCGCGCGATGGCCTCGGCGATGACGCCCGCCGGCGCGCGCGAGGCCCCCAGGCCCAGCAGCGCGTCAAGGCAGAGGTCGGCGTCCACCTGCGTCGGCAGCGAGGGTTGCATCGGCACGCCCGCGGCCAGGGCCTGGCGGTAGGCATCGGCCGCGTCGTCGAGCAGCCGGGCCGGGTCAGCCAGCAGGCTGACCTGCACCGCATGGCCCCAGTGCTGCAGGTGCAGCGCGGCCACGAGGCCGTCGCCGCCGTTGTTGCCGGGGCCCGCTGCCACCCAGATGCGGCGCGCATGCGGTGCGATGGCCGCCGCCAGCCGCGCCAGCGCCAGGCCGGCGCGCTGCATCAGCGCATGCGGTGGCGTGGCGGCCAGGGCCGCCTGCTCCAGCCGGCGCGAGGCGGCCACATCGTGCAGCGGCCAGGTGCGGGTGCTGGGCAGGATGGGTGTGATCGGCGAGGGCAGGGGGCGCATGGCAGCCGGGCTTGCATCCACAAAAGAGGCGGCTCGATTGTGCGACGCCCCGTTCGCCGCCGGGATGCGCCCGATCAGGCCCGCCCCGGCGCTGCCTCAGCGTCGCAGTCGCCCCACATCCAGGCCTTCGACGTCGATGTCCGGCGTGCGGCCGCCGATCTGGTCGGCCAGCACGCGGGCCGAGCCGCAGCTCAAGGCCCAGCCGCTGGAGCCGTGGCCCAGGTTCAGCCACACGCCCGGCGCGCCGCTGGCGCCCAGCACCGGCGGGCCGTCGGGCAGCATGGGTCGCGCGCCCTTCCACTGCTGCACCTGGGCCAGCTGCGCGCAGCCGGGATACCAGTCGTCCAGCACCTTGTACAGCGTGGCGATGGCGCGCGCGTCATGGCGGTCGAGCCGGCCGCCCAGCTCGGCGCTGCCGGCCACGCGCACGCGCGCGCCCAGTCGGCTGATCGCGACCTTAAAGCGCTCGTCCATCACCGCCGCCTGCGGGCCGAACTCGGGGTGGCCCTCGACGATGCGCAGCGGCGCGGTGATCGAGTAGCCGTGCACCGGCGCCAGCGGCAGCCTCAGGCCCAGCGGGCGCAGCAGCCCGGGCGAGCCGAGCGCGGCGCAGACCACGATGGCGTCGAACGCCTCGGCCTGCACGTCCTGGCTGGCTGCATCACCATGGCGCAGCAGCGGCTGCGTGCCGGGCTCGATGGCCAGCACACTGCGCTGGAAGCGGAACTGCGCGCCCAGGCGCAGGGCCTCGCCGCGCAGCAGGTGGGCGAACTGCCGGCAGTTGCCGACGCCGTCGTCGGGCAGGTGCACGGCGGCGTGCAGCGGGGTGTCGGGGTTCAGGCCGGGCTCGATGGCGCGGGCGCGGGCGGCATCGACCAGATGGAACTTCACGCCCAACTCGGCCAGCAGCTTCAGGCTGCCGCGGTTGCCGGCCAGGTCCTTGGGCGTGCGCAGCAGCACCATGTAGCCCTGGGCCTGTTCGTGCTCGATGTGCAGCTGTTGGCTCAGCGCGCCAAGCCGTGCCTGGCTGTAGCGCGCCAGGCGGTGCATGCGTGCGCGGTTGGACTGCCACACTGGCTGGCTGCAGGCGCGCCACCAGCGCCACATCCAGCGCAGCTGACCCTGGGCCCAGGGCCGGCCCAGGCGCACCGGTGCGTGCGTGCCCATCAGGTGGCGCAGCACCTTGGCGGGCATACCGGGGGCGGCCCACGGCGTGACGTAACCGGGGGCCACGACGCCGGCATTGGCGAAGCTGGTTTCCTCGGCCACGCTGCCGCGGCGCTCGAACACGGTGACGGCATGGCCGTCGGCGGCCAGCTCGAATGCGGTGGTGACGCCGACGATGCCGGCGCCGATGACTGCAACGCGCATCGTGTTCAGAGGTGTCCGTGGAAGGCGGCGGCCAGTGTCGTCTCGATGACCTGGGCCACGCCGAGCACCGTGTCGTCGGCCAGTGCCGGCGCCCACACCATCAGGCCCACCGGCATCTGGCCCGGCGCCTGGCAGGGCAGTGACAGCGCGCAGCCGTCGAGCATGTTCACCACCGACGGGTTGCGCAGCAGCAGCGCATTGATGGCGAAGAAGCGCGGATCGCTGCCGATCAGCGGCGCCAGCGGCGGCGCCACCATCGGCACCGTGGGCGACAGCACGGCGTCGAAGCTGGCCAGTTGCGATTCGACTGTGGCGATCCAGCGCCGGCGCGCGGCGACCAGGTCGAGGTAGTCGGCCGCACTGATGGCCTCACCACGGCGGATGCGCACGGCCACGCGCGGGTCGTACAGGTGCTCGCGCTCGGCCAGGCGGTGGCGGTGCCAGGCCCAGCTCTCGGCCGCCGCGAAGCCGCCCTGGGCCTGCAGGTTGGCCAGTTCGTTCAGCGGGGCCAGCGGCAACTCCTCGATCTGCGCGCCGGCCGCGCGCAACAGGGTCAGCGCCTGCTCGAAGCTGCGTGCCACATCGGCGTCCAGGCCGTCGAGCATCACCGTCTGCACCACGGCCAGGCGCAGCGCGCCCAGCGGCCGGGCCAGCGGGCGCGGCGTGCGCGCGGCCAGGATGCCGTGCACCAGCACCGCGTCGCGCACGCTGCGGGTGATGGCGCAGGCCGTGTCCAGCGTGGTCGACAGCGGCACGGCGCCGTCCAGCGGCACCAGGCGCTGGGTGCTCTTGAAGCCGACCAGGCCCTGCAGCGCGGCCGGGATGCGGATCGAGCCACCGGTGTCGGAGCCCAGCGCCGCCCAGGCCGCGCCGGCGGACACGCTGACGCCACCACCCGAGGTGCTGCCGCCCGGCACGCGCGGCGTGGCGTTCATCACCTGCGTGACCGGATTCACCGGCGTGCCGTGGTGCGGGTTGATGCCCACGCCGGAGAACGCGAACTCGCTGAGGTTGGTGTGACCGACCAGCGCGGCGCCGGCCGCACGCAGCCTTGCCACGGCGGGGCAATCGGCGGCCGCGGGCTCGGTATCGGCCATCACCGCCGAGGCGGCGGTGGTGGGCTGCCCCGCCACATCGAACAGATCCTTGATCGACACCGCCAGGCCGGCCAGCGGGGGCACCGGCGCGCCGGCATCGTGGGCGTGGTCGACCGCCATCGCGGCGGCGCGGGCCTGGGCATCGAAGCGGCGCACGAAGGCGTGCTGGCAGGCCGGTGCATCGGCCGCGGCCAGCGACTGCACCAGCAGCGCCGTGGCCGTGGTTTCGCCGCGCTGGATCAGGCCGGCTGCGGCACTGAGATCCGGACCGCGTCCGGATGCTATAATCTGCGGGTTTATCTGGAAGTCCATCGGTGCCGAGGCGAAAACTTTGGCATCACAGCCGGGCCCCAGATGAACAGTGTGCCGATTCACTGAACTGGATTGGCGCGCAATTCGCGAACCGGCCGTCGAACAGGTGTCGCTCCAGTGGTGTGTTGGCAAGGTGCCACCGCACTGGGCGATTCGGGCCGGATTCTAGACTCAACCTTCGGAGTGTCCCCATGTCCGTCACCATGCGTGAAATGCTGGAAGCCGGTGTCCATTTCGGCCACCAAACCCGCTTCTGGAACCCCAAGATGGCCCCGTTCATTTACGGCCATCGCAACAAGATCCACATCATCAACCTGGAGAAGACGCTTCCGAAGTTCCAGGAAGCGATGGCCTTCGTGCGCCAGCTCTCCGCCCGCCGCGGCACCATCCTGATCATCGGCACCAAGCGCCAGGCGCGTGAAGTGGTGGCGATGGAGGCCGCCCGCTGCGGCATGCCCTTCGTCGACCAGCGCTGGCTCGGCGGCATGCTGACCAACTTCAAGACGGTCAAGGGTTCGCTGAAGAAGCTCAAGGACATGCAGGCCCAGCGCGAAGGCGGTCTGGAAAGCATGACCAAGAAGGAAGGCCTGATGTTCGAGCGCGAGATCGCCAAGCTCGAGAAGGACATCGGCGGCATCCAGGACCTGAGCGCGCTGCCCGACGCCATTTTCTGCATCGACGTGGGCTACCACAAGATCGCCGTGGCCGAGGCCAAGAAGCTGGGCATCCCGGTGATCGGCGTGGTCGACACCAACCACTCGCCCGAAGGCATCGACTACGTGATCCCTGGCAACGACGACTCGGCCAAGGCCGTGGCGCTGTACGCCAAGGCCGTGGCTGACGCCGTGCTGGAAGGCAAGGCCAACGCCGTGAACGACGTCGTGGCCGCTGTGGCCGCCGGCGGCGACGAATTCGTCGAAGTCAGCGAAGAAGCCTGATGCCGCGCCGGCTCCGGCGGTGCCTGGTGCACCGCGGGCCGGCGGCACATGACGAGGGGCTGGTTCAGCCCCTTTTTCACAAGAGATTCCCATTCGGCGCGCACGATGCGGCGCGTCGACACAGCAAACCCGGAGATTCAAGATGCCTGCAATCACCGCCAGCATGGTTGCCGAACTGCGCGCCAAGACCGACGCCCCGATGATGGAGTGCAAGAAGGCGCTCACCGAGGCCGACGGCGACATGGCCCGCGCCGAAGAGATCCTGCGCGTCAAGCTCGGCAACAAGGCCGGCAAGGCCGCCTCGCGCATCACCGCCGAAGGCGTGGTGGCTGCCTCGGTGGCCGGCAACGTCGGCGCGCTGATCGAGATCAACTGCGAGACCGACTTCGTCTCGAAGAACGACTCGTTCCTGGCCTTCGCCAACGCCGCCGCCAAGCTGGTGGCCGAGGCCAATCCGGCCAGCGTCGAGGCGCTGTCGGCCCTGGCCTATGCGCAAGACGGCTTCGGCCCCACGCTGGAAGACGTGCGCAAGGGCCTGATCGGCAAGATCGGCGAGAACATGTCGATCCGCCGCTTCAAGCGCTTCGACGCCGGCAACGCGCTGGCCTACTACCTGCACGGCACCCGCATCGGCGTGGTGGTGGAGTTCGACGGCAGCGACGTCGCCGCCAAGGACGTGGCCATGCACGTGGCCGCCATGAAGCCCGCCGCCCTGTCGTCGGCCGAAGTCTCGGCCGACCTGGTCGAGAAGGAGCGCAAGATCGCCACCGAGAAGGCGGCCGAGAGCGGCAAGCCCGCCGACATCATCGCCAAGATGGTCGAAGGCTCGGTGCAGAAGTTCCTGAAGGAAGTCTCGCTGCTGGACCAGGTCTTCGTGAAGGCCGCCGACGGCAAGCAGACCGTGGCCGCCTACCTGAAGAGCGCCAACACCACCGTCAAGGGCTTCACCCTGTACGTGGTGGGCGAGGGCATCGAGAAGAAGGTGGACGACTTCGCCGCCGAAGTGGCCGCCCAGGTGGCTGCCGCCAAGGGCCAGTAAGCGCCCCCACGGGCCACGCGGTGGCCCGACCCCCGAGGGGCGCCGGCTGCAAGGTCTGCGCCCCTTAAACTTAGCCGCTGTTTCCCACACCCCCAGCCATCACGGAGCCCGCTGCATGCCGGCCTACAAGCGCATTCTTCTCAAGCTCTCTGGCGAGGCCCTGATGGGCGACGACGCCTATGGCATCAACCGTGCCGTGATCATGCGCATGGTGCAGGAGGTGCGCGAGATCACCGACCTTGGCGTCGAGGTGGCGGTGGTGATCGGCGGCGGCAACATCTTCCGCGGCGTGGCCGGCGGTGCCGTGGGCATGGACCGTGCCACGGCCGACTACATGGGCATGCTTGCCACGGTGATGAACTCGCTGGCCCTGGCCGACGCGATGCGCGTCGAGGGCGTCACCGCCCGCGTGATGTCGGCCATCGCCATCGAGCAGGTGGTCGAGAGCTATGTGCGGCCCAAGGCGCTGCAGTACCTCGAGGAGGGCAAGGTGGTGATCTTCGCCGCCGGCACCGGCAACCCCTTCTTCACCACCGACACCGCCGCCGCGCTGCGCGGCGCCGAGATCGGCGCCCAGGTGGTGCTCAAGGCCACCAAGGTCGACGGCGTCTACACCGCCGACCCCAAGAAGGACCCGTCGGCCACGCGCTACGCCAGCGTGAGCTTCGACGAGGCCATCGCCAAGAACCTGCAGGTGCTGGACGCCACCGCCTTTGCGCTGTGCCGCGACCAGAAGCTGCCGATCAAGGTGTTCTCGATCTTCAAGCCCGGCGCGCTCAAGCGCGTGGTGCTGGGCGAGGACGAAGGCACCCTGGTTCACGTCTGACAGGAGTTCGCACACCATGACGATCGCCGACATCAAGAAGAACGCCGAAGCCAAGATGGCCAAGACCATCGAGGCCTTCAAGTCCGAGCTGCAGAAGATCCGCACCGGCCGTGCCCACCCGGGCATCCTGGACCAGGTCAGCGTCGACTACTACGGCTCGCCGGTGCCCATCAGCCAGGTGGCCAACGTCAGCCTGCTCGATGCCCGCACGATCAGCGTGCAGCCCTGGGAAAAGGGCATGGGCGCCAAGATCGAGAAGGCCATCCGCGAGAGCGACCTGGGCCTGAACCCCAGCAGCCAGGGCGACCTGATCCGCGTGCCGATGCCGCCGCTGACCGAAGAGCGCCGCAAGGACCTGACCAAGGTGGTGCGCCATGCCGGCGAGGACGCCAAGGTGGCCGCGCGCAACCTGCGCCGCGACGCCAACGAGCACCTGAAGAAGCTGCTCAAGGACAAGGCCGTGACCGAGGACGACGAGCGCCGCGCGCAGGACGACGTGCAGAAGCTCACCGACAAGACCGTGGCCGAGATCGACAAGCTCGTGCATTCCAAGGAAGCCGAGATCCTCGCGGTCTGACGATCCGGTGTCGATGAGCCGGAACCCCGCCGTGCCGCGCCACGTGGCCATCGTGATGGATGGCAACGGGCGCTGGGCCAAGAAACGCTTCCTGCCCCGCTTCTTCGGCCACAAGGCCGGGGTCGACACGTTGGTCAAGGTGATCGATGCCTGCGCCGAGCGCGGCGTCGAGTACCTCACCGTGTTCGCGTTCTCGTCCGAGAACTGGAAGCGCCCCGAGGACGAGGTGTCGGGCCTGATGGGCCTGGTGCTGGTGGCCGTCACCAAGTACCTGGCCAAGCTGGCCAAGGACGGCGTCAAGATCGTCATCGTTGGCGACCGCGAGGCGGTGAGCGACCGCCTGCGCGCCGCCTGGGCCGAGGCCGAAGAGGCGACCAAGCACAACACCCGCATCACGCTCAGCGTGGCCTTCAACTACGGCGGCCGCTGGGACGTGGTGCAGGCCGCGCGCCAGGCCGTGCGCGACGGGCTGCCGCCCGAGGCCGTCACCGAGCAGGCGCTCAGTGACCGCATGGCCATGCGCCACGCGCCCGATCCCGACCTGTTCATCCGCACCGGCGGCGAGGTGCGCATCAGCAACTTCCTGCTGTGGCAGGTGGCCTACAGCGAGCTGGTGTTCACCGACTGCCTGTGGCCCGACTTCGACGCCGCGCAGCTCGACGCCGCGCTGGCCGATTACGCCGGTCGCGAGCGCCGCTTCGGCGCCGTCTCGCCCGGCGCCACCTGAACCCGGAGCCGCGATGCTGCGCCAGCGCGTGATCACTGCCGTCGTGCTGCTGGCCGTGTTGCTGCCGGCCCTGTTCGCGCCGATGGCCTGGCCGTTTGCGGCGCTCACCTTGCTGATGATCGGCGCGGCGGGCTGGGAATGGTCGCGCCTGAACGGGCGCGCCGGTGCCGTGGCCTTGGCCACCGGCGCCGCGGTGGTGGCCGTGTCGCTGATCCTCGGCCTCAACCCCAGCCTGCCCGAGCAGCGTGGCTTGTGGTGGCCGGCCACGCTGGCCTGGGTGCTGGCGGGCGGCTTCGCGCTGCGCACCGGCCCGGCCGGCTGGCCGCGGCTGCCGGTGGCGCTGCGCTGGGTGATCGGCGTGGCGCTGCTGGCGGTGGGCTGGAACGCCATCGCCGCCGCGCGCGTGATCGGCGTGAACTTCCTGCTGTCGGCCATGGCCCTGGTGTGGGTGGCCGACATCGCGGCCTACTTCGGCGGCCGCGCCTTCGGCAAGCGCAAGCTGGCCCCCAGCATCAGCCCCGGCAAGAGCTGGGAGGGCGTGTTCAGTGGCTGGGCCGGCGTGCTGCTGCTGGCCGCCGCGTGGACCTGGATCGACCGCCACCATGCGCTGGGCTCGGCCAGCCTGTACACCCAGCTGCTGGGCACCTTCGGCCTGCCCGGCCTGGTGCTCGGTTGCCTGGCGCTGGCGGGCCTGAGCGTGGTGGGCGACCTCTTCGAATCGCTGGTCAAGCGCGCCGCCGGCGCCAAGGATTCCAGCGGCCTGCTGCCCGGCCACGGCGGCGTGCTCGACCGCATCGATGCGCTGCTGCCGGTGCTGCCGGCGGCCATGGCGCTGATCAGCCTTTGACCCCGACGCTTCGGCGCCCGAACGGTATCTCTCGCATGCTCGAACGTGTCTGCATCCTCGGCGCCACCGGTTCGGTCGGCACCAGCACGCTGGATGTGATGGCCCTGCATCCGGGCCGCTACGAAGCCTTCGCGCTCACGGCTCAGCACCGTGTGGACGAACTGGCCCAGCTGTGCCGGCGCTGGAAGCCGCGCTTTGCCGTGGTGGGGACTGCGGCGCAGGCCACGCACCTGCGCCAGCTGCTGGCCGCCGACGGCCTGGCCACCGAGGTGCTGCATGGCCCGCAGGCGCTGGCCGATGTGGCCGCGCACCCCGAGGTCGACCGTGTGATGGCCGCCATCGTCGGTGCCGCCGGCCTGCCGGCCTGCATTGCCGCGGCGCGCGCCGGCAAGAAGCTGATGCTGGCCAACAAGGAGGCCCTGGTGGTCGGCGGGCGCCTGTTCATGCAGGCGGTGGCCGAGGGCGGCGCCGAACTGCTGCCCATCGACAGCGAGCACTCGGCCATCTTCCAGTGCCTGCCCGAAGACCGCCGCCAGTGGGCCCAGCGCATCGACCACATCGTGCTCACCGCCTCGGGCGGGCCGTTCCGCACGCGCGATCCGGCCACGCTGCACGCGGTGACGCCCGAGCAGGCCGTGGCGCACCCGAACTGGGTGATGGGCCGCAAGATCTCGGTCGACTCGGCCACCATGATGAACAAGGCGCTCGAGGTCATCGAGGCGCGCTGGCTGTTCGACTTGGGCCCCGACGACATCCGCGTGGTGCTGCACCCGCAGAGCATCATCCACTCGATGGTGGTGTGCCGCGACAACTCGGTGCTGGCCCAGCTGGGCACGCCCGACATGAAGGTGCCGATCGCCGTGGGCCTGGCCTGGCCCGAGCGCATCGTCTCGGGCGCCGACGCACTGGATTTCCTGAAACTGGCTGCGCTGAGTTTCGAGCCGGCCGACGCGGTGCGCTTCCCGGGCCTGCAACTGGCCTATGACGCGCTGCGTGGGCCCGAGGGCAGCACCACGGTGCTGAACGCCGCCAACGAGGTGGCGGTGGCCGCCTTCCTGGACCGCCAGATCCGCTTCACCGACATCCACCGCGTCAACGCCGACACCGTGGCGGCGTTGATTCCGGGCGCGGCCGATGCGGCCTCGCTCGACGACCTGCTGGCGCTGGACCTGCGCGCCCGCAGCCAGGCCCAGGCCCGTGTGCAGTCCCTGTCGGAGGCGCTCACCCGATGATCAGCACCGTGTTCGGATTCCTGCTCACGCTGGGTGTCCTGATCCTGGTGCACGAGTGGGGTCACTACCAGGTGGCGCGCTGGTGCGGCGTGAAGGTGCTGCGCTTCTCGATGGGCTTCGGCCGCGTGATCTGGCGGCGCCAGAAGAGCGCGGACGACACCGAGTTCGTGCTCTCGGCGCTGCCGCTGGGCGGCTATGTGCGCATGCTCGACGAGCGCGAAGGCCCGGTGGCGCCGTCGCTGCTGGGCCAGGCCTTCAACCGCAAGCTGCTGTGGCAGCGCGCGGCCATCGTCGCGGCCGGGCCGCTGACCAACCTGCTGCTGGCCGTGCTGCTGTATGCCGCGGCGCAGTGGATCGGCGTCAAGGAGACCAGGCCGCTGCTGTCGGCCCCGGTGGCGGGCAGCGTGGCCGAGCGCGCCGGCATGCGCGCAGGCGACTGGGTGCAGGCCTGGCAGGACGACGACGGCCAGTGGGTGCCGGTGCAGTCGCTCAACGAACTGCGCTGGCAGGTCACGCAGCACGCGCTGCGCGGCGAGCCACTGGCGCTGGAGGTCAGCGATGCCCATGGGCGTGGCAGGCGCCAGATGCGCCTGGCGCTCGACGAGCTGGGCGTGCGCGACATCGATGCCGCGGTGATGCGGCGCATCGGCCTGGGCCAGGCCTTCAGCGAGCCCATCCTTGGCGAGGTGAAGGCCGGTGGACCGGCGGCGCAGGCCGGCCTGCGCAAGGGCGACCGCGTGCTGATGGTCGACGACCGCCTGCTGACCGATGCGGCCGAACTGTTCGAGCGCATCCGCGCCGCCGGGCAGGGCGCGGGCGACACGGCCCGCAGCATGGTCTGGCGCGTGCAGCGCGATGGCCGCGAACTCACCCTCACCGTCACGCCGCGGCTGGTGCGCGATGGCGAGCGCCGCATCGGCCGCATCGACGCCTACGTGGGCGGCCCGCTGCAGACCGTGCTGGTGCGGCTGGGCCCGCTCGACGGCCTGCACCAGGGCCTGGTGCGCACCGGCGAGGTGGCCTTGCTGTCGCTGCGCATGATCGGCCGCATGCTGATCGGTGAAGCCTCGGTGAAGAACCTCAGCGGACCGCTGACCATCGCCGATGTGGCCGGGCAGTCCATCGAGCGCGGCCTGGCCTACTACCTCGGTTTCCTGGCCATGGTGAGCGTCAGCCTGGGCGTGCTGAACCTGCTGCCGCTGCCCATGCTGGACGGTGGCCACCTGCTATATTTCCTGTTCGAGGGCATGACCGGCCGCCCGGTCTCCGATCAGTGGCTCGCCCGCCTGCAACGCGGCGGCATCGCGATCCTGCTGCTGATGATGTCGGTGGCCCTCTACAACGATGTGGCCCGCCTGGTGGGCCTGCACTGAAAGCGCTGATGCTTCCGTTCGCACCTGATCGCTTCTCCGATCGACTGTTCCGTCCCGCCGCCGTGGCGGTCGCCGCCGTGGCGGCGCTGGCCGCCGCGCCCGCCGCGCAGGCCATCGAGCCCTTCGCGCTGGCCGACATCCGTGTCGAAGGCCTGCAGCGCACCGACCCCGGCACCGTGTTCGCCGCGCTGCCCTTCCGCATCGGCGACACCTACACCGACGAGAAGGCCGCGGCCGCGCTGCGCGCGCTGTTCGCCACCGGCCTGTTCAAGGACGTGCGCATCGAGATCGAAGGCCGCGTGGCCGTGGTCATCGTCGAGGAGCGTCCGGTCATCGAGGCGGTCAGCTTCGTCGGCCTGAAGGAGTTCGACAAGGACACGCTGGTCAAGTCGCTGAAGGACGCCGGCATCGGCGAGGGCCTGCCCTTCGACAAGGCCCTGGTCGACCGCGCCGAGCAGGAGATCAAGCGCCAGTACCTGTCGCGCAGCCTGTACGGTGCCGAGGTGGTGACCACCATCACGCCCACCGAGCGCAACCGCGTCAACGTGACCTTCACGATGACCGAGGGCGACGCCGCCAAGATCAAGGAGATCCGCATCGTCGGCGCCAAGGTCTTCAGCGAGAGCTCGCTGCTGGGCCTGATGGACCTGACCACCAGCGGCTGGCTGACCTGGTACACCAAGAACGACCGCTACTCGCGCGCCAAGCTCAACGCCGACCTCGAGACCCTGCGTTCGCACTACCTGAACCGCGGCTACCTCGAGTTCGCGATCGACAGTGCTCAGGTCACGATCTCGCCCGACAAGCAGGACATCGCCATCACCATCACGGTGCGCGAAGGCCAGCCCTACACCGTGACCGGGGTGCGTCTGGTGGGCGACTACCTGGGCCGCGAAGAGGACTTCAAGCGCCTGGTCAGCATCAAGCCCGGCGAACCCTACCGCGCCGCCGTGGTGACCGACACCACCAAGGCCTTCACCGACCTGTTCGGCACCTACGGCTACGCCTTTGCCCGCGTGGACGCGCGGCCCGAGATTGACCGCGCCACCGGCCAGGTGGCCGTGGTGCTGGTGGCCGAGCCGCAGCGCCGCGTGTACGTGCGCCGCATCGACGTGGCGGGCAACACGCGCACGCGCGACGAGGTCATCCGCCGCGAGTTCCGCCAGCTCGAATCCAGCTGGTACGACGGCGAGCGCATCAAGCTCTCGCGCGAACGCGCCGAGCGCCTGGGCTACTTCAAGGACGTGACCGTCGACACCAACGAGGTGGCCGGCACCGCCGACCAGGTCGACCTGGCCTTCAACGTCACCGAGAAGCCCACCGGCAGCCTGATGCTGGGCCTGACCTTCTCCAGCGCCGACCGCCTGGCGCTGACCGCGTCGATCCGCCAGGACAACGTGTTCGGATCGGGCAACTACCTGGGCCTGGAGGTCAACACCAGCCGCACGGCCAAGAGCCTGGTGTTCTCGACGGTGGACCCGTACTTCACCGTGGACGGCATCTCGCGCGCCATCGACCTGTACTACCGCACCTCGCGGCCGTACAACAGCCTGGGCGACCAGTACCAGATCGCCACGCCGGGCGGCGCGGTGCGCTTCGGCGTGCCGTTCTCCGAGTACGACACCGTGTTCTTCGGCATCGGCGCCGAGCAGACGCGCATCGGGGCCAACACCGGCATCCCGAACTCGTACTTCGACTACCGCTACCGCTACGGCGCCAACTCCACCGCCTTCCCGCTCACCATCGGCTGGGCGCGCGACCAGCGTGACAGCGTGCTGTCGCCCAGCGCCGGCAAGTACCAGCGCGTGAACTTCGAGTGGAGCTTCGCCGGCGACGTGCGCTACACCCGCACCAACGCGCAGTACCAGCAGTTCTTCCAGCTGTGGCCCAAGTTCAGCCTGATGGTCAATGCCGAAGTGGGCTGGGGCGCCGGGCAGGGTGGCCGTCCGTACCCGGTGTTCAAGAACTTCTACGGCGGCGGCCTGGGCTCGGTGCGCGTGTTCGAGCAGAACTCGCTGGGCGTGATCGATCCCACCGGCGCCTACGTGGGCGGTGCGCGCAAGATCAACCTGAACACCGAGCTGTACCTGCCGGTGCCCGGCACGGGCAACGACAAATCGCTGCGCCTGTTCGCCTTTGCCGATGCCGGCAACGTGTGGCGCGAGGGCGAGCGCATCACCACCGACAGCCTGCGCTCGTCGGCCGGCCTGGGCTTGTCGTGGGTGTCGCCGGTGGGTCCGCTGAAGATGAGCTGGGGCGTGCCGTTGAAGAAGCAGCCCACGGATAGAATCCAACGTTTCCAATTCCAGATCGGGACCGCGTTCTGATGATCACTCGAGCCTTCAAGTCGCTGACGAATTCTCTGCTGGTCGCGGGCGCGCTGGGCGCGGCGCTGGCCGTGTCGGCACCGGTCCAGGCGCAGGAGCTGAAGATCGGCTACGTGAACAGCGAGCGCGTGCTGCGCGACGCTGCACCGGCCAAGGCCGCGCTGGCCCGCATGGAGCAGGACTTCGTCAAGCGCGACAAGGACCTGAACGACCAGGCCGCCAAGCTCAAGGGCGCCGCCGACAAGCTCGAGAAGGACGCGCCCACGCTGGCCGAGGCCGAGAAGAACCGCCGCCAGCGCGAACTGGTCGAGCAGGATCGCGACCTGCAGCGCAAGCGCCGCGAGTTCCAGGAAGACCTGAACCAGCGCCGCAACGAAGAGACCGCCGCCATCGTCGAGCGCGCCAACAAGGTCATCAAGCAGATCTTCGAGACCGAGAAGTACGACCTGATCCTGCAGGATGTGGTCTTTGCCGGCCCGCGCGTGGACATCACCGACAAGGTGATCAAGGCCCTCAACGCCGCTGCGGGCGGCAAGTAAGCCTTGGCCGCCGTGCCGGGCCCGGCTCGGCTGGGCGACATCGTGGCGGCCCTGGCGCCGGCCTTCGGCGGTGAACTGGTCGGCGACGCCGATCTGCCGATCACCCGCCTGGCGCCGCTGGACGAGGCCGACGCCACCAGCATCGCCTTCCTGGCCAATCCCAGGTACGCCAGCCAGCTGGCCAGCACGCAGGCCGCCTGCGTGATCGTGGCGCCAGCCCAGCGCGACGCTGCAGTGGCGCGCGGTGCGGCCATCGTGGCCGACAACCCCTACCTGTGGTTCGCCCGCCTCACCCAGTGGTGGGCGGCGCGCACCCGTGCAGTGGCCGCTGTGGGTGTGCATGCCAGCGCGGTGGTGGAAGCCGGTGCGCGCATCCACGCCACGGCCTCGGTGGGCCCGTGGGTGTATGTGGGCGCAGGCGCCGAGATCGGCCCCGGCGCGGTGATCGGCCCGCACGGCCACATCGGCGCGGGCGCCGCAGTGGGCGAGGGCACGCGCCTGGCCCCGCGCGTCACGCTGATGGATGCCTGCCGCATCGGTGCGCGCGGCATCGTGCATTCGGGCGTGGTGATCGGCGCCGACGGCTTCGGCTTCGCGCCCGAGGTGCGGGGCGACGATCAGCACTGGGTCAAGATCGAGCAGCTGGGCGCGGTGCTGATCGGCGACGATGTCGAGATCGGCGCCAACACCTGCATCGACCGCGGTGCGCTGGCCGACACGGTGCTGGAAGACGGCGTCAAGCTCGACAACCTGATCCAGGTGGGCCACAACGTGCGCATCGGCGCGCACAGCGCCATGGCCGGCTGCGTCGGCATTGCGGGCTCCGCGAAGATCGGCCGCCACTGCACGGCCGGCGGCGGCGCCATCATCCTGGGCCACCTGGAGCTGGTGGACCATGTGCACATCACGGCGCACACCGTGGTCACGCGCTCCATCCTCAAGCCGGGCCAGTACAGCGGCCTGTTTCCCATCGACGACAATGCGTCCTGGGAGAAGAACGCCGCCACGCTGCGACAGCTGCACACGCTGCGCGAGCGTCTGCGCGCCCTCGAGAAACGATCCCCCGCACCATGACCGAGACAAGCACCGCCCCCGCCATCGCCGTGATGGACATCCACAAGATCCTGAAGAAGCTGCCACACCGCTACCCGATCCTGCTGGTCGACCGCGTGCTCGAGCTGGAAAAGGACAAGCGCATCAAGGCGCTGAAGAACGTCTCGATCAACGAGCCCTTCTTCCTGGGCCACTTTCCCAACCGCCCGGTGATGCCCGGCGTGCTGATGCTCGAAGCCCTGGCCCAGGCGGCGGCGCTGCTGAGCTTCGAGTCGATGGGCGCCGAGCTCGACGACGACACGGTGGTCTACTTCGTCGGCATCGACGGCGCACGCTTCAAGCGCGTGGTCGAACCGGGTGACCAGCTGATCCTCGAGGCCAGCATCGACCGTGCCCGCGCCGGCATCTACAAGTACAAGGCCCGCGCCAGCGTGGCCGGCGAGACCGCGGTCGAGGCCGAGCTGATGTGCACGATGCGCAAGGTGTCCTGAGCCCTCACGACCGGACGCCCCGCATGACGCGCATCCACGCCACCGCGATCGTCGACCCGAAGGCCGAACTGGCCGAGGATGTCGAGGTCGGCCCCTACGCCATCATCGGCCCGCAGGTGCGCATCGGCGCGCGCACGGTGGTGGGCGCGCATGTGGTGATCGAGGGCCGCACCACCATCGGCTGCGACAACCGCTTCTACCCGTCCAGCTCCATCGGCGCGATGCCGCAGGACATGAGCCACGGCGGTGAGATCACCGCGCTGGAGATCGGCGACCGCAACACCGTCCGCGAGTTCTGCACCTTCAACACCGGCACCTTCAAGGAAGAAGGCGTCACACGGGTGGGCAGTGACAACTGGATCATGGCCTACGTGCACATCGCGCACGACTGCCAGGTGGGCAACCACACGATCCTGGTCAACCAGGCCACGCTGGCCGGCCATGTGCGCGTGGGCGACTGGGCCGTGGTGGGCGGCCTGTCGGGCGTGCACCAGTTCGTGCGCATCGGCGCCCACGCGATGATCGGCTTCCAGGGCCATGTCTCGCAGGACGTGGCGCCGTACATGACGGTGGACGGCAATCCGCTGGCCACGCGGGCGGTCAACCTCACCGGGCTGAAGCGCCGCGCGTTCAGCGACGAACGCATCGCGGTGATCCGCAAGATGCACAAGCTGATCTTCCGCAACGGCCTGCCGCTGGCCCAGGCGCAGACCGAGATCGAGGCCTTGCGCGGGCAGGGCAGCGGCGAGGGCGATCAGGACATCGCGCTGATGCTCGGCTTCCTGTCCGACGTCGGCAAGCGCGGACTGGTGCGCTGAAGACCTGCCCATGAATGCGCCTGCGGCTCCCCGCCTCGCGCTGGTGGCCGGCGAGGCCTCTGGCGACCTGCTCGGTGGCCTTCTGCTGGCCGGCCTGAAAGCGCGCTGGCCGCAGCTGCAGACCGGTGGCATCGCCGGCCCGCGCATGCAGGCCCAGGGCTGCGAGGCCTGGTGGCCGCACGAGCGGCTCAGCGTCTTCGGCTATGTGGATGCACTGAAGCGCCTGCCCGAGCTGCTGCGCATCCGCCGCCATCTGGGCGACCGCCTGCTGGCCGAGCGGCCCTCGGCCTTCATCGGCATCGATGCGCCGGATTTCAACTTCGGCCTGGAGACACGGTTGCGCGAAGGCGGTCTGAAGACCATCCACTTCGTCTGCCCGTCGATCTGGGCCTGGCGCGGCGAGCGCGTGGCCAAGCTGCGCGCGGCGGCCGACCATGTGCTGTGCCTGTTCCCGTTCGAGCCCGAACTGCTGCAGCGCCATGGCGTGGCCGCCAGCTACGTGGGCCATCCGCTGGCCGATGCCATCCCGCTGGAGGTGCCGCGCGCGGCGGCGCGTGCCAAGCTGGGCCTGGCCGAAACCGACACGGTCGTGGCCCTGCTGCCGGGCAGCCGCCGCAGCGAGATCACGCACATCGCGCCACGCCTGCTGGCCGCGGCCGCGCTGATGCAGCGGCAGCAGCCCGGCCTGCGCTTCGTGATGCCGGTGGTGCCGGGGCTGGGTGGCCTGGTCGAGCCCCTGATCGCCCAGCACGCAAAAGACGTGGCCATCGAGCGACTGGATGGCCAGTCGCATGAAGCGCTGGCTGCCTGCGACGTCACGCTGCTGGCCAGCGGCACGGCCTCGCTGGAGGCGGCGCTGTTCAAGCGGCCGATGGTCATCACCTACCACCTGGCCTGGCTGAACTGGCAGCGCATGAAGCGCATGCGCTACCAGCCCTGGGTGGGCCTGCCCAACATCCTGGCGGGCAAGTTCCTGGTGCCCGAGCTGATCCAGGACGAGGCCACGCCCGAGGCCCTGGCCCGCGAAGGCCTGGCGCTGCTGGACGATGCGCCGCGCCGCGCGGCGCTGGAGCGCCGCTTCACCGAGATCCACCACCAGCTGCGTTGCAACACCGCGCAGCGTGCCGCCGATGCCATCGCGCAAGTCATCGAAACCCGTTGAGCCGGTGCAGCTGGGCCTGACCTGGGACGGCCCCGGCCTGATCGCCGGCGTCGACGAGGCCGGGCGCGGCCCGCTGGCCGGCCCGGTGGTGGCGGCCGCGGTGATCCTGGACGATCTGCACCCGATCGCCGGCCTGGCCGACAGCAAGGCGCTGACGGCCAGACGGCGCGAGAAGCTGTTCGACGAGATCCGTGCCAAGGCGCTGGCCTGCTGCATCGCCGAAGCCAGCGTCGAGGAGATTGACCGGCTGAACATCCTGCACGCCACCATGCTGGCGATGAAGCGCGCGGTGGAAGGCCTGCGCCTGGTGCCGCACAAGGTGCTGGTGGATGGCAACCGCCTGCCGGTGCTGAAAATGCCGGGCGAGGCCATCGTCAAGGGCGATGCCAAGGTCAAGGCGATCTCGGCCGCGTCCATCCTGGCCAAGGTGCACCGCGACCGGCTGTGCGACACGCTGCATGCCGAGCACCCGCAGTACGGCTTCGCCACGCACAAGGGCTATCCCACGGCCGAGCACCTGGCCGCGCTGCGCCAGCATGGCGCCTGCCCGCAGCACCGCCGCAGCTATGCGCCGGTGCGCGCGGTGATCGAGGGTTGAGCGCGATGGACGTCCAGACCCTCACCTCCCGCGACAACCCGCTGCTGGTGGCGCTGCGCAAGCTGGCGCGCGATCCGGGTGGCTACCGCAAGGCCGGCCTGGTGTGGCTGGAGGGCGATCATCTGTGCCGTGCCCTGCTGGAGCGCGGGGGCCAGCCGCAGCAGGCGCTGATCACGGACAAAGCCTGGCATGAGCGGCCGGCACTGCGCGCGCTGGCCGAGGCCGCACCCAAGGTGCGGGTGCTGCCCGAGCACCTGTTCGATGGCCTGAGCGGCCTGGAGTCGCCGGCCGCACTCGGCTATGTGCTGGCCGCACCGGAGGCGCCGGCCATCGACGCCCACGCCGCCAGCGTGGTGCTCGATCGCGTGCAGGACGCCGGCAACGTCGGCAGCATCCTGCGCAGCGCGGCGGCTTTTGGCGTCACTCAGGTGCTGGCCCTGCGTGGCACGGCCGCGCTGTGGTCGCCCAAGGTGCTGCGCGCCGGCATGGGCGCGCATTTCGGCCTGAGGCTGATCGAGGGCCTGGGGCTCGACGACCTGGCCACGCTGCAGGTGCCGCTGGTGGGCACCTGCCTGGCCACCGCGCACCTGCTGCCGGCGGCCGCTCTGCCCGTCCCCTGCGCCTGGGTGCTGGGCCATGAAGGGCAGGGCGTGGCGGCCGAGCTGCTGGCGCGCTGCGCGCTCACCGTGCGCATCCCGCAGCCGGGCGGCGAGGAGAGCCTGAACGTGGCCGCCGCGGCGGCCGTGTGCCTGTACGAGTCGGCGCGGCGCGCCTAGCCAGCGCCTAGCCAGCGCCTGGGCACCGCCGCGGGCCATGCGGCTAGGCGGCTGTCGCCGTTCAGCCGGGTTCGTTCAGCAGGGCGATCAATGCCTCGCACACCCGCTGGTGAGCTGCAGGTGTGAGTTCTCCGGCAATCGACTGAATCAAACCAGCATTTGCCGTGAACAGCTTGGCCGGCCGGGCAAAGCTCATCAAGTGCAGGCCGCCGCTCGCAAAGTCGTGCTCGGACAGCGGCACCGCCTGGGGATCGGCGTAGGGCCTGCTGGTGATCTGGCACAACAGCCAATCTTCACGTCCGGCATCGGCCAGCACCAAGGCGGGCCGCAGCTTCTGCGCCGACAGATCCGAAAACGGGAAGGGCAGCAGAACCACCCGCCGGCGAGCAATCGCCAGCACGCTCAAGCCGTCGACGCCGGTGGTTCTCCTGCCGGCCCCTTGGGCTGAAGATGTGCCCAGGCCGCGTCCTCTTCGTCGCGCAGCCAGTCGACAGCCAGGCTGTGCTGGCTGAGGGCCGCGCCGCTCGCCGCCTCGTCCACCGGCTGGGTGAAGGTGACCAGCACCCGCTGGCTGCCGGTGAGGTGCACTGGCTCCAGAAAGCGCAATGCGCCATCGGCTTGCAGAACGGCTTCAACGGTGGTGAGCATGGGCAGTCCTGGTGGACGCATCGCTGCGGGATGCGCGGATTATCCGCGCATCGGTCGACCTCGACTCGCCCCGTCTCTTGGTGCGGCGTGACTTGGTGAATCAGCCCTGAGCCGCGTTCTTGCGCAGCGTCGGCAGGCCCACGCCGGCGGCGTCGAAACCGCCATCCACCGCCAGCACCTGACCGTTCACGTAGCTGGCGGCCGGGCTGCACAGGAAGCCGACCGCGTTGGCGATTTCCTCGGTGGTGCCGTAGCGGTTCAGCGGGATCACGTCGTGGTAGTCGGAGCGGATCGCCACGCTGTGCACCAGCTTGGCCATCTCGGTTTCCACCGGCCCCGGGGCGATGGCGTTGACGCGGATGCCCACGGTGCCCAGTTCGGTGGCCTGCTGCTTGGTCAGGTGGATCAGCGCGCCCTTGCTGGTGCCGTAGGCCACGCGCAGCGTGCTGGCGCGCAGGCCCGAGATGCTGGCGATGTTGACCACCGCGCCGCCGCCGTTCTTCTTCATCACCGGCGCCACGGCCTGGGTGCACAGGAAGGGGCCGTTCAGGTTGGTGCCCAGCACGGTCTGCCAGTCGGTCCAGGTGGTCTCGCCGATGGGCTTGAACACGGCCACGCCGGCGTTGTTCACCAACGCGTCGATGCGGCCGAAGGCGGCCACGGTCTGCTCGGTGGCGGCCTGCACCTGCTCGGGCTGCGACACGTCCATGTGCACGGCCAGCACGCGGGCGGGGTCGTTCAGCTCGGCGGCGGTGCGGCCCAGGGTCTCGGCGTCGATGTCCCACAGCGCCACGCGGTGGCCGTGGGCCAGGAACCAGTGCGCCACGGCCAGGCCGATGCCGCGGGCGCCGCCGGTGACCACGGCCACGGGGGCTGCACTGGCGGACGAGGGGTTGGAAGAGTTCATGGGTGTCTCCGTTCTTCGGGTGTTGGGTGGGCTGCGGCAGTCTAGGCAGGGTGGGGGCGGTCCAGCGTGGGCATCGCTGCAGGCCCGCTGTGCATGCCGTCGGATGGGTCGCGGGCCTCGGCGGCCTGCAGGCTCACCAGTTCCTGGCTGGCCTGCATCAGGCGGTTGGCCAGCGCGCTGCGGCGCGCGGGCTGCAGCCGCGGCTCGATGGCGGCCAGGCTGATCGAGGCCACCGGGCGCTGCTGCGCATCCAGCACCGGCACGCCGATGGCCCAGCTGTTCTCCAGCACCAGGCCGGGGTTCAGGCAGTAGCCCTGGGCGCGGGTCTCGTGCACCAGGCGCCAGATGGCCTCGTCGGTGCAGCCGGGGTACAGGGTGGCGCGCGCTGCGGCATTGCGCGCCAGGATCTGTGCCACCGCTTCATCCGACAGTGCGGCCAGCATCGCGCAGCTGCCAGCGCCCACGCCCAGCGGCCAGCGGTCGCCCGGCTTGACCAGCTGGTTGCGGATCGGGAAGTCGCCTTCCACGCGGCTCAGGCAGATGCTTTCGATGCCGTGCAGCACGGTGAAGAACACCGTGTCGCCCGACTCCAGCGCCAGCGCGCGCAGGGCCGGCGCGGCCAGGCGCTGCAGCGCATAGCTGGGTTCGGCGGCCAGGCCCACCGCATAGGCCTCGGGCCCCAGTCGGTAGACGCCCGAGGCCGGGTCGTGCAGCACGAAGCCCTCGTCCACCAGCGTGCGGGTCAGGCGGATGGCGGTGCTCTTGTTCAGGCCCAGGCGGCGGCCGATCTCGCCCATGCGCAGGCCGCCCGGGCCCACACGCGTGAGCAGGCGCAGCACCGACAGGCCGCGGCGCAGGGTTTGCGCGCCGGCGGTCTCCTGGCCGGGCAGTTCGCTGCCGGCTGCGGCGGAATCTGGCGTTAACCCGGAGTCGGGTGTCCACATATTGAACCTGTTTCTGCGCCACCTAGGGCAAAGGCGGGTGGTGGCTGCGCGATTGCTGCCTAGAATTTTTCCGGAATCGTGTGATGAATGGCCCAGGGCTTACCCGATCGCCAGGTGCACATATTGAACCAATTTGGTCTGCCACGGCGGGCCGCAGGAGTCTCGCCATGACCAAGGCCGCCCACATCGTCGGCTGGGGCCACACGCCCTTCGGCAAGCACGACGCGCTGGATCTGGAGCAACTGTTCCGCGACGCCGCGCTGCCCGCCATCGCCAGCGCCGGCCTGGCCCCGGCCGACATCGACGGCGTGTTCGTCGGCCACTTCAATGGCGGCTTCGTGCGGCAGGACTTCAGCGGCGCCTTGGCCGCGCTGGCTGTTCCCCAGTTGCGCCATGTGCCGGCCGTGCGGCTGGAGAACGCCTGCGCCACCGGCTCGGCCGCCATCTGGGCCGCGCTGGATGCGGTGCAGAGCGGGCGCCTGAAGCGCGCGCTGGTGGTGGGCCTGGAGAAGATGAACACGCTGCCCAGCGCGCAGATCGGCGAGGTGCTGCTGCGCTGCTCGTACGTGAAGGAAGAGGGCGACACGCCCGGCGGCTTTGCCGGCGTGTTCGGCCAGATCGCGGGCGCCTACTTCGAGCGTTTCGGCGACCAGAGCGATGCGCTGGCGGCCATCTCGGCCAAGAACCACGCCAACGGCGTGCGCAACCCGCTGGCCCACATGCGCCGTGATCTGGGCTTCGACTTCTGCCGCAACGCATCGGACAAGAACCCCTTCGTCGCCGGGCCGCTGAAGCGCTCGGACTGCTCGCTGGTGAGTGATGGCGCCGCCGCGCTGGTGATCAGCGCCGAGCCGCTGGCCGGCGCGCAGGTGCCCGCCGTGCGCTGGCGCTCGCGAACCCAGGTCAACGAGTACCTGCCGCTGTCGCGCCGCGATCCCACGCGGCTGGAGGGCGCGGCGCTGGCCTGGCAGCGCGGCCTGGCCGATGCGGGCGTGGGCCTGGACGACCTGCGCTTCGTCGAGACGCACGACTGCTTCACGATCGCCGAACTGCTGGAGTACGAGGCCATGGGCCTGGCGCCGCAGGGGCAGGGCGCCCGCGTGATCCTGGATGGTGTGAGCCGCTTCGACGGCAAGCTGCCGGTCAACCCGTCGGGCGGCCTGAAGTCGCGCGGCCACCCGATCGGCGCCACCGGTGTGTCGCAGCATGTGATGGCGGCCATGCAGCTGTCGGGCACTGCGGGCGACATGCAGCTGGGCGATGCGCGTCTGGGCGCGGTGTTCAACATGGGTGGTGCGGCGGTGGCCAACTACCTGAGCATTCTGGAGGCGACGGCGTGAGCGGGCCGAGCGCTGGGCCGCTCCCGAGCCGGCCCGCCATCCCCTCGGGGGATCGGCCGGCGTACTCGCCGGGCGAGGGGCAGACATGAATCCGGCACAGACCACGAACCTGGCGCGGCTGCTGACGCACACCGCGCGGCTGTTTCCTGATCGACCCGCGCTGATCCACGGCGACCGCACCTGGACCTGGCAGGAGATCGACGCACGCGTCGATGCGCTGGTGGCCGCGCTCACCGCGCTGGGTGTGCGCCAGGGCGACCGCATCCTGCTGCAGTCGCGCAACAACGTGCAGGTGTTCGAGAGCTGCTGGGCCGCGTTCCGCATGGGCTGCGTGTGGGTGCCGACGAACTTCCGGCTCACGCCGGCCGAGGTGGCCTATCTGGGCAGCAGCAGTGGCGCCGCGGCGATGATCGTCGAGGACCTGTTCGAAGGCCATGCCGCCGCGGTGCGCGCCGAGTCACCCGCGCTGCGCCATGTGCTGTGGATCGGCCAGCCGCCGGCTGCTGCGCTGTCCAGCGGCAATGACCACTGTTATGAATCGCTGCTGGCCCGCCATGCCGGCGCCGCGCCGGCCGAGGCCACGGTGGCGCACGACGACCCGCTGTGGTTCTTCTACACCTCGGGCACCACCGGCCGGCCCAAGGCCGGCATCCTCACGCATGGCCAGATGGCCTTCGTGGTCACCAACCACCTGGCCGACCTGATCCCTGGCACCACCGAGGCCGATGTGTCGATCGCCGTGGCACCGCTGTCGCACGGCGCCGGCATCCATGCGCTGCTGAACGTGGCGCGTGGCGCGGCCACGGTGCTGATGCCCGGCGAGAAGCTGGATGTCGAGGTGTTCTGGCAACTGGTGCAGCGCCACCGCGTCAGCAACCTGTTCACCGTGCCCACCATCGTCAAGATGCTGGTCGAGCACCCGTCGGTGGACCAGCACGACCACAGTTCGCTGAAGTTCGTGATCTACGCCGGCGCGCCGATGTACCGCGCCGACCAGCGCCTGGCCCTGCAGAAGCTGGGCCCGAAGCTGGTGCAGTACTTCGGCCTGGGCGAGGTGACCGGCTGCATCACCGTGCTGCCCGCGCACATGCATTCGGCCGACGATGCCGACCCGAACGCCAACGTGGGAAGCTGCGGCCGCCCGCGCACCGGCATGGAAGTGGCCATCCTCGATGCCGACATGAAGCCGCTGCCCACCGGTGAGGTGGGCGAGATCTGCGTGCGCGGCCCGGCGGTGTTTGCCGGCTACCACGCCAACCCCGAGGCCACGGCCAAGGCGCTGCGCGGCGGCTGGTTCCACACCGGCGATCTGGGCCGTGTGGATGCCCGCGGCCTGCTCTACATCACCGGCCGCGAGAGCGACATGTACATCTCGGGCGGCAGCAACGTCTACCCACGCGAGTGCGAGGAACTGCTGCTCACCCACCCCGGCGTGGCCGAGGTGGCCGTGCTGGGCGTGCCCGATCGCCACTGGGGCGAGGTGGGCGTGGCCGTGGTGGTACGCCGCGAAGGCGTCGAGCCCGTCGATGAGGCCGCGCTGATCGCCTTCCTGGATGGCCGGCTGGCCCGCTACCGCTGGCCGCGCCAGGTGTTCTTCTGGGATGCGCTGCCCAAGTCGGGCTACGGCAAGATCACCAAGAAGGACGTGCGCGCACTGCTGTATGAACGCGGCGAGGTGCAGCCGCTGTCGCCCGACTGACCCGCACCGCTGAACAACACTTTCCCCCGACCCGCTGAGGAGACACCGATGACGATGAACCGCCGCACCCTGCTGGCCAGTGCCAGCGCGCTGGCCCTGCCTGCTGCCGCCTTTGCCCAGGGCAAGGCCGAATTCCAGCTGAAGTACGCGAACAACCTGCCGGTCACGCACCCGATGAACGTGCGCGCCAACGAGATGGCCGCCAAGATCCTGGCCGAGACCAAGGGCCGGGTCGAGATCAAGATCTTCCCCAGCAGCCAGCTGGGCAACGACACCGACACGCTGGGCCAGGTGCGCTCGGGCGCGGTGGACTTCTTCACGCTGTCGCCGCTGATCCTGGGCAACCTGATCCCCTCGGCGCAGATCAGCGGCGTGGGCTTCGCGTTCAAGGACTACGGCCAGGTGTGGGCCGCGATGGACGGCACGCTGGGCGCCCATGTGCGCAAGGAGATCGCCGCCAAGTCGCCGCTGATGGCCTTCGAGAAGATCTGGGACAACGGCTACCGCCAGATGACCAGCAGCGCCCGCGCCATCACCAAGCCCGAGGACCTGAAGGGCATGAAGATGCGCGTGCCGCCCAGCCCGTTCTGGGTGTCGATGTTCAAGGCCTTCGAGGCCAGCCCGGCGACGATCAACTTCGCCGAGGTCTACACCGCGCTGCAGACCAAGGTGGTGGATGGCCAGGAGAACCCGCTGGCCATCATCGCCACGGCCAAGTTGAACGAGGTGCAGCAGTACTGCTCGGTCACCAACCACATGTGGGACGGCTTCTGGTTCCTGGCCAACAAGAAGAGCTTCGAGCGCCTGCCGGCCGATCTGCAGGAGATCGTGGCGCGCAACATCAACGCCGCCGCGATGCTCGAACGTGACGACGTCAAGAAGCTCAACGACGGCCTGATGGGCGAGCTCAAGGCCAAGGGCATGCAGTTCAACACCACCGATGCCGAGCTGTTCCGCGCCAAGCTGCGCGCCGCCGGCTTCTATGCCGAGTGGCACAAGAAGTTCGGTGACGAGGCCTGGGCGCTGCTCGAGAAGTACACCGGAAAGCTGGTCTGAGGCAGGCGGCACACCCATGACGGCATCCAGCACCTCCACGGCCGACAACCCCGACGCCTTCTCGCTGCCCAACGAGTTGGAACCGCCGCGTGCCGGCGCCTGGCTGCTGCGGCCCATCGAGTGGGTGTCGGCGGCGTTGATGCTGGCCATCGTGGGCATGCTGCTGGCCGGGGTGGCGTCGCGCTACCTGCTGGGCGCGCCGCTGACCTGGGTGGACGAGGCGGTGTCCATCGCCTTCCTGTGGCTGGCCATGCTGGGCTCGGCGATTGCCATCCACCGCAACGAGCACCTGCGGCTCACCGTGTTCCTGCAGATGCTGCCCGAGCGCCTGCAGGGGCCGGTGCAGGCCTTCGGCCTGGGCGTGGTGGCGCTGTTCCTGCTGGCCCTGGTGCGGCCGGCGCTCGAGTACATCGAGAGCGAGTCCTACGTCACCACACCGGCCCTCGAGATCGCCAACAGCTGGCGCGTGGCGGCCATCGCGTTCGGTGTGTTCGCGATGCTGGCGGTGCTGGCCGGCCATGCGTGGCGCACCTGCCGCAAGTCGCACCTGGCCGGCGCGGTCGTGGTGCTGGCGGCGCTGGCCGCCGGCTGCTGGGCGCTGAAGCCGGTGTTCGCCGACCTGGGCACGTTGAACATCGTGGTCTTCCTGATCGGCTTCGTCGCGGTCGGTCTGGCGGCCGGCGTGCCCATCGCGTTCTGCTTCGGCATCGGCACGCTGGCCTTCATCGCGTTCTCCACCCAGGTGCCGGTGGGCGTGGTGGTGGGGCGTATGGACGAGGGCATGTCCAGCCTGGTGCTGGTGTCGGTGCCCATCTTCGTGCTGCTGGGCTGCGTGCTCGACGCCACCGGCATGGGCAAGGCCATCATCGACTTCCTGGCCTCGCTGGTGGGCCATGTGAAGGGCGGCATGAGCTACGTGCTGCTGGGCTCGCTATTCATCGTCTCGGGCATCTCGGGCTCCAAGGTGTCGGACATGGCCACCGTGGCGCCGGCGCTGTTCCCCGAGATGAAGCGCCGCGGGCAGAAGCCCCGGGAGATGATCGCGCTGCTGTCCACCGGTGCGGCCATGGCCGACACCGTGCCGCCCAGCATCGTGCTGATCGTGCTGGGCTCGGTGGCCGGCGTGTCGATCGCCGGGTTGTTCCAGGCCGGCGTCACCGTCGCCCTGGTGCTGCTGCTGGCGCTGGCGGTGCTGGCACGCTGGCAGGCCCGGCATGAGCAGATGGGCGGCGTCCAGCGCGCACCGCTGGCCGTGGTGGGCCGCACGCTGCTGGTGGCCGGCCCGGCCCTGGTGCTGCCCTTCCTGATCCGCGGGGCGGTGGGGGGCGGCGTGGCCACCGCCACCGAGGTGTCGACCATCGCGGTGCTGTACGCCATGCTGATCGGTGCCGTGATGTACGGCGGCATCGGCCTGCGCAAGATCTACGACATGCTGGTGGAGACCGCCGCGCTGTCCGGCGCCATCCTGATGATCCTGGGCACCGCGCTGGCGATGGCCTGGGCCATCACCCAGTCGGGCGTGGCGCAGGAACTGGCGGCCTTCATGAAGGGCCTGCCCGGCGGCGTGCCCACCTTCCTGGCCGTGACCATCGCCATCTTCCTGGTGCTGGGCTGCATCCTCGAAGGCCTGCCGGCCCTGCTGCTGATGGCGCCGCTGATGTTCCCGATCGCCAAGAGCCTGGGTATCAACGACGTGCACTACGCCATGGTGGTGGTGGTGGCCATGAACATCGGCCTGATGATGCCGCCGGTGGGCGTGGGCTTCTACATCGCCTGCCGCATCGGCAATGTCTCGCCCGACGAGGCCATGGGCGCGATCTGGCCCTACCTGGTGGCCCTGCTGGTGGGGCTGGTGGTGGTGGCGGCGGTGCCGGCCATCTCCACCGCCGTGCTGTAGGCCGGACGCGGGCAAGGTGCCGGCATGCCGCAACTGATGCGCGAGATCCGCCACCCCGGCCCGGTGGCGCCGCAACGCCAGCAGGTGGCCCCGGCCAGCCTGCGCGAGGTGGCGCTGACGCTGGCGCCGGGCCGCAGCCTGCTGGATGCGGTGCGCGAGGCGCTGGACGCGGCGGCGCAGGCCCACGGCCTGCCGGTGCCCTGCCGTTCGGCCGTGCTGCGGCTGGGCGAACCTGGGCGGGGCGCAGCCATGTTCCCGTTCGCCTGGGTGATGCCGGCGCGCTCGAAGACCACCGCCCATGCCGTCTACTTCAGTGACCGCTTCGAGGCCGCGCAGCCGGTGCACCTGCGCGATGCCACCGTCACCTACGGCCAGCGCGACGGCCTGCCGTTCCTGCATTGCCACGCCGATTGGCGCGACGGGCAGGGCCAGCGCCGCTGCGGCCATGTGCTGCCCGGCGACGCGGTGCTGACCGAGCCGCTGCCCGCCCGCGCCTGGCTGCTGCAGGGCGCCGGCTTCCAGGTGCGGGCCGATGCCGAGACCGCGTTCTCGCTGTTCCAGCCGGTGGCCGATGACGCCGGCCTCGGGCCGCAGCCCGGCGCGCTGGCCGTGCGCCTGGCGCCCAACACCGACGTCTGCCTGGCGCTGGAGGCGCTGTGCCGCCGCCACGGCATCGCGCAGGCCGTGGTGCGCGGCGGCGTCGGCAGCACGGTGGGGGCGGTGTTCGACGACGGTCGCGTGGTCCAGCCCTTCGTCACCGAGACCCTGGTGCGCGCGGGCCGCATCGCGCCCGGTGCCGATGGCCAGCTGCGCGCTGAACTGGATGTGAGCCTGGTCGACCACACCGGCGGCATCACCGACGGCCGGCTGGCGCGCGGACGCAACCCGGTGCTGGTGACCTTCGAGCTGGTGCTCGAGGCCGATCAGTAGATCAGCCGGTCCGGCGCGATGTCGCGCAGGATGGTGGTGGCGATCTCCTCGATCGACTTGTGCGTGCTGCTCAGCCAGCCGATGCTGCTGCGGCGCATCAGCGTCTCGGCGGCATGCACCTCGTAGCGGCAGTTCTCCAGCGCGGCGTACTTGCTGCCGGGCCGGCGCTCGTTGCGGATCTGCGCAAGGCGCTCGGGGTCGATGGTCAGGCCGAAGCACTTCTTCAGGTGCGGCACCAGTGACGAGGGCAGGGTGTTGCGCTCGAAGTCCTCGGGGATCAGCGGGTAGTTGGCGGCCTTGATGCCGTGCTGCATGGCCAGGTACAGGCTGGTGGGCGTCTTGCCGCAGCGGCTCACGCCCAGCAGGATGACGTCGGCTGCGGCCAGGTTGCGTGCGCTCTGGCCGTCGTCGTGGGCCAGGCTGAAGTTGATGGCCTCGATGCGCTCGTTGTACTCGGTGCTCTTGGCGGCGTCCGAGAAGCGGCCGACGCGGTGGTTGCTCTTGACGCCGAACTCGTCTTCCAGCGGCTCGACGAAGTGCTTGAACATGTCCAGCACGCGGCCGCGGCAGGCGTCGTCGGTGATGATGCGGCGCACGTCGTCGTTGACCAGCGTGATGAAGACGATGGGCTTGCGGCCCTCGGCATCGGCCACCTGGTTGATCTCGTCGAGCACCGCTCGGGCCTTCTCGACGCTGTCGATGAACGGCCGGCGCACATGCCGCGACTTGCCGGGAAACTGCGCCAGGATCGAGTTGCCGAAGGTCTCGGCCGTGATGCCGGTGCCGTCCGAGACAAAGAACACGCTGCGGTTGGGCATGGCGGCCTTTCGTGGGTGCTGTGAAAGTTGATCGCGCGGCTTGTGAGAAATTTTCGTGGGGGCATGCCGGAAGGCCCGCGCCGATGATAGGGGCTCCGTCCTTAGAATCGGCGCTCCCCGCCTCTGACCCCGATCCCGCCGCGATGAGCCCCGAGCGCACCCTGACGTCCACCGCTGCCCCGGCAGCGGCACGTGCGCCCGCGCGAGCCCGCGGCCTGCTGCCATGCCCGCGCCCGGGCGCCGCCATGGCCCGCAGGATCGGCTGCCGGAAGACACCGATTTCCCATCATCACGGAGTTTTCCCATGTCTTCTACCCATCTGGCGACCGCCCTGGTCGTACCGTTCGAGCAGCTGAGAATGACCGACGTCGAGGTGGTTGGCGGCAAGAACGCCAGCCTCGGCGAAATGATCAGCCAGCTCGCCGCCTCGGGCGTGCGCGTGCCCGGCGGCTTCGCCACCACGGCACATGCCTTCCGCGAGTTCCTCACCCACGGTGGCCTGACCGAGAAGATCAACGCCCGCCTCGCGGCGCTGGACGTCGACGACGTCAAGGCGCTGGTGGCCGCCGGCGCCGAGATCCGTGGCTGGGTGACCGATGCGCCGTTTCCGCCGGCGCTCGATGCCGCGGTGCGCGAGGCCTATGCGCAACTGACCGCTGGCAACCCCGACGCCAGCTTCGCCGTGCGCTCCTCGGCCACCGCCGAGGACCTGCCCGACGCATCGTTCGCCGGCCAACAGGAGACCTTCCTCAACGTGCATGGCATCGACGATGTGCTGCACAAGATGAAGGAGGTGTTCGCCAGCCTCTACAACGACCGCGCCATCAGCTACCGCGTGCACAAGGGCTTCGCCCATGCCGACGTGGCGCTGTCGGCCGGCGTGCAGCGCATGGTGCGCTCGGACATCGGCGCCGCCGGCGTGATGTTCACGATCGACACCGAGAGCGGCTTCGAGGACGTGGTCTTCATCACCGCCAGCTACGGCCTGGGCGAGACGGTGGTGCAGGGCGCCGTGAACCCCGACGAGTTCTACGTGCACAAGCCGGGCCTGAAGGCCGGCAAGCTGCCGATCATCCGCCGCAACCTGGGCTCCAAGCTGATTCGCATGGAGTTCGCGTCGAATGAGGAGCGCGCTGCCAGCGGTCGCCTGGTCAAGACCGTGGATACGCCGCCCGAGATGCGCAACCGCTATGCGCTGGCCGATGCCGACGTGATCGAGCTGGCCAAGTACGCGCTGATCATCGAGCAGCACTACGGCCGCCCGATGGACATCGAGTGGGGCAAGGACGGCAGTGACGGCAAGCTCTACATCCTGCAGGCGCGCCCCGAGACGGTGAAGAGCCAGGCCGCCGGCCAGGTGGAATACAAGTACAAGCTCAAGGGCAGCGCCGCCCAGCGCGGCGCCGTGCTGGCCGAAGGCCGCGCCATCGGCCAGAAGATCGGCACCGGCCCGGTGCGCATCGTCCATTCGCCCAATGAGATGGACAAGGTGCAGCCCGGCGACGTGCTGGTGGCCGACATGACCGACCCCAACTGGGAGCCGGTGATGAAGCGCGCCAGCGCCATCGTCACCAACCGCGGCGGCCGCACCTGCCACGCCGCCATCATCGCGCGCGAGCTGGGCATCCCGGCCGTGGTGGGCTGTGGTGACGCGACCGAGACGCTGGCCGAAGGCGCGCTGGTCACCGTGGTCTGCGCCGAGGGCGACACCGGCGTCATCTACGACGGCCTGCTGGAAACCGAAGTCACCGAGGTCAAGCGCGGCGAGCTGCCGTACTGCCCGGTGAAGATCATGATGAACGTGGGCAACCCGCAGCTGGCCTTCGAGTTCGCGCAGATCCCCAACAGCGGCGTGGGCCTGGCGCGGCTGGAATTCATCATCAACAACTACATCGGGGTGCACCCGAAGGCCATCCTCGACTATCCGAACATCGACACCGACCTGAAGAAGGCGGTCGAGTCGGTGGCCCGCGGCCACGCCAGCCCGCGCGCGTTCTACGTCGACAAGCTGGTCGAGGGCGTGGCCACCATCGCGGCGGCCTTCTGGCCCAAGCCGGTGATCGTGCGCCTGTCGGATTTCAAGTCCAACGAGTACAAGAAGCTGATCGGTGGTTCGCGCTACGAGCCGGACGAAGAGAACCCGATGCTGGGCTTCCGTGGCGCTAGCCGCTACATCAGCGGCGAATTCGCGGATGCCTTCGGCATGGAGTGCGAGGCCATCAAGCGCGTGCGCAACGACATGGGCCTGACCAATGTCGAGATCATGGTGCCCTTCGTGCGCACGGTCAGCCAGGCCGAGCGCGTGGTGGGCCTGTTGGCCGACCGTGGCCTGGGCCGCGGCCAGAACGGCCTGCGCGTGATCATGATGTGCGAGGTGCCCAGCAACGCCATCCTGGCCGACCAGTTCCTGCAGCACTTCGACGGCATGTCGATCGGCTCGAACGACCTGACCCAGCTGACCCTGGGCCTGGATCGCGACAGCGGCCTGGAACTGCTGGCGGCCGACTTCGACGAGCGCGACCCGGCCGTCAAGGCCATGATCAGCCGTGCCATCACCGCCTGCCGGGCCACCGGCAAGTACGTGGGCATCTGCGGTCAGGGCCCCAGCGACCACCCCGACTTCGCCCAGTGGCTGGCCGACGAGGGCATCGTCTCGATCTCGCTGAACCCCGACTCGGTGATCGAGACCTGGACGCAGCTCGCGGCCAAGTAAGCCGGTCGCGGGCTGTCAGCCTGCGTAAGGGACTCGGGCGCTATGCTGCCGCCCGATGTCCCGCCCCGACCACAGCGCGAGCGCCAGCTTCGAGACCACGCAGCGCTTCACGCGCCGGCTGCACCGCCGCTACGGCCTGTTCACGGCCGGCGTGGTGGTGTTCGTCGGCATGCTGGCGGCGCTGGAGAAGAGCGGCTGGTCGCGCAACTGGATCGGCGCCAGCTTCCTGATCGCCACGGTGCTGGTGTACGCGGCCATCGGCCTGCTCAGCCGCACCACCGACGAGCTGGAGTACTACGTGGCCGGCCGGCGCGTGCCGGCCATGTACAACGGCATGGCCACCGCGGCCGACTGGATGAGCGCGGCGTCGTTCATCGGCACCGCCGGCGTGCTGTACCTGCAGGGCTTCAACGGCCTGGCCTACATCCTGGGCTGGACCGGGGGCTACTGCCTGGTGGCCGTGCTGCTGGCGCCGTACCTGCGGCGCTTCGGCCAGTTCACCATCCCTGACTTCATCGGCGCGCGCTATGGCGGGCGCTGGCCGCGGCTGATCGCGCTGACGGCCACGGTGCTGGTGAGTTTCGTCTACGTGGTGGTGCAGGTCTACGGCGTGGGCCTGATCACCTCGCACCTGACCGGCTTCTCGTTCGAGATCGGCATCTTCGTCGGCCTGGGCGGCGTGCTGGTGTGCAGCTTCCTGGGCGGCATGCGCGCCGTCACCTGGACCCAGGTGGCGCAGTACATCGTGCTGATCATCGCCTACACGGTGCCGGTGTTCTGGCTCAGCCAGCAGCAGACCGGCTCCTGGCTGCCGCTGCTGGATTACCGCCAGCAACTCGCGGTGGTGACCGAGCGCGAGGCCCAGCTGCGCCAGGATCCGGCCGAACAGGAGGTGCGCGCGCTGCTGGCCCAGCGCGCCGCCGACGCCCAGCGCAAGCTGGCCGACGTGCCGGCTGCCATGGCCGCCGACAGCGTGCAGCGCGCCGCCGAGATCGAGCGCCTGCGGGCCGAGAACGCGCCGCTGGCGCGCATCCAGCAGGCCGAGCGGGCACTGGAGCGCATGCCGCGCAGCGAGTCCGACGCCCGTGCCGCCTACCATCGCGAGATGGAGATCTCGCGTGCGCAGGCGCGGCCGCTGGCCGGGCTGGCGCCGCAGGCCGAGGTGCAGGGGCCCGCGGCCCCGGCGACACCGGCGGCCTCTGCTGCGGCAACTGCAGCGGCGGCATCAGGCGGGGCTGCGGCATCGGCGGCGGCCGGCAGTGGGGCCAACGCCTGGCCGCGCGCCAACTTCCTGGCGCTGGTGCTGTGCCTGATGCTGGGCACGGCGGCCATGCCGCATGTGCTGACGCGCTACTACACCACGCCCACCGTGGCCGAGGCGCGGCGCTCGGTGGGCTGGTCGCTGGTGTTCATCGTGCTGCTGTACGTCAGTGCGCCGGCGCTGGCGGTGATGGTCAAGTACCAGGTGTTCACCGAGTTGCTGGGCACCTCGTTCGGCAGCCTGCCCGACTGGATGCGGCGCTGGAGCAAGCTCGACCCCAACCTGCTGGCGGTGGAGGACATCAACGGCGACGGCATCCTGCAGCTGTCCGAGCTGCGCCTGGGCGGCGACCTGGTGGTGCTGGCCGCACCCGAGCTGGGTGGCATGCCGCTGGTGGTGACCTACCTGGTGGCGGCCGGTGGCCTGGCGGCTGCGCTGTCCACCGCCGACGGCCTGCTGCTGACCATCAGCAACGCGCTGGCGCACGACTTCTACTTCCGCATGGTCAACCCGCGGGCCTCGGCCATCAAGCGCGTGATGATGAGCAAGCTGATGGTGCTGTTCACCGCTGTGCTGGCGGCCTGGGTGGCGTCGCTGCGGCTGGCCGATATCCTGCCCTTCGTCACGGCCGCCTTCTCGCTGGCGGCGGCGGCGTTCTTCCCGGCGCTGGTGCTGGGCATCTTCTGGCGCCGCGCCAACCGCACCGGCGCGGTGGCCGGCATGCTGGCCGGCGTGGCCATGACGCTGTGGTACATGCTGCGCAACCTGCCAGGCCCGCGCGAGTGGCTGGGCCCGCTGGCGCCGGTCGATGACGGGCGCTGGTTCGGGGTCGACCCCATGGCCGCCGGCGTGTTCGGCGTGCCGGTGGGCTGCGTGGTGCTGTGGCTGGCCAGCCTGCTCAGCCGCCGCCCGGATGACGCCGGGCAGGACCTGGTGGACGAGCTGCACCGGCCGTTGCCGGGCACGCCGGACACCAGCCGTGGCTTTGTGGCGCCGCACAGGCTATAATCGCGGGCTTTCCCTTTTCCATCCCTGCTGCACCGGCTGAATTCAGACGCCGCCGGGCGGCTTTCGGTCAGGCCACCATCCCGGTGGTGGGGCCGGAATCCACAAGGAGTGTTCATGCGTCACTACGAGATCGTGCTGCTGATCCATCCGGATCAGAGCGAGCAGGTTCCGGCCATGCTGGAGCGTTACAAGGGTGTGGTCACCGCCGCCGGTGGCAAGGTGCACCGCGTGGAAGACTGGGGCCGCCGTCAGCTGGCCTACCAGATCCAGAAGCTGGCCAAGGCCCACTACGTGTGCCTGAACATCGAGACGACCAAGGAAATCCTGGCCGAGCTCGAGACCGGCTTCCGCTACAACGACGCCGTGCTGCGCCACCTGACCGTGGCCAAGGACAAGGCCGAGACCACCCCGTCGGTGATGATGAAGGCGGTCGAGAAGGAAGAGGCCCGCAAGGCTTCCGTGTCCCAGGAGGCCGCGACCTGATCGAAGCCGCAGCCACCGCGCCCGATGCCGGCGCGCCAGGCGTGAACCGCATGGTTCTGTCGGCGCAACTGCTCGAGCGAGGGGTCGTGCGCTACACGCCCGCCGGATTGCCGGCCCTCGACTGCCGACTGCAGCATGCATCGACGGTCACCGAGGACGGTCAGCCTCGCAAGGTCTCTCTTGAGATCCGTGCGATCGGCATCGGCGAGATCACACGATCGCTCGGCGCGCTGGAACTGGGAGCCCACGGCGTCTTCGCCGGATTCCTGGCCAGCATGCGCAACGGACGCGGACTGCTCTTCCATATCACTTCGCTCAGCGCCAGTTCGCTCAGCGCCGAAGCCTGACACACACACCCCTCAGGGGTTCAGGCAACGGTCCAACGCACATCAACGCATTCGCACAAGAGGTACACCATGGCCATGTCGCGTGGTAGGGGCAAAGGCTCCAAGGATCGCAAGCCCAAGCGCAACACGCAGTCGCTGCTGTTCAAGCGCAAGAAGTTCTGCCGTTTCACCGTCGCCAACGTCGAGTCGATCGACTACAAGGACGTGGATCAGCTGCGTGATTTCGTCGGCGAGAACGGCAAGATCACCCCGGCGCGCCTGACCGGCACCCGCGCCTATTACCAGCGTCAGCTGACCACGGCCATCAAGCGCGCCCGTTTCCTGGCGCTGCTGCCGTACAGCGACCAGCATCGCGTCTGATCAAGGAGCAACGACCATGCAAGTGATCCTGCTCGAAAAAGTGGCCAACCTGGGCAACCTGGGTGATGTGGTCAAGGTGAAGGACGGCTACGCCCGCAATTTCCTGATCCCCACCAAGCAAGCCCGCCGCGCCACCGAAGCCGCCATCAAGGAATTCGAAGCCCGCCGCGCCGAGCTCGAGAAGGTGGCTGCCGAGAAGCTGTCCGCCGCCCAGGCCCTGGGCCAGCGCATGACCGGCATCACCGTCACCATCGCCCAGAAGGCCGGTGTGGATGGCCGCCTGTTCGGTTCGGTGACCAACGCCGACGTGGCCGACAGCCTGAAGAAGCTGGGCTACGACGTGGCCAAGGCCCAGGTGCGCATGCCGCACGGCCCGCTGAAGGCCGTCGGTGAGCACCCGGTGTCGGTGGCTGCGCACACCGACGTGGTGGTGGAACTGACCGTCCAGGTCGTCGCCGCCGCCGACTGATCTCGCGTCCGCGCTGAGATCCCGTCAGACGGGGCCGGTCACACCGGCCCCGTTTGCTTTTGGGGCCGCTTTCGCGCGGTCCCTGGGGTTTGTCCCCTGTCCGTCCCCTGGATGTCCTCCGGATGTCCACAGCCTTGCCCACAGGCGCGCCGCGCCGTGCGGCTTATGATTCCGAGACGATGTCGACCGCCTTCCGCTCCGCTTCCTCCGGCCCCGCGCCGGGCCCCGATGGCGACGACGAGGTGGCACGCCTGCGCGTGCCGCCGCACTCGATCGAGGCCGAGCAGAGCGTGCTCGGTGGCCTGCTGATCGACAACATGGCCTGGGACCGCGCCGGCGACCAGATCACCGACAGCGACTTCTACCGCTGGGAGCACCGCGAGATCTTCACGGCCATCGCAGGGCTGATCAACGCCAGCAAGCCGGCCGACGTGATCACGGTCTTCGAGCAGTTGCAAAGCCATGGCAAGGCCGAGCAGGTGGGCGGCCTTGCCTACCTGAACGCACTGGCGCAGAGCGTGCCGAGCGCCGCCAACATGCGGCGATATGCCGAGATCGTGCGCGAGCGCGCGGTGCTGCGAAAGCTGATCTCGGCCTCTGACGAGATCGCCACCGCAGCCTTCAATCCCGGCGGGCGGGCGGTGTCGGCCGTGCTCGACGAGGCCGAGGGCAAGATCTTCAAGATCGGCGAGGAGGGCGCGCGCAACAAGGGCGGCTTCCTCAGCATCGACAAGCTCACGATGGAGCTGATCGACCGCGTGACCGAGCTGGCCGAGAACGGCGCCGAAGAGGTGACCGGCGTGCGCACCGGCTACTTCGACTTCGACCGCATGACCGCCGGCATGCAAAAGGGTGACTTGATCATCCTGGCCGCCCGTCCGTCGATGGGCAAGACCGCCTTCGCGCTGAACATCGCCGAGAACGTGGCCGTCAACGAAGGCCTGCCGGTGCTGGTGTTCTCGATGGAAATGGGCGCCTCGCAGCTGGCATTGCGGATGATCGGTTCGCTGGGCCGCATCGACCAGAGCGGCCTGCGCACCGGCCGTCTGCGCGACGACGAATGGACGCGCCTGACCGAGGCCGCCGAGCGCCTGGGCAAGGCCCACCTGTTCATCGACGAGACGCCGGCGCTGAACCCGGCCGAACTGCGCGCCCGCGCGCGCCGCATGGCGCGGCAGTTCGGTGGCACGCTGGGCCTGATCGTCATCGACTACCTGCAGCTGATGAGCGGCTCGTCGGCCAGTTCGGGCGAGAACCGCGCCACCGAGCTGTCGGAGATCTCGCGCTCGATGAAGGCGCTGGCCAAGGAACTGCAGTGCCCGGTGATCGCGCTGTCGCAGCTGAACCGCTCGGTGGAAACACGCCCCGACAAGCGCCCGATGATGAGCGACCTGCGCGAATCGGGCGCCATCGAGCAGGACGCCGATGTGATCATGTTCATCTACCGCGACGAGTACTACAACAAGGAGTCCAAGGAGCCGGGCGTCGCCGAGATCATCATCGCCAAGCAGCGTAACGGCCCGGTGGGCGCGGTGAAGCTGGCCTTCCTGAAGCCGCTGACCAAGTTCGACAACCTGGCGCCCGGCATGGGCATGGGCGGCGGGGAATATTGAGTTCATGCAGCGGTGGTGAGCACCGCTGGACAGCTGGCACGAGACTGTATAGATTTACAGTATGTCGCGCCGCTATGTGCCCATCGTTCCCGCCCAGCCACCACAGGCCTGCGAGGCCGTCAAGGGCCGTGGCACCGCCTGGGCGCTGCCGCACCGCTTCAGTGGTGATCTGCGCGAGGGCTTCGACGATGGCTGGGGCACGCCCGAGGATGATGGCGCCGTTGCCGCCGCACCGGCCACCCAGGTGTTCGAGGAACAGGTCAAGTCCATCCTCAGCACCAACGATTCGCCCGACATCGGCTTCGACCTGTCGATCAACCCGTACCGCGGTTGCGAGCATGGCTGTATCTACTGCTACGCGCGGCCCACGCACAGCTACCTGAACCTGTCGCCCGGGCTCGATTTCGAGACCCGCATCGTGGCCAAGGTCAATGCGGCGCAGCGCCTGCGCCAGGCCCTGTCGGCACCGGGCTATGTGCCGAAGATGCTGAACATCGGCTCGGTCACCGATGCCTACCAGCCGGTGGAGCGGCGGCTGGGCCTCACGCGCGGGGTGATCGAGGTGCTCAGCGCCCACCGGCACCCGTTCTCGGTGATCACCAAGTCCTCGGGCGTCGAGCGCGACCTCGACCTGATTGCGCCGATGGCGGCCGAGCGCCTGGCCGCGGTGTACGTGTCGGTCACCACGCTGGATGCCGATCTGGCCCGGATTCTGGAGCCCCGTGCCGCCGCACCCGCGCGCCGGCTGCTCACCATCCGCCGTCTGGCCGAAGCGGGCGTGCCGGTGGGCGTGAGCGTGTCGCCGGTGATCCCGTTCATCAACGAGCCCGAACTGGAACGCGTGCTCGAAGCCGCGCGCGAGGCCGGGGCCACATCGGCCTTCAGCATCGTGCTGCGCCTGCCCTGGGAGGTGAACCCGCTGTTCCAGCACTGGCTGCAGCAGCACTTTCCCGAGCGGGCGGCGCGGGTGATGGCGCGGGTGCGCGAGATGCGCGGCGGCAATGACAACAGCAGCCAGTTCGGCGAGCGCATGACCGGCCGTGGCGTGTGGGCGCAGTTGCTGCGCCAGCGCTTCCACAAGGCCTGCGCACGGCTGGGCCTGAACCGCGAACGCACGCCGCTGGACCTGTCGCGCTTCCAGGCGCCCGACGTGGCCTCGACCGAGGCCGCGCAGGCGGGCAGGGCAGGGCGCCAGGCGCGCCCCGCAGGCCGCGCTGCACCGGGCCCGGCCACCGCCGGGGCGCCCGTGCAGGGCAGCCTGTTCTAGCTCACTTGAACAGGTCCTTGACCCGGTCGGTCCAGCTCTTGGCGTTGGGCGAGTGCTTCTCGCCGCCCTTCTTCAGGCTCTCGTCCAGCTCCTTGAGCAGCTTGCGCTGGTGCTCGGTGAGCTTGACCGGCGTTTCCACCGCCACATGGGCGTACAGGTCGCCGGGGTAGCTGCTGCGCAGGCCCTTGATGCCCTTGCCGCGCAGGCGGAAGGTCTTGCCGTGCTGCGTGCCCTCGGGCAGCTCGATCTCGGCCTTACCGGCCAGCGTGGGCACCTCGATCGTGCCGCCCAGCGCCACGGTGGTGAACGACACCGGCACCGTGCAGTGCAGGTCGTCGCCATCGCGTTCGAAGATGTCGTGCTCCTTGATGCGGATCTCGATGTAGAGATCGCCCGCGGGGCCGCCATTGGTGCCGGGTTCGCCGTTGCCGGCCGAGCGGATGCGCATGCCTTCGTTGATGCCGGCGGGGATCTTCACCTCCAGCGTCTTCTGGCGCTTGATCTTGCCGGCGCCGTTGCAGCTGGTGCAGGGCTCGGGGATCACCTTGCCGGTGCCGTGGCAGTGCGGGCAGGTCTGCTGGATGCTGAAGAAGCCCTGGCGCATGTGCACGGTGCCCGAGCCATTGCAGGTCGGGCAGGTCTTGACGCTGGTGCCGGGCTTGGCGCCGGTGCCGTGGCAGGTGTCGCAGCTGTCCCAGCTGGGGATGCGGATCTGCGCTTCCTTGCCGTTGGCGGCCTCTTCCAGCGTGATCTCCATCGCGTAGCTCAGGTCGGCACCGCGGTAGACCTGCTGGCCCCCGCCGCCGCCACGCCGGCCGCCGTTGAAGATGTCGCCGAAGATGTCGCCAAAGGCCTCGGCGAAGCCGCCGAAGCCTTCCGCGCCAGGGCCGCCGCGGCCCATGCCGCTGTTGGGATCCACACCGGCGTGGCCGTACTGGTCGTAGGCCTGGCGCTTGGCGGGCTCGGAGAGCATCTCGTAGGCCTCCTTGGCCTCCTTGAATTTCTCTTCCGCCTTCTTGGCCTCGTCACCCTGGTTGCGGTCCGGGTGGTACTTCATGGCCAGCTTGCGGTAGGCCTTCTTGATGTCGTCGTCCGAGGCGTTCTTGGCGACGCCAAGCACCTCGTAGTAGTCGCGCTTTGCCATGGAAGTTCTCTGCTGCTTTCAAGCGGGAACGCCGCGGCGGGCTCGGGGCTGGCTGCCCACAGGCCCGCACGCGGCGGTTCGGGGAAGGGCCGCCCGGTGCATCACCGCGGCGGCCGCGTCCATCACTTGCGGACTTCCTTGAACTCCGCGTCCACCACGTCGTCGTCGGGCTTCTTGCTGCCGCCCGCCGAGGCACCGGCCGCGCCGGCCGCCGCTGCCGCGGCTTCCGGGCCGCCCGCCGCACCGCCGGCGGCCTGCTGGTCGGCGTACATCTTCTCGCCCAGCTTCTGGCTGGCGGTCATCAGCGCCTCGACCTTGGCGTCGATGGTGGCCTTGTCCTCGCTCTTGAGCGCTTCCTCGGCGTCCTTCAGCGCGGCCTCGATCTTGGCCTTCTCGTCGGCGTCGAGCTTGTCACCGTAGTCGGTGAGGCTCTTCTTGACCGAGTGGATCATGCCGTCGGCCTGGTTGCGGGCGGTGGCCAGTTCGAACTTCTTGTGGTCCTCGGCGGCGTTGACCTCGGCGTCCTTGACCATCTTCTCGATCTCGGCTTCCGACAGACCCGAGTTCGCCTTGATGGTGATCTTGTTTTCCTTGCCCGAGGCCTTGTCCTTGGCGCCCACGTGCAGGATGCCGTTGGCGTCGATGTCGAAGCTCACCTCGATCTGCGGCAGGCCGCGCGGGGCCGGCGGGATGCCTTCGAGGTTGAACTCGCCCAGCATCTTGTTGCCGGCGGCCATCTCGCGCTCGCCCTGGAAGACCTTGATGGTCACGGCCGGCTGGTTGTCGTCGGCGGTGGAGAAGGTCTGCGCGAACTTGGTCGGGATGGTCGTGTTCTTCTTGATCATCTTCGTCATCACGCCGCCCAGGGTCTCGATGCCCAGGCTCAGCGGGGTGACGTCGAGCAGCAGCACGTCCTTGCGGTCACCGGAGAGCACCTGGCCCTGCACGGCGGCACCGACAGCCACGGCCTCGTCGGGGTTGACGTCCTTGCGCGGCTCCTTGCCGAAGAACTCCTTGACCTGCTCCTGCACCTTGGGCATGCGGCTCTGGCCACCGACGAGGATGATGTCGTCGATGTCCGAGACCTTCACACCGGCGTCCTTGATGGCCACGCGGCAGGGCTCGATGGTGCGGGTGATCAGCTCTTCCACCAGCGCTTCCAGCTTGGCGCGGGTGAGCTTGATGTTCAGGTGCTTCGGGCCCGAGGCATCGGCCGTGATGTAGGGCAGGTTGATGTCGGTCTGCGTGCTGTTGGACAGCTCGATCTTGGCCTTCTCGGCGGCTTCCTTCAGGCGCTGCAGGGCCAGCACGTCCTTGCTCAGGTCGACGCCTTGTTCCTTTTTGAACTCGGTGACGATGTAGTCGATGATGCGCTGGTCGAAGTCCTCGCCGCCCAGGAAGGTGTCGCCGTTGGTGCTCAGCACCTCGAACTGCTTCTCGCCATCCACGTCGGCGATCTCGATGATCGAGATGTCGAAGGTGCCGCCACCCAGGTCATACACGGCGATCTTGCGGTCACCCTTGCCGTGCTTGTCCAGGCCGAAGGCCAGGGCCGCTGCGGTGGGCTCGTTGATGATGCGCTTGACGTCCAGGCCGGCGATGCGGCCGGCATCCTTGGTGGCCTGGCGCTGGCTGTCGTTGAAGTAGGCCGGCACCGTGATCACGGCCTCGGTCACTTCCTCGCCGAGGTAGTCCTCGGCCGTCTTCTTCATCTTGCGCAGCACCTCGGCGCTGACCTGCGGGGGCGCCAGCTTCTTGCCGCGCACTTCCACCCAGGCGTCGCCGTTGTCGGCGGCGGCGATGGTGTAGGGCATCAGGTCGATGTCCTTCTGCACTTCCTTCTCGGTGAACTTGCGGCCGATCAGGCGCTTCACCGCGTACAGCGTGTTCTTCGGGTTGGTGACCGCCTGGCGCTTGGCCGAGGCGCCCACGAGGACTTCACCGTCCTCCTGGTAGGCGATGATCGACGGCGTGGTGCGCGCACCTTCGCTGTTCTCGATCACCTTGGTGGTGTTGCCTTCCATGATGGCCACGCACGAGTTCGTGGTGCCCAGGTCGATGCCGATGATCTTGCCCATGTTCTTGCTCCGTGTGAGAGGGATTCGGTTGTCGTTGAGTTGTGGTTTTTCGCGGCGCTTTCAAGTGGCTGGCGCTGTGGGGAGCGCTCTCCAGCTTGTGGTAGGCCAGTGCCCGCCCGCGCCGGTGTTCACTTGGGTGCGGCCACGGTCACCAGGGCCGGCCGCAGCACGCGGTCGGCGATCAGGTAGCCCTTCTGCAGCACGGCCACCACGGTGTTGGGGTCCTGCTCGGCCGGCACCATGCTGATCGCCTGGTGCTGGTGCGGGTCGAACTTGGTGCCGGCCGGCGGCGCGATCTGCACCACCTTGTTGCGCTCCAGCGCCTGGGTCAGCTGGCGCAGCGTGGCGTGCACGCCTTCGAGCACCTGCTCCACCTTGGCATCGGGCATGGCAATGGCGGCCTGCATGCTGTCCATCACCGGCAACAGGCTCTCGGCGAAGGACTCGACCGCGAACTTGCGCACCTTGGAGATCTCTTCCTCGGTGCGGCGGCGGATGTTCTCGGTCTCGGCCTTGGCGCGCAGGTAGGCGTCGGACACCTCGGTGTGCTTGGCCTGCAGTTCGGCCAGGCGCTGCTCCAGCGAGGGTTCGGCGGCCGCGGCGGCCACGGCGTCCAGGTTGATCTCGGGCGCGCCCTCGGCGGCCTGGGCGGCGGCCGCAGCGGCAGCGGCCAGGGCCTCGTCGGTGTTCGGGGCGGACGAAGACGGGTTGTTCTCCGGGGTCATCTCGGTGGCCTTGGCGGTTTTCTTGAAGGGGTTGAACACGATTGCAGGCGATGTGGGGGGCGTTGCCCGCGTTTCAAGAGGGGGGAAGCAAAATGGGTGTAGGGGCGGTGCCGGACTCCCGGCGCGCTGCCGATCGACGGTCCCGGCGATGCCCGGCCAGGGCCTGGGGCTGCGCCGGACGGGGCCTGGCAGTGGCCGTCAGGCGTCGTCGATCTCGGCCCGCCAGCGCTGCCAGCCGGGGGCCGGGCCCGCATTGTCGTCGGACAGGCCGTCCTGGGCGCGCACCAGGTCGCGCCGGTCGCGCTTGGTGGGGCGGCCCTGGCGGCTGGCGGCGATGGCCAGCGCCGGCTCGGCGGCCAGGCGGCGCGCCTCGGCAGCCTGCAGGCGGGCGGCCACGCTCTCCGGCGTTTCCTCGTACAGCGCCTGCGCCACTGGCGCCGGGCCGCGCATGTGGCTGAGCGCCTTCACCGTCACGGTGCGGCGCACGGGGCCCTGGCGCAGTTCCACCAGGTCACCCGGGCGCAGCGTGCGCGAGGGCTTGGCCGGCTGGCCGTTGACGGCGATGCGGCCCTTGCCGATCTCGTCGGCGGCCAGCGAGCGGGTCTTGTAGAAGCGTGCCGCCCACAGCCACTTGTCCAGGCGCAGGGCCTCGGCATCGCCCGGGCCGTCGGCCGGATGCGGGGTCTTGTCGCGGGAGCTCATGGTGCCGGATTGTCGACGATGGGCAGCCGCACGCTGGCGGCCAGCCCGCAGATGCGGCCGTCGACCACGCGGTTGTCCAGCGCCAACTGGCCGCCCAGCGAGGCCACGATCTCGCGGCAGATGGCCAGGCCCAGGCCGGCGCCGTCGGCGGCCACCACGTCGGCGTCGCCACGGGCGAAGGGCTGCGTCAGACGCGGGCGCAGCGCGTCGGCGATGCCGGGGCCGTGGTCCAGGATGGCCAGCACGGCGGTGTCGCCGGTGGTGGGAGCCGCGGCGCTGGCGATACCCGTGGCCGGGCCGGCGCGGGCCGGCTCGCGCGTCAGCCGCACGGTCAGCGGTGCGCCTTCGGGCGACACGCGGATGGCGTTGTGCAGCAGGTTGCGCGCCAGTTCGCGCAGCGACCAGTCGTGCGCGCGCACCGGCAGCGGCGCCACGTCGAGCTCGAAATCCAGGTTGCGTGCCGCTATCAGCGGCGCCAGGTCCAGCGCCACCTCGCGCAGCACGCCGGCCCAGTCGAGCACCGGTGCGTCGCCCTGCTGGCGCAGCTGCTCCACCTTGGCCAGCGCCAGCATCTGGTTGGCCAGCCGCGTGGCGCCCTCGACGGTGTGGCCGATCTCGGCCAGGGCCTCGCGCGCCGGCAGGTCGCCACGCAGCGCCGACTGCACCTGCACGCGCAGTACGGCCAGCGGCGTGCGCAGCTGGTGCGAGGCATCGCGCACGAAGCGCTTCTGGTGCGCCAGCAGCCGCGCCTGGCGCTGCAGCGCGTCGTTGCTGGCCTCCACCAGCGGGCGCAGCTCGCGCGGCGCGTCGGCGCCGTCCAGCGGCCGCAGGTCGCCGGCGCTGCGTGCCACGATCGCGGCGCTGAGCCGGCGCACCGGCCGCGTGACCCAGTGCACCACGGCCGCCACCACCGCGGCGATCACCGCCATCAGCAGGGCCTGGCGCCACAGCGTGTCCAGCAGCATCTGGCGCGCCAGGGTCTGGCGCAGCTCCAGCGTCTCGGCCACCTGGATGGTGGCCGTGCCCTGCGTCACCGAGCTGGCCACCGGCTGCAGCAGCACGGCCACGCGCACCGGCTGGCCGCGGTAGTGGTCGTCGTAGAAGTCGACCAGCGCGGCGTAGATGCCGCGGTCGGGGATGCGGCCGCGCCACACCGGCAGGTCGTCGAAGCCCGAGACATGCTCGCCCTGGAAGCCGGTGACGCGGTAGTACATGCGGCTGCGGTTGTCGGCCTCGAAGGCCTCCAGCGCGGCATAGGGCACCTGGGCCAGCAGGCGTGGCGCGCCATCGGGGCCGGTGACGGTGAGCAGCTCGCCGATGGCCTTGGCCGAGGCCAGCAGCGTGCGGTCGTAGGCGATGTCGGCCGAGTGCAGGGCCTGGCGGTAGATCGAGGCGGTGTTCAGCGCCAGCAGCAGGCCCACCGGTAGCCCGATGCCCAGCAGCAGCCGCGCACGCATCGACAGGCGCTGCAGCGCGCGGCGGGCGCGGGCCCGCAGCGGCGCCACGGTGTCAGCCGGCGGCCGAGGTGCCGTCATCGGCCTTCAGCAGGTAGCCCAGGCCGCGCAGCGTGACGATGCGCGCCCCGGTGCGCAACAGCTTCTTGCGCAGGCGGTAGGCCACCACCTCGATGGCGTCGGGCTGCACATCGGGCTCGTCGGCGAACACCAGGGCCAGCAGCCGCTCCTTGGCCACCGCCTGGCCCGGCCGCGCCAGCAGCGCGCGCAGCAGCGCGGTCTCGCGCGGGGCCAGCTCCAGCGCCTCGCCGCGGTGGTAGATGGCGCCGCTGTCGGCATCCACCTGCAGGCCCAGAAAGCCGCCCGACGCCTCGCCGCCGCCCGTGCCGCGGCGCGCCAGCGCACGCAGCCGCGCCTCCAGCTCGTCCAGGTCGAAGGGCTTGGGCAGGTAGTCGTCGGCGCCGGTGTTCAGGCCCAGCACGCGGTCGCCCACGGTGCCGCGGGCGGTGAGGATCAGCACCGGCGTGCGCAGGCCCTCGGCACGGGCGTCCGACAGCACCTGCAGGCCGTCGCGGCCGGGCAGGCCCAGGTCGAGCAGCACCACGTCGGGGCAGCTGGCACGCCAGCGCTCCAGCGCGCGCGCGCCATCGCCGCAGCACACCACCTGCACACCGCCCGCGCGTTCGAGACTGCGGCGCAGCGTGGCCTGCATGGCCTCGTTGTCTTCGATCAGCAGCACTTTCACGGCGCGCACCTTAGCAGCGCCGGTGGCCGGCCGGGGCTGCCGGTGCCCTGGGTGTGGGGGTCTCGTGGTTTACCCGGATCTCGCGGACAGCGGTTTGACAGCCTGGCTGTCGAGCATGCCGGTCGGTGGGCTCGGCATGCGGCCGGGCCACCGTTGTCATGACATCCGCAGGAGACAAGACCTTGAGCACCCCGATCCCCTTCGCCCACGCCGGCCGCGCACTGGCCGCAGCCGCCCTCGTCGCCCTGTCGGCACCGGCCTTTGCGCAGAGCAACGTCACCGTCTTCGGCGTGCTCGACGTCGGCGTGCAGCAGCTCACCAACGGCAGCAAGCGCCTGAACCTGATGAGCATCGACGGCCTGCAGACCAGCCGCCTGGGCTTCCGCGGCACCGAGGACCTGGGCGACGGCATGAGCGCCAGCTTCCACCTCGAAGGCGCGCTGAGCCCCGACACCGGCGGCAGCAGCCTGGACTTCCGCCGCCGCTCCACGGTCGGCCTGGCCAAGAAGGGCATGGGCGAGCTGCGCATCGGCCGCGACTACACGCCCACCTTCTGGAGCATCAGCCGCTTCAACGCCTTCGGCACCAACGGCGTGGGCGCGGCCAGCAACCTGCTGTACGGCTTCGACGGCCTGTCGAGCACGGCCTCCAGCGTGGTGCGCGCCAGCAACTCGGTGGGCTACCACCTGCCCGACACGCTGGGTGGCGTGTACGGCCAGGCCATGTACGCCTTTGGCGAGGGCGCGCCGGGCAAGTACGCCGGTGCGCGCATCGGCTATGCCAACAAGGACCTGGACGTGGCCGCGGCCTACTCGACCACCGAGAACAACGCTGCCGGCGACGACTTCAAGGTGACCAACCTGGGCGGCAGCTACAAGTTCGGCGACGCCCGCGTGATGGTGCTGCTGCACCGCAGCGAGCAGACCACGCGCAAGCAGGACGGCTGGTCGCTGGGCGGCACCTACAGCCTGGGCCTGACCACGCTGCGCGCCAGCGTCACCCGCGCCCACTACACCAACTCGGTGGGCAGCGTGGACTACAGCGGCAACCAGATCGCCTTCGGCGCGGTGCATGCCCTGTCCAAGCGCACCTCGCTGTATGCGACCATCTCGCGCGTGGCCAACAGCTCGGGTGCCAAGTACGTGATCCCGGGCGGCAACACCGTCAGCGCCGGCCAGGGCTCGCGTGGCACCGAGGCGGGCATCTACCACACGTTCTGATCGTTCCCTTTCATGCCGTGTGCGCGGCCTTGACGCCGCCGCACGGCTCACATGCAGGAGACACGGCATGCGCCGCAACGACTTCCTCAAGACCCTGCTCGCCCTGGGCGCGGGCGCCAGCCTGATGCAGCGCGCCGACGCGGCCGGGGCCAACCTGAAGATGATGATCCCGGCCAACCCCGGCGGCGGCTGGGACGGCACCGGCCGTGCGCTGGGCAAGGCCCTGATCGAGGCCGGCGCGGCCGCCACCGTGAACTACGAGAACAAGGGCGGCGCGGCCGGCGCCATCGGTCTGGCGCAGTTCGTCAACGCCAGCAAGGGCGACCCGAATGCGCTGATGGTGATGGGCGCCGTGATGGTGGGCGGCATCATCGCCGGCAAGCCGCCGGTGACGCTGTCGCAGGCCACGCCGGTGGCGCGCCTGCTCAGCGAGTACCAGGTGTTCGTGGTGCCGGCGGCCTCGCCGCTGAAGTCGATGAAGGAAGTCGTCGAGCAGCTCAAGAAGGACCCCGGCAGCGTGAAGTGGGGTGGCGGTTCGCGCGGCTCCACCGAGCACATCGCCGCGGCCATGCTGGCGCGCGAGGTGGGCGTGGACGCCGGCAAGATCAACTACGTGGCCTTCCGCGGGGGCGGCGAGGCCGTGGCCGCTGTGCTGGGCGGCAACGTCACGGTAGGCGGCAGCGGCTACACCGAGTTCGGTGAGTACATCAAGAGCGGCAAGATGCGCCCGATCGCCGTGACCTCGCCCACGCGCCTGAAGGGCGTGGACGCACCCACGCTGAAGGAGCTGGGCTTCAACGTCGAGATCGGCAACTGGCGCGGTGTCTATGCCGCCCCCGGCATCACGCCCGAGCAGCGCAAGGCCCTGACCGACATGGTGCTCAAGGCCACCAAGAGCGCCGCCTGGGCGCAGGCCGTCGAGACCAACGGCTGGACGCCGGCCGTGATGTCCGGCCCCGAGTTCGACAAGTTCGTCGACGACCAGTTCGCCGCGCTGCGTGCGGTGATGGTCAAGGCCGGCATGATCTGATGGGCGCCGCCGCGCATCATCCCAAGCAGCTGGCGGTGGGCGCGGGCGTGCTCGCGCTGGCCGGCCTGCTGGCGGCCGGCGCGTCGCAGATCGGCGGCGACGCCGGCTACGGCGGCGTGGGCCCGTCCTTCCTGGCCTGGGCGGTCAGCGCGCTGCTGGGCGGCTGCGGCCTGCTGCTGCTGCGCGAGGCGCTGAGCGGCGGCTTTCGCGGCATGCCGGTCGACGAGGACGGCGAGGCCGGCGGCGGCGCTGATGCGGCCGACGCCACTGATGCCGCCGATGCCGCTGATGCCGTTGATGGCGCCTACTGGCCCGGCTTCGCCTGGGTCAGTGCCGGCATCCTGCTGAACGCGGCGCTGATCACGCGCCTGGGCTTCATCCTCAGCTGCGCGCTGTGCTTCGCGTTCGCGGTGCGTGGCTTCAAGGGCTCGCAGGGCCGCGGCACGCACGGCGTGGCTGCCTGGCTGCGCGACGGCCTGATCGGCATGGCCATCGCCGCGCCGGTGTACTGGATGTTTTCAAAGGGCCTGGCGATCAGCCTGCCGGGCCTGACCAGCACCGGCTGGATCTGACGGAGTCGCGGAGATGGATCTCTGGAACCTGCTGATGCAGGGCTTTGCCACGGCCGGCACGCCGGTCAACCTGCTGTGGGCGCTGCTGGGCTGCACCATCGGCACGGCGGTGGGCGTGCTGCCGGGCATCGGCCCGTCCACCGCGGTGGCCATGCTGCTGCCGATCACGCTGAAGGTCGACCCCACGGCCTCGATGATCTTCTTCGCCGGCATCTACTACGGTGCGATGTACGGCGGCTCCACCACCTCCATCCTGATGAACACGCCCGGCGAGGCCGGCTCGCTGATCACCGCGATGGAGGGCAACAAGATGGCCCGCAACGGCCGTGCCGGCGCGGCCCTGGCCACGGCGGCCATCGGCAGCTTCGTGGCCGGCACCATCGCCACCGTGGTGGTCACGCTGTTCGCGCCGCTGGTGGCCACGCATGCGGTCAAGCTGGGCCCGCCCGAGTACTTCCTGCTGATGGTGCTGGCCTTCTGCACCGTGAGCTCGGTGCTGGGGCAGAGCACGCTGCGCGGCCTCACCGCGCTGGGCGTGGGCCTGGCCATGGGCCTGGTGGGCCTGGACCAGATCTCGGGCCAGGCGCGCTACACCATGGGCGTGCCCGAGCTGATGGACGGCCTGGAGGTGGTGCTGATCGCCGTGGGCCTGTTCGCCGTGGCCGAGGCGCTGCACGCCGTGCTGTACGAAGGCCGCGTGGTCGAGACGCAAAACGCGATGAGCCGGGTGCACATGACGGCCGCCGAGTGGCGCCGTTCCTGGCCGGCCTGGCTGCGTGGCACGGCCATCGGCATTCCGTTCGGCACCATCCCGGCCGGCGGCAGCGAGATCCCCACCTTCCTGAGCTACGCCACCGAGAAGAAGCTGTCCAAGCACCAGGCCGAATTCGGCAAGGGTGGAGCGATCGAGGGCGTGGCCGGCCCCGAGGCGGCCAACAACGCCGCCATCACCGCCACGCTGATCCCGCTGCTGACGCTGGGCATTCCCACCTCCAACACCACGGCGGTGCTGCTGGGCGCGTTCCAGAACTACGGCATCAACCCCGGCCCGCAGCTGTTCGACAGCAATGCCGCGCTGGTGTGGGCGCTGATCGCCAGCCTGTACATCGGCAACGTGATGCTGCTGATCCTGAACCTGCCGCTGGTGGGCCTGTGGGTCAAGCTGCTGAAGCTGCCCAAGGCCTATCTCTATGCCGGCATCCTGATCTTCGCCACGGTGGGCGTCTACGGCATGCGCCAGAGCGCCTTCGACCTGGTGCTGCTGTACGGCATCGGCCTGCTGGGCCTGGTGATGCGGCGCTTCGACTTCCCCACCGCACCGGTGGTGGTGGGCATGATCCTGGGCCCGCTGGCCGAGGCCCAGATGCGCAATGCCGTGGCCATCGGCGAAGGGCACTGGGGCATCTTCCTGCAACGGCCTGGCTCGGTGGCGCTGCTGGCGGTGATCGCCGCGGTGCTGGTGCTGCCACGCGTGATGGCCTGGCGGCGGGCCAGAAGCTAGGGGGACCCCGCGGTGACGGCGCCGGTCATCGTGGAATTTGCGGATGTCCGCATGCGTTGATGGCGTCAGCCTCGCCCCCTGGCAGATCGGCAAGGGGGATGGCGATGGCAGCAAGGGCTTGGCGGCGCACGGCGGTGGCCGCAGCGATGGGTGCGATGGCGCTGCAGGCGCAGGCGCTGGTGACGGTGAGCGGGCCGGTGGCCTACGCCCCGGCACCGGTGCTTCTTGGCCCGGGCGATACCGCCGAGCCGGGCACCACGGCCTGGATCGGCGCGCGCTGGGTGGGCAGCGGTGACGCCGCGATCACGGTCGACGGCGGCTCCTTCCTGCAACTGGCGCGGCTGGCGCTGGCGTCCGGTGGCACCCCCGGGCAGGTCAGCGGCCTGATCACCGGCACCGGCACGCGGGTGGAACTGGTCAGTTCGGGCACCGGTTCGCAGGTGCAGCGCCTGAACGTGGGCGACTGGGGCAACGCCACGCTGACCGTGAGCGGCGGCGCGGTGCTGGACACGCGCGGCAACCAGGCACCCTGTCTGATCGCCTTCCACTACTGCGACAGCTTCGTCGGCTCGGCCGCGGGTGACACCGCGGTGCTCAACCTGTCCGGTGCCGGCACGCGCGTCAACATCGGCCAGACCTTGTACGTGGCCCAGCCCGGCCTGGGCATCACGGCCCTGGATGGCTACGACTACGGCGTGCCGGGCGGCACCACGCGCGGCACGGTCAACATCACCGATGGGGCGCTGCTGAGCGTTGACCGCGCCAGCCTGGGCCCGGTGCACTGGAGCACCCACGCCACCGGCTTCGAGCGCAACTTTGCCGAGGTGAACGTGCGTGGGGCCGGCTCGCGCTGGGTGGTCACCGGCGGCACCACGGTGCTGAACCATGCCACCGGCGAGACCGGCCTGACCGGTGCCGGCATCGGCACCGCGAACGACTCGAATGCCTGGGCCACGATCAACATCACCGACGGCGGCGTGGTCGAGATCCAGGGCAGCAACGACACGGTCAACTACGTCAACCTCACCCAGACCGGCAGCAGCCGTTCCGGTACCAGCGGCGGGCGCACCGACATGCGCATCACCGGCACCGGCTCGCAGCTGCGCTACACCAGCCAGGCTGGCATCCTGCAGGTGGGCCGTGCGCTGGGCACCGCCTCGCTGCTGGTGAGCGACGGTGGCTCGGTCGACGGCCTGTGGTACCTGTCGATCGGTCGGGACGCGGCCACCGGGCAGATGAGCATCGATGGTGCCAGCGCCTTCGTGCGCCTGAACAGCTGGGCCAGTGCCGTGGCCAACCAGCCCAGCGGCACCTCCGGCACCGCGTCGGTCGACATCGGCCGCGGCGGCACCGGCACGCTGAACGTTCGCAACGGCGGCCAGCTGCTGCTGGAGGGCGACCGCTTTCTCGATGGCGGCACGGCGCTCACTTTGGGGCGTGGCGCGGCCTCGTCCGGCACGCTGAACATCAGCGGAACTGGCTCGCTGGTGCAACTGCGCAGCACCTCCAGCACGCCCGGTGGTGGTGCAGGCGAATCACGCAACCCCAGCGTGTTCATCGGCCGCGACGGCACCGGCATCCTGGACATCAGCGCCGGCGGCCGCCTGGTGCTGGACGGCGGTGGCGTGTCCACCGTGGCCAACCGGCGCAGCACGGCGCTCTATGTGGGCGGATTCAGCGAGACGGCGGTGGGCGGCAAGGGCGTCGCCACCGTCAGCGGCGCGGGCTCCGAGATCCGCGTGTCGGGCAACGACAGCTTCTTCGCCGTCGGCGTCGGACCGCAGGCCAGCGGCCAACTGGTGCTGCGCAGTGGTGCGGCCGTGAACAGCATGAACCTGGTGCTGGGTCGGCGAGGTGGGGTGGGTGTTCTGAGCGCCGATGCGGCCACGCTCAACTTCACCGGGCAGCAGGCGGCCGGCACGCAGTCGGGCGCGGCGTTCGTGGTGGCCGATGGCGGTGGCGTGGGGGTGGCCACGCTGGCCAACGGCACGGTGATGACGCTGAGCAATGCCGGCAGCGCCGGCGCGGGCTTCACGATCGGCGGCTCGCCCTATGCCGGTGGCGGGGAGGGCAGCCTCACGCTCAGCGGTGGCTCGCGCCTCGTCGTCACGGCCGGCAGCGGGCTGGCCAACGGCAACGTCGGGCGCGACGGCAGCGGCTTTCTGCGCCTGCGCGGTGCCAGCAGCGTGGACCTGGGCGACGGCAACCTGTACATCGGCCGCCTGAGCGGCAGCGATGGCACGGTGATCGCCTCCGAGGGCTCGACCGTCACCGCCGGCTGGGTGGGCGTGGGCGCCCGCAAGACCGACACCGGCGATGTCGATGGTGGCACCGGCACCTTCGTGCTGATCAACAGCACGCTCAACGCCGGGCAGATCGTCATCGGCAGCAACGGCTTCCTCGGCGGCACCGGCACGATCAACGGCGTGGTCACCAACCGCGGCATCTTCGCGCCCGGCAATTCGCCCGGCCGGCTGGCGATCAACGGCGGCTTCATCGCCGAGGCCGGCAGCCGGCTGATCCTGGAGGTCGAGTCCGACGGCCAGGGCGGCTTCAAGACCGACGAGCTGGTGTTCCAGGCCGGCCAGCCGCTGAACCTGAGCGGCCTGACCGTCGAGTTCCGCTTCCTGGGCGCCACCGACCCGAAGGCGTTTCTCGACAGCGGTCGCTTCCAGACCAGCACCTTTTTCGAGCTGACCGATGCCGGCGGCACGCCCGGTGAGCTGGCGCCCGCGGCCTTCGGCCAGGTGCGCTTCGAGGCCAGCGCGGCGGCCTACACGATCAGCCACTTCAGTTTCGACGCCGCCACCGGCGCCGGCAACTTCACGTCCGCGCCGGTGCCCGAGCCGCGCAGCGTGGCACTGCTGCTGGCGGGCCTGGCGGTGCTGGGCTGGCGCGCCCGCCGCCGCGGCTGAGGGTCGGGCTCAGGCCGTCGCGCCCAGGGTCCGGGCGCGCGCGGCCTGGGCGGCGCGGTCGGCCTCGCTGCGGCGCTGGCCGGCGCGCGTGGGCCAGCCCTGCAGGTGCTGCTCGGCCAGGTCGGCCAGGGCCGCCACGTGGTCGGCGCGTTCGTTCAGGCAGGGCACGAAGCCGAAGCGCTGCCCGCCCGCCTGAAGGAACGCGTCGCGCGCTTCCTGGGCGATCTCTTCCAGCGTTTCCAGGTTGTCGCAGGCAAAGCCGGGGCAGATGGCGTCGATGTGGCGCACGCCCTCGGCCGCCAGGCGCTTGACCGTGGGTTCGGTGTAGGGCTGCAGCCATTCGGCGCGGCCCAGCCGGCTCTGGAAGGTGAGCACATAGTCGTCCGCGCCCAGGCCCAGCGCCTGGGCCAGCAGGCGGGCCGTGACATGGCATTCGCAGTGGTAGGGGTCGCCCAGCAGCAGGCTGCGCTTGGGCACGCCGTGAAAGCTCATCACCAGCTTCTGGCCGCGGCCATGCGCGGCCCAGTGCTCGCGCACGCTGGCGGCCAGCGCGGCGATGTAGCCGGGGTGGTCGTGGTAGCGGTTGACGAAGCGCAGCTCGGGCAGGCGGCGCACGCGCTGGCTCCAGGCGTTGACCGCATCGATCACGCTGGCGGTGGTGGCCGCGGCGTACTGCGGGTACATCGGCAGCACCAGGATGCGCGTGGCGCCCTCGGCCTTGAGCTCGTCCAGCACCTGGCCCACGGCCGGCTGGCCGTAGCGCATGGCGCAGCGCACCTGCACATCGTCGTGGCCGCGTCGGGCCAGCTCGGCCTGCAGCGCCTGCACCTGGCGCTGGGTGCCGCGCAGCAGCGGCGAGCCGTCGGCGCCCCAGATCGACGCGTACTTGGCAGCCGATTGGGCCGGCCGCGTGCGCAGGATGACGCCGTGCAGGATCAGCCACCACAGCGGCCGCGGAATCTCCACCACGCGCGGATCCCACAGGAACTCGGCGAGGTAGCGGCGCAACGCGGCGGGCGTGGGCGCGTCGGGCGTGCCCAGGTTGACCAGCAGCACGGCGGTGCGCTCGGGCTGGCCGTGGCGGTAGGCGGGTTCGGCGGCGAAGCTCATCGCGCGGCATTGTCCGGCATGTGCGGCCCGCTGCCGCGGGCAGGGGCGATGGCCGCAGCGCCCGGTGCCGGGCCGTGCGCGGCTCAGCCCGCGGCGCGCGCAGCGGCCAGTGCGCGCATGGCCGCGCGCACCGCGCCGGCCTCCACGGGCTTGGGCCAGAACGCGGCGAAGCCGGCAGCCATGGCGCGGGCGCGGTCGTCCACGTCGCTGTCGGCCGAGCACATGATGGCGTGCGCCGACTCCAGGCCGGGCAGGGCGCGCAGGCGCGGCAGCAGGGCATGGCCGGTCTGATCGGGCAGCCAGGCGTCGATCACCAGCACCTGCGGCCGCCACTCGGTGGCGATGGCCAGGGCCTCGGCGCCGTCCTCGGCCACGCGCAGCGCGACCCCGTTCTCGTCGCGCAGCATCTCGCTGAACAGCAGCGCGCACAGGCGGTCGTCCTCGACGTACAGCACCCGCAGCGGCGGCGGGTGGAAGTCACCGCACATGGTGGGTCAGCCTGGTTGCGGCACGGTGTCGTAGAACGACAGCACCTCGAAGCGCACCACCGGCGCGCCGGGGTCGGTGGGCGAGCCGCCCAGGCCGATGGTGCCGCTGCCGTGCAGCATGCAGCGGCCGCGGCGCAGGCTCACCACGTCGTCGCTGCTGGCAAAGCGCACATAGGTGCCGTTGTAGCTGAGGTCGGTGACCTGGAAGGCGCCGCCATGCCAGTCGATGCGGGCGTGCGAGCGCGAGACACGCGAGTCGTCGACGCGGAACTGCGCCTGCGGGCTGCGGCCCAGCACGATGGGCATGCTGCCGCCATCGAAGATCTCTTCGGCCGCGCCCCAGCTCAGGCGCACGGCCTCGGGCTCGGTGGTGCTGGGCACCGGCCCGAACTGGGTGACCGGCATGTCCAGGCCGCGGCGGCCACCCGAGACATGCACCTGCACCGGCTCGGCGCGGCCACGCAGGTGCATCCAGTCCAGCGAACGGAAGCGTTTCTTCTGGTCGGGCGCCAGGCCGGCCAGCACCTCGGCGGTGATCAGCGTCTCGTTGTCGCTGGCATGGTCGAGCAGGCGTGCCGCCACGTTGACCGCGTCGCCAAAGCAGTCGCCGCCCATCTCGACGATCTCGCCGCGCGCCAGCGCCACCTGCAGGCGCAGGCCGCGCAGGCCGGCCGAGGCGCCGCGCTCGCGGCCGCGGCTGACCAGGTGCTCCAGGCCGTCGTGCATCAGCAGCGCGGCATTCAGGCCCGACGACGGCGCGTCAAAGACCGCCATCAGCCCGTCGCCCAGGGTCTTGATGACCAGGCCCCCCGCCGCCGGCACGGAACGCGCCAGCGTGGCCACGGTGTGCGTGACCACGGAGGTGGCCTCGGCATTGCCCAAGGTCTCGTAGAGCGCGGTGCTGCCACGCAGGTCGGCGAAGAGGACGGTGCGCTCGGCGATGCGCGTCATGCGCCGCAGTTTAGCTGTGAACTCTGCACGCTTCGGCCGGGCCGTCTCCCATGAAAAAAGGCGCCCCGCAGGGCGCCTTCGCATGCACGGCCGGACGGGCTTACAGGTTGTCCAGGTAGGTGCGCAGCTTGTCGCTGCGGCTCGGGTGCTTGAGCTTGCGGATGGCCTTGGCCTCGATCTGGCGGATGCGCTCGCGCGTCACGTCGAACTGCTTGCCCACTTCTTCCAGCGTGTGGTCGGTGGACATCTCGATGCCGAAGCGCATGCGCAGCACCTTGGCCTCGCGCGGCGTCAGGCTGTCCAGGATCTCCTTGACCACGTCGCGCAGGCCGGCCTGCATCGCGGCTTCCACCGGGGCCACGTTGTTCGTGTCCTCGATGAAGTCGCCCAGGTGGCTGTCGTCGTCGTCACCGATCGGCGTTTCCATGGAGATCGGCTCTTTGGCGATCTTCATGATCTTGCGGATCTTGTCCTCGGGCATCTCCATCTTCTCGGCCAGCGTCGGGGCGTCGGGCTCGAAGCCGAACTCCTGCAGGTGCTGGCGCGAGATGCGGTTCATCTTGTTGATCGTCTCGATCATGTGAACCGGGATGCGGATGGTGCGGGCCTGGTCGGCGATCGAGCGCGTGATGGCCTGGCGGATCCACCACGTGGCGTAGGTCGAGAACTTGTAGCCGCGGCGGTATTCGAACTTGTCCACCGCCTTCATCAGGCCGATGTTGCCTTCCTGGATGAGGTCGAGGAACTGCAGGCCGCGGTTGGTGTACTTCTTGGCAATCGAGATCACCAGGCGCAGGTTGGCCTCGATCATCTCCTTCTTGGCGTCGCGGCTGGCCTTCTCGCCCGCGTTCATCTCGCGGTTGATTTCCTTCAGGTCATCCAGCGGCACCACGGCCTGCTGCTGCAGGTCGATCAGCTTCTGCTGCAGTTCCTGGATGGCCGGCAGGTTGCGGCCCAGGATGGCGCTGAAGGGCTTGCCGGCGGCGGCTTCCTTCTCGGCCCACTTCAGGTTCAGGATGTTGGGCGGGAAGGTCTTGATGAACTGCTCTTGCGGCATGCCGCAGCGGTCGACCACGATCTTGCGGATCTCGCGCTCGAAGCGGCGCACGTCGTCCACCTGCGAGCGCAGCACGTCGCACAGCCGCTCGATGGTCTTGACCGTGAAGCGGATGGTCATCAGGTCGGCGGTCAGCAGCTCCTGGCACTTCACGTAGGTGGGCGAGCCGTAGCCGTCCTTCTCGTAGGCCTGACGCATCTTCTCGAAGTGCTGGCGCACCAGACCGAAGCGTTCCAGCGCCTGGTTCTTCAGCTCTTCCAGCTTTTTGGTCAGGGCCTTGGAGCCGCCGGCGCCGTCGTCGTCGTCTTCCTCGTCGAACTCGTCGAAGTCTTCCTCGGCCACGTAGTCGTCGGCCTCGTCTTCGGCGACGAAGCCGTCCACCACTTCCGAGATCTGCATGCCACCGGCGGCGATCTTGTCGGCGTAGCCCAGGATCTCGGCAATCGTCTTGGGCGAGGCGCTGATGGCCTGCATCATCGACTGCAGGCCGCCTTCGATGCGCTTGGCGATCTCGATCTCGCCTTCGCGGGTCAGCAGTTCCACCGAGCCCATCTCGCGCATGTACATGCGCACCGGGTCGGTGGTGCGGCCGAATTCGCTGTCCACGGTGGACAGCGCGGCCTCGGCGGCTTCTTCCGCTTCTTCCTCGGTGGCGGTGCTGGTGCTGCCGCCTTCGATCAGCAGCGTGGCGGCATCGGGCGCCTGCTCGTAGACCGCGATGCCCATGTCGTTGAGCATCGAGACGATGGCCTCGAGGATTTCGTTGTCGACCAGCTTTTCGGGCAGGTGGTCGTTGATTTCCTGGTGCGTGAGGAAGCCGCGCGTCTTGCCCAGCTTGATCAGGGTCTTGAGTTCCTGACGGCGCTTGGCGACTTCCTCTTCCGACAGCGTGGTCTCGTCCAGGCCGAACTCGCGCATCAGCGCGCGCTCCTTGGCGCGCGACACCTTCATGCGCAGCGGCTTGGCCTTGGCCTCGGCGGCGCCTTCGTCGGCGGCGGGGGCTTCGGCCTCGACCTCGGCTTCAACCTCGAACTCGGCCTCGACCTCGATGTCGTCCAGGTCCTCGTCCTCGGACTTCTTGGGCTCGGCGGCCTTGGCGGCCTTGCCACCCTTGGCGGCCTTGGCCGCCGGCTTGGCGGGCTTCTCGGCCTTGGCGTCGGACTTGTCGGCCTTGGCCGCAGCCGACTTGGCCGCCGGCTTGGCGGCCTTGGCAGCCTTGGGTGCCTCGGCAGCGGGTGCGGCGGCGGCGGCCTTGCCGGCCTTGGCCGGCTTCGCGGGCGTGGCGTCGTCGGCGGCCTTGGGATCGGGCTTGGCGGCGTCGGTCTTCTTGGCGGTCATGCAGTTCCTTGAGCGATGGTCTGTCTGTTGGCCCCGAGCCCGGTTGGTGTTCCTGTCGACGTCAACGGCGGCGCCCATGCCGTGCGGCTGCGTGACGCAGCCGGCGCCGGGCGCATGCCGGGCCTCAGGGCCGGACACGCCGCGACGCCCGCGCACGCCGGGCCGAAGCATCGGTGCAGGGAATCAGGGCTCGGTTGGGCAAGCTCGCGTGGACGTTGTTGCATTGCAGCCCTGGCGGTGGAGGTTGGCCTGATGCGCGATGCGCGCCCGTGTCGCGGGTGGCCGGATACCGGAGGTGCTGCCGTCACTCTTGCCGATGCAACCAATCGAGCATTATACCAGCGCCCCCGGCCGATTGCCCAGGCCGCCGCTCGGGAATGCAAGGGCTGGCGGTGCGCGCAGGGCGGGGCTCAGGCCTCGGGCGGCGGGGCCTTCAGCTCACGCACGCGCTCGCGCAGCGCGCGCAGTTCGGCCATCTGCTCGGGGCTGAGCTGGCCCAGCTGGATCAGCAACTGCGCGCGTTCGTCCAGCTCGGCGGCCTCGATCAGACGCAACACCGACAGCAGGTCGGCGGCCGGCGGTGCGTCGTCCAGCGTGTGTGCGCGGGCGATGCGCTCGAGCAGCGGCGCCAGCAGCGGCTCGTCGTCGTCGTCCTGGCGCAGGTCGGCCAGCAGGGCCTCCAGCGTCACCGGGCCATGGTCGTGCAGCACCCGCTCCACCGCGGTGAAGAACGGGCCGTAGGGCGAGGGCTGTTCGCACAACGCAGCATGCTGGGCGTCGCTGAGGGCGAACCACTGCTCGCTGTAGCGCGCCAGCAGCCAGGCCGCGCGGTCGAGCCGGGTGGCGGCCTGCGGTGTCGCCCGCCCGGCGCGTGGGCGGTAGGCCGGGCGATCGCCCCAGGTGCCGCGGCCGCCCTGGCCCTGGCGACCTCCGCGCTCGAAGCCACCGCGCTCGAAGCCGCCGCGCTGCCCACGCCAGCCGCGGCGCGGGGCGCCGTCGCCTGCATCGCCGCCGTGGCCCGGGTTGCCATCGAAGTCGCGGCCATCGTAGTCGCCCGGAGGCGGCTCGTGGTCCGCACCGGCCCGCTGCGCATGCGCCTGGCGTCCCACGGGCGCCGGCCGGCTGCCGCCCTGCCAGTGGGCCAGCAGCATCTCCACCGGCATGCCGCCGCGCTGCGCCAGCGACTGCAGCAGCTGGGCGCGCAGCAGGCCTTCGGGCAAGGCCTCCATCAGCGGCCGGGCCTGGCTGAGCATGCGCGCCCGGCCCTCGGCGGTGTCGAGATCGCAGTCGGCAGCCACATGGGTGAGCAACTGCTCGGACAGCGGCACGGCGCCGGCCAGCGCCTGCTCGAAGGCCTCGGGGCCGAGTTCGCGGATGTAGGAATCGGGGTCGTGCTCGGCCGGCAGGAACAGGAAGCGGATCGAGCGCGTGTCGGTGGCGTGGGGCAGGGCGGCTTCCAGCGCGCGGGCGGCGGCGCGGCGGCCGGCGGCATCGCCGTCGAAACTGAACACCACCGCCTCGGTGAAGCGGAACAGCTTGGCCACATGCTCGGCGGTGCAGGCCGTGCCGAGGGTGGCCACGGCATTGGCATAGCCCCACTGGGCCAGCGCCACCACGTCCATGTAGCCCTCGACCACCAGCGCATAGCCCTTGCTGCGCAGCGCCTGGCGCGCCTCGAACAGGCCGTAGAGCTCGCGACCCTTGTGGAACACCGGCGTCTCGGGCGAGTTCAGGTACTTGGGTTCGCCCTGGTCGAGCACGCGGCCGCCGAAGCCGATGACCTCGCCCTTGACCGAGCGGATCGGGAACATGATGCGGTCGCGGAATCGGTCGTAGCGCTTCTGGTCCGGGCCTTCGTCGCCGCTGACGATGACCAGGCCCGATTCGGCCAGCAGCGGATCGTCGTAGCGCGGGAACACGCTGGCCAGCGTGCGCCAGCCCTCGGGCGCGTAGCCCAGGCCGAAATGCGCGGCGATCTGGCCGGTGAGGCCGCGGCGCTTGAGGTAGTCGACCGCGCGTGGCGTGTTCTTCAGCGCGGTGCGGTAGTGCGCGCCGGCCTTGGCCAGCACGTCGCTCAGCGAGGCCTTCTGCGCCCGCTCGGCCTGTTCGCGCTCGCGCTCCTGGGGCGTGCTGCGGTCATCGGGCACGGTCAGGCCGGCCTGCTGGGCGAGCTCGCGCACCGCGTCCATGAAACCCAGGCCCGACTGCTCGGTGAGGAAGCGGATCGCATCACCGTGCGCGCCGCAGCCGAAGCAGTGGTAGGTCTGGCGCGAGGGGCTGACGATGAAGCTGGGCGTCTTCTCGCCGTGGAAAGGGCACAGGCCCTTGTGGTTGATGCCGGCCTTCTTGAGCTCGACATGGCGGCCCACCACCTCGACGATGTCGACGCGGGACAGCAATTCCTGGATGAAGCCTTGGGGGAGCACCCGCCGAGTCTAGCGAAGCGGGGCGCCACGGCCGGCGCTGCCGCTCACTCGGCGCCGGCGCTGGAGGGGGGGCCGGGGTCGGTGGCGTCGGTGCCGGTACCGGGCAGGGCGGGCGACGCGGCGGTGGGGGAAGGCGCCGGCGGCGTCGGCGTGGCGCTCAGCGCGAACAGCCCGCGCCACTCGCGCACCCAGGGGGCCACTTCGGCGGCGGGCATCGGGTAGGCGATGCCGGCACCCTGGCCCACGTCGCAACCCATGTCCAGCAGCATGCGCGCCTGGGCCGGGGTCTCGACGCCCTCGGCAACCACCACGCATTCGAAGGCGCGGGCCAGCGCGATGACGCCCTCGACGATGGCGCGGTCCTGCGCATCGGCCAGCATGTGCTGCACGAACGAGCGGTCGATCTTCAGCACCTGCACCGGCAGGCGCTTCAGGTTGGTGAAGGTGGAGTAGGCGGTGCCGAAGTCGTCCAGCGCCCAGCGCACGCCCAGCGTGGCGCAGCGCGCGAGCAGCGAGGAGGTGAGGTTGATGTCGCCCAGCGCCTCGGACTCGAGCACCTCCAGTTCGAGCTTCGGGCCCAGCGGGCGCTCGTGGCGGGCCAGCAGCTCGGACAGGCGCTGCGCGAAGTCGGGCTCCTGCAGGTGACGCGCCGAGATGTTGACGCTGACCGACAGATCCAGCCCCTGGCGCTGCCAGACCTCGACCTGGTCGAGTGCCTGGGCCAGCACCCAGTCGCCCACCCGCGCCGACAGGCCGGTGCGTTCGATCAGGGGCAGGAACTGCGCCGGCGGCACCACGCCGCGCTCGGGGTGGTTCCAGCGCAGCAGGGCCTCGGCGCCCAGTACCACGCCGCGGCGCAGATCGACCTTGGGCTGGTAGTACAGCACCAGTTCGCCGCGGTCGAGTGCTTCCTGCACGCGGCCGATGGCGGTGGCGCGCTCCTCGGCGCGGCGGCTGTGCTCGGGGTCGAAGAACAGGTAGCCGTTGCGGCCCGACTGCTTGACACCGTACATGGCGTGGTCGGCGTGGCGCAGCAGGGTGTCGGCGTCACTGGCGTCCAGCGGGTAGATGGTGGCGCCGACACTGGCGGTCACGGCCTCGGGCAGCGCCCCCGAGGCCAGCACCATGGGCTGGGCCACCAGGCGCAGCACACGCTCGACCGCGGCGCGGGCCTCGTCCACCGTGCTGGCACGCAGCAGCAGCACGAACTCGTCGCCGCCCAGGCGCGCCGCGGTGTCCGACCAGGTGGTGCCGCGCGCGCGCAGCGCACTGCGCATGCGCTTGGCCAGCTCGGCCAGCAGCAGGTCGCCAGCCTCGTGGCCGTGGCGCTCGTTGATGGCCTTGAAGTGGTCGACGTCGAGGTAGCACACCACCAGCAGGTAGCCGTCGCGCTCGGTGGCGGCCATGGCCTCGCCCAGCAGCTGGGTGAGCCGTGCCCGGTTGGGCAGGCGGGTGAGTTCGTCGAAGTGGGCTTGGCGTTCCAGGCGCTCGCGCTGCAGGCGCTGCTCGGTGACGTCGGTGACCACCATCACGTGGTAGCGCAGCGCGCCGTCGGGCGCGTGCACCGAGCTCACCGTGACGTGCAGCGCACAGGGCTCGCCGTTGCGGCGGCGCTCGACCACCTCGCCCACCCAGTGGCCGTGGCTGCGCAGCGCCGACCACAGGCTGGCCTGCTGCGGGCGGTTCAGTACATCGGCGGCGCCGGGGCGCAGCAGGCTGGGCACGGTGCCGATCAGCTCCTCGCGCGGGATGCCGGTGATGCGGTGGTAAGTGGGGTTGGCGTCCAGCACGCGCAGGTCGGCGTCGCACACCACCAGGCCCTCGTGCAGGTGCATGAACACGTTGGACGACAGGTGCTCGCGCTCCTCGGCGCTGCGCCGGGCGCCGATGTCGGCCAGCGAGGCGATCACGCGCAGCGGCTCGCCGGCGGCATCGCGCTCGGCGACGATCACATGCACGTCGAACCAGCACCAGCCGTCGCGCACCCGCACGCGGGCCTCGCGCCGCAGGCCGGCGCCGGCCGGGGTGTCGACGGCGGCCAGCGCGCTCTTGAGGGCATCGCGGTCCTCGGCATGCACCTGGCTGAGCCAGCGTTCCAGCGTGGCGGTCTGGCCACCGTCGGGGTCGGCCATCAGCGCGCGCCAGCGCGGCGAGCTGAAGCTGGCGCCGGTGCGCAGGTTCCAGTCGGCGACGCCGAGGTCGGAGCCATCGAGCGCCAGCTGCCAGCGCTCCTCCAGCCGCGCCAGTTCGCCCAGCTGCACGTGCGGCAGCAGCACCAGCGCGGCCATGGCGGCCAGCACCACCCAGATCACCAGTTGGGCCTGGACCGGTGGCAGCAGCGCGAACGGACCGAGCCCGGCGCCGGTGCCGCCGAGGAAGCCCAGCGCCAGCAGCAGCAGCGCCGCCGAGGCCGGCCCCAGGCCGTTGCGCATGGCCAGCCAGCACAGCAGCACCGGGGGCGCCAGCAGCAGCACGCTGCCCACCGGGGCCAGGCGGTGGGGCATGAACAGGGCCGCTGCGCCCAGCCCCAAGCTGGCCAGCACCAGCGTCAGGGTGCCGGCCCGACGGCCGGGCGCCAGCGGCACCGCGAAGCTGCGCCGCGACGCGGTGAGCAGCGGGACACCGGCGACCAGCAGGCCCAGCGCATCGCCCGCCCACCAGGTGAGGGCCGCGCGCGGCAGTTCGAGCATCGGCAGGCGCCCGGTCGCGGCCAGCCAGGCCGTGCCGTTGGCCGACGACACCACGGCGCTGCCGAACACGCCGGCCAGCACCAGCAGGGCCAGGTCACGGCGCTGTTCCAGGCGCGGATTGAAGCCGTTGCGCTGTAGCCAGCGGGCTGCCAGCCAGGGGCCGCCGGTGTTGCCCATGGCCATCAGCAGGGCCAGCCACCACGGCGCACCGGCCCAGACGTTGACCATGGCAGCGCCCAGCACCAGGGCCGGAAGCTGCGCCTGGCCCAGGCGCACCAGCACCGCCAGCGCCAGACCCGCGCTCGGCCAAAACGCACTGATGAAGGCCGACGGGCCGGCCAGCTCCAGACCGAAGCGGCCCGCCAGCAGCATGGCCAGCAGCACCAGCAGGCTGCGCAGGGCCCCGCCGGTCAGGCGCGCTGGCGTGGAAGGGGCGTCGGGCGCGTCCGCGGTCAAAGAGGGCTCGTCGGGGGAGTTCGGTGAATCCGCCGCGCCGCAGGACGGACGGCGCGGTGGCAGGCGGCGCCAGGGCCGCCCCGATGCGGGACCAGGCGCCAGTGGCGCCTGGGGATCAGATCGCGAAGTCTTCGATCTTGGCGCCCGACGACAGCGCCGCCTTCAGCCACTTGGGCTGCAGGCCGCGGCCCGACCAGGTCTCGCCGGTGGCGGCGTTGCGGAACTTCGGGGCGACCTTGCCGCCGGCCTTGGGGCCCGGCGTGGCTGCGGCGCGCACGGTGGGCGCCTTGCCGGCGATGTCGGCCGCGGTCAATCCATGCTCGGCCATCAGCGCCCGCACCTTGGCGATGGCCGTCGAGCGTTCTTCGCGCTGGGCGTCGGCGATCTTCTTTTCGATTTCAGCGCGTTGGGCGAGCAGTTCTTGCAAGGACGACATTCTTATCTCCGATGTATCCGGGTGGGTATCGATGCCGCCGCATGACCGCTGTCATGCAGTAGGCAGCATATTCTTGCAGATTCAGGCGCCCGGATTCAACGGGAAATCGATTAAGTTTTGAAACGCTTCAGGCCGCGGGCGGGACATACCCGGTGGGTTGGTCGACGCCGCCGCCGAAGAAAAACTGTTCCATCTGGCGCGCCAGATACTGGCGGGCGCGCTGGTCGGCCAGATTCAGGCGGTTTTCATTCACCAGCATCGTCTGGTGGCGCAGCCACTGTGCCCAGGCTTCCTTGCTGACGTTGTCATAGATGCGCTTGCCCAGTTCGCCGGGGTAGGGCGCGAAGTCCAGGCCGTCGCCTTCCTTCTTCAGGTAGATGCATTGCACGGTGCGTGCCATCGGGGGTTCTCCTCAAAGGGTTATCGGGTGGCCGGACCGGCCAGTTTCTTGACCAGCACCTGCGAGCGCCGGTCCCAGTTGTACTTGCGTTTACGCGCCTCGGGCAGCCATTCCGGATCGACCTGCACGAAACCGCGCTTGATGAACCAGTGCATGGTGCGCGTGGTCAGCACGAAGATGCTGTCCAAACCCATGCCGCGGGCGCGTTGCTCGATGCGCTTGAGCAGGCGCTCGCCATCGCCCTGGCCCTGCACGGCTGGAGATACCGTCAATGCCGCCATTTCGGCCGTGCGGGATTCGGGATAGGGATACAGCGCCGCGCAACCGAATATCACGCCGTCGTGCTCGATCACCGTGTAATTGGCCAGGTCGCGTTCGATCTCGGTGCGCTCGCGGCGCACCAGCGTGCCGTCGCGCTCGAAGGGCTCGATCACCTGCAGGATGCCGCCCACATCGTCCGATGTGGCCTCGCGCAGGCTTTCGAGTTTTTCGTCGACCACCATCGTGCCGATGCCATCGTGCGTGAACACCTCCTGCAGGATGGCGCCATCCACCGCGAAGGGCAGGATGTGCGAGCGCTCGACGCCACCCTCGCAGGCCGCCACGCAGTGCTGCAGGTAGAAGGCCAGGTCGGTGGGCTGCTGCGGCGGCGGCAGCGTGCCCAGCAGGCGCTTGGCATCGGCCAGCGCCATCTCGGTGTCGATGGCGCTCTCGGGGTCGTTCAGGTCCTCGCGCACGCCGGGCAGTTCGGTCAGGAACAGCAGCTTGTCGGCCTGCAGCGCCACGGCGGTGGCGGTGGCCACCTCTTCCATCGTGAGGTTGAAGGCCTCGCCGGTGGGCGAGAAGCCGAAGGGGCTGAGCAGCACGATGGCGCCGATGTCGATGGCGCGGCGGATGGCGGCGGCATCCACACGGCGCACCAGGCCCGAATGCATGAAGTCGATGCCGTCGACGATGCCCACCGGCCGCGCGGTGAGGAAGTTGCCCGAGACCACGCGCACCGTGGCATTGGCCATCGGCGTGTTCGGCAAACCCTGCGAGAACGCGGCCTCGATCTCGAAGCGCAGCTGGCCGGCGGCCTCCTGCGCGCAGTCGAGCGTCAACGCGTCGGTGATGCGCTTGCCGTGCGAGAAGCGCGCGGCATGGCCCTTGAGCGCCAGCTGCTCATTGACCTGCGGCCGGAAGCCGTGCACCAGCACCAGCTTGATGCCCATCGAGTGCATGATGGACAGATCCTGGGCCAGCGATTCCAGCTTGCCGGCGGCGATCATCTCGCCCGTGGCGGCGACCACGAAGGTCTTGCCGCGGTAGGCGTGCATGTAGGGCGCGACCGCGCGGAACCACGGCACGAAGGTGTGGGGAAAGACCAGGCTCATCGGGCGGCGCTCATGTTGCGGTGCGATTGTGCCGCAGGGGGTTGACCGCGCCGTGGCGTGCGGCTACTCGCCGACCGAGCGCGCGGCCGCTCCGGAGCCGTTGTTCGCTGGCACGAAGCCTCCACTGGATGCTTCGTGTCCACACTCACCCCGCCAGGCGGGTGGGCCCGCGTACCCGCGGGGCCGGGTGCCCCAATTCGCTCATTCGCCGTGGATCACCACCAGAACGGCTCGCGCGGCGCCGGGACCGGCGTTGCGCAGCGCGTGCGGGCCATCGGCGGCGTAGCGCGCGGTCTCGCCCTCGGCCAGCGTGGCATCCGCGTCGCCGGCCTGCACGGCGATGCGGCCGCTCAGCACGCTCAGGTGCTCCTGCGTGCCGGGTTCGTGCGCCTGGCTGATCAACGTAGCGCCGGGCTGCAGCGTCAACTCGTACCACTCGAAGCGGCCGGCCAGTGTCAGTGGCCCCAGGATGCGCAGCTCGCAGCCGGGATCGCGGCCGCGCAGCGTGGGCGTGTCATGCGCGGCCACGGTGCTGATCGCTGGCGGAGCCGGGCGCGGCGCGGCCTCCAGCAACTCGGCCAGCGGCACGCCCAGGGCATTGGCCAGGCGCCACACCACGGCCACCGTGGGATTGGCCTGCGCACGCTCGATCTGCGACAGCATCGATTTCGACACCCCTGCGCGGCGCGACAGCTCGTCCAGCGACAGCGCCTGCTGCTCGCGCAGCGCGGCCAGCGCAGCGCCGACGCGCGGCGGCTCGGTGGACGCGGCCGGGCTGGGCGCCATGGGCGATGTCGCGGGCGCCGCGGCGCCGGAGGGCGGGTTGCGTGGGGACTTGGCCATGGTGCTTGCGGGTGAACGTTTCGTTCAGTATAGTGCACGAATCGTTCGATAAAACGATCGTTGTTCGATGGCTGCCGGCAGGCTCATCCGCCGCCGGGGCGCCGGACGCACCCATCCCCCAGGAGACCCCTGACGTGAGCACCGAGACCTTTCTCGCCCGCCTGCAAGACGAACTGCAGGCCCTGGATGCCGCCGGCCTGACCAAGGCCGAGCGCGTGATCGCCAGCCCGCAGGGCGCCGAGGTACGCCTGGCCGATGGGCGCCCGTTGATCAACCTGTGCGCCAACAACTACCTCGGCCTGTCGGCGCACCCGCGGGTGATGGCGGCGGCCCAGGCGGCCATCGCCAGCCATGGCTTCGGCCTGAGCTCGGTGCGTTTCATCTGCGGCACGCAGGACATCCACAAGCAGCTGGAGCAGCGCATCGCGCGCTTTCTGGGCCTGGACGACGCCATCCTGTACGCGGCAGCCTTCGACGCCAACGGCGGCCTGTTCGAGCCGCTGCTCGGCGAACAGGACGCCATCGTCAGCGACGCGTTGAACCACGCCTCCATCATCGACGGCATCCGTCTGTGCAAGGCCCAGCGCTACCGCTACCGGCACGACGACATGTCCGATCTGGCGGCGCAGTTGCAGGTCGCGCGCGCGGCCGGGGCGCGCGAGGTGATGGTGTTCACCGACGGTGTGTTCTCGATGGACGGCACCATCGCGCGGCTGGACGAGATGCGGGCCATTTGCGACCGCCATGGCGCGCTGCTGGCCATCGACGAGTGCCATGCCACCGGCTTCATGGGCACCACTGGCCGCGGCACGCACGAGCACCGCGGCCTGCTGGTGGACGGCCGCTCGAGCGTGGACATCATCACCGGCACCTTCGGCAAGGCGCTGGGCGGCGCCAGCGGCGGCTTCACGGCCGGCCCGAAGGCGGTGATCGAACTGCTGCGCCAGCGCTCGCGGCCGTACCTGTTCTCGAACACGCTGGCGCCGGCCATCGTGGGGGCCAGCCTGGCGGTGTTGGATCTGCTGGAAGGCTCGACCGCGCTGCGCGACACGCTGCATGCCAACACGGCGCATTTCCGCGCGGCCATTGCGGCGGCCGGCTACGAGATCAAGCCAGGCACGCACCCCATCGTGCCGATCATGGTCTACGACGCGGTCAAGGCGCAGCAGCTGGCGGCGCGCCTGCTGGAGTTGGGCGTGTACGTCACCGGTTTCTTCTACCCGGTGGTGCCGCAGGGCCAGGCGCGGGTGCGGGTGCAGGTGAGTGCGGCGCACACGGTGGATCAGCTGGACCGCGCTGTGGCCGCCTTCGCCCAGGCCGGGCGCGAGCTGGGGATCGTGCGATGAGCCGTGATCCGAAGATCCTGCTGATCGGCGAGGCATGACGATGGCCCCGCTGAAAATTCTCATCATCGGTGCCAATGGTCAGATCGGCACCGAGCTGGCCGAGGCCCTGGCCGCCCGCCACGGCCAGCACGCGGTGGTGACCAGCGATCTGGCGCCCACCGGCCGCGTGCCGGGCATCGCGCACGAGGCGCTGGACTGCACCGACGCGGCGGCGCTGGCGGCGGTGGTCAAGCGCCACGGCATCACGCAGATCTACCACCTGGCGGCGGCGCTGTCGGCCAGTGGCGAGCTGCATCCGCAATGGGCCTGGCACCTGAACATGACCGGGCTGCTGAACGTGCTGGAGCTGGCGCGCACCGCCAAGCTCGACCGCATCTTCTGGCCCAGCAGCATCGCCGCCTTCGGCCCCACCACGCCCACCACGGCCGAGCAGGCCACGGTGATGGACCCGACCACGGTGTACGGCATCAGCAAGCTGGCGGGCGAACGCTGGTGTGCCTGGTACCACGCCAAGCACGGCGTGGACGTGCGCAGCCTGCGTTATCCCGGCATCATCAGCTGGAAGACGCCACCGGGCGGTGGCACCACCGACTGGGCCGTGGACATCTTCCACCAGGCCTTGAAGCAGGGCCGCTACGAGAGCTTTCTGCGTGCCGACACGGCGCTGCCGATGATGTACATGCCCGACGCCATCCGCGCCACGCTGATGCTGATGGACGCGCCGGCTGAGGCCATCCGCGAGCGGGGCAGCTACAACCTGTCGGCGTTCAGTTTGTCGCCTTCGGAAGCTGCGCTTGCCTTGAAGCGGGTATTGCCTGCTTTCGAGTTGTCATGTGCGCCGGACTTTCGGCAGGCTATTGCGGAGAGTTGGCCGTCTGCGATCGACGACTCGGTGGCGCGGCGGGATTGGGGCTGGTCGCCTGCGTGGTCGCTGGATGCGATGGTGGGGGACATGCTGGGGAACTTGCGTCCTTTGGTGGGTTGACGCCTTCTTTGTTTGTTTTGCTGTTGGCTTGCTGAGGGTGGCGCAAGGCAAGCCGTGCCCGGGTGTCCGGCGGCGCTCAACTGCGGCGGTCGGCCGCGAACGCGGCCGACTCCGTTGCGGTGCTCGGATGCGTGGCCCCGCGGCGCAACTCGCGCCGTTCGCTAACGCTCACTCTGCTCGGACAAGCGCCGCGAGTCAGTGGGTCGATGCGGGCTGCGCCCGCGGCCACACATCCTGCGCGCCTCACCACCGCAGATTCACGCCGCCGGACACCCGGGCACGGCTTGCCCGCACGGTCCCCGCATGCGGAAAGCGCCGGGCGCGAGCGCCCGGCGACGCGTGGCATGCCCCGATGTCTCGGGACGAGGACGTCGGGTGACCGGCCGGCGTAAGTAAAGAAGGAGCCGTTGGCCGGGAGGCCGACGGCGGGTGACATGGAGCCGGGCGGTCACCCGGCGGCCTTGGCCATGCGCCTGCCTAAGCAAGTGACCAAGAAGTCCCTCAAGCCAACGCCGACCTCAGCGCCTCCAGCAAACCATCCGGATCCTCGGCCATCTGCGTGTGGCCGGTCGGCAGCATCACGGTGCGGGCCTTCAGCGCCGCGCCGATCTCGCGCGTCACCTTGGGTGAGGTCATCTGGTCGCGCTCGCCCAGCACGAACGTGACCGGGCAGCGCACCTGGGCGGCGGCTTCCATCCCATGGGCGTAGCGGTCGCACACCGTGAAGTCGTGGTGGAACAGGTTGACGGCGCAGCCGGTGGCGTTGGGGCCGTTCAGCGTGCGGCGCATCAGCGCACGGTTGGCGCCGTGCAGCCACATGCCCGGGCCTGGGTACGAAGGCTTGGCGGCCAGCGTGCCAATGGAAAAACTGTTGACCATGTCGATGGCCTTCAGCGGGGCGCTGGCGGCGGTGTCCAGCAGCGCCTGCGACACCTTCATCGGGTAGGCCGTGCCCACCATCACCAACTGCGTGATGCGCTCGGGCGCGCGGGCCGCGCATTCGAGCGCGATCAGCGAGCCCATGCTGTGTCCCACCACCGCCACCTTCTGGCCAGCCGCGGCGCCTGCGGCATCCAGCACGGCCAGCACCCAGTCGGCCAGCGATTCCACATCGGGCAGCACCGGGCCGGCGCTGCGGCCGTGGCCGGGCAGGTCCACCGCCAGCGCGTTGTGGCCGTGGTGCGCGCACCAGCGGGACAGCAGCGTCCAGCCGCTGTGGTCGTGCAGCGCGCCGTGGATGAACACCACCGTGGGTTGGGCGGGGTCGAAGGGCTTGCCGCCGGTGTAGGCGTAGGCGGCGCGATCGTTGACGGTGAGGTTCATGCCGCTTTCTCCGCAGCCTTCAGCGCCTTCTTCAGGTCGTCAATCAGGTCGTCGGCATCCTCCAGCCCGATCGACAGGCGGATCGTGCCGGGGCCGATGCCGGCGTGCGCCAGCGCCGCGTCGTCCATGCGGAAGTGCGTGGTGCTGGCCGGGTGGATCACCAGGCTGCGGCAGTCGCCCACATTGGCCAGGTGCGAGAACAGCTTCAGCGCCTCGATGAAGGCCACGCCCTGCGCGCGGCGGCCCTTCAGGTCGAAGCTGAACACCGCGCCGCAGCCGCGTGGCAGCAACTGCTTGGCCAGCGCATGGCTGGGGTGACTCTCCAGCTCGGGGTAGCCTACGCGCGCCACCATCGGGTGGGCGGCCAGCATCTGCACCACCTTGCGCGTGTTCTCGATGTGCCGCGCCATGCGCAGCGGCAGCGTCTCGATGCCCTGCAGGATCAGCCAGGCGGTGTGCGGGCTCATGCAAGCGCCAAAGTCGCGCAGGCCTTCGCGGCGCGCGCGCAGCAGGAAGGCCCCCACCGAGCTTTCCTCGCTGAACACCATGCCGTGGAAGCCGTCATAGGGCTGGCTCAGTTCAGGGAAACGGCCGGACGCATCCCAGTCGAACTGGCCTGAATCGACCAGCACCCCGCCCACCACCGTGCCATGGCCCGACAGGAACTTGGTGGCCGAGTGAAAGAGCAGGTCGGCGCCGTGGTCGAAGGGCTTCAGCAGCCAGGGCGGCGTGAAGGTGCTGTCCACCAGCAGCGGCAGGCCGTGCGCGTGGGCGATGGCGCTCACCGTCGGGATGTCCAGCACATCGAGGCCGGGGTTGCCCAGCGTCTCGCCGAACAGCAGCCGGGTGTTCGGGCGGATGGCGGCGCGCCAGGCGTCGATGTCGCCGGGCGCCACGAAGGTGGTGTCGATGCCGAAACGGCGCAGCGTGTAGTCCAGCAGGTTGTGGCTGCCGCCGTACAGCGCGGCCGAGGCCACGATGTGGTGGCCGGCGCCGGCCAGCGTGGTGATCGCCAGGTGCAGCGCGGCCTGGCCGCTGGCGGTGGCGATGGCGCCCACGCCGCCTTCCAGCGCCGCGATGCGCTCCTCCAGCACCGCGTTGGTGGGGTTGCTGATGCGGCTGTAGACGTGGCCGGCGCGCTCCATGTTGAACAGCGACGCGGCATGCGCGCTGTTCTCGAACACGAAGCTGGTGCTCAGGTGGATGGGCACGGCGCGCGCGCCGGTGGCGGGGTCGGGCGCGGCGCCCGCATGCAGGGCCAGGGTGTCGAATCCAGGATCGCTGTAACCGGGCATGTCGGGTGCGGCGCAAAGGCCGTGCAAGGCTGTCTGGGCTGGGGATTGTGTGCTATGTTGCCTGACCCGCCGGCGGAGGAGCCAGGTGGGGATCCCGCAGGAGCCAAGCCATGAAAGTCAGCGACATCCTTCGCGTCAAGGGCAACACGCTGTTCACCGTCTCGCCCGACCAACCCCTGTCCCAGGCCATCCAGGCCATGGCCGAGCACGACATCGGCTCGCTGGTGGTGATGGAGTACGGCGACCTGGTGGGCATGCTCACCTTCCGCGAGGTGATCGCCGCCGTCGTGAAGAACGGCGGCACGGTCGGCACGCTCACCGTGCGCACCGTGATGGACGACGCACCGCTGACCTGCACGCCCGAGACCGAGATCGACGAGGTGCGCCGCATGATGCTGGGCCGCCACGCGCGCTACATGCCGGCACTCGACGGCAAGACGCTGATGGGCGTGATCTCGTTCTACGACGTGGCCAAGGCCGTGGTCGACAGCCAGGATTTCGAGAACCGCATGCTCAAGGCCTACATCCGCGACTGGCCGGTCGAGGAAGACGGCGCCGCCGCCGAGTCCAAGCTCTGAGCTCACGCGCGCCGGGGGCGCGCCGCTTCTTGCGACAATCACGGGTTCGGCACCCCGGCCGCGGGGGTCGAACCCTTTTTCATTCCTGACGGCCTTCGGGCCGCCCGTTCCATGCCCGGCTCCACCTTCGGCGAACTGTTCCGCGTCACCAACTTCGGCGAGAGCCACGGCCCGGCCATCGGCTGCGTGATCGACGGCTGCCCGCCCGGCATGGCGCTGAGCGAGGCCGACATCCAGCCCGAGCTGGACCGCCGCCGCCCCGGCACCAGCCGCCATGTCACGCAGCGCAACGAGGCCGATGCGGTGGAGATCCTCAGCGGCGTGTACGAGGGCCGCACCACCGGCACCCCGATCTGCCTGCTGATCCGCAACACCGACCAGCGCAGCAAGGACTACGGCAACATCCTCGACACCTTCCGCCCCGGCCACGCCGACTACACCTACTGGCGCAAGTACGGCCTGCGCGATCCGCGTGGCGGCGGCCGCAGCTCGGCCCGGCTGACCGCGCCCACCGTGGCCGCTGGCGCGGTGGCCAAGAAGTGGCTGGCCGCGCAGTACGGCACAACCTTCACCGGCTGGATGAGCCAGCTGGGCGATCTGCCGATCCCGTTCGAGGACGAGGCGCAGATCCCGCTGAACGCCTTCTACGCGCCCAACGCCGGCATCGTGCCGCAGTTGGAAGCCTACATGGACGCGCTGCGCAAGGACGGCGACAGCTGCGGCGCGCGCATCGAGGTGCGGGCGCGCAGCGTGCCGGTGGGTTTGGGCGAGCCGCTGTACGACAAGCTCGATGCCGACATCGCCTACGCGATGATGGGCCTGAACGCGGTGAAGGGCGTGGAGATCGGCGCCGGCTTCGCCAGCGTGGCCGAGCGCGGCAGCGTGCACGGCGACGCGCTGACGCCGCAGGGCTTTGCCGCCAACCGCGCCGGCGGCGTGCTGGGCGGCATCAGCACCGGGCAGGAGATCGTGGTCTCGATCGCCATCAAGCCCACCAGCTCGATCCGCACCGCGCGGCCGTCGATCGACCGCGCGCTGCAGCCCACCGAGGTGCAGACCTTCGGCCGCCACGACCCCTGCGTGGGCATCCGCGCCACGCCGATTGCCGAGAGCCTGCTGGCCCTGGTGCTGATGGACCATGCGCTGCGCCACCGCGCCCAGTGCGGCGACGTGCGGCTGGACGTGCCGCCGATCGAGGGCCCGGTCTGAATGCCCCCACGTCGCTGCGCTCCTGCCCCCGCGGCACCCCGAGGGGCCGCTTCTCGGCCCCGGGGCGCTCAGCCCCTTGGGGCGGCCCGGCGGGGCTGAGGCCCCGCTGGCCGCCACCCTACCCATGAGTCCCACACTGAGCCGCTTCGGCCTGCTGTGGTTCACGTACTTCGCCGGCATCGGGCTGTTCAACACCTATGCGCCGCTGTGGTTCAAGGCGCTGGGCATGTCCACGATCACCATCGGCGCCATCTCGGCGCTGCAGGCGTTCACGCGCATGTTCGCGCCCTACGGCTGGAGCTGGGCGGCCGACCACGGCGGCCACGGCGTCGCGCTGATCCGCCTGGCCACCGGCGGCGCCCTGGGCTGCGCCGCGCTGCTGTGGCTGCTGCCGCTGCTGGCGGCCTGGCCGCCCACGGCCGCCGCGGTGGCGCCGTGGCTGGTGCCGGCCGTCGTGGTGCTGGTGGCGGGCCTGTTCATCGCCAATGGCGGCGTGGTGCCGCTGGCCGAGGCTGCGCTGTCGCAGCTGCTGATCACGCCGCAGGGCGTGGACACCGGACGCTACGGCCGCGTGCGCATGTGGGGCTCGATCGGCTTCATCGTGTCGGTGACGGCGGCCGGCTTCGCGCTGCAGGCGCTGGGCCTGCCGGCCTGGCCGCCGGCGGTGGCGGCGCTGAACCTGGCGCTGGTGCTCACCGCGTGGCGGCTGCCGGTGGTGGGCGAGCCGGGTCGCCATGCCGAGCCGGCGCCGCCGGTGTGGCCGCTGCTGAAGCGGCCCGAGGTGGCCTGGTTCTACGCCTCGGTGTTCTGCACCGTGCTGGCGCATGTGAGCCTGTACGCCTTCCTGTCGCTGTACCTGGACGCGCTGGGCTATGGCAAGGCGGCGGTGGGCGGCCTGTGGGCCGTGGCCGTGACCTGCGAGATTGCGTTCTTCTACACGCAGGGCCAGTGGCTGCACCGCATGAGCCCGCATGGCTGGCTCAAGGCCTCGTCGGCGGTGGCCGCGCTGCGTTTCGCCGCGGTGGCCCTGGGCGGGCAGTGGGCGGTGGTGCTGGTGCTGGCCCAGGCCTCGCACGCCATCACCTTCGCGGCCCAGCACGGCGCCTGCATCACGCTGCTGGCGCGCTACTTTCCCGGGCGGCTGCGCGGGCGCGGGCAGGCGCTCTACACCGCGCTGGGCTACGGCCTGTCGGGCCTGGTGGGCGGGCTGGGCGGCGGCTGGCTGATCGAGCACGCGGGCTATGCCGCGGTGTTCTGGGCGGCCGCGGCGTCGGCGTTGCTGGGCTGGGCCTGCGCGCACCGGGCCGAGCGCGCCGACACGGCGGCCCGGGCCTGAGGGGGCGGCTCAGCGCACGCCCACCGGCTGGTGCGCCACCTGGCGGATCCAGCCGGCAATGCCCTGCAGCGCCACCACGTCGCGTGCGCCGCCCAGGCGGATGGCCTCGGACGGCATGCCGAAGACCACGCAGCTGGCCTCGTCCTGCGCCGCGGTGACGGCGCCGGCCTCGCGCATCTCGCGCAGGCCGCGGGCGCCGTCGTCGCCCATGCCGGTCATCACCACGCCGATGGCGTTGCGTCCGGCGCACTGCGCCACCGAGCGGAACAGCACATCCACCGACGGGCGGTGGTGGTTGATCAGCGGGCCGTCGCGCACCTCCACCACGTACTGCGCGCCGCTGCGCTTCAACTGCATGTGCTTGCCGCCGGGGGCGATCAGCACGCGGCCGTTGATCACGCGGTCGCCGTCCTTGGCTTCCAGCACCTCCAGGTCCAGCGCGTTGTTCAGCCGGGCCGCGAACGAGGCGGTGAAGCCGCTGGGCATGTGCTGCACCACCACCATGCCGGGGCAGGTGCGGTCGAGCTGGCGCAGCACCACCTCGATGGACTGCACGCCGCCGGTGGAGATGCCGATGGCCACCACGCGGTCGGTGGTCTCGGCCATGGCGCCGTGCACCACCGGGCGGGCGGCGGCGGACGCGGCACCACCGGGCAGCAGCGCGCCGGCCGGTGCCGCGGCACCGGCGCCGAGGCTGCGGGGCAGGGCGCGCAGGTTGGCGCGCGCGGCGGCGCGCACCGCCTCCACCAGGCCGTTGCTGCGGTCGGACAGGAACTCGCGCAGCCCCAGCTTGGGCTTGGTCACGAAGCTCACCGCGCCGGCCGCCAGCGCCTGCATCGTGGTCTCGCAGCCCTTCTCGGTGAGGGTGGAGCACATCACCACCGGCGTGGGCCGTTCGGCCATGATCTTGCGCAGGAACGAGATGCCGTCCATGCGCGGCATCTCCACATCCAGCACCACCACGTCGGGCCAGTGGGCGGCCATCTTCGGCCAGGCGAACAGCGGGTCGGCCGCGCTGCCCAGCACGTCGATGCCGCCGGCGGTGAGGGTGTCGGTGAGGTGCTTGCGCACCACGGCCGAATCGTCGACGACAAAGGCGGTGATGGTCATGCCGGCCTCACTCGTGGCTGGGGCGCTGTCCGCCGCGCCGCACGTTGACCTCGCCGGTGCGCAGGCACAGCTGCACCGTGCGCGGGATGCTGTCGCCCACGTCCACCGCCTGCAGCGTGTAGCCGTACTTCTCGATCAGCGCCCAACCGGCCTCGATGTTGCGCTCGCCCACGTTGAGCTTGGCGCCGGCGCTGTCCGGCATGGTGTCCGCGCCGCCGTACAGGTGGGCCTCGAACTCGTGCGGCGGGATGTGGTGGCGCTGCAGCGCATGGGCCATCAGCTCCATCGCCTCCTCGCCGAAGCGGCCTTCCAGCGCCATGCCCGGTGTGCGCCGGCGCGAGGGCAGCAGGTAGTGGCACATGGCGCCCAGCTTGCGCTGCGGGTGCCACAGGATCACCGCCACGCACGAGCCCAGCAGCGTGCGCATCAGCGCCACGTGGCGGCCCACATGCCACTGGCCGGGCAGCAGCATCAGATGCTCACCCGGACGGCCCGGCACCATGGTGCCGGTTTCCTGGTGGTCCCTGTGGTGTTTCACCGGCGTATCGATCGTGTGCGGCCGCGCGGCCGGTGCGTTAAGCAAGGGCATAGACGGCCGGGCGCAGGCTGCGCAGTCCCAGGTTGGCGGCGCTCAGCGATTCGGAGTGGCCGGTGTAGAGCACTCCGTCGGGCTTCAGCCGGGTCATGACGCGTCGCACGATGGCCTCCTTGGTGGGCAGCTCGAAATAGATCAGCACGTTGCGCAGGAAGATGACGTCGAAGCTGCCGATGTCGGGCAGGGGCTCCATGAGGTTGGCGCAGCCGAACTGGACGCGCTCGCGCAGCTCCCTGGCGATCAGCAGCTTGCCTTCGTACTCGCCGTGGCCGCGCCGGCAGTAGCGCTTGAGGTAGGCCTCGGGCATGGCCCGCGCGCGCTCCAGCGGGTACAGGCCGCGACAGGCCGCGTCGACCACGCTGGTCGACAGGTCGGTGCCGATCACCTCCCAAGGCGCGCTGCCCAGCTTGTCGGCCAACAGCATGGCGATGCTGTAGCCCTCTTCGCCCGACGAACTGGCCGCGCTCCACACGCGGAACGGGCCGGCGTCCTTGCGGCGCGCCGCCAGGATCTGGGTCAGGTGCTGGAAGTGCTCGGGCTCGCGGAAGAAATAGGTCTCGTTGGTGGTCAGCTTGTCCACCACCCGCACCATCTCGTCGGGGTCGTTCTCGGACACCAGCAGCTCGACATAGCGGTCGATGTCGCTGAGCCCGCGGGTCATCGCCAGCTTCTGCAGCCGGCCGGCGACCAGCGCGCGCTTGCCCTCGTGCAGACGGATGCCGGAGACGCGGTGGAACAGGCCGCTCACCAGCTCGAACGAACGGTTGGAAATCATGGCCAGGATCCGGAGGTGAGGGTGCGCCAGCGCGCACCCGGGCGCAGGCTCAGTGCAGGCCCTGGTGGGCCTCGATCAGCGAGGCGAGCGCATGGGTGTCGAGCACGGCTTCCAGGTTCAGCTCGGCCGTGGCCTGGCCCCGCACCCGGGCCATGCTGCGGATGAAGTTGGGATCGATGCGCGTGCCCAGCCGCGGCACCGCCTCGAGCGCGCTGTGCTGCACGTCGAACACCTCGTACACGGCATCCACCAGCAGGCCCATGCGCAGGGCCGGCAGGTCGTTCTGTCCGCAGGTCTCGACGATCACCACGCAGCTGCGCCGGCCCACCGTGGTGGTGGCCAGGCCCAGGCGCGCGCCCAGGTCGATCACCGGCACCACGGCGCCGCGCAGGTTCATCACGCCGCGCACGAAGCTGGGCATCAGCGGCAGCGGCGTGCTGCGCGACACCTCCAGGATCTCGCGCACCGCGTCGATGCGCACGGCAAAGCGTTCTTCGCCGACGGCGAAGCGCAGCAGCTGCACGGCGGGTGCCGCGTTCGCTGCGTCATCGGTCGTCTTGGGTTGGGTCTGGGCCAGCATGTCCGGCAGTCCTGCGGTCGGTTGAGACGGAGGGCGGGAGCGGACCGACCCGGCGGGGCCGGTCCGCGCGGTCGTCAGAAGCGGCCGAAGCTGGCTTCGTCGACCGACTGCCCTCCGCCACTGCGCGACCAGCGGATCGCCGTGCTGCCGTTGCCGCGGCTCGGGGCGGCGGGCAGGGCGGCGCGCGGTGCGTCGCCGCGGTTGGCCGCGGCGCCACGGCCGGCCCCGGTGCTGGCCGACGGTGCATTGGCGCTCAGGCGGAAGAAGGCCATCATCTCCTGCAGCTGGGCGGCCTGGCCCGACAGCTCCTCGGCCGTGGCCGACAGCTCTTCCGAGGCCGAGGCGTTCTGCTGCGTGGCGCTGTTCAGGTGGCCCATGGCGTTGGTGATCTGGCCGATGGAGCTGCTCTGCTCGCCGCTGGCGGCCGAGATCTCCTGCACCAGTTCGCTGGTCTTGCCGATGGTGGGCACCATCTGGGTCAGCACGTTGCCGGCGCGCTCGGCCAGCTGCACGCTGGAGCCGGCGAGTTGGCCGATCTCCTGTGCGGCCACCTGGCTGCGTTCAGCCAGCTTGCGCACCTCGGCGGCCACCACCGCGAAGCCCTTGCCATGCTCGCCGGCGCGGGCGGCCTCGATGGCGGCGTTCAGTGCCAGCAGGTTGGTCTGGTAGGCGATGTCGTCGATGATCGACACCTTGGTGGCGATGCTCTTCATCGCCTCCACGGTGCGGGCCACGGCCTCGCCGCCTTCACCGGCCTCGCGGGCCGCCTTGGTGGCCATGCCGTCGGTGACATTGGCGTTGTCGGCGTTCTGCTTCACCGAGCTGGCCATCTCCTGCAGCGAGGCGGTGGTCTCCTCGACGCTGGCGGCCTGCTCGCTGGCGCCCTGGCTCAGCGACTGCGAGGTGCTCGACACCTGGCCGGCGGCCGAGGTCAGCGCCAGCGCAGCGGCGTTCACGTCGGAGATGGTGGTCACCAGCTGGCCGACCATGGTGTTGACGTCGTTCTGCAGCTGCCCGAAGACGCCCTGGTAGTCGCCGTCCAGCGTGCGCGTCAGGTCGCCCTGGGCGATGCGGTTCAGCGCCGCGCTCACCTCGGTCAGCGTGGTCTCGGTGACACCCAGCATGCTGTTGAGGTTGTCGCCCAGCAGCTTGAAGAAGCCCTCGCGCTGGCTCACGTCCAGGCGGCGGCTGAAGTCGCCGCGGCCGGCGGCCTCCACCAGCGCGGTCACGTCCTCCTCGGCCGAGACCTCCGCGGTGCGGTCCACCCACTCCAGGATCGAGCCGACGCGCTCCGAGCCGTCGAAGATCGGCGAGGCCACCAGCTTGATGGTCGCGCTGCCGAACTTGAACTGCGCCTGGTGCGGCTTGGTCAGGTGGTCGACGATGCTGCGCTGGCGCGACGGCGTGCGGTGGAACAGGTCGAAGTTCTGGCCGATGACCTTGTCCATGCTGAAGTGCGGCAGGATCTCGCGCAGCGCGGGCTCGATGCGGCGCAGCAGGTTCATCACCGAGGCGTTGCCGAACTTGATGACACCGGCCTTGTCGGTGACCATGACCGCGCTGGGCACGGCCTCCAGAGCCAGGCGGATGCGCAGGTTCTCGGCCGACGCGTCGCGGTTGGCGCGCAGCAGGCCGCGCACGGTCTCGATGGTGTCGTTGATGAAGGCCTTCTTGCCCGGCAGCTGCTCCATCGGCGCGTCGAGGTTGCCGCGGCCGAACTCGGCCACCACGCCCATCGCCATCTTCTTGACCGCGATGTGGGCTCCGACCATGTCGTTCACACCCTGGGCCACGGTGCGGAAGTCGCCCTCGAAGCGCTGGGCGTTGACGACCACGTCGATGTCGCCGCGGGCATGCTCGGCGCTCATGTGGTTCATCTCGGCGATGATGCCCTTGAGGTTGCCGCGCAGGCGTTCCATCGTGTCGTTGATGAAGGCCTTCTTGCCCGGCAGCTGCTCCATCGGGGCGTCGAAGTTGCCGCGGCTGAACTCGGCCACCACGCCCATGGCCATCTTCTTGACGGCGATGTGTGCACCCACCAGTTCGTTGATGCCGCCGGCCATGTCGCGCAGGTCGCCGGCATAGCGGTTGGTGTCGATCACCACGTCGATGTCGCCGCGGGTGTGCTCGGCGGCCATGTGGTGCAGGTCGCGCTGCATGCCCTGCAAGGTGTCCAGCAGCCGGTTCAGCTCGCGGGCCGTGCCCGCCAGCTGCGGTGGCAGGGACGAGGCCTGCACACGCACGTCGAGACGGCCGGCAGCGGCGTCGGCGATCACGCGCTCGAGGCCTTGCTCGATGCGCTGCTGTTGGGCCAGGGCCTCGTCGGCCGCCTGGCGTTGGGTCTTGATCTGGAACATGTGGGGCTCCTGTCCGGGGCTGGTTCGCAATGGGTGCGATGAGGGGTGGATCGGGGACGGCGAGGGCTCAGCCCGCCTGACGGCTGGGCAGTCGGCGCATGCCGTGCGCCGGTCGTTCTGTGGCCAGGTTCAACAACGCGGGAACATCGAGGATCAGCGCAACTTCGCCGCTGCCCAGGATCGTGGTGCCCGCCAGGCCGCGGATGTTCTGGAACACCTGGCCCAGCGGCTTGATGACGGTCTGGTGCTCGCCGTGCAGGCGGTCGACCACCAGGCCGACACGTGAACTGCCGTCGTGCACCACCACCAGGCTGCGGCGGCCGCTGGCGGCCGGCGTGTGGCGGTAGAAGCGGCTCAGGTCGACGAAGGGTAGCACCTCGCCACGCAGGTCGAAATGACCCGCCACGCGCGGCTCGCCGCCTTCGCCGTCGAGCTGGCGGCACTCGGCCGGCACCTCGATGCACTCGGCCACCAGCTCCAGCGGCATCACGTAGCTGACGCCGCCCACGCTGGTGAGGAAGCCGTCGATGATGGCCAGGGTCAGCGGCAGCCGGATCTGCATCGTGGTGCCGGCGCCTTCGACGCTGCTGATGCGGATCTGGCCGCGCAGCGCCTCGATGTTGCGCTTGACCACGTCCATGCCGACGCCGCGGCCCGACAGGTTGGTCACCGCCGCAGCGGTGGAGAAGCCGGGGGCGAAGATCAGCTGGCAGATGCTCTCGTCGTCGAGCACGGCCTCGGGCGCCACCAGCTCGCGCTCCACGGCCTTGGCCAGGATGCGCGCGCGGTTCAGGCCGCGGCCGTCGTCGCGCACCTCGATGACGATGGAGCCCGACTCGTGGTACGCATGCAGCGCCAGGTGGCCCTGCGAAGGCTTGCCCGCGGCCACGCGCTCGTCGGCGGTCTCGATGCCGTGGTCCAGGCTGTTGCGCACCAGGTGCATCAGCGGATCGGCAATCGTCTCCACCATGCTCTTGTCGAGCTCGGTGTCGCCGCCGGTGATCTGCAGCTCGACCTCCTTGCCCAGCTGCTTGCACACGTCGCGCACCACGCGGTTGAAGCGCGAGAAGGTTTCGCCGATGGGCACCATGCGCAGGCCGAGTGCGCCGTCGCGGGCCTCCTGCACCAGGTCATGGATGCGCAGCGCGGCCTCGGTGAAGCGCGGGCTCTGCTCGGTCTCGGCCACCAGCTGGGCGCCCGAGCTGGCGATCACCAGCTCGCCGATCAGGTCGATCAGGCGGTCGAGCTTGTCGGCACGCACGCGGATGAAGCGGGCTTCCTCGCCGCCGCCGGCGCTGCGGCGGTCCTTGGTGGCACCGCGCCGGTCGGCCTCGTTCTCGCGGCGGTCGGCGCTGGCGGCATCGGCCGGGTGCGCACGGCGCTCGATCTGGGCCAGTGCGGCCGGCGGCGCGGCCTCGTCACCCGCCGGTGCGCTGGCGGTGGCCTCGGCCGGGGCGGCAGCGTCCTGGCGCAGCGGCAGCTGCACCCCCATGCCGGCCCACAGCGCCAGCAGGTCGGTGTGCGCATCGGGCGAGGGCGCGCGCTGGGCCAGCAGCGCGGCGTAGTCGGCCGGCGTGGCGTCGGGCGGCAGGATGGCCAGCTCGCAATCGTCCAGGCAGAACGCGAACACGTCCTCGATGGCGCCCTTGCCGGCCTGGCTGTGCAGGCGGATCTCCACGCCGATGTGGCAGGTCTCCGGGTCCAGCTGGGCCAGCGGCGGCACCAGCTCGGTGAGCATGTGCATGGCCTGCACCTCGCCCACGGTGTCCAGGTAGCGGATGAAGGCCAGCGGGTCCAGGCCGTTGCGCAGCGCATCGGCACCGAAGCGCAGCGACAGGTGGAACACGCCATCAGGTGCGTTCTGCACCGCCCGCTCCACCGCGCTGATCGGCGCCTCGGGCGTCGGGGCGCCGGTCTCGCGCAGGGCGCGCAGCTCGGCGCCCAGCGTGCGGCTGGTGTCGGCCAGCGCCGGGTCTTGCGTGCCCGTGCGCACCTCGGCCAGCAGGCGCTCGATCTGGTCGCGGCTTTGCAGCAGCAGCGCGGTCACGCGCTCGTCCACCGCCAGCTCGCCCGAGCGCAGCGCCTCCAGCAGGGTCTCGGCCTCGTGGGTGAAGGCCACCACCGCGTCGAAGCCGAACAGCCCGGCGCTGCCCTTGATGGTGTGGGCGGCGCGGAACGCGGCGTTCAGGTTCTCGGCGTCGTTCGGGTTGACCTCCATCACCAGCAGGGCGGTCTCGAACTGCGCCAGCATCTCCTGGGCTTCGTCGAGGAAGCCGATGCGCGCTGCGGCGATGATCTCGTCGTCGTCGATGTCGGCGCTCATGTCGCGGCCTCCGGGTCGACCGGCGCTTCGGCCGGTGCGGGTTGGGCGTCGCCCGGCGCCGGCAGCAGCGCCTGCAGGCCGTAGACGCGCAGCGCATCGGCCACCGGCCGGCTGCAGGCGGTGAGGGTGAGGGCCAGGCCGCGTTCGGCCAGGCTGTGGCGGGTGGCCAGCAGCAGCTGCAGGCCGGCCGAGTCGAAGGCTTCCACCTCGCCCAGGTCCAGCAGCAGGCCGTCGGGGGCGGTGTCCAGCACCGCGAGCAGACGCTCCCGCACGGCCGCAGCCTGCGGAATCGTCAGTTCGCCGTCCAGGCGCAGTGCGGCGGGCATGGCGTCACACGCACAGGCGGTTGACCGCGTCCACCAGCTGCGAGGGCTGGAAGGGCTTGGTGATCCAGGCACGCGCGCCGGCGGCGCGGCCCTCGGCCTTCTTGGCCTCCTGGCTCTCGGTGGTCAGCATGATCACCGGGGTGAACTTGTGCGCCGGGCTGGCCTTCACATGCTTCAGGAAGGACAGGCCGTCCATGTTGGGCATGTTCACGTCGCACACGATCAGGTTGATCTTGGCGCCGTTGAGTTTGCTGCAGGCGTCGACGCCGTCGGCCGCCTCCACCACGCCATAGCCGGCCTTCTGCAGGGCCAGCTTGACCACGGTGCGGAAGCTGCCTGAATCGTCCACCACCATCACGGTCTTGCTCATCTTGGGGCTCCTATCGCTCGGGTACTGCGGTCTGCTGGTTGAAAGGGAAGGGGTGACTGCGCGCGGCGGGGGTTCAGAAGAACTCCACGCTGCTGGTCTGGTCGATGGCCGTGGTGCCGTGGTGGCTGCTGCGCTGGTCGTCCATCGTGTAGGTGGACTCCAGACGCGCCAGCCAGTCCGGCGGCGAGGCGGCCAGCGGGTCACGGGCGCCGTGCAGGTGGGCGGCCAGACGGGCCATGTCGTCTGTGTTCGAGCCGATCATCTGGCTCAGCCGGTCCTGCGACTGCATGCCCACCAGCACCCGCTCGAGCTCGCCCTGCAACTGCCGGCCCACGGCCTGCAGGTTGCGGGTGGCGCTGGTGGCTTCGCTCAGGCCGTTGAGCAGCGCGCTGACCAGGCCGCGTGCGGCCTGCTCGGTGCGCAGGCGCAGCTCGACGTCGTCGGCCTCGGTGCGGCGCGCCTCCAGCTGCATGGCCGACAGGCGCTCCTGCATCACGGCCACATGGCGGGCCAGGCGGCTGCCGGCCTCGCGTGAATTGCCGGCCAGCGTGCGCACCTCCTGCGCCACGGCCATGAAGCCGCCGCTGCTGGTGCCGGCGCGCGTGGCCTCCACCGAGGTGTTCAGCGCCAGCAGGTGGGTGGCACGGCCGATGTTCTGCACGTCGCGGGTCAGGCTGGCCATCTCGGCCAGTTCGGCGGAGAAGCCGTCCAGCACCTGCTGCATCGCGGTCTTGGTGGCCATGGCCTGGCTGCCCACCTCGGCCAGCTGCTCGATCTGCGGCCGGTGGTGCGCCATCAGCATCTCGTGTGCGCCCAGTTCCAGCGAGGGGGCGCTGTCGGCAATGGCCAGGGCCTGGTCGAGTTGGCTGGACACGCCGGCAAAGCTTTCCAGCAGCTGCGACATGCTGCGTTCGGAGTGGGCGCGTGCGGCGTCGAGGTTGCGGCGCCACACCGGCACCACGTTCAGGGCCAGGCGCGCGATCTCGCCATCGGCGGCCACCTCGCCCGCGTCGGCGGAGCGGACCTCCCGCGAGGCCTGCGCCGCCTGGTTCCAGCGCCAGGCCAGCCAGCAGGCCAGCACCCAGCCGGCCGCCGCGGCAGGCCAGCCGCCATATTGGAAGGCCAGCAGCGGCACCAGGGTGACGCATCCCAGCAACAGCGGCTGTCGCAGCGCCTGGATCCAGGGGCGTGTGGCAACCGGGGAGGGCGCTGCCAGGGTGTTGCTGACGAATTGCTCGCTCGAGGGCATCGGGCGTGGCTCCGGGGACGGTTCAGGGGCACCGGTTCGGTGCACTGCGGTGTGACGGGCCGGGAAGTCTTGGCGGTTTCCCGAGGTCACGGGCCGTTATCGACCGCCGTTGCGCGAAGTTGAGCCTGCCCGCTCGCCGGGCGGTGCGATGGGGGCAGGCGGTGCGCCGGTCGTGATTTGTTGGCTCAAGACGGCGGCATTCGCGCCGAAAAGCCGATGAGTCCACCGGGGATTGGGCGTCGTGGCCTGCCGCAGGCCACGGGGTTCAGCCCCTGTATCTACATACGGAAACCACAGCCGATGCTCGGATCGAAGCGACCGCACTGGACCGCGCTGCAACAGGCGCTGCGGCAGCGTTGGCAAACGCTGGGCTGGATGCGCTACCACGGCATCTGGAGTCCGGGTGTGCGCCTGCTGCGCAACCAGACGCTGCGCGTGAAGGCGCTGGTGGTCAGCGTGCTGGTGTTCGGCCTGATGGCCGTGATGCTGACGCAGCTGCTGGCCAAGGGCCTGGCCGAGTGGCGCCAGGCGCGCCAGGCGGTCAACGGCGTGGCGCATGTGCGCGCACTGGGTGCCCTGGAGATGGCGGTGCTGGAGCTGGCCCAGGCCGTGCAGCGTGCCGAGAGCGGCGGATCGGCGGACGGCCTGGAGCGCGCCTTCAGCCGCGAAGCCCAGGCCCATGGGCAGGTCGAGGCGCTGCTGGCCGACGAGGTGGCCACCGACAGCACCCTGGCCGCCGCCGTGCAGGAGGCGGCCCAGCGCCGCAGCGAGGTGGTGGCCCGGCGCAAGGAAGGCTTCGTGCCCGGCGACATGAGCGTGATGGGTGCCCGCTCGCGGGCGCTGCGCCGCTATGCCGAGGCGGTGCATGGCGTGCGCAACACCTACGAGGACTACTGGGCCGCCATGGTCGACGACGACCCGGGCGGCCGCGTGCTGCGCGCCGGCCTGGTGCACCCGGGCTCCGACGTCAGCCTGCGCGTGGCCGACCTGGTGGCCGTGATGCTGCTGCACTGGCCGCAGCAGCCGGGCAGCGGGCTGTCGCGCGAGGTGACCGAGCGCCTGGTCGAGGCGCGCACGGTGCTGGCGATCGAGCGGCCGCAGATCGTGGCCGCACGCGCGCTGGTGCCGGCCCACGCGGCGCAACTGGACGAGCAGCTGCTGGTCGTCGACCGGCTGCTGGCCACCACCGCGCTGGTGCTGCGCCAGCGCGAGGAGCTGGGTGACATGAGCCTCGGCGCCTACCGGCAGCTGGGCCAGCTGGCGGTGGAGGCCGGCGCGCGCATCGACGCGCTGGGCCTGGCCGAGATCGAACACCTGCTGGTGCAGCGGGCGCAGCGGCTGAAGAACACGCTGCTGGCGCAGTGGCTGGGCATGGGCGCCGGCATGCTGTTCACGCTGTACGTGCTGGTGTGCCTGTACAAGGTGATGGTGGGCGGCCTGAAGTACCTGTGCGCCCAGGTCGACGAGATGGGCCGCGGCAACCTGACCATCCGGCCCACCGGCCATGGCCGCGACGAGATCGGCCACGCGCTGACCACGCTGGGTCAGGCGGCGGCGCGCATGTCGGCGATGTTCGAGGCCGTCACGCAGGGCGTGTCGGCGGTGTCGCACGCCTCGCGCGAGGTGGCCACCGGCAATGCCGGCCTGTCCGGCAGCTCGGGCCAGATCCGCGAGGCCATCGGCCACGTGGCCGGCCGCACGCAGACCTTCGCCGATGCGATGGACCAGTGCGGCATGGCCGTCGAGCGCGTGTCGGGCCATGTGGGCTCGATGCGCATCGAGGCCCAGCGCAGCCGGCGCACCATGGCCGAGCTGCAGCAGCGCATGCGTTCGCTGCAGGGCAAGAGCCGCGAGATCGCCCAGGTGGTGGCCATGGTGGAGGCCGTGGCCTACCAGACCAAGCTGCTGGCGCTCAATGCCTCGGTGGAGGCGGCGCGTGCCGGCGCCGCCGGCAAGGGCTTCGCGGTGGTGGCGCAGGAGGTGCGCACCCTGGCCAACCGCAGCGAGACGGCGGCACGGCGCATCCGCGGCATCCTCGACACCTCGATCGGCGAGATCGAGGAGGGCAGCCACATCACCGAGCGCGCCGGTGAGCAGGTGGCGCGCACCGACCACGAGATCGAGGCCGTCAACGCCATCGTCGGCGAGATCGTCGGCATGGTGCGTGACGGCCTGTCGCAGTCGCGCGAGGTGCTGCTGATCGCCCGCGATGTCGAGGGCACGGTGGGCGGCAATGCGCGCCTGGTGGCCCAGCTGTCCGACGCTTCGGCCGAGCTGCGCGACCAGGGCGACAGCCTCAAGCGCTCGATCCAGCACTTCGTGATCGGCTGATGGCCGCCGCGGGAGAACACACGATGACCTTGCGGGAACGTGCACGCGGGCTGCTGCAGCCCGGCATGCGCTGGATGGGGCGCATGCGCCTGGGCCTGAAGCTGGGCCTGGGCGCGGCGCTGATCACCCTGCCGCTGCTGCTGCTGCTGGGCCTGCAGGTGCTGTCGCAGGAGCAGGTGGCCACCACCGCGCTGACCGAACAGGAGGGCGTGCGCGTGGTGCACGGCCTGGTGCGCGTGAACGCCGCGCTGGGCCAGGTGGGCGAGCTGGCCCGGCGCGCCCGTGCCGGCGAGACCGCGCTGGACGGCGCGCGCGCCCAGGCCCGCACCGGGCTGGCCGAGGCGGTGAGCGCGATGGACCGGCTGGCTGCCACCACGCGGCGCATCGACGCCGCCGCGCTGTGGCAGCCGCTGCAGCCGCGCCTGCGCAGCCTGGCGGCCTCCACCGCCAGCGGCCACAGCAGCGGCAGCGAGGCCGATGTGGCGGCCGACCTCACCGCGCTGGCGCAGATGCAGCGCCTGGTGGCCGAGCGCTCGGGCCTGCTGCTCGACCCCGAGGCCGCCAGCTACCAGCTGATGAGCATGGTCACACTGCACACCACGCCGTGGGTGCAGACCATCTCGGCACTGCGTGGCCGTGCCGCGCTGCTGGCCGGCGGGCGCTCGCCGTCCATGGTCGAGCGCGCCGAGACCCAGTGGCTGACCCAGGCCGTGGAGCGTGCCACCGCGGCCATGCAGGTGGAAGTGGATGCGCTGTCGCGCGCCGGCGAGACGCCGCCCGCGCGCTGGCAGCCGGCACGCGCCAGCAGCGAGCGGCTGGCCGGCCTGGCGCGCCAGACCTTCGGTGAGAACCCTGCGCCCGAGGCCCTGGCCGCCTACCTGGCCGCGGCCGACGAGGCCGAGGCCGATGCGCTGCGCGTGGGCGCCGACGTGGCCCAGCGCCTGGACAAGCGCCTGGCCGAGCGTGCCACCGAGGCGCGCCGCTCGGCGCTGGTGCTGTGCGCGCTGTGCCTGCTGGCCCTGGCGGTGCTGGGCTACTTCGGCATGGCCATGGTGCGCGCGGTGATGCACACGCTGGGCGTGCTGGATGCCGGCATGCGCGCGGTGGCCGCCGGCGACCTGGCACACCGGGTGGATGTGGCGGGCGACGACGAACTGGCCGCCGTGGGCCAGCGCGTCGAGCAGATGAGCATGCGCCTGTCCTCGCTGGTGGCCGAGATCCGCAGCAGCGCGGTGCGCGTGGGCCAGGCGGGGCAGGTGGTCGCCGCCGACGGCCAGGCGCTGGCCGGCCGCACCGACCTGCAGGCCGAGAGCCTGCGTCAGTCGGTCGGCTCGGTGGACCGGCTGAGTCACGAGGCCAAGGCCAATGCCGAGGCCGCGCGCACGCTGGACGCGCTGACCCAGACCCTGCGCGAGCGCGTGGAGGCCGGCGGCCGGGTGATGGGCGAGACGGTGGAATCGGTGCGCACGCTGGAGGTCAGCGCGCGCCGCGTGGCCGAGATCAACGGCGTCATCGACGACATCGCCTTCCAGACCAACCTGCTGGCGCTGAACGCGTCGGTGGAGGCGGCCAAGGCCGGCGAGGCCGGGCGCGGCTTCTCGGTGGTGGCGGCCGAGGTGCGCAAGCTGGCCCAGCGTTGTGCCGAGGCCGCGGCCGAGGTGCGCGACCTGATCGACCAGACCACCGAGCAGGTGGGCGATGCGTCGGCGCGCATCCAGGAGGCCAGCGGCCTGCTCGACACGATGGACAGCAGCGCGCAGGAGGTGTCGCGCCGGTTGCGCGCGATGGCCGACGCCAGCGCCGCCCAGCGCGAGGGCCTGGCGCAGGTGAGCGAGAGCGTGGCCGCGCTGGACCAGATCACGCGCGAAAACGCGCAGTCGGTGGAACGCTCGGCCCAGGCCGCCCGCACGCTGGCCGGCCAGGCCGAGGCGCTGCGGCTGGCCGTGTCGTCGATGCGGCTGCGCCAGGGCACGGCCGACGAGGCGCGGCGCATCGTCGAGCGGGCGATGGCGCACGTGGCCGAGGTGGGCGTGGACACGGCGCTGAACGACTTCGTGCAGCAGGAGGCCGACTGGGTGGACCGCGACATGTTCCTGTACGTGTTCGACCGCAGCCACCGCTACCGCGTGGCCTGCGGCCGGCCCGAGCTGCTGGGCCGCGTGATCCACGAGGTGCCGGGCATCAGCTACGCGCAGGCCGAGCAGTTCATCAACGCGGCCTGGGAGGCCTGGGCGACCGGCGCCGGGTGGATCGAGTACCTGGGGCCGCACCCGGCCGACGGCCGCGCCGTGCCCAAGACGGCCTACATCGCCGCGCTGGCCGAGGACATGTTCATCGGCTGCGGCGTCTACCGGCAGGAGGCTGCGCTGGCGCCGCCGGCCGGCACCGAGCTGCTGCAGCCGGCCTGAACGCGGCGCCCCGGCACCCCGCGGGGCGCGGCTGGGCCGCCGCCCCTGCAGTTCGTCGCCCCTGCCCGACGCTTCGTCGCAGCCCCCCTGGATTTGTCCGGGGTCAAACCTACACTGGCGCCGCTTCACGAGAGCGTGGACGGTCGCACAGGAGGAACAGACGATGCGCAGGCCCTGGTTGATTGGCGTGGGAGGGGTGGTGGCCGTGGCGGCGGTGGCGGCCACGGTGGTGGCCGTGGGCCGCACGCAGGACAGCGCCGCCAAGGCGGCCAAGGCCGCCAGTGCGCCGGCCGACGCGGCGTCCAAGCCGCTCGTCTTCCGTGCCAACGAGGTGGTGCGGCCCACGCAGGCCAGCCTGCCGCAGCGCATCGAGTTCAGCGGTCCGCTGGTGGCGCCCAACACCGCCGTGGTGCGGGCCAAGACGGCCGGTACCCTGGTCACGCTGAGCGTGGCCGAGGGCGCGCGGGTGAGCGCCGGGCAGGTGATCGGCCGCATCGACCAGGCCGAACTGGCCAGCCGCATCGCCGAGCGCAGCGCCAACATCGATTCGGCCCGCGCCAGCCTGGCCCAGGCCGAGCGCACGCACGCCAGCAATGAGCGCCTGGCGGCGCAGAACTTCATCTCGCCGGTGGCGCTGGAGCAGTCGCGCGCCACGCTGGACGCCGCCCGCGCCACGCTGCACGCCGCCCAGGCCGCACTCGAGACCACCAAGGTGGCCGGCCGCGACGCTGCGGTGGTGGCGCCGATCGCCGGCATCGTGTCCAAGCGCCAGGCGCTGCCGGGCGAGAAGCTGGCGATGGAGCAGCCGGTGGTGACCCTGGTCGACCTGGCCCAACTGGAGCTGGCCGGCAGCGTGGGCACGCACGAGGTCGGTCGCCTGGCGCCCGGCATGGCGGTGCAGGTGCAGGTGGAGGGCGTGGCCGAACCGGTGAACGCCCGCCTGGTGCGCATTGCCCCGGCGGCCGAGCCCGGCACGCGCTCGATCGGCGTGACCGTGGCGCTGGCCAACCCGAAGGAGCAGCTGCGCGCCGGCCAGTACGCGATGGCCCGCGTGTCGCTGGCCGACGACCGCCAGCGCCTGCTGCTGCCCATGGCTGCGGTGGGCAACACCGCCGGCCAGGCCCATGTGTGGGTGCTCGATGGCGGCAAGCTGCTGCGCCGCGCCGTCACGCTGGGCCAGCGCGACGAGGCCGGCGGCCGCGTGGAACTGCTGGGCGGCGTGGCCGCCGATGCGCTGGTGCTGGCCAGCCGCTTCGACAACCTGCGCGAGGGCCAGCCGGCCCTGGTGCAGGCCGCCGGCAGCGCCGCAGCGGTGGCCTCGGCCGCGGCCTCCGGCGCCACGGCGCTGCGCTGATCCCGGCAACCGAGCAGGAGCCGAACATGTGGATCACCCGTGTGTCGATCGCGAACCCGGTGTTCGCGACCATGGTGATGGTGGCGCTGTGCGTGCTGGGGATGTTCTCCTACGCCCGCCTGGGCGTGGAGCAGATGCCCGACATCTCGCTGCCGGGCGCCTTCATCCAACTGCAGTACCCCGGCGCCAGCCCCGAGGCGGTGGAGCGCGAGGTCACCAAGCCGATCGAGGAGGCCATCAACAGCGTGGCCGGCGTCAAGCGCGTGGTGTCGCGCAGCTACGAGGGCCGCAGCGAGACCAACGTCGAGTTCAACCTGTCCACCGACATGGGCCGCGCGATGCAGGACCTGCGCGACCGCATGTCGGCGGTGCAGAGCACGCTGCCCAAGGACGCCAAGGCGCCCACCATCGCGCGCTACAACAACGACAACAACCAGCCTGTGGTGGTGCTGGCGCTGCTGAGCAAGACCCGCAGCGCGCGCGAGCTGTCGCTGATGGCCGACCAGCAGGTGCAAAAGCGCCTGCAGCGCGTGGAAGGCGTGGCGCGGCTGGAGGTCTCGGGCCTGACCGAGCGCGAGGTGCGCATCGACCTCGACCCGGTGCGCCTGCGTGCATACGGCATCACGCCGGCCGAGGTGGCCACCGCGCTGCGCGAGGCCAATGCCGACCAACCGGTGGGCCTGCTGAGCGACCGCACCACCGACGCCATCCTGCGCGTGGAGGGCCGGGTGCGTGACCCGCGCCAGTTCGAGCAGGTGGTGGTGGCGCACCGCAACGGGCTGGCGCTGCGCCTGTCCGACCTGGGGCAGCTGGTCGAGCGCGAGAAGGAGCCGGACTCGGTGGCGCGCATCAACGGCCAGCGCGCGGTCACGTTCAACGTCTTCAAGCAGCAGGACACCAACATCGTGGTCGCCGGCGACGCCGTGAAGGCGGCGATGGACGAGTTGCGCAAGGGCCTGCCGCCCGACGTGGAGCTGCGCCTGATCTATGCCAACAGCGACTGGGTGAAGAAGAGCCTGGAGGGCCTGAAGCGCACGCTGGTGGAGGGCGCGCTGCTCACCGTGGCCATCGTGTTCCTGTTCCTGCACTCGTGGCGCAGCACCATCATCACCGGGCTGACGCTGCCGATCGCGGTGATCTCCAGCTTCATCGCGGTGTACGCCTTCGGCTTCACGCTGAACTTCATGACGATGATGGCGCTGAGCCTGTGCATCGGCCTGCTGATCGACGATGCCATCGTGGTGCGCGAGAACATCGTGCGCCACGTGGGCATGGGCAAGGACCACCACAGCGCCGCGCGCGACGGCACCGAGGAGATCGGCCTGGCGGTGATGGCCACCACCTTCGCCATCTGCGCGGTGTTCGTGCCGGTGGCCTTCATGGGCGGCGTGATCGGCAAGTTCTTCTTCCCCTTCGGCATCACCGTGGCCGTGGCGGTGATGGTCAGCCTGTTCGTCAGCTTCACGCTCGACCCCATGCTCAGCAGCGTGTGGCGCGATCCGCCGTCGGCGCGCATGAAGCACTGGCCGGTCATCGGCCACCTGATCCGCGGCACCGATCGCATGATGGACGGCCTGCATGCGGTGTACGACCGGCTGATCCGCTGGGCCTTCTCGGCGCGCCGCTGGCGTCTGCCGTTCCCGGTCTACGGCCGCGGCTTCGATGCGCAGAACCGGCGCGACAAGGCCAGCCGGCGCCGGCTGCGGCTGGCCACCATCACGCCGCGCGGCGTGGTGATGGGCGTGGGCGTGCTGTCCTTCGCTGGCGCCATCGGCCTGGCGCCGCTGGTGGGCAGCGAGTTCATCCCCGAGGTGGACCAGGGCTTCACCCAGCTGGCGCTGCGCATGCCCGAAGGCTCCAGCCTGGAGCGCGGCGACGCCAAGGTGCGCCAGGTGGAAGAGATCGTGCTGGCCATGCCCGAGGTGCAGTCGCTGTCCACCTGGGTGGGCGGTGCCGGCCAGCGCAACCAGGCCTGGCTGAACATCGCACTGAAGGACCGCAAGGAGCGCGAACGCAGCCAGAAGCAGGTGGAGGAGGCCATCCGCGCCCAGGTGGCGCAGGTGCCGGGCGTGGAGTCGGCACTCGGCTTCAACCGGCCGATCTACGTGGCCATCCTGGGCAGTGACCCCGAGGGCCTGGCCAAGGTGGCCACCGACTTCGCCGACAAGGTCAAGAAGATTCCCGGCACGGTGGACGTGGAGGTGTCGGTGCGCCCCGGCATCCCGGCCTACGCGGTGCGGCTGAAGCCGGCTGCCGTGCGCGAGCTGGGGCTCACCGCGCCGCAGCTGGCGTCCAGCCTGCGGGCCTACGTGAACGGCGAGACCGCAACGTACTGGACCACGCCCGACGGCAACCAGGTGGACGTGGTGCTGCGCCTGAACCAGAGCCAGCGCGAGCGGGTGGAGCAGCTGCGCAGCCTGCCGGTGGCCTTCGCCAAGGACGGCACGCCGATCGCGCTGGACTCGGTGGCCACCATCGAGCCGGTGTTCAACCCCGAGATCATCCGCCGCCAGAACCTGCAGCGCCGCGAGGCGGTGTTCGCCGGCGTGCAGGGCCGCAGCTCGGGCGACGTGGGCAACGACGTGCAGAAGCTGGTGAAGGAGACCCAGCTGCCGCCGGGCTACAGCTTCGACGTGGGCGGCCAGACCAAGGAGCAGGAAGAGGCCTTCGCCGGCATGCTGGGCGCCATGGGCCTGGCGGTGATCTTCATCTACATCGTGCTGGCCAGCCAGTTCGGCAGCTTCCTGCAGCCCATCGCCATCATGGCCAGCCTGCCGCTGAGCCTGATCGGCGTGATGCTGGCGCTGCTGCTGTGGCGCAGCACGCTGAACGTGTTCTCGATGATCGGCCTGGTGATGTTGATGGGCCTGGTGACCAAGAACGCCATCCTGCTGGTCGACTTCGCCAACCATGCGCGCAAGGCCGGGGCCACCGTCACCGAGGCGCTGCTGCAGGCCGGCAACACGCGCATGCGGCCGATCATGATGACCACCTTCGCGATGGTGTTCGGCATGCTGCCGCTGGCGCTGGCGCTCGATGAGGGGGGCGAGCTGCAGGCGCCGATGGGCCGAGCCATTATCGGCGGCGTGATCACCAGCACGCTGCTCACGCTGGTGGTGGTGCCGGTGCTCTACAGCTACCTGGTGCGCGAGCGCCGGCCGGGCACCGCGCCGGCGGGCCAGCCGGCGCCCGCGGCCGATGGCGGCCTGCCCGGCGGGGTGCTGCCACCGCTGGCCGCCGCCGACCGCGAGTGAGCCGCAGGCAGGCCTCAAGTCGGCCACGGCCAGGCCGATAACGCGATCATGCCGCCCCGCGGGCGGCGTGTCGCCGGGGCAGTGTTCCAGCCCGGATCTCGGACGGAACCTGCCCATGCTCGCCAAGATTCGACGACAGGACCGCCGCTGGCTGCTGGGCTGGCTGGCCGCCATGCTGGTGGCGCTGGCCGCCGCCGCCGGTGCCGTGCACGTGGCCACGCAGCGCCACCTGGCGAGTGATGCCGAGCACGAGGCGCTGCACTACGCGCAGACCCTGGTCAAGGCCGTGCCGGGCCTGCCCGACTTCCTGGCCGGTGGCGCCACCGAGGCCACCACCTTCACCGACCTGCGCCGCCTGCGCCATCTGGGCGACGTCTTCCGCTTCAAGCTCTTCGACCGCGAGGGCCGGCTCATGCTGGTGTCCGACCAGCTGGCCGGCGCGGCGCCGCTGGCGGGCCCGGTCGAGCGGGTGGGCAGTGACCAGGGCGTGACGGTCGAGCAGGCCGTGCGCCTGCTGAACGACGGGCGCAGCATCGTCGAACTGCAGCACGGCGCGGGCCGTGCCGACCGGCCGGCGGTGTACGCCGAGGCCTATGTGCCGGTGGTGGTGGGTGGCCGCACGGTGGGCGTGGTGGAGGTCTATGTCGACCAGACCGATCGCGCGCACCGCGCCCGCGAGGCCTTCGTGCAGGTGGCGCTGGCGCTGGCGGCGGTGGTGCTGGCGCTGGGCGGCCTGGGGCTGGCGCACTGGCTGTCACGCCAGCGGCAGCAGCGCGCGGCCGAGGCGCGCATGCGCTACCTGGCGCGCCACGACGGCCTGTCGGGTCTGGACAACCGCGCCAGCTTCAACGAAGCGCTGGCCGGGGCGGTCGATGCCAGCCGCCGGCAGGGGCCCGGCTTCGCGGTGCTGTGCCTGGACCTCGACCGCTTCAAGGAGGTGAACGACACCCTGGGTCATGCCGCCGGCGACGAGGTGCTGCGCCAGGCGGCCGATCGGCTGCGCCGCCTGGTGCGCCCCGACGACCTGGTGGCCCGGCTGGGGGGCGACGAATTCGCGGTGCTGCAGCGCCAGGTGCCCACGGCCGCCACCGCGGCCCAGCTGGGCGAGCGCATCGTGGCCGAACTGTCGGCGCCCTATGCGTGGAACGGCCAGACCGTGCGCTGCGGCGCCAGCGTGGGGGCCACGCTGTCGGGCCAGCCGGCGCCCGAGCCCGACCTGCTGCTGCACCAGGCCGACCTGGCGCTGTACCGGGCCAAGACCGCGGGCCGGGGCTGCTTCAGCTTCTACGACGCGGCACTGGACGCCGAGGTGCGCAGCCGCCATGCGCTGGTGCGCGATCTGCGCGAGGCCGCCGAGCGCGGCACGATGGCGCTGCACTACCAGCCGCTGTATGCGATCGACGGCCACACGCTGGTGGGCTACGAGGCGCTGATGCGCTGGATGCACCCCACGCGCGGCCCGGTGCCGCCGTCGGAGTTCATCCCGCTGGCCGAAGAGACCGGCCTGATTGGCACCCTGGGCGCCTGGGCCCTGCGCCGCGCCTGCCGCGATGCCGCGCGCTGGCCCGGCGCGCTGTCGGTGGCGGTGAACCTGTCGCCCGCGCAGTTCGAGACCGGCGACCTGCCGGCCACGGTGGCCGCCGCCCTGGCCGCGGCGGGCCTGCCGGCGCAGCGCCTGGAGCTGGAGATCACCGAGTCGCTGCTGATGCGCCATCCCGATCACGCGCTGGCCACGCTGCGCCAGCTGGCCGAGATGGGCGTGCGCATCGCGATGGACGACTTCGGCACCGGGTACTCGAGCCTGGCCTACCTGTGGCGCTTCCCGTTCGACAAGGTCAAGATCGACCGCGCCTTCACCCACGGCCTGGGCCAGGACCCCAAGGTCAACCTGATCGTCGGCGCCATCGTCACGCTGGCGCATGCGCTGAAGATCCGCGTCAACGCCGAGGGCGTGGAGACCGCCGAGCAGATGGCGGCGCTGCAGCACCACGGGTGCGACGAACTGCAGGGCTTCATGCTGGGCCGGCCGGTGCCCGACACCTCGCTGGCCCACGCGGCGCAAGTGACCGACACGGCGCAAGTGACCGACACGGTGGACGCGTCCACGGCCCGCACGCGCGAGGGCGCCACGGCGGCCTGAGGCCGCGTGCGGCCTCAGGCCGGCACCGACTCGTGCCGGTAGACGCCGCAGCCCACCACCTGGCGCGCGTCCAGCGGCAGCACGTACGAGGCCTTGGGCTGCACCGCGCCGGTCTGCGGGTTGACGATGTCGTACTCGACCCAGCCGCCGCCCTCGGGCACGGCCCAGATGTCGGCGACGAACCGGTCGCCGTCGATGCCGGGGATCTCGTGCACGCGCTTGCCCTCGTTCTCGGGCTTGGCGCCGTGCAGCACGTAGCGGCCTTCGCGGTCGATGACCCAGACGTAGAGGTCGCGGTCGACGAAGCCCTGCTCGGCCGAATGCAGCGCCGCTGCCGCGCCCGAGAGGCCCTGGCTCTTGATCAGGGCCAGCGCGCGCGTCACCAGGCTGCGGGCCTCGTCGGCGCTGCCCTGGCGCAGGCGGATCGACGCCACCGCGCCCGACAGGCGCTGCGCGCGGTCGACCAGCTCGTGCGAGGCCACGGTGGACACGTCCACCATCGCCGCGTTCTCGCGCGTGATCTCGTCCAGCGCATTGACGCTGGCCGACATCTCCTTCAGGTCGGCGCTCTGGCGCGTGCTGGCGGCGGCGATCTCGCGCAGCGCCAGCGACACCTCGCGCACGCCGCCGACCAGCGACTCCAGCGCGTCGCCCACCTGGCGGGTGCGCGCCACCGAGGCGTCGACCTGCTCGGTGGAGCGGGCGATCAGCGTGCGCACCTCGCCGGCCGCGGCGGCCGAGCGCTGCGCCAGGCTGCGCACCTCGGCGGCCACCACCGCGAAGCCGCGGCCGGCCTCACCGGCGCGCGCCGCTTCCACGGCGGCATTCAACGCCAGGATGTTGGTCTGGAAGGCGATGCCGTCGATGGTGCCGATGATCTCGCCCACGCGGCGCGAGCCGGCCTCCAGGTCGGCCATCGAGCCCACGGCCTGGTGCATGGCCTGGCCGCCGTCCTCGGCCTGCTGGCGCAGGCGATCGGTCAGCTCGCTGAGGTGGTTGGCCGACTGCGCGTTCATCGCCACGGCCTCGCTGAGCTGGCCCACGGTGGACACGGCCTGGCGCAGGCTGGCGGCCTGGGCGTCGGTGCGGATGGCCAGCATCTGGCTGCTGTTCGACACCTGCTCGCCCGACATGCCCACGCGCACCGCGCTGCTGCGGATCTCGGCCACCATGGCCGATAGGCGGTTGTTCATGCGCTCGACCATGCTGCCGATCTGGCTCAGCTCGTCGCCGCCGCGGATCTCGATGTGGTGCGACAGGTCGCCCTCGGCCACCTTGTCCACGCCGGCATGCAGCGCGCGCAGCGCGCCGTGGAAGCTGACGTAGAAGGCCAGCGCCAGATAGGCGGTCAGCGCGATGCCCAGGCCGGCGATGCCCAGGTGCAGGAAGGTGCTGCGCCACAGGCCGGCCTCGCGCGTGGCCAGGGCGTGCTGCAGCGCGGCCATGGCCTGCGTGTTCAGCGCGCGGGTGTTGCCGATGGCCACCGTGGCCGCGTCGAAGAACGGGCCGGGCTCGCCCTCGATGGCCTCGGCGCCGAACACCTTGCGCAGGCGCTCGGCCAGGGCCTGCGACTCGTCGCGCGCGGCGGCCCAGCTCTCGGGGGCGGCATGCCCGGTGCGTGACAGCGCGCCGATGCTGAAGGCCACGTCGTCGAGCTGGCGGCGCAGCGTGTCGGCGCGGCCGATCAGCGTGGCCCGCTCGCCCGCGCCGGCATCGCCGCGCGCCAGCACGGCCGCGCCCTGGCCGCGGGCGGTGGCCAGGGCCTCCAGCCAGGGCACCATGCGCTGCACGCTCAGGTCCATCAGGTAGTAGCTGGCGGCTTCGGGGTCGAGCAGCAGGCCCGAGCGCTCGCCCACGTGCAGCACGGCCTGGCGCAGCAGTTCCACCTGGGTGCCGTACTGCGCGAACAGCACGTCGCGCCGGCCTTCGCCGGGCTTCTCGGCCAGCGCACGCGCGGCGTCGCGGGCCTGGGTCCACTGTGCGGGCAGGTCGAAGCCGCCGCTTTCGGCGTGGGTCTGGTCAACGCGTGCCAGCGCCTCGGTCAGGGCACGGGCCGCATCGGGCAGGCGGCCGCGCGCCGCGGCATCGCCCGACAGCGCGCGCATGTTCAGGTCACGCAGGGTCTGCATCGCCGTGACCGCCTCGATCAGTGTGGCCACCACCCGCGCCCCCGACCGCTCGAGCTGCACCACGGCCAGGTCGGCCGCGGCGCGCTGGCTGGTGGCCAGCAGCGTGACCAGCATCGGCACCGCCAGCAGCAGCCCCATCAAACCCATCTTCACGGGGATGTTCAGGCGACGCATCAGCTTCACGCCGGGTCGCAGAGGGGACATTCGCCAACGCTGGGCGCTCGAGGTCATGGCCAGTCTCCGGAGGTCGGGCAGACGCCGGCCGCACGGCGGCCCAGCATCCCGGCCATTCTGGGCAGCCGCAGGGGCGCTCGATCGACCGAACTGGCGGTCTGGGCGGGGGCTTTTCGCGCCCCGATCAGCATTCGACGATGTTCACCGCCAGGCCGCCGCGGGCCGTTTCCTTGTACTTGGTGAGCATGTCGGCGCCGGTCTCGCGCATGGTCTTGATCACCTGGTCGAGGCTGACATGGTGGCTGCCGTCGCCGCGCAGCGCCATGCGCGCAGCGTTGATGGCCTTGACCGCGGCGATGGCGTTGCGCTCGATGCAGGGGATCTGCACCAGGCCGCCCACCGGGTCGCAGGTCAGGCCCAGGTGATGCTCCATGCCGATCTCGGCGGCGTTCTCCACCTGCTCGGGCGTGCCGCCCAGCACCGCGCACAGTGCGCCGGCGGCCATGCTGCAGGCCACGCCCACCTCGCCCTGGCAGCCCACCTCGGCGCCGCTGATGCTGGCGTTCTCCTTGTAGAGGATGCCGATGGCCGCCGCGGTGAGCAGGAAGTCGCGCACGCCGGCATCGCTGGCACCGTGGGTGAAGCGGCGGTAGTAGTGCAGCACCGCCGGCACGATGCCGGCCGCGCCGTTGGTCGGCGCCGTGACCACGCGGCCGCCGGCAGCGTTCTCCTCGTTGACCGCCAGCGCGAACAGGTTCACCCAGTCGAGCACCTGCAGCGGGTCTTTCAAGGCTGCGGTAGGGTCGGCGGTGAGCTGGCGCTGCAGTTCGGCCGCGCGGCGGCGCACCTTGAAGCCGCCGGGCAGCACGCCCTCGGTGGCACAGCCGCGGGCCACGCAGGCCTGCATCACCTGCCAGATGCGGTCCAGCCCGGCGTCGATCTCGGCATCGGCGCGCCAGTGGCGCTCGTTGGCACGCATCAGCTGCGCGATGCTCCAGCCCTGGGCCCGGCACAGCGCCAGCAGTTCGGCGGCGCTGCGGAAGGGGTGCGGCAGCACCGTGGCATCGGGGGCGATGACGCGCTGGCGCGAGCCATCGGCCGCCACCTCGTCACTGACCACGAAGCCGCCGCCCACCGAGTAGTAGCGCCGCGTGTCCAGCTCGGCCCCCGCCGCGTCGAAGGCGGTGAACTCCATGCCGTTGGCATGGAAGGGCAGGCTCTTGCGCCGGTGGTAGACCAGATCGGCGCGCTCGTCGAAGGCCAGCGCGGCACCCCAGGGCAGCGGCAGCCGGCCGCTGCCGCGCACGGTGGCCAGGCGGGCCGGGATGCCGTCCACGTCCACCGTGTCGGGCTCGTCGCCCATCAGGCCCAGCAGCACGGCGGTGCCGCTGCCATGGCCTTTGCCGGTGGCCCCCAGGCTGCCGTACAGCTGGCACTGCACGCGCGCCAGCCGTGGCGCCAGGCCCTGGGCCTGCCAGCGCAGCACGGCCATGCGCGCGGCGCGCATCGGCCCCACCGTGTGGCTGCTGCTGGGGCCGATGCCGATCTTGAACAGGTCGAAGACGGAAAGCGCCATGGGCAGCGTGCTCGCGGTGGGGTCAGCGGGTCAGGCTTCGGTGTCCAGCTCGCTCAGCGGCACGCACGAGCAGAACAGGTTGCGGTCGCCGTAGACGTTGTCGATGCGGCCCACCGGCGACCAGTACTTGGCCGCCTTGAGGCTGGGCAGCGGCCAGGCCGCGTCCTCGCGGCGGTAGGCGTGCATCCATTCGCTGCCACCCACGGCGGCGGCGGTGTGCGGCGCGTGCTTCAGCGGGTTGTCGTCCTGCGGCCAGGTTCCGGCCTCCACCTTGGCGATCTCGCCGCGGATGGCGATCATCGCGTCGCAGAAGCGGTCGAGCTCGGCCTTGGGTTCGCTTTCGGTGGGCTCGACCATCAGCGTGCCGGCCACCGGGAAGCTCAGCGTCGGCGCATGGAAGCCGTAGTCGATCAGGCGCTTGGCCACGTCCTCGGCGCTGACGCCCGAGCTGTCCTTCAGCGGGCGCAGGTCCAGGATGCACTCGTGCGCCACGCCGCCGCCCTTGAGCGCCGGCACGTTGCTGGAGTAGTGGATGTCGTAGTGCCCGGCCAGGCGGGCGGCCACGTAGTTGGCCGACAGCACGGCGTTCTCGGTGGCGGCGGTCAGGCCGTCGGCGCCCATCATGCGGATGTACATCCAGCTGATCGGCAGCACGGCGGCATTGCCCAGCGGCGCGGCGCTGACCGCGCCGGTGGACTGCTCGCCACCGATGCCGCCGGTCTTGTGGGCCGGCAGGAAGGGCACCAGGTCGTCGACCACGCACACCGGGCCCACGCCCGGGCCGCCACCGCCGTGCGGGATGCAGAAGGTCTTGTGCAGGTTCAGGTGGCTGACATCGCCGCCGAACTCGCCCGGCGCGGCCAGGCCCACCAGCGCGTTCATGTTGGCGCCGTCCACGTACACGCGCCCGCCATGGCGGCGCACCGTGGCGCACAGGGCCTTCACCTCGGCGTCGTACACGCCGTAGGTGCTGGGGTAGGTGATCATCATCGCGGCCAGCTTGTCGGCGTGCTGGGCGCACTTGGCTTCCAGGTCGGCCAGGTCCACCGCGCCGTTGGCATCGCACTTCACCACCACCACCTGCATGCCCACCATCTGGGCCGAGGCCGGGTTGGTGCCGTGCGCCGATTCGGGGATCAGGCAGATGGTGCGCTGGTGCTCGCCGCGGCTTTGGTGCCAGGCGCGGATCACCAGCAGGCCGGCGTATTCGCCCTGCGAGCCAGCATTGGGCTGCAGGCTGATGCCGGCATAGCCGGTGGCCTCGCTGAGCCAGCCGCACAGCTGGGCGTTCAGCTCGGCATAGCCGGCCAGCTGCTCGGCCGGGGCGAAGGGGTGCACGTTCGCGAATTCCGGCCAGGTGATGGGGATCATCTCGCTGGTGGCGTTGAGCTTCATCGTGCACGAGCCCAGCGGGATCATGCTGCGGTCCAGCGCCAGATCCTTGTCGGCCAGCTTGCGCAGGTAGCGCAGCATCTCGGTCTCGCTGTGGTGCGTGTTGAACACCGGGTGCGTCAGGTAGGCCGTGGTGCGGCGCAGCGCGTCGGGGATCAGGTCGGGCGCGGCGGCCAGCGCATCGACGCTGGGCAGGGTGCGCGCGTCGTCGCTGAAGATGCGCCACAGCAGCGCCAGGTCGTCGCGGGTGGTGGTCTCGTCCAGCGTGACGGCGATGTACTCGCCCCAGCAGCGGCGCAGGTTGGCGCCCAGGCTCACGGCGCGGGCCATCAGGCGGTCGGTGTCGGCGCCGGTGCGCAGGCAGATCGTGTCGAAGGCGCCGGCGTTCAGGTGGTGGGTCTGGCCCAGGTCCACGCCCAGCTCGCGCAGGCCGGCGACGAAGATGCCCAGGTAGCGCGCCACGCGCTGGGCGATGCGCTTCAGGCCCTCGGGGCCGTGGTACACGGCATACATGCTGGCCACCACGGCCGGCAGCACCTGGGCGGTGCAGATGTTGCTGGTGGCCTTCTCGCGGCGGATGTGCTGCTCGCGCGTCTGCAGCGCCAGGCGCATGGCCGGCGCGCCGTGGCTGTCCACGCTCACGCCCACCAGGCGGCCGGGCATGGCGCGCTTGAAGTCGTCACGGCAGGCCATGTAGGCGGCGTGCGGGCCGCCGGCACCCATCGGCATGCCGAAGCGCTGGGTGCTGCCCACGGCGATGTCGGCGCCCATCTCGGCGGGCGTCTTCAGCACCGTCAGCGCCAGCAGGTCGGCCACCAGGATGAAGGCGGCCTGCTTGCCGTGCACGGTGGCCGCGTCAGCGCTCCAGTCATGCAGCCAGCCGCTGCTGGCCGGGTACTGCGCGATGGCGGCGAAGTAGTCGTCGCCCGCCAGCGCGGTGGCCCAGGCCTCGGCCGAGTCGGCCTGCTTCAGCGTCAGGCCCAGCGGCTCGGCGCGGGTGGCCAGCACCTCCAGGATCTGCGGATGCATGTCGCCCGAGACGACCAGGGTGTTGCCCTTGGCGCGCACGCTGCGCTTGGCCAGGGTCATGGCCTCGGCGGCTGCGGTGGCCTCGTCCAGCATCGAGGCGTTGGCGATCGCCAGACCGGTGAGGTCGGTGATCAGGGTCTGGAAGTTCAGCAGCGCCTCCAGCCGGCCCTGCGAGATCTCGGCCTGGTAGGGCGTGTAGGCGGTGTACCAGGCCGGGTTCTCGAGGATGTTGCGCAGGATGACGCCCGGCGTGTGCGTGCCGTGGTAGCCGCAGCCGATGAAGCTCTTGAGCACCCGGTTCTTGGCGGCGATGGCGCGCAACTCGGCCAGGGCCTGGGCCTCGGTGGCCGGGGCCGGCAGGTCCATCGGCCGGCTGCGGGCGATGGCGGCGGGCATCACCGCGTCGATCAGCGCGCGGCGGGAGGCGGCGCCGATGGTGCTGAGCATCTGGGCCTGTTCGTCGGCGTCGGGGCCGATGTGGCGGGCGGTGAACTCGGCGGCGTTCTCGAGTTCGGCGAGGCTGGGCAGGGCGGGGGTCATCGGATCACCTCGGGGCGGGCAGGGCGGTCGGGCAGGGCGGTCAGACAGGCGGTCGGGCCGGCGTTCAGGCATGCGGCGGCGCGGCTCGGCGCGCATCCGGTCGGAACGGCGCCGTTCACGGCTTCGGCAGGGTGGGGCGGCGCCGCGGGCGGATGCGGCGCCGCGGGCTTCACAGCGTCTTGAGCAGCGCGTCGTAGGCCGGCGCGTCCATCAGTTCGTCGAACTGGGCCATGTTGCCCACGCGCACCTTGAAGAACCAGCCTTCGCCCAGCGGGTCGCGGTTGGCCAGGGCCGGGTCGGCGCGCAGCGCCTCGTTGACCTCGACCACCTCGCCGTCCACCGGCATGTAGATGTCGGCCGCGGCCTTCACCGACTCGACCACGCCCGACACCTCGCCGCGGTTGTAGCTGCGGCCCACCTCGGGCAGATCGACGAAGACCACGTCGCCCAGCGCATCCTGCGCATGCAGCGTGATGCCGACGACGGCGGCCTCATGGTCCTCGATGTTGATCCATTCGTGCTCGGGGGTGAACTTGGTGGTCATGTGCGCGCTCTCGTGGGGCGGTGGGTGGAACGAAGAAAGGGGAAAACGGACGACGCGGCTCAGCCGCGGTGGTAGCGGTGCGGCGCGAAGGGCATGGGCGACACGCGCATCGGCAGGCGCTTGCCGCGCACCTCGGCATACACCTCGTGGTGCAGCGCGCCGTGGTTGGCGGCCAGGTAGCCCATGGCCACCGGCTGGCCCACGGTGGGGCCCAGCGTGCCGCTGGTCACGCGGCCCAGCGGGCGGCCATCGGCATCGACCAGCGGCGCGCCTTCGCGCACCGGCACGCGCTCCAGGCCCACCAGGCCCACACGGCGCACGCCCGGCGGGGTGCTGAACTGCGGGCCGATCACGTCGGCACCGGGGTAGCCGCCTTCGCGCTCGCCACCGGGGCGGCGCACCTTCTGGATGGCCCAGTTCAGGCCGGCCTCGATCGGTGTGGTGCGGGTGTCGATGTCGTGGCCGTACAGGCACAGGCCGGCCTCCAGGCGCAGCGTGTCGCGCGCGCCCAGGCCGGCGGGCTTGACCTCGGGCAGGCTCAGCAGCGCACGGGCCAGGGCTTCGGCCTGGTCGGCCGGCACGCTGATCTCGAAGCCATCCTCGCCGGTGTAGCCCGAGCGGGTGACGAAACAGTCGGCGCCGGCCAGCGTGAAGTCGCCGCCGGTCATGAAGGTCAGCGCGGTCACGCCCTCGTTCAGCCAGCGCAGCGCGCTCACCGCCTGCGGGCCCTGCAGCGCCAGCAGCGCGCGGTCGGGCAGCGGCACCACGGTGCAGCGGTGGCCGATGTGGGTGATCAGGTGGCGCGTGTCGGCGTCCTTGCACGCGGCGTTGACCACCAGGAACAGGTGGTCGGCACGGCGCGTGACCATCAGGTCGTCGAGCAGGCCGCCGGCGGCATTGGTGAAGAAGGCGTAGCGCTGCTTGCCCGGCGCCAGGCCGACGATGTCCTGCGGCACCAGGCTTTCGAGTGCGGTGGCCGCCTCGTCGCCCAGCAGCTTGAGCTGGCCCATGTGCGAGACGTCGAACAGCGCCGCGCCTTCGCGGCACTGGCGGTGCTCGGCCAGGATGCCGGCGGGGTATTGCACCGGCATGGCATAGCCGGCAAAGGGCACCATCTTGGCGCCGAGTTCCAGGTGCAGCGCGTGCAGCGGGGTGGTCAGCAGGTCGGCGGCGGGAGCGGACATCGCGCAAATCCTTTGGCGGCGAGGGGTTCAGGCACCCATCCGGCCACACCGGATGGGAAAGACCCCTCGCTGTCCGCTTTACCTGAGAGATTGGCAGCCGCGTGGTATGCGCCGACCGCTTGCCCCTTCGGTGGACGTGCTGCGACGCGCTGGGCGTCGGCCCGCCTCTCTCCAGTGAGGAACGCCCCGCTTTCGCAGCGCGCCTGCCAGTCCTTTTGCCTGAGCGTTCGAGGGGGTGCCTCTGCGCCTTCGGCGGCCCCTGGTGGGGCTCTCTCCTGGCAGGCGCGCAGTGTAATGCACTGCGCCGCCCATGGCGCACCCATGGCGCAGCGTTGCCGCCGCGGCGCCCACCCGCTTCGGCGTCCCCCGGACATGGGGCGTGCGGCCACCGCACCGGGTCGGGACCGGTGCAAAGCGGCGATGATGTCGGCCGTTCCTGCCGCGAGCTGTATTGCGCCCATGCCGGCCCCGCCCCCCGCTGTCCGTTCCACCGTCGCCGGCGCCGCCGTGCAGGCCGAGCCCGGCGTGCGCCCGGCGCTGGCCGCGCTGTGGCGCAGCGTGGGCCGGACGCGCGGCGTGGTGGTGGCCAGCGCGCTGAGCCTGCTGGCCCTGGGGCTGGCATTGCTGGCGGCGCGTGCGCTGCCATTGGACGCCTGGCTCGACCACCGCCAGGACCTGCAGGCCGCCTGGCTGGCCCCCGCGGCTCCGGCCGACGCCGCGCGGGTGGTGGATGTGGACGAGGACAGCGTGCGCCGCATGGGCGCCTGGCCGTTGCGCCGCGATGCCTATGTGCCGGCCGGCCGCTGGTTGCTGGCACACGGCGCCCGTGGCGTGGCCTTCGGGCTGATGCTGGTGGATGCCAAGGACGGCGACGCGGCGTTCGCCGAGTGGGTGGCCAGCGCGCCGGCGCCGGTGCTGCTGGCCGCGCGCAGCGTGGCGGGCGAGGGCGACGCGGCCGCCGGCATGCTGCTGGCGCCGCCCGGCTGCGTGCCGGCGCCGGTGGCGGGCTGGCAACTGCCGCACTGGGCTGCTGGCGGCGCAGCGGCGGGCGCCCTGGCACGGGTGGGGGCCCTGTCGGTGCCGGTGGATGCCGACGGCGTGCTGCGCCATGTGCCGCTGTGGCAGCAGGCGGGCGACCTGGCGCTGCCCTTGCTGCCGATGGCGGTGTGGCAGGCCCTGCATCCCGGCCAGGCCCAGGCCATGCGCTGCGTGCGCCGCGATGACCAGGTGCTGGTGCAGACCCCCGCCGGGCCGCTGTGGACGCTGGACGCCGAGCAGCGCCTGCGGCCCTGGCTGGCCCGGCCCGACAGCGTGCCGGCGCCGCTGGCGCTGTGGCGCGTGGATGCCGCGGCGCGGGGGCTGCTGCCCGACGACGAGGCGCAGGCGCTGGCGGCCGCGGTGCGTGGCCGTGTGGTGTTCATCGGCGCCAGCGCCGCCCTGGGGGGCGAGGTGCTCACGGCGCAAGGGCTGCGCAGCGCCACGCAGGCGCTGGCCGCGCTGCACGACGCGATCGACAACAACCGCCTGCTGGCGGCGCCGCGCCCGGCGGTCGACGCGGCCCTGCTGGCGCTGGGCCTGCTGCCCTGGCTGGTGTGGGCGCTGCAGGGCTGGCGCCAGTCGCCGCCACGGGCCTGGCCGGTGCTGCTGGCGGCCGCCGCCGGCGGGGTGCTGCTGCTGGTCATCGACACCGGGCTGGTGGTCTGGCGCGGCCAGCTCAGCCACATCGGGGCACCGCTGGCCCTGCTGCTGGCCATCGGCGGCCTGGCGGTGTGGCACGCGCAGCGGCATGCCGCCCGCGAGACCCGCCGGCTGCGCCTGCAGCACGCCGCGCTGGAGGCGGCCAACCAGGTCAAGAGCGACTTCCTGGCGCACCTGAGCCACGAGATCCGCACGCCGCTGAACGCGCTGCTGGGCGCGGCCGAGATGCTGTCGCAGACCCGGCTGGATGCGCAGCAGAAGCGCCATGTCGCGCTGTTCGGCAATGCCGGGCAGGACCTGCTGCACATGCTCAACGACCTGCTGGACCTGTCCAAGAGCGAGGCCGGTCTGCTGACGCTGACGCGCCACCCGTTCTCGCTGCCGCGCCTGGTGGCGCAGCAGGTGGCGCTGTTCGAGGCGCGCGCGCAGCAAAAGGGCCTGGCCCTCGACGTGGAGACCGATCCCGACCTGCCCGAAACCGTGGTGGGCGACGCCATGCGCGTGGGCCAGGTGCTGCGCAACCTGCTGGGCAACGCGGTGAAGTTCACGCCGGCGGGCACGGTGACGCTGCTGGTCGGCTTCGGCCGCAACCGCCAGCATGTGCGCTTCGAGGTGCGCGACACCGGCGTGGGCATCCCGGCCGACCGGCTGCAGCGCATCTTCCTGCCCTATGTGCAGGCCGATCCGCAGGCCGCGCAAAGCCTGGGCGGCACCGGCCTGGGCCTGGCCATCTGCAAGCGCATGGCCGAGGCCATGGACGGTGAGATCGGGGTCGTCAGCCGCGAGGGCATGGGCTCGTGCTTCCATGTCGAGCTGCCGCTGCCGGCCACTGCCGCGGCACCTGAAGGGCCGGTGACGCTGCCGCACGGCGTGCCGCCGTCGGTGGTGCCTGCCGGCGCGGTGGCGCGGGCCGGGCGCAGCGTGGTGCCGGTGCTGGCCGCCGACGACAGCCCGCACAACCTGATGCTGCTGCAGGCCTTTGCCGAGGGCACCGGCTACCGCATCGACGGTGTGCACGATGGCGGCAGCGCGGTGCGCCGTTTCGAGGCCGAGGCGTACCGCATCGTGCTGCTCGACCTGAACATGCCGGCGCTGTCGGGCCTGGACGCGGTGCGCGCGATGCGCGCCGTGGAGCGCCGGCGCCACCGCAAGCCGGCGCTCATCGTCGCGGTCAGCGGCCAGGCCGACGCGGCTGATCTGGCCGCCGCGCGCGAGGCCGGCTTCGACGCGCACTTGGCCAAGCCTTATTCGCGCGCCCAGTTGCTGGGCCTGATGGCGCGCACCCGCACCGCCGCCGATGCCGCCGGCAGCACGCTGCCGCCCGACGGTGGCGGCGACGCCCGCCTGCGCGCGCTGGAGGCCCTGCCCGACAGCGACCTGCCTGGTGCGCTGCAGCGCCTGGGCGGCCTGCCGCTCTACGACCGCGTGCTCGAGGCCGCCTGCGAACCGCTGCTGAAGTTCGATCAGCGCCTGACTCGATCGATCGACGCCGTGCCCTGCGACATCGACCGTGCGCATCGCCTGGCCCACGACCTGAAGTCGCTGGCCGCCACGCTGGGCCTGCCGGGCCTGGCCGAGGATGCCAAGGCGCTGGAACTGGCGCTGCGCGACACCGTGTCGCCCGGCGAAGACCCCGCGGTGCGGCGGGCCCGCCGCGCGGTATCGTCGCGGCTGGCTGGCGTGCGCGAGGTGCTGCTGGCCGGCGGGATGCAGGGGCCGGGCACCGGTCGCGTCCCGCCCCACACCGATCCGGGGCTGCATGCATGAGCGATGAGGCAATGGGCGATGGCCTGGGCGAGGCCGCGCTGAGACAGATCCTGCGCAGCGCGCGCACCATTGCCGTGGTGGGCCTGTCGGCCGAATGGCACCGCCCCAGCTACTTCGCCGCCAGCTACATGCAGGGCAAGGGCTACCGCATCCTGCCGGTCAACCCGCGCTATGCCGGCGGCCAGGTGCTGGGCATGCCGTGCGTGGCGCGGCTGGAAGACCTCACCGAGCCCGTCGACATCGTCGACGTGTTCCGCAAGACCGAGGATGTGCTGCCCATCGCCCGCAGCGCCATCGCGCTGGGTGCGAAGTGCCTGTGGCAGCAACTCGGCGTGGCCAACCTGCAGGCGCATGACGAGGCCCGCGCCGCCGGCCTGGCCAGCGTGATGAACCGCTGCGTGAAGATCGAGCACGCGCGGCTGTTCGGCGGCCTGCACTGGGCCGGCGTGAACACCGGCGTGATCTCTGCCAAACGTCCGTCATGAGCGACCATCAGTTCCGCCCCGAAACCCTGGCCATCCACGCCGGGCAGATCCCCGACCGCGAGACCGGCGCGCGTGCGCTGCCGATCTACCAGACCACCAGCTTCGTGTTCGATTCGGCCGAGCATGCGGCGGCGCTGTTCAACCTGCAGACCTTCGGCAACGTCTACTCGCGCCTGAGCAACCCCACGGTGGCGGCGCTGGAAGAGCGCGTGGCCGCGCTGGAAGGCGGCCGCGCCGCCGTGGCCAGCGCCTCGGGCATGGCCGCCGAGGCCATGGCGCTGATGACCCTGCTGCAGGCCGGCGACCATGTGGTGGCGGCCGGGGCGCTGTATGGCGGCTCGGTGACGATGCTGGCGGTGAACCTCGCCAAGTTCGGCATCGAGACCAGCTTCGTCGACGCCACCGATCCGGCGGCCTTTGCCGCGGCCATGCGGCCCAACACGCGCGCCGTGTTCGCCGAGAGCCTGGGCAATCCCAGCCTGGTGGTGCTGGACATTGCCGCCGTGGCCGATGTGGCCCATGCCCATGGCGTGCCGCTGATCATCGACAACACGGTGCCCAGCCCGTACCTGTGCAACCCGCTGGCACTCGGCGCCGACATCGTGGTGCATTCGGCCACCAAGTACCTGGCCGGCCACGGCACCACGCTGGGCGGTGTGGTGGTGGATGGTGGCCGCTTTCCGTGGGACAACGGCCAATTCCCGGGCATGACCGAGCCCTCGCCCGGCTACCACGGCGTGAAGTTCTACGAGACCTTCGGCGACTTCGGCTTCGCCATGCGCTGCCGCATGGAGACGCTGCGCGTCTACGGCTCGGCGCTCAGCCCGATGAGCGCCTGGCAGATCCTGCAGGGCGTGGAGACGCTGCCGCTGCGCATGGAACGCCACTGCCGCAATGCGCTGGCGGTGGCGCGCCACCTGCAGCAGCATCCCCAGGTGAGCTGGGTGAACTACCCCGGCCTGCCCGAGCACCCGCAGCATGCGCTGGTGCAGCGGCAGATGCGCAACGCTGACGGTGTGCCGGGCGCCTCCGGCCTGCTGGCCTTTGGCGTGAAGGGCGGGGCGGCGGCGGGCGAGCGCTTCATCGGCGCGGCGCGTTTCATGAGCCACCTGGCCAACATCGGCGACACGCGCACGCTGATCATCCACCCGGCCAGCACCACGCACCGGCAACTCAGCGAAGAACAGCAACTGGCCGCCGGCGTGCGGCCCGACATGGTGCGCCTGTCGGTGGGCCTGGAGCATGTGGACGACATCCTGTGGGACATCGACCAGGCGCTCGCCGCCTCAGCCGGGTAGTTTCAAGACCCCGGATGCCAGCAGCGCGTCGATGCGCGCGCCGTCGAAGCCCAGTTCCTCCAGCACTTCCAGGCCATGCTCGCCCAGGCGGGCACCGCCGCGCTCGGGCGCCATCGGCTGGCCGTCGAAGCGGGCACCGGCGCGGGCCAGGCGCACGCGGCCGATGTCGCCATGGTCCAGCGTCACCACGGCCGCGTTGTGCTGCACCTGCGGATCGGTGAGCACCTGCGGGCGCTCGTGGATCACGCCCATCGGCACCCCATGCTGGCGGCACAGGGCTTCCAGCGTGGCGTTGTCGAACTGCAGGAACAGCGGCTCCAGCGTGGCGCGCAACTCCTTGCCGTGGCGGTAGCGCAGCGGCAGGCTGGCGAAGCGCGGGTCGTCGGCAATCTCCGGGTGCCCCAGCACCGTGCACAGCGCGCGGAACTCGCTCGGTTGCGGCACCATGGTCGTCACATGGCCGTCGGCCGTCTTCCAAGGCCGCTGCGTGGCGCCGAACTCGGGGAAGGGCGCCGGCGCGTCGTCGATGAACACATGGTTGTACATCGCGTCGGGCCACTGGAAGGCCAGCGTGGCGTCGAGCATGGCCACCTCCACGCGGGCGCCGCGGCCGCCGCTGCGCTCGCGGCGCAGCAGCGCGGCGGTGATGGCCTGCGCGGCGGTGAGGGCCGTGACCTTGTCGCTCACCGTGCTGGCCAGCACCACCGGCGCGCCGGTGGCGTAGTCGCGCTGCGAGGCGGCCACGCTGCCGAGTGCCTGGATCACCGCGTCGTACGCGCGATCTCCGGCGCGCGGGCCGTCGGGCCCGAAACCGGTGACCGACACATGGATCAGGCCCGGAAAGCGCTCGGCCAGCAGGGCCGGCGCCAGGCCCAGGCGTTCCATCACGCCGGGGCGGAAGTTCTCCACCAGCACGTCGGCGCGCGCGATCATCGTCAGCAGGATCTCGCGCGCCTCGGGCGACTTGAGGTCGAGTGCGATGCCGCGCTTGCCGCGGTTGGCGGTGATGAAGGTGGCCGACAGGTCGCCCTTGGCCGGCCCGATGGCCCGGGTGGTGTCGCCCTCGGGCGACTCCACCTTGATGACCTCGGCGCCCTGGTCGGCCAGCAGCGCCGTGGCCATCGGCCCGGCGAACACCGAGCTCAAATCGACAATACGGATGCCGGCCAGCGGCTTCATCACATCCACCCCGGCCGGCTGCCCGATCATTTGCCGTAGACCTTGCCGAAGCGCACCCAGGTCTTGCCGTCGAACTTCGACAGCTGTTCCTTCTCGACCGGGTAGAAGTCGTCCGGGCCGGTCTTGATCTCCACGCCCGGCAGCAGCATCGGCACGTTCTGCATGTTCAGGTTGGCGGCCTGGCGCATCACGTTCTCGCGCGTCAGGTTGTCGCCGCACTGGCGCAGCACCTGGGCCATGGTCAGCGCATGGGTCCAGGCGGTGACGTTGAAGGCATTGGTCAGGTCGCCGCCGGGGTAGTACTTCTTCATCCAGTCGGTCCAGGCCTTGAAGTCGGCATCGTTCACCCAGGCCGGATCGGTGGGGTCCTTCAGGTACTGGGTGGTGATCAGGCCCACCGAGTTGTCCAGGCCGGCCGGCTTGAGCACCGAGCCCACCGAGGCCGACACGCTGTTCAGGTAGTGCGCGTCGAGCTTCCAGCCGATCTCGGCCGCCTTCTTGATGGCCTGGGCCGCGAACTTGGGCGTGGTGATGTTGAAGAACACGTTGGCGCCCGAGTTCTTCAGGCTGACCATCTGGCTGTCGACCGTGGGGTCGGTGACCTCGTAGCTGACCTTCGAGACGATCTGGCTGGTCTTGGCGCCCAGGCCTTCCTCGAAGCCCTTCAGGTAGTCCTTGCCGTAGTCGTCGTTCTGGTAAAGGATGCCGATCTTGGCGTTGGGGAAGCTTTCCAGCAGGTGCTGCGCGTAGATGCGGCCCTCGCCGGTGTAGGGCGGCTGCCAGCCCATGGTCCAGGGGAAGTTCTTCGGATCACCCCACTTGGCGGCGCCGGTGGCCACGAACAGCTGCGGCACCTTCTTCTGGTTCATGTACTTGTGGATGGCGCTGTTGGGCGGCGTGCCTAGCGGCGCGAACACCAGCAGCACCTCTTCCTCCTCGACCAGCTTGCGCGCCTGCTCCACCGTCTTGGCCGGGTTGTAGCCGTCGTCCACGCTGATGAACTTGACCTTGCGGCCGTTGATGCCCCCCTGCGCGTTGACCATGTCGAAGTAGGCCTGCATGGCCTTGCCGATCACGCCGTAGGCCGAGGCCGGACCCGAGTACGGCATGATGTTGCCGATCTTGATTTCCTTGTCGTCGGCACCTGTGTCGTACTTCTTCTGGGCCAGTGCGGCACCGCTCAGGGCGGCGGCGGCGAAGGCCACGGCCGTGGCTCGGATCACGAAGTTCCTGCGGGCAGAGGTCATGGATCAAGGTCTCCTGGTCGGGAATCGATCGGGTGGTTGGCGTGCATCGGTGCAGCCGGTGTGTGCACCGACACAACGCCTTGATTGAAACGCGCCACCGGGCGGTGGCGCGACAGGGTCAACCCCGAGCCGGGGCCGGGCGCAGGCGCGCCCACAGCGAACGCAGCAGGCCCATCACGCCCGAGGGCATCAGGTACATCAGCAGGATCAGCACGGCGCCGTAGATCGCCCACGGCGCCGACTTGGAGATCTCGTCGGCGATGTTGGGCACGAACTGGATGAAGGCCGCGCCGAAGATGGCGCCGGGGATCGACGCCAGGCCACCCACCACCACGCCCACCAGGAAGGTGATCGACAGGAACACCGTGAAGCTGTCGGGCGAGACGAAGGCCACGCAGATGGCGCCCAGGCCACCGGCCACGCCGGTGAAGGCGGCCGACACACCGAAGGCCATGCTCTTGAACAGCGGCAGGTTGATGCCCATGGCGGTGGCGGCGATGGGATGGTCGCGGATGGCGATCAGCGCGCGGCCGATGCGCCCGCGCAGCAGGTTCCAGGCGATCAGGAACATCAGCGCGGCGACGATCAGCGTGAAGAAGTACAGCCAGCGGTCGGCCGACAGCGGCTGGTTCAGGAAGCGGAACTCGAACGGTGCGTCGGGCTTGCTGAGCACGATGCCCTGCACGCCACCGGTCAGGTGCTCGATCTTCTTGTACTTCAGCAACTGCGGCACGGCCAGCGCGAAGGCGAAGGTGGCCAGCGCCAGGTAGTGCCCGCCCAGCCGCAGGGCCGGAAAGCCCATCAGGAAGCCGAGGATGAAGCACACCAGGGCCGAGACCGGCAGCGTGGCCCAGTAGGGCCAGCCGGCCATGCTCATCAGCATGGCGGCGGCGTAGGCGCCCACCGCGTAGAAGGCGCCGTGGCCCAGCGAGATCTGGCCGTTGAAGCCGGTCAGCAGGTTCAGGCCCAGCACCGCCACCGCATACACCAGCACCAGGTTGAACTGGAACACGCGGTAGTTCTTGAACAGGAAGGGCAGCACCAGCAGGCCGGCGGCCAGCAGCACCATCAGGACGATCTTGAGGGTCTTGTTCATGTCGAGTCTCTTTGTGCCGCGTCAGACCCGCGTGACCACGTGCTTGCCGAACAGGCCGTTGGGCCGCAGCGTCAGCGTGCCGACGATCAGCACCAGCGCCACGCTGAGCTTCAACTCGGTGCCGATGACGTAGGCGCCCAGCAGGTTCTCGAGCACGCCGACGATGAAGCCACCCAGCACCGCGGCGCCGGGGTTGTCGATGCCGCCCAGCAGCGCCGCGGCAAAGCCGTACAGCAGGATGCCGCTCATCATGTTGGGGTCAAGGTAGACCACCGGCGCCACCATCATGCCGGCCACCGCGCCGATGGCCGCGGCCAGGCCCCAGCCCACCGCCAGCATCCAGCTCACGCGGATGCCCACCAGGCGCGCCGACTCGGGGTTCTGCGCCGCTGCACGCATCGCCAGGCCCACGGGGGTGAAGCGGAAGAACGCGTACAGCGCGCCCAGCACCGCCAGCATCACCAGGGCCGAGCCCATCTCGTGCGCGCTGAACAGCTTGTTGGCCAGCGCGCCCTTCTGGTCGAAGGGGCTGGGGAAGGCCTTGATCGTGTGCTCGAAGATCCAGCCGGCCAGCGAGTTGAAGATCACCAGCAGGCCGATGAAGACGATGACGTTGGTGAGCACCGGTGCCTTCTCGACCGGCCGCAGGATGATGCGCTGCACCGCCACGCCGGCCACGAAGCTGATGGCCACGGTGGCGAAGAACGCGCCCCAGTACGGCCAGCCCGCCTGGATCAGCGCCCAGGCGATGAAGGTGGAGAACGTGGCCATCTCGCCCTGGGCGAAATTGATGTGGTGCGTGGCCTGGTAGATCATCACCAGGGCCAGGGCCACGCTGCCGTAGATGCAGCCGTTGGCCAGGCCCGAGGTGATCTGGTGGAGGAAGGCTTCCATGTTGGTCAGAACCTCTCAGTAACCCAGGTAGGCGCGGCGGACGGATTCGTCGCGCTTGATCTCTTCGGCCGGCCCCGACAGCGCCACGGTGCCGGTTTCCAGCAGGTAGGCGTGGTGGGCCAGGTCGAGCGCCAGGTTGGCGTTCTGCTCGACCACCAGCATGCTGACGCCGTCTTCCTCGTTGATGCGGCGCATGATGCGGAAGATCTCGGCCACGATCAGCGGCGCCAGGCCGAACGAGGGCTCGTCCAGCAGCAGCAGGCGCGGGCGCAGCATCAGCGCGCGGCTGATCGCCAGCATCTGCTGCTCGCCGCCCGACAGCGTGCCGGCCTGCTGGTGGCGTCGCTCGGCCAGGCGCGGGAAGCGCTGGTAGGCCTTGTCGATGTCACCGGCCACCTCGTGGCGGTCACGCCGCGTGTAGGCGCCGAGCTTGAGGTTGTCTTCCACGCTCAGCGCGGTGAAGGTGCCGCGGCCGTCGGGCACATGGGCCACGCCCATGCGCACCACGCTCTCGGTGCCCTTGCCGATCAGCGACTGGCCGTCGAGCGTGAGGCTGCCCGAGGTCTTGACCATCTGGCAGATGGCGCGCAGCGTGGTCGTCTTGCCGGCGCCGTTGGCGCCCAGGATGGCGGTGATCTGCCCGGGCTCGAGCGAGAAGTCGACATCGAACAGCACCTGGGTGGCGCCGTAGCTGGCGCACAGCTTCTTGGCTTCAAGGAGTTTGGCGGCCATCACACGGTCTCCGCGGGTGCGCCGAGGTAGGCGGCGATGACATCGGGGTGGCGCTGGATCTCGGCCGGCGTGCCCTCGGCGATCTTCTTGCCGAAGTTCAGCGCCACGATGTGGTCGGACACGCTCATCACCAGGCTCATGTGGTGCTCGACCAGCAGCACCGTCATCTTCAGGCGGTCGCGCACGTCGGTGATCAGCCGGCCCAGATCGGCCAGCTCCTCATGGTTCAGGCCGGCGGCGGGCTCGTCCAGCAGCAGCAGCTTGGGGTCGGCGGCCAGTGCGCGGCCCATCTCCACGCGCTTTTGCGTGCCGAAGGGCAGGTCGCCGGCCGGGCGGTCGGCCACGCTGGTGAGCTCGAGGTACTCCATGATCTCGTCGGCGCGCTGGCGCAGCCGGCGCTCCTCGGCGCTGACGGCCGGCAGGCGCAGCGCGCTGGCGATGAAGCCCGAGGCCGAGCGCGAGTGCGCGCCGATCATGATGTTGTCGCGCACCGGCAAGGTGCGGAACATCGCCAGGTTCTGGAAGGTGCGGCCCATGCCGAGCGTGGCGATGCGGTGCGTGGGCATGGCGGTGATCGACTCGCCGTCGAAGACGATGTCGCCGGCCTGGTAGGCATACAGCCGCGACAGGCAGTTGAACAGCGTGGTCTTGCCCGCGCCGTTCGGGCCGATCAGGCCGCACACCTGGTGCCGCGGCACGTCGAAGCTCACGCCGTCGAGTGCGACGATGCCGCCGAAGCGCACCGTCACACCGCGCACGCTGAGGAGGGGGCCTCCGTTGTCTGCCATCTGTGGTGATCCCATCGTTGCAGAGGTCGGGCTGCGCCAGCCCGTCCGACGCCGCGTTTATAGGTGGGGCCCCCCATGGGCGTAAGCGGGGCTTGCCCTGACAAACGCGCGACATTCCGTCAGCTGGAAGGGGGGCTTCGTGTGCGACGATCACCGAGGCCCTTCGGGGACGCGTCAATTGCAGCAAGATCGGCGTCGTGCGACGCCCGTTGGAGGAACCGCTGATGAGCATCTACGACCAGCATCTCGACAAGACCGCAGCCAACTTCGTGGCCCTGTCACCGGTGAGCTTCGTCGAGCGAAGCGCCGAAGTGTTCGGTGACCTGCCCGCCGTGGTGCACGGCCAGCGCCGCTACACCTGGGCGCAGACGCGCGAGCGCTCGGCGCGCCTGGCGGCGGCCTTGCGCGCGCTGGGCGTGGGCCGCATGCACACCGTGAGCGTGATGCTGCCCAACACGCCCGAGATGGTGGAGGCGCACTACGCCGTGCCGGCACTCAACGCCGTACTCAACACGCTGAATACGCGGCTCGATGCCGCGCTGATCGCCTGGCAGATGAACCACTGCGAGGCCACGGTGCTGATCACCGACCGCGAGTTCGCGCCGGTGATGGCGCCGGCGCTGAAGATCCTGCGCGAGCAGCATGGCCGGGAGCCCATCGTCATCGACGTGTGCGACAGCGAGTACACCGGCGCCGGCGAGTGCCTGGGCTCGCTGGAGTACGAGACCCTGCTGGCCACGCATGCGCCGCTGCCCACGCTGGACGGCCCGGCCGACGAGTGGGACGCCATCGCGGTGAGCTACACCTCGGGCACCACGGGCGATCCCAAGGGCGTGGTCACGCACCACCGCGGCGCCTACCTGAACGCCGTGGGCAATGCCGTCACCTGGACCATGCCGCAGTTCCCCACCTACCTGTGGACGCTGCCGATGTTCCACTGCAATGGCTGGTGCTTCCCGTGGACGGTGGCCATGCAGGCCGGCACGCATGTGTGCCTGCGCCGCGTGGAGGCCCGTGCCATCCTCGACGGCATCCGCACGCACGGCGTCGACCACTACTGCGCCGCGCCCATCGTGCACAGCCTGATCTACAACGCGCCGCCGGAGCTGCGCGACGGCATCACGCAGCAGGTGCGTGGCATGGTGGCGGGTGCTGCGCCTCCGGCCGCGATGATCGAGGGCATGGCCAAGATCGGCTTCGACATCACGCATGTGTACGGGCTGACCGAGGTCTACGGCCCGGCCGGCGTGGCCGCCAAACGCGCATCATGGGCGGCAGAAGGCCTGAGCGAGCAGACGCGGTTGAACGGCCGCCAGGGCGTTCGCTACCCGCTGCAGGAAGGCATGACCGTGATGAACCCCGAGACGATGGCCGAGGTGCCGGCCGACGGGCAGACCATGGGCGAGATCATGTTCCGCGGCAATGTGGTGATGAAGGGCTACCTGAAGAACCCCAAGGCGACCGAAGCTTCGCTGGCCGGCGGCTGGTTCCACACCGGTGACCTGGCCGTGCTGGAGTCCGACCGCTACGTCAAGATCAAGGACCGCAGCAAGGACGTGATCATCTCGGGCGGCGAGAACATCAGCTCCATCGAGGTGGAGGATGCGCTCTATCGCCACGCTGCCGTGGCCGCCTGCGCGGTGGTGGCCAAGCCCGACCCGAAGTGGGGCGAGACGCCGGTGGCCTATGTCGAGCTGAAGGCCGGCGCGTCGGTCACGGCCGAGGAGCTGGTGGCGCACTGCAAGGGCCTGCTGGCCGGCTACAAGGTGCCGCGCGAGATCCGCTTCGAGGAGATCCCCAAGACCTCCACCGGCAAGATCCAGAAGTTCCAGCTGCGCGAACGGGCCAAGTCCACCTCCGCCATCGAGTGAGCCCCGGAGACACCACCATGCTGACCACCGACGACCCGCTGCTGCTGCGCCACGACGATGCGCGCGGCGTGATCACGCTGACGCTGAACCGACCGCAGGCCTTCAACTCGCTCAGCGAGGCCATGCTGGTGGCGCTGCAGACCGAGCTGGACGCCATCGCCGCCGACCCGAAGGCGCGGGTGGTGGTGATTGCCGCGGCCGGCAAGGCCTTCTGCGCCGGGCATGATTTGAAGGAGATGCGCGCGGCACCCTCGCAGGCCTACTACGAGGGCTTGTTCGCACAATGCGGCCGCATGATGCTGAGCATCCAGCGCCTGCCGGTGCCGGTGATCGCACAGGTGCAGGGCATCGCCACCGCGGCCGGCTGCCAGCTGGTGGGCATGTGCGATCTGGCGGTGGCGGCCGATGACGCGCGCTTCGCCGTCAGCGGCGTCAACCTGGGCCTCTTTTGCGCCACGCCCAGCGTGGCGCTCAGCCGCAACCTGCCCCGCAAGCAGGCCTTCGAGATGCTGGTCACCGGCGCCTTCATCAGCGCGAGCCAGGCGCTGGAACGCGGCCTGGTCAACCGCGTGGTGCCGCACGACCGGCTGCCGGCCGAAGTCGAATCGCTCGTGGCCAGCATCGTGGCCAAGCCGCGCGTGGCGCTGGCCATGGGCAAGGGCCTGTTCTACCGCCAGCTCGAGACCGGCATCGCCGCCGCCTACGACGACGCCGCCAAGACCATGGCCTGCAACATGATGGACGCCAGCGCGCTGGAAGGCGTGCAGGCCTTCATCGACAAGCGCCCACCACAGTGGGGCTGATCAATCCTTGCCGGGTCCGCTGACGCGATTGCGCATCAGCCGGCCCTGCTCGCGCTTCCAGTCCTTGTCCTTCTGGTCCTCGCGCTTGTCGTGCTGGGCCTTGCCCTTGGCCAGCGCGATCTCCACCTTCACGCGCCCGCCCTTGTAGTGCAGGTTCAGCGGCACCAGCGTGAAGCCGCGTTGCTCCACCTTGCCCACCAGGCGGCGGATCTCCTGCTTGTGCATCAGCAGCTTCTTGGTGCGGTCGGGCTCGGGCACCACATGGGTCGAGGCCGAGCGCAGCGCATTGATGCGGCAGCCGATCAGGTACAGCTCGCCGTTCTTGATGACCACGTAGCCATCGGTCAGCTGCACCTGGCCGGCGCGGATGGCCTTGATCTCCCAGCCATCGAGCACGATGCCGGCCTCGTGCCGTTCCTCGATGTGGTAGTCGTAGCGCGCACGGCGGTTCTCGGCGATCGGTGCCGAAGGCTTCAGATCCTTCGGGTTCACGCGGGCCTGGTCCTGGCGGGCGACGGTTCGATAGGGATTGGGCAGGGACATGGAGGCCAGTGAGCCAATGGAAGAGGGGCCACCCAGCGCGCTGCCGGGCGGCCCCTAGAATTTGCCCATTGTATGAAGCACGTGAAGAAGTCGGTCCTCCTCTGGTACTCGGCCAGCGAGATGTACGCGCTGGTGACCGCGGTGGACGCCTACCCCGCCTTTCTGCCCTGGTGCGAGCGCGCCGAGGTGCTGTCGCAGGACGCGCAGGGCCCGACCGTGCGCGTGCACCTGCAGTTCGCCGGCCTGCGCCATGCCTTCACCACCCGCAACACCCAGGTAGCGGGCGAACTGGTGGACATGAAGCTGGTGGACGGCCCGTTCTCGCTGCTGGATGGCCAGTGGCGCTTCACGCCGCTGGGCGGTGCCGCCGGGGAGGGCCAGCCGCCGGCCTGCAAGGTGGAGTTCGAACTGACCTACGCCTTTGCCAACCGCGCCTTCGAGGGTGTGTTGAGCCCGGTGTTCGACAAGGTCGCCAACACCTTCGTCGATTCCTTCGTGCGGCGTGCCGAGCAGGTCTACGGTGAGCGCTGATCCTGTGACAGGCGAACTGGCGACCGCGCCGGTGGATGGCGTGCCCGTGCCCGCGGCCTCGGCCGGCGCCATCGGCGTGAGCCTGGTCTACGCCGCCGCGCCGCACGATCTGTGGCGGCTGTCGCTGCGCCTGCCGGCCGGCGCCACGGTGGCCGATGCGCTGCGCGCCAGCGGCTGGCTGCAGCGTCTGGGGGCGGCCACGCTCGATGCGCTGACGCCCAGCGTGTGGAACCGTGCCGTGGCGCCGGGCGCACGCCTGCGCGACGGCGACCGCATCGAGCTCAGCCGGCCGCTGACCGTCGATCCGAAGGAGGCGCGCCGTCTGCGCTACCGCCGCGACGGTGTGAAGCGCGCGCCACGCCGGCTGAAGACCGGCTGAAGGGCGGGTGACGACTGGCCGCCCGTCGCTCAGCGGCAGTCGGCGGCGATGACGCTGCGCGCGCGCTGCAGATCGGCGTTGCGCGCACTGTCATCGAGCACCTCGCGCTCGCCCTGGGCGTTGACGCGGAACAGGCGCTGGCCGCTTTGCAGCGTGGCCAGGCTCTGGCGGGCGCGCTCGCAGTTCTCGGCGCGCTGGCGGGCCTGGCGTTCCTCGTCGGCGCGTTGCTGGCTGCGGGCGTCCTGCTCCAGCTTCTTGCGCCGGGACTCCAGTTCGGGGTCGGTCGGCGCGCGGGCCGACGGGGCCGCGGCCGGTGCGCTGGCGGCATCGGTCGATGGCGTGCCGGCCGGGGCGGGGGACTTGCCCGCGTTGGCCGGTGGGGCCACCCGGGGCGCCGGGCGCTGCAGGATGTCCTTGTCCGGCACCTCGCGCGGCGGCGGCATGTCGCTGACATGCATCTGCCCGCGGCTGTCCTTCCACTTGTACTGGGCCTGCGCCGCGCCCGTCGCGAGGGCCAGCAGCAGACTACCCAGCAGCAGGGCCGGCAGGCGGGAATGGGGGCGGGCAGGGCTCACGGTGGCGCGCTCCGGAAGGCGGCGGATGGACGGGGGGATGGCGGCGCGAAGTGTAGCGGCGCGCCGGCGGCCGACAGTGTGCTGGAGGGCCGTCCGGCGCATGTCGGGCGGCGGGTCCGCGCGCCTTCCCTATAATCCGCTTTTGCGTCTGGAGCTTTCCATATGCGCCTTCTCGGCAAAGCGCTCACCTTCGACGACGTGTTGTTGGTGCCGGCCTACTCTCAGGTGTTGCCTCGCGACACCAGTCTTGCGACCAATCTGTCGCGCAACATCCGCCTGAACCTGCCGCTGGTGTCCGCCGCGATGGACACGGTGACCGAAGCGCGTCTGGCCATTGCCATCGCGCAAGAGGGCGGCATGGGCATCGTGCACAAGAACCTCACGCCGCGCCAGCAGGCGGCCGAGGTGGCACGCGTCAAGCGCTATGAATCGGGCGTGCTGCGCGACCCGATCACCATCAGCCCCGGCGTGCCGGTGCGCGAGGTGATCGCACTCAGCCGCCAGCACGGCATCTCGGGCTTCCCGGTGGTGGAAGACGGTCGCGTGGTCGGCATCGTCACCGGCCGTGACCTGCGCTTCGAGACGCGCATGGACGCCCCGGTGCGCGAGATCATGACCCCGGCCGAGCGCTTGATCACCGTGAAGGAAGGCGCCACGATCGAAGAGGGCAAGGCCCTGATGCACAAGCACAAGCTCGAGCGCGTGCTGGTCGTCAACGAGGCCTTCGAACTGCGCGGCCTGATGACCGTGAAGGACATCACCAAGCAGACCAGCTTTCCGAATGCCGCGCGCGATGCGCAGGGCAAGCTGCGCGTCGGCGCCGCGGTCGGCGTGGGCGAGGGCACCGAGGAGCGCGTGGAACTGCTGGTCAAGGCCGGCGTCGACGCGCTGGTGGTCGACACCGCCCATGGCCACTCGGCCGGCGTGATCGAGCGCGTGCGCTGGGTCAAGCGCAACTTCCCGCAGGTCGATGTCATCGGCGGCAACATCGCCACCGGCGCGGCCGCGCTGGCGCTGGTGGAAGCCGGCGCCGACGGCGTCAAGGTCGGCATCGGCCCCGGCAGCATCTGCACCACCCGCATCGTGGCGGGCGTGGGCGTGCCGCAGATCACCGCCATCGACAACGTGGCCACGGCGCTCAAGGGCACCGGCGTGCCGCTGATCGCCGACGGCGGCATCCGCTACTCGGGCGACATCGCCAAGGCCATCGCGGCCGGCGCCGGCGCGGTGATGATGGGCGGCATGTTCGCCGGCACCGAAGAGGCGCCCGGCGAGGTCATCCTGTACCAGGGCCGCAGCTACAAGAGCTACCGCGGCATGGGCTCGATCGGTGCGATGAAGGCCGGTTCGGCCGACCGCTACTTCCAGGAAAACGACGAGACCAGCAACCCCAACGCCGACAAGCTGGTGCCCGAGGGCATCGAGGGTCGCGTGCCGTACAAGGGCTCGATGGTCTCCATCGTGTACCAGATGGCCGGCGGCCTGCGCGCCAGCATGGGCTACTGCGGCTGCGCCACGGTCGAGCAGATGCACGAGCGGGCCGAGTTCGTCGAGATCACGGCCGCGGGCATCCGCGAGAGCCATGTGCACGACGTGCAGATCACCAAGGAAGCGCCCAATTACCGGGCGGAGTGACGCGCTTGGCTGAGTTGGCACAGGCGCCCGCCGGCGCAGGCGGGCGTGGTGGCCGGTCTGCGGGCATGGCCTTCATCATGATCACGGTGCTGATCGACATGGTGTCGATCGGCCTGATCATCCCGGTGCTGCCGCTGGTGGTGGGCACGTTCACCAGCTCGCCCACCGAGCAAGCCTGGTGGTACGGCGTCGTCACCATCACCTTCGGCATCGCCAACTTCTTCGCCTCGCCGGTGCTGGGTGCGCTGAGCGACGCGCACGGCCGCCGGCCGGTGCTGCTGCTGGGCTTCTCGGGCCTGGCGCTGAGCTTCATCGTCACCGGCCTGGCCACCGCGCTGTGGATGCTGATCGCGGTGCGGGTGTTCTCTGGCGCGATGCAGGCCAATGCGGCCGTGGCCAGCGCCTACGTGGCCGACATCTCGGCACCCGAGGAGCGCGCGCGCCGCTTCGGCATGCTGGGCGCGATGTTCGGCATCGGCTTCATCCTGGGGCCCGCCACCGGCGGCCTGCTGGGCGCCATCGACGTGCACCTGCCGTTCTTCGTGGCCGGTGCGCTGGCGGTGCTGAACTGGCTGTACGGCTGGTTCGTGCTGCCCGAATCGCTGCCGCCCGAGAAGCGCCAGCCCTTTGCCTGGAAGCGCGTGCACCCGTTCGCGGCGCTGTCGGGGCTGTCGCGCCTGGAGGGCGTGGGCCCGCTGCTGTGGGTGGTGGCGCTGGCCTCGCTGGCGCAGTTCACGCTGCACACCAGCTGGGTGCTGTACACGCACTTCAAGTTCAACTGGGGGCCGGCCGAGGTGGGCTGGTCGCTGTTCACCGTGGGGGCCATCTCGGCGGTGGTGCAGGGCTGGCTGCTCAAGCACATGCTGGCGCGCTTCTCGTCGCGCACGCTGGCCACCGTGGGCCTGACCGCCAGCGCACTGACCTACCTGGGCTTCGGCCTGGCCACCGAGGGCTGGATGATGTACGCGGTGATCGTCGTCGGCGGCATCCTGGGCGGCGGTGCACAGGCGGCCATCCAGGGCCTGATCTCCAACGCCGCCAAGGCCCACGAGCAGGGGGCCACGGCCGGCTCGGTGGCCTCGCTGAACAGCCTGATGGCGGTGCTGGCGCCGATGGTGGCCACGCCGCTGCTGGGCCTGGTGTCGCACCTGAAGGCCACCGATGTGCTGATGGGCCTGCCCTTTTTCTTCTGTGCCGCGCTGCAGGCCGTGGGGGCCTCGGTGGCCTACCGCTTCTTCCGCCGCCGTGCCGCCCACGAGGCCGCCCCGTCTGCCTGACCCCTGACCGACGTTTCGCCTGAGAGCTCTGCCATGCAACACGACAAGATCCTGATCCTCGACTTCGGCTCGCAGGTCACGCAGCTGATCGCCCGCCGCGTGCGCGAGGCCCATGTCTACTGCGAGATCCATCCGAACGACGTGTCGGACGAGTTCATCCGCAGCTTCGCGCCCAAGGGCATCATCCTCAGCGGCAGCCACGCCAGCACCTATGAGGACCACCAGCTGCGCGCGCCGCAGGCGGTGTGGGACGCCGGTGTGCCGGTGCTGGGCATCTGCTACGGCATGTTCACGATGGCCGTGCAACTCGGCGGCCAGGTCGAGGCCAGCGACCACCGCGAGTTCGGCTACGCCGAGGTGCGCGCGCATGGTCACACCGAGCTGCTGAAGGGCATCCAGGACTTCAGCACGCCCGAAGGCCACGGCATGCTGAAGGTCTGGATGAGCCACGGCGACAAGGTGACGGCCCTGCCGCCGGGCTTCAAGCTGATGGCCAGCACGCCCAGCTGCCCGATCGCCGGCATGGCGAATGAAGACAAGGGCTACTACGCCGTGCAGTTCCACCCCGAGGTGACGCACACGGTGCAGGGCGCCGAGTTGCTGAATCGCTTCGTGCGTGACATCGCCGGCTGCCGTGGCGACTGGATCATGGGCAACTACATCGAGGAAGCAGTCGCCAAGATCCGCGAGCAGGTGGGCGACGAGGAGGTGATCCTCGGCCTGTCGGGCGGTGTGGATTCCAGCGTGGCGGCGGCCCTGATCCACCGCGCCATCGGCGACCAGCTGACCTGCGTCTTCGTCGACCACGGCCTGCTGCGCCTGAACGAGGGCGACATGGTGATGGACATGTTCGCCGGCCGCCTGCATGCCAAGGTGATCCGCGTCGACGCGTCCGATCTGTTCCTCGGCCAGCTGGCCGGCGTGAGCGATCCCGAGAAGAAGCGCAAGATCATCGGCGGCCTGTTCGTCGACGTGTTCAAGGCCGAGGCGGCCAAGCTCAAGGCCAGCGGTGAGGGCCACAAGGGTGCCACCTTCCTGGCCCAGGGCACGATCTACCCCGACGTGGTGGAGAGCGGCGGCACCAAGACCAAGAAGGCCACCACGATCAAGAGCCACCACAACGTGGGCGGCCTGCCCGAGCAGCTGGGCCTGAAGCTGCTGGAGCCGCTGCGCGAGTTGTTCAAGGACGAGGTGCGCGAGCTGGGCGTGGCCCTCGGCCTGCCGCACGACATGGTCTACCGCCATCCGTTCCCGGGGCCGGGCCTGGGCGTGCGCATCCTGGGCGAGGTGAAGAAGGAATACGCCGACCTGCTGCGCCGCGCCGACGCCATCTTCATCGAGGAACTGCGCTCGACCATCGAGCCGCTGTCGGGCAAGAGCTGGTACGACCTGACCAGCCAGGCCTTCACGGTGTTCCTGCCCGTGAAGAGCGTGGGCGTGATGGGCGACGGCCGCACCTACGAGTGGGTGGTGTCGCTGCGCGCGGTGCAGACCAGCGACTTCATGACCGCCGACTGGGCCGAGCTGCCCTACAGCCTGTTGAAGAAAGTGTCGGGCCGCATCATCAACGAGGTGCGCGGCATCAACCGCGTGGCCTACGACGTGAGCAGCAAGCCGCCGGCCACGATCGAGTGGGAGTGAGCACGGGGCGCCCGGCTGGCGATCAGCCGGCCAGGCCCAGCAGGTCGCGCCCCAGCGCCTCGGCCACCTCGATGCCGTCCACGCCGGCCGACATGATGCCGCCGGCATAGCCCGCGCCTTCGCCGGCCGGGTACAGGCCGCGCGTGTTCAGGCTCTGGTAGTCGCGGCCGCGGTTGATGCGCAGCGGCGACGAGGTGCGCGTCTCCACGCCGGTGAGCACGGCATCGGCCATGTCGAAGCCGCGGATCTGCCGCGCGAAGGCGGGCAGGGCCTCGCGGATGGCCTCCAGCGCATAGGGCGGCAGGCTGGGGCGGGCGGGGTCGTTCAGATCGGTGAGCGTGACGCCGGGCTTGTAGCTGGGCTGCACGCTGCCGAACTCGCGCCGGATCTCGGCGCCATGCCGGCCGGCGACGAAGTCGCCCACCAGTTCGCCGGGCGCCAGGTAGTCGCCACCGCCCAGTTCGTAGGCGCGGCTCTCCCACTGGCGCTGGAACGCAAAGCCGTCCAGCGGCGACACCGGGCCGTCGGTCTGGCCGTCCTGCCGGTAATCCTGCGGGTCGATGCCCACCACGATGCCGGCATTGGCGTTGCGCTCGTTGCGCGAGTATTGGCTCATGCCGTTGGTGACCACGCGGTTCGGCTCGGACGTGGCCGCCACCACCGTGCCGCCGGGGCACATGCAGAAGCTGTACACCGAGCGGCCGTTGCTGGCGTGGTAGACCAGCTTGTAGTCGGCCGCGCCCAGCAGCGGGTGGCCGGCGGCCGGGCCGTGGCGGGCGCGGTCGATCACGCCCTGCGGATGCTCGATGCGAAAGCCCACCGAGAAGGGCTTGGCTTCCATCGCCACGCCGCGGCCGTGCAGCATCGTGAAGGTGTCGCGCGCGCTGTGGCCCACGGCCAGCACCAGGTGCTCGCAGGCGATCTCGCTGCCATCGGCCAGCACCACACCGCGCAGCTGGCGCTGGCCATCGGCCGCGGTGTCGATGCGCAGGTCGGTCACCTGCTGCTGGAAGCGGATCTCGCCGCCCAGCGCCTGGATGTCGGCGCGCATCTTCTCGATCATGCTCACCAGGCGGAAGGTGCCGATGTGCGGCTTGCTGACGTACGAGATCTCCTCTGGCGCGCCGGCCTTGACGAACTCGGCCAGCACTTTGCGCGTCAGGTGGCGCGGATCGCTGATCTGGCTGTAGAGCTTGCCGTCGCTGAAGGTGCCGGCGCCGCCCTCGCCGAACTGCACGTTCGAGCCGGGGTCCAGCTTGCCCTGGCGCCACAGGCCCCAGGTGTCCTTGGTGCGCTCGCGCACCGGCTTGCCGCGCTCCAGCACGATGGGCCGCAAGCCCATCTGCGCCAGGATCAGCGCCGCGAACAGGCCGCAGGGCCCGAAGCCGATGACCACCGGCCGCAGGCGCGTGCCACCCGTGCCGGGCGTGGCATAGAAATCGGCCGGCGCCTCGCCCACCAGGCGGTAGCGCATGTCGGGGCTGGGCTTGACATGCGGGTCGCCGGCAAAGCGCTGCAGCAGTTGTGCTTCCAGCGTGGCGCTGGCGAGCGTGCAGTCGACGGTGTAGATGAACTGGATGGCCGACTTCTTGCGCGCATCGGGGCTGCGCTTGTGCACGGTGAAGTCGGCGAGGTCGGCCTCGCGCAGTTGCAGGCGCTGCAGCAGCGCGGTGCGCAGGGCTTCGGGCGGGTGCTCCAGCGGCAGCCGCAGTTCGGTCACTCGGATCATGGCAATCGGGGCGAGGGTGGGGCGCGGGCAAGGCGCCAACATCGGCCAGGGCGGATTATCGGTGGCAGGCGACAATGCGCGCTCCCGAGACCGCCGATGCACCGCATCCCATTTGCATGAGCCCTGCCGAGGCCGACGAATACGGCATGCGCCTGGCGCTGGACCAGGCACTGAATGCCCAGCTGGCCGGCGAGGTGCCGGTGGGCGCCGTGCTGCTGCGCCGCACCGACAGCGGCGTGCAGGTGGTGGCCACCGGCTACAACCGGCCGATCACCACGCACGACCCCACGGCGCACGCCGAGATCGTGGCGCTGCGCCATGCCGCGCAGCTGCTGCAGAACTACCGGCTGCCCGACCTGGAGCTCTATGTCACGCTGGAGCCCTGCGCGATGTGCGCGATGGCCATGATGCATGCGCGGCTCAAGCGCGTGGTGTTCGGTGCGCACGATCCCAAGACCGGCGCCGCCGGCTCGGTGGCCGACCTGTTCGGCGATGCGCGCCTGAACCACCACACCACGGTGCAGGGCGGCGTGCTGGCCGCACCGGCCGGTGCGCTGCTGCGCCAGTTCTTCGCCGAGCGCCGCGCGCGCCAGCGCGCCGAGCGCGACGCGTTGCGTGCCATCGCGGTGGATGCACAGCGGCCCGACGACCACATCCCGACCGGCGAAAGCCTTGAACTCCACGACCTGCTGGGCGCCAAGCCCGGCACCGACACCCAATGACCGATCTGCACATCTTTGCCCCGGCGGGCGTGGAACAGCGCGCCCCGGCGCTGAAGCTGGCGCGTCAGCGCCTGGCGGCCCTGGGCTACAGCGTGACGCTGGACCCCAGCACGCGGGCACGCCACCAGCGCTTTGCCGGTGACGACGAGGCGCGCCTGGCCACACTGCACCGCGTGGCCGATGCGGCACCGTCCATCGCCATGGCCTGCCGCGGCGGCTACGGCATGACGCGCCTGCTCGACCGCATCGACTGGCCGCGCATCGCCCGCAGCATCGAGCGCGGCACGCGCTGGGTGGGCTACAGCGATCTCACCGCGTTCCAGCTGGGCCTGCTCGCCCATGTGGGCGTCAAGCCCAACGCGCGCACCTGGCAGGGCCCGATGGCGGCCGACGACTTCGGCCGCAGCGACGAGCAGGGCGGCCTGGACGAGATCACGCGCGACTGCTTCGCCGAGGCCATGTCGGGTGAACTGGAAGCGCTGGGCTTTCGCACCGAGGCCGGTTTCGACGGCCTGGAGGCGCGCGGCACGCTTTGGGGCGGCAACCTGGCCATGGTGCTGTCGCTGCTGGGCACCCCGCACTGGCCGCGCATCAAGGGCGGCATCCTGTTCCTGGAAGACGTGAACGTGCACCCCTACGCCATTGAGCGCGGCCTGCTGCAACTGCACCAGGCCGGCGTGCTGGCGGCGCAGAAAGCGGTGGTGCTGGGCCGCTTCAACCAGTGGAAGCCCAGCCCGCTGGACCGCGGCTACACGCTCAAGAGCGCCATCGCGCGGCTGCGCAGCGAATGCCCCGTGCCGGTGCTCACCGGCCTGCCCTTCGGCCATCCGCCCACGGCGCCCGACAACGAGCCCAAGGTCACGCTGCCCGTGGGCGCGCGGGTGGATCTGGTGGTGCAGGGGCGTGACGTGCTGTTCGGCTGGCACGGCTGAGCGATTGGCTGAGCGTTTAGAGAGGCCTGCCGAACCCGGGGCAACCCGCAGCGGGGCTGGCCCGACACCTGCTTAAAATCCGCCGTGCGCCTCGATGGGGCCGGCCACAAGCTGGTTCTGCCGAGGCGCCATTGTTTTCAGTGGCAGCCCAGGGGATCGGTTGGGCCGCCGTTCAGGCTGCTGTGCCGGGGTCTATCCGGTCCGGTGTGGTGGCGTGTCAGCAGGAGTGTCCGCATGCGCGGAAAGTTGTTCGCTCGCTTCACGGGCCGGGTCGGGCGTGGAATACCGGCGCTGGCCGCGTCGCTTGCCGACCTGGCGTCGTGGGTGCTGCCACTGGCTGGCGCGGCCCTGATTGCCGGTTGCAACAACAGCCCGTATCCGGCGGGTGCCGAGCGCGAGAACACGCTGTTCTACTCGTTCGACGAGCGCTCGCCGCGCTACCTGGATCCCACCGCCTCGTACTCCAACCCCGAGAGCGCGTACACCTTCCAGATCTACGAGCCGCCCTACGGCTATCACTACCTGAAGCGGCCGTACACGCTGATCCCCAAGGCCGCCGCTGCGGTGGCGCATCCGCGCTACCTGGACAAGGCGGGTCAGCCGTTGCCCGACGACGCGCCGGCCGACCAAATCGCCGAGAGCGTCTACGAGGTCAAGATCAAGCCCGGCATCCGCTATGCGCCGCACCCGGCCTTCGCGCAGGACGCCCAGGGCAAGTACCTCTACCACACCGACCACGTGTTGACCGCGACCGAACTGGGCGACAAGCGCTCGCCGCTGGCCTTCGCGCAGCAGGGCACGCGCGAACTGGTGGCCGACGACTTCGTCTACGCGTTGAAGCGCCATGCCACCACGCGCATCGAGGCGCCGGTGTTCGCGGTGTTCGCCGACTACGTGATCGGCCTGAAGGACTACGCCGAGACCATCAAGGCTGCCGACGCCAAGCTGCTGAAAGGCCTGCCCGCCGACCTGCGCGACAAGCCCTTCCTCGACTTCCGCCAGTTCCCGCTGGCCGGCACCACGGCGGTCGACAAGTACACCTGGCGCATCCGCCTGAAGGGCAAGTACCCGCAGTGGAGCTACTGGATGGCCATGCCCTTCCTGGCCCCGGTGCCGTGGGAGGCCGATGCCTTCTACGCCCAGCCCGGCATGGCCGAGAACGGCCTGAGCCTGAACCAGTGGCCGGTGGGCACGGGCCCGTACATGATGGTGGACTTCGTGCGCGACCGCCGCCATGTGATGAAGCGCAACCCCAACTACCGCGGCGAGCCCTATCCCTGCGAGGGCATGCCCGACGACAAGGCCGCCGGCCTGCTGGCCGACTGCGGCAAGACCATGCCCTTCATCGACACGCTGTACGTGACGATCGAGAAGGAGCAGGTGCCGCGCAAGGAGAAGTTCCGCCAGGGCTACCTCGACGTGCCCGAGATTGAGCGGCCCGAGTGGGGCGTGATCCTGCGCGCCGACGCCGACGATTCCGACCAGGTGAAGAAGCTGTTCGAGCAGCGCGGCTTCCAGCTGCCGCTGATGACCGACATCAGCAACTGGTACCTGGGCTTCAACATGCTGGACCCGGTGGTGGGCAAGGGCGACACGCCCGAGCAGCAGGTGAAGAACCGCAAGCTGCGCCAGGCGCTGGCCATCGCCATCGACTGGGAGGAGGGCTACGGCCGCATCTTCAAGCACAAGGGCGGTGTGGCCGCGCACGGGCCGGTGCCGCCGGGCCTGTTCGGCTCGCGCGAGGGCCAGCCGGGCTTCCACAACCCGGTGACGCACCACCTTGTCGACGGCAAGATCGTGCGCCGCCCGATCGAGGACGCGAAGAAGCTGCTGGCCGAGGCGGGCTACCCCGACGGCCGCGACGCCACCACCGGCAAGCCGCTGGTGCTGAACTACGACTTCCAGCGCGCCATCACGCCCGAGTTCAAGAGCGAGAACGACTGGATGGTCAAGCAGTTCGCCAAGCTGGGCATCCAGCTGGAGATCCGCGCCACCGACTTCAACCAGTACCAGGACAAGACGCTCAAGGGCAAGCACCAGATCTTCTGGGGCGGCTGGCTGGCCGACTACCCCGATGCCGAGAACTTCCTGTTCCTGACCTACGGGCCGCTGGGTCGATCGAAGCACCAGGGCGACAACTACGCCAACTACGACAACCCCGAGTACGACAAGCTCTACCGCCAGTTGCAGGCGCTGGAGGACGGCCCCGCCAAGCAGGCCGTGATCGACCAGATGGTGGCCATGCTGCAGCAGGACTCGCCCTGGGCCTTCGGCTACTTCCCGTGGGGCGGCATGGCGTTCCAGAAGTGGGTGCACAACGGCAAGCCCAGCATCATGATCCGCGACATGGCCAAGTACTACCGCGTCGACGCGCAGCAGCGCGCCCAGGCCCAGGCCGAATGGAATGCGCCGATCCGCTGGCCGATGGTGCTGCTGGTGCTGGGCGGTGCGGCGCTGGTGTGGGGCGCGCGGCGCAGCTTCAAGGCGCGCGAGACGGCCACCGCGCGGCGTGCCGCGCCCGGCGCGTCCACCGGCCACGGCGTTTGAGGGGGGCCGCACGATGATCCGCTACATCCTGCGCCGCATCGGCTACGGCCTGCTCATCCTGCTGGGCGTGAACCTGCTGACCTTCTTCCTGTTCTTCACGGTCAACACGCCCGACGACATGGCCCGCCTGAACATCGGCGGCAAGCGTGTCACGCAGGACCAGATCGAGAAGTGGAAGGCCGAGCGCGGCTACGACCGCCCGCTGTACTTCAACGAGGCTGCGGCCGGCTCCGAGAAGATCACGCGCACCGTGTTGTGGGAGCGCTCGGTCTCGCTGCTGGCGCTCGACTTCGGCCGCAGCGATTCGGCCCGCTCGGTCGACATCGGCCACGAGATCAAGAGCCGCATGGGCGTGAGCCTGCAACTGGCGGTGCCGCTGTTTGCGCTGCAACTGCTGGTGAGCATCTCGTTCTCGCTGCTGCTGGTGTTCTTCCGCCACTCGCGCATCGACTTCTGGGGCGTGGTGCTGTGCGTGCTGATGCTGTCGATCAGCAGCCTGTTCTACATCATCGTCGGCCAGTTCATGTTCAGCCGCGTGCTGCGCTGGGTGCCGATCTCGGGCTTTGCGCCGGGGCTGGACGCCGTGCGCTTCCTGGCCTTGCCCATCGTGCTGAGCCTGCTGGCGCGCCTGGGCGGCGAGGCCCGCCTGTACCGCGCGATGTTCCTCGAGGAGATCGGCCGCGACTATGTGCGCACCGCCCGCGCCAAGGGCCTGGCCGAGAGCGTGGTGCTGTTCCGCCATGTGCTGCGCAATGCGCTGGTGCCCATCATCACCAGCGCCGGTGCCTACCTGCCCTATGTGTTCATGGGCAGCCTGGTGTTCGAGAGCTTCTTCGGCATTCCCGGCCTCGGCGCCTTCGTGATCGAGGCCATCAGCGGCCAGGACTTCGCGATCGTGCGTTCGATGGTCTTCCTGGGCGCGGCGCTGTACATCGCCAGCAACGCGCTGATCGACATCGCCTACACCTGGGTCGATCCCCGGGTGCGTCTGAGCTGAGCGGGCGGGGAACCGGACCATGGGATTCAAGTTTGTCGTTTTGGCCACCGACGTGGCCTTGTGGGCGCTGTTCGCCGCCATCGCCGGCTACGGCTGGCGTGTGGCCCACCACCCCACGCTGCGCGCCACCTGGTTCAAGGTGCTGCGCGATCCGGCGGCGCTGTGCTCGGCGCTGGTGATGCTGCTGTTCGTGGTGGTGACGCTGGTGGACAGCGTGCACTTCCGCCGCCAGCTGCCGGCCAAGCCCGGCCAGGCCGCGGGCACGGTGTACTACGACACGCGCACCGAATCGCTGCTGGACGTGGCGCTGGCCCGCCAACTGGCCATGCGCGAGAGCACCTACAGCGAGCCACTGGCGGCCGTGGCGCTGATCAAGCAGAACCTGGTGCGCGATGGCCAGAACGTGCGCGACTACCCGCGCCTGGCGCATGGCGGCGCGCACCTGGCCGACCCCGCCCGTGACCGTGCGGGCGACATCATCCAGCGTGTGGTCGCGGGCGCCGTGGCCGGGCTGGCCGTGGCGGCCGCCTTCGGTCTGTGGCTGGCCTGGGCCGTGCGGCGCCAGCACGGCGGCACGGCCGCCGCCTGGCGCGCGCTGCTGGCCGACCGCACCGAACTGCCGCTGCGCGCGCTGTGGCTCACCTTCACGGTGATCTGCCTGCTGGCCGGGCCGGTGGTGGCGCTGATGGGTCATTACCACGTGTTCGGCACCGACCGCACCGGCAACGACGTGCTGGTGCAGACGCTCAAGAGCGTGCGCACGGCCTTCGTCATCGGCCTGCTCAGCACCGTGGCCACGCTGCCCATTGCCGTGACGCTGGGCATCCTGGCCGGCTGGTTCCGCGGCTGGGTGGACGAGGTGGTGCAGTACCTCTACACCACGCTCAGCTCGGTGCCCAATGTGCTGCTGATCGCCGCCTGCGTGCTGATGGTGCAGGTGGCCCTCGACAAGCACCCCGAGTGGCTGGACACCGGTGCCGAGCGCGCCGATGTGAAGGTGTTCCTGCTGTGCGTGATCCTGGGCGTGACCGGCTGGGCCACGCTGTGCCGCCTGGTGCGCGCCGAGACGCTGAAGCTGCGCGAGCTCGAATTCGTGCAGGCCGCCACCGCCTTCGGTGTGGCCCCGGCGCGCATCATGACGCGCCATATCCTGCCCAACGTGGTGCACCTGGTGCTGATCACCACGGTGCTGAACTTCAGCGACCTGATCCTCTACGAAGCCGTGCTCACCTATGTGGGCGTGGGCGTCGACCCGACCACCAGCAGCTTCGGCGGCATGATCAACCTGGCCCGCAGCGAGATGAGCCGCGACCCGGTGGTGTGGTGGAGCTTTGCCGCGGCCTTCACCTTCATGGTGGCGCTGGTGCTGTCGGCCAACCTGTTCGCTGACGGTGTGCGCGACGCCTTCGACCCGCGTGCCCGCGCGCTGCGCCCGCGGCTCACGTTGCGCAAGGCGACCGGAGGTTGAACGAGATGCTGACGATCGACAACCTCCATGTGGCCCTGGATGCCGAAACCGGCATCGTGCGCGCCATCGACGGCCTGAGCCTGGCCATGCGCCGTGGTGAGACCTTCGCCCTGGTGGGCGAATCGGGCTGCGGCAAGAGCATGACCGCGCTGGCGCTGATGCGCTTGCTGCCCGAGAGCGGCGCCGTCATCGCCGGCGAGATCCGGCTGGAAGCGGCGCAGGCCGGGCAGGGTAGCCAGGATCTGCTGGGCCTGCCCGAGGCCGCGATGCGCCGCGTGCGCGGCGGGCGCATCGGCATGATCTTCCAGGAGCCCGGCACCAGCCTGAACCCGGTGCTGACCGTGGGCACGCAGATGGTCGAGGCCATCGAGACCCACACCGCCCTGCGCGGCGAGGCGGCACGTGCCAAGGCCATCGACTGGCTCAAGCGCGTGGGCATCCCCGAGCCTGAGCGTCGCATCGACGACTACCCGTTCCGCATGAGCGGCGGCCAGAAGCAGCGCGTGATGATCGCGATGACGCTGGCCTCGGAGCCCGACTTCCTGGTGGCCGACGAGCCCACCACCGCACTGGACGTGACCATCCAGAAGCAGATCCTCGACCTGCTGAAGGACCTGCAGCGCGAGCACGGCATGGGCCTGCTGCTGATCACGCACGACCTGGCCGTGGTGGCCGGCATGGCCCACCATGTGGCGCTGATGTACGCCGGCCAGATCATCGAGGTGGCGCCGGCGGCGCAGTTCTTCGCCGCGCCACAGCATCCCTATGCCCGTGCGCTGCTGCAGGCCCTGCCCGACGCCGACCGGCGTGGCCAGGCGCTGGCGGCCATTCCCGGCACCGTGCCGCTGCTCACGCAAAGCTTCGTCGGCTGCCGCTTCGCGCCGCGCTGCCCGCATGCCCAGCCGGCCTGCGACACGCAGCGCCCCGAACTCACCGGCCCGGCCGGCCACCAGGTGCGCTGCCTGCGCCTGACGCCCGATGCGAGCGGCCAGGTGCCGGGCCTGGGCGAGCCCGCGGTGGCGGCTGCGGCATCGCCGGCACCGCAGACGCGGCCTGCACCGATGCCCGCTCCGCAGACCGCCGAACCCCTGCTGCAGGTGCGTGACCTGCATGTGAGCTTCGGCCTGCGCAAGGGCCTGCTGCAACGGTCGGCCCCGGTGTTCCATGCCGTGCGCGGCGTCAGCTTCGAGGTGCCGGCCGGCCGCACTCTGGCCCTGGTGGGCGAGTCGGGCTGCGGCAAGACCACCACCGGCAAGGCCATCGTGCAGTTGCTGCGCGGCCAGGCGCAGATCCGCGGCGAGGCGCGCTTGCTGGGCCGCAACCTGTTCGATCTTGCCGGCGCCGAGTTGCGCGAGGCGCGCCGCGCCGTGCAGATCATCTTCCAGGACCCGTTCTCGTCGCTGAACCCGCGGTTGCGCGTGCTGGACATCCTGGAAGAGGGCATCGGCGCGCTGCAGCCCGAGATGCCGGGCGATGAGCGCCGTGCGCGCGTGACCACCATCGCCGAGCAGGTGGGCCTGCGCCGCGAGGCGCTGGCGCGCTTTCCGCACGAGTTCTCGGGCGGCCAGCGCCAGCGCATCGCCATCGCCCGCGCGCTGGCGCTGAGCCCGAAGCTGATCGTCTGCGACGAGCCGACCTCGGCGCTGGATGTCTCGGTGCAGGCACAGATCCTGAACCTGCTGCGCGAGCTGCAGCGCGAGCTGGGCGTGAGCTACCTGTTCATCACCCACAACATCGGCGTGGTGGAGTACATCGCCGACGACATCGCGGTGATGCAGGCCGGCCGCATCGTCGAGCAGGGCACCTGCGCCGACGTGCTGGGCCATCCGCGCGACGACTACACCCGCACGCTGCTGGCCGCCGTGCCCCGCTTCGCACGCGCCTGAGCGCGCATGACCCTGCCGTGGGCGAGGGCGGCGGGCTGTTGCTCGTCACCAACGGTTGCGGCGGCCGGCGTTTAGGGTGGCGACCCTAGGGCACGCATCCGAGGGGGGTGGGCGGCACCCAGGTCCAGATGCTAAGTGGCTGATTTTCATAGACTTTCTGTGCGTGCTTGGTGCCTCGATGCACCAAGGGGTGGCGCTTTGTTCGATCTAGGGACAACGCGCGGGCTTTCCCTAAAACAGGGCTTGCATACCGCTCCGTGACAATTCGGTTACTCAAGGCAACCTCAGAGCAACACTGGTTCACAAAACCAGTCCAAGCCCGGTGGCCTTGCACGGCCCCAGGGCCACCCTGGGGTCATCCATCCCGTGACCGAACCTGGCTTTACCCAAAGCCACACCTTCTGGAGTAGCTCAATGGCTCGAGATGCCCGTCGCATCCTTCCATCCCCGGTCTGCATGGCTGTGCTGGCCTGTCTGGCCGCACCGCAGGCCTTCGCCCAGACCCCCGCGCCCAAGGCCGACCAGCCTGTGGAAGAGGTGGTGATCTCCGGCTCGCGCATCAAGAAGGACACCTTCACGTCGACGTCGCCGCTGCAGATCCTGCGCAACGACGACGCCGCGCTGGCGGGCTTCACCTCCACCGCCGAACTGCTGCAGGGCACCGCGGTGACCGGTGGCCAGGGCCAGATCAACAACGCCTACGGCGGCTTCGTGACCGATGGCGGCCCCGGCGCCAACACCGTCGGCCTGCGCGGTTTCGGCCCCACGCGGTCGCTGGTGCTGCTGAACGGCCGTCGCATCGCGCCGTCGGGCACGCGTGGCGCCGTGGGTGCTGCCGACCTGAACGTGCTGCCCGACGCGATCGTCGACCGCATCGAAGTGCTGAAGGACGGCGCCTCGTCGATCTACGGTTCCGATGCCATCGCCGGCGTGATCAACATCATCACCAAGAAGAACGTCGACGGCCTGACCGCCAGCATGAAGTTCTCGGCCCCGTCCGACGGTGGTGGTGAAGAGGGCCGTTTCTCGCTGGTGGGCGGCTTCGTGCGCGACCGCATGCATGTCTCGGGCTCCTACGAGTACTACGAGCGCCAGCCCCTGACGCTGGGCGACCGTGACTGGACCCAATGCAACACCGACTACCGCCGCACCAGCAGCGGCGGCGTGGTGGGCGAGTGGGGCAGCTTCGACTTCGTCGATCCCGCCACCGGCAAGCCCAAGTGCTACCCGATCAGCGGCACCGGCTCCAACGGCGTCACGATCAACACCATCGGCACCACCTCGCGCACCGGCGTGGGCGCGGCCGGCTCGGTGGGCACCAGCTTCAACCGCTGGCGTCCGAACGCGGCCATCACCACCGGCCTGGTGGGCTTCGAGGGCGTGGGCGGCGGCAGCAACAACCTGAACGTGCGCGACACCTTCGATCCGCGCATGCTCAACCGCTCGCTGATCTCGCCGACCAAGAACCACAACTTCTACATGCAGGGCGGCCTGGACCTGGCCGCGCTGGGCGATGCCGAGCTGTACTGGGAGTTGATGTTCGCCCGCCGCGAGTCGTCGCAGACCAGCTACCGCCAGCTGTCGCTGGACTACATGCGTGGCAGCCCGCTGATCCCGTCGACCCTGGCCTTCAGCAACTTCCTGCCGCCGCAGCCCATCACCAACGGTGCCAACGTGGGCGTGCGCGCCTTCATCGGTTTCGGCAACGACCAGTCGTCGCAGGAAGCCGATTACGGCCGTGCCGTGGCGGGCCTGCGTGGCGCGCTGGGCAAGACCGGCTGGGACTACGACGTGGCCGTGATGCACAGCAAGGCCAGCGCCAAGTACACCTTCGAGTCCTTCCTCACCAACCGCCTGGCGCAGAGCCTGAACGTGGTGGCCAGCGGCAGCGGCTACAGCTGCGTGGACACCAGCGGCGGCTGCGTGGCGGCGCCGGCACTGACCACCGACGTCATCGGCGGCAAGCTGCCCAGCGACTGGGTGAACTACGTCTTCCGTCCGGTCACCGGCACCACCAAGTACAAGGAAGACACGGTCTCGGCCTCGCTGACCGGCAAGCTGCTGGACCTGCCCTACGGCAAGATGAAGGGCGCCTTCGGCTTCGAGTACCGCAAGTACTCGCTGGACGACACGCCCCCGATCGATTCGCAGACCGGCAACCTGTACAACCTGACCTCGGCCACGCCCACGCGCGGTTCCGACTCGGTGTTCGACACCTTCGCTGAACTCGACATCCCGCTGATCAACAACCAGCCCGGCTTCCACGAGCTGACCGCCAACGTGTCGGGTCGCTGGTCCGACTACCGTTCGTACGGCCGTGGTTCCACCTACAAGATCGGTGCGGCCTGGTCGCCGGTGAAGGCGTTGACGCTGCGCGGCACCACCAGCACCTCGTACCGCGCCCCGGCGCTGTACGAGCAGTTCCTGGGCCCCACCAGCGGCTTCCTGTCGCAGCAGAACGATCCCTGCAACAACTGGGATGCCGCCGCCAACGTGGGCACCATCCGGGCCGCGAACTGCGCCGCCGAAGGTCTGCCGGCCGGCTACAGCGCCACCAACAGCATCACGGTGCTGAACTCGGGCGGTGCCAATGCCGGCCTGAAGGCCGAGACCTCCGAGAACGCCACCTTCGGCATCGTGTTCCAGCCGGCGCTGGGCACGGGCTGGGGTGACCTGTCGATGGCGGTCGACTACTTCGACATCAAGGTCGACAACGGCGTGGCGCGTGCCGGTGCCACCAGCATCCTGACCCGTTGCTACGACGATCCGCAGTTCCGCAGCGGTGGTGGCTTCTGCCGCCTGGTGAATTCCCGCGTGGCAGGCACCAACGCGCTGACCGTCAACGACAGCTACGTCAACCTGTCCACCGACCGGGTGCGCGGCTTCGACTACACGGCGCGCTACACCAACAACGTCGGCATCGGCAAGCTGCGCGTCAACCTGTCGGTCACCGAGTACCGCATGCAGGCCAACAAGCTGTTCGCGGACGATCCGATCGACGACGTGAACGGCACCATCGGCAACCCGAAGTTCTCGGGCAACCTGGACGTGCGCTACGACTTCAACGGCTGGCGCCTGTACTACGGCCTGGACTGGGTGGGCAAGATGAACTCGTACGAGTACCTCGGCCAGAACCCCGACACCAGCACCTACAAGCTGGACACGCCGAACTACTTCACGCACAACATCTCGGTGGGCTACAAGGCCAACACCTGGGACGTGACCGTGGGCGTGCGCAATGCGGGTGACAAGAAGCCGCCGATGATCTCGGCCCAGGCGGGCTACAACCGCGTCGGCAACGCGCCGCTGTACAGCGGGTACGACTTCGTCGGCCGTTCGGTGTTCCTGAACGCCAGCAAGTCGTTCTGATCCCGGCTTGATCCACTGACTGACCTCTGCGGCGCCCCGGCGCCGCGGAGGTCTTTTTGCATGGGTGTTCACCACATGTCCAAGAAACTTCACGGCCTGTCGCGCATCGCGATCGGCCTGGCCGCCGCGTGCGCGGCCATGGGTGCTGCCGCACAGGCCGGCGGGCCGATCAAGGTGCCCACCGTCGAGCAGCTGGCCCAGCACGCCCGCGTCACGGGCTTTCAGCTGTCGCCCGATGGCAAGCACCTGATGGCGATCGAGAGCGCGGGCGACGTGCGCCAGGTGCTGATCTGGCAGACCGACAACCTGGCCGCCAAGCCGCGCACGCTCAGTTCGTCCAGCATGCGCATCCGCAGCGCCAGCTTCCTGAAGAACGACGTCGTGGCCGTCACGCTGTGGCAGCCGTATGACGCCCGTCTCGGCGGCTCGGTCACCAAGACCTTCATCGAGAAGCTGCTGATCACCGACCTGGACGGCAAGACCTGGAAGGAGCCGCTGGAGCAGGCCAACATCTCGCGGGCCGACGACCTCAAGAGCGTGGCCGCGCTGGCCAAACCGTCGATCAGGAGCAACCTGGCGGGCGATCCCGACCATGTGCTGGTCGAGAGCGACGGCAACGCCAGCGACCGCGACCTGTTCCGCTACAACGTGCGCACCGGCACGGCCGCGCGCGTGATGCGGCTGAGCGAGAACGACATCGAGGTCATGGTCGACGGCAAGGGCCAGCCGCAGGCCAAGAGCCGCGCCGGCAATGACAGCAAGGGTCTGTACGTGGCCACCGACCTGCGCGACCCCGACAGCGGCGAGTGGCAGGAGCACTTCCGCTCCTACGTGAAGGAGCGTGACCTGTTGCAGGTGGTGCGTGTGGGCACCACGCCCGGCACGGTGGTGCTGCGCAGCAACGTCGGGCGTGACGTCACGGCGCTGTACGAGTACGACGTGAAGGCGCGCAAGAACAAGGGCACGCTGTTCGAGCACCGCTTCTTCGATGCCACCGGTGCGCGCACCGTGGGCAGCGACGATCCGCGCGATGGCGAAGGCTTCGATGGCTTCAGCTACCGGGGCATCTACGGCAACGAGGTGCACTGGGCCAACCCGCGCCTGCAGGCGGTGGTGGATGCCGTGGCGCAAAGTGCGGGCATCGGTCAGGCCAAGCAGGTGTTGGTGGACGTGTCCACCGGCCGCCGCGCCGAGGTGAACGCCCTGGACGGCGCCACGGTCACGATCAGCGGCTTCCACAAGGGCGACGGCAAGGGCGACAACGCCACCTACCTGCTGCGCGTCAGCGGCATGAACCTGCCCACCGAGCACTACATGCTGCGCGGACAGCGGCTGAGCCTGCTGGGCAAGGAGTTTCCGCAGATCGACCGGCGCGCGCTCGGCAAGTCGACCTTCGTCTACTACCCGGCGCGCGACGGGCTGAACATCCCGGCCATCCTGACGGTGCCCAATGCGGAGCTGTGCGGCAAGGGGCCTTATCCGGCGGTGATCCACCCGCACGGCGGCCCCTGGTCACGCGACACGATGGACTATGACGTCTCGGGCTGGGTGCCGCTGATGGTCTCGCGCTGCCGCGTGGTGCTGCAGCCGCAGTACCGCGGCTCGGCCGACTGGGGTCGCGCCCTGTGGTTGGCGGGCGATGCCCAGTGGGGCCAGAAGATGCAGGACGACAAGGACGACGGGGCCAAGTGGTTGGCCGCGCAGAACCTGGTCGATCCGAAGCGCGTGGCCATGTTCGGCTTCTCGTACGGTGGTTACGCGGCCATGGCGGCGGCCGTGCGGCCGATGGACCTCTACAAGTGCGCGATCGCCGGTGCCGGCGTGTCCGACATCGAGCGCATCTGGGCGGCCTTCTACACCAACCCGTTCTTCCGCGATCGCCAGGAGCCCACCGTGCGCGGCCTCAGCCCGCTGAGCCAGGCCGACAAGATCAAGATCCCGATCATGGTCTACCACGGCGAGCGCGACCAGACGGTGCCGCTGGTGCAGTCGGAGCTGTTCGTCGACAAGGCGCGCAAGTCCGGCGTGCCGGTCGAGTACCACGTGCTGCCCGACTACGGCCACGGCCCGGCCTGGACGCGCGAGATCATGACGCGGCAGCTGGCCATCATCGAGCAGTACCTCGACAAGGGCTGCAACGGCGGTCTGTGACAGCCGGGACCCGGATGCCTCTGGTCAGGTGTTGCTCTTCACCAACGCAGCCAGGGCACGTGCCTAGGGTGTTCACCCTAATTACAGGTGCCCTTGCATGCGCCGTCAGCGAACGGGCGTCCGGTCCCAGGTCCTTGCAGGATCAAAGCTTTTCCATCGTGGTGCATCCGATTGACGGCCATGCACCGCAGCGGCGCAGGTCATCCCTGCGTCATCGTGTAGTGGCTTTCCCGGGGCGTGTGCCCCGGAAACGATGGCCGAGAATCCATTCACATGTTTTCGCCGGTGGTTCACGGCGCGTTCACAAAACGTGCACGTGACCGGGCGGAACACGGTCCATCCAGCCTTGGCTAATTCCCTCAGAGGAGCTTTCATGTTCAAACAAACGGTATTGACGCGCAGCCTGCTGCTGGCGTTCGGCGGCAGCATGGCCTTGCTGGGCAGCGCTTCCTGGGCGCAGGAGACCCAGCGGGTCGAGATCACCGGTTCGGCCATCAAGCGCATCGACGCCGAGACCGCCGTGCCGGTGTCCGTCATCAAGATGGAAACGCTGAAGGCGCAGGGCGTCACCAGCATCGAGCAGATCATGTCCTCGATCAGCGCGGTGCAGATGACCCAGAGCTCCAGCCAGCAAGTGGGCTCGGGCACCGGTGGTGCCGCCTTTGCCGACGTGCGCGGCATCGGTGCCAGCAAGACCCTGGTGCTGCTGAACGGCCGCCGCGTGGCGAACAACGCCATCGACGGCTCGGCGGTCGACCTGAACATGATCCCCTTCGCCGCGCTGGAGCGCGTGGAAGTGCTGCGTGACGGCGCCTCGTCGCTGTACGGCACCGACGCCATCGGTGGCGTGATCAACTTCATCACCCGCAAGGACCACAGCGGCGGCAGCATCACGCTGGGCGTCGACCGTCCGCAGGGCAAGGGCGGCAACGCCGACACCGCCAACGTCGGCTTCGGCTTCGGCGATCTGTCCAAGAACGGCTTCAACGTCTTCGGCTTCATCGACGTGGCGCGCACCCAGCCCATCGCCGGCAATGAGCGTCCGTTCAACTCGCGCTTCCCGGGCGGCCTGTCGCCCACGCCGTTCCCGGCCAATTACTACCAGGACGGCTCGGCCACCGGCAACCCCGCCGCGCCGAACTGCAACAACCCCTCGTACCTGGTGCAGTCGGGTGACGGCACGTCCTGCTTCATCTCGACCTCGCAGTTCGTCGACTACACGGCCAAGACCGAGCGCACCTCGGGCATGCTGCGTGGCTCGCTGGCCCTGGGCGGCGACCACACGCTGTCGCTGGAGTGGTTCGGCACGCAGAACAAGTCGACCACGCGCATCGCCCCGGTGCCCTACGGCACGCTGTGGATGAACCGCACCAATGCCGACGGCTCGCTGAACCCGTACTACCCGGGCAACGGCACCGTGGCCAACAACATCACGCTGGACCCGAACTACACGGTCGCCAACATGAACCCGCGCACCGGCGTCGTGCTGCGCCCGGGCTTCATCGTCGTGAAGTGGCGTGCCCTGGCCGGTGGCCAGCGCACCAACATCTCCACCAACGACCAGCAGCGCCTGCTGGCCAGCCTGGACGGCACCTTCGCCAACTGGGACTACCAGGTGGGCCTGAGCTACAACGAGAACAAGATCAAGGAAGACGTGGTCGGGTACAGCGACGGCAATGCCATCGCCAAGGCCATGGCCGACGGCCTGATCAACCCGTTCGGTGCGCAGTCGGCGGCCGGCGCCGCGGCCATCCAGGCCGCGCTGCTGGGTGGCAACCTGCAGAACCACAAGGGCAAGGTCACCTCGGTGGACGGCAAGGCCAGCCGCGAGTTGGGCGACTGGCTGGGCAGCGGCCGCAAGGTGGCGCTGGCCGTTGGCGCCGAAGCCCGTCACGAGGACTTCCTGTCGGCTTCCAACCCCCCGGTGGCCGAGAAGCTGGTGGCCAGCACCGGTGTCGATCCCACGGCCGTGTCGGCCGGCAAGCGCAACGTCACCGCGCTGTTCGCCGAGCTGAACATCCCCGTGCTCAAGACGCTGGACCTGACCCTGGCCGGCCGCTACGACAACTACAGCGACTTCGGCAGCACCACCAACCCGAAGATCGGCCTGCGCTTCCAGCCCACCAAGGAACTGCTGATCCGCGGCAGCGCCTCGACCGGCTTCCGCGCCCCGTCGCTGTATGAGCTGAACGCCTCGCAGTCGTACACCAACACCGGTACCGTCAGCGACCCGGTCAACTGCCCGAACGGCAAGACCGCGATCAGCGGCAAGTCGACCGCGCTGAACTGCAACGTGCAGTTCCAGCGCCTGACCGGCGGCAACACCGAGCTGAAGCCCGAGAAGTCGAAGAACATGACCCTGGGTCTGGTCTTCGAACCCACCTCGAACATCTCGGTCGGTGCCGACCTGTGGTGGGTGCGCCTGGAGGACACCATCGCCGCGCTGTCGGAAACCACCGTGCTGGGCGATGTGGCCACCTTCGGCAAGTACATCAAGCGCAACTCGAGCGGCGACCTGTCGATCGACGGCTTCTCGTGCCCCGGCTCCACCTGCGGCTACCTGGACCTGCGCCAGCAGAACCTGGGCGGCACCAACACCAACGGTGTGGACCTGAGCGCCAACTTCAAGGTCGGCATGGGCGCCTCCGGCACCCTGAACATGGGCCTGAACAGCACCTACGTCGCCAAGTACGAGTACCAGGACTACGCCAAGGGCCCGTGGAACCAGAACGTCAGCGTGTATGTCGGCACCGCGCCGATCTTCCGTTGGCAGCACACCGCCACCGCCCGCTGGACGATGGGCAACGTGGTGCTGGGCGGTGCCGCGCACTACAAGAGCGGCTACCTGGACCAGGATCCGTCGAACACGGTGAGCGCCTACGCCACGCTGGACCTGTACATGAACTGGAAGCCGATGAAGGGCCTGGATCTGACGGTGGGCGTGAACAACGTGACCAACCGCGAACCGCCTTACTCGAACCAGGGCGAGGTGTTCCAGGCCAACTACGACCCGCGCTTCGCCGACCCCACCGGTCGCAAGTACTACGCGCGCGCCAGCTACTCGTTCTGAGTGGGCACGGGGTGGGCGTCCAGCCCACCCGGTCCGGCCGATGGCCGCGCCGATCACCAAGCAAAACGCCCCCGGGAAACCGGGGGCGTTTTTTCTTGCGCCGTGCCGTCCTAGCCCGGCCCGCAGGCCGGGCGCCGGCTCACTTCGGGGCCAGGCGGATGGCGCCGTCCAGGCGGATCACCTCGCCGTTGAGCATGTCGTTCTCGACGATGCTCTTGACCAGCTTGGCGTAGTCGGCGGGCGTGCCCAGGCGGCTGGGGAAGGGCACGCCGGCGGCCAGCGCGTCCTGCACCGCCTGCGGCATGCCGAACAGCATCGGCGTGCCGAAGATGCCCGGCGCGATGGTCATCACGCGGATGCCGTTGCGGCTCAAGTCGCGGGCGATCGGCAGCGTCATGCCCACCACGCCACCCTTGCTGGCCGAGTACGCGGCCTGGCCGATCTGGCCGTCGTAGGCCGCGACGCTGGCGGTGTTGATGATCACGCCGCGCTCGCCGGTGGCCAGCGGCGTGTTGGCGCACATGGCCTCGGCGGCCAGGCGGATCATGTTGAAGGTGCCGATCAGGTTCACCGTGATGGTCTTGGTGAAGGTGTCCAGCGGGTGGGCGCCATCCTTGCCCACGGTCTTCACGGCCGGTGCGATGCCGGCGCAGTTCACCAGGCCCATCAGCGTGCCCAGCGCCTGCGCGGCGGCCACGGCAGCGCGGCCGTCGGCCTCCTGGCTGACGTCGCAGCGCACGAAGGTGGCGTTGCCGGCGCCCAGCTCGGCGGCCAGCGCCTGGCCCTTGTCGGCCTGCAGGTCGGCGATCACCACCTTGGCGCCTTCGCGCGCCAGCATGCGCACCGTGCCTTCGCCCAGACCCGACGCGCCGCCGGTGACGATGAAGACCTTGCCTTGGATGTCCATGTTCGTTGCTCCTGGTGTGTTGGTTGACGTTGACGTAAACGTCAATCATACGGCGTGAAAAAGCCGCCCGCAGGCGGCATTTTGGGGAAGAGGGTGGGCCGATCAGGCGCCCAGCGCGGCGAAGGCGCGGGCGGTGATCTCGTCGACGCCGCCCAGACCGCTGATCTTGCTGTAGCGCGGTGCGTTGGCGTCGCCGGTGGCGGCCCAGCCCGAGTAGTAGTCGACCAGCGGGCGGGTCTGGCTGTGGTACACGTCCAGGCGCTTGCGCACGGTTTCCTCGCGGTCGTCGTCGCGCTGGATCAGGTCTTCGCCGGTGGCGTCGTCCTTGCCGGCCACCTTGGGCGGGTTGAACACCACGTGGTAGGTGCGGCCCGAGGGCTGGTGCACGCGGCGGCCGCTCATGCGCTCGATGATCGAGGCATCGGGCACGTCGATCTCGAGCACCGCATCCAGGCGCACGCCGGCGGCCTTCATGGCGTCGGCCTGCGGGATGGTGCGCGGGAAGCCGTCGAACAGGAAGCCGTTGGCGCAGTCGGGCTGGGCGATGCGCTCCTTGACCAGGCCGATGATGATCTCGTCGCTGACGAGGCCGCCGGCGTCCATCACCTTCTTGGCGGCGATGCCGAGCTCGGTGCCCGCCTTCACCGCGGCGCGCAGCATGTCGCCGGTGGAGATCTGCGGGATGCCGAACTTCTGGCAGATGTAGTTGGCTTGGGTGCCCTTGCCTGCACCAGGCGGGCCCAACAGGATCAGTCTCATCCGTGCCTCGGGAGTCTTTGTTGAAGATTCGGACGCGTGGCGCAAGCGAATCCGCGGCCCTACCGCCGGGGATCGGTGCGCCGCGCTATTGGCTTCGAGAATATCACGCCACCCCCTGCACGAAGCTGACGCGGGCCCCCGGTGAAGACACGGGGTGGCGGCCTTGTGCGCCGCCGGGTTTGCCCTGTGGCGGGACGCTGTGCCGAAGGCCCTGAGCCGCTGCGGCGCAGTCGGCGCCGCGGGTGCTCAAGCCTCGAACAGCTGGCGCACGCGGGCCAGGTCGTCGGGCGTGTCCACGCCCGGTCCCGGGCGCTCGGCGCTCACGTGAACGGCGATGCGCTCGCCATGCCACAGCACGCGCAGTTGCTCGAGCGATTCCAGCGTCTCCAGCGGCGACACCGGCATGTGCGGATAGCGCCGCAGGAACGCGGCACGGTAAGCGTACAGGCCCACGTGGCGCAACGGTGCCGGCTGCGCGGGCAGCGGCGTGGCCGGGTTCAGGCCCGCCGCAAAGCCGTCGCGCCACCAGCCGATCGGCGCGCGCGAGAAGTACAGCGCGCGCTGCTGGGCATCCAGCACCACCTTGACCACGTTGGGGTTGATGAACTCGGCCGTGTCGTCGATGGCATGGGCCACGGTGGACATCACGCAGTCGGGCCGCGCGGCCAGCAGCTCGGCGCAGGCGTCGATCATGGCTGGCGCGATCAGCGGCTCGTCGCCCTGCACGTTGACGACGCAGGCCTCGCCGTCCAGGCCCAGCTGCTCGCAGGCCTCGGCCAGGCGGTCGCTGCCGCTGGGGTGGTCGGGGCGGGTCAGCAAGGCTTGCACGCCATGCTGCTGGCAGGCGCCGACGATGCGTGCATCGTCGGCGGCCACCACCACGCGGGCAGCGCGGCTGCGGGCCGCGGCCTGGGCCACGCGCACCACCATCGGCAGCCCGGCGATGTCGGCCAGCGGCTTGTCGGGCAGGCGGGTGCTGGCCAGGCGTGCCGGGATCAGGACGGTGAAGCTCATCGTGCGGTCCGGCGCATCAGCCCAGCGTGGGGGCGGATGGCGGGGACGCCAGCTCGCCGTCGAGCACCCGCGCTTCCGACTCCAGCATCACCGGGATGCCGTCGCGCACCGCGAAGCCCAGGCGGTCGGCGGGGCACTGCAGCTCCTGCGGCTGGCCGGCGGCATTGCGGGCGAGTTGCAGCGGGCCCTTGCAGACGGGGCAGACCAGCAGGTCGATCAGGCGGTGATCCAGGCTCATGGGCGGGAGGTGTCGGTTGAGGCGGCAGGCCGGGCCAGCCGCTGGCACAGGGTGCGCAGGTCCGCGTCGAAGGCGGCGTCGGGCCGGAAGTCTAGCGCCGCCACCCACACCCGGGCGCCGCCGGTGTGGCCCGGGCGCAGCTTGACCGCGTCCTTCTCGGTGACGACGACGTCGCGCGGCAGGTCGGCGCCGGCCTCTGCCCAGGGCAGGGGATCGAAGCGGTGGTGGTCGGGCAGCGGCAGGCGCCGGATGTGCAGGCCGCGCGCCTCCAGCATCGCGAAGAAGGGCTCGGGCCGTGCCAGGCCGGCAGCGGCCAGCACGGGCCGGCCCTGCAGTGCCTGCCAGCCATCGGCCTGCGGTACGGCGCCGGGGCCGTTCCACCAGGCCTGCAGCGGCAGCAGGTGGCCCAGCTGGCGCTGGCCGCAGGCCCCCGGCAAGGCCGTGCTGGGCCGCGGCGCGGTGTACAGCACGGCGGCGTGGCCGGGCACTTGCGCCGGCACGCGCTGGCGCAAGGGGCCGGCCGGCAGCAGCAGGCCGTTGCCGGCACCGCGTTCGTCGAACACCCACAGCTCGGCCTCGCGGGCCAGGCGGTGGTGCTGCAGTCCGTCGTCGGCCACCAGCAGGTCGATCTCGGGGTGGGCGGCGCACAGGGCCTGCGCGGCGGCCACGCGGTCGGCGCCCACCATCACCGGCGCGCCACCGCGCAGGTGGATCAGCAGCGGCTCGTCGCCCACCTCGGCCGCGCGGCTGTGGCGTGTGACCTCGCACAGCCCCTGACCCTGGCGACCATAACCGCGCGACACCACGCCGGGCGTGAAGCCCAGCGCACGCAGCCGCGGCAGCAGGGCCAGCACGGTGGGGGTCTTGCCGGCGCCGCCGGTGATCAGGTTGCCCACCACCAGCACCGGCACCGGCGCGTGCTGGGCGTGACGCCGGCCATGCCAGCGGTGCAGGGCGGCCAGACTGCCGTACAGCCAGGACAGCGGCTGCAGCAGCCGCGCCAGCGGCGTGGGACGGGGCTGCGTCCACTGGCGCATCAGCGCCACGGCCAGCGACATGGGCGGGCTGGCGTCAGCGCGCGCCGCCGTCGGCGGGCAGCTGTGTGGCGAAGGTCAGGCGCGGCAGGCCGGCGCGGCGTGCGGCGTCCATCACGCCGATCACGCTCTGGTGCGCGGCCAGGGCATCGGCCGAGACGATGACGATGGCCTGTGCGCCGTCGGCCCCGGCGGCGCTGCGCAGCGCGGCGGCCAGCGTGTCGATGTTGCGGCCATCCACCGGCTGGCGGTTGATGGTGTAGCGGCCGTCGGCGCTGACGCTCACCAGCACCTCGCCGGGCCGGTCCTTCAGCTGCTCGGCGGCGGCCACCGGCAGGTTGATCTGCAGCTCGGAGTAGCGGCTGTAGGTGGTGGACAGCATCAGGAAGATGATGACCACCAGCAGCACGTCGATGAACGGGATCAGGTTGATCTCCGGTTCCTCGGGTCCGTGGCGACGGCGGAAGTTCATGCGCGCGGCCCTGGCGGGGTCACTTGCTGCCGGTGGCCGGCGGCACGCGCACCGCAAAGCGCATCAGCTGCGGCAGCAGGCGCTCGGCGGCCAGCTCCAGGCCCAGCAGATGGCGGTCGACCAGGCCCCGGAAGTAGCGGTAGAACATCAGCGCCGGGATCGCGATGATCAGGCCGAACGCGGTGTTGTACAGCGCGATGGAGATGCCGTGCGCCAGCGCGGCCGGGTTGCCCGCGCCGCTGGCCGGCTGCGAGCCGAAGATCTCGATCATGCCCACCACCGTGCCCAGCAGGCCCAGCAGCGGCGCCGCGGCGGCAATGGTGCCCAGCGTGTTGAGGTAGCGCTCGAGCTGGTGTGCGGCGGCGCGGCCGGCGGTCTCGAAGGCCTGGCGCAGGGCCGCTTCGGTGATGCGCGGCTCGGCGATCACGGCGCGCAGGCCCGAGGCCAGCACCATGCCCAGCAGCGAGTTCTCGGCCAGCTTGCCCACCACGTCCATCGACGGCAGGCTGGTGCGGCACAGGGTCAGCACCTCGTCCAGCAGCGCGGGCGGCATGATGCGCCTGGCGCGCAGGCTCACCAGCCGCTCGATGACCAGGGCCAGGCCCACGACCGAACACAGGATCAGGGGCCAGATCGGCCAACCGGCGGCTTGGATGATCGACAGCAACGAAGGGCCTTTGCGGTGGTGGCGGGGGCGGGCAGACAGGGCGCCTGGCCATCGGCTGGCCGTCGCACACGCTGCGCGGCGGATTATGGCGTGGCCGCGGGCGGGCGCCGCCAGCCTGCATCGGCGACGCAGGGCCGATGCCTGCGGCGACAATCCACCGCGACTGTGGATAACTTTGTGGGCAAGCCTGGGGCGGCGGCGCCAAACCCGCGTCAGCACGGGCCCGGCCTTGGATTGCCTCAATTTTGAGCAGAAGAATTTCCTTGTGAATCAACCCCTTGCACGACAAAGTCAGTTTCGTGACGTGGCTGGGCGCGGCGGCTGCCGCGTCGGGCCGTGGGCGCGCGCCTGTGGAGTTCCGGCGTTGTCATGCACCGCCTTGGTGATGGCGGAGAGCGCCTGATGGCCGCGTTCGAGCGCGGCGCGGCGCCACGCGCCTGGAGTGTCGGGGCGCTGTTGCTGGCGGTGTCGGACGCGCTGCAGGCGCGTCTGGGCGCCGTGGCGGTGCGCGGCGAGCTGTCGGGCTTCACGCGCGCCGCCAGCGGACACTGCTACTTCACGCTGAAGGACAGCGAGGGCAACGCCGCGGCGCTGCGCTGCGCGATGTTCCGCCGTGCGGCCTCGCTGCTGGACTTCATGCCCGCCGATGGTCAGCAGGTCGAGCTGCGCGGCCGGATCACCGTCTACGAGCCGCGTGGCGAGCTGCAGTGCGTGGTCGAGTCGCTGCAGCGGCTGGGCGCGGGCTCGCTGTACGAGCTGTTCCTGCGGCTGAAGGCGCGGCTGGAAGCGGCGGGCCTGTTCGACGCCGCACGCAAGCGGCCGCTGCCGGCCCATCCGCGCACGCTGGGCGTCGTCACCTCGCTGGGCGCCGCGGCGCTGCACGACGTGCTCACCGCTATCGCCCGGCGGGCGCCGCAGGTGCGGGTGATCGTCTACCCCAGCCTGGTGCAGGGGCCCGAAGCCCCGGCCCAGCTCGCGCGCGCCATCGCGCTGGCCGGCGAGCGCGACGAGGTGGACGCGCTGATCGTCTGCCGCGGCGGTGGTTCTCTGGAGGACCTGTGGGCCTTCAACGACGAGCAGGTGGTGCGTGCCATCGCCGCCAGCCCGTTGCCGGTGGTGTGCGGCGTGGGCCACGAGACCGACACCACGCTGGCCGAACTGGCGGCCGACCTGCGCGCGCCCACGCCCACCGCCGCGGCCGAGCTGGCCACGCCGGTGCGCGCCGAGGAACTGGCGCGGCTGCAGGCGCTGCAGGACCGCCTGCAGCGCGCTGCCCACCGCCGGCTGGACATGCAGGACCAGCGGCTGGACCGCATCGCGCTGCAGATGGGCCGCCCGGCGCGCCTGCTGGCGCGCGAGGCGGCGCGGCTGGACACGCTGGCGCGCCGTCGCACCGGCGCGCTGGGCGCGGGCGTCGAGCGCGCGTCGCACACGCTGGCGCTGCTGGCGCCGCGGCTGGCCCTGGCCGCGCAGGCCCGGTGCCACCGGCAGGACGAGACGCTGGCCCGCCTGGCGCTGCGCCTGCAGGCGGCAGATCCGCACCAGGTGCTGGCCCGCGGCTATGCCTGGCTGACCGACGGTGCGGGCCGGCCCGTCACCCAGGCGGCGGGCCTGCAGCCCGGGACGCGGCTGGGCGCGCAGTGGGCCGATGGCCGGGCCGAGGTCTCGGTGCTCGGCGTGCAACTGGGCCCGGCCGGCGCCGATGCGCCGCTGCACGACGGGCCGACCGGTGCGTCCGCTGCGCCGGCACCCGTCCGGCGCCGCACGCGCAAGCCGGCCCCGCCGGCCTGAACTTCCCACGCCCGGTAACCCCGGGCGCCAGCAGACTTGGCAAGCGCTGCCTACAATCGTCCGCAGCGTTCCGCTCCCGTTCAACCAAGGCGCCCCTCGGGCGCTGCACAGACGCAAGGACACCTGCCATGAGCTTCACCCTGCCGGCCCTGCCGTACGCCACCGATGCCCTCGCCCCGCACATGTCGGTCGAGACCTTCGAGTACCACTACGGCAAGCACCACCAGGCCTATGTCACCAACCTGAACAACCTGGTGGGTGGCACCGAGTTTGCCGGCCTGTCGCTCGAAGAGATCGTCAAGAAGAGCAGCGGCCCGATCTTCAACAACGCCGCCCAGGTGTGGAACCACACCTTCTTCTGGAGCTGCCTGAAGCCCGCCGGCGGTGGCGAGCCCAGCGGCGCGCTGGCTGCGGCCATCAACGCCAAGTGGGGCAGCTACGCCGCCTTCAAGGAAGCCTTCACCAAGAGCGCCGTGGGCAACTTCGGCTCGGGCTGGACCTGGCTGGTGAAGAAGGCCGACGGCTCGGTGGACATCGTCAACACCAGCAACGCCGCCACGCCGCTGACCGGCGCCGACAAGCCGCTGCTGACCATCGACGTGTGGGAGCACGCCTACTACGTCGACTACCGCAACGCCCGTCCGAAGTTCGTCGAGACCTTCCTGAACAGCCTGGTGAACTGGTCGTTCGCCGAAGCGAACTTCGCCTGACGCGCCGCCGCCCCGCCAGACGGCGGGGCCCGAAATCCAAGGGCCGCCCGGCCATGCCGGTGCGGCCCTTGCGCTTTCAGGGGCGATACCATCGCGGCCCTATGCGAATCCTGCTGGTCGAGGACGATGCCGCCCTGTGCCTGGGCATCAGCCGTGCGTTCGAACGCGAGGGCTGGCGTGTGGACATGCTGCACGACGGCCAGCAGGCCTTGGCCGCCGGCCTGGAGGCGCCCTACGACGCTGCGGTGCTCGACCTGGGCCTGCCCCGGCGCGACGGCATGGAGGTGCTGCGCCACTGGCGCGCCCGCGGTGCCAGCCTGCCGGTGCTGCTGCTGACCGCCCGCGACGAACTGGGCGACCGCGTGCAAGGCCTGGACGCTGGCGCCGACGACTACCTGACCAAGCCCTTCGACCTGCCCGAACTGGTGGCGCGGCTGCGCGCCCTCAAGCGCCGCGCCGACGGCCGCCTGCACGAGACGCTGTCGGTCGGCCTGCTGCGGCTGGACTTGACCCATCGCGAGCTGACATGCCGTGGCGAGCGCGTGCACCTGAGCCCGCGCGAACTGGCGCTGACGCAGCTGCTGATGCAGCGCGCCGGCCGCGTGGTGCCCAAGGACAGCATCGTGCAGGCTCTGTCGAGCTGGGAGGCCGACTTCAGCGAGAACTCGGTCGAGGTCTATGTCCATCGCCTGCGCAAGCGCTTCGGCGAGCTGGGCGTGGTGATCAAGACCGTGCGCGGCTTCGGCTACGTGATGGAGGCGGCCGGGGCCGAGGGCGAAGCCGGTGCCGGCAGCGCCGCCTGAAGCCGACGCACCGCCGCGCCGCCACGGCCCCAGCCTGCGGCGCCAGCTGCTGCAGCCGCTGGCCTGGGTGTGGGCGCTGGGCCTGGCGGTGGCGGTGGCGGGCGCGCTGTGGCTGGCGCGCACGGCCACCGACCGCGCCTTCGACCGCGGGCTGCAGGACGAGGTCAGTGCGCTGGCCTCGCGCGTGGTGTGGAGCGACCGCGGCCCGCTGCTGGACGTGACGCGCCAGGCGCTGGAGGTGGTCACCTGGGACCAGGCCGACCGCAACGGCTTCGTGCTGGTCGATCTGGACGGCAATGCGCTGGCGGGCAATGCCGATGTGCCGCCGCTGCACCTCGATGTGCGCCAGGCCGCGCGCGAGCAGCCGCGGCTGTTCGATGACGAGATGCAGGGCCGGCCCGTGCGCGGGGCGGTGTTCTCGCTGATGTCACCGATGCTCGACCGCATGGTCTCGGTGATCGTGGTCGAGACCACGCAGCGCCGCGCCGAGACGGTGCGCGAGATCCAGTTCGGCATCCTGCTGCCGGCGGCGGCGCTGGGGGCGCTGACCTTCGTGCTGCTGGCCTGGGGCATCCGGCGCGGCCTGGGGCCGCTGACCGAGGTGGCGGCCGAGGTCAGTGCCCGGGCGCCCCAGGACTGGCGGCCGCTGCCGCTGGCCCGCGTGCCGGCCGAGGCCGTGCCGTTGATCGAGCGCATCAACCGCCTGCTGGCCGACGTGCAGCAGTCGGTGGTGGTGCAGCGCCGCTTCATCGCCGATGCCGCACACCAGTTGCGCACGCCGGTGGCGGGCATCCGCGTGCTGCTGCAGACGCTTGAACAGGAACTGGCCGCGCTGCCGCGTGCGCCCGACGGCGCCGAGCCGTCGTGGCAGCCGATCCTGCAGCAGCTGCGTGGCAGCAGCGACCGCATGGCGCGGCTGATCGGGCAGCTGCTGAGCCTGGCACGCTCGGAAACGGCGCTGGGCATCGACGCAGAGCTGCCCACCGAGGACATCCTGCCCACGGTGCGCGAGGCCTGCGAGCCGCTGGTGCTGCGCGCGCTGGCGGCCGGGCGCCACATCGCGCTGGAGGTGCAGGCCGCGCCTGACCAGCCCGCGCCGGCCGGTGTGCCGGCGCGCATGCACCCGCTGTGGCTGGGCGAGGTGCTGGTGAACCTGCTGGACAACGCGCTGCGCTACGGCGGCCCGCACATCCTGGTGCGGGTGCGCGCGCTGTCGGCCGAGGAGGGCGGGGGGGCGCTGGTGCTGGTGGAGGACGACGGCGCTGGTGTGCCGGTCGATCAGCTGCCGCGCCTGTTCGAGCCCTTCTGGCGCGGCGAGCGTGCCGACCTGCGCAACGATGGCGGCACCGGCCTGGGCCTGGCCATCGCACGCGAGATCGTCACGCGGCTGGGTGGCACGCTCAGCGCGCAGAGCCGGCCGCAGGTGGCCGGCATGCGCTTCGTGATCCAGCTGCGGGCCTGAGCCGCCGGCGCGGCCGGGGCTTCAGCGTGTGCCGCCCTGGAATGGCGCGCCGCTGATCTTGGCGCCGGCCTGGATGCCGCGCTTGGCGAACCAGCCCTGGTTCATCTCCAGCACGAAGCGCACCGGCTTGGCCGAGCAGTGCGAGCTCTCGTCGAAAGGTTTCATGTCGGCCAGGTTGACGATGGTGCCGTCGTCGGCCAGGAAGGCGATGGTCAGCGGCGTGGGCGTGTTCTTCATCCAGAAGCACTGCGGCGACGGCGCCTCGAAGACGAACAGCATGCCCTCGTGCGGGGCCAGGTCGCGGCGGTACATCAGGCCCATCTGGCGCTGTTCGGGGGTGATGGCCACCTCGGCGCGGATGGCATGCATGCCCGCGTTCAGCGCAATCGCCTGCAGGCGCTGGGGCGCCGGCTGGGCCTGGGCCGTGCCGGACAGGCAGGCGGCGGTCAGGGCGGCCCAGGCGGCCAGCGTCCGCGCCAGCCTGCCCGTCTTGACATAGATCATGTACATACCTCGGGGGAACCACTAGATTAGCCACTGCGCCATGGGGTGGGCTGCGGCTGCGCCGTGGCCTGGGCGCCTGCCCAGGCTCATCCAGCCCCCTGACGCGCCACCATTTCACCATGACCCACTCCGCCCCCGCCGCCGCCCTCACGCCTGACCAGGCCCCGGTGCGCGAGGGGGGCGCGTCGGCCGCCCGGGCCGACGACCTGGCGGTGCTGGACGATCCGGTCGAACAGCGGCGCTTCACCCGCTATAGCACCGGCACCGACGGCCAGGCGCTGGCCGAGAGCTCCCTGCGCATCACCGGCATGCACTGCGCGGCCTGTGCCGGCCTGATCGAACAGGCGCTGGCCGGCGTGGGCGGGGTGCTGGAGTCCAGCGTCAGCGCTGCGGGCGAGCGGGCTCGCATCCGCTGGCGCACCGCCGACGGCAGCGTGGCGGCGATGGTGCGGGCGATCCGCGCCGCCGGCTACGACGCCGCGCCCGACGTGGCATTGGCCGCGCGCGAACAGCGTGTGCAGGAGCATCGCCAGGCCCTGTGGCGCCTGTTCGTGGCCGGCTTCTGCGCCATGCAGGTGATGATGATGGCCACGCCCAGCTACGTGGCGCATGGCGACGAACTGGCGCCCGATCTGCGCCAGTTGCTGAACTGGGGCAGCTGGCTGCTTAGCTTGCCGGTGCTGCTGTTCTCGGCCGGGGCCTACTTCCAGGGCGCGTGGCGCAGCCTGCGCGCGCGCCGCATCGGCATGGACGTGCCGGTGGCGCTGGGCCTGGCGGTCACCTTCGTCGCCAGCACCGGGGCCACCTTCGACCCGCAGGGCATCTTCGGCCACGAGGTGTACTTCGATTCGCTGACCATGTTCGTCAGCTTCCTGCTGGCCGGCCGCCTGCTGGAGACGCGCGCACGCCACCGCGTGGCCCAGGTGCTGGAGTCGGCGCTGCAGGGCATGCCCGACACCGCCGAGCGCCTGCTGCCCGATGGCCGCACCGAGACCGTGAGCGTGCAGCGCCTGGCCGTGGGCGACGAGGTGCGCGTGCCGGTGGGCCAGGCCTTTCCGGGCGATGGCGAGGTGGTGGAAGGCGCCACCCGTGCCGACGAATCCCTGCTCACCGGCGAGAGTGCGCCGGTGGCCAAGCCCTGCGGTGCGGCCGTGGTGGCGGGCAGCCTGAACCTGGGCGCCCCGGTGCGCGTGCGCCTGGCCGGCGTGGGCGAGGACACGCGCCTGGCCGGCATCGTGGCGCTGATGCGCGATGCGATGAGTCAGCGCCCGGCGCTGGCCCGCGCGGCCGATCGCTGGGCCGCGCCCTTCCTGTGGCTGGTGCTGCTGCTGGCCGCGGGCGCGGCGGCGGTGTGGAGCGTGATCGACCCGTCGCGCGCCGTGTGGGTGGCCGTGGCGGTGCTGATCGTCACCTGCCCCTGCGCGCTGAGCCTGGCGGCGCCGGCGGCCATGCTGTCGGCGGCCAGCGCACTGGCCCGCCGCGGCCTGCTGCTGCAGCGCCTGGATGCGCTGGAGCCGCTGACCCAGGTGCAGCGTCTGTACATGGACAAGACCGGCACCGTCACCGAGTCCGAGCTGCAGCTGCAATCGGTGGCGTTGGCCGATCCGGCCCAGGACGCGGCGGCCCTGCAGGCGCGTGCCGCCGCGCTGGCCGGCCATTCGTCGCACCCGCTGTCGCGCGCGCTGTGCGCGGCCACGCCGCAGGCCTTGCCAGGCAGCGTGTGGCAGGCGGTGGCAGAGATCCCCGGCCAGGGCCTGCAGGCCCTGGATGCGCAGGGCCAGGCCTGGCGCCTGGGGTCGCGCCGCTTCGTGGCCGGTGGTGCCGGGGCGGCCGATGCCGTTGCCGGGGCCGCTGGCGCCGGAGCCACTGGCGAGGCAGATGCCGCCGAGGTGTGCTTCGGCCCGGCCGTGCCGGGCGCGGCCGTGGCGGTGGTGTTCCGCTTCGACGAGGCCTTGCGCGCCGATGCGGCGCAGGCCGTGGCCGCGCTGCGCGCCGACGGCGTGGAGGTGGTGCTGCTGTCGGGCGACCAGCCGGCGCGGGCCGAGCGCATGGCGCAGCGCCTGGCCGTGGACGCGGTGATCGGCGGCGCCACGCCCGAGGGCAAGCTGGCCGAGGTGGCGCGGGCCCAGGCCCAGGGCCTGACGGTGGCGATGATTGGCGACGGCATCAACGACGCGCCGGTGCTGGCGCGTGCCGATGTCTCGTTCGCAATGGGGCAGGGCGCCCTGGTGGCGCGGGCCCAGGCCGATGCGGTGGTGGCCTCGGGCCGCCTGGGCGATGTGGTGCTGGCGCGGCGCCTGGCGCGCCGCACGCTGCGCGTGGTGCGCCAGAACATCGTCTGGGCCCTGGCCTACAACCTGACCTGCATTCCGCTGGCGCTGGCCGGCTGGCTGCCGCCCTGGGCCGCCGGGCTGGGCATGGCGCTGAGCTCGCTGCTGGTCATCGCCAACGCCTTGCGGCTGGTGCGCGGCTGAGAGGGGCGGGCGATGGAGATCCTGTACCTGCTGATTCCGCTGTCGGCCGTGCTGGTGTTCGGAATCATCGCGGTGTTCGGCTGGGCCGTGCACCGCGGGCAATTCGACGATCTGGAGCGCGAGGGCGAGCGGATCTTGGCCATCGATCCCGATGGGGTTGATGGTGATCAATCTTCGAGTAAGGGTCAGCCCGAACAATCCCCTGATCGTCAGTCAGGTCATTCTTGAATCCTGGAAGGAGGAGTCAATGGCAAGTAACTCCACAACAACGGCCGCACCGGTCTACAGCGATGGCGTCGTGCGAGCGTTCGCCCTCGTCGCTGTGATCTACGGCATCGTCGGCATGCTGGTGGGCGTGATCATCGCCGCCCAGCTCGCCTGGCCCGAATTGAACTTCGGCATCCCGTACATCACCTACGGCCGCCTGCGGCCGCTGCACACCAACGCGGTGATCTTCGCGTTCGGTGGCTGCGTGCTGTTCGCCACCAGCTACCACGTGGTGCAGCGCACCTGTCAGACCAAGCTGTTCCTGCCGGCACTGGCCTGGTTCACGTTCGCGCTGTGGAACCTGGTCATCGTCTCGGCGGTGATCACGCTGCCGCTGGGCATCACCACCGGCAAGGAATACGCCGAGCTGGAGTGGCCGATCGACATCGCCATCACCATCTGCTGGGTGGCCTATGCCGTGGTGTTCTTCGGCACCGTGGGCACGCGCAAGGTGCGCCACATCTACGTGGCCAACTGGTTCTTCGGTGCGTTCATCATCGCCGTGGCCCTGCTGCACATCGTGAACTCGGCCGAAGTGCCGGTCACGCTGACCAAGAGCTACAGCGCCTACGCCGGCGTGCAGGACGCCATGATCCAGTGGTGGTACGGCCACAATGCCGTGGGCTTCTTCCTGACCGCCGCTTTCCTGGGGATGATGTACTACTACATCCCCAAGCAGTCGGGCCGTCCGGTCTACAGCTACCGCCTGTCGATCGTGCACTTCTGGGCGCTGATCTTCACGTACATGTGGGCGGGCCCCCACCACCTGCACTACACCGCGCTGCCCGACTGGGCGCAGAGCGTGGGCATGCTGTTCTCGCTGATCCTGCTGGCACCCAGCTGGGGCGGCATGATCAACGGCATCATGACCCTGTCGGGTGCCTGGAACAAGCTGCGTGACGACCCGGTGCTGAAGTTCCTGATCGTGAGCCTGTCGTTCTACGGCATGTCCACCTTCGAGGGCCCGATGATGTCCATCAAGACCGTCAACGCCCTGAGCCACTACACCGACTGGACCGTCGGCCACGTGCACTCCGGTGCGCTGGGCTGGGTGGGCCTGATCTCGATCGGCTGCCTGTACCACCTGATTCCCCGCATGTTCGGCAAGAAGCAGATGTACAGCACCAAGGCCGTCGAGCTGCACTTCTGGGTGGCCACCATCGGCATCGTGCTCTACATCGCCGCGATGTGGATCGCCGGTGTGATGCAGGGCCTGATGTGGCGCGCGGTCAACCCCGACGGCACGCTGGTCTACAGCTTCGTCGAGAGCGTGAAGGCGACCTATCCGTTCTACGTGATCCGCGTCGGCGGTGGCCTGCTGTACCTGAGCGGCATGCTCATCATGCTGTGGAACGTGATCAAGACGGTGCAGACGGGCAAGGTCGTCCAGGCGCCGATCCCCCTGGTTGCGGCCCACGCCTGATCACAAGGAGAAAAACACCATGGCAACGCATGCCGCAAGTGGTCACGAGAAGATCGAGACCAGCAACTTCCTGATGATCGTGCTGATCCTGCTCACCGTGGCGGTGGGCGGTCTGGTGGAGATCGTGCCGCTGTTCTTCCAGCGCTCGACCACCCAGCCGGTGGAGGGCCTGAAGCCCTACAACGCGCTGCAGCTGGCCGGCCGTGACGTGTACATCCGCGAGGGCTGCTACAACTGCCACTCGCAGATGATCCGTCCGTTCCGCGCCGAGACCCTGCGCTACGGCCCGTTCTCGGTGGCCGGCGAATTCGTCTACGACCACCCGTTCCAGTGGGGCAGCAAGCGCACCGGCCCCGACCTGCACCGCGTGGGCGGCAAGTACAGCGACGAGTGGCATCGCATCCACCTGAACAACCCGCGTGACGTGGTGCCCGAGTCGAACATGCCGGCCTATCCCTGGCTGACCTCGGCCACGGTCGACGCCGCCGGCATGGCGCCGCGCATGAAGGCCCTGCGCACGGTCGGCGTGCCCTACACCGACGACGAGATCGCCAAGGCGGCCGACGACGTCAAGGGCAAGACCGAGATGGAGGCGTTGATCGCCTACCTGCAGGTGCTGGGCACCGCCCGCAAGTGACATTCACCGGACGCTAACCATGGAACTGAACGCACTGCGCAGCGCGATGACGCTGATCTCGTTGCTCGTCTTCCTGGGCATCGTGGTCTGGGCCTGGAAGGGCCGCCGCCGCGACGCCTTCGATGCGGCAGCCCAGCTGCCCTTCGCCGACGACGAGACGCCTGAGCCTGCGCAGCGTTCGCAAGGAGCCAATCAATGAGCGACTTCATCAGTGGGGGCTGGTCGGTGTACGTGGCCGGCCTCACGATCCTCTCCCTGATCTTCTGCGTCTTCGTGCTGATCGTGGCCAGCAAGCGCAAGCCGATGGCTGACGACAACAGCACTGGCCACATCTGGGACGAAGACCTGAAGGAACTGAACAACCCGCTGCCGCGCTGGTGGATGTGGCTGTTCGTGATCACCGTGGTCTTCGCCGCGGCCTACCTCACGTTCTACCCGGGCCTGGGCTCCAACCCCGGCACCTTCAAGTGGAGCAGTGCGGGCCAGTGGGAGAACGAGCAGCAGAAGGCCCACGCCGCGATGGCGCCGGTCTACGACAAGTTCAAGGCCATGCCGGCCGCTGAACTGGCCAAGGACGCCCAGGCCATGGGCATCGGCGAGCGCCTGTTCGTCAACAACTGCGCGCAGTGCCACGGCTCGGACGCCCGCGGCAGCAAGGGCTTCCCGAACCTGACCGACGGCGACTGGCTGGGCGGCACCGGCCCCGAGTACATCGCCAAGACGGTGACCGAAGGCCGCCAGGGCATGATGCCCCCGATGGCCGCCGCCGTGGGCACGCCCGAAGACGTGAAGAACGTGGCCAACTACGTGCTCAGCCTGTCGGGCAGTCCGCACAACAACCTGGCCGCCCAGCTGGGCAAGCCCAAGTTCGCCGCCTGCGCCGCCTGCCACGGCCCGGACGGCAAGGGCAACCAGGCCATGGGTGCGCCGAACCTGACCGACAAGGTCTGGCTGCATGGCTGGGGTGAGGAGGCCGTCACCGCGATGGTCACTGCCGGCAAGACCAACGTCATGCCCAGCTTCCAGAAGCGCCTGACGCCCGAGCAGATCCATGTGCTCTCGGCCTATGTCTGGAACCTGTCGCAAGGCACCGCGGTCGCGGCCAAGTAAGCAGCGCAGCACCGCATGAGCGAGACCACCACCACCGCCCCGGGCCAACCAGCCGGGACCGATGACGCCGCCACGGCGGTGGTCTCGCTCTACGTCAAGCAGAAGAAGATCTATCCGCGCGCCGTCACGGGGCTGTTCGTCTCGTGGCGCTGGGCGCTGGTCTGGTTCACCCAGATCCTGTTCTATGGCGTGCCCTGGCTGAGCTGGAATTCGCGCCAGCTCGTGCTGTTCGACCTGGGCGCGCGGCGGTTCTACATCGGGCCGCTGGTGCTGTATCCGCAGGACTTCATCTTCCTGACGGCCATCCTGATCATCTCGGCCTACGCGCTGTTCCTGTTCACCGCGGTGGCGGGGCGCCTGTGGTGCGGCTATGCCTGCCCGCAGACCGTGTACACCGAAATCTACATGTGGATCGAGCGCAAGATCGAGGGCGACCGCATCGCCCGCATGCGTCTCGACGACGCGCCCTGGAGCTTCGACAAGCTCTGGCGCAAGACCGCCAAGCAGGCCGCCTGGATCATCCTGGGCCTGTGGACCGGCTTCACCTTCGTCGGCTACTTCACCCCCATCCGCACGCTGGCCGCCGAGGCCATGACGCTGGGCTTCGGGCCCTGGGAATGGTTCTGGGTGCTGTTCTACGGTTTCGCCACCTACGGCAACGCCGGCTTCATGCGCGAGCAGGTGTGCAAGTACATGTGCCCTTACGCGCGCTTCCAGAGCGCGATGTTCGACAAGGACACGCTGATCATCAGCTACGACACCGAGCGCGGCGAGCCGCGCGGTTCGCGCAGCAAGAAGGCCGACCCGCGCAAGCTGGGCATCGGCGACTGCATCGACTGCAACCTGTGCGTGCAGGTGTGCCCCACCGGCATCGACATCCGCAAGGGCCTGCAGTACGAGTGCATCGGCTGCGCCGCCTGCGTCGACGTGTGCGACGACGTGATGGGCAAGATGGGCTACGCCAAGGGGCTGGTGCGCTACGACACCCAGAACGGCCTGGCCCAGCACCTCTCGCCGGCGCAGAAGCTGCGCCGCATCTTCCGGCCGCGGGTGCTGGTCTACACCGCCATCCTGGGCCTGGTGATCGTGGCGCTGTTCGTCGCGCTGGCCTTACGCCACCCGTTCCGTGTGGATGTGGTGCGTGACCGCGCCTCGCTGGCGCGCATGGTCGAGGATGGCAAGATCGAGAACGTCTACCGCCTGCAGATCATGAACGCCACTGAGCATGCACAGCGCTACCGCATGGCCGTGCAGGGCCTGCCCGGCATCGCCATGGGGCCGGTGCCGCCGCTGTCGCTGGCGCCTGCCGAGGCGCGCTGGGTCACGCTGTCGGTGCAGATCCCGCCCGAGGCCGCGCAGAAGGCCGGTGCCGGCGCCCATCCGATCCAGTTCGAGATCGGCCTGATCGAAGCCAGCGCCGGCGGCCAGCCGGTGAACGGTGCGACGATCAGCGAGAAATCCACCTTTGTCGTGCCGCGCTGACGCGCAGCCACAGGAGACACGCCATGAGCGCTTCCAAGTCCCGAGCCCCCGCCGACGCCGCCCGCACACCCTGGTGGCGCACCGGTGTCATGTGGCTGGTGCTGGGCGGTCCGGCCACCGTGGTGGTGGCCAGCATCGCCACCGCCGTCGTGGCCTACCGCGGTGCCGACGAGGTGCTGGTGGATACCGCCTCGGCCCGCGCCGTGCCAGTCAAGCCGACCGGCAACACGCCGGCCATGCAGGCCCGCAACCACGCCGCCACCGCGGCACCGCGCTGACCGCGGCGGCGCAGCCCATGTCCACCGGGCGCTTCACCCTGCGGGCGCTGGCCATCCTGTGGCCGGCCTTCCTGATGGCCGGCGTGCTGGAAATGCTGGTGTTCGCGGTGGTCGATCCGGCCACACTGCACTGGTTCGGCGGTGCGCCAGTCGAGATCGCGCCAGCCGGTGTCTACACGCTGGCGTTCTTCGTGTTCTGGGGCGTCATCGCCACCGCCGGTGCGCTGACCCAATTGCTCCAGCAGTCGGCCGAAGAGGTCAATCGCGCCGAAGCCGCTGCCGCGCGTTCCCGCTGGCCGGCTTGAACGGCCGCAGTGGCGGCCGGTGCGCGGTGCGCCTCAGCAGGCCGCGCCGTTCACCAGGCTGTGCAGCTTGTCCTGGTCGATGATGCGGATCTGGCGCTGCTTCACTTCCAGGATGCCATCGTCCTGGAACTTGCTGAAGGTGCGGCTCACCGTCTCGAGCTTCAGGCCCAGGTAGCTGCCGATCTCCTCGCGCGTCATGCGCAGGATCAGCGCCGAGGCCGAGAAGCCGCGGGCCTTCAGGCGCTGCGTCAGGTTCAGCAGAAAGGCCGCCAAGCGCTCTTCCGCGCGCATGCTGCCCAGCAGCAGCATCACGCCATGGTCGCGCACGATCTCGCGGCTCATGATCTTGTGGAACTGGTGCTGCAGTTCGTTGAACTCGCGCGACAGATCCTCGAGCTGGCGGTAGGGGATCACGCAGACCTGCGAGTCCTCCAGCGCCACCGCGTCGCAGGTGTGGTTGTCGGTGCTGATGCCGTCCAGGCCCAGCAGTTCGCCAGCCATCTGGAAACCGGTGACCTGGTCACGGCCGTCTTCCGACGACACGCAGGTCTTGAAGAAGCCGGTGCGCACGGCGTAGAGCGACTGGAACTCGTCGCCGGCACGGAACAGCGTGTCGCCACGCTCCACGGTGCGGCGGGTGGCCACCAGGGTGTCCAGGCGGTCGAGGTTCTCGCGCGTCAGGCCCACCGGCAGGCACAGTTCGCGCAGGTTGCAACTAGAGCAGGCCACCTTGAAGGCATCGGGGCGGATCCGGTTGGCGTCGGCAGCGGTGTTCATGTCGGGCATTATGGGTTCGTCTTCGCGGTTGTCCTGGGTCAAGCCCCCAGGGGAGGGCTCGAATGTCGTCTGACCGGCCTCAAGAATGGGACCATTGTTTTCCCGGGGTGTAAAGCGCCACTTGAGCCAGATCAAGTCCATTCGCGGGGGCTGTCGGCACAGTGGCGAGCATGGATCAATCCGTCATCGATCAGGTGCCCGTGCTTACCGAGGCCATGCTGCGCCGCCTCGACCGCCCCGGCCCGCGTTACACGTCCTACCCGACCGCCGACCGCTTCGTCGAGGCGTTCGGCCCCGAAGCCTATGCCGGAGCGCTGGCCCAACGCGCGGCCGGTGCCACGGTGGGGGGTGTGGCGCCGCTGTCGCTGTACCTGCACATCCCGTTCTGCGAGTCGGTGTGCTACTACTGCGCCTGCAACAAGGTCATCACCAAGCACCACGAGCGGGCAGCCGAGTACCTGGAGGTGCTGGCCCAGGAAGTGGCGTTGAACGTGGCGGTGCTGGGCAAGGGGCAGGCGGTGTCGCAGCTGCACCTGGGCGGGGGCACGCCCACCTTCCTGAGCGACGACGAACTGTCGGGGCTGATGGCGATGCTGCGCGAGAACTTCCGCATCGCCCCGGGCGCCGAGGTGTCCATCGAGGTCGATCCGCGCACCGCCACGCCCGAGCGACTGAAGTTCTTCGCCTCGCTGGGCTTCAACCGGCTGAGCTTCGGAGTGCAGGACTTCGACGCCGCCGTGCAGCAGGCGGTGCACCGCGTGCAGTCCTACGAGTCGGTGCGCGACCTGATGCGGGCCGCGCGCGAGATGGGCTACGAGTCGATCAACGCCGATCTGATCTACGGCCTGCCCCGGCAGACGCCCGAGTCCTTCGCGCGCACCGTGGCACAGATCGCCGAACTGCGGCCCGACCGCATCGCGCTGTATGCCTATGCGCACCTGCCACAGCGGTTCAAGCCGCAACGCCGCATCATCGTGGAGCAGTTGCCGCCACCCGAGCACCGCATCCAGATGCTGGGCGGCGCCATCGCCGGCTTCATCGGCCACGGCTACACCTACATCGGCATGGACCATTTCGCGCTGCCCAGCGACTCGCTGGCCGCGGCCAAGCGCCAGGGGCGGCTGCACCGCAACTTCCAGGGTTACAGCACGCAGCCCGATTGCGACCTGATCGGCCTGGGCGTGTCGGCCATCGGGCGCATGGGGGTCACCTACAGCCAGAACGCCAAGACGCTGGACGAGTACTACGACGCGGTGCGCCAGGGCCAGTTCCCGATCGTGCGCGGTCTGGCGCTCACCCGCGACGACCTGGTGCGCCGTGCCGTGGTCATGGCGCTGATGTGCCAGGGCCGGGTGGAGTTCGAGTCGATCGAACTGGCCCACCTGATCAAGATGCGCGACTACTTCCGCACCGAGCTCGACGAACTCGCCGAACTGCAGGAGATGGGGCTGGTGACGCTGGAGCCCGATGCCGTGCAGGTCACCGCCACCGGGTGGTACTTCGTGCGCGCGGTGGCCATGGTGTTCGACAAGCACCTGCGCGCCGACAAGGTGCGCGAACGCTTCTCGCGCATCATCTGAGCCGCCGCAGCTTGCGCGGCGTCGCGTGCTGGTCATGAACCAGGCCCTGCTGCTCAGTGCGCTGCTGATGGGCCTGGCGGGCACGCCGCATTGCCTGGCGATGTGCGGCGCCGCCTGCGCCGCAGCCAGCGGTGGCGGGCGCGGCCTGCTGCCGTTTCACCTCGGCCGTCTGCTGGCCTATTCGGTAGCCGGGGCTGTCGCGGCCGCCAGTGTCGGCAGCCTGGCCGCGCTCGGGCAGGCGGTCGGGGCGCTGCGGCCGCTGTGGACCCTGGTGCACGTGGCGGCGCTGGGGCTCGGCCTGTACCTGCTGTGGCGAGGCGTGCAACCGGCCTGGATGGAGCGGCTGGGCAGCGCGCGTGGGCCGGCTGCGGTCGAGCACCGGGGCCAGTCGTGGCAGGTCGTGCGCTTACCGGCCCGGCGGTTCGGCGCGGGTCTGGCCTGGGTGGCCTGGCCGTGCGGGCTGTTGCAGTCGGCGCTGCTGGTGTCGTCGCTGGCCAACACCGCTTGGCAGGGCGCGCTGGTGATGGCGGTGTTTGCCGCGGCATCGGCCGCGGGCCTGGTGCTGGGCCCGGCCCTGTGGTGGCGGCTGTCGGGAGGGGCGGGGCGGCGCTGGCTGTCGCCGACGCTGGCGGTCCGGCTGGCGGGGGCGTCACTGGCGCTGGCGTCGGCCTGGGCGCTGGGACATGGCCTGTGGATGCGGGTGGCCGCCTGGTGCTTCAGTTGAATGGCGTCACGACGCGAGCCGGTTGCCGGTGTTCCGGGCTTGATCGCGGGTCGATCCGCCAAGAAAAACGCCCGGCACGGGCCGGGCGTTTCATGCAACAGATGGCGGCCACCAGGGCCGCCGAATCCGAAGCTGGATTACTTCTTGGCCGAAGCGGCGGCAGCCGGCTTCTCAGCCTTGGCGTCGGCCTTGGCAGCCGAAGCGGCGGCGGCGGGCTTCTCAGCCTTCTTCTCTTCCTTCTTGGCGTCAGCAGCGTAGGCGCCGGCGGTGGCGAAGGCGGCGGCGATCAGGGCGGCCAGGAGCTTGTTCATTTTTCAGTCCTTTCGAAAGTTTGAAATTGCTGCCCTTCGATGGGGCAGCCCCCACGTAACGCCCCTTGCAGTCAGTCGGTTGACAGCCCTGGTGTCCTAGAATTTGACGTTCTCTCAATCGAGCGCGGCGCGCGGAGCCACAAGCACATGTATCAGCACATCAAGGTGCCCGAGGGTGGGCAGAAGATCACGGTCAATGCAGACTCCTCGCTGAACGTTCCTGACCAGCCGATCATTCCGTACATCGAGGGCGATGGCACCGGCTTCGACATCACCCCGGTGATGCTGAAGGTGGTCGATGCAGCGGTGGCCAAGAGCTACGGTGGCAAGCGCAAGATCCATTGGATGGAGGTCTACGCCGGCGAGAAGTCGACCAAGGTCTACGGCCCCGACGTGTGGCTGCCGCAAGAAACGCTGGACGTCGTGCGCGAGTACGTGGTGTCGATCAAGGGCCCGCTGACCACGCCCGTGGGCGGTGGCATCCGCAGCCTGAACGTCGCGCTGCGCCAGGAACTCGACCTGTACGTCTGCCTGCGCCCGATCCAGTACTTCAAGGGCGTGCCCAGCCCGCTGAAGGAACCCGAGAAGACCAACATGGTCATCTTCCGCGAGAACTCGGAAGACATCTACGCCGGCATCGAGTGGGAAGCCGAGAGTGAGAAGGCCAAGAAGGTCATCAAGTTCCTCATCGACGAGATGGGCGTCAAGAAGATCCGCTTCCCCGAGACCTCGGGCATCGGCATCAAGCCGGTCAGCCGCGAAGGCACCGAGCGCCTGGTGCGCAAGGCCATCCAGTACGCCATCGACAACGACAAGCCCAGCGTCACCATCGTGCACAAGGGCAACATCATGAAGTTCACCGAAGGTGGCTTCCGTGACTGGGCCTACGCGCTGGCGCAGAAGGAATTCGGCGCCGAGCCGATCGACGGCGGCCCGTGGTGCAAGTTCAAGAATCCCAAGACCGGCAAGGACATCACGGTCAAGGATTCGATCGCCGACGCCTTCCTGCAGCAGATTCTGCTGCGCCCGGTCGAATACTCGGTGATCGCCACGCTGAACCTGAACGGCGACTATGTCTCCGACGCGCTGGCCGCCCAGGTCGGTGGCATCGGCATCGCTCCGGGTGCCAACCTGTCGGATTCGGTGGCCATGTTCGAAGCCACCCACGGCACCGCGCCCAAGTACGCTGGCAAGGATTATGTGAACCCCGGTTCCGAAATCCTGTCGGCCGAAATGATGCTGCGCCACATGGGCTGGACCGAGGCCGCTGATTTGATCATCGCCTCGATGGAGCGCTCGATCGCCAGCAAGAAGGTGACGTACGACTTTGCCCGCCTGATGGATGGTGCGACCCAGGTGTCGTGCTCGGGCTTCGGTCAGGTGATGATCGACCACATGTGATGTCGCGCGCCGCGGCCCGGCAGGGCGGCGGCCAGACGGCACAACCCCCGCGGCGCTTGGCGCCCCGGGGGTTTTTCATGGTGTGCGCCGTTGGGCGATCACAAAAACAAAGGCCCGCTGAAAGGCGGGCCCGTGCGATATGGCGGAAATTGCGCCGCGAGTATCAGGCGGTGGCTTCCTGGGTGACCACGGTGCGGATGTTTCGCGCCAGATTGCCCTTGGGTCCTTCGACCAGATCGAAAGTGACCTTGCTGCCTTGCTTCAGCGTGCGAAACCCGTCCATTTCGATGGCGGAAAAATGTGCGAAAACATCGCCACCGCCATTTTCGGGCTCGATGAAACCGAAACCCTTGGCATCATTGAACCACTTGACTGTCCCCGTCGCCATGAAAACTCCCCAAAAACACCCACAACATGAGGGTGAAGAGATTGTCTGGAGTGCGACAAAAGCCGGTCAATCGGGAGCCCTAGGCGAAGCGAATCGGAGATTCCCCACACCTTGTACGGGGGCAGCGATGCACCGTGGCACGGCGGGACTGCGCGCTTGCAGGCACGCCATGTGCTGGCAGGCCCGGGCATGAAAGGCCGCGTCCGCCCGCTTTTCGCGACTTGCGAACGCGCGGTCTGACGCAACATGGTTGACAGCACGACGGCCTTCCGCGTGACTCAGTAGAATGATTTCATGCCCCAGGACGATCCGCCGATTCCACCGATTCAGCCCCCCGTCACCCCTCGTCGTGACGATGCTGGAGCCGTGGTGGCCGAGCGGAAATCCGCGCGCACCAAGCCGCCGCGGATGTATCAGGTGGTGCTGCTCAACGACGATTTCACGCCGATGGAATTCGTCGTGATGGTCTTGCAGCAATACTTCAGGCTGGATCTCGAAGCGGCCACGCTGATCATGTTGAAGATCCACCACGAAGGTCGGGGGGTGTGCGGCGTCTTCAGCAAGGACGTCGCTGCCACGAAGGTCGAACTCGTGCTTGCCGCGGCGCGCCGCGCCGGGCATCCGCTGCAGTGCATTATGGAGGCCGCATGATTGCGCAAGAACTGGAAGTCAGCCTGCACATGGCGTTCGTCGAGGCGCGCCAGCAGCGCCACGAGTTCATCACCGTCGAGCACCTGCTGCTGGCGTTGCTGGACAACCCGTCGGCTGCCGACGTGCTTAAGGCCTGCGCGGCCAACCTCGATGACCTGCGCAAGAGCCTGACCACGTTCATCAAGGAAAACACGCCCACGGTGGGTGGCACCGAAGAGGTGGACACCCAACCGACGCTGGGCTTCCAGCGCGTGATCCAGCGCGCGATCATGCATGTGCAGAGCACCGGCTCGGGCAAGAAGGAAGTCACCGGCGCCAATGTGCTGGTGGCCATCTTCGGCGAGAAGGATTCGCACGCGGTCTATTACCTGCACCAGCAGGGTGTGACGCGCCTGGACGTGGTGAACTACATCGCCCACGGCATCAAGAAGAGCGAGCCGCCGGAGCCTGCCAAGGGCAGCAGCGAGCCGGGTGCTGGCCAGGAAGCCGAGAAGGAAGAGGCGGGTGAGGGCGGCGGCAAGGGCTCGCCGCTGGAGCAGTTCACCCAGAACCTGAACCAGATGGCCAAGGACGGCAAGATCGATCCGCTGATCGGCCGTGATTCCGAGGTCGAGCGGGTGATCCAGGTGCTGTGCCGCCGTCGCAAGAACAACCCGCTGCTGGTGGGCGAGGCTGGCGTGGGCAAGACGGCCATCGCCGAGGGCCTGGCCTGGCGCATCACCCAGGGCGATGTGCCCGAGGTGCTGGCCCAGAGCAACGTCTACGCGCTGGACATGGGCGCGCTGCTGGCCGGCACCAAGTACCGTGGCGATTTCGAGCAGCGCCTGAAGGGCGTGCTCAAGCAGTTGAAGGACAACCCGAACGCGGTGCTGTTCATCGACGAAATCCACACGCTGATCGGCGCGGGCGCCGCGTCGGGCGGCACGCTGGATGCCAGCAACCTGCTCAAGCCGGCGCTCAGCAACGGCCAGATGAAGTGCATCGGCGCCACCACCTTCACCGAGTACCGTGGCATCTTCGAGAAGGACGCGGCGCTGTCGCGGCGCTTCCAGAAGGTGGATGTGGTCGAGCCCTCGGTGGAGCAGACGGTCGAGATCCTGAAGGGCCTGAAGAGCCGCTTCGAGGAGCACCACAGCGTGAAGTACGCGCTGGGCGCGCTGCAGGCCGCGGCCGAGCTGTCGGCCAAGTACATCAACGACCGTCACCTGCCCGACAAGGCCATCGACGTGATCGACGAGGCCGGTGCCGCGCAGCGCATCCTGCCCAAGAGCAAGCAGAAGAAGACCATCACGCGCAACGAGGTCGAAGAGATCGTCGCGAAGATCGCGCGCATCCCGCCGGCCAGCGTGTCGAGCGATGACCGCGACAAGCTCAAGAGCCTGGAGCGCGACCTGAAGAGCGTGGTGTTCGGTCAGGACAAGTCGATCGAGGCCCTGTCGGCCGCGATCAAGATGGCGCGCTCGGGCTTGGGCAAGCCTGACAAGCCGATCGGCGCCTTCCTGTTCAGCGGCCCCACCGGCGTCGGCAAGACCGAGGTGGCCAAGCAGCTGGCCTACATCCTGGGCATCGAGCTGATCCGCTTCGACATGTCCGAGTACATGGAGCGCCACGCGGTCAGCCGCCTGATCGGTGCGCCTCCGGGCTATGTGGGCTTCGACCAGGGCGGCCTGTTGACCGAGGCCGTGACCAAGAAGCCGCACTGCGTGCTGCTGCTCGACGAGATCGAGAAGGCGCATCCGGATGTCTTCAACGTGCTGCTGCAGGTGATGGACCACGGCACTCTGACCGACAACAACGGCCGCAAGTCCGACTTCCGCAACGTGATCATCATCATGACCACCAACGCGGGCGCCGAGACGATGCAGAAGTCGACCATCGGCTTCACCACCAAGCGCGAAAGCGGTGACGAGATGGGCGACATCAAGCGCCTGTTCACGCCCGAGTTCCGCAACCGGCTGGACGCCATCGTGTCCTTCCGCGCGCTGGACGAGGAGATCATCCTGCGCGTGGTCGACAAGTTCCTGCTGCAGCTCGAAAGCCAGCTGGCCGAGAAGAAGGTGGATGTCACCTTCACCGACACGCTGCGCAAGCACCTGGGCGCCAAGGGCTTCGATCCGCTGATGGGCGCGCGTCCGATGCAGCGCCTGATCCAGGACATGATCCGCCGCGCGCTGGCCGACGAACTGCTGTTCGGCCGCCTGGTGGATGGTGGCCGCCTGACGGTGGACCTGGACGACAAGGGCGAGGTGCTGCTGGACATCCAGCCGCACAAGAAGACCGACAAGGGCGACAAGACCAAGTCGGAACCGACCCCCGTCTGAACTGGGGCACCCGGCCCCGCGAGTACACAGGGCCACCCGCCGGGCGGGTGCTGGGGCGGCCCGGCGCTCGCCCGAGTTGCCTTCAGTCCCCACCGCCGGCGGCGGGGTCTTGGCGGAAATAGCGCGCCAGCAACCCGTAGAGATCGGGGTGCTCGGCGCGCATCTCATTGGGCGTGACGAAGAAGCTCTCGGACGCCACGGCGAAGAACTCGTCGACGCCGGTGGCGCCATACGGGTCGAGCAGGGTGTCGCGGCCCGCGTCCAGCTCGGCGCAGAACTGCTCGTAGGCCGGGTCGAGCACGGCGATCCAGTCCTCGCGTTCGGCCAGGCTGGGCAAGGGCGGTACGCCGTCGGCGTCGCCGTCACCCATGTCGAGCACATGGGCGAACTCGTGGATCACCACGTTGTAGCCCCAGTCGGCGGACTCGCCCGACTCGGCCACGTCGCGCCAGCTCAGCATCACCGGGCCACCCTGCATGGCCTCGCCGGTCAGCACCTCGTCGTACTCATGGACGATGCCGTCCTCGTCCATGTGGCTGCGCGGTGCCACCACCTCATCGGCATGCACGACGATGCCGACGAAGCTGTCGTACGGCGCCAGGCCGAAGCGCAGCACCGGCAGGCAGGCCTGGGCGGCGATGCACACGGCCATGTCGTCGGTGACGGTCAGGCCGCCAACGCCGGTGAATTCCTTGGTGTCGAGGAACAGGCTGGTCAGGCGCCGCAGCTCGGCCAGGTCGTCGGCCGATCGGCGGGCCAGAAAGGGCAGCCGGGCCAGCGTCAGCGCCCACAGGTCGTCGGGCACGGCTCGGCGGGCGAGGGCGCGTTGTTCGCGCATGGCCCGCCAGCGGGCGAGCAGTGCTTTCATGGGGTGGCCAGATCGATTGCCTGCAGCCCGTCGCGCGTGAGCCTCAGGATGCGTGCGCGCGGCGTGGTGCCGTGGTCGAAGTCCCAGTCGCCCAGCACATGGCGCACACGGCCGCCTGGCAGCGCATGGCTGGCCGGGCGGTGGGTGTGGCCGTGGATCAGCGCCGGCGCATCGGCGGCGGCCAGCCACTGCGCGGCGGCGGCATCGTCCACCTCGCCCCAGTCGGCCGGCGACTGGCCGGCCTGGCGCGCGGCACTGGCGTCGCGCATCGCACGCGCCTGGCGCTGGCGCTCGACCAGCGGCTGGGCCAGGAACTGGGCCTGCCAGGCGTCGCCACGCACCAGGGTGCGGAAACGCTGGTACTCGGCGTCGTCGAGGCACAGCGCATCACCGTGGCTGAGCAGCCAGCGCTGCTCCCAGGCCTGCAGCACCGTGGGGTCGGCCAGGCGCTGCATGCCGGCCTCGGCCAGCAGCACGTCACCGACGAGAAAGTCGCGGTTGCCCGGCAGGAAGGCCAGCGTGCGCTGGCAACTGGCTTGGCGCAGCACTTCGAGGCATTGCGCCTCGAAACCGGTGTGACGGGCATCGTCGCCCACCCACACCTCGAACAGGTCGCCGAGCATCAGCACCGCCTGCGCGGGCGTGTGCAGCAGGTGCTGGCGCCAGGCCTCGAAGGTGCGGGGCATGTCGGCGTGCAGGTGCACGTCCGACAGCAGGTCGATCGTGGTCCAGGCCGGATCGGCCACCCAGACGGGCCAGGCGCCGGGCAGGTCTGCCGGTGCGGCACCGCTCACTTCGGAAGTCAGGCGACTTCCACGGCCTTCAGGATGACCACGTCTTCCTTCGGCACGTCGTCATGGAAGCCCTGGCGGCCGGTGGCCACCTTCTCGATGGCATCCACCACCTCGGTGCCTGCCACCACCTTGCCGAACACGGCATAGCCCCAGCCCTGCGGCGATTCGCTCTTGAAATTCAGGAAGTCGTTGTTGGTGGCGTTGATGAAGAACTGCGCGCTGGCCGAGTGCGGCGCGTTGGTGCGGGCCATGGCCAGCGTGTACTTGTCGTTCTTCAGGCCGTTGTTGGCCTCGTTCTGGATCGGCTCCCGGGTGGCCTTCTGCTTCAGGCCCGGCTCGAAGCCGCCGCCCTGGATCATGAAGCCCTTGATCACGCGGTGGAAGATGGTGCCGTCGTAGTGGCCGGCGTTCACGTAGGCCAGGAAGTTGGCGACGGTGAGCGGCGCCTTGACGTCGTCGAGCTCGATGCGCACGGTGCCGGCGCTGGTGGTCATTTCAACGGTCTTGGTCATGTCATTTCTCCGAGAGGATGGTGGCCTGCTTGATCAGGATGGGGGTGTTGGGCACGTTCTGGTGGCCGCCCTTGTTGCCGACGGGCACGGCCTTGATGCGATCGACGACGTCCATGCCCTCGATCACCTTGCCGAAGACGGCGTAGCCGCCGCCGTAACTGTCCAGGCGCTGGTTGTCGACGACGTTGATGAAGAACTGCGAGGTGGCCGAATCGGGGATGGCCGTGCGTGCCATCGCCACCGTGCCACGCAGGTTGGACAGGCCGTTGCCGGCTTCCAGCGGGATGGGAGCGCGGGTCGCCTTCTCGCTCATCTCGGCCGACATGCCGCCGCCCTGGATCATGAAGCCGTCGATGACGCGGTGGAACACCGTGCCACCGTAGTGGCCGGCCTTCACGTACTGCACGAAGTTGGCCACCGTCTTGGGTGCCTTGTCGGCATCGAGCTCCAGCACGATGTCGCCCATCGACGTGGCCAGGCGCACCTTCTGTGCAAAGGCGGGGGCGGTCAGCGTCAGCGCGGCGGCCAGGGCCAGGGTGAGGCGTTTCATGGGCGGGGCGAATCCTTCGGGAGGGAGAAATCAGCGGGCCGGCGCGGGGCTGGCGGGCAGGCTGCGCGCCAGGTCGCGGGCCAGTTGCAGCTTGCGCTGCAGCAGGGGGTCGGGCCGGTTGGCGTCGCTGGCCTGGCCATAGGCACGCAGGGCCAGGCGCAGGTAGACATCGCCCAGGTTCTCGTGGGCGGCGCGGTACTGCGGGTCGAGCTGCAGCGCGGTCTCCAGCGAGATGCGTGCCGCGTCGAGCTGGCCGGCCGCGGCCTGCAGCACCGCCAGGTTGTTGTGCGGCTCGGGCAGGTCGGGAAACTCCTGGGTCAGACCCGCGAACACCCCGCTGGCACGGGCCGCTTGGCCTGCGTCGGCCAGCAGCACACCGTGCAGGAAACGCATCGCGGCATCGCCGGGTCTTGAGGTCAGCGCGGCCTCCAGGCGCTGGAGCGCCTGCACGGTCTCGCCGCGGCGGTATTGCTGCTCGATGTCGCGCACGGTGGACGGTGCATCCGCGGCCCGTGCAGCCCCGTTGGGGGCCAGGGCGGCCAGCGTGCCGGCCATGGCCAGCAGCAGCCCGGCCAGCGCGCCGCGCAGCCGGCGCACGGGCTGGGGCGCCGAAGTGGGGCAGGGGGCAGGCAGGGGTGTCAGGGCGGCGGGCACGCGGCGGAAGGGGCAGGGCGCCGAGGTGGGCGGCGCGGGCTTCGAGGCGGTGGCGGTGCCGAGCGGCGCCGCTATACTGAATCGATTGTATCGACCGCCCTGGCCGGGTGGTGCCGGCGGCGCAGGAGGCGCCGCCGCCGCAGGCGGCGTGCCAGCGGGGCGCCCGGGTCACGGCAGCTGTCTCCCACCCTCTCATTGCTGCGCTGGCGTGCCGATCCCGTGACGGTGCGCCCGTGCCTGTCGGCCGATGTCCCTGCGCGTTTTCAACACCCTGACCCGACGGCTTGAGCCGTTCCAGCCCATCGAGCCCGGCCACGCCCGCATGTATGTGTGCGGCATGACCATCTATGACCTGTGCCACATGGGGCACCTGCGCATGATGATGGCCTTCGACGTGGTCTACCGCTGGCTGCGCGCCTCGGGTCTGCAGGTGACCTATGTGCGCAACATCACCGACATCGACGACAAGATCATCAAGCGTGCGCTGGAGCGCGGCATCGCCATCCGCGCACTGACAGATGAGATGACCGCCGCGATGCACCAGGATTTCGCCGCCGTGGGCGTGCTGCCGCCCACCCACGAGCCGCGCGCCACCGAGTACGTGCCGCAGATGCTGTCGCTGATCCGCATGCTGGAAGGCAAGGGCCTGGCCTACCGCAGTGGCAACGGCGATGTGAACTACGCGGTGCGCAAGTTCGACGGCTACGGCAAGCTCTCGGGCAAGAGCCTCGATGACCTGCGTGCCGGCGAGCGCGTGGCGGTGGACGATGGCAAGCAAGATCCGCTGGACTTCGTGCTGTGGAAGTCGGCCAAGGCCGAGGAGCCGGCCGATGCCAAGTTCGATGGCGAGGGCTATGGCGCCGGCCGTCCAGGCTGGCACATCGAGTGCTCGGCGATGAGCTGCGCGCTGCTGGGCGAGCGCTTCGACATCCACGGCGGCGGCATGGACCTGCAGTTCCCGCACCACGAGAACGAGATCGCGCAGAGCGAAGGCGCCTTCGGCCACCAGCACGTGAACGTGTGGCTGCACAACGGCTTCCTCAACGTCGACAACGAGAAGATGTCCAAGAGCCTGGGCAACTTCTTCACCATCCGCGACGTGCTGGCCAACTACGACGGTGAGACGCTGCGCTTCTTCATGCTGCGCACGCATTACCGCAGCCCGTTCAACTTCAGCGACGGTCTGCTGGACGAAGCCCGCACCGCGCTGCGGCGCCTGTACACCGCGCTGGATGCCGTGAGCCTGCCGGCCGACAACATCGCCATCGACTGGACGCAGCCGCAGGCCGCGGCCTTCCAGGCGGCGATGGACGAGGACTTCAACACGCCGCAGGCCCTGGCCCAGCTGTTCGATCTGGCCGGCGAGGTGAATCGCACCCGTTCGACCGAAGCGGCGGCCTTGCTGCGCGCCCTGGGCGGCGTGTTGGGCATCCTGCAGCAGGCGCCCAAGGCCTATCTGCAAGGCGGTGCCACGCCGGCCGCGCAGGACGAGGCCGCGCGCATCGAAGCCGCCATCGCCGCCCGCGCAGCGGCCAAGGCAGCGAAGGATTTCGCCGAGGCCGACCGCATCCGCCAGGCGCTGGCGGCCGAGGGCATCGTGCTCAAGGATTCGCCGCAGGGCACCACCTGGGTGCGGGCCTGAGCGTGCCCAAATCCGCCACCACGCCGCCCGCGGCGAAAACCCCGGCGCCTGGCGCCCCCGAAGGCTTCACCCCGCCGTACTGGGATGACGCCTGCCGCCACCTGGCCAAGCGCGACCGGGTGATGAAGAAGCTGATCCCGCAGTTCGGCGAGGCGCGCCTGCAAAGCCGGGGCGATGCCTTCACCACGTTGGCGCGCTCCATCGTCGGCCAGCAGATCTCGGTGAAGGCCGCGCAGTCGGTGTGGGACCGTTTCGTCGCCGCCGTGCTGGCTGGCTCGGGCGGGCCGTCCACGCACCTGGCGCCCACCGCGGTGCTGGCGCTCGACACGCCCACACTGCGCGGCGCCGGGCTGTCGGCACGCAAGGCCGAGTACCTCACCGATCTGGCGCGGCACTTCGATGCCGGCCAGGTGCATGTGGCGCAGTGGCAGGAGATGGACGACGAGGCCATCATCGAGGAACTGGTCGACATCCGCGGCATCGGCCGCTGGACGGCCGAGATGTTCCTGATCTTCCACCTGATGCGGCCCAACGTGATGCCGCTGGACGATGTGGGCCTGATCAAGGGCATCTCCTTGAGCTACTTCAGCGGCGAACCGGTGTCGCGTGCCGAGGCGCGCGAGGTCGGCGAGGCCTGGGCGCCGTACCGTTCGGTGGCCACCTGGTACCTGTGGCGGAGCCTCGATCCGCTGCCGGTAGACTACTGACCTGTGCCGCAACGGCGGTTTGATCCACCTAACCCGACCCTCCGCGGATGAGCAAACGACACTTCCTCGAATTCGAGCAGCCGATCGCCGAACTCGAGACCAAGATCGAAGAACTGCGCTACGTGCAGTCGGAATCGGCGGTCGACATCTCCGACGAGATCGAGCGGCTGGACAAGAAGAGCCAGCAACTCGCCAAGGAGATCTACAGCAACCTGTCGCCTTGGCAGGTCACGCAGATCGCCCGCCACCCGCAGCGCCCGTACACGCTGGACTACGTGAACGAGTTGTTCACCGACTTCCAGGAGATGCACGGCGACCGCCACTACGCCGACGATTTGTCGATCGTGGGCGGCCTGGCGCGCTTCAATGGCCAGGCCTGCATGGTCATCGGCAACCAGAAGGGCCGTGACACCAAGGAGCGCGCCGCGCGCAACTTCGGCATGCCGCGCCCCGAGGGCTACCGCAAGGCGCTGCGCCTGATGAAGCTGGCCGAGAAGTTCGGCCTGCCGGTGTTCACCTTCGTCGACACGCCGGGCGCCTACCCCGGCATCGGCGCCGAGGAGCGCGGCCAGAGCGAGGCGATCGGCCGCAACATCTTCGAGATGGCGCAACTGGAAGTGCCCATCGTCACCACCATCATCGGTGAGGGCGGCTCGGGCGGCGCGCTGGCGATCAGCGTGGCCGACCAGGTGCTGATGCTGCAGTTCGCGGTGTACTCGGTGATCTCGCCCGAGGGTTGCGCCAGCATCCTGTGGAAGACCGCCGAGCGTGCCAGCGACGCCGCCGAGGCCCTGGGCATCACCGCCCACCGCCTGAAGGCGCTGGGCCTGATCGACAAGGTGATCAGCGAGCCGGTGGGCGGCGCCCACCGCGACGTGCGCCAGATGGCCTCGCAGTTGAAGCGCGGCTTGGCCGAGGCGCTGCGCCAGGTGTCGGACCTGAAGACCAAGGACCTGCTGCAGCGCCGCTACGAGCGCCTGCAGGCCTACGGCCGCTACAGCGACACCAAGGAACGCTGAGCAGCGGGCGCATGGCCGCACGGCCGGCGTCTTCGCCAACGGCCACCGCTGCCGCACTACGCGTGGTGGCCGTGGCCTACAGCGGTGGCCGCGATTCGCTGGCGCTGCTGCACGCCACCTGCCGGGCCGCCCAGTCGCTGGGCGTGCAGGTGGTGGCGCTGCACATCCACCACAACCTGCTGCCCGAGGCCGACGTTTGGCTGCGCCAGGCCCAGGCGCGCTGCCGCCGCTGGCGCGCCCGGGGCTGGCCACTGAGCCTGCGCTGGGCGCGGCTGGACGGCGCCCCGGCGCCGGGCGATAGCATCGAGGCCTGGGCCCGTGCCGGCCGCCACGCGGCCCTGCAGCGCCTTGCGCGTGAGGCGGGCGCCACGCTGCTGTTGCTGGCCCACCACCGGCGCGACCAGGCCGAAACCGTGCTGCTGCAGGCGCTGCGTGGCGGCGGACCGGCCGGGATGGCGGCCATGCCTGCGGAGGCACTGCGCGACGGCCTGGTGTGGGCGCGGCCCTGGCTGGACCGGCCGCGTGCGGCCATCGAGGCCTATGGGCGCCAGCACCGGCTGCGGCCGGTGGACGACCCGTCCAACGATGATCAACGCCTGGCGCGCAACCGCCTGCGCGCGCAGCTGTGGCCGGCGCTGAGCCAGGCCTTTCCCGAGGCCGAGGCGGCACTGGCGCTGGCGGCGCGGCGCGCGCACGAGGCGGATGCGGCGCTGGCCGAACTGGCGCAACTTGATCTGGCGGCGTGCGTGTCGGCCGATGGCGCATTGCGCGTGCCGGTGTGGCGTCAGTTGTCGACAGCACGCCAGACCAATGCGCTGCGGGCCTGGTGTCGTGCCCAGGCCGGTCGTGGCGCCTCGGAGCCGCTGGTGCAGCGCCTGCTGAGCGAAATGCCCGGAGGCTCGATGGCGGAGGGTGCAGTCAAGGCAAAGACCACAGGCTGCTGGCCGGCGGGCGAGGGACGACAGCTGCGCCTGTATCGCGGTGAATTGCGCTGGTGCCACAACGCCGACCCGCTGACCACAGCGTTGCCGGGCGAACTTCTGCTCGATCTGTCGGAGCCCGGCCTGTGGCCCGTGCCGTTGTGGGGCGGGCACTTCGAGGTGCGTGATGCGCCCGAGGGTCTGCCGGCCGCGCTGCTGCGCCACGCCATCCTGCGCCCACGCAGCGGCGGCGAGCAGTTCCAGCGCGCGCCGCGCAGCCTGCCGCGCAGCCTGAAGAAGCAGTACCAGGCCGCCGGCGTGCCGCAGGCTGATCGTCATGGGCCGCTGCTGTGGGCCGACGAGCAACTGTGCTTCGTGCCGGGCCTGGGCATCGATGCGCGCGCTGTACGTCAAGCGGCTCTGCACGGCCAGCCTTGCCGCCAGCTGACCTGGCACGCCACACCGCCCACCGCAAGCCGGTGAACAGGCTGCTGCAGCGCAGCAGATAGAATGGCGGGTTGCGCACCGGGGCCGCGCAACCCCGATCTGCCGCTGGCAAACCGGCCGAACCTGGCAGGCCTGCCGATGCGGTGACGATCGGGCACCGATGGCGCCCCACCTGCTCCCCTGGCATTGCAGCAACCATGGCATTGATCGTTCACAAGTACGGCGGTACGTCGATGGGCTCCACCGAGCGCATCCGCAACGTCGCCAAGCGCGTGGCCAAATGGGCCCGTGCCGGCCACCAGATGGTGGTCGTTCCGTCCGCGATGAGCGGCGAGACCAACCGGCTGCTCGGGCTGGCCAAAGATCTGCAGCCGGGCTCGCTCGACGCCGCGGCCATGCGCGAACTCGACGCCATTGCCGCCACCGGCGAGCAGGTGTCGGTGGGCCTGCTGGCCCTGGCGCTGCAGGCCGAAGGCCAGCCGGCCGTGAGCTATGGCGGCTGGCAGGTGCCGATCAAGACCGACTCGGTCTACACCAAGGCGCGCATCGAATCGATCGACGACGAGCGCGTGCGCGCCGATCTGGCGGCCGGCAAGGTGGTGATCATCACCGGCTTCCAGGGCATCGACCCGGAAGGCAATGTCACCACGCTGGGCCGTGGCGGCAGTGACACCTCGGCTGTGGCCGTGGCCGCCGCGCTGAAGGCCGACGAGTGCCTGATCTACACCGATGTGGACGGTGTCTACACCACCGACCCCCGCGTGGTGCCCGAGGCCCAGCGCCTGAGCACCATCAGCTTCGAGGAAATGCTCGAACTGGCCAGCCAGGGCAGCAAGGTGCTGCAGATCCGCTCGGTCGAGTTCGCCGGCAAGTACCGCGTGCCGCTGCGCGTGCTGTCGAGCTTCACGCCCTGGGACATCGCCATCGACGAAGAGGCGAAGTCGGGCACCCTGATCACTTTCGAGGAAGACGAGAAGATGGAAAAAGCCGTCGTGTCGGGCATCGCGTTCAACCGCGACGAGGCCAAGATCACCGTGGTGGGCGTGCCCGACAAGCCGGGCATCGCGTACCAGATCCTCGGCGCCGTGGCCGAGGCCAACATCGATGTGGACGTGATCGTGCAGAACGTGTCGCACGACGGCCGCACCGACTTCAGCTTCACCGTGCACCGCAACGACTACACGCGCACGATGGACCTGCTGAAGAACACCGTGCAGCCGGCCACCGGCGCGCTGAACCTGATCGGCGACGCCAAGATCTGCAAGGTGTCGATCGTGGGCATCGGCATGAAGAGCCACGTGGGCGTGGCCAGCACGATGTTCAAGGCGCTGTCGGACGACGGCATCAACATCCAGATGATCACCACCAGCGAGATCAAGACCTCGGTGGTCATCGCCGAGAAGTACATGGAACTCGCCGTGCGCGCGCTGCACCGCGCCTTCGGTCTGGATGCGGCCGAGGCCACGGCCTGATTTGCAGCGCTGATCGTGGCTTTGCGCGGTCTGCAAGCCGTCGGAATGGCCTGCAGTCTGTGCTACAGTCATGGTCTTCGCCGGAGACGTGACCGAGTGGCCGAAGGTGCTCCCCTGCTAAGGGAGTATGCGCGCTAAAACGTGCATCGAGGGTTCGAATCCCTCCGTCTCCGCCAAGGTGAAAAACGCAAACGCCCCTCATCGAGGGGCGTTTGTCTTTGTGGCGTCCGCTCAGCGTTCGTGCTGCTCGTCGGCGGCGCCTGCTGCGGGTGTGTCGGCATCCGGGCGCCAGTGGCCCATGCGGTCGGTCTTGGTCTTCAGATAGGCCTGGTTGTGCCGGTTGGCGGGCGTGCGCAGCGGCACGCGCTCGCTCACCTCGATGCCCAGGGCCTGCAGGGCCTCCACCTTGGCCGGGTTGTTGGTCAGCAGCTTCACGCGCTGCACGCCCAGCTTGCCCAGCAGCGTGGCGGCCATGGCGTAGTCGCGTGCATCGTCGGGCAGGCCCAGCAGGCGGTTGGCTTCCACGGTGTCGGCACCCGCCTGCTGCAGCGCATAGGCGCGGATCTTGTTCACCAGGCCGATGCCGCGGCCTTCCTGGCGCAGGTAGAGCAGCACACCGCGGCCTTCTGTTGCGATGGCGCGCAGGCCGCCCTGCAACTGCGGGCCGCAGTCGCACTTCAGGCTGAACAGCGTGTCGCCGGTCAGGCATTCGCTGTGCACACGGGTGAGCACGGGCGCGCCGTCGGCAATGGGGCCCATCGACAGCGCGGCGTGTTCGTGCCCGGTGGTGGCGTCGATCAGGCCATGCAGTTCGAAGTCGCCCCAGGCGGTGGGCAGGCGGCAACTCACCAGTTCACCGGCGGGCACGGGCCCCTGGTGGCGCAGCGGGGCGAGCAGGTCGGTGGGCAAGGAGGCGTTGGCGAGCTTGGCGGTCATCAGAGGTCGCGGGCGGCGCGCGGTCACCGGTCAGGCGATGCGCACACGCCCGGCTGTGCCTGGTGGCGAGGGCAAAAGCGCATTGTCGGCCATCGCGCCCCGCGGCGCCGTTCACTTGCGCGACGGCAGGCCGTTCAGCGGGGTTGAATCAACCGGCCCAGCGCCTGCGCCAGCAGCAGGCCCGCACCCAGGCCGACGGCATCGGCCAGCAGATCAGCCACCTCGCCGCTGCGTCCGGGCACCATGCTCTGGACCACCTCGATCAGCGCGCCATAGGCCAGCAGGCCGGCCACGATGCGCCCGGTGGCGCCGACATGTGCGCGTGCGGCGCAGAAGGCGAGGGCGGCAAAGGCGCTGGCGTGGTTGAGCTTGTCCCAGCCCAGCGTGGCGCCGGCAGGTGGCTTGGGATTGAACGCCAGCCACGACACCACCATGATCAGCAGCCACAGGCTGATGCGCCAGAGCGGCGCGGCATGCCAAACGGTGCGCAGAAGGCGAGGGATCATGGTGCTGTGGGCGCGCTGAGGTCCGCAAGCGTTCACAAGGGGCCACAAAGACGAAGGGCCCTGCATGCGCAGGGCCCTTCCGGAAAGAAGTGGTGCCGGTGAAGAGAGTCGAACTCCCGACCTTCGCATTACGAATGCGCTGCTCTACCAACTGAGCTACACCGGCACGACAGCCCATGACTATAGCGCAAGTTTCGCGTCCGCCGTTCTGTTCCGCGTGGAAATTCGCCGGCAAATCGCTGTGGCATGGGTCGCGTCGCTGGCCCGGGGTGGCCTGCAGCCCCTGTGGCACACTCGCGCGCTTTCGCGCTGACGTCGGCCCCGCTGCCGGGGCCCGCCCCCATCTTGGACAAGATTCTTCTGCAGATCGCGGCCGAACTGAAGGTCGCCCCGCGGCAGGTGAATGCCGCGGTCGAATTGCTCGACGGCGGGGCCACCGTGCCCTTCATCGCCCGCTACCGCAAGGAGGCCACCGAGGGCCTCGACGACATCCAGCTGCGCGAGCTGGAAGCGCGCCTGTCGTACCTGCGCGAATTGGAGGACCGCCGTGCCGCGGTGCTCAAGAGCATCGACGAGCAGGGCAAGCTGACGCCCGAGCTGCGCGCCGCCATCGAGGCGGCGCCCACCAAGCAGGAGCTGGAAGACCTCTACCTGCCCTTCAAGCAGAAGCGCCGCACCAAGGGCATGATCGCCCGCGAGGCCGGCATCGAACCGTTGGCCGACAAGCTGTTTGCCGACCCGACGCTGGACCCGCACGCCGAAGCGGCGGCTTTCGTCAATGCCGACGCCGGCTTCGCCGACAGCTTCGCGGTGCTGGATGGCGTGCGCGACATCCTGTCCGAGCGCTGGGCCGAGGATGCGGCGCTGGTGGGCAAGCTGCGCGAGTGGCTGTGGGAGGAGGGCCTGTTCCAGAGCAAGCTGGCCGACGGCAAGGACCCCAACCACGCTGACCACACCAAGTTCCGCGACTACTTCGAGTACGACGAGCCGATCAAGACCGTGCCCAGCCACCGTGCGCTGGCCGTGTTCCGCGGCCGCTCGCTGGAGATCCTGGACGCCAAGCTGGTGTTGGACGAGGAAGTCATTCCCGGCAAGCCGACGCTGGCCGAGGGCCGCATCGCCATCCACCTGGGCTGGAGCCATGCCAAGCGACCGGCCGACGAGCTGATCCGCAAGACGGTCGCCTGGACCTGGAAGGTCAAGCTGTCGCTGAGCCTGGAGCGCGACTTGTTCAGCCGCCTGCGTGAATCGGCCGAGGCCACGGCCATCAAGGTGTTCGCCGAGAACCTGCGTGACCTGCTGCTGGCTGCGCCGGCGGGCAAGCGTGTGGTGATGGGCCTGGACCCGGGCATCCGCACCGGCGTGAAGGTGGCCGTGGTCAGCGACACCGGCAAGGTGCTGGCCACCCACACCGTCTACCCGCATGAGCCGCGCTGCGACTGGGAAGGCAGCCTGCACACGCTGGGCCGTCTGGTGGCGCAGCACGGTGTGAACCTGATCGCCATCGGCAACGGCACGGCCAGCCGTGAGACCGACAAGCTGGCGGCTGACCTGATCAAGCGCGTGAAGGACCTGGCGCCTGACATGGCGATCGAGAAGGTGGTGGTCAGCGAGGCCGGCGCCTCGGTGTACTCGGCCAGCGAGTTCGCCAGCAAGGAACTGCCCGATCTGGACGTGAGCCTGCGCGGCGCGGTGTCCATCGCCCGCCGCCTGCAGGACCCGCTGGCCGAGCTGGTGAAGATCGAGCCCAAGAGCATCGGCGTGGGCCAGTACCAGCACGATGTGAACCAGAGCGAGCTGGCGCGCACGCTGGACGCGGTGGTCGAGGACTGCGTCAACAAGGTGGGCGTGGACCTCAACACCGCCAGCGCGCCGCTGCTGGCCAAGGTGTCGGGCCTGAGCCCCGCGGTGGCCGCCAGCATCGTGCGCTGGCGCGATGCCAACGGCGCCTTCCGCAACCGCCAGCAATTGCTGGATGTGAGCGGCCTGGGCCCCAAGACCTTCGAGCAGGCGGCGGGCTTCCTGCGCATCCGCGATGGCGACAACCCGCTGGACCTGACCGGCGTGCACCCCGAGACCTACCCCGTGGTGCAGCGCGTGCTGGACAAGCTGGCCCGGCCCGTGGCGGAGGTGATGGGCAAGAGCGACGTGATCCGCACGCTCAAGCCCGAGCTCTTCGCCGACGAAAAGTTCGGCGCCATCACGGTGAAGGACATCTTCACCGAGCTGGAAAAACCCGGCCGCGACCCACGCCCCGACTTCAAGGTGGCGCGCTTCAACGATGGCGTGGAAGACATCAAGGATCTGCAGCCCGGCATGACGCTGGAAGGCACGGTCAGCAACGTGGCGCAGTTCGGCGCCTTCGTCGACCTGGGTGTGCACCAGGACGGCCTGGTGCATGTCAGCCAGCTGTCGAACAAGTTCGTCAACGATGCGCGTGAGATCGTCAAGACCGGCGACATCGTCAAGGTCAAGGTGCTCGAAGTGGATCTGGCGCGCGGCCGCATCTCGCTGACGATGAAGCTCGATGCCCAGGCGCCCAAGGGCGGCGCGGGTGGTCCGGCTGGCGCGCGTGGCGACAACAGCTACCGCCCGGCCGGCCGCGACCAGCGCATGGGCAGCGGTGGCCGTGGTGCGCCGCAGCCCAGCGCCCAGGGTGCGATGGCCGCGGCCTTCGCCAAGCTGCAGACCAAGCGCTGACAGGGGCCGGCGCGGCATGAAGCCCCGTGCGCTGAAGGTCTACGCCGGCCCGCGGGCCCTGGCGCATCTGCGTGAACGCGGCTTGGCGCCGGCCGATGTGCGTGTGGTGCCGGCCGCCGCCGGCGGGCCCAAGGGCCTGATCCTCGGGCCGCTGGACCGTTGGCTGTTCGGTCACTGGCTGGCCGGCAGCACCCACACCGTGCACCTGCTGGGCGCTTCGATCGGGGCCTGGCGCATGGCGGCGGCGGCCCAGCCCGATGCCGATGCGGCGCTGGCGCAGCTGACCGAGGACTACATCACCCAGACCTACGAGCACGCGCCGGGCAAGCCCCCCACGGCACGCGAGGTCAGCCGCGTGTTCGGCGCCAACCTGGCGGCGCGCTTTCCGGCTGGCGCGCCAGGCCCGCTGCAGCACGCCACGCGTCGCCTGCATGTGTTCACCAGCCGCGGCAAGGGCCTGCTGCACCGCGAGGGTCGCTGGCGCACGCCATCGGGCTACCTCGGCGCCTTTGCCGCCAACCTGGCCAGCCGGCAGGCCATGGGCCGCTGGCTGGAGCGCGTGGTGTTTTCCGATCCGCGCGACGCCTTGCCGTTTCCGCTGCACGACTATCCGGCGCGCCAGGTGGCGCTCGACGCCGGCAATCTGGCGCCGGCCATCCAGGCGAGTTGCTCGATCCCATTCTGGCTGGAGGCGGTGCATGACATCCCCGGCGGCCCGCTTGGCGCGTACTGGGACGGCGGCATCACCGACTACCACCTGCACCTGGACTACGCCGCGATGTCCGACGGCCTGGTGCTGTACCCGCACTTCCAGCGCACGCTGGTGCCGGGCTGGCTGGACAAGGCACTGAAGCACCGCCATCGCGCCAGCCCGCGGCTGGACAACGTCATCGTGCTGGCGCCCGATCCCGCCTGGATCGCCACGCTGCCCGGCGGCAAGCTGCCGGATCGCAGCGATTTCAAGACCCATGCGCGCGACGAGGCCGAGCGCATGCGCCGCTGGCGGCTGGCGGTGTCGGCCGCCCAGCAACTGGCCGACGATGCGGCGCGCTGGACGTTGCGCCCGCACCTGGACGTCCTGCCGCTCTAGCGGCCGGCCGGCGGCCCGGTGAATGGTCGACTGATTAACTGGGGTTTGTCTGGATCCAGTGCGTAGGCGCTGGGCCGATATCGGCAGACGCAGGCCGTGTTGTGAGTCGTGACGGTCATGCGCAGACCATGTCCACCACCCTTGGAGTCACGACCTTGAACACAAGCGCCACCCCCCGCTCGCGCCTTGCCAGCCTGCCGCGGCTTGCCGCAACCGCCTGCGCTGCTGCCGCCGCCCTGACGGTCGCGTTGCCTGGCTGGTCGTCCAGCCATCGCGAGGCACCGGCGATCACCACGATGCCCAAAGTCGACGCGGCCGATTTCTACATGTTCAACAGCTATGAGGCGGGCCGCAGCGATTACGTCACGCTGATCGCCAACTACGTGCCGCTGCAGGACCCCTACGGCGGGCCGAACTACTTCGCGCTCGATCCGAACGCGCTGTACGAGATCCACATCGACAACAACGGTGATGGCAAGGAAGACCTGACCTTCCAGTTCCGTTTCAAGAACACGCTCAAGGGCACCACGCTGACGATCGGCAACAAGAGTGTCGCGATCCCGTTGGTGCAGGCCGGCGTGGTGACCGCGCCGGGCGCCGGCACCCTGAACCTGCAGGAGAGCTTCACGCTCGATCTGGTCCGGGGCGATCGGCGCAGCGGGACGCGCGCTTCCGTCACCGGCAGCGCGGGCGCGACCAGCTTCGTCAAGCCGGTGGACAACATCGGCGCCAAGACCCTGCCGGATTACGCCGCCTACGCGGCGCAGCACATCCACGCGATCAACATTCCCGGCTGCAGCACGCCCGGCAAGGTGTTCGTCGGGCAGCGCAAGGATCCGTTTGCGGTGAACCTGGGCACGGTGTTCGATCTCGTCAATGCGCCGCTGTCGGTGATCACCAACCCCGAGCTGATCAATGCCGCGCCCAACACCATCGACGACAAGAACGTCACCACGCTGGCGCTCGAGGTGCCGCGCAGCTGCCTGGTGGCGGGCACCGAGACGGTGATCGGTGGCTGGACGACCGCCAGCCTGCGGCAGTCGCAATTGCTGAACCCGGCGCCCAAGGCCGGGCACCAGACGCATGCCGTCGTCGGCGGGGCCTGGGTCCAGGTGTCCCGGCTGGGGCATCCGCTGGTCAATGAAGTGGTGATCGGTCTGCCGGACAAGGACCGGTTCAATGCCGGCAAGCCCAAGGACGATGCGCAGTTCATCGACTACGTCACCCATCCGACCTTGCCCATGCTGCTCGAGATCGCGCTGGGTGCCAGCGGTGCCTCGCCCACCAATCTGCCGCGCAATGACCTGGTCACCACCTTCCTGACCGGCATCCCGGGGTTGAACCAGCCGAAAAACGTCGTGGCCTCGGAGATGCTGCGCCTGAACACCGCGATCGCCGCGGTGCCCTTCGACCAGCAGAACCGCCTGGGCGTGGTGGGTGAAATCCTGCGCGTGGGCGGACCGGCCAACCTGGCCCAGGCCGTGGATCTGGCAGGGTTTCCGAATGGCCGGCGACCGAAGGACGATGTGGTCGACATCGCGCTGGTGGCGATGATGGGCGGCCTGTGCGTGGCCAACGGCGACAACGACGCGCTGAAGTTCGGTGCGGCGTGCAAGCCATCGGCGGTGCCGCTGGGGGCGACGGCCTTCTCGCTGCACGATGCGGTCGATCAGGCCGCCGTGTCGTTGACCCACAGCTTCCCCTACCTGGCCACGCCGCTGGGTGGCACGCGTTGAGCACCGGGAGCCGCACATGACCCCGCGACATGCAGTGCCTGCCGGCTCGACCGGCCACCCGCTGCGGCTGGCCCTGGTGCTGGCCGCGTCACTGACCCTGCTGGCCGCCTGCGGCGGCGGGCAGGACAGCGGCACGGCCGAGGCGCCCAAGGCCGACCCGCTGGCTGCCGTGCCCAGCAGCGCCGGACAGACCGCGCAAGGGGCGGTCGACTATCAGCTGGCCCTGGCCAAGGCCACCAGTGAGGTCCGCGAGCCCTTCGACGTCAACAGCGTCAGCCTTGCCCAATCGGACACCGCGGAGCCGTTGGCGGTGGACTGATGGGGCGGCGTGGCGGGCACGCCGCGTACAATGGCGTGCTTTCCATCCAGCAAGAACGAGAAAGGCATCTGGTTGTGACACCGCGAACTACGTTCGCCGCCTTCACCGGCCTCTGAGCCGGCCGCGCCGTCACGCCTGTTCGACCCTTTCCCCTTGAACGACGAGAAGCGCGGCTCACCACCGCGCTTTTTTCTTGTCCGCACGCATCCCCGACCTTCTTTCCGGAGTCCGCCATGGTCACGATCACGCTTCCCGATGGTTCGAAACGCGATTACCCGCAGCCGGTCACCGTGGCCGACGTGGCCGCATCCATCGGCACCGGCCTGGCCAAGGCGGCGCTGGGCGGCAAGGTGGACGGAAAGCTGGTCGACACCAGCCACCGCATCGAGCAGGATGCCCAGCTGGCCATCGTCACCGACAAGGACGCTGACGGCCTGGAACTGATCCGCCACTCCACGGCCCACCTGCTGGCCTATGCGGTGAAGGAACTGTTCCCTGAAGCCCAGGTGACCATTGGCCCGGTCATCGAGCACGGCTTCTATTACGACTTCTCGTACAAGCGCCCGTTCACGCCTGAAGACCTGGCCGCCATCGAGAAGAAGATGGCCGACCTGGCCAAGAAGGACGAGCCGGTGGTGCGCCGCGTGCTGCCGCGCGACGAGGCTGTTGAACACTTCAAGCGCCTGGGCGAGCACTACAAGGCCGAGATCATCGGCAGCATCCCGGCCGGTGAGGACGTGAGCCTGTACCGCGAAGGCGCGTTCGAGGACCTGTGCCGCGGCCCCCACGTGCCCAGCACCGGCAAGCTCAAGCACTTCAAGCTGATGAAGGTGGCCGGCGCCTACTGGCGTGGCGACCACCGCAACGAGATGCTGCAGCGCGTCTACGGCACGGCCTGGGCCAGCAAGGACGACCTGCAGAAGTACCTGACGATGCTGGAGGAGGCTGAGAAGCGCGATCACCGCCGCCTGGGCCGCGAACTCGACCTGTTCCACATCGACGACCACAGCCCCGGCACGGTGTTCTGGCACCCCAAGGGCTGGACGGTGTGGCAGGGCGTCGAGCAGTACATGCGCCAGGTCTACCGCGACAACGGCTACCAGGAGGTCAAGGGCCCGCAGATCCTCGACCAGGGCCTGTGGGAGAAGACCGGCCACTGGGACAAGTACCGCGAGAACATGTTCGTGACCGAGTCGGAAAAGCGCGACTACGCGTTGAAGCCGATGAACTGCCCCGGCCACATCCTGATCTTCAAGCAGGGCATCAAGAGCTACCGCGACCTGCCGCTGCGCTTCGGCGAGTTCGGCCAGTGCCACCGCAACGAGCCCACCGGCGGCCTGCACGGCATCATGCGGGTGCGTGCCTTCACGCAGGACGACGGCCACATCTTCTGCACCGAAGACCAGATCCAGGCCGAGGTCACGGCCTTCACGGCCCTGCTGCAGAAGGTCTACAAGGACTTCGGTTTCACCGACATCATCTACAAGCTGTCGACGCGCCCCGAGAAGCGCATCGGCACCGAGGAAAGCTGGGACCGCGCCGAGGCCGCGCTGGCCGAGGGCCTGCGCGCCTCGGGCTGCGCGTTCGAGTACCTGCCGGGCGAGGGCGCGTTCTACGGTCCGAAGATCGAATACACGCTGAAGGACGCGCTGGGACGGCCCTGGCAGTGCGGCACCATCCAGGTGGATCCGAACCTGCCCGAACGCCTGGACGCCGAGTTCGTGGGCGAGGACGGCGCGCGCCATCGGCCCGTCATGCTGCACCGCGCCATCGTCGGCAGCCTGGAGCGTTTCATCGGCATCCTGATCGAGCAGCATGCCGGCGCGCTGCCCGCCTGGCTGGCGCCGACCCAGGTGGTGGTGGCCAGCATCACCGACGCGCAATCCGAGTATGTGGCGGACGTCGTGAAAACGCTGCAAAAACAAGGAGTTAGAGTGCAGGCGGATTTGCGCAACGAGAAGATCACGTATAAAATCCGCGAGCATTCGTTGCAAAAGGTCCCGTACATCCTCGTCGCTGGCGACAAGGAGAAGGCAAGTGGGGCCGTTGCTGTGCGCGCCCGGGGCAACCAGGATCTCGGTGTCATGCCGGTGGCCGACTTCGCTGCGAAGCTCGCCGCCGACATCGCCGCCAAGGTCTGAGGTCCAGTCCGAAGCGCGCACTTTTTGCGTTGATTTCCGCCCGTTGCTTGCCTTGGGGCATGGATCCACAGTGATCCGAAGGGGTTTGCACCATCGCTACGTTTCTTGATCGCCGGATGCCCAATGTCGAGCGCAAGCATCGACTCAACCGCGAAATCATGGCGCCCATGGTCCGTCTGAACGGGGTCAACAACGAGCCGCTCGGCATCGTCCCGATCATGGAGGCATTGCGCCTGGCCGGAGAGGCCGATGTCGATCTCGTCGAGATCGCCGCCACCGCCGATCCCCCGGTCTGCCGGTTGATGGACTACGGCAAGTTCAAGTACCAGGAGCAGAAGAAGGCCGCCGAGGCCAAGGCCAAGCAGAAGGTCATCGAGGTCAAGGAAGTCAAGTTCCGCCCCGGCACCGATGACAACGACTACGACATCAAGCTGCGCAATCTGCGCCGCTTCATCGCGGAAGACGGTGACAAGGGCAAGGTCACGCTGCGCTTCCGCGGCCGCGAGATCACGCACCAGGAACTCGGCATGAAGATGCTCGAGCGCATCCGTGACGAGCTGGCCGATGTCGCCGTCGTCGAGCACATGCCCAAGCTCGAAGGCCGCCAGATGATCATGGTGCTGGCCCCGCGCAAGAAGCAGTAAGCCAGGATCCACGAATTCCCCGCGCCGGTTTGGTCACCAGCGCAACCATGGGGAACAGCCGCTGCAGGCTGTGCAAGTGCCGCGCCACAACGGGCGGCCGCCTGCAGGGGCAACTTAGAAGGAGCAGTCATGCCCAAGATGAAGACCAAGAGCAGCGCGAAGAAGCGTTTTCGCGTCCGTCCGGGTGGCACCGTCAAGCGCGGTCAGGCGTTCAAGCGCCACATCCTCACGAAGAAGAGCACGACCCGCAAGCGTCAGCTGCGCGGCGCCGTGAACGTGCACGAGACCAACATGGGGCACATGGCACAAATGCTGCCCTTTGCCGGCCTCTGATCTTCTGACGGACTGAAAGGAACCGAACAATGCCTCGCGTCAAACGTGGTGTCACCGCACGTGCCCGTCACAAGAAGGTCCTGGCCCTGGCCAAGGGCTTCCGTGGTCGTCGCAAGAACGTCTTCCGCATCGCCAAGCAGGCGGTGATGAAGGCGGGCCAGTACGCCTACCGTGACCGCCGTACCCGCAAGCGTGTTTTCCGCCAGCTGTGGATCGCCCGTATCAACGCCGCCGCGCGTGGTCTGGGCATCACCTACAGCAAGTTCATGGCCGGCCTGAAGAAGGCTTCGATCGAGATCGACCGCAAGGTCCTCGCCGATCTGGCCGTCAACGACCCGGCTGCCTTTGGCAGCATCGTGGCGAAGGTGAAGGCCCAGCTCGCCTGATCACGGCGAAGGCGCCCCGTGTGCACGCGCACGGGGCGTTGCCGACATCAGCTTCGAAGGCCGTCACCTCGGGACGGCCTTTTTTGTTTTCTGAAGTTTCCCCATGAACGATCTCGACGAACTGGTGGCCCAGGCCGGGCGTGATTTCACCGCCGCCGCCGCTCCCGCCGCGCTGGAAGATGCCAAGGCCCGCTACCTGGGCAAGGCCGGCCGCCTGACCGAACTGCTCAAGGGCATGGGCGCCCTGTCGCACGAGGACAAGAAGACCCGCGGCGCCGAGATCAACCAGGCCAAGCAGGCCATCGAGGCGGCCTTGTCCGCCCGCCGCCAGGCCCTGGCCGAGGCCGAACTGGAAGCCCAGCTCAAGGCCGAGGCGCTGGACGTCACGCTGCCCGGCCGCCAGCGCGGTAACGGTGGCCTGCACCCGGTCTCGCGCACGCTCGAGCGCATGGAGGCGCTGTTCGGCTCGATGGGCTTCGAGGTGGCCGACGGCCCCGAGATCGAGGACGACTGGTACAACTTCACCGCCTTGAACACGCCGGCCGATCATCCGGCGCGTTCGATGCACGACACGTTCTACGTGGACACCGCCGGCCCCAACGGCGGCCACCTGCTGCGCACACACACCAGCCCGATGCAGGTGCGCCACGCGGTGCAGCATGTCAAGCGCCATGCCGCCAGCGGCAGCAGCGCGCCGATGGCCGAGATCCGCGTCATCGCGCCGGGCCGCACCTACCGGGTGGACAGCGACGCCACGCATTCGCCGATGTTCCATCAGTGCGAAGGCCTGTGGATCGGCGCCAATGTCAGCTTCAAGGACCTGAAGTCGGTGCTGACCGATTTCTTCCGCCGCTTCTTCGAGAGCGACGACCTGGTGCTGCGCTTCCGCCCGTCGTTCTTCCCGTTCACCGAGCCCTCGGCCGAGGTGGACATCGCCTTCGAGTCCGGCCCGCTGAAGGGCAAGTGGCTGGAGGTGGGTGGCTGCGGCCAGGTGCATCCGAACGTGGTGCGCAACTTCGGGCTCGACCCGGAGGCCTGGATCGGCTTCGCCTTCGGCCTGGGCCCCGATCGCCTGACCATGCTGCGCTATGGCGTGAACGACCTGCGCCAGTTCTACGAGGGCGACCTGCGCTTCCTCAGCCAGTTCCGCTGACCCATCAGCTGACCTGCCGCCGCCCCGAAACGACCGAATCCTCCGAGTTGCACGATGCAGTTTCCTGAATCCTGGTTGCGCGAGTTCTGCAACCCGCCGCTGAACACCGCCGAACTGGCTGACCTGCTGACCATGTCGGGCCTGGAAGTGGAAGAGATGCGCCCGGTGGCGCCACCCTTCACCGGCGTGGTGGTGGCCGAGATCGTCGAGGCCGAACAGCACCCGAATGCCGACCGCCTGCGCGTGTGCCGTGTCGATGCCGGCCCGCACAGCAAGGACGGCCCGCTGCAGATCGTCTGCGGTGCGCCCAACGCCCGCGTGGGCATCAAGGTGCCGCTGGCCCTGGTGGGCGCGGCGCTGCCGCCGGCCGAGGAGGGCGGCGCGCCCTTCGCCATCAAGGTGGGCAAGCTGCGTGGTGTCGAGAGTTTCGGCATGCTGTGTTCGGCCCGTGAACTCAAGCTCAGCGAGGACCATGGCGGCCTGCTGGAACTGGCCGCCGATGCGACCGTGGGCCAGGACATCCGCGCCCACCTGAACCTCGACGACACCGTCTTCACGCTCAAGCTCACGCCCAACCTGGCGCACCTGCTGTCGGTGTACGGCATCGCGCGCGAGGTCTCGGCGCTGACCGGCGCGCCACTCAACAGCCCGGCCTTCCCGCCGGTGGCGGTGACGCAGGACAGCCGCCTGCCGGTGGAAGTGCATGCGCCCGACCTGTGCGGCCGCTTCTCGGGCCGCACGGTGCGGGGCGTGAACACGCAGGCCAAGACGCCGGCCTGGATGGTCGAGCGCCTGGCGCGCTGCGGCCAGCGTTCGGTGAGCCCGCTGGTCGACATCTCGAACTACGTGATGTTCGAGTACGGCCGCCCGTCGCACATCTTCGACCTCGACAAGATCCACGAGAAGCTGGTGGTGCGCTGGGGCGCGGTCGGCGAGACGCTGAAGCTGCTGAACGGCAACACCGTGACGCTGGACGAGACCGTGGGCGTGATCGCCGATGCGCAGGCCGTGGAATCGCTGGCCGGCATCATGGGTGGCGACGCCACCGCGGTGAACGACGACACGCGCAACATCTACATCGAGGCGGCGTTCTGGTGGCCGCAGGCCGTGGCTGGCCGCTCGCGCCGCTACAACTTCAGCACCGATGCGGGCCACCGCTTCGAGCGTGGCGTCGACCCGGCACAGACGGTGGAGCACATCGAGCGCATCACCCAGCTGGTGCTGGACATCTGCGGCGGCCAGGCTGGCCCGATGGATGACCAGACACTGCGTCTGCCAGCACGCCAGCCGGTGGCGCTGCGCGTTGAGCGCGCGGCCAAGGTCATCGGCATGCCGGTCACGCAGGCGCAGTGCGCCCAGGTGTTCCAGCGTCTGGGCCTGGCCTTCACCGAGGCCGCCGGTCGCCTGACCGTCACGCCGCCGAGCTGGCGTTTCGACCTGGCCATCGAGGAAGACCTGATCGAGGAGGTCGTCCGCGTCATCGGCTACAACGCGCTGCCGCCCACGCCGCCGGTGGCGCCGGTCACCGGCCAACTGCGCGCCGAGAACCAGCGCAGTCGCCATGCGGTGCGCCATGCGCTGGCCGCACTCGGCTACCAGGAGACGATCAACTTCAGCTTCGTGGAAGCACGTTGGGAGCATGAGCTAGCCGGCAATGCCGATCCGATCCGCGTGCTGAACCCGATCGCCGCGCCGCTGGCGGTGATGCGATCCAGCCTGATCGGCAGCCTGGTGGCCGTGCTGCGCCACAACCTGGCGCGCAAGGCCCCGCGCGTGCGCGTGTTCGAACTGGGCCGCGTGGCGATGCGCGATGCCGCGGTGACCGACAGCGACACCACCGTGGCCGGTGTGCACCAGCCGATGCGTGTGGCCGGCCTGGCCTATGGCCCGCTGGACATCACGCAATGGGGCACGGCCGAGCGTGCCGTCGACTTCTTCGACCTGAAGGGCGATGTCGAGGCGCTGCTGGCGCCGCGCCAGGCGCGCTTCGAGCCGGCTGCCCATCCGGCGCTGCACCCGGGCCGCAGCGCGCAGGTGATCGTCGATGGCCAGGCCATCGGCTTCATCGGTGAGTTGCACCCGAAGTGGCGCCAGGCCTATGAGCTGCCGCAGGCACCGCTGCTGTTCGAACTGGACCTGGACGCCGTGCAGCAGCGCGGTGTGCCGGTGGGCCAGGCGATCCCGCGTCACCAGGCCGCGCTGCGCGACCTGGCCCTGGTGGTGGGCGAGCAGGCCAGCCACGATGCGCTGATCGCGGCGCTGCGCGATGACCCCGCGGGCCTGGTGCAGTCGGCCACGCTGTTCGACGTCTACCGCCCGGCCAAGCCGGCCGCCGACATGGCCGCCGGTGAGCGCAGCATGGCCGTGCGCCTGGAACTGCTGGACCGCGAGGCCACGCTGACCGACGAGCGCATCGAGGCCGCCGTCACCGCCGCCGTGGCCCGCGCGGCCGCGTCCGTCGGCGCGCGCCTGCGTGCCTGAGCGCACCAACGCGTTCACAATGCCCGTCAGCCGTACCGAGGACACCCACAACATGAACACCGAGGACACGAAGACCGACCGCGTGATCCTGCCGTCGTTGGAGACGCCCACGCTGACCAAGGCCGAACTGGCCGAGCTGCTGTTCGAGCGCCTGGGGCTGAACAAGCGCGAATCGAAGGACATGGTCGAGGCCTTCTTCGAGATCGTGCACCAGACCCTGGTGGACGGCAGCGACGTCAAGCTCTCGGGCTTCGGCAACTTCAACATCCGCCGCAAGGCGCCCCGCCCGGGGCGCAACCCGCGCACCGGCGAGGCGATCCCGATCAAGGCGCGCAACGTGGTGACGTTCCACGCCAGCCACAAGCTCAAGGCCATCGTGCAAGGCGATACCCCGCTGGGGGAGGACTTCGAGTAGAGTCTGAGCTCGCCCGGCTACCGCCTTGATCCATATGGAGAATTCGCTTCCCGCGATTCCCGCCAAGCGCTACTTCACCATTGGTGAGGTGAGCGAGTTGTGCGGCGTCAAGCCGTATGTGCTGCGCTATTGGGAGCAGGAGTTCACCCAGCTCAAGCCCATGAAGCGCCGCGGCAACCGCCGCTATTACCAGCACCATGAGGTGCTGCTGATCCGCCGCATCCGCGATCTGCTGTACGACCAGGGCTTCACGATCAGCGGTGCGCGCAACCAGCTGGGCGAGCTGGCCGCTGCGGCCCGTGCGGTGGGCGCCGCGGGCCTGTCCCTCGACGGCGCGGCGGGTCTGGACATGGGCGATGCCGGGCTGCCGGACGACGAGGTGCTGGCCGATTCGGCGGGGTCGGGCGACGAGCCGATTCCGGTGCCCGAAGTGATGGAACTGGCCCCATCCCAGCTGCGCGCTGAACTGATGTCGATTCGTGCGCTGCTGGCTTTCTGAAACGCGTTTTTTCTGTCTATAATGTGAGGCTCAGTCGGGGTGTAGCGCAGCCTGGTAGCGCACTTGCATGGGGTGCAAGGGGTCGCGAGTTCGAATCCCGCCACCCCGACCATTGAACGAGAGGCCCGAGTTCGCAAGAACTCGGGCTTTGTCGTTTCTGGGCCCTGCCGATTCAGCGGCGTTGCGTGTCAGTGACCCGACCAGAACTGACGCAGCAGGCTCCAGCGGCCATGCTCGGGCAGGTCTTCGGTGGCGCGGTCCAGGTAGTCGCGCAGGCGGCGCAGTTCCAGCGCCACCGGGCGCGGAAAGCCCTGGCGGCCGCCGCGACGGTCGATCAGCAGGTTGTCCAGCACGTCACGCGCCTCGGCGGGATCGCGCCAGTACCAGGCGATCTGGTTGGCCACGCGGGGAAACAGTTCGCACAGTCGCTGCGGCCGACGGCCTGCGGGCAGGCGGCGCAGCCACTGCCGGGTGGTGCCGGTGAGTGATTCATCGGAGTGCCGGCCGGGACGGCGCATGGCCTCCCAGCCCTCCAGCGAGGGCACCGGGGCGGTGGGATCGGAGTTCCAGGGAGCGCGCATCTGCCGGATATCGACGAAGTGCGCGGCAGCTTGAGGGGCTGCATCGGGTGATGCGGGAAAGTCCCTGTGCGTGGCGTCTGGCACTTGATGCTTTGTGTCGTACGAGCTGCAGAAGCGACCAGGCCAGCCCGTGGGCTGGCCTGGCAGGGCACTGCACCGGCCTGGCTGCGCAGGCCGGTGCGCGCTCACGCGGTCATTGCGACGCGGCGGAGGCCGGCGCAGCGGGCGCTGCAGCCGTTGATGCAGCCGGTGGTGTGGCTGTCGGTGTGGCCGTTGCCGTGGCGGCGGGCGCCCCGGCATGGTTGTCGGCCGGCTTGCTGGTACCGGTCATCGGCAGCAGCGGCACGATCAGCAGCGCCACGATGTTGATGATCTTGATCAGCGGGTTGACGGCGGGGCCGGCGGTGTCCTTGTACGGATCGCCCACGGTGTCGCCGGTGACGGCGCTCTTGTGCGCGTCGGAGCCCTTCTTGTGCAGCTTGCCATCGGCGTCGGTGAAGCCTTCCTCGATCAGCTTCTTGGCGTTGTCCCAGGCGCCGCCACCCGTGCACATGCTGATGCCGACAAAGAGGCCCGTGACGATGGTGCCCATCAGCAGGCCTCCGAGTGCGGCCGGACCCAGCAGCATGCCCACCAGGATGGGCACCACCACCGGCAGCAGCGACGGCACGATCATTTCCTTGATCGCGGCCGTGGTCAGCATGTCGACGGCGGCGCTGTAGTCCGGCTTCTTCTTGCCGGCCATGATCTCGCCGCCCTGGAACTGGCGGCGCACCTCCACCACCACGCTGCCGGCCGCGCGGCCCACGGCCTCCATGGCCATGGCGCCGAACAGGTAGGGGATCAGGCCGCCGATGAACAGGCCCACGATCACCATGTGGTTGCTCAGGTCGAAGCTGACGTGCATGCCCTGCGATTCGAGCGCGTGCGTGTAGTCGGCAAACAGCACCAGCGCGGCCAGGCCGGCCGAGCCGATGGCGTAGCCCTTGGTCACCGCCTTGGTGGTGTTGCCCACGGCGTCCAGCGGGTCGGTGACGTCGCGCACGCTGTCGGGCAGTTCGGCCATCTCGGCGATGCCGCCACCGTTGTCGGTGATCGGGCCGTAGGCGTCCAGCGCGACGATGATGCCGGCCATGCTCAGCATGGCCGTGGCACCGATGGCGATGCCGTACAGGCCGGCCAGCCAGTAGGCACCGACGATGGCCAGGCAGACGAAGATCACCGGCCAGGCGGTGGACTTCATGCTGACGCCCAGGCCGGCGATGACGTTGGTGCCGTGGCCGGTGGTGGAGGCCTGCGCCACGTGCTGCACCGGGGCGAACTGCGTGCCGGTGTAGTACTCGGTGATCCACACCATCGCCGCGGTGAGCAGCAGGCCGACCACGCAGGTGCCGAACAGCGCCATCGCCGACACCTTGCCACCGGCGGCCAGTTCAAGGCCGTTCGGGAACAGTGCGGTGGTCACGCCGTAGAACGCCACCAACGAGATGACGCCGGCGATGATCAGGCCCTTGTAGAGCGCGGGCATCACGTTCTTCATGCCGGGGCTGGCCTTGACGAAGCCGCAGCCGATGATCGACGCGATGATCGACACGCCGCCCAGCAGCAGCGGGTACACCGCGGCCGTCATGCTGGCGGCCGTGGTGACCATCAGCGCGCCCAACGCCATGGTGGCGATCAGCGTGACCGCGTAGGTCTCGAACAGGTCGGCGGCCATGCCGGCGCAGTCGCCCACGTTGTCGCCCACATTGTCTGCAATCACCGCCGGGTTGCGCGGGTCGTCCTCGGGGATGCCGGCCTCGACCTTGCCCACCAGGTCGGCGCCCACGTCAGCGCCCTTGGTGAAGATGCCGCCGCCCAGCCGCGCGAAGATCGAGATCAGGCTGGAGCCGAAGGCCAGGCCCAGCAACGGCTTGAGCGTGGCCGGGTCGGCCTTGGCGCCACCGCTCAGGTACCAGAAGAACATGCCCACGCCCAGCAGGCCCAGGCCCACCACCAGCATGCCGGTGATGGCGCCGCCCTTGAAGGCGACATCCAGCGCCGGGCCGATGCCCTTGGTGGCCGCCTGCGTGGTGCGCACATTGGCGCGCACCGAGACGTTCATGCCGATGAAGCCGCAGGCGCCCGAGAGCACGGCACCGAGCACGAAGCCGATGGCCGTGGCCGTGCCCAGTTGCCAGAGGATCAGCACCGCCAGCACGACGCCGACGATGCCGATGGTGCGGTATTGACGCGCAAGGTACGCGGCCGCACCTTGCTGGATGGCGCCAGCGATCTCCTGCATGCGGGCGTTGCCCGCGTCCTGGTTCAAGATCCAGCTTCGCTGTACGAAGCCATACAACACGGCCGCCAGGCCGCACGCAAGCGCGATGTAGAGCGCCATCGTGGTGGAAATCAAGGTATCTCCTTCCTCGTCGGTTCAGGCCCTGTGATTTGCGCCGCGAATCTCTTGGCTACCGGGCAGACCCGGCCATGGCAGCGGTCGCCGGACCAATGTAAGGGAAGCGTCATCGATCGGACCCCGTGTTTTCCTGCGGTAGCGCAAGACCGCTGTCCGTCAGGGCGGGGTCATCCGGCATCCGTAGAATGGGGGTTTCCCCGCAAACTGCACCGGCACTGCCGCTACGAGCACAACCATGAGCCTGCACAACGTGACCCCCGGCGCCAAGGCGCCCGACGAGTTCAACGTGATCATCGAGATCCCGATGAACGGCGACCCGATCAAGTACGAGGTCGACCATGAGTCCGGCGCCCTGTTCGTCGACCGCTTCATGAGCACCTCGATGCACTACCCGTGCAACTACGGCTACATCCCCAACACGCTGGCCGACGACGGCGATCCGGTGGATGTGCTGGTGATCACGCCGGTGCCGCTGATCCCGGGCGTGGTGGTGACCTGCCGTCCGCTGGGCATGCTGAAGATGGACGACGAAGCCGGTGGCGACAACAAGCTGCTGGCCGTGCCCATCGACAAGATCCTGTCGGTCTACAGCCAGTGGCAGAAGCCGGAAGACCTGAACCCGCTGCGCCTGAAGACCATCCAGCACTTCTTCGAGCACTACAAGGACCTCGAAGCCGGCAAGTGGGTCAAGGTGATCGGCTGGGAAGGCCCCGAGGCCGCCAAGGGCGAAGTCACCGAGGGCATGGCCCGCTACCAGGCCGACGCCAAGAAGTAAGCCGCTGCCGCGGCCATGAACAACGGGCCCCGCGGGGCCCGTTGTCGTTTCTGTCGGGTGGGGGGCTACAGCGCCTTGCTCACCAGCTTGAAGTCGGGGTCTTCGGTGAAGCTGCGGGTCTCGAAGCCCAGGCTGCTCATCAGGCGCAGCATGTTGGGGTTGTTGGCCAGCACCAGGCCGTCGATCTCGGCCAGGCCCTTGGCGCGGGCGAAGTCCATGATGCTGAGCATCAGCCGCGAGCCTAGGCCCTGGCCCTTGTAGGCGTCGCTCACCACCAGCGAGAACTCGCAACTGGTCTGGTCGGGGTTGGTGATGTAGCGCGACACGCCGATGATCTGCTCGCGCTCGACGAACACGCCGTCCTCGCCGGCCTCGCGGTTGCGGTGCACGGCCACCAGGGCCATCTCGCGGTCGTAGTCGATGAGCGTGTAGCGCGCCAGCATGCGTGCCGGCAGTTCCTGGATGGTGCTGGCGAAGCGGAAGTAGCGGCTCTCCTCCGACAGCCCGCGCACGAAGGCCTGCAGCATGTCGGCGTCGTCGGGCCGCACCGGGCGGATGGTGTAGAGGCCGCCGCCCTTCATCGGCCACTCGCGCTCGTAGGCGCTGGGGTAGGGCAGGATGGCCAGGTGGTTGTACTCGCCCACGCTGGGCGGGGCGTGATCGATCACCACGCGCGCATCCACGGCCACCGCGCCGGTCTCGTCGACGATGATCGGGTTGATGTCCATCTCGCGCAGTTGTGGCAGCTGGCACACCATCTCCGAGACGCGCAACAGCACCTGCTCGATGGCATCGATGTCGGCCGCCGGGTGGCCGCGCCACTCGCCCAGCATGGCCGCCACGCGCGAGCGCTCGATCAGCCGCCGCGCGAGGAACTGGTTCAATGGCGGCAGCTCCATCGCGCGGTCGGCGATCAGCTCGATCATCGTGCCGCCGGCGCCGAAGGTGATCACCGGTCCGAACGGGTCGTCGGTGGTCAGGCCGATGTAGATCTCGCGGCCACGGCGCTTGGCGGCCATCGGCTGGATGGTCACGCCATTGATGCGCGCGTTGGGCTGGGCACGCTTCACTGCGGCCAGCATGTCGTTGTAGGTGTCGCGCACCTGTGTGGCGGTCATCACGTTCAGCGCCACGCCCTGCACGTCGCTCTTGTGGCTGATGTCGGGCGAGTCGATCTTCAGCGCCACCGGGTAGCCCAGCTGGCTGGCGATCAGCATGGCCTCGTTGGCGCTGCGCGCCAGCATGGTGCGCGTCACCGGAATGTGGAAGGCCGCCAGCAGCGCCTTGCTCTCCATCTCGGTCAGCACCTTGCGGCGTTCGGCCAGCACGCCCTCGATCAGCAGGCGTGCGCCCTCGGTGTCGGGCTGGTTCAGCGTGGACAGCGGCGGCGGCGTCTGCTGCAGCAACTGCTGGTTCTGGTAGAAGCTGGCGATGTTGCCGAAGGCGTCCACCGCCGCCTCGGGCGTTCGGAAGTTGGGGATGGCCGCGGCATTCAGCACGTCACGCGCCTCGCGCACCGATTCGTCGCCCATCCAGCAGGCCAGCACCGGCTTGGCCACCGGCCGGAACACCTCGACGATGGCCCGCGCCACCTCGGCCGGATCGCTGTCGGGCTTGGGGCTCAGGATCACCAGCACGCCATCGATGCCGCGGTCCTTGCCGCAGGCCTGCAGCGCGGCCTTGAAATGCTCGGGCCGGGCATCTTCGCCCAGGTCGACCAGCGACTGCAGCGTGGCGCCTTCGGGCAGGCGCGGCGCCAGGTCAATGCGCGCGGCATCGCCGAAGGCCGCCACCTCCAGGCCGATCTCGTTGGCCCAGTCGGCGGCCAGCACGCCGGGGCCGCCGCCGTTGGTGATGATGGCCATGCGCTTGCCGACCGGCCGGTAGCGTGAGGCCAGGCACTTGGCGGCCGAGAACAGCTGCGTGAACACGCGCACCCTTACCGCACCGGCCCGGCGCAATGCCGACTCGAACACGTCGTCCGAGCCGACGATGGCGGCCGAGTGCGTGAGTGCGGCGCGCGAGCCCGCCGGCTTGCGCCCGGCCTTCATCACCACCACCGGCTTGACGAAGGCGGCGGCGCGCAGCGCGCTCATGAAGCGTCGCGCATGGCGTATGCCTTCCATGTAGACCAGGATGCTCTGCGTGCTGGCGTCGTTGGCCAGGAAGTCCAGCACCTGCGGCAGATCGACCGCCGTGTTCGGGCCCAGTGACACCACGGCCGAGAAGCCCACGCCGTTGCGGCCCGCCCAGTCCAGGATCGACGAGGTGAGGGCGCCCGACTGCGACACGAGTGCCAGCGGCCCCGGCGCCGCCAGCGGGCCGGCAGCGGCCGCGTTGAGCTTCAGGTGCGGCCGCTGGAAGCCCAGGCTGTTGGGGCCCAGCATGTGCACGCCATGGCGCCGCGCGATGGCGTGCAGCTCGGTGCACTGCGCGCCCGACACACCGGCACCCAACACCAGCGCGGCGCGGCAGCGGATGCGGCCGGTCACCTCCAGCGCAGCAGCCACCTGATCGGGCGGCAGCGCGATGATGGCCAGGTCGGCGCGCGAGTGCGCCAGATCGGCCAGCGTGCCGGTCATCGAGATGTCGAGGAAGGTGACCGGCCCCTTGTAGCCGCGGCTCTGCAACTCGGCCAGCAGCGCGCGGGCATGGGCGGTCTGTGCGGCAGGCTGGTCGGGATCGCCGGCGAAAACGACGATCGATTCGGGCGAGAACAGCGGGGTGAGGTAATGCTTGTCCATGGGCACGGCACGGCGCTCGTGACGCCGGATCAGGGTTTGCCCGAGCATAGACCCCACGGCGTGCCGCACGGGGGCGCTTGGCATCGGGGCTTGCCCTGCATCAAGGGGCGGGCGGCCGGCCCGCGGCGCTCAGGCCTTGAACGGGCTGTGCTCGTGCAATTCGTCGATGTAGGCCGCGATGCCTTGGCCTTCCTGCGCCAGATGTTCGGCCACCGCCCGGTTGAACTCGGGATGCGCCAGCCAGTGTGCCGAGCGCGTGGGCGCCGGCATCAGGCCGCGGGCCATCTTGTGCTCGCCCTGCGCGCCGCCCTCGAAGCGTGTGTAGCCCTGGGCCAGGCACCAGGCCAGCGGCTGGTAGTAGCAGGCCTCGAAGTGCAGGCATGGCACATACTCGGTGGCGCCCCAGTAACGGCCGAAGGCCGCGCGGCGTGCCGGATCCAGCGCCACCAGCGAGGCGGCGACCGGCGTGCCTGCGGCGCCATCGCGCCGCGCCACGAACAGCAGCCAGTGTTCGGGCAAGGTGCGGCCGACGGTCTGGAAGAAGTCCAGGTTCAGGTAGGGCTTGGAATGGTGCAGGCGGTAGGTGCCGGTGTAGCAGGCATGGAAGAAGCGCCACAGGTCATCGCCGATCTCCGCCCCACAGTGCGTGGTGAAGGTGATGCCGGCTTCGGCCACGCGCCGGCGCTCCTGCAGGATCTTCTTGCGCTTCTCGCGCGCCAGGCTGGCCAGGAAGGCGTCGAAATCGGGCCAGGGCGCCTGGGCCTGCTGCTGCCAGTGGAACTGCACGCCGTGGCGCGCCAGGCCGCCGGCCTGTGCCACGGCCGGTGTCTCGGCCTCGGTGTGGAACAGCACGTGCAGCCCCGAGGCCTTCGCCTGCGCCGCCACCGCACGCAGCCCGGCCAGCAGGGCGTGGCGCGCCGCGTCGTCACGGGCCATCAGGCGGGTGCCCGGCACCGGCGTGAAGGGCACGGCCACCAGCAGCTTGGGGTAGTAGCGCAGGCCGTGGCGGTGGTAGGCATCGGCCCAGGCCCAGTCGAACACGTACTCGCCGTAGGAATGCGTCTTCAGGTAGGCCGGTGCGGCGGCCACCAGTTCGCCGTCACGGTGTACGGTGACGAAGCGAGGCGTCCAGCCCGTCTCGGTCGTGGCACAGCCGCTGCCATGCAGGGCCGCCAGATAGGGCAGGCGCATGAACGGGGTGGGCTGGGCCTGTGCGGCCAGCAGGGCGTCCCAAGGGCCGGCATCCAGCATCGATGGATCGTCGTGCACATGCACCACGTGCCCTGGCGCACCAGAGACTGCAAGCCGCCTGTCGGCGCTGCCAATGCCGTCGGTCAACAACTGCCACTCCTTTCACCGTTCACGCATCCGGCCGGGCACTCGTGTAGCGCGCCCATCGGCTTGGCGATCCGTGCTTAAATTCGATCCAATCGATCGCCATTTTCTTCGGAGCCCGCCATGAAGCAGATCACCGCCATCATCAAGCCCTTCAAGCTCGAGGAGGTGCGCGAATCGCTGGCCGACGTGGGCGTCTCGGGCCTGACCGTCACCGAGGTCAAGGGCTTCGGCCGCCAGAAGGGCCACACCGAGCTGTACCGCGGTGCCGAGTACGTGGTCGACTTCCTGCCGAAGGTGAAGGTGGAGGTGGTGGTCAAGGACAGCGATGTCGATCGTTGCGTCGAGGCCATCGTCAAGGCCGCCAAGACCGGCAAGATCGGTGACGGCAAGATCTTCGTTACCCCGGTCGAGCAGGTGGTGCGCATCCGCACCGGTGAGACCGACGAGTCCGCGGTCTGAGTTCCGCGTCGCACTGACAAGACAACGGGGCCATCGGGCCCGTTGTTCATGGTGCATCCCGCCTTGCGGGTCGGTGGACTGGCCGATGCGCGGTCAGATGCGGTCCAGCGTGTCGTCGCGCTTGTCGCCGCGGTGGGCGTGCAGCGCGTCCAGCAGCATGGCGATGTCGTCGGCCTGATGCAGCATGGCCATCTGGCCGTCGTCCATGAATCCCTCGGTCACCGAGTGCCGCAGGAAGGTCAGCAGCGGGTTCCAGTAGCCCTCGGCGCCCAGCAGACCGATGGGGCTGTCGTGGTAGTTCAGGTGGCGCCAGGTCCACACTTCGAACAGTTCCTCGAAGGTGCCGATGCCGCCCGGCATCGCGATGAAGGCGTCCGCGCGCTCGGCCATCAGTTGCTTGCGCTGGTGCATGGTCTGCACCACATGCTGCTCGTGCAGGCCGGCGTGGCCCACCTCCAGCCGCATCAGTGATTCAGGAATCACGCCCACCACGCGGCCACCAGCGGCCAGCGTGGCATCGGCCACCGCACCCATCAGGCCGGCGCGCCCGCCGCCGTACACCAGTTGCCAGCCACGCTGGCCGATGGCCGTGCCCAGTGCACGGGCCAGGGCCGTGTAGGCCGGACGCGAGCCGGGGCGCGAACCGCAGTAGACGCAGACGCTGAAGGGGGGCTGGGTGGTCATGTGGGGATGGCGCGCAGGATGTGCGGGATACGGTAGACCGGTGGGGTGTCAGGCGCCGAGCAGGCGGTTGGCCAGTGCCGCGATCCACACGCCACCGCACCACAGCAGCGACAGGAACACGGCGGCGCTGCCGTAGTCCTTGGCGCGCTTGCTCAAGGGGTGCAACTCGAACGACACGCGGTCCACCGTGGCCTCGATGGCCGAGTTCAGCAGTTCGACGATCAGCACCACCAGCACCGAGCCCAGCAGCAAGGCGCGTTCGATCCAGTCGCTGCCCAGCCAGAACGCGGCCGGCAGCATCAGCAGGCCCAGCAGCGCCTCCTGGCGGAAGGCGCTCTCGTGCCGAAGCGCGCTGCCGAAGCCCTGCATCGAGTACACGAAGGCATGGGCCACGCGCGACAGGCCGGTGCGGCGCTTGTGCGGGTTGTCCTGATGGGTGTGGGGGGCCGGCTGCGCGGCCGCGGCGGGCGGTCGCGCCGGCGAGCCGTCGGCTGGCGTCATGCCTGGGATTGTGCCTGCGCCGATCGGGTGGGCCGGGCCGGGCGCCAGGTGATCAACCGGGTGCCGCAGACGGCGTCGTGCCAGAACTGCCGGTCGGGCCGCAGGAAGGCCAGCGACGCATAGCCGGCCACGCCCGCCATCAGCACCGCCGACACCACGCCACCGCCATGCAGATCGGCCAGCCACACCGCCAGCAGCGCCGGCAGGAACCACAGCCACGACAGCAGGTAGCGCGCGAAGGCCCGCGCCTGGCTGACCGGCGCACCCGCGGCATCCACCAGCCGCACATGCCAGGCCTTCATCGCCACGGTCTGGCCGCCGCGCGACCAGAACCAGGTGAAGTAGATCCCCAACACCACGAACAGGAAGGCCTGGAGGCCCGCCTTGCCCTGCAGCGCATGGCGCTGCTGCGTGAGGCTGGAGTACAGATACCCGGCGATCATCAGCACGCCGAACAGCAGCACGCCTTCGTACAGGAAGGCGGCCATGCGGCGGCGCAGTGTGGGCGCCGTGAAGTCAATCGCGCCGGGCGCGGCAGGACCTGCGCCCGCATCGGCTGGCTGCGTCACACCCGTGGCCTCACGGGTGGCCGCTGTCGCCGGCTGCCGAGGCCGCCGCCTGCGGGCCGGTCTTGGGCAGCAGGGTGCTGCGGTCCACCTGGCTTGGCTTGGCCGCGATCTTGGGCTGGCCGGGCTGCTGGTGGGCCGGCGGCGTGGGCGTCTGCGTCATCAATGTGGTGGTGGCGCCGGGCTTGGCCTGCACGATGGTCGGCGCCACCGGCTTGATCAGCGGCGCCGAGGCGGCGGCCGGCTTGGGCACCAGGTTCTGCTTGGGCTGCGCCACGTAGATCGGCGCGGGGGCCGACGCGGCGGGCTTGGCCTTGTTGTCCGCGCCAGCGGGGCGGCTGCGCGCGGCCAGGGCCTGGCGCTCTTCGGCCGGCAGTGCCTGGTAGGCCTCCCAGCGGGCCTGCTTCTCCTCGCGGGAGAGTTGCTTGGTTTCCTGGAAATTCAGCCGCGCGCTGGTGCGTTCGGCCGGCGACAGACGTGCCCACTCGGCCATGCGGGCCTGCACGCGCTGCTGCTCGTCGGCCGGCATGCGCGGAAAGCGCGAGGCCACCTCCAGCCACTTGGCCTTGGTGTTGGCGGCAATGGTCGGCCAGTCGCGCGCCAGCGGCGCCAGCGCAGTGCGTTGCTGGCTGGTCAGGCTGTCCCAGGTGGGGCCGCCGGTGCTGGCCACCGGCACCGGCACCGGCGTTGCGGCCGGTCCGGCGCCAGGCGCCGGTTGTGCGCTGCCCAGGCCGGCGGCGCACGCCAGCACACCGGCCGCGGCAAGGCGTCGCAGGGTGGCAGGCAGGTGCAGGCGGGGCAGGGGGCTCAAGGCGCTCAGACGGTCGGCAGCAGGGCTGGGCTCAGGGCGCCTCGGCGACGCGCAGGTATTCCAGGAAGCCCGGGTCGCGGTAGGCGGCGGGCGGCAGTTCGTCGGCCAGCAGCGCGCTGTCGATCTCGGCGGCGGCGGCAATCTGCTCGGCGTCGTGGTGGTGCTGGATCACCACCAGGCCGACCAGCAGCATCACCAGCGGCAGGGCCGAGGCCATGCGCAGCCACACCGACGGCGGGCCGCCCAGCGCGGCGCTGCGGCCGGCCGCCACCAGCACCGGCGCGGCCTGGGCCACGGACTCGGTGCGGCGGCGCTGCTGGGCCACGGCCACGGCGCGCTCGCGCGCGAAGCGCAGACGCTCGGAAATGTCGTGCGGCAGTTCCTCGGCGCCATGGCTGAGGCGCGCCGTCAGGCGCATGGCCACCTGGCCTTCCAGGCTGTCGCCTGCGGGCCGCGGCGCCGGCGGTGCGTAAAGATGTTCGATGTTGTTCACGGCGCGATTCCCTTTGCGCGGAGGGCTTTGGCCAAGGCGTGCACGGCTCTGGAGCAGTGCGTCTTGACGCTGCCTTCCGAACAGCCCATGACAGCCGCCGTCTCGGCGGTGTCGAGCTCTTCCCAGTAACGCAGCAGGAAGGCTTCTCGTTGACGCGCCGGCAGGTCGGCCACTTCTTGTTCGATGAGAAGCAGGATCTGGGCCCGTGACACCGAATCGGCCGCGCTTTCGGCGCCGAGCATGCCGTCGGCAGACTCCAGGCTTTCGAGCAGGTCGAAGTCGTCGGAATCGGCATCGCCTTCGAAGTCCGACATGTTCTGCATCACAGCGCTGCGCACGCGCTGGCGGCGGAACCAGTCCATCGTCGCGTTCGACAGGATGCGCTGGAACAGCAGCGGCAACTCGGCCAACGGCCGGTCGGCGTACTTCTCGGCCAGCCGGATCATGGCGTCCTGCACGACATCGAGCGCGGCGTCCTCGTCACGCACGGCATACACCGTGCGCTTGAAGGCCCGTTTTTCGACGCTCTTGAGGAAATCCGAGAGTTCTTTGTCGCTCGCCAAGGTTCACCCGACCCCGGCGTGGGGGTGGCCGAAATCGGCGCGGATTATGGCACCCACCAATCGATGCACCAGGGCGATCCGCCGCGGGGCCCGAGGCTGGTGCAATAATGCTGCTTCGCACAAAGCGATTTAGGGTCTCAAGCCGGCCCGCCGACCCCGGCGGGCGAGTTGTTTTTGATCGCGCAGGTTCCGAGTCCGCCTCACGAGGGCGCGAGGAGGGGCACCGATGGTTTTTCGTCAGAGAAATTCACAAAGGTTCGAAATGGACATGTCTGCCGCGGAAGTCAAGCGTGCCACCACGGGTTCGGCACAACCGCAAATCTCCCCCTCTTCCTCCTCCCAGCACCCCGAGATCAACGGCTCGGAAATCCTGGTTCGCTGCCTGCAGGCAGAGAACGTCAAGTACATGTGGGGCTACCCGGGTGGGTCGGTCCTGTACATCTACGACGCGCTGTACAAGCAGGACACCATCCAGCACGTGCTGGTGCGCCATGAGCAGGCGGCCGTGCACGCTGCCGACGGCTATGCCCGCGCCACCGGCGAGGTGGGCGTGGCCCTGGTCACCAGCGGCCCGGGCGTGACCAATGCCGTCACCGGCATCGCCACCGCCTACATGGACTCGATCCCGATGGTGGTGATCACCGGCCAGGTGCCCACGCCGGCGATCGGCCTCGACGCCTTCCAGGAATGCGACACGGTGGGCATCACGCGCCCCATCGTCAAGCACAACTTCCTGGTCAAGGACGTGCGCGATCTGGCCAGCACGATCAAGAAGGCCTTCCACATCGCCCGCACCGGCCGTCCCGGCCCCGTGGTGGTGGACATCCCGAAGGACGTGTCGCTGAAGACCACGGCCTTCCACTACCCCGAGCGCGTGGAAATGCGCTCGTACAACCCGGTGAAGAAGGGCCATGGCGGTCAGATCCGCAAGGCCATGCTGCTGCTGCTGTCGGCCAAGCGGCCGTACATCTACACCGGCGGTGGCGTGATCCTGGGCAACGCGGCGGCCGAGCTGCGCGAGCTGGCCGACCTGCTGGGCTTTCCGTGCACCAACACGCTGATGGGCCTGGGCGCCACGCCGGCCAGCGATCCCAAGTTCCTGGGCATGCTGGGCATGCACGGCACCTACGAGGCCAACATGACCATGCAGCACTGCGACGTGCTGCTGGCCGTGGGCGCGCGCTTCGATGATCGTGTGATCGGCAACCCCAAGCACTTCGCCTCGGTGGAGCGCAAGATCATCCACGTGGACATCGACCCCTCGTCGATCTCCAAGCGCGTGAAGGTCGACATCCCGATCGTCGGCGACACCAAGGAGGTGTTGCAGGAGATGATCGCCCACCTGAAGGAAACCCAGGCCAAGCCGGATAACCAGGCCCTGGCCGCGTGGTGGAAGCAGGTGAACGACTGGCGCAAGCGCGAGTGCCTGTCCTACCGCAAGAGCGACGAGGTCATCAAGCCGCAGTACGTGGTCGAGACCCTGGCGCGCCTGACCAAGGGCACGGATGTCTACGTCACCAGCGACGTGGGCCAGCACCAGATGTGGGCGGCGCAGTTCTTCCCGTTCGAGGAGCCGCGGCGCTGGATCAACAGCGGTGGCCTGGGCACGATGGGCGTGGGCCTGCCGTACGCCATGGGCATCAAGCTGGCCAAGCCCGACAGCGATGTGTTCTGCATCACCGGCGAAGGCTCGATCCAGATGTGCATCCAGGAGCTGAGTACCTGCAACCAGTACAAGACGCCGGTCAAGATCATCGCCTTGAACAACCGGTACCTGGGCATGGTGCGGCAGTGGCAGGAACTCGACTACGAGGGCCGCTACTCGCACAGCTACATGGATGCGCTGCCTGATTTCGTCAAGCTCGCCGAGGCCTATGGCCACGTGGGCCTGAAGATCGAGAAGCCGTCCGATGTGGAGCCGGCGCTCAAGGAGATGATCCGCCTGAAGGATCGGACCGTCTTCCTCGATGTGCGCACCGACCCGACCGAGAACGTCTGGCCGATGGTGCAGGCCGGCAAGGGCATCACCGAGATGCTGCTGGGCTCGGAAGACCTGTGAGCGCCTGAGGGCTGCCGGGCAGCTGCCGTTACCGCGGCGGCTGCGGCAGGCGGTCCGCGCAGGCGCGCACGCGTTCGCAGCCCAATCCCTTTTCTCAACGCTTTTTTGATGGTGCGGCCAAGGGCCGGCGCTTACCGGCGCCGGTCTGAAGAACCGCGCTGCAAGGACGAAGCATGAAACACATCATCGCCGTGCTGCTCGAGAACGAGCCGGGCGCCCTGTCGCGCGTGGTGGCGCTGTTCTCCGCCCGCGGCTACAACATCGAGAGCCTGACGGTGGCGCCGACGGAAGATCCGTCGCTGTCGCGCATGACCATCGTCACGACCGGCTCCGACGAGGTGATCGAGCAGATCACCAAGCACCTGAACCGCCTGATCGAGGTGGTGAAGGTGGTCGACCTGACCGAAGGCAGCTACACCGAGCGCGAGCTCATGCTGATCAAGGTGCGCGCGGTGGGCAAGGAGCGCGAGGAGATGAAGCGCATGGCCGACATCTTCCGCGGCCGCATCATCGACGTCACTGAAAAGAGCTACACGATCGAGCTGACCGGCGATGCCGGCAAGCTCGACGCGTTCATCGAGGCCATCGACCGCACGGCGATCCTCGAAACCGTGCGCACCGGCACCAGCGGGATCGGTCGCGGCGAGCGGATTCTCCGCGTCTAACCTCTCTCCCGCCAGAAAACTCATTGGAGAACCCCATGAAGGTCTACTACGACAAGGACGCCGATCTGAGCCTGATCAAGGGCAAGAACGTCACCATCATCGGCTACGGCTCGCAGGGCCACGCCCACGCGCAGAACCTGAACGACAGCGGCGTGAAGGTCACCGTCGGTCTGCGCAAGGGTGGCGCCAGCTGGGCCAAGGCCGAGAAGGCCGGCCTGAAGGTGGCCGAGATCGCCGACGCGGTGAAGAGCGCCGACGTGGTCATGATCCTGCTGCCCGACGAGCAGATCGCCGGCGTGTACGACAAGGAAGTGGCGCCGAACATCAAGCCCGGCGCCTCGCTGGCCTTCGCCCACGGCTTCAACGTGCACTACGGCCAGGTGCAGCCGCGCGAAGACATCGACGTGTGGATGGTGGCCCCCAAGGCCCCGGGCCACACCGTGCGCAACACCTACACGCAAGGTGGCGGCGTGCCGCACCTGATCGCCGTGCATGCCGACAAGACCGGCAAGGCGCGTGATCTGGCCCTGAGCTACGCCGCGGCCAACGGTGGCGGCAAGGCCGGCATCATCGAGACCAACTTCCGCGAAGAGACCGAGACCGACCTGTTCGGCGAGCAGGCCGTGCTGTGCGGCGGCACCGTCGAGCTGATCAAGGCCGGCTTCGAGACGCTGGTGGAAGCCGGCTACGCGCCCGAGATGGCCTACTTCGAGTGCCTGCACGAGCTGAAGCTGATCGTGGACCTGATCTACGAAGGCGGCATCGCGAACATGAACTACTCGATCTCGAACAACGCCGAGTACGGTGAGTACGTCACCGGCCCGCGCGTCGTGACCGAGGACACCAAGAACGCCATGCGCCAGTGCCTGAAGGACATCCAGACCGGCGAGTACGCCAAGTCCTTCATCCTCGAGAACAAGGCCGGCGCCCCGACGCTGATCAGCCGCCGCCGTCTGACCGCCGATCACCAGATCGAGCAGGTGGGCGAGAAGCTGCGCGCCATGATGCCCTGGATCAAGGCCAACAAGCTGGTGGACAAGAGCCGCAACTGATGGCGCCTCGCGCCATCCGGAAGGGCCGCCTCGTGCGGCCCTTTTTCATGGCAATCACTGCGTTATGCTTCCCGCATGAATGAACTCCAGGACAGCGTGCTCGAGCCGCAAGACGGCGTAGAGGCCGCTGACAACACGCCCGAGGCACGGCCTCGTCCGCGCCGCAAGGGCATCTATGTGCTGCCCAACCTGTTCACCTTGGCCGCGCTGTTCGGCGGCTTCTACGCCATCGTGATGGCCATGAACGGCCGCTTCGATTCGGCCGCCATCGGCATCTTCTGCGCCATGGTGCTCGACAGCCTGGACGGCCGCGTGGCGCGCATGACCAACACGCAGAGCGCCTTCGGCGAGCAGATGGACAGCCTGGCCGACATGGTCAGCTTCGGCGCCGCACCGGCGCTGATCGTCTACGAGTGGGCACTCAAGGGCCTGGGCAAGGCCGGCTGGGCCGCGGCCTTCGTCTATTGCGCCTGTGCCGCGCTGCGGCTGGCGCGCTTCAACACCAACATCGGCGTGGTCGACAAACGCTTCTTCCAGGGCCTGCCCAGCCCGGCGGCGGCGGCGCTGGTCATCGGCTTCATCTGGATCATGGACGACGCCGGCTTCCGCGAAGGCGTGAAGGACATCCCCTGGCTGGTGTGGGCCACCTGGACGCTGACCATCTACGCCGGCCTGACGATGGTGACCAACGTGCCGTTCTACAGCTTCAAGGACTTCGGCCTGAAGAAGTCGGTGCCCTTCGTCACGCTGGTGGCCATCGCACTGGGCATGGCGCTGATCAGCCAGCATGTGCCGGGCATGTTGTTCGGCCTGTTCATGCTCTACGGCCTGTCGGGCTATGCGATGTACGTGTACCGGCGCATGAAGGGCAAGCACGTCAGCGTGATCGCCACCTCCACCGACGAGCCCGACGAGAAGGGCCTGCACCAGTGAGCGCCGCGGCCTGATCTGGCGTCGCGCACTGGGGTTGATCGCCAGACCAGTCCGGCCAGCGCCCGTGCTACATTCCAGACCCATGTCGACGAACACCCAGCACTTCCCGCTGCTGCTACTAGGCGTGCCACTGGCGCGCTGATCGTCCACGACCCGGTTTCAGACCACCCCTTCCGGACAAACGGCCCGCCAGCTTCGCTGCAGCGGGCCGTTTGCTTTCCAGGGCTCATCCCACCCACCGCTGCGGTGACATCACCACCCCGATGGAGCTTTCCGATGACCCTGCTCGCCAATCCTGCCGCCAAGTACCGACCGTTCCCGCCGGTGCACCTGCATGACCGCACCTGGCCCGATGCGGTGCTGACCCGCGCGCCGATCTGGCTGAGCACCGACCTGCGCGACGGCAACCAGGCGCTGATCGAGCCGATGGACGGCGAGCGCAAGCTGCGCCTGTTCGAGACGCTGGTGAAGATCGGCTTCAAGCAGATCGAGGTCGGCTTCCCGGCTGCGTCGCAGACCGAGTTCGACTTCGTGCGCCGGCTGATCGATGAGGGCCGCATCCCCGATGACGTGACGATCCAGGTCATGACGCCCGCGCGCGAGGAACTGATTCGCCGCAGCTTCGAGGCGCTGCAAGGTGCGCCCAGGGCCATCGTGCACCTGTACAACGCCATCGCGCCGGTGATGCGCCGCGTGGTGTTCGGGCTCAGCCAGGACGGCGTGGTCGACCTGGCCGTGCAGCATGCGCAGTTGGTGAAGGAACTGGCCGCCGCCCAGCCCGACACGCAGTGGACCTTCCAGTATTCGCCCGAGACCTTCTCGGATGCCGAACTGCCGTTCGCCAAGCGCGTGGTCGATGCCGTCACCGGTGTGTGGCAGCCCACGGCCGCGCGGCCCTGCATCATCAACCTGCCCACCACCATCGAGCACAGCACGCCCAACATCTTCGCGGACATGGTGGAGTGGATGCACCGCCACATCGCGCGGCGCGAGGCGGTGATCCTGTCCATCCACCCGCACAACGACCGCGGCACCGGCGTTGCCGCCGCCGAGTTCGCGCTGATGGCCGGCGCTGACCGCATGGAAGGCTGCCTGTTCGGCAATGGCGAGCGCACCGGCAATGTCGACCTGGTGAACCTGGCGCTGAACCTCTACACCCAGGGCGTGAGCCCGGGCCTGGACTTCAGCGACATCGACGCCATCCGCCGCACCGTGGAGCATTGCAACCAGCTGCCGGTACACCCGCGCCACCCCTATGCCGGCGATCTGGTCTACACCTCGTTCTCGGGCTCGCACCAGGACGCGATCAAGAAAGCCTTCGCAGCGCGGCGCGAGGGCGACATCTGGGACATGCCCTACCTGCCGATCGACCCCAAGGACCTCGGCCGCAGCTACGAAGCGGTGATCCGCGTCAACAGCCAGTCGGGCAAGGGCGGCATCGCCTACCTGATGGAAGCCGAGTACGGGCTGAGCCTGCCGCGGCGGCTGCAGATCGAGTTCGCCTCGTCGGTGCAGGCGGTGATGGACGCACAGGGCCGCGAGCTGACGGCTGCCGACATCTGGCAGCTGCTGGCCGAGGCCTACCAGGTGAGCGACGACGCCATCCGCGTCGACCGGCTGCACATCGACGACCTGCCCGACGGCCGCAGTCGCGTGCGCCTGCGCCTGACGGCGCAGGGCCACGCCATCGACCTGACGGGCGAGGGCCGCGGCCCGGTGGATGCGCTGGTGCAGGCGCTGCGTGCCGCCACCGGCGTGGCCATCGAGGTGCTGGACCTGCACGAGCACGCCATCACCGACGGGCCGCTGGCCGCGGGGCAGGGCGCCCAGGCCCGAGCGGTGGCCTACCTGGAGCTGCGCATCGCTGATACTCGCACGCTGTTCGGCGTGGGGCTCGATGCGAGCATCGTCACCGCGTCGATGAAGGCCGTGGTCAGCGGGCTGCTGCGTGCGGGCATCGCGCTCGCGCCGCGCCGCCAAGCCACCATCGACATCTTCAACGCCTGAACACCGATCACAACGACAAGGAGCCACATCCCATGTCCGACCAACTCATCATCTTCGACACCACCTTGCGCGATGGCGAACAGTCGCCCGGCGCCTCGATGACCAAGGACGAGAAGCTGCGCATCGCGCGCCAGCTCGAGCGCCTGCGCGTGGACGTGATCGAGGCCGGCTTCGCGGCCAGCAGCAACGGTGACTTCGAGGCCGTGAAGGCGATCGCCAGCCACATCAAGGACAGCACCGTGTGCTCGCTGGCCCGCGCCAATGACCGCGACATCGGCCGCGCCGCCGAGGCGCTGCAAGGTGCCGCGCGCTCGCGCATCCACACCTTCATCGCCACCAGCGAACTGCACATGGAGAAGAAGCTGCGCATGACGCGCGACCAGGTGTATGAGCAGGCCAAGCTGGCGGTGCGCTTCGCCCGCAACCTGTGCGGCGACATCGAGTTCAGCCCCGAGGACGGCTACCGCAGCGACCCCGACTTCCTGTGCCGCGTGCTCGAAGCCGTGATCGCCGAGGGCGCCACCACCATCAACGTGCCCGACACCGTGGGTTACGCGGTGCCCGAGTTGTACGGCAACTTCATCAAGATGTTGCGCGAGCGCGTGCCCAACAGCGACAAGGCGATCTGGAGCGTGCACTGCCACAACGACCTGGGCATGGCCGTGGCCAACTCGCTGGCCGGCGTGAAGATCGGCGGCGCCCGCCAGGTTGAATGCACCATCAACGGCCTGGGCGAGCGCGCCGGCAACACCAGCCTCGAAGAGGTGGTGATGGCGGTGAAGACGCGCCGCGACTACTTCGGCCTGAACGTGGGCATCGACACCTCGCAGATCGTGCCGGCCAGCCGCATGGTCAGCCAGACCACCGGCTTCGTGGTGCAGCCGAACAAGGCCGTGGTGGGTGCCAATGCCTTCGCGCACGCCTCGGGCATCCACCAGGACGGCGTGCTGAAGGCGCGCGACACCTACGAGATCATGCGCGCCGAGGATGTGGGCTGGAGCGCCAACAAGATCGTGCTGGGCAAGCTGAGCGGCCGCAACGCCTTCAAGCAGCGCCTGCAGGAGCTCGGCATCGAGCTCGAGAGCGAGGGCGAGATCAACGCCGCCTTCGCCCGCTTCAAGGATCTGGCCGACCGCAAGGCCGAGATCTTCGACGAGGACATCCTGGCGCTGGTCAGCGACGAGAGCGTCACCAAGGAGCAGGAGCACTACCGCCTGGTGTCGCTGAAGCAGTCGTCCGAGACCGGCGAGCGCCCGCAGGCCTCGGTGGTGTTTGCCGCCGGGCCGGCCGAGCACACGGCCACCAGCGACGGCAACGGCCCGGTGGATGCCAGCCTCAAGGCCATCGAGAGCCAGGTGCAAAGCGGCGCCGAAATGCTGCTGTATTCGGTCAATGCGATCACCAGCGGTTCGACAGAATCGCAGGGCGAAGTCACCGTGCGCCTGCAACTCGGTGGCCGCGTGGTCAATGGCGTGGGTGCCGATCCCGACATCGTCGTGGCCTCGGCCAAGGCCTACCTGGCGGCGCTGAACAAGCTGCATGCCAACACCGACCGGGTGGCCGCGCAGGGTTGATGGCAGGCTGCTGGCCCGCTCTTTAAGAAACGCACGCAAGCTTTTGATCTTGCGTGCTTTTCGGGCCTCACCTACACTGCGGCCCAGCGTAAAGTTTTCTGACAATTTCGTTGGGTTCCCCCTGTCAAGCATGAAGCCTTCCTTGTCGTCCCTGCTGCTGGGTGTGGTGTTGTCGGTCTCGCTGGCGGCGCCGGCCAGTGCCCGTGTGCAAACGCGCAAGCCCAACGCCAAGGCGCCCGCTGCAGCCGCCGCCGCGCCGGCCAAGCGCGCCGGCAAGGTGGTGGGCGGCAAGGGCCTGCGCCGCGCCGCGCTGGTGGGGGCCGCCGGGGTGGCCGCCGCCGCACCGCTGCGTGCGTCCTTCGGCCAGATGCAGGGCCTGCATGCCAACAACGACCCGCTGGATCTGAAGTCCAGCGTGGCCCTGGTCGTCGACCAGGACACCAACGAGGTGCTGTTCAGCAAGAACCCGTCGGCCGTGCTGCCGATCGCCTCGATCACCAAGCTGATGACCGCCCTGGTGGTCGTGGAGGCGCGCCAGTCGCTGGACGAGGTGCTCACCGTCACCCAGGACGACATCGACACCGAGAAGGGCAGCCGTTCGCGCCTGGCCGTGGGCACGCAGCTCACCCGCCGCGAGATGCTGCACCTGGCGCTGATGTCGTCGGAGAACCGTGCGGCCAACGCGCTGGGGCGGCACTATCCGGGCGGCCTGGCCGCCGCGGTGGCCGCGATGAACAAGCGCGCCGACAGCCTGGGCATGCGTGACACGCGCTATGTCGAGCCCACCGGCCTGTCCAGCCAGAACCAGTCCAGCGCGCAAGACCTGGCCAAGCTGGTCAAGGAGGCGCACCACGTGCCGCTGCTGCGTGAGTTCTCCACCTCGCAGGAAGCCCAGGTGGCCGTGGGCAAGCGCATGATGCAGTTCCACACCACCAACGGCCTGGTGCGCAGCCCCAACTGGGACATCGGCCTGCAGAAGACCGGCTACATCTCCGAGGCGGGCCGCTGCCTGGTGATGCAGGCCCAGCTGGCTGGCCGCAAGCTGATCATGGTGCTGCTGGATTCGACCGGCAAGTACTCCCGCATCGGCGACGCCGAGCGCATCCGCCGCTGGCTGGACCACGCCACGGCCGAGGCCGGCGCGGCGCGCCGACCGGCGTCCTGATCGTCCGCAGCGCCCAAGCGCCAACGGCCACCGCGAGGTGGCCGTTGTTGTTTGGGGCCGCGCCTGGGGCCTTGCCGCCGACCTGCCGGGCCGGCGGCCGAAATCTCAGCCGCGGTAGCCCAGCGCCGACGAGATCTGTGCCGCGGTGGCCTTCACGCGGTCGGCCCAGCTGTCCTCGATGCGGTCGGCCGGCGCCGACACCGACAGGCCGGCCACCAGCCGACCTTGGTCGTCGAAGATGCCGGCGGCAATGCAGCGCACGCCCAGCTCCAGTTCCTCGTCGTCGCGCGACACGCCGGTCTGGCGCAGCTGCGACAGCTCGCGCTCCAGGCGGCCGACGTCGGTGATGCTGTTGCGCGTGTGGCCCGCCAGGCCGGTGCGCGTGGCGTAGGCGCGCACGCGCTGCGGGTCGTCATGGGCCAGGAACAGCTTGCCCACCGAGGTAAGGTGCAGCGGTGCGCGGCCGCCGACGGCGCGCACCACCTGCATGCCCGAGCGTTCGCTGTAGGTGCGCTCGATGTAGACGATCTCGTCGCCCTGGCGCACCGACAGGTTCACCGGCTGGTGGGTGAGCTTGTGCAGCTCGCGCATCGGTGCCAGCGCGGCGTCGCGCACGTCCAGCCGGGCCTTCACCAGGTTGCCCATTTCCAGCAGGCGCATGCCCAGGCGATAGCTGCCGGCCTCGGGGCGGTCGACATAGCGGCCGATGGCCAGGTCGTTGAGGATGCGGTGGGCGGTGGACGGGTGCAGGCCGGTGCGCTCGCTCAGTTCCTTCAGCGACACCGGGTCCTGGTGCGCGGCCAGCACGTCGAGCAGCGAGAACATGCGCTCGATCACCTGGATCGCCGGCGTCTGACCTTCTTTCTTCGTGCTCATGGATGGGTCTCGGAGAGTTGCCGCCATTTTTGCATGGCGAAACCGCAATCGGCGTGCCGGAATGGGTTGTGCAGCTCAGCAGAGCTGGCGTGCGGCCCACAGTCCGGCGCGCACCGCGCCTTCCAGCGTGGCCGGGTAGGGGCCTTGCACATGGTCGGCCGCCGCCATCAGGCCGGGGGCGATGGTGGCGCTGGGGCGCTGGAGATTCGGCGTGCAGGCAAAGGTGGCGCGGCGTTCGGCGGCCAGGGCGGTCAGCACCAGATCGTCCGCACCATTGAACGCGCCGGGAAAGGCCTGGCGCGCCTGGCGCAGCACCGCGGTACCGGTGGCCGGCAGCCCCCGTTCCACCCAGGGCGCGGCGCCGCTGACGACGAAGGCGAATTCGCCGGCGGCCAGGCCCAGCGCGCCCAGATCGAACACGAACTGGGCCGGTTGCTCGGCTTCGGCGGCCAACGCCAGCATCGGCCGCGGCAGGCGCAGCGCGGGGTCGTGCAGCCAGGCGGTGACGATGGGCTCATGGCGCATCGCCGCCGCGCTGGCGGACCAGGCCGGCGCCACCTCGGCGCTCAGGCGCGCGGCTTCGCCCGCGGGGCAGGCCAGCACCACGGCATCGAAGGCCTCGCCATCCACCTGCCAGCCACCGGCGCGTGGCGCCAGCATCTGCACGCGGTGGCCCAGGCGCAGCGCCGCGCCGTGGGCGGCCAGCCAGGCCAGCGCGGGGGTGGGCAGCAGGTCGGACAGCGGCGCGCGCGGCAGCAGCAGGTCGGCGCTGCCGCGGCCGGCGAACAGGGCGTCGCGCATCACGCGCAGAAACACCGTGCCACTGGCCTGGGCCATCGGCGTGTTCAGCGCCGCCACGCACAAGGGGTCGATCAGGTCGCGCTGCACGCTGGGCGGCAGGCTGCCGCACAAATCGGCCACCGTGGCGTGCGCGTCGCAGCGAAAGCCGCGCAGCAGCCAGCCCGTGGCCACGCGCAGCAGCGCCAGCCGGTCACGCAGGCGCCAGCCACGGGCGGCCAGCACGCCGCGCATGAAAGCCGGCACGGGTGGCCCGGCGGGCAGTTGCAGGCCGTGGCCATCCGGCGTGGTCAAGGCCAGCGGTCCGCGCCACAGCAGTTGCGCCGGATCGGCACCGACGCGGCGCATCAGGGCCAGCGTCTCGGTGTAGGCGCCGATCAGGATGTGCTGGCCGTTGTCGCGCGGCGTCTGGCCCTGGCGCATGGCCGCGCCGCCGGTGCTGCGGGCGCGGCCGCCGGCGGCATGGGCCATCTCGAACAGCGTGACCTGGGCGCCGCGGCTGGTGGCTTCCACCGCCGCAGCCAGGCCGGCCCAGCCGGCGCCGATCACCGCCAGGCGGCGTGCCGTCGTCACCGCGGGTGCGGCCGGCGACGCCTCAGCGCCCACGCCAGTGCGTGCACATCGCGATCCACAGCTTGCGCAGCGGCGTCAGCGAGGTGCGCTGGTGCAGCACCTGGAAGTGGTCGGCCTCGATCTCGCGCAGCAGCGTGCGGTAGATGTTGGCCATCATCAGGCCCGGCTTCTGCGCCTGGCGGTCGGCCTCGGGCAGCAGGGCCAGCGCCTCGTCGTAGCAGCGGTGCGCGCGCTCGGCCTGGAAGCGCATCAGCGCGGTGAAACGCTCGCTGTAGCCCCAGGGCGATTCGCGCTTCAGGATCTCGTTCGCCTTCACGTCGAACTGCTGCAGTTCGCTCACCGGCAGGTAGATGCGGCCGCGGCGCGCGTCGTCGCCCACGTCGCGGATGATGTTGGTGAGTTGCAGCGCGAGGCCCAGGCGGTGGGCGTATTCGATCGTCGCGGGATCGGTGTGGCCGAAGATGCGCGCCGCCACCTCGCCGACCACGCCGGCCACCAGGTGGCAGTAGCGGCGCAGGCCGGCGAAATCCAGGTAGCGGGTCTGCGTCAGGTCCATCTCGCAGCCCTCGATCACCGCGTTCAGGTGCTCTGCGCGGATGGCGTAGTCGGCCGTCAGCGGCATCAGGGCCTGCATCACCGGGTGGCTGGGCTGCCCGGCAAAGGCGCGTGTCACCTCCTGGCGCCACCAGGCCAGCTTGGTGGCGGCCACGCCGGGGTCACTGACCTCGTCGACCACGTCGTCCACCTCGCGGCAGAAGGCATAGAAGGCGGTGATCGCGGCGCGGCGCGGCGGTGGCAGGAACAGGAACGCGTAATAGAACGACGAGCCGCTGGCGGCGGCCTTGTCCTGCACGTACTGCTGCGGCGTGGTGATGGCCGGCGCGCTCATCGCGTGGCCACTCCCGCCGCAGGCAGCGCGGATTGCATGCGCCAGGCGCGCCACAGCAGCACCGGGCCATCCAGGGGGCCCAGCACCGGGCGCTGGCTCAGGCTGCAGAACTGCATGCGCTCGATTTTCTCAAGGATGCGCAGCCCGCCTTGCACCACCAGGCGCAATTCCCATCCCAGCCTCCCGGGCACACGCAGGGCCAGCGGCGCGCCCTGCTGCATCAGCGCGCCGGCCCAGGCGCACAGTTCGCGCATCAGCGCGCGGCTGGCGCTGCTGTCTCGGCCCTCGGCGGCCAGGCGGGCCAGGTCATCGAGCGTGAGGCCGTGGCGCCGGGCGTCGGCCTCGGGCACGTAGTGGCGGCCGCGTGGCAGGTCGCGGCTGGGGTCCTGCCAGAAGTTGATCAATTGCAGCGCCGTGCACACGGCATCCGACTGGGCCAGCGAGCGCGCATCCACCACGCCGGCCAGGTGCAGCATCAGCCGGCCCACCGGATTGGCCGAGTGGCGGCAATAGTCGAGCAGGGCGGTGCGGTCGGGGTAGCGCGGGTTGTGCGTGTCGCGCTCGAAGGCGGTGAGCAGGTCGTTCAGCGGGGCCAGCGGCAGGCGGTGGCGGGCGATGGCCGCGGCCAGCGGCTGAAAGACCTGCGGCCAGTCGGCCGCCGGGGGCGTGCCCAGCGCCGCCGCATGCAGCGCAGCGCAGTAGCGCGCCAGGGCGGCGCGGCGGACGTCGGGCGCCGCATCACCCTCATCGGCAATGTCGTCCGCCGTGCGGGCGAAATGGTAGACGGCCACCACCGCAGCGCGCATGGCCGGCGGGCACAGCCAGCTGGCGACGGGAAAGTTCTCGTAATGGTCGACGCTCACGCCGCCGATTGTCCGCTGCGCGGCGGGCCCGCGGCGTGGCTTCCAGGGTTTGACACAGGTCAGTTTGGGCACGTACATTACTGACCGGTCAGTCATTAAAAAGACGTGTGCCGCCCGTGCACCGTCGGTCGAGCGATGCCCCAAGCCCAGCGTCCCCTGTTGTCCGCCCTGTTTCGCGCCTTGTCTCCGGCCATGCTCGCCCTGCCGCTGCTGTGGGCCTGCAGCCCGCCGCCACCGGCCGAGGCGCCGCTGCGTGCGGTGCGCACGATGACCGTCCAGCCCGGCCAGGCGGGCTTGACCCATGAGTACGCCGCCGAGATCCGTGCCCGGGTCGAATCGCGGCTGGGCTTCCAGGTGGGGGGCAAACTGGTCGAGCGCATGGTCAATCTGGGCGACCAGGTGGCGGCCGGCCGCGCGCTGGCGCGCATCGACACCCGAGACCTGGCGCTGGGCCAGCAGGCCGCACGCGCCGCCGTGCAGGCCGCCCAGGTGCAGGTGGAGCTGAACCAGGCCGACTTCCAGCGCTACAAGGAGCTGAAGGACAAGGGCTTCATCAGCGGTGCCGAACTGGAGCGCCGCGAAACCACGCTCAAGGCCAGCCGCGCGGCGCTGGAGCAGGCTCGCGCCCAGGCGGGCGTGCAGGACAACCAGGCCGGCTACGCGGTGCTGACGGCCGGCGCCTCAGGCGTGATCACCAGCGTGGACGCTGAGCCGGGCGCTGTGCTGGCGGCCGGCACGCCGGTGCTGCGCCTGGCCCACGACGGCCCGCGCGACGCGGTGTTCAGCGTGCCGGAGGACCGCGTGGACAGCGTGCGTGCACTGCTGGGCAAGCCCGGCGCGCTGGCACTCAAGCCCTGGGGTGCGGCCGATGCGCCGGTGCCGGCCACGGTGCGCGAGGTGGCCGCGGCCGCCGATGCCGCCACGCGCACCTTCCTGGTCAAGGCCGACATCGGCCAGGCCGCGCTGCGCCTGGGCCAGACGGCCACCGTGGCCATCACGGCGCCCAAGGCCGGTGCGGTGATCAAGCTGCCGCTGCAGGCGGTGTTCGAGCGCGGTGGCCAGCCCATGGTGTGGCGGGTTGACCGGGCCAGCATGCAGGTGCAGGCCCGGCCGGTGACGGTGGCGGGCGCCGAGGGCAACCTGGTGCTGATCGGTGCTGGCCTGGCGGCCGGCGAATCGGTGGTGACCGCCGGTGTGCACACCCTCAACGAGGGGCAGAAGGTGCGCTGGTACCAGGAGCCGGGGGCTGTTGCCGCATCTGGCGCTTCCGCCGCTGCCGCCAGTCCGTCCGCCCCGGCCGCCTCGCGCTGAGCGCGTCGACGCACCCCGAGCCGCCGACATGAGCACCTCGCCGACCCCGGGCGCGCAGCCCAGCCGTTTCAACGTTTCGCGCTGGGCGCTGGAGCATCCGGCCCTCACCCGCTATCTGCTGGTGGTGCTGATGCTGCTGGGCTTTGCCGCCTACTTCCAGCTGGGCCAGGACGAAGACCCGCCGTTCACCTTCCGCGCCATGGTCATCCAGGCCTATTGGCCCGGTGCCACGGCGCAGCAGATGGCCGAGCAGGTCACCGACAAGATCGAGCGCACGCTGCAGGAGGTGCCGCATGCCGACATCATCCGCAGCTACACCAAGCCCGGTGAGTCGCTGACCATCCTGAACGTCAAGGACAGCGCGCCGCCCAAGGATGTGAGCAACACCTGGTACCAGACGCGCAAACGCATCGGCGACATGCGCAGCACGCTGCCGCAGGGCGTGATCGGGCCGCTGTTCAACGACGACTTCGGCGATGTCTACGGGTCGATCTTCGCGCTGTCGGCCGATGGCTTCTCGGACGAGGAACTGCGTGTCTTCGCCGAGAACATCCGCTCACAGCTGTTGCGTGTGCCCGATGTCGCCAAGGTCGAGCTGTTCGGCGTGCAGGCCGAGAAGATCTTCATCGAGATCCCCGGCAAGCGCCTGGCCCAGCTGGGCCTGGACATGAACGCCGTGGTGGCGCAACTGAGCGCGCAGAACGCGGTGGAGGGCGCCGGCCTGCTGGACGGCGGCAGCCAGAACCTGCAGGTGCGCGTGGCCGGCGCCTTCGGCTCGGTGGAGCAGTTGAAGCGTTTTCCGATCCGCGGCGTGAATGCCGCCACCGGCCAGGCCAGCACGATCCAACTGGGCGTCATCGCGCAGATCCGCCGCGCCACCATTGACCCGCCGGCGGTGAAGGTGCGCCACCAGGGCAAGCCGGTGATCGCGCTGGGCGTGTCGATGGCCAAGGGGGGCGACATCGTGGCGCTGGGCGATGCGTTGCGCGCCAAGGCCGACGCCATCCGCACCGAACTGCCGGCCGGCATCACGCTCGACCAGGTGCAGGACCAGCCGCGCGCCGTCACGCGCTCGGTCAACGAGTTCATCCGCGTGCTGGTCGAGGCCGTGGTGGTGGTGCTGGCGGTCAGCTTCATCAGCCTGGGCCTGCACACCAGGCCGCTGCGCATCGACGTGCGGCCCGGTCTGGTGGTGGCCATCACCATCCCGCTGGTGCTGGCCATCACTTTCGTGGCCATGTACTACTGGGGCGTGGGCCTGCACAAGATCTCGCTGGGCTCGCTGATCATCGCGCTGGGCCTGCTGGTCGACGACGCCATCATTGCCGTGGAGATGATGGTGCGCAAGATGGAGGAAGGCTACGACAAGCTGCGTGCCGCCACCTTCGCCTACGAGGTCACCAGCATGCCCATGCTGACCGGCACGCTGATCACCGCGGCCGGCTTCCTGCCCATCGGCCTGGCCAAGTCGACCACCGGCGAATACACCTTCGCGATCTTTGCCGTCACGTCGGCGGCGCTGGTCATCTCGTGGGTGGTGTCGGTGTACTTCGTGCCCTACCTGGGCGCCTGGCTGCTGAAGGTCAAGCCGCAGGTCGACGGTGAGGCGCACGAACTGTTCGACACGCCGTTCTACAACCGCTTCCGTCGCCTGGTGAACGCCTGCGTGGCGCACCGCTGGATCACGCTGGCCGTCACCGTGGGCCTGTTCGCCGCCGGTATCGCTGGCATGGGCAAGGTGCAGCAGCAGTTCTTCCCCGATTCCAGCCGGCCCGAGATCCTGGTCGACCTGTGGCTGCCCGAGGGCAGCACGCAGCGCGAGACCGAGGGCGTGGCGCGGCGCCTGGAGGCGCGCATGCGCGCCGAGCCGGGCATGGAAAGCGTGACCACCTGGGTGGGCAGCGGCGTGCCGCGCTTCTACCTGCCGCTGGAGCAGGTGTTTCCGCAGACCAACGTGGCCCAGCTGATCCTGCTGCCCAAGGACCTGGCGGTGCGCGAGCGCGTGCGCAAGGCCTTGCCGGCCCTGCTCGCCACCGAGTACCCGGAGGCCCGTGGCCGCGTGAAGCTGCTGCCCAACGGCCCGCCGGTGGCCTACCCGGTGCAGTTCCGCGTGATGGGCCCCGATGCGGCCCAGGTGCGGCGCTATGCCGACCAGGTGCGCGCCGTGCTGGCGGCGCACCCGTCGATGCGCGGCGTCAACGACAACTGGAACGAGTCGATCAAGGCCATCCGGCTCGAGATCGACCAGGACAAGGCGCGCGCGTTGGGTGTCACCAGCCAATCCATCGCCCAGGGCTCGAAGGCCGTGTTCTCCGGCGCCACCGTGGGCCAGTACCGAGAGGGTGACAAGCTGGTGGACATCGTGCTGCGCCAGCCGCTGGAAGAGCGCAACGCCATCACCGACCTGGGCAACGCCTACGTGCCCACGGCCAGCGGCAAGGCCGTGCCGCTGACCCAGGTGGCGAAGATCGACTTCGGCTTCGAGCCCGGCGTGATGTGGCGCGAGAACCGCAAGTTCGCCATCACCGTGCAGGGCGATGTCATCGACGGCGTGCAGGGCCCCACCGTCACCAAGGCCGTGTGGCCTCAACTCGAATCGCTGCGCAAGCAGCTGCCGCCCGACTACGAGGTGCGCATCGCCGGCACGCAGGAAGAAAGCAGCAAGGGCCAGGGCTCCATCGCTGCCGGTCTGCCGGTCATGCTGTTCATCATCTTCACGCTGCTGATGCTGCAACTGCACAGCTTCTCGCGCGCCATGCTGGTGTTCCTGACCGGGCCGCTGGGCATTGCCGGGGTGGCGGGGGCGCTGCTGCTGTTCGACCGGCCGTTCGGCTTCGTCGCGCTGCTGGGCGTCATCGCGCTCAGCGGCATGATCATGCGCAACTCCGTGATCCTGATCGACCAGATCGAGCACGACCGCGCGCGCGGCGTGCCCGCCTGGCATGCCATCGTCGAGGCGGCGGTGCGGCGCTTCCGGCCCATCGTGCTGACGGCCGCCGCCGCGGTGCTGGCCATGATCCCGCTGACGCGCAGCGTGTTCTGGGGCCCGATGGCGGTGGCCATCATGGGGGGCCTGATCGTGGCCACCGCGCTCACGCTGCTGGCGCTGCCGGCCATGTATGCGGCCTGGTTCCGGGTGCGGCAGCCGGTGCCGCAGCATGGCGCCGCGTAGCAGGCGCGCGCCGCCCGGCTAGAATCGCCGGTTTTCCGAATCGGGCGGGGGGTCTACCGAGCCCCCGTTCGCGGCGACGATGAGACACCCGCGCGGGTGGCGAAATCGGTAGACGCACCAGGTTTAGGTCCTGACGCCTTCACGGGCGTGCCGGTTCGAGTCCGGCCCCGCGCACCAGACAACGATTCATTTGCGAGTCACACCATGGCTGTCACTGTAGAAACCCTCGAAAAGCTCGAACGTCGCATCACCCTGACGATCCCGGCCCAGGCGCTCAACTCCGAAGTCGAGTCGCGCCTGAAGAAGCTCTCGCGCACCGTCAAGGCCGACGGCTTCCGCCCGGGCAAGGTGCCGATGTCGGTGGTGGCCCAGCGCTACGGCTGGTCGGTGCAGAACGAGGTCATGAACGACCAGATCGGTCAGGCTTTCGCCAGCGCCGCCAACGAAGCCCAGCTGCGCGTGGCCGGCATTCCCAAGGTCACGCCCAAGGAAGACGCGCCCGAGGGCCAGCTGGCTTTCGACGCCACGTTCGAGGTCTACCCCGAGGTCAAGCTCGGTGACCTGGCCACCGTCGAGGTCGAGCGCGTCACCAGCGAGGTGACCGACGCCGCCATCGACCGCACCGTCGACATCCTGCGCAAGCAGCGCCGCACCTTCGCCCAGCGTCCGGCCGCCGAAGGCGCCGCCGAGGGCGACCGCATCACCATCGACTTCGAAGGCAAGATCGACGGCGAGCCCTTCGACGGCGGCAAGGCCGAGGGCTTCCAGTTCCTGATCGGCGAAGGCCAGATGCTGGAGCAGTTCGACAAGGCCGTGCGCGGCATGAAGGTCGGCGAGAGCAAGACCTTCCCGCTGCAGTTCCCCGAGGACTACCACGGCAAGGATGTGGCCGGCAAGGAAGCCGACTTCCTGGTCACCGCCAAGAAGATCGAAGCCCAGCACCTGCCCGAGGTGGACGAGGCCTTCATCAAGAGCCTGGGCCTGGCCGAAGGCACCGTCGAGGCCCTGCGCGCCGATGTGAAGAAGAACCTCGAGCGCGAGGTCAAGTTCCGCGTGCTGGCCAAGAACAAGGCCGCCGCGATGGACGCGCTGATCAAGGTGGCCGAGCTCGACCTGCCCAAGGCCCTGATCGAGAGCGAGACCGAGCGCCTGGTGGCCTCGGCCCGCGAAGACCTGAAGCAGCGTGGCATGAAGGACGCCGACAAGGCCCCGATCCCCACCGAGATCTTCACGCCGCAGGCCGAGCGCCGCGTGCGCCTGGGCCTGGTGGTGGCCGAGCTGGTCAAGGTGAACAACCTGCAGGCCAAGCCCGAACAGCTGCAGGCTCACATCGAAGAACTGAGCCAGAGCTACGAGAAGCCGGCCGACGTGGTGCGCTGGTACCTCAGCGACCGCCAGCGCATGGCCGAGGTGGAGGCCGTGGTCATCGAGAACAACGTGGCCGAGCATGTGCTGGCCAACGCCAAGGTCGTCGACAAGGCACTGCCCTTCGACGAGCTGATGACCGCCTGATTCAGGCCAAGCCGCAAGCCGGGCTGCCGCGCGCAGTCCCGGCCGCAGGCGCGACGGGGCGCACGACTTGCCGGGTCGTCGCCCCGTTTTTCATCGCCTGCAACCGTTTCGCATGCGGGTCATAATCACCCCAGACCGTTTTTCGAGGACTTTCATGAGCGCATTGGAGACGCAAGCCCTGGGCCTGGTGCCCATGGTGATCGAGCAGTCGGGTCGGGGTGAGCGTGCTTACGACATCTACAGCCGCCTGCTGCGCGAGCGCATCGTGTTCCTGGTGGGCCCGGTGAACGACGCCACGGCCAATGTGGTGGTGGCGCAGCTGCTCTTCCTGGAGAGCGAGAACCCCGACAAGGACATCTTCCTGTACATCAACAGCCCGGGGGGCAGTGTCTCGGCCGGCCTGTCGATCTTCGACACGATGAACTTCATCAAGCCCGATGTCTCGACGCTGTGCATCGGCATGGCGGCCAGCATGGGGGCCTTCCTGATGTCGGCCGGCGCCAAGGGCAAGCGCTTCTCGTTGCCCAACAGCAAGATCATGATCCACCAGCCGCTGGGCGGCGCCCAGGGCCAGGCCACCGACATCGAGATCCACGCCCGCGAGATCCTCAAGACCCGCGAGCAGCTCAACCACATCCTGGCCGAGCGCACCGGCCAGCCGCTGGAGAAGATCCAGGCCGACACCGAGCGCGATTACTTCATGTCGGCCGACGAAGCCAAGGCCTACGGCCTGATCGACCAGGTGATCGCGACGCGCGGCTGAGCGCTGCCGCCGCCGTATCATCGTTTCTCACGCTTCGCATCTTTCTACCGCCCTCTCTTACGCACACGCAAATCACCCATGGCCGACAAGAAGGGCGCCCCTGGCGAAAAAGTCCTGTACTGCAGCTTCTGCGGCAAGAGCCAGCACGAGGTCAAGAAGCTCATCGCCGGCCCGTCGGTGTTCATCTGCGACGAGTGCATCGAGCTGTGCAACGACATCATCCGTGACGAGGCCCCGGCCGAAGGCACGGCGGCCAAGGCCGGCAAGAGCGAACTGCCCGTGCCCGCCGAGATCAAGAGCACGCTCGACAACTACGTGATTGGCCAGGACCAGGCCAAGCGCACGCTGTCGGTGGCTGTCTACAACCACTACAAGCGCCTGAAGCACATGGGCGCCAATGCGGCCAAGGACGAGGTGGAGCTCACCAAGAGCAACATCCTGCTGATCGGGCCCACCGGCTCGGGCAAGACGCTGCTGGCGCAGACGCTGGCACGCCTGCTCAACGTGCCTTTCGTGATCGCCGATGCCACCACGCTGACCGAGGCCGGCTACGTGGGCGAGGACGTCGAGAACATCATCCAGAAGCTGCTGCAGAACTGCAACTACGACGTCGAGCGTGCGCAGCGCGGCATCGTCTACATCGACGAGATCGACAAGATCAGCCGCAAGGCCGACAACCCCAGCATCACGCGCGACGTGTCGGGCGAGGGCGTGCAGCAGGCCCTGCTGAAGCTGGTGGAAGGCACGATGGCCAGCGTGCCGCCGCAGGGCGGCCGCAAGCACCCCAACCAGGATTTCCTGCAGATCGACACGACCAACATCCTGTTCATCTGTGGCGGCGCGTTCGACGGCCTGGAAAAGGTCATCCAGAACCGCACCGAGAAGTCGGGCATCGGCTTCTCGGCCAGCGTGCACAGCAAGACCGAGAAGCGCGCGGCCGACCTGTTCCGGTCGGTCGAGCCCGAGGATCTGGTCAAGTTCGGCCTGATCCCCGAACTGGTCGGTCGCCTGCCGGTGGTGGCCACGCTGGGCGAACTGACCGAGGACGCGATGGTGCAGATCCTCACCGAGCCGCGCAATGCGCTGGTCAAGCAGTACCAGAAGCTGTTCGCGATGGACGGTGTCGAGCTCGAGATCCGTTCCTCGGCGCTGTCGGCCATTGCACGCCGGGCGCTCAAGCGCAAGACCGGAGCCCGCGGTCTGCGCTCGATCATGGAACATGTGCTGGTCGACACGATGTTCGACCTGCCCACGCTGGATGGCGTGGCCAAGGTGGTGATCGACGAGCACATCGTCGAGGAAGGCGCCAAGCCGCTGCTGGTTTACCGCGAGCAGAAGGCCAGCGCCTGAAAGCGAGGGGCGCTTTGCTGCTGCGCCCATCGATCCTGATCCTGCGCTGCTCGCCGTACGGGTGTACGGCTGCGCTGCTCAAATCAGCCTCGAAGGGCTCGCGACGCAAATCGCTCCCCGCTTTCTGCGACAACGCTGTACGTCGGCTCCGTTAGGCCTGTTCACTTGCATTCCCCTGCTCGGGCCCCATGTTGGTCTGAGAAAGAGAGGTTCCCATGTCAGGACATCCTGTTCTCCCCCCCGAGCCGATCACGCTGCCGCTGCTGCCGTTGCGTGATGTGGTCGTGTTCCCGCACATGGTCATCCCGCTGTTCGTCGGGCGCCCCAAGTCGATCAAGGCCCTCGAAGCCGCGATGGAAGCCGGCCGGCAGATCATGCTGGTGGCGCAGAAGGCTGCCGGCAAGGACGAGCCCAAGCCCGACGACATGTTCGAAATCGGCTGCATCTCCAGCATTCTGCAGATGCTGAAGCTGCCCGACGGCACCGTGAAGGTGCTGGTCGAGGGCGTGCAGCGCGCCGAGACCCGCGAGATCCACGACGGTGCCGAACACTTCACCGCCGAGGTGGTGCCGGTGCAGCCGTCGGCCGAGACCAGCCCCGAGGTCGAGGCCCTGCGTCGCGCCGTGACGCAGCAGTTCGACCAGTACGTCAAGCTGAACAAGAAGATCCCGCCCGAGATCCTCACCTCGATCGCCGGCATCGACGATCCGGGCCGCCTGGCCGATACCATCGCCGCGCACCTGCCGCTCAAGCTCGAAGCCAAGCAGTCGGTGCTCGACCTGTTCACCGTGGCCAAGCGCCTCGAGAAGCTGCTCGAGCTGCTGGAGCACGAGGTCGACATCCTGCAGGTGGAAAAGCGCATCCGTGGCCGCGTCAAGCGCCAGATGGAGAAGAGCCAGCGCGAGTACTACCTGAACGAGCAGGTCAAGGCCATCCAGAAGGAACTGGGCGATGGCGAAGAGGGTGCGGACCTCGAAGACCTGGAAAAGAAGATCAAGGCCGCGCGCATGCCCAAGGATGCGCGCAAGAAGGCCGAGGGCGAGCTGAAGAAGCTCAAGCTGATGTCGCCGATGTCGGCTGAAGCGACCGTGGTGCGCAACTACATCGACACTCTGGTCAATCTGCCCTGGGCCAAGAAGTCCAAGATCAAGCACGACCTGCCGCTGGCCGAAGCCGTGCTGAACGAGGACCACGCCGGTCTCGAGAAGGTCAAGGAACGCATCCTCGAGTACCTCGCGGTGCAGCAGCGCGTCGACAAGGTCAAGGCGCCCATCCTGTGCCTGGTGGGCCCCCCGGGCGTGGGCAAGACCTCGCTCGGCCAGAGCGTGGCGCGTGCCACCGGACGCAAGTTCGTGCGCATGGCGCTGGGTGGTGTGCGCGACGAGGCCGAGATCCGCGGCCACCGCCGCACCTACATCGGCTCGATGCCGGGCAAGGTGCTGCAGAGCCTGTCGAAGGTGCAGGTGCGCAACCCGCTGTTCCTGCTCGACGAGATCGACAAGCTGGGCATGGACTTCCGCGGCGATCCGTCGTCGGCCCTGCTGGAGGTGCTCGACCCCGAGCAGAACCACACCTTCAGCGACCATTACGTCGAGGTCGACTTCGACCTGTCGGACGTGATGTTCGTGGCCACGTCGAACTCGCTGAATATCCCGCCGGCCTTGCTGGACCGGATGGAAGTGATCCGCCTGTCGGGCTACACCGAGGACGAGAAGGTCAACATCGCCCAGGTGTACCTGCTGCCCAAGCAGCGCACCAACAACGGCGTGAAGGACGAGGAGCTCGAGGTCACCGAGGCTGCCATCCGTGACGTGATCCGCTACTACACCCGCGAGGCGGGCGTGCGCTCGCTCGAGCGTGAGGTCAGCAAGATCTGCCGCAAGACGGTCAAGGGCCTGCAGCTCAAGCAGTACACCGGCAAGGTGGTGGTCACGGCTGAGAACCTGCATGACTTCCTGGGTGTGCGCAAGTTCGACTTCGGTCGCGCCGAGAAGAAGAACCAGGTTGGACAAGTGGTCGGTCTGGCCTGGACCGAGGTGGGCGGCGATCTGCTGACCATCGAAGCCGCGGTGATGCCCGGCAAGGGCGGCATCATCCGCACCGGTTCGCTGGGCGACGTGATGAAGGAGTCGGTCGAGGCCGCACGCACCGTGGTGCGCAGCCGCGCCGCACGCCTGGGCATCAAGGACGAGTTGTTCGAGAAGCGCGACATCCACATCCACGTGCCGGATGGCGCCACGCCCAAGGACGGCCCCAGCGCGGGCATCGCGATGACGACGGCCTTCGTCTCGGCGCTCACCGGCATCCCGGTGAAGGCCGATGTGGCGATGACTGGCGAGATCACGCTGCGCGGCGAGGTCACGGCCATCGGTGGCCTGAAGGAAAAGCTGCTGGCGGCCCACCGCGGTGGCATCAAGACGGTGCTGATCCCCGAGGAAAACGTCAAGGATCTCCAGGACATCCCGGAGAACGTGAAGAACAGCCTCGAGATCATGCCGGTGCGCTGGATCGATCGCGTCATCGAGCTGGCGCTCGAGTCCACGCCGGCCGCGCTGCCGGAAGAGGACCCGGCCGCTGCTGCTGCCAAGGTGGAAGCGCCCAAGCCCGATGTGGCTGGTGGCGCCGCCGTGGACGCGCTGCCGCATTGAGGGCCTGCGGCGCAGACAGGCCGGTTGCGAAAGAATTTTTTGCGGCAGGCTTGCCAAGCCGCTGAATGTCTGTATAGAATGCGAGCTTCGCTGAACAGCAAAGACGACAGTCAAGCGACAGTGAAACGTTGACAAGCAGAGCAATCTGAGCGGTCAGCAACGCGGGAGTAGCTCAGTTGGTAGAGCGCAACCTTGCCAAGGTTGAGGTCGCGAGTTCGAGACTCGTCTCCCGCTCCAGATCTTTGAAAACGGGAAGCCTCGGCTTCCCGTTTTCGTCAGAATGGTCAGCGCGGTTGGCGCATCCGGCGCACACCGCCCCGCACTGAACGCGGCGCGATAGCAAAGCGGTTATGCAACGGATTGCAAATCCGTCTAGTCCGGTTCGACTCCGGATCGCGCCTCCAGATCCTTGGCCCGCTACGGCCACGTCATGAAGCCCCGCACTGCGGGGCTTTTTCGTTTCTTCAAGGATCTGTCGGTGCTGCGTGCACGGTGGGCACGGCTGTTACCGTTCGCTTGCAATTGCGCGGCCTGCTGCGGGCAGAACGCCACGCCGGCCCCGGGTGCGCGGTGCCCTGGCCTTGGCCCCCCAGGATGTGCTGGCTACAGTGTGCGCACCCATCCCGCAAACCACGTGAAAGCGTGGGACGCAAAGCCTCCGGCCTAACGTGTGGATCGTGCCGTCGATCCGCACCACGGTAGCGGGGTTGCCGGCCGGCGCCCGCCGACCGGCCTCGATCCACGAGGCACTCCCGATGACATCCCCATCCTCCCGTCGGCGCCTGCGCGCGGCAGCCACCCTGGCCACGCTGGTGCTCGGCGCGCTGGCCACACCGGCCTGGTCGTTCCAGGTCAGCGCATCGTCCAGCGACCCGGCTGCCGCCACCGCCGGCACAGACCGCCTGATCATCAAGTACAGCGCCAGCGTCGGCCTGATGCCGTCTGCGCGGGGACGGCAGGTGGCCGAGAGCGCCGCCACGCGCCATGGCGTGCGTATGAGCCACTGGCGCCAGACCGCCGCCGGCGCGCAGGTGTACCAGCTCAGCCGGCGCATGAGCCATGCCGACGCCGAGGCCCTGGCCAGCACGCTGCGAGCCACCGATGCCACGATCGAGTACGCCGAGCCCGATCGCCTGCTGCGACCGCAGTTCGTGCCCAACGACGCGATGTATGCGCAGCAATGGGCCTTGTTCGATGCCACCGGCGGCGTGCGTGCGCCGGCAGCGTGGGACCGTGCGACGGGCAGCGGCATCACCGTGGCCGTGATCGACACCGGCGTGCGTCCGCATGTCGATCTGGCGCCCAACCTGCTGGGGGGTTACGACTTCATCACCGACACCAAGGTGTCCAACGACGGCAATGCCCGCGACGCCGATGCCCTGGATCCTGGTGACGCGGTGGCGGCGGGCTTCTGCTACACCGGCTCGGCGGCCAGCAACAGCTCCTGGCATGGCACGCATGTGGCTGGCATCGTGGCTGCCGCAGCGGGCAACGGCGCGGGCGTGGCGGGCCTGGCCTTCAATGCGCGCGTGCTGCCGCTGCGTGCGCTGGGCCGCTGCGGCGGCTACACCTCCGACATTGCCGATGCCATCACCTGGGCGGTGGGCGGTGCCGTGGCGGGTCTGCCCACCAACACCACGCCGGCGCGGGTGATCAACCTGTCGCTCGGCGGCACCGGCAGCTGCGGCGTCACCACGCAGAACGCGATCAACACCGCCCGCGCAGCCGGCGCGGTGGTGGTGGTGGCCGCCGGCAACAGCAACAGCGACGCCACCAAGGCCACGCCGGCCAACTGTAGTGGCGTGGTGGTGGTGGCCGCCACCGGCAAGAGCGGGGCCAAGGCCTCGTACTCGAACTACGGCAGCAACGTGACACTGGCCGCCCCGGGCGGTGACAGCGGCGCGGGCATCCTGTCGACGCTGAATGCCGGCACCAGCGCACCGGGCGCCGACAGCTACGCGGCCTACATGGGCACCTCGATGGCCACGCCGGTGGTCAGTGGTGTCGCGGCGCTGATGCTGAGCGCCAACGCCAAGCTGACGCCCGACCAGGTGGCCAGCCTGCTCAAGAGCACGGCGCGGGCCTTCCCGGCCAGCTGCTCCGGTTGCGGTGCGGGCATCGTGGATGCATCGGCGGCCGTCGCTGCCGCAGTGGGGGCCACGGCGACCACGCCGACGCCGGTGGTCACCGTGCTGGCGGTCAACGAGGTGGAGCCGAACAACACGCTGGCCCAGGCGCAGGCCGTCGCCAGCACACCGGCCAATGTGAGCGGCACGTTGTCGACCACCTCCGACCTCGACCATTTCAAGGTGGCCATCCCGGCCGGCAAGTCGCTGACCGCCACGCTGACCGCGGGCAGCACTTCGGGCTTCGGCCTGACGCTGCTGAACACCAGCGGCCAGACGATCTACAGCGCGCCGGGCGTGGCAGGCCGCACGATCCAGGTCACGGTCAGCAACAGCGGTGCCACGGCGGCCACCGTGGTGCTGCGGGTGCTGCGCAGCACCGGCGCGGCGGGTGCCTACAAGCTGGCCCTGAGCAACTGACGCGGGCCGGCCGACCCCGGCCCGTCGCGTTCGACGCGACGCGACGCATCAAAGACCGCGGGGCCCCTGAGGGCCCCGCGTGCGCTTTCAGGCCGCCGGGTGGCGGCGCTGGATCACTTCAAGGCGTCGCTCAGGCGCGCGATGATCTGGCGTGCGGCGTCGCCGGTCTCGGCATCGCCGGCGCTGGTCTGCACACTCACGCGCGTGGCGTTGCCTTCGGACTTGACCAGCACGCGGTAGCGCACCGGCTTGGCCTCGGCGGCGCTGCCGAACAGCTTGGCGAAGAAGTTGGGCTCTTCCTTGCCGGCGAACTTGGGATCGATGTAGCGCACGAAGTACACGCCGGCGCTGCGGTCGCGGTCTTCGACGCTGAAGCCGCTGCGGTCGAGCGCCAGCCCCACCTGACGCCAGGCGCGGTCGAAGCCTTCGGCCAACGTCAGCGAGGTTTCGGTGGCGGCGGTGGCCGGCTTGGCCGTGGCGGCTGCAAGCGGCGCCGCACCCGCGGCCGGCTTGGCGGCGGCCACCTGCGCGGCGTCATCCTTGCCGCCCAGGCGCACCATCATGCGGGTGAGGAACTCGGCCTCCAGGTCGCGGTCTTGCGCACGCGGGCGCCAGGCGGTCTGGCCTTCGCGGGCTTCGAGGTAGACCTCCTCCAGGCCACGGTGGCTCAGGTAGACCTCGCTGCCGCCTTCGGCGGTGCGCTCCACGCGGGTGCGGAAGCGGTCGCGCGTGCCGGTGTCATACAGGTTCTCGATCACGCGGCCCAGCGTGCGGCGCAGCAGGTCCTGCGGCAGCTTGGCGCGGTTCTCGGCCCAGTCGGTCTCGAGCACGCCCACCTGGGCGTCGTCGACGGTGAGCGTGAAGCCGCGCTCCTGCCAGAAGCTGCGCAGCACCGGCAGCACCTTCTCGGGCGGCAGGGTGGTGACCAGCCAGCGCTCCTGGCCCTGGCGCACCAGGCGCACGTCGCCCACGGTGCTGGGGGCCACGCTGGGGTTGCCGGGTGCGGCGGCGGTGCCGGCCTGCGGCGCTGCGCCCGGTTGGCGCATGGCCGCGGCGCTGACCACGCCACCCTGCGGCTGGTAGCGGCCGTCACGGGCCAGCTGGCTCAGGTCGGGCGGCACATCCAGCGGCTGGGTCTTGGCGCTTTGCGAGCGGTAGTCCACCTTGCTGTCGCCACCGAGCGACAGCGAGCCATCCAGCGTCGAACAACCGGCCAGCGCCATGACCAGCGCCAGGGTGGCGCCGCGCAGCGGGGTGGCGGCAAAGGGGGCTTTCACGGGGGACATCTCCTGGGGCAGGGCGGTCGGCCGAACCGCCGCCGGGGCCGCGCGGTGCGCGGTGGATGAGGGGAACATGCGCTCGGGCAATGTCACAGCAGGCCGGCGTCGCGAAGCGCGGCGTCGACCAGGCCCTGGCCGGCCGGTGTCAGCGGCGTGATCGGCAGGCGCACGTGGTTGCTGCTGATGCCCAGACGCGACAGCGCGTACTTGGTGGGCGCGGGGCTGGGCTCGCAGAACAGCTGCTTGTGCAGCGACAGCAGGCGCAGGTGGATTTCACGGGCCTTCTGCACCTCGCCGGCAATGGCGGCCATGCACATCTCGTGCATCAGCTTGGGCGCCACGTTGGCGGTGACGCTCACGTTGCCATGGCCGCCCAGCAGCATCAGCGCCACGGCGGTGCCGTCGTCGCCCGAGTAGATCGAGAAGCCGGCCGGCGCGTGCTTGATCAGCTGCGCGGCACGCTCGATGTTGCCGGTGGCCTCCTTGATGCCGATGACGCCGGGCACCTGGGCCAGGCGCAGCGCGGTCTCGGGCGCCATGTCGGCCACGGTGCGGCCGGGCACGTTGTATAGCACCACCGGCAGGTCCACCGCCTCGGCGATGGCCTTGAAGTGCTGGTAGATGCCTTCCTGCGAGGGCTTGTTGTAGTAGGGCACGACCTGCAGCGTGCAATCGGCGCCCACTTCCTTGCTGAAGCGGGTGAGCTCGATGGCCTCGCGCGTGCTGTTGGCGCCGGCGCCGGCCATGATGGGCACGCGCCCGGCGGCATGCGACACCGCCACGCGGATGATCTCGCAGTGCTCTTCCACCGACACGGTGGGCGATTCACCGGTGGTGCCGACGACACCGATGCAGTCGGTGCCTTCGGCGATGTGCCAGTCGATCAGGCGGCGCAGGCCGGGGTAGTCGACGCTGCCGTCTTCGTTGAACGGGGTGACGAGGGCGACGATGCTGCCAACAATGGGTCTCATGCGGATTCCTTGCGAACACGCGATTTTAGCCGGCCGGGCGGGGGCTTCCCGGCGGGCCGGGGCGGTGTTTGTGCGGTGGTGGCCGGCGGGCCGCTGACCAGGTGGCCGGATCAGCCCAGCCGGTGGCGCGGCGGGGCTGCCGGGTCGGCCGCCGGTGCGCAGGCCACGATGCGCTGCACGAAGCGCGGTGGGCTGTCGAGGAAGCCGTCTTCGTAGGCCACGGTGCGCAGGTGGACGCAGCGCTGCAGCAGTTCGCCCGGCTGCAGCAGGAAGTCGGGCCGCGAGGGCTTGCCCACGGTCTCGTTGCCGGCGGCAAAGGTTTCGTAGACCAGCCAGCCGCCCGGCGCCAGGCTGTCCAGGATCTGCGGCCACAGCGGGCGCCACAGGTAGTTGGTCACCACCACCAGGTCGAAGCGCCGGCCGGCCAGCGGCCAGGGGCCGTTCTCGATGTCGGCCTCGATGCGTTCAACCGCCGCGCCCGGGTCGGTCAGGCTGGCCAGCGCCGCGGCGTCACGGTCGACGCCGGTGCAGCGCAGGCCACGTGCCGCCAGCCAGCGCAGGTGGCGGCCGCTGCCGCAGGCCAGGTCGAGCGCCGAGGCGCCCGCACCGGGTAGCAGGTGGGCCCAGCGCAGCAGCCAGGGCGAGGGGGGCGAGGTGCCGTGCATGCGGATCAGGTGAACGGGGAGGTCAGAAGCAGGCCCACAGCCGTGCGGCCAGGTCCACCGCCAGGTGTGGGTTCAGGTAGGCGGCGAACACGCCGGCCAGCACCAGCGCGGCGGCGCACCACAGCAGCAGGCGGGCAGGGCGGCGCATGGCGGATGGGGCCGGTTGTGGGGGTCAGGCCGGCTGCGGCGCCGGCTGGCGCTGGATGGCCGACTCGCGCACCGGCAGGTTGGCCAGTGCCGCGAAGACGCCCAGCGCCACGGCGATCCACCACACCACGTCGTAGCTGCCGGTGGCGTCGTACAGCTTGCCGCCCAGCCACACGCCCAGGAACGAACCCACCTGGTGGCTGAAGAACACGAAGCCGCCCAGCATCGACATGTACTGCACGCCGAAGATCTGCGCGATCACCGCATTGGTGGGCGGCACGGTGGACAGCCACAGAAAGCCCATGGCGCTGGCGAACAGGTACACCGACCAGGGCGTCAGCGGCGCCCACAAGAAGGCCACGATGACCACCGAGCGCAGCGCGTAGATGGCGGCCAGGATGTGGCGCTTGGCCAGCGTCTGCCCCAGCACGCCGGCCGTGTAGGTGCCGAAGATGTTGAACAGGCCGATCAGCGCCAGCGCCGTGGTCGCCACCGAGGGGTCCAGCCCGTGGTCCTTCAGGTAGCTGGGCATGTGCACGCCGATGAACACCACCTGGAAGCCGCAAACGAAGTAGCCCGCCATCAGCCAGCGGAAGCTGGGATAGGCAAAGGCCTCGCGCACCGCGGCGCCCACGCTCTGGGTCTGGGCCGTGACCGGGCGCGGCGGCTCCTTCAGCCCACGCGCCAGCGGCAGCATCAGCAGCGCCATGGCGCCCAGCACGAACAGCGCCTGTTGCCAGCCCAGGCCGCGGATCAGGCCGCTTTCCACCGGCACCATCAGGAACTGGCCGAACGAGCCGGCCGCCGCCGTGATGCCCATGGCCCAGCTGCGCTTGTCGGCCGGCACATTGCGGCCGATCACGCCATAGACGATGGCGTAGGTGCAGCCCGCCTGGGCCGTGCCCACCAGCAGGCCGGCCGCGCCGGTGAAGGCCAGGCCGGTGGTGGCCAGGGCCATCAGCACCAGGCCGCCGGCGTACATCAGCGCCGCGGCCAGCAGCACGCGGTAGGCGCCGAAGCGGTCGGCCAGCATGCCGGCGATGGGCCCGGCCACGCCCCAGGCGATGTTCTGCACCGCGATGGCGAAGGCGAAGGTCTCGCGCGTCCAGCCGCGCTCCATCGTGATCGGCTGCAGCCACAGGCCGAAGCCGTGGCGGATGCCCATGCTGAGCGTGACCACCATCGCGCCGCAGATCAGCACCTGGGCCAGGGACAGTGGGGGCGGTTGCAGTGGGGACGTGCTTGAATTCATGCACAGACTGTAGCCAATACCGGCGCCTCGCTTGCATCGCCGCACGGACATCCCGCGGACGGCCACGGACATTGCCGCCCGGCCCCGGGTTGACCCGGGGCGTGCAGGAGCGCCTCCCTACAATGCCGCGCCATGGCAACCGCACCCAAGCAAGGCAGTTACGGCGAGGCCTCGATCCGCGTGTTGAAGGGCCTCGAGCCCGTCAAGCAGCGGCCGGGCATGTACACCCGCACCGACAACCCCCTGCACATCGTGCAGGAGGTGATCGACAACGCCGCCGACGAGGCGCTGGCCGGCTTCGGCAAGAAGATCGCCGTCACGCTGCATGCCGACGGCTCGGTGAGCGTGGACGACGATGGCCGCGGCATCCCCTTCGGCCTGCACCCCGACGAGCAGGTGCCGGTGGTGGAGATCGTGTTCACGCGCCTGCATGCCGGGGGCAAGTTCGACAAGGGCGCGGACGGCGCCTACAGCTTCTCGGGCGGCCTGCACGGCGTGGGCGTGAGCGTGACCAATGCGCTGGCGCAGCGCCTGCAGGTGACGGTGTGGCGCGACGGCCAGGTGGCCACGCTGGCCTTCAGCGGTGGCGACGTGATCGAGCCGCTGGTGGTGCGCAAGGCCAACCCCGGTGAGAAGAAGCAGGGCACGCGGGTGCAGGTTTGGCCCGATGCCAAGTACTTCGAGGCGGCCGAACTGCCGCGCAACGAGCTGACCCACCTGCTGCGCAGCAAGGCCGTGCTGATGCCCGGCGCCATCGTCACGCTCACCACCGAGAAGACTTGCGACACGCAGACCTGGCACTACAAGGGCGGCCTGCGCGACTACCTGGGGCAGGGCCTGGCGGCCGATCCGCTGATCCCGCTGTTCGAGGGCGAGGCCTATGCCTCGGGCAGCGAGAGCGAAAACTTCGCCGAGGGCGAGGGCGCGGCCTGGTGCGTGGCCTTCACCGAGGAAGGCGCGATCCTGCGCGAGAGCTATGTGAACCTGATCCCCACGGTGGCTGGCGGCACGCACGAGAGCGGGCTGAAGGACGGCCTGTTCGGCGCGATCAAGGCCTTCATCGAACTGCACAGCCTGCTGCCTAAGGGCGTGAAGCTGATGCCCGACGACGTGTTCGGCCGCGCCAGCTTTGTGCTGAGCGCCAAGGTGCTGGACCCGCAGTTCCAGGGTCAGACGAAAGAGCGCCTGAACAGCCGCGACGCGCTGCGCCTGGTGAGCCAGTTCACCCGCGCGCCGCTGGAGCTGTGGCTGAACCAGCATGTGGAGCACGGCAAGAAGCTGGCCGAGCTGGTGATCAAGCAGGCGCAGACGCGCCAGCGCGCCGGCCAGAAGGTGGAAAAGCGCAAGGGCAGCGGCGTGGCCGTGCTACCCGGCAAGCTGACCGACTGCGAGAACCGTGACACCGCCCACAACGAGGTGTTCCTGGTCGAGGGCGACTCGGCCGGTGGCAGCGCCAAGATGGGCCGCGACAAGGAGACGCAAGCCATCCTGCCGCTGCGCGGCAAGGTGCTGAACGCCTGGGAAGTCGAGCGCGACCTGCTGTTCAAGAACAACGAGATCCACGACATCTCGGTGGCCATCGGCATCGACCCGCACGGGCCGAACGACGAACCCGATTTCTCCGGCCTGCGCTACGGCAAGGTGTGCATCCTGAGCGATGCCGACGTGGACGGCTCGCACATCCAGGTGCTGCTGCTCACGCTGTTCTTCCGCCACTTCCCCAAGCTGATCGAGCGCGGCCATGTCTACATCGCCAAGCCGCCACTGTTCCGCATCGACGCCCCGGCGCGCGGCAAGAAGCCGGCCGCCAAGATCTATGCGCTGGACCAGGGCGAGCTCGACGCCACCCTCGACAAGCTGCGCAAGGAAGGCGCCCGCGAAGGCAGCTGGAGCATCAGCCGCTTCAAGGGCCTGGGCGAAATGAGCGCCGAGCAACTGTGGGAAACCACGCTCAACCCCGACACCCGCCGCCTGCTACCGGTGGCCTGGGGCGCGATGACTTTTGACGAAACCGTCGGCTCGTTCAACCGGCTGATGGGCAAGGGCGAGGCGGCTTCGCGGCGCGAGCTGATGGAGATCCACGGGGATGCCGTGGAGATCGATATCTGAGTCTGGATCTACAATTCGTTCTGTGTAGATCCAACTCCAAGAGGCCTGCATGCAAGTCTCCAAATGGGGCAACAGCCTGGCTATCCGCCTGCCGGCCGCGGTGGTCGATGTGCTCGACCTGAAGGAAGGCGACGACATCGAGGTGTGCGTGGATGCCGGCCCCAGCTTGGCCATCCGCCGCAAGCCGGCCGCGAAGGAACTGCTGGCGCGGCTGCGGCAATACCGTGGCAGCCTGCCGGCCGACTTCAAGTTCGACCGGCTGGAGGCCAACGCGCGCGGTGCGGCAGACGGCAACTGAGCGTCGCGCGCGCCATGCCGGCCTTCTTCGACACCAACATCGCGCTGTACCTGCTGTCGGCCGATGAGCGCAAGGCGCAGATCGCCGAGGATTTGATCGCCGCCGGCGGTACGGTGAGCGTGCAGGTGCTCAATGAGTTCGTCGCCGTGGCGCGGCGCAAGTACGACGTGCCCTGGGAACGTGTTCAGGCCGTGCTGGATGCGTTGGCTGCCGTGTGCCAGGTGCAGCCGCTGAGCGTGGGCGCCCAGCGGCAGGCGGTGGCCTGGAGCCGGGAACACGGGTTTTCCATCTACGATGCCACCATCCTGGCCAGTGCGGCCGAGGCCGGCTGCGACCGGCTCTACACCGAGGATCTGCAACATGGCCGCCGTCTCGGGCCATTGCAGGTGCTGAACCCTTTCGCCTGATGTCTTGCCTGGCTGCCGCCCTTGTGCGTGTTGGCCCCTGTCTGCCATGTCCGACCAACTCTCCCTGCTGACCCCGCCGCCCGAGGATTCGGGTGATGCCATCACGCTGGCGCATTACGCCGAGCGCGCCTACCTGGAATACGCGCTCAGCGTGGTCAAGGGCCGGGCGCTGCCCGATGTGTGCGACGGTGCCAAGCCGGTGCAGCGGCGCATCCTGTACGCCATGCAGCGCATGGGCCTGGGCTGGGGCGCGGCTGCCGGTGGCCCCAAGCCGGTGAAGAGCGCGCGCGTGGTGGGCGATGTGCTGGGCCGTTTTCACCCGCACGGTGACCAGGCGGCCTACGACGCGCTGGTGCGCATGGCGCAGGATTTTTCGCTGCGCTATCCGCTGATCGACGGCCAGGGCAACTTCGGCAGCCGCGATGGCGATGGTGCGGCGGCCATGCGCTACACCGAGGCGCGCCTGACCCCGATCGCCCGCCTGCTGCTCGACGAGATCGACGAGGGCACGGTGGATTACGTGCCCAACTACGACGGCAGCTTCGAGGAGCCCTCGCTGCTGCCGGCACGCCTGCCCTTCGTGCTGCTGAACGGCGCCTCGGGCATTGCGGTCGGCATGGCCACCGAGGTGCCCAGCCACAACCTGCGCGAGGTGGCCGCCGCCGCGGTGGCGATGATCCGCCACGACGGCCTCACCGACGATGAGTTGTACGGCCTGATTCCCGGCCCCGACTTCCCGGGCGGTGGCCAGATCATCAGCCCCGAGGCCGACATCCGCGAGGCCTACCGCGGCGGCCGTGGCTCGCTGAAGGTGCGCGCGCGCTGGAAGATCGAGGACCTGGCGCGCGGCCAGTGGCAGCTGGTGGTGACCGAGCTGCCGCCGGGCACCAGCGCGCAGAAGGTGCTGGAAGAGATCGAGGAACTGACCAACCCCAAGATCAAGACCGGCAAGAAGGCGCTGACGCAGGAGCAGACGCAGCTGAAGGCCTCGGTGCTGAGCGTGCTGGACGCCGTGCGCGATGAATCCGGCAAGGAAGCCGCCGTGCGCCTGGTCTTCGAGCCCAAGAGCCGCGCCATCGAGCAGAGCGACCTGATCACCACGCTGCTGGCCCACACCAGCCTGGAGACCAGCAGCTCGATCAACCTGACGATGATCGGCCGCGACGGCAAGCCGGTGCAGAAGGGCCTGCGGCAGATCCTCACCGAGTGGATCGACTTCCGACAGGTGACGGTGGCGCGGCGCACGCGGCACCGGCTGGACAAGGTGCTGGACCGCATCCATGTGCTGGAAGGCCGGCACACCGTGCTGCTGCACATCGACGAGGTGATCCGCATCATCCGCGAGAGCGATGAGCCCAAGCCGGCACTGATCGCGCGCTTCAAGCTCAGCGAGCGGCAGGCGGAAGACATCCTCGAGATCCGGCTGCGCCAGTTGGCGCGGCTGGAGTTCATCAAGATCGAGCAGGAACTGGCCTCGCTGCGCGAGGAGCAGGGCAAGCTGGAAGAGATCCTGAACAGCCCGGCGGCACTGAAGCGCCTGCTGATCAAGGAAATCGAGGCCGACGCCAAGGCCCATGGCGACGAGCGCCGCACGCTGATCCAGGCCGAGAAGCGCGCGGTGGCCGAGATCAAGGTGGTGGACGAGCCCGTCACCGCGGTGATCAGCACCAAGGGCTGGGTGCGTGCGCTGAAGGGCCACGACATCGCCGCCAGCGCCTTGCAGTTCAAGGCCGGCGACGGCCTGCTGGCCAGCTTTGCCTGCCGCAGTGTCGACACGCTGCTGGTCTTCGGCTCGCCCTCGGGTGGCGATGGCCGGGTGTACTCGGTGGCCGTCAGCAGCCTGCCCGGCGGCCGTGGCGATGGCGTGCCCATCACCACGCTGATCGACCTGGCGCCCGGCACGCAGCCGGCGCACTACTTCGCCGGCAACGCCGACACCACGCTGCTGCTGGCCAACAGCGGCGGCTTCGGCCTGCTGGCCAAGGCCGGCGACATGCACGGCCGCAACCGCGCCGGCAAGGCCTTCCTGACGCTGGCCGACAGCGACCAGCTGCTGCCGCCCACCGTGGTGCTGCCGGCCCACCACAGCGTGGCCGTGCTGGCGCAGGACGGGCGCCTGCTGGTGTTCCCGCTGGATGAGCTGAAGCTGCAGCCCAACGGTGGCAAGGGCCTGACGCTGATGGACGTGGACGCGCAGTGCCCGCTGATCTCGGCCGCCACCGTGGCCGACCAGGTGCGCGTGGATGGCCTGGGCCGCGGCGGCGCCAAGGCCAAGGACGAGACGCTGCGCGGCAGCGGCCTGGCCGTGCACCGCGGCAAGCGCGCGCGCAAGGGCGTCAAGGTCGAGGGCTTTCCGAAGCCGATGCGCGTCTCGGCGGGCTGATCTGGCCTGTTGGTTCGCACGCGGCTTGCGCCGCCGCAAGTCGCTGTCACCTCCAGCACACGGGGGTTTGTCCGCAAATGCGTGCCAGGGCCCGGCGGGCTTAGACTGGTCCGCATCCAACGACAAGGGGGCTCGGCCGCGGTGCCGATCAGCGGCGCCGGGGTTCAGTGGCTTCCGACAGCCAGGAGACTCCCGAGCGTGCGTTCCACCGATGTGGCCGACCCGGACTACTTCCACCGGGTCGTCGATTGCCAGTGGGCCTGCCCGGCCCACACCCCCGTCCCCGAGTACATCCGCCTGATCGCCCAGCGTCGCTACGACGATGCGTACATGGTGAACTGGGTCTCCAACGTGTTCCCCGGCGTGCTGGGCCGCACCTGCGACCGGCCCTGCGAGCCCGCCTGCCGGCGTGGCCGGGTGGAAGACCACAATGCCGCCAAGCCGGAGCCGGTGGCCATCTGCCGCTTGAAGCGCGTGGCGGCCGACCTGAAGGGCGACGATGTGCGGGCGATGATCCCGCGCGCACTGCCGCGCAACGGCAAGCGCGTGGCCTGCGTGGGCGCCGGACCGGCCTCGTTGACCGTGGCGCGTGACTTGGCGCTGCAGGGCTATGCCGTCACCGTGTTCGATGGCGAGCGCAAGGCCGGTGGCTTCATGCGCAGCCAGGTGCCGCGTTTTCGCCTGCCCGAGCGGGTGATCGACGAGGAGGTGGGCCACATCCTGCACCTGGGCGTCGAGTTCCGCAGCGGCCAGTACGTCAGCTCGATGAAGGCGCTGCTGGGGGAGGGTTTCGATGCGGTGTTCGTCGGCAGCGGCGCGCCGCGCGGGCGCGACCTGAAGATCCCGGGCCGCGACGAGGCGGCCGCGCAGATCCGCATCGGCATCGACTGGTTGGCGTCGGTCTCGTTCGGCCATGTCACGGCGGTGGGCAAGCAGGTCATCGTGCTGGGCGGCGGCAACACCGCGATGGACTGCTGCCGCTCGGCGCGGCGCCTGGGCGCCGAGCAGGTGACGGTGCTGGTGCGCTCGACCTACGAGGACATGAAGGCCTCGCCGTGGGAAAAAGAGGATGCCGAGCATGAGGGCATCCCGATCAAGCCGTGCCACAGCCCCAAGGCCTTCTTGCTGGAAGGAGGCAAGTTGGTCGGCATGCGTTTCGAGATCGTCGAGTCGGTGTACGACGACAAGGGCCGCCGCACGCTGAAGCCCAGCGGCCAGCCCGATGTGGATGTGCCGTGCGACGAGGTGCTGGTGGCCGTGGGCCAGGAGAACGCGTTCCCGTGGATCGAGCGCGATGCCGGCATCGCCTTCGATGAATGGGGCCTGCCGGTGCTGGATGCGGTGACGCACCAGTCCTCGTTGCCGCAGGTGTTCTTCGGTGGCGATGCAGCCTTCGGGCCGAAGAACATCATCACCGCCGTGGCCCATGGGCATGAAGCGGCCGTCAGCATCGACCGCCTGCTGCACGGCGAGCCGGTCACGCAGCGGCCGCCGCCGCATGTGAACCTGGTGTCGCAGAAGATGGGCATCCACGAGTGGAGCTACGACAACGCGCCCAGCAACGACCTGCGCTTCAAGGTGCCCTGGGCCAAGGCCGAGCAGGCGCTGGCCAGCATCGCGGTGGAGGTGGAGCTTGGCTTCGATGCCGCCACGGCGTTCAAGGAGGCCGCACGCTGCCTGAACTGCGACGTGCAGACCGTGTTCACGCCCAAGGCCTGCATCGAGTGCGATGCTTGCGTGGACATCTGCCCGATGGACTGCATCAGCTTCACCGACGATTCGCCCGACGAGGCCACGCTGCGCCAGCGGCTCAAGGCCCCGGCGCTGAACCTGGCGCAGGGCCTGTATCTGGGCCTGCCGCTGAAGACCGGCCGCGTGATGGTCAAGGACGAGGACGTGTGCCTGCACTGCGGCCTGTGCGCCGAGCGCTGCCCCACGGGCGCCTGGGACATGCAGAAGTTCCTGCTGCTGACCACCAAGGCCGGCCCGGCCTGCCGCGATGGCAAGCCGGCTTCTACCAAGAAGGAAGTGGTCGCATGAAGCGCATCGAAGCCCTCAACGACTTCGTCGTCAAGTTCGCCAATGTCAACGGCTCGGGCTCGGCCTCGGCCAACGAGTTGTTCGCCAAGGCCGTGCTGCGCATGGGCGTGCCGGTCAGCCCGCGCAATATCTTTCCCAGCAACATCCAGGGCCTGCCCACCTGGTACGAGGTGCGGGTGAGTGAGCGCGGCTGGCTTGGGCGGCGCGGCGGCATCGACATGATGGTGGCGATGAACCCGCAGACCTGGGACCAGGATGTCAAGGAGGTCGAGCCCGGCGGCTACCTGTTCTACGACAGCACGCGCCCGCTGCCGCCCAGCGCCTTCCGCGACGACCTCAACGTCATCGGCATGCCGGTCACGGCGATCTGCAACGCCACCTACGAAGACCCGCGTCAGCGCACGCTGTTCAAGAACATCATGGTTCTGGGTGCGCTGTCGCAGCTGATGGGCGTGGATCCGGCCGTGATCGAAGCGCTGTTCGGCGAGCAGTACCGCGGCAAGGAGCGGCTGCTGGAATCGAACGTGCGCGCGCTGCATGCCGGCCGCAGCTTTGCGGCCGACCACCTGAAGCCACCGCAGGTGGCCGAGATGGGCCTGCAGGTGCGCCGCGCCAATGCGGTGGGCGAGCGCATCTTCGTCGAGGGCAATGCCGCCGCCGCGCTGGGCTGCGTGTACGGCGGCGCCACGGTGTGCGCCTGGTACCCGATCACGCCCAGCTCGTCGGTGGCCGAGGCCTTCGAGAAGTACTGCCGCAAGTACCGCGTCGATGCAGCCACCGGCGAGAACCGCTTTGCCATCGTGCAGGCCGAGGACGAGATCGCATCCATCGGCATGGTGGTGGGCGCGGGCTGGAACGGCGCGCGTGCCTTCACCGCCACCTCAGGGCCCGGCGTCAGCCTGATGACCGAGTTCATCGGCCTGGCCTACTTCGCCGAGATCCCTGTCACCATCATCGACGTGCAGCGCGGCGGGCCGTCCACCGGCATGCCCACGCGCACGCAGCAGGCCGACCTGATCAGCAGCGCCTATGCCAGCCACGGCGACACCAAGCATGTGATGCTGCTGCCGCAGGATCCGACCGAATGCTTCGAGTTCGCAGCCGCCGCGCTCGACCTGGCCGACCGCCTGCAGACGCCGGTGTTCGTGATGACCGATCTGGACATCGGCATGAACCAGCGCCTGTGCGAACCCTTCGCCTGGGACGACAGCCGCGCCTATGACCGCGGCAAGGTGATGACCGCCGAGATGCTCGAAGCCGGCAAGGAGTTCGCACGCTACAAGGACGTGGACGGCGACGGCATCCCCTGGCGCACCTATCCCGGCACGCATCCGAGCAAGGGCGCCTACTTCACGCGTGGCACCACGCGCGATCCGCAGGCGCGCTACTCCGAGGCCGGGCCCGATTACCTCTACAACGTGCAGCGCCTGCTGAAGAAGTTTGCCACCGCGGCCAACCTGGTGCCGCAGCCGGTGCTGCGTGCCGCCGGCCAGAAGACGCGCCTGGGCGTGCTGTACTTCGGCAGCACGGCGCCGGCGATGGACGAGGCGCTGGAGGCGCTGGCTGCCGACGGCATCCATGTGGACGCGATGCGGCTGCGCGCCTTCCCGTTCCCGGCCTCGGTCAAGGCCTTCATCGCCGCGCACGACCATGTCTTCGTCGTCGAGCAGAACCGCGATGCGCAGATGCGCACGCTGCTGATCAACGAGCTGGAGCTCGACCCGGCCTGGCTGATCGCCGTGCTGCACTGCGACGGCACGCCGATCACCGCACGCTTCATCACCCAGGCCATCACCACCCATGTGCACGCGCTGGCCGTGGCCCCGCGGAGGGAGAAGATCCTGTGACGTACATCGCCAAACCCACGCTGCACCACCCCAGCCTGACCCGCAACAAGGTTGGCTACACGCGTCGCGACTACGAAGGCCGTGTCTCGACGCTGTGCGCCGGCTGCGGGCATGACAGCATCTCGGCGGCCATCATCCAGGCCTGCTGGTCGCTGGACATCGCGCCGCACCGCGTGGCCAAGCTCTCGGGCATCGGCTGCAGCAGCAAGACGCCCGACTACTTCCTGGGCGCCAGCCACGGTTTCAACACCGTGCACGGCCGCATGCCCAGCGTGCTGACCGGCGCCAACCTGGCCAACCGCGAGCTGCTGTACCTGGGGGTCAGCGGCGATGGCGATTCGGCCAGCATCGGCCTGGGCCAGTTTGCCCATGCCATGCGGCGCGGTGTGCGCATGGTCTACATCGTCGAGAACAACGGCGTCTACGGCCTCACCAAGGGCCAGTTCAGCGCCACGGCCGACCGCGGCAGCCAGAGCAAGAAGGGCGCGGTCAACCACGACTCGGCCATCGACCTGATCGGCATGGCGCTGCAACTGGGCGCCACCTATGTGGCACGCAGCTTCTCGGGCGACAAGGCGCAGCTGGTGCCGCTGATCGAGGGCGCCATCCGCCACGGCGGCGCGGCCTTCATCGACGTGATCAGCCCCTGCGTGGCCTTCAACAACCACGCCGGCAGCACGCGCAGCTACGACCATGTGCGCGCCCACAACGAGGCGCTGAACCGCATCGACTTCATCGACCTGGCGGCCGAGGTGAAGGCCGAGCCGGCACCGGGCGAGGTGATCACGCTGCCGCAGGCCGATGGCACGCAGATGCAACTGCGCAAGCTGCACGCCGAACACGACCCCACCGACCGCATCGCGGCGATGAACGTGGTGCAGGCGCACCAGGCCAAGGGCGAGATCGTGACCGGGCTGATCTATGTGCAGCCCGAGGCGCAGGACCTGCACGCCGCGCTGAACACCACCGCCGCGCCGCTGAACACGCTGAACGCGCCTGAGCTGTGCCCGGGGCGTGCGGCGCTGGACAAGCTCAACGCATCGCTGCGTTGAGCCTGGAGGAGTGGGGGGGGGGGGGGGGGGGGGGGGG